>CALRRO020000003.1:0-462659 GCA_943370595.1 Chitinophaga pinensis
CGTTCGCTGCGCTCAGACAGCCGGCGGCAAGTCAGTCTACGAAGCGCGCTGACGCGCGCCTGCCGCAAGCCCTGCGCTGCTCAGCGCCGAACAGGCGCGCGCCAGCCCGCCCGCACGCGCCTTTGCTGAACCGTGGTGGCATGTCAGTCGGGGAACCCCAGCGGGCAGCGCCTGCCGCGATGCGCCGATCAGGGCATGAAAGCAGACCCACGCGAACGGCAACAACGGGCCGAGAAACGCCGGCCGCGACGAGCCGGCCTGAATCCTCGAACGTGGACGAACGGCGGCTTTCGATCGAGGCGCCTCAGCCCCGCTCGAACTTGAAGACGGCGACGCTGGCCAGCAGGTTGGGCCACTGGCGCACCACCTCGCCATCCTGGATGCCGAAGGCGTCGAGGATGCGCAGGCCATCCTTGCGTGCCAGCACCTCGAAGTCGGCATAGGTGCCGACGCGGATGTTCGGTGTGTCGTACCACTCGTAGGGCAGCGCCTTGGTCACCGGCATGCGGCCGGTGGCCACGCGCAGCCGGTTCGGCCAGTGCGCGAAGTTCGGAAAGCTGACGATGCCGGTGCGGCCGACACGCGCCGTCTCGCGCAGCATCTTCTCGGTGTTGCGCAGGTGCTGGAGCGTCTCGAGCTGCAGCACGATGTCGAAGCTCTTGTCGTCGAAGATCGCCAGGCCGTCCTCCAGATTGAGCTGGATGACGTCCACGCCGCGCTTCGCGCAGGCCAGCACGTTCGTGTCGTCGATCTCGATGCCGTAGCCGCTGCAACCGCGCTGCGCCTGCAGGTAGGCGAGCAGTTCGCCGTCGCCGCAGCCGAGGTCGAGCACGCGCGAGCCCGGCGGCACGAGCTCGCCGATGATCTGCAGGTCACGCCGCGGGCTCATTCGGCGAGCTCCTTCGCGAGGTTGTCGAAGCAGGCGCGCAGCACGCCGTGGTAGCGCGGGTCCTCGAGCAGGAAGGCGTCGTGCCCATGCGGCGCGGCGATCTCGGCATAGCTGACGCGGTGCCGGTTGTCGAGCAGCGCCTTGACGATCTCGCGCGAGCGCGCCGGCGAGAAGCGCCAGTCGGTGGTGAAGCTGACGATCTGGAAGCGGCAGGTCGCGGCCGCGAAGGCGCGCGTCAGGTCGCCGCCGTGCTCGCGCGCCGGGTCGAAGTAGTCGAGCGCGCGGGTGATCAGCAGGTAGGTGTTGGCGTCGAAGTATTCGCTGAACTTGTCGCCCTGGTGGCGCAGGTAGCTCTCGATCTCGAACTCGATCTCCTGCGTCGAGTAGCCGAGCTCGGCCGAGCGCAGGCTGCGGCCGAACTTCTTCTCCATCGCGTCGTCGGACAGGTAGGTGATGTGGCCGATCATGCGCGCCACGCGCAGGCCGCGTTTCGGCACCACGCCGTGCGCGTAGAAGTGGCCGCCGTGGAACTCGGGGTCGGTGACGATGGCGCGCCGCGCCACCTCGTTGAAGGCGATGTTCTGCGCCGACAGGTTCGGCGCGGTAGCCACCGCGATGCACTGGCGCAGCCGCTGTGGGTGGCGGATCGACCACGACAGCGCCTGCATGCCGCCGAGGCTGCCGCCGAGCACGGCGGCGAGCTTCACGATGCCCAGGCGGTCGAGCAGACGCGCCTGCGCGTCGACCCAGTCCTCGACGGTGACGACCGGGAAATCGGCGCCCCACACCCGGCCGGTGGCCGGGTTGAGGTGCATCGGCCCGGTCGAGCCGAAGCAGGAGCCGGGATTGTTGACGCCGATCACGAAGAAGCGGTCGGTGTCCAGCGGCTTGCCCGGGCCGACGAGGTTGTCCCACCAGCCCTCGCTCTTCGGTTGATCGGCATAGCGGCCGGCGACGTGGTGCGAGGCGTTCAGCGCATGGCAGACCAGCACGGCGTTGCTCTTGTCGGCGTTGAGCGTGCCGTAGGTCTCGTAGGCGAGTTCGTAATCAGGCAACAGCGCGCCGCTCTTCAGCGGCAGCGGCTCGGTGAAGCGCATCACCTGCGGTTGGACGATTCCCAGCGATCCCATGACGCCCCAGAAACAACAACACCCGGCGCCGCGAAAGCGGAACACCGGGTGGGTGTCCTGTCTTTAGCGGAATTTATAGAGCGCTCGCAAGCCGGAACAAATCAGCGCTGTGCGGCAGTATAGCGGTGCGGATTCAAAGAGGAACCGGTGCGGTCTCGCTCGCACCGCGCGTCGGCAGGTGGATGTGGAACACCGCACCGCCACCCGGCAGGTTCTCGGCATGGATGCGCCCGCCATGCGCCTCCAGGATCTTGCGACAGATGGCCAGGCCCAGGCCGGTGCCGCCGGAGCCGTCCTTGGTCTGGCTGGACTGCACGAAGGCCTCGAACACATGCTCGATCTCGTCGGGCGGGATGCCAGGGCCCTGGTCGCGCACGCTCAGGCGCAGTTCGCCGCTGGGCAGCGTCTGGCCGCTGAGCTCGATGCGGCCATGGAAGGGCGAGAACTTGATCGCGTTGGCCAGCACGTTGCGAATCACCTGCTGGAAGCGCATCGGGTCGACCTTGCCGATCATCGGTAGCTCCGACAAGGCCAGCGACAGCGTGAGCTGCCGGCCGGCCAGCAGCGGATCGACCTCGTGCGCCACCTCGCGCACCAGCGCACGCAGGTCGGTTCGCTCGAGGTGCATGGTGCCCACGGTACTTTCGATCTTCGACACGTCGAGCAGGTCGTTGACCAGCGCGAGCATGCGCTGGCCCGAGGCGTGGATGTCGGAGAACATCGCCGCCAGCTTCTCCTGCTGGCGGCCGCGCATCATGCCCAGCTCGGAGAAGCCGAGGATGGACTGCAGCGGCGTGCGCAGTTCGTGGCTGATGTTGGCGATGAACTCGGTCTTCGCGCGCGAGGCTTCCTCGGCGGCGTCGCGCGCATCGCGCGTGGCGCGCTCGGCGGCGCGGAACTCGCTCACGTCCATCACGACGACGAGGATGCCGGCCGGCGAGCCGTCGTCGCCCGGCACCACGGTCTTGATCAGCATGACGTCGCGGCGCGAGCCGTCACGGTGCGTCACGCGGGCCTCGTAGCTGACCCGGCCGCCAGCTGCCAGCAGCGCGCGGTCGCGGGCATCGTGCAGCGCCGCTTCCTCGGGCGGCAGGTAGCTGGCTGCGGCCTGGCCGATCACGTCGGCGCGCTGGCGGCCGGTGAAGTCCTCCCAGGCCTGGTTGACGCTGACGTAGCGTCCCATCGTGTCGAGCATGGACAACGGCAGCGGGCTGATCTCCAGCATCAGCGCCGACACGGCCAGCTGCGTCTGCAGCTTCTGCTGCGCGACCACGCGGTCGGTCACGTCGGCCGCGCTGCCGGCAAAGCCGGCGATGCGCTGCCCGTCGGTCAGCGGCACGACCGTCACGTCGAAGTGCCGCGTGCGGTTCGCGCCGTTGCCGGGCACCGTGCCCTGGGCATGGCGCACCGGCACGCGCAGGTCGGGCGAGAACAGCGAACGGATCGCCTCGCGCTGCTCCGGCAGCACCAGCTCGTGCAGGCGCCGGCCGATGGCCTGCTGCGGGTCGCCGCCGCCCAGCGCGCTCCAGCGCTCGTTGACAAAGCTGATCGCGCCGGTCGGATCGGTGCGGAAGATCAGATCCTGCACGCTCGCGATCGTCACGCTGAGCTCGCGCTCGCGCTGCACCACCTGGGCCTGCGCCTGGTCGAGCAGCGCGCGCGTCGTCTCGCGGGCGCGCAGGCTGCGCCAGGCGGTCAGCGTGGTCGCGGCAACGAACAGCAGCAGCACCAGCGCCAGGCCGAAGAAGCTGCGCATGCCGTGCCACCAGTGCGCACGCACGTCGGACAGCGGATGCTCGACCAGCACCACCAGCGGCCGCGAGCGCGACACGCGGAAGGCGACCAGCTGCTCGCCGCTGCGGGCGCCCTGGCCGACGTAGGTGGCGTGCTCGCGCGACGGCAGGTAGCTACGGAACACCGGGTGCGCGCCCAGCGGCGAACCCGCCGGGATCGTCACCGATCCGGTCGAGGTCAGCAGCACGCCGTCGTAGCTGGCCAGCAGGGCGCCGCTGAGCGGGTCGCCGACGGTCAGCTCCTGGTGGTTGGAGAAGGCGTCCGGGTTGATCGCTGCCATCAGCAGCACGGCGTCGCCGCTGCGCAGTTCCAGCGCGCGCATCAGCGGGATGAAGCCGACAGCGCCGGGTGCGGCGGTTCCGCGGCCGGCCAGGTCGGCGAGGCCTCGGCCGCGCACGAAGCCGCCGAGCCGGTCGCGGTCGAGCGCGGGCCAGTTGCCCAGCAGCTTCAGGTCGACCGACTGGCCGACGTCGCGCGCCACCGTGCTGGTGATCACCGTGCCGCGGCTGTCCAGCAGCGCAATGCTGCGCAGGTAGGGCAGGCCGATGAGCGTCTGGTTGAGCAGCGGCGCCACCTCGGCGAGCTGCTTCATGTCCTGCGTGGCGATCAGTTCGGACAGCGAGGCCATCGCGATGGACGTGGTCTCGACGGTGCGCGTGGCGTGGTCTTCCAGCACACGGGCGAGCAACTCGTTGCGCGAGCGCCGCGTCTCCATCTTCTCCTCGTACTCGGTCCAGCCGAGCCAGGCCACCACCGCAGCCACCAGCAGCGCCACCACCACGCCCGCCCAGGGCACCACGGCACTGGCGCGCCAGCGCGTCGGGGGCGGCGTCGTGTCGGGGAGTTCGGTGGCAGTCACGCTCCGCGGATTGTCAGGGTTGCATCACGGCTGCATCAGGGCTGCAGCAACACGACCGGGCCCAGCCCGTGCCGCTTCGCCGCCGCGTCCAGCCGGCCGTCGCGCTTGATTCGCGCGACGAACTCGTCGACGGTGGCGAGCCAGGCCTCGTCGCCCTGCTTGACCGCGTACGCATAGGGCAGCACGTGGAACGGCTTGGGCGGCGCGATCAGCGTGGCCCAGTCGGCGTTGTCGAGCAGCCGCCGGCTGTAGGGGTAGTCGGTCATGAAGACGTCGACGCGGCCCGCCTCGAGCTCGCGCTCGCGCGTGGCCGGCGGCTTGACCACCACCATCGTCGCCTGCTTGAGTGCTGCCGCCATCACCGGCTCCATGAAGGTGCCAGCCTGCACGGCCACCTGCACGCCGGGCTTGTCGATGTCGGCCCACTCGCGCACGACGCGGTTGCTGCGTGTGCTGATGGCGTAGATGTCGCTCTGCAGGTAGGGCTTCGAGAAGGCGATCTGCGCCGCGCGGGCCGGCAGCACGCCGACGGCGAACATCGCGACGTCGCATCGGTCGCCCTTCAGATCGTCGATCAGCTTCTGGAACGAGCTCTCGACGTACTCGACCTTGCTCTTCAGGTCGCGGCCGAACTCGGCCGACAGGTCGATGTCGATACCCACCAGTTGCTGGGTGCGCGGGTTGCGGAAGGTGATGCCGTAGTAGTCGGGCCAGATGCACACGCGAACCGACTGCGCGGCCTTGACCCGGTCGAGCACCGGGCCAGCCTGCGCGGCCAGCGCGGGCAACAGCAGGGAGAACAGGGCGGCGCCGCGCGCCAGGGTGGCAAAGCTCATGATGTAGTCCTCGGGACGGGCGTGCGCGCAACGATGCGCATCGGTTGGTCGGCAGTCAGGTCGTCGAATCCAGGGCGATGACGGGTCACGCTGTCGCGCAGCTCGATCAGCTCGTCCAGGTGTTCCAGGAAGCAGTCGACCACGCGCGGGTCGAAGGCGCGGCCGCGTTCTTCGCGCAGCATCTCGACGGCACGTTCGTCGCTGAACGCGGGGCGGTAGCAGCGATCCATGGTCAGCGCGTCGAAGAAGTCGACCACTGCGACGATGCGCCCGGACAGCGGGATCTCATCGCCGGCGAGCCGGTAGGGGTAGCCGTTGCCGTCCCAGCGCTCGTGGTGCGACAGCGCCACCTCGGCGGCCAGCTGGAACAGCGGAATGCGCGAGCGACCGAGGATCTCGGCACCCATCTCCGCATGGCGGTTCATCACCGCGCGCTCTTCGGGGGTGAACGAGCCGGGCTTCTTCAGCACGCCGTCGGGGATGCCGATCTTGCCGACGTCGTGCATCGGCGCCGCCTTGCGCAGCAGCGCCGCCCAGTCGCTGCCCTGGCCGAGGCGCAGCGCCAGCGCCCATGCCAGGTAGCCGATGCGCACGATGTGCACGCCGGTGTCGTCGTCGCGGTACTCGGCCGCGCGCGACAGGCGCAGCAGCGCGTCGTGGTGGGCGCGCGCCACTTCCTGCAGCGCCTCGTTGCGCTCCTGGTACATGCGGCCGAAGTCGCGCACCAGGCGCTCCATCTGCGCCGCCGCGGCGTCGTCGTAGCAGTTGGACTCCGGCATCCCGGCGAGGGTCTCGAGGTCCGGTGTGCTCATGCTCCAGCCTCCTCGCTCTCGAGCATGCCCAGCAGCTGCATCGGGCTGAAGGGCTTGACCAGGTAGGCGTCGGCGCCGGCGCCGAGCCCGGCGGCGCGGTCGCCGCTGCTGCCCCGCGCCGACAGCATGATCACGCGGGTGCTCGCCAGCAGCGGCTCGAGCTTGATCGCCAGGCACAGGTCCAGGCCATTGCCGTTGCCCGGCATCATCACGTCGAGCAGCACCAGGTCGGGCTGGAAGCGCATGGCCTCCTTCCACCCTTCGACGGCATCGGCGGCCTCGCGGACCTCGCAGTCCTCGACCTCCAGCGTCAGGCGGATCAGCCGGCGGATGTCGGCGTGGTCATCGACGATCAGGATTTTTTTCATGATGCAGGCACGGAACGGCGGAAGTGACTGGATCGGATTGTCGTGTAGAACATATCTATCATTTCGGCTTGCATCGCAATCTGGCGCCGAATCCGGCAAAATTACGCGATGGCCACACAAGATTCATCATCCTCGGACCCTTACACCACCATCGAAGTCGCCGGCCTGCTGGGGCTGGCGGTGCGGTCCGTGCAGCTGATGGTCGACCGCGGCGAGCTCGACGCCTGGAAGACGCCGGGCGGGCACCGGCGCATCTCGCGCGCCTCGGTGGAACGCTGGATGGCCGCGCGCGGCACCCGCTCCGCCGACGGCGCCGTGCAGCGCGCCGGCTCCCGGCGTGCCCCGCGCGTGCTGCTGATCGAGGACTCGGTGCACTTCCAGAACCTGGTGCGGCTGCTGCTTGGCCAGAAGTTCGCCCAGGTCGAGCTGCACGTGGCCGACGAAGGCTTCGCCGGACTGGCCATGGCCGGCCAGCTTCAGCCCGACGTGCTGATCGTCGACATCCTGCTGCCGGGCATCGACGGCGCCACGCTGATCACCAGCCTGCGCTCGCACCCGCAGTTCAGCCAGAGCCGGCTGATCGTCATCACCTCGCTGGACGAGGCGCAGCGCGAGCCCTATGCCTTCGCGCTGGCCGGTGTGCCGGTGGTGCACAAGCCGCAGCTCGTCACCGAACTGCCGCCGCTGCTGGCCGACGCGCTGGGCGCGCACTTGGCCGAACCTGCCGCGCCATGAGCGTGCCGGGCCGTGCGGCAGGGCGTCCGCGCGTGCTGCTGGTCGACGACGATGCGTCGATCCGCCGGTTCGTCGCCCTGGCGCTCGAGGACATGGCGGTTGAGCTGGTCGAGGCGGAGGGCGTGCCGCAGGCCCGTGAGGCCCTCGCCGGCGCGCCGTTCCAGCTGATCATCACCGACCTGATGATGCCCGGCGAAACCGGCTTCGACCTGCTGCAGCACCTGGCCGATCACCCGGACCAGCGCGCCGGCGCGCGGCTGGCCGTTTTCAGTGCCGGCATCCGCGCCGAGACGCAGCGGCGGCTCGACGCCCTGGGCGTGTGGCGCCGCCTGTCCAAGCCGACCTCGCTGTCCGAGCTGGAGCAATGCGTGCGCGACGCCGTGGGGGCAGAGGCAGCCCCCGCCGGTGCCCCGGCACCGCAGGACGAAGAATCCTTGTCGGACGCCGAGCGGGCCGCCCTGGCGCAGCACTTCGGCGGCGACCGCGCGCTGTTCCTGGCCTACCGCAGCAGCTGCCTGGCGCAGTTCGCGCACGACCAGCGGGCCGGTGACGCCGCGCTGGCCAGCCGCGATGCCGCCGCGCTGCGCCGGCTGGCGCACAGCCTGAAGAGCGTGCTGGCCACCCTGGGCCTGGCCTCGGCCAGCGCAGTGGCACGCCAGCTCGAGGACTGCGCCGCCCGCGCCGACTGGGACGCCTCGATCCCGCTGTGGCACACGCTGAGCGCCAGCCTGCCCAGCGCGGCGGCCGATCATCCGCCGTTCAAGTGACAAGCCGACCGCCAAACTCGGCATCATTTTGATACCGGTTTCATTCCGCCGAATATCATCTTGACCTGCCGATCCGGCGATCCGCGGGCCGCCGCGGAGTAAGAATGAACAAGCTGACGCGCTCGACGGCCCCGCCACCCCGGCCTCAGCGCAACTCGCGGCTGGCCAGCGCGGCCGCGGCCGCGCGCGTCTCGACGCCGAGCTTCTCGAATACATGCTCGAGGTGCTTGTTGACGGTGCGCGGGCTCATGCCGAGGATCTCGGCCACGTCGCGGTTGGTCTTGCCCTTGGCGATCCACGACAGCACCTCGGTCTCGCGCGGGGTCAGCGCTGCGGTGGCCAGGCGCGAGGCGCCCGCCTCGCCGGCCTCGCGCAGGCGCAGCAGCCACATGGTCTCGCCCAGGCCCACCTCGCCGAGCCGGCGGGCGAGCAGCGTGCGGCCGTCGGCTGCGCTGCGTTCGGCTTCTGCATCTGCGGCGAGCAGCCAGGCGATGCTGGCGGCGTCGTCCTCGCCGGCGAAGAGCCCGGCCAGCCAGGCCTGCGCCTGCGGCGAGCGCCAGGCCAGCCGGCCGCGCGCGTCGACCACCACCACGCCCAGGCCACCGACGTCGACCGCCGCGCGCGCCAGGCGCACCGCGCGCGCATTGCGCACATGGGTGGCCAGCCGGGCCAGCACCTCCTGCGCACGCACCGGCTTGACCACGTAGTCGACGCCGCCGGCCGCGAAAGCGGCGACGATGTGCTCGGTCTCGGCCAGGCCGGTCATGAAGATCACCGGCACATGGGCCCACACCGGCTGCGCCTTGATGCGGCGGCAGGTCTCGAAGCCGTCGAGGCCGGGCATCAGCGCGTCGAGCAGGATCGCGTCGGGCACCACCAGGTCGAGCTGCGCGAGCGCGGCTTCGCCGTCGGGCGCGACGAGCACGGTGTAGCCCTCTGCCTCCAGCTCGCTGCACAGCGCGCCGAGCGAGGCCGGCGTGTCGTCGACGACCAGCACCACGTCACGTGCCGTCGCGGCCGCCGGGGCAGGGCCCGCGCTCATGCCAGCTCCTCGTCGCGCCGCGACAGCGAACGCTGCAGCCGATCGATCAGCTCGTTCCACGCGAAACGCTCGACCAGCGCGCGCAGGTCGGCGGCGGTCGCGGCGCAGTCGGGATGCTCCTGCACCAGCCGCTCCAGCGCCACCACCAGGCCCTGGCGGTGGCCCAGCCGTGCCAGCCGGATCAGCGTGCGTGCATGCTCCTCCGGCAGTTCGACGATGCTCGAGCTGGCGTCGGCCGCCCAGCTCGGCAGCGCCAGCTCGGCCACCCACTCGAGCTGCAGCACCCGCTGCAGCGCAGCCAGCAGCTCCGACTCCATCACCGGCTTGTCGACGAAGCCCTGCACGCCGGCGGCGGCGAGCTTGTCGGCCTGGTTCTCGAAGGCGTTGGCCGAGACCATCAGGATCGGCAACGCGTCGAAGCCGGCAGCGCGGATGCGGCGCGCCGTCTCCCAGCCGTCCATGTCGTCCATCGAGATGTCGAGCAGCACCGCGTCAGGTGGCTGCTCGGCCACGCTCTGCAGGCACTCCGTGCCGCTGGCCGCTTCGCGCAGGCGGAAGCCCAGCGGCAGCAGCATGCCGGCGAGCATCTGCCGCTGCGTCGGCTGGTCGTCGACCACCAGCAGCGTGCGGCGCATGCCGATGTAGCCGGTCGCCGGCCGCATCGGCACGCCGCGCTCGGCCGGCGGCTCGGCGGTCTCGCTCAGGTACAGGCGCACGGTGAAGGTGCTGCCCTCGCCGGGCACGCTCTTCACCGTCAGCTCGCCGCCCATCAGCTGCGTCAGCAGGTGGGTGATGGTCAGGCCCAGGCCGGTGCCCGGCTCGCCGGTGCGCCGCCCGGCGCTGCCGCGCTCGAAGGGCAGGAAGATGCGCTCCAGGTCCTGCTCGGCGATGCCGATGCCGGTGTCGATGACCTCGAAGCGCACCACCTCGCGGCTGTGGTCCAGGCGCAGCACGATGCGGCCGCGGTCGGTGAAGCGCACCGCGTTGCCGAGCAGGTTGACGAGAATCTGGCGCAGCCGCCGCGCATCGGCGCGCACGTAGGCCGGCACGCGGCCCTCGGTCTGCAGCTCGAAGGCGAGGCCCTTGGCCGCCGCCTGTGGCGCGACCATGCCGACGATGTCGTCGAGGAACTCGCGCACCGACATCGGCGCGATGTCCAGGCGCAGCTTGCCGGCCTCGATGCGCGCCAGGTCGAGCAGCCCGTCGATCAGGCCGTGCAGGTGCTCGCCGCTGCGCCGGATGGTGTCGACCGCCAGCCGCGGCTCGCCGCGCACCTGCTCGTCCTTCAGCAGGATCTGCGCATAGCCGAGGATGCTGTTCAGCGGCGTGCGCAGCTCGTGGGTCATGCCGGTCACGTAGCGCGTCTTCGCCTGGTTGGCCGCCTCGGCCAGGTCCTTGGCGCGCTGCAGCGCGGCGTCGGTGCGCTGGTGGGCCTCGATCTCGCGCGTCAGCAGCAGGTTCTGCCGGTTCGACTCGTCCTCCGCCATGTGGCGGCTCTCGCTGCCCAGCACGATCCACCAGGCGCCGACCGCGGCGGCCAGCGAGAGCAGGGCGAAGGCCTGCAGGAAGGGCTCGCGCAGGTTCGCCAACGCGCCGGAGTGCAGTGCGCTCTGCTGCTCGTAGACGACGCCGAGGATGACCGCCAGCAGCGCCAGCAGCGACACCACCACCACCAGGTAGTGCGCGACGCGGAAGTTGACCGCTTCGCTTAGCCGCGCCGGCAGCAGGCGCGCCAGCGCGGCGCGCACCTGGTCGGCGGCGCGTGCATCGGTCTTGCAGCGGTCGTGGCAGCGCGACTCCAGCGTGCAGCACAGCGAGCAGATCGGCGCGTCGTAGGCCGGGCACTGCGCCATGTCCTCCGACTCGAAGTGGTTCTCGCACACCGAGCACTGCACCGATTCGCCCGGGCGCCAGCGCGTCGCCGCCGGTCGGGCGATGTAGTAGCGCCCGCGCGTCCACCAGGCCAGCAGCGGCGAGGCGATCATCGAGGCCGACAGCGCGATGAACGGCGCATAGGCCTGCGCCACGTCGCCCATCGTGCCCGCATAGGCCGCCACCGACAGCACGGTGGCGAACAGCATCGCGCCCATGCCGACCGGGTTGATGTCGTACAGGTGCGCCCGCTTGAACTCCACCGCGCGCGGGCTCCAGCCCAGCGGCTTGTTGATCACCAGGTCGGCCACCAGCGCGCCGACCCAGGCGATGGCCACGTTGCTGTACAGCCCGAGCACGCTCTCCAGCGCGCCGAACACGCCCAGCGTCATCAGCAGCACCGCGATCAGCACGTTGAAGACCAGCCAGACCACGCGCCCCGGGTGGCTGTGCGTCAGCCGCGCGAAGAAGTTCGACCAGGCCAGCGAGCCGGCGTAGGCGTTGGTCAGGTTGATCTTGACCTGCGAGACGATCACGAACAGCACGGTGGCGGCCAGCACCCAGCGGGCGTCGTCGAACAGGTAGGCGTAGCCGGCCAGGTACATGTGCGTTGGCTCGATCGCCTTCTCGATCGGCAGCTGCTGCTGCAGCACCAGGAAGGCGAGGAAGGCGCCGCCGAGCATCTTGACCATGCCCGGCACGATCCAGCCCGGCCCGGCCACCAGCACCGCGGTCCACCATCGCACGCGGTTGACGCGGGTCTTCTCCGGCAGGAAACGCAGGTAGTCGACCTGCTCGCCGATCTGCACGACCAGCGAGAAGGCCACCGTCGCTGCCGCACCGAACATCAGTGGATCGAAGCCCGCACTGCCCGACACGCGCCCGGCCAGCGTGGCGAACTCGCTGAACTTGCCCGGGTCCTTGGCGAGCACGGCCGCGTAGGGCAGCAGGAAAAGGAGGATCCACACCGGCTGCGTCCACAGCTGCAGGCGCGAGATCAGCGTGATGCCGTGCATCACCAGCGGCACCACGCCGAGCGAGGCGATCAGGTAGCACACCGACAGCGGCCAGTCGGTATACATCTCCAGCGCCAGCGCGAGGATGGCCGCCTCCAGCGCGAAGAAGATGAAGGTGAAGCTGGCGTAGATCAGCGAGGTCAGCGTCGAGCCGAGGTAGCCGAAGCCGGCGCCGCGCGTTAGCAGGTCCATGTCGAGGCCGTACTTGGCCGCGTAGTAGCTGATCGGCAGGCCGGTCAGGAAGGTGATCAGGCCCACCACCAGGATCGCCCACAACGCATTGGTGAAGCCGTAGCTCAGCGCGATGGCGCCGCCGATCGCCTCGAGCGCCAGGAACGAGGTGGCGCCGAACGCGGTGTTGGCGACGCGGAACTCGCTCCACTTGCGGAAGTGGCGGGGCGTGTAGCGAAGCGCGTAGTCCTCCAGCGTCTCGTCGGCGACCCAGCTGTTGTAGTCGCGGCGGATGCGGAAGATCTTTTGCGGGGCGAGTCCCATGGTGCCGCGGGAGTCTGCAAGAAGCAGTCCCGCCGCGGCTACGTCGAATGACGTATTCGTGATGCGCACGCCCTCTCCTACCTTTGGCGCCATGCCGAAGCGCCAGACGCCGCACAGCGTTGGTGCCCGGCGCACGGATTTGTCCTCAACCCGCCAGGAGAGCTGAATGTCCCACGACCAGAACCACGATCCGAAATCGCTGCAGCGCCGCCGCCTGCTGCAAGGCGCCGCCGCGCTGCCGCTCGCCGGCGTGCCGGCCTGGGCGCTGGCCCAGCAGTTCCCGACTGCGAAGGTGAACACCACCAAGCTGGCGATCACCGACACCGAGGTGACGGTCGGCCAGCTGCACTCGGCCACCGGCACGATGGCGATCTCGGAGACCGGTTCGATCCAGGCCGAGCAGCTCGCCATCGACCAGATCAACGCGATGGGCGGCATCCTCGGCCGCAAGATCAAGGTCATCAAGGAAGACGGCGCCAGCGACTGGCCGACCTTCGCCGAGAAGAGCAAGAAGCTGCTCGTCAACGACCGCGTCGCCGCGGTGTTCGGCTGCTGGACCAGCGCCTCGCGCAAGGCCGTGCTGCCGGTGTTCGAGAAGGAGAACGGCCTGCTGTACTACCCGACCTTCTACGAAGGCCTGGAGCAGAGCAAGAACGTCATCTACACCGGCCAGGAAGCGACGCAGCAGATCATCTGGAGCCTGGACTGGGGTGCGAAGGAGAAGAAGGCCAAGACCTTCTTCCTGGTCGGCTCCGACTACATCTGGCCGCGCACCTCGATGAAGATCGCGCGCAAGCACATCGAGACGGTGGGCAAGCTCGGCAAGGTGGTCGGCGAGGAGTACTACCCGCTGGGCAACACCAACTTCAACTCGCTGATCAACAAGATCAAGGTCGCCAAGCCGGACTGCATCTTCTGCGCGGTGGTCGGCGGCTCGAACGTCGCGTTCTACAAGCAGCTCAAGGCCGCGGGCATCACCGGCGACAAGCAGTTCCTGCTGACGCTGTCGGTGACCGAGGACGAGATGACCGGCGTGGGCGGCGAGAACTTCGCCGGCTTCTACTCGTCGATGAAGTACTTCCAGTCGCTCGACAACGAGAACAACAAGAAGTTCGTCGCTGCCTTCAAGGCCAAGTACGGCAAGGACGCGGTGATCGGCGACGTGACCCAGGCCGGCTACCTCGGCCCCTGGCTGTGGAAGGCGGCGGTCGAGAAGGCCGGCAGCTTCGACGTCGACAAGGTGGTGGCCGCCTCGCCCGGCATCGAGCTGAAGACGGCGCCGGAAGGCTACGTGAAGCTCGACGCCAACCACCACCTGTGGAGCAAGGCGCGCATCGGCCAGGGCCAGCCCGACGCCACCTTCAAGGTGGTGGCGGAGTCGGCCGAGCTGATCAAGCCGGATCCGTTCCCCAAGGGATATCAGTAACGACCCCCCCGGAGGCCTCTCGGCCTCCCCCCAGGGGGCAACACCAGCGGACCGGCCAAGCCGGATCCGCGGTGTTTGCTTGATCTCTTCCTTTGACCGCGGAGTCGTGCGATGAGCTTTTCCGAGATGATGAACATCGGCCTGATGCAGGGCTTCGCGGGGCTGAGCCTGTTCTCTGTGCTGCTGTTGATGGGCCTGGGGCTGGCGATCATCTTCGGCCAGATGGGCGTGATCAACATGGCGCATGGCGAGTTCATGACCATCGGCGCCTACACCATCTTCCTCGGCTCGACGCTGTCGGAGAAGTTCGCGCCCGGCTTCATCGCCTACTACTTTCCGATCGCGATCTGCGTCGCCTTCGTGCTGGCCTTCGCAGCCGGCTGGCTGGTCGAGTGGGCGCTGATCCGCCACCTCTACAAGCGCCCGCTGGACACGCTGCTGGCCACCTGGGGCCTGAGCCTGGGCATCCAGCAGGCGTTCCGCTCGGGCATCGGGCCGAAGGAGGTCAGCCCGACACTGCCCGACTGGCTGCTCGGCTCCTGGGCGCCGCACCCGGGCCTGGACATCCCGATCAACGGCCTGTTCGTGCTGGCGCTCACCGCCGTGGTCACCGGCGGCGTGATGCTGGCGCTCTACAAGAGCCGCTGGGGCCTGCGCGTGCGCGCCACGGTCGCGAACCGGCAGATGGCCAACGCGATCGGCATCAACACCAGCAAGACCGACCGCCTGACCTTCGCCATCGGCTGCGGCATCGCCGGCGTGGCCGGTGCGGCCTTCACGACGATCGGCTCGACCGGCCCGACCTCGGGGTCGCTGTACATCGTCGACGCCTTCCTGGTCGTCACCTTCGGCGGCGCGGCCAGCCTGCTGGGCACCGTGGCCTCGGCCTTCGGCATCGCGCAGACGCAGTCGATCAGCGAGTTCTTCATGAGCGGCTCGATGGCCAAGGTGCTGACGCTGTCGCTGATCGTGCTGATCCTGATGATGCGGCCACAGGGGCTGTTCGCATCGAAGGTGCGTCGCTGAGCCGAATGCTGAACTGTCCCGGAGATCCCGCATGAACTCGATCAAGACCTGGCTCGCACGCCCCGGCGTGGGCAGCACGCTGCTGCTCGCGCTGCTGCTGCTGGTGATCCTGCCGCTGTCGCTCGACGCCTTCCGCCTCAACCTGGTCGGCAAGTACCTGACCTACGCCTTCGTCGCCGTCGGCCTGGTGATGGTGTGGGGCTACGGCGGCGTGCTCAGCCTCGGCCAGGGCGTGTTCTTCGGCCTCGGCGGCTACGCGATGGCGATGTTCCTCAAGCTCGAGGCCAGCGACCCCGAGAGCACCAAGATCCAGAGCACGCCGGGCATCCCGGACTTCATGGACTGGAACCAGCTCACCGAGCTGCCGTTCTTCTGGTTGCCGTTCAAGAGCCTGCCGCTGGCGCTGATCCTGGTGATCGCGGTGCCCACGCTGCTGGCCTTCATCATCAGCTACGCGATGTTCAAGCGGCGGGTCGGCGGCGTGTACTTCGCGATCATCACGCAGGCCGTGGCGCTGATCCTGACCGTGCTGATCATCGGCCAGCAGGGCTACACCGGCGGCGTCAACGGCATGACCGACCTGAAGACGCTGCTCGGCTGGGACATCCGCACCGACTCGGCACGACTCATCCTCTACTACGTGTGCTCGGGCCTGCTGCTCGGCAGCATCGTCCTGTGCGCCTGGATCCAGAAGAGCAAGCTCGGCACGCTGCTGCTGGCGATGCGCGACAAGGAAGACCGCGTGCGCTTCTCCGGCTACGACGTGGCGATGTTCAAGGTCGCGGTGTTCTGCCTGGGTGCAGCGCTGTCCGGCATCGGCGGCGCCATGTTCGCCCTGCAGGTCGGCTTCATGTCGCCGAGCTTTGTCGGCATCGTCCCGTCGATCGAGATGGTCATCTACGCCGCGGTCGGCGGCCGCATGAGCCTGGTCGGCGCGGTATACGGCGCGCTGCTGGTCAACGCCGGCAAGACACTGTTCTCCGAGACCTTCCCGGACCTGTGGCTGTTCCTGATGGCCGCCCTCTTCATCGGTGTGACCATGGCCTTCCCGAACGGCTTGGCCGGCCTGGTCGACAGCCACATCAAGCCCTGGTGGACGAAGCGCCAGTCGCAGCGCGCGGCGCAGAAGGCGGCACTGGCGGCCGCACATGCCGCGTATCCCGAGGCCCCCAAGCCGGTGCCGAGCACGCCGCCGACGCTGCCCCCGGGCGTGAGTGGCCAGCAGGCCTGAGGAGAACCCCATGAGCAACACCGACTTCGCACTGGCGGTCGAGGACCTGACCGTCTCCTTCGACGGCTTCAAGGCGATCGACGCGCTGACGCTGTACATCGACAAGAACGAGCTGCGCGTGATCATCGGCCCGAACGGCGCCGGCAAGACCACGCTGCTCGACCTGATCTGCGGCAAGACCAAGGCCAGCGCCGGCAGCATCAAGTTCAAGAACGAGGAGCTGACCAAGCTCCCGGAGCACACCCGCGTGCGCCGCGGCATCGGCCGCAAGTTCCAGACGCCGTCGATCTACGAGAACCTGACTGTCTTCCAGAACCTCGAGGTGTCCTTCCCCAAGGGCCGATCGGTGCTGGGCGCGCTGTTCTTCAAGTGCAACGACGAGGTCAAGGCGCGCGTGCAGGTGGTGGCCGAGGAGGTGGGCCTGGCCGACGCACTGCCGATGGAGGCCGGGCTGCTCAGCCACGGCCAGAAGCAGTGGCTGGAGATCGGCATGCTGCTGATGCAGGAGCCCGAGCTGCTGATGCTCGACGAACCGATCGCCGGCATGAGCGCCCGCGAGCGCGAGCTCACCGCCGAGCTGCTGCAGCGCATCTGCAAGAACCGCTCGGTGATCGTGATCGAGCACGACATGGACTTCGTCAAGCAGATCGCCCACAAGGTCACCGTGATGCACCAGGGAAAAATCCTCGCCGAGGGCTCCATGGAGAAGGTGCAGAACGACCCCAAGGTCATCGACGTCTACCTCGGCCACTAGGTCGACCACCAGGAGCATCGACATGCTGAGCGTGAAAGACCTGTTCGTCGCCTACGGGCAAAGCGAGGCGCTGCACGGCATCTCGTTCGAGGCGGCACCGAAGGAGACGGTGGCCATCATGGGCCGCAACGGCATGGGCAAGACCACGCTGTTCAAGAGCCTGATGGGCGTGCTGCCGACCAAGGCCGGCTCGGTCAGCGTCGCCGGCAACGACATCACGAAGGACGAGAGCTACCGGCGCGTCGCCAAGGGCATTGCCTACGTACCGCAGGGCCGCATGATCTTCCCGACGCTGACCGTCGAGGAGAACATCCAGACCGGTCTCGAGAACGCCAAGGACAAGCGCATCCCCGAGGAGATCTACGCGCTGTTCCCGGTGCTGTGGGACATGAAGCGTCGCAAGGGCGGCAACCTCTCCGGCGGCCAGCAGCAGCAGCTCGCGATTGCCCGCGCACTCGTCACCAACCCGAAGGTGCTGCTGCTCGACGAGCCGACCGAGGGCATCCAGCCGTCGATCATCAAGGACATCGCCAAGGCGCTGAACGAGATCCGCAAGCTGCGCGAGATCTCCATCGTCGTGTCCGAGCAGGTGCTGAGCTTCGCGATGGATGTCGCGGACCGCCTGTTCGTCATCGAAGGCGGGCGGCTCGTGCACGAGACCAGCCGCGCCGACACCGACGCCGCCCACATCAAGCAATACCTCTCCGTCTGAACCCAAGACTTCATCCCCGAAGGAGCACAGCCATGCCCGAAACCCTGATCAAGGTCGACCTTTCCAAGCCCGCACCGTCCAACGAGATGGTGCACAACCGCTGGCACCCGGACATTCCGATGGCCTGCTGGGTCAAGCCGGGCGACGAGTTCGTGCTCGAGACCTACGACTGGACCGGCGGCTTCATCAAGAACAACAACAGCGCCGACGACGTGCGCGACATCGATCTGTCGACGGTGCACTACCTCAGCGGCCCGGTGGGCGTGAAGGGCGCCGAGCCGGGCGACCTGCTGGTGGTCGACCTGCTGGACATCGGCGCCAAGGACGACAGCCTGTGGGGCTTCAACGGCTTCTTCAGCAAGAAGAACGGCGGCGGCTTCCTGACCGAGCACTTCCCGCAGGCGCAGAAGTCGATCTGGGACTTCCACGGCATGTTCACCACCAGCCGGCACGTGCCGGGCGTGAAGTACGCCGGCCTGATCCACCCCGGGCTGATCGGCTGCCTGCCGGACCCGAAGATGCTGGAGATGTGGAACGCCCGCGAGCAGGCGCTGATCGACTCCGACCCGGCCACCAGCGGCCTGGCCAACCCGCCGTTCGCCGGCACTGCGCACATGGGCAAGCTGACCGGCGACGCGAAGGCCAAGGCCGCCGCCACCGGCGCGCGCACCGTGCCGCCGCGCGAACACGGCGGCAACTGCGACATCAAGGACCTGTCGCGCGGCTCGAAGATCTTCTTCCCCGTCTACGTCGACGGCGCCGGCCTGTCGGTGGGCGACCTGCACTTCAGCCAGGGCGACGGCGAGATCACCTTCTGCGGCGCCATCGAGATGGCCGGCTGGGTGCACATGAAGGTCAGCCTGATCAAGGGCGGCATGGCCAAGTACGGCATCAAGAACCCGATCTTCAAGCCCAGCCCGATCAAGCCGGTCTACGACGACTACGTGATCTTCGAAGGCATCAGCGTCGACGAATCCGGCAAGCAGTACTACCTCGACGTGAACGTGGCCTACCGCCAGGCCTGCCTGAACGCCATCGAATACCTGAAGAAGTTCGGCTACTCGGGGGCACAGGCCTACTCGATCCTCGGCACGGCGCCGGTGCAGGGGCACATCAGTGGCGTGGTCGACGTGCCCAACGCCTGCGCGACGCTGTGGCTGCCGACCGCGATCTTCGACTTCGACATCAACCCGAGCGCGGCCGGGCCGACGAAGTTCATCGACGGCAGCATCCAGATGCCGCTGTCCCCCGACCTCTGAGCCGCGGAGCCGCCGCATGCCCACCTACGACTACGCCTGTCCGTCTTGCGGCGGCTTCGACGCGCTGCGCTCTTTCGCGCAGCGCGACCAGCCTGCTGCCTGCCCCGACTGCGCGACGCCCTCACCACGGGTGTTCGCCGCCATGCCGCGGCTGGCCTGCCTCAGCAGCGAGACCCGCCGGGCGATGGAGACCAACGAGCGCGCCCGCCACGAGCCGAAGACCTCGGGCAGCTACCAGCGCATGCGCCACCCGGCCGGCTGCGGATGCTGTTCGCCCGGCAAGCGCGGTGCCACGGTGACGGCGGCCAACGGCGCCAAGGCCTTCCCGTCGAAGCGGCCCTGGATGATCAGCCACTGACCCAGGGGGAGGCCGTCGGCCGGCGCGGCCGGGCCCAGGGTGCTAAGCTTTCCGCCCCAAAAGCGAAAAGCGCCCTGCGCACGGAGACTGACATGCCCGGACTGTTGCCCGACGTCGATCCTGACGGCCTGCTCGAATACTCGGTCGTCTACACCGACCGCGCGCTGAACCACATGTCGCGCAAGTTCCAGGGCGTGATGCGCGACATCTCCTCGGTGCTGAAGGACGCCTACCAGGCGCACTCGGCCATCGTCGTGCCTGGCAGCGGCAGCTACGGCATGGAAGCCGTGGCGCGCCAGTTCGCCACCGACAAGCACGCGCTGGTGATCCGCAACGGCTGGTTCAGCTTCCGCTGGACGCAGATCTTCGACATGGGCCGCATCCCGTCGTCGGTGACGGTGATGAAGGCGCGCCTGCAGGGCAGCGGCCGGCAGCAGCCGTTCGCGCCGGCGCCGATCGACGAAGTGGTGGCCGCCATCCGCCGCGAGAAGCCGGCGGTGGTGTTCGCGCCGCACGTCGAGACCTCGGCCGGCATGGTGCTGCCCGACGACTACCTGAAGGCCGTGGCCGACGCCGCGCACGAGGTCGGCGGCCTGTTCGTGCTCGACTGCATCGCCTCCGGCGCGCTGTGGGTGGACATGAAGGCCACCGGTGTCGACGTGCTGGTCAGCGCACCGCAGAAGGGCTGGACCGGCTCGCCCTGCTGCGCCTTCGTGATGCTCGGCGAGCGCGCCCGCGTCGCCATCGACGGCACCACCAGCACCAGCTTCGCGATGGACCTGAAGAAGTGGCTGTCGGTGATGGAGACCTACGAGAAGGGCGCCCACGTCTATCACACGACCATGCCGACCGACGCGCTGACGATCACGCGCGACGTGATGGTCGAGACCCGCGCGCTCGGCTTCGAGAAGCTGCGCGCCGCGCAGATCGAGCTCGGCCGCAAGGTGCGTGCGCTGATGCTGCGCCGCGGCTTCCCGAGCGTGGCGGCCGAAGGCTTCCAGGCTGCCGGCGTGGTGGTCAGCTACACCGACGACGACGGCCTGCACACCGGCAAGGCCTTCATCGCCGAAGGCCTGCAGAGCGCTGCCGGCGTGCCGCTGCAGTGCGACGAGCCGGCCGACTTCAAGACCTTCCGCATCGGCCTGTTCGGCCTCGAGAAGCTGCAGCACGTCGACCGCACGGTGGCCAACCTCGAGGCGGCGCTCGACCGCATCGCGGCGCTCGGGCAGCGCGCCGCGGCCTGAACGTTCGCCGGGCCGGCGCGTGGCGACGGACGCGCACCGCCCCGGCTACGTGGCGCGCATCAACCGTGTCGTCGACCACATCGATGCGCACCTGGCCGAGCCGCTGGACCTGGCGGCGCTGGCCGCGGTGGCGCATTTCTCGCCCTGGCATTTCCATCGGCTCTTCCAGGCCCTGACCGGCGAGACGCTGGCCGAGCGCGTGCGCCGCCGCCGGCTGGAAGTGGCAGCCAGCCGCCTGCTCGCATCGCCGCCGCAGGCCGCCCTGACCATCGCGCTGGACGTGGGCTTCGGCTCGGCCGAGGTGTTCACGCGCGCCTTCAAGGCGCACTTCGGCGTCACGCCCAGCGCCTGGCGCGGCGGTGCGTGGCGCGACTGGGCGCTGCGCCACCGGGAGCAGCTCAGCAAGATTCATCAAGCGCAGCGCAAGGACCATCAAGCCGTGATCGAGGCACTTCGCCACGATGCCCAGCCATGGCAACAACGCCATGACGATCACGGAGCACCTGCCTTGAACATCGAACTCAGAACCCTTCCCGACACCACCGTGGCCTACCTGCGCCATGTCGGCCCCTATGGCAGCCCGGGCATCTCTGCGCTGTGGCAGCGCTTCAGTGCCTGGTGCGGCCAGCATGGCCTGCTGCAGCCCGGGCGCCTGCTGGTGGGCCTGAGCCAGGACAGCGCGGACATCACGCCGCCGGAGAAGTGCCGCTACGACGCCTGCGTGCAGGTGGATGCCGGCTTCCGTGCCGAGGGCGAGATCGGCGTGCAGACGCTGGCCGGTGGCCGCTACGCCTGTGCGCGTTTCGAGGGCACGGCCATGGAGATCCACGGTGCCTGGATGCAGGTGTACGGCGGCTGGCTGCCCGGCAGCGGCTACCAGCCCGACGACCGGCCCTGCCTCGAGCTCTACGACGGCACCGGGGTCGACGCCGAGACCGGCCGCTTCGGCTGCCTGCTCTGCGTGCCGCTCAAGCCGCTCTGAACCCCGGTGGCCGCGCGCTACGTCGTTCGACGTATTCCGCGGCCGCTTCCCGTTCGCTGCAATGCACGCATCGATCACAGCGGGAGAGCACGATGCACCACGGCGACATCTCGAGCAGCAAGGACACCGTCGGCGTCGCGGTCGTCAACTACAAGATGCCGCGCCTGCACACCAAGGCGGAGGTGCTGGCCAACGCGCGCAACATCGCCTCGATGATCGAGGGCATGAAGCTCGGCCTGCCGGGCATGGACCTGGTGATCTTCCCCGAGTACAGCACGCACGGGATCATGTACGACTCCAAGGAGATGTACGACACCGCCAGCACCGTGCCCGGCGACGAGACGGCGATCTTCGCGGCGGCCTGCAGGAAGGCCAAGGTCTGGGGCGTGTTCTCGCTGACCGGCGAGCGCCACGAGGAGCACCCGCACAAGGCGCCGTACAACACCCTGATCCTGATGAACGACCAGGGCGAGATCGTCCAGAAGTACCGCAAGATCATGCCCTGGGTGCCGATCGAGGGCTGGTACCCGGGCAACTGCACCTACGTCAGCGACGGCCCCAAGGGCCTGAAGGTCAGCCTGATCATCTGCGACGACGGCAACTACCCCGAGATCTGGCGCGACTGCGCGATGAAGGGCGCCGAGCTCATCGTGCGCTGCCAGGGCTACATGTACCCGGCCAAGGAGCAGCAGATCATGATGGCCAAGGCGATGGCCTTTGCCAACAACACCTACGTGGCGGTGGCCAACGCCGCCGGCTTCGACGGCGTGTACTCCTACTTCGGCCACAGCGCGATCGTCGGCTTCGACGGCCGCACGCTCGGCGAATGCGGCGAGGAAGAGATGGGCATCCAGTACGCGGCGCTGTCCAAGAGCCTGATCCGCGACTTCCGCAAGAACGGCCAGAGCGAGAACCACCTGTTCAAGCTGCTGCACCGCGGCTACACCGGGCTGATCAACTCGCGCGAGGGCGACAAGGGCGTGGCCGCCTGCCCCTACGAGTTCTACAGCCAATGGGTCAACGACCCCGAGGGCACGCGCAAGCGGGTTGAGGCGATCACGCGCGAGACCGTGGGCACCGAGGAGGCGCCGATCGAGGGCATCCCGAACCCGGCCACCATCGGCCATCGCTGAAAGGCGCGCCATGGATGCGTACCGCATCCGCAGCGAGCCGTACTACCAGGGCGCGGGCGACGAGATCGCGCTGTTCGAGGCGGCGTACGCGAAGCGCCTGCCGCTGCTGCTCAAGGGGCCGACCGGCTGCGGCAAGACCCGCTTCGTCGAATACATGGCCTGGCGGCTCGGCAAGCCGCTGGTCACCGTGGCCTGCCACGACGAACTGAGCGCGGCCGACCTGGTCGGCCGCTGGCTGCTCGACGCCGAGGGCACGCGATGGC
The DNA here is from genome assembly GCA_943370595.1 of Chitinophaga pinensis. Taxonomy (GTDB): domain Bacteria; phylum Pseudomonadota; class Gammaproteobacteria; order Burkholderiales; family Burkholderiaceae_C; genus Piscinibacter. The sequence goes on from CALRRO020000003.1 coordinate 23,004, forward strand.
AGGACGGCCCGCTGGCGCTGGCCGCACGCCACGGCGCGATCTGCTACCTCGACGAGCTGGTCGAGGCGCGCGCCGACACCACGGTGGTGATCCACCCGCTGGCCGACACGCGGCGCATGCTGCCGCTGTCGGCGCGCAACGAGCTGCTGAGCGCGCACCCCGACTTCGCGCTGGTCGTCTCCTACAACCCCGGCCCGCTGGCGCGAGAGCTCAAGCCTTCGACGCGGCAGCGCTTCTGCGCGCTGGAGTTCCACTACCCGGCGCCGGAGGCCGAGGCGGCCATCGTCGCCCGCGAGTCGGGCCTTGCGCTCGACGCGGCCGCGGCGATCGTCGCCTTCGGCGTGCGCACGCGGCGGCTGCAAGGCCATGGCCTGGACGAGGGCGCCTCGACGCGCATGCTGGTGCATGCCGCGGTGCTGGCGGTGCAGGGCGTTGCGCCGCGGCGTGCCTGCCGCATGGCGGTGGTCGATGCGCTGAGCGACGAGCCCGGCGTCCACGACGCGCTGCTCGCTGCGCTCGACGCCTCTTACTGAGACCGGCCCATGGGATCCGCCCTGCCCGAACCCGTGCTGAGCGCAGAAGCGCCGCACACACGCATCTCGCTCGAGCCGCTGCGCCAGACGCTGCGTGCGCTCTGGGGGCTGGACGCGGCCGTGCTCGCCGACGCGGACGGGCCGTGCCTGGTCGACCGCAGCATCCGGCTGCCGCACGCCGCGCCGCCCGGTCAGGTGCCCGAGGCCTGGCGCCTGGCCGCCGCAGCGCATGCCGCGGCGCACCTGATCTACTCGCCGCCGGTGCTCGACGGCCGTGGCCTGCGCCCGATCGTGCGCGCGCTGGTCGGTGTGCTGGAAGACGCCCGCGTCGAGGCGTTGGCCGGCCGCGAGCTGCCCGGCCTGCTGCGCTGGTGGCGGCCGCTGCACACGGTCACGCCGCTCGATGGCGACGGTGTCGAGACCCTGCTGCTGCGCCTGGCCCGCGCCCTGGCCGACCCGCGCTACGACGACCCGCACCCGTGGGTGCGCAAGGGCCGCAGCCTGTTCTTCCTCGATGCTGAGGGCGCGGTGCTGGCCGAACCGCGCGCCGAGCGGCTGCGCGAGCTCGCCTCGCGGCTGGGCCACGACCTCGGCCAGATGCGGCTGCAGTTCAACGCCAAGGGCTACCGCCCGGGCCCGGACTACCGCGACGACCACCGCTGGATGTGGCCGGCGCCGTCCAGCGACACGGCCGCCGAGCAAGCTGCACCACCGCCGCCGGGGCGCACGCCGCCCGCGCCCGACGCCGACGAAGACGCCACCCGCCACCCCGAATGGGACCGACTGATCGCCCGGCTGCGGCCGGCCTGGTGCCGCGTCGCCGAGCAGCGTGTGCAGACACAGGACGGTCTGCCGCCGACCGCCGAGTCGCCGATGCCGGCGGCATGGCGACGTGCCTTGCTCGGCCCTCGCGCCCGGGGCGCCTGGCAACTGCGCCAGGAGGGGCCGCAGATCGATCTCGACGCGCTGGTGCGTCTGCGAGTCGCCCGGCGCAGCGGCCGCGCCGGTGACGACCGCCTGCACCGCGGCCGCGCGCGCAACCGGCGCGTCGGCAGCGCGCTGCTGCTGATCGACCGCTCGGCGTCGACGGCCGCGCCCTGGGGCGACTCGCCGCTCAGCCAGCTGCAGGCCGCCAGCGAGATGGCCTGGCAGGTGGCGCGCGCACTGGCCGGCGTCGGCCTCGTGACCGCGATCGCGGCGTTCAGCTCGAACGGCCGCCATGCCGTGCAGTGGCAACCGGTGCTGGACTTCGGCGACCCGCTGGATCCGGCCTGCCGGGCCCGCGTCGCGGCGCTGCGCAGCGGCGGCTCGACGCGCCTGGGCGCCGCGCTGCGCCATGGCGCACGGCAGCTCGCGCGGCGTCGCGACGGCGAGCAGATCCTGCTGGTGATCAGCGATGCCGACCCGCACGACGTCGACGTGCACGACCCGCGCTACCTCGTCGACGATGCGCGCCACGCGGTGCGGCGTGCACGCCGCCAGGGTCTGACGGTGGCCTGCCTGCTGGTCGATCCGGCCGGCGGCGCGGCCGCGCGGCGCATCTTCGGCGCACGCGGCACCGCGGCCCCGCTGCGCCTCGACGAACTGCCGCGGCGGCTGCACACGTTGCTCGGCTGAGCGCAGATCGCGCTATCGTCTCCGCTCTGGCCGATCGGAGGCACGGCGATGACGAACTGGTTCGAAGGCTTCGAGGAGATCGACGTCGCGGCGGGTGACCTGCACCTGCACGCCCGCATCGGCGGCCGCCACGACGCGCCCGCGCTGCTGCTGCTGCACGGCTTCCCGCAGACGCATGCGATGTGGCAGCGCGTCGCACAGCGCCTCGCGCCGCACTTCCGCCTGGTGCTGCCCGACCTGCGCGGCTATGGCGACTCCGACAAGCCGCGCGGTGCGCCGGCACATGCCAACTACAGCAAGCGCACCATGGCCGCCGACATGGCGGCGTTGATGCGATCGCTCGGCCATGAACGCTACGCGGTGTGCGGGCACGACCGCGGGGCGCGTGTCGCCCACCGTCTGGCGCTGGACCACGCGGGCGCGGTGACCCGGCTCGCGCTGCTCGACATCGCGCCGACGCTGGACATGTACGAGGCCACCGACCAGCGCTTCGCCAGCGCCTACTACCACTGGTTCCACCTGATCCAGCCCAGCCCGCTGCCGGAGACGATGATCGGCGGCAACCCGCGCTTCTACCTGCACTGGAAGCTCGGCGGCTGGGGCTCGCGCGGCATCGGCTTCATCGAGCCTGAGGCGCTGGCCGAGTACGAACGCTGCTTCTGCCGCGCCGAAACCATCCACGCGGTGTGCGAGGACTACCGCGCCGCTGCCGGCATCGACCTCGAGCACGACCGCGCCTCGCGCGCGGCCGGCCAGAAGATCGGCTGCGACACGTTGCTGCTGTGGGGCGAACGCGGCGTGGTGCAGGCACTGTTCGACCCGCTGGCGCTGTGGCAGGCGCAGTGCAGCGCCACGGTGAGCGGCCACGCGATGCCCGCCGGCCACTTCCTCGCCGAGGAACTGCCCGACGAGACTGCCGCGGCGCTGCTAGGCTTCTTCGCCTGAACTGCGCCGTCAAACCCGCGCTTTCCCGCGCCAGCCACCACGGCGGCAGCCGCTACGATGCGCGCGACCCGTCGCGAGGAGCGTGCCCATGTTCGCCTGGCTGAATCGGCTCGACCAGCATTTCCCGGTGCGCTACGGCGCCTGGCTGGCCTGCGCCATCGCGATGATGCTGGCGGCCTTTTCCTGGGTGGCGGTCGGGCAGGGCGGGCTGCTGGCGCTGCTCTTCCTCGGCCTCACGCTGCTGGGCGTGCGCGACATCCGCCAGTCCCGCCACTCGGTGCTGCGCAACTACCCGGTGATCGGCCACCTGCGCTTCCTTCTCGAGTACATCCGCCCGGAGATGCGGCAGTACTTCATCGAAGGCGACAACGAGGCGGCGCCGTTCTCGCGCCAGCAGCGCTCGCTGGTCTACCAGCGCGCCAAGGGCGAGCCCGACAAGCGGCCCTTCGGCACGCAGATGGACGTCGGCGCGATCGGCTACGAGTGGATCAACCACTCGATGCAGCCGAGCATCGTGCCGTCGCACGACTTCCGCATCACCATCGGTGCCGGTCGTGCGATGCCCTACGAGGCCAGCATCTTCAACATCTCGGCGATGAGCTTCGGTGCGCTGTCGGCCAATGCGGTGCTGGCGCTGAACGAAGGCGCGCGGCGCGGCGGCTTCGCACACGACACCGGCGAGGGTTCGATCAGCCGCCACCACCGCCAGCACGGCGGTGACCTGATCTGGGAGATCGGCTCCGGCTACTTCGGCTGCCGCACCGCCGACGGCTCGTTCGACGAACAGCGCTTTGCCGAGAACGCCCGACTGCCGCAGGTGAAGATGGTCGAGCTCAAGCTCAGCCAGGGCGCCAAGCCGGGCCACGGCGGCGTGCTGCCGGGGCCGAAGGTGACGGCCGAGATCGCCGAGGCGCGTGGCGTGCCGGTGGGCGTGGACTGCGTGTCGCCGGCTGCGCACAGCGCGTTCACCACGCCGATCGAGATGATGCGTTTCATCGAACGCCTGCGCGAACTCTCCGGCGGCAAGCCGACCGGCTTCAAGCTGTGCATCGGCCACCCGTGGGAGTGGTTCGCCATCGCCAAGGCGATGCTCGAGACCGGCATCGTGCCGGACTTCATCGTCGTCGACGGCGCCGAGGGTGGCACCGGTGCGGCGCCGCTGGAGTTCACCGACCACGTCGGCGCGCCGCTGCAGGAAGGGCTGCTGCTGGTGCACAACACCCTCGTCGGGTTGAACCTGCGCGAGCGCGTGCGCATCGGCTGTGCCGGCAAGGTGATCAGCGCCTTCGATATCGCGCGTGCGATGGCACTCGGCGCCGACTGGTGCAACTCGGCGCGCGGCTTCATGTTCGCGCTCGGCTGCATCCAGGCGCACAGCTGCCACACCGGCAACTGCCCGACCGGCGTGACCACGCAGGACCCGCTGCGCCAGAAGGCGCTCGACGTGCCGACCAAGAGCCAGCGTGTCTTCAACTACCACCAGCAGACGCTGCATGCGCTGAAGGAACTGGTGCAGGCCGCGGGGCTGAACCACCCCGGCGAGATCACCGCCTCGCACATCGTGCGGCGGCACTCCGAGCAGGGCGTCAAGCTGCTGGCCAACCTGCTGCCCTTCGTCGCACCGGGCTCGCTGCTGACCGGCGAGATGCCGCACCAGGTGTTCCGTACCTACTGGCCCCTGGCTCAGGCGCACAGCTTCGCCATGGCGCCGCGCTGAAGGCGGCAGCGGCCGCGCACCGCGGCCGGGGGATCCTCCTCCACCGGGTTGCGGGGATGCGACAGCTTCGTGTGAAGCTGACAATCCCTATGTCATCAATCAACCCCTCGCCGCCATGTCCCGCGTCTTCCTGCTCATCAATGACCCGCTGGTGGCGGGCCGCATGCGCGGGCTGATCGACGCGACGCCAGGGCTGCAGACGGTGGGCTGGGTCGCCACCCTCGACCAGGCCCGCAGCCAGCTGCCCGCCCTGCGGGCCGATCTGGTGCTGGCCGACCTGCAACTGGCCGACGGCTGGGTGTCCGGCTTCCTCGATGAGCTGAGCACCAGCGGCCGCTACGGCCGTCCCAAGTCGCTGGTGGTCACGCTCTCGCTGGACGACACGCAGCTGATCGAGGCGCTGTCGCGTGGCGCCGACGGCTACTTCCTGCAGGGTCAGTCGCCGCAGATGCTGGTGGCGGCGATCGAACAGGCCCTGTCCGGCGGCGCCGAGATGGCGCCGGCGATCGCGCGCCAGGTCAAGGCGCACTTCGACGCGGTGGCCTGGAAGCGCAGCAATGCCGCATCGGCCGTCGACGGTGACGAGAACCCGCTGCACCCGGACCGACTCGAGCGCCAGGTGCTGCAGTGGACCTGCGACGGCTTCCTGCCGCACGAGATCGCGCGCGATCTGCGCATCAGCACCCGCGAGGTCGCTCAGCGCGTGCGCACGCTGTACCGCAAGCTGCAGCTCGACCGGCGCACCTCGGCGCTGTCGCTGCAGCTGGTGTGATGGCTGTGGCTTTGGCCCGGCGCTTCGCGCCTTCACATCGCTTTGCGATGTGACCCTGCGCCGCACCCTGCCACCAGCCGCTTCAGGCGGCTGGTGGCAGGGTGTCGATGAAGCTCTGCCGCGTGGCGAGCTTGTCGGCCAGCCGGACCAGATTCGGGTGGCGTGCGCGCCAGGGAATCTGCGGGAAGCGGAAGTCGAGGTAACCCAGCGCGCAGCCGGCCGCGATGTCGGCCAGCGACAGGTGGATGCCGACGCACCAGGGTTTGTCGCCCAGGCCGGTGCTCATCGCCACCAGTGCGGAGTCGATGCGGCTCATCTGCCGGTCGATCCACGCCTGGCTGCGCTGCTCGGCGCTGCGGCCGGCCCAGGTGGCCTCGAGCCGGGCCAGCAGCGCGGCGTCGAGCAGGCCATCGGACAGCGCCTCCCAGGTACGCACCTCGGTGCGCTCGCGCCCCGACTCGGGGATCAGGCGGCTGACCGGCGAGCGCGTGTCGAGGTACTCGACGATGACGCGCGAATCGAACACCGCCTCGCCGCCCTCGAGCACCAGGCAGGGCACCTTGCCGAGCGGGTTGGCCTTGAGGATGTTGTCCGCGTTCCAGACGTCCTCGAGTTCGAACTGGTAGTCGAGCTTCTTCTCCGCCAGCACGATGCGCACCTTGCGCACGTACGGGCTGGTGAGAGCGCCGATGAGTTTCATCATGTGTGGTGCCGACTTCGTCCCTGTGTGAAACGATTCTAGCGAAGGGCCTCTCGCGGAGCCGATGGTAGAGTCATCGGCCAGGGAGAGTGCCCAGGCCCACGCAAGGCCCGGGCCCGCACAATGAACACACACGACAGCGGCGCGCCCGGCGAGCGCGCACCCATCGCGTGGCAGGACACGCGCCCGGATGCCGAGCCCTTGCAGCTGCCGTTGCGGCTGCCCATGCGCTTCACCGGTTCGGGCAGCGAGTACTTCCGCATCTGGATCGTCAACCTGCTGCTGACGCTGGTCACTCTGGGCGTCTACTACCCCTGGGCCAAGGTGCGGCGGCTGCGCTACTTCCACGGCAACACGCTGGTCGGCGAGCATCCGCTGGGCTTCCACGCCGACCCGAAGAAGATGCTGCGCGGCTATGCCCTCGTTGCGCTGCTGCTGCTGATGTACTCGGGCGCCGGACACTTCTCGCCGCTGGCCGGTTTCATCGCCTTCCTGGTGGTCGCGGCCGTGTGGCCGGCCCTGCTCAAGTCGTCGATGCAGTTCCGGCTGGCCAACACCAGCTGGCGCGGGCTGCGCTTTCGCTTCCGCGGCTCGGTGCGCGGCGCCTATGCGGCGCTGCTGCCGTTCTTCGTGCCCGGGCTGGTGATCGTCGGCGCGCTGGTGGCGGTGCCCGACGAGACGCAGCCGCCGGCCTGGTACGGGCTGCTGATGCTGGGCGTGATCGTCGGCTTCTTCGCACTGGCGCCCTGGTGGTGGTGGCGGCTGAAGAAGTACCAGCACGACCACTACGCCTATGGCCGCGAACAGACCGAGCTGCGCACCGGCCCCGGCTCCTTCTATGGCGTGTTCGCCGAGACGGCCGGCATCGGCACGGCGGGCATGATGGTGGTCGGCATCCTGCTCGCGGTGGTGATCGGCGTCGCCGCCGCGCTGGGCATCGGCCGCGGCCTGAGCACGGGCGCACCCGGCGGCGGCGCGATGGTCTTCTTCGTCATCGGCATGCTGATGTTCGCGATCGGCCTGCTCGCGGTGCAACTGGTGCCGCGCCCCTACTTCACCGCGAAGATGCAGAACCTGCTGTGGTCGCGCACCGCGAGCGATGCGGTCGGCTTCGAGAGCACGCTGCGCTTCTGGCCGCTGTTCGGGCTGACCTTGAAGAACTGGCTGCTGATCGTACTGACACTCGGCCTGTACTGGCCCTTTGCCGCGGTGGCGATGCAGCGCATGCGTGTGCAGGCGGTCACGCTGGTGCTGCAGGTCGACCCGCAGACGCTGGAAGACAGCGCGCGCGCCGCCGAAGGCGAGGCCGCAGGCGATGCGGCCGGCGACCTGTTCGGCCTGGACATCGGCCTGTAGTCCTTCGGGCGGGCGACGCGTGGACGACGAGCTGGCCGCCGAGTACTTCGACGGCCGCAGCGCGCGCGCCCGTGCCGTGCGCCTGCGCCGCGACGGCGTGCAGCTGCTGATCCGCGGCGAGGGCGTCGACGTGCGCGTGCCGCTGGCGCACTTGCGCTGGCCGGAGCGCACGCGCCACGGCCAGCGCGTCGCCGAGCTGCCCGACGGCGCCTCGCTGCACTGCGCCGATGCCACCGCCTGGGATGCCTTCGCGCTGGCCTGCGGCCGCAGCGACGGCGTCGTCGTGCGCGCGCAGCAGAGCTGGCGGGCGGTGCTGGCCAGCCTCGTCGGCCTGGTCGTGGTGGTGGTGGGTCTCTATGTCTGGGGCATTCCGCGCGCGGCCGCCGCGGCGCTGGTGCTGATCCCCGAGAGTGCGGACCGCGCTGTCGGAGAGGTGGCGATGCGCTCGCTCGACGAGCAGCTGATGAAGCCCAGCGCGCTGCCGCTGGCCGAGCAGCAGCGCCTGCGCGAAGCCTTCGCGCAGGCGCTGGCCGCGCAGCCGACCGGCAGCGTGCCGGCGCACCGCGTCGAGTTCCGCAAGAGCCGCATCGGGCCGAACGCCTTTGCGCTGCCCGGCGGCACCATCGTGATGACCGACGAGCTGGTCAAGCTGGTCGACGGTGACGCGGCCGTGGTCACCGGCGTGCTCGGCCACGAGCTCGGCCACGTGCGCCACCGCGACGGCATGCGCATGCTGCTGCAGGCCAGCGCCGTCGGTGTGCTGGCCAGCGCGGTGGTCGGTGACTTCAGCAGCCTGCTGGCCGCCGTGCCGGTGGTGCTGGGCCAGTCGGCCTATTCGCGCGACGCCGAGCGGCGCGCCGATGGCGAGGCGGCGCGCGTGCTGCGCGACGCCGGCCTGTCGCCCGCGGTGATGGTCGGCTTCTTCGAGAAGATGGCCAAGGAGAACGGCGACAACACGCTGGGCATCGCGATCTCGTCGCACCCGGCGGACGAGGAGCGCATCCAGTTCTTCCGCGATGCGGCGGCGCCGCGTCAGCGCTGAAGCCGGAAGTCCACCGTCACCGGCCGCCCCGGCAGCGACATCACCGCCTTGGCGGGTGCCGTGCAGGCCACCACCTCGCCGCGGCGCACCACCATCAGCCGCGTCGCGCGCAGGCGGATGGCCTCGATCGGGTCGCCGGCCTGCAGCAGCACGAAGTCGGCGGCCTTGCCGACGGCCAGGCCGTGGTCCTCCAGCCCGAGGATCCTCGCGCTGTTGACGGTGACCGCGTCGAAGCACTGGCGCATCTGCGCCTGCGAGGTCATCTGCGCCACGTGCAGGCCCATCGCGGCGACCTCCAGCATGTCGCCGCTGCCGAGCGAATACCACGGGTCCATCACGCAGTCGTGGCCGAAGCCGACGTTGATGCCCGCGGCCAGCATCTCGGGCACGCGGGTCATGCCGCGGCGCTTCGGGTAGCTGTCGTGCCGGCCCTGCAGCGTGATGTTGATCAGCGGGTTGGCGACGGCATGCACGCCGGCCTCGCGGATCAGCGGCAGCAGCTTGGAGACGTAGTAGTTGTCCATCGAGTGCATGGACGTCAGGTGCGAACCGGTCACACGGCCGTGCAGCCCGAGCCGCTGGGTGTGGAAGGCCAGCGTCTCGATGTGGCGACTCAGCGGGTCGTCGCTCTCGTCGCAGTGCATGTCGACGCGCAGGCCGCGCTCGGCGGCGATCTCGCAGAGGATGCGCACGCTCTCGGCGCCGTCGGCCATGGTGCGCTCGAAGTGCGGGATGCCGCCGACCACGTCCACACCCATGCCCAGGGCACGCTTCAGGTTGGCCAGCGCGGTGGGCGAACGCAGCACACCGTCCTGCGGGAAGGCGACCAGCTGCAGGTCGAGGTAGGGCTTCACCCGTTCGCGCACGTGCAGCAGCGCCTCGACCGCGAGCAGCCGGTCGTCGCAGACGTCGACATGCGAGCGCATCGCCAGCAGCCCCCTGGCCACCGCCCAGTCGCAGTACTGCAGCGCGCGGTCGACCAGCGCCTGCTGCGTCAGCTGCGGCTTGAGCTCGCCCCACAGCGCGATGCCCTCGAGCAGCGTGCCGCTCTGGTTCACGCGCGGCAGGCCGTAGCTGAGCGTCGCGTCCATGTGGAAGTGGGCGTCGACGAAGGGCGGCGCCAGCAGCTGGCCGCCGGCCTCGACCACGCGCACGCCCTCGGGCGCGGCCAGGTTCGGTGCGATGGCGGCGAAGCGCCCGTCCTGCACCAGCAGGTCGATGCCGGTGCGGCCGTCGGGAAGCGTGGCGTTCTTGATCAGCATGAGGAAACTTGACCTCCGAGGTCATCGACGGTGAGCACGATGCCGGCGAGCATACGTCCGACGATCCACGAAGCAAGGACTGCACCTCATGAACGGCATCGACCTCCTCCCGCTCGCCGTGGGCCACATGATCGGCCTGGGCGCCATCGGCTCCTGTCTCGGCGTGGGCCTGCTGGGCGCCAAGTTCCTGGAAGCCTCGGCGCGCCAGCCCGAGCTGATGGAACCGCTGCAGACCAAGGTCTTCCTGCTGGTGGGCGTGCTCGACGGCGCTTTCATCATCGCCACCGGCATCGGGCTGTGGTTCGCGAGCGCCAGTCCGTTCCGCTGACCGATTGAGAACCCTTCCCCCAAGTTCGAAGGCGCGCGAACGCGGGGTTCCGGCCCTTTCGAGGGGATGCGCGCAGCGCGCATCAGGCGTTCAGTAGCGACATGCGCCTGCACCTCGATCTTCACCCGCGAACCGCAGCACCGCCGCGGCCGCAGACCCGCGCGGAAGAGATCGCCAACGCCGCCAGCCACGCACTCGCCTGCGCGTTGCCGGTGGTCGCCTGGCCGACGCTGGCGCAGGCCGCGCCGCGCCAGGCCGGCGCGCTGGGCGTGGCGTCGGTGACGGTGTTCTGCGCGACCATGGTGCTGGTCTTCCTCGCCTCCGCCGTGTACCACGCGCTGCCCGCTGGACGCGCCAAGCTGTGGGCCCGCGCGGCCGACCATGCGGCGATCTACCTCTTCATCGCCGGCAGCAGCACGCCGTTCACGCTCGGCGCGATGCCCGGCTGGGTGGGCGTCGCCACCTGCGCGCTGGTGTGGGTGCTGGCGCTGGCCGGCGCGGCGCTCAAGCTGATGCGCCGGCTGACCAACCGCCGCCTGTCGCTCGGCCTGTACCTGCTGCTCGGCTGGGGCGCGCTGCTGGCCGCCTGGCCGGGGCTGGTGGCGATGGACGCGAGTGCGCTGCTGTGGCTGGCCGCCGGGGGCGCGGCCTACCTGATCGGCACGGCGTTCTTCGTGTTCGACTCGTCGCTGCGCTTCGGCCACTTCGTGTGGCACCTGTTCGTGATGGCCGGCAGCGGCTGCCACCTGGCCGCGGCGATGGGGCCGGCGCTGGCGGTGGGCTGAAGCGGTCCGTTGGCCGGGCCGAAGGCGGGCCGGTTCAGGCCGGCAGCGCCCAGCCGCCGCCGAGGGCGCGGTAGACCGCCACCAGCGCGGCCAGGCTGCCCTGCTGCGACTGCACCAGCGCATCGCGCGCCGAGAGCGCCGTGCGCTCGGCGTCGAGCACGGTCAGCAGGTCGGCCGCACCGGCCTCGTAGCGCACGCGTGCCAGCCGCGCGGCCTCGGCCGACTCGCGTGCCGCGTTCTCCAGCCGCGTGGACTGTTGCACGCTGCGCGAGTACGACGACAGCGCACCTTCGGTTTCTTCCAGCGCCAGCTGCAGCGTCTGCTCCCACTGCACCAGCGCCGCCTGCGCACGCGCTTCGCTCGCACCGATGCGGTTGCGCACGCGGCCGAAGTCGAGCGCGCTCCAGCTCAGGCTGGCGCCGAGGTTGGTGCTGCGGCCTGCGCTCTCGAACAGGTCGGAGGCACGCGAGGCCGTGAAGCCGAGCGCGCCGACCAGGCTGATTCGCGGGTAGAGGTCGGCCTCCGCGACGCCCACCGCGGCGGTGGCGGCCGCCAGCTGCCGCTCGGCCGCGCGGATGTCGGGGCGGCGCTCGAACAGCGCCTGCGGCGTGCCGACGGCGATCGACTCCGCGCTCGTTGCCGGCAGGCTGGGCAGCGGCTTCGCCTCGGCCAGCAAGGCGAGCGTCGCGCGCGGCGTGCGGCCACTCAGCGTGGCGATGCGCAGCGCCGTGCGTTCGACCGCGCCCTGCAGCGCCGGGATCGACGCCTCGGTGCTTTCGACCAGCGCATTGGCACGTGCCACGTCCAGCGGCGTGCCGCGGCCGAGGTCGGCACGGGCCTTGACGATGCGCTGCGTCTCGCGCTGGTTGGTCAGCGACTCCTGTGCCACCACCAGCCGCTGCTGCAGCGCACGCAGTGCGATGTACTGCGTGGCCAGCTCCGCGCCGACCAGGCGCTGCGCGGCCAGCACGCCGGCCTCGCCGGCCTGCACCTGCGCCGCGGCCGCTTCGCTGGCGCGGCCCGCGCGGCCGAAGAAGTCGAGCTCCCAGTTGAAGACGCCGGACACGCTCAGGTAGTTGTCGATCGGGAACCCGACCTCGTTGCCGCGGCCTGCGCCTGCGCCGAGGTTCACGCTCGGCAAGCGGTTCGCGTCGGCCTCGCCGGCCAGCGCGCGGGCTTCGCGCAGCCGGGCCTGCGCGAGGCGCACGTCGGCGTTGGCCGTGACGGCCTCGGCGATCAGCGCATCGAGCACCGGGTCGGCGAAGCCGCGCCAGAAGGTGGCGGCCGGCTCGCCGGTGGCGGCAGACATCACGAAGGCCGGCTCGGCCGCATCGGCCTGCGGCGCGCGGTAGTCGGGGCCGACCGCGCAACCGCCGAGCAGGGCCAGCACGGCCAGCGGGATCAGGGAGATGCGGAACTCAGACATGGTCGCCTCCATGCTGCAGCGCCACCGACTTGGCGTGCGCAGCCGCCGCACGCCGCTTCTCGGTGAAGCGGCGCAGCACCACGTAGAAGACCGGCGTCAGGAACAGGCCGAAGAAGGTCACGCCGAGCATGCCGGAGAACACCGCGATGCCCATCGCACGGCGCATCTCGGCGCCGGCGCCGGTGGACAGCACCAGCGGGATCACGCCGGCGATGAAGGCGATCGAGGTCATCAGGATCGGGCGCAGCCGCATGCGCGTGGCGTGCACGATGGCATGCATCAGCTTCTCGCCCTTCTCCTCCAGGTCCTTCGCGAACTCGACGATCAGGATCGCGTTCTTGCACGCCAGGCCGACCAGCACCACCAGCGCCACCTTGGTGAAGATGTTGTTGTCACCCGGCGCGCCGAGCAGCCCGCTGATCCACACCCCGGCCATCGCCGAGAGGATGCACATCGGCACGATCAGGATGATCGCCAGCGGCAGCGTCCAGCTCTCGTAGGTGGCCGCCAGCACCAGGAACACCAGCAGCACGCACAGCGGGAAGATGAGGATCATCGTGTTGCCGGCGATCTTCTCCTGGTAGACCAGCTCGGTCCACTCGTAGCCCAGGCCGCGCGGCAGCGTCTGCGCGAGGATCTTCTCCATCTCGGCCTGCGCCTGGCCCGAGCTGATGCCGGGCTTGGGCGCGCCGTTGATGTCGGCAGCGAAGAAGCCGTTGTAGCGCGTCACCGCGCCGGGGCCGAAGGTCGGCTGCACCGTCATGATGGCCGACAGCGGCACCATCTGGCCCTTGTTGTTGCGCACCTTCAGTCGCCCGATGTCCTCCGCCCGCGCGCGGTGGTCGGCGTCGGCCTGCACGATGACCTGGAAGGTGCGGCCGAAGCGGTTGAAGTCGTTGACGTACAGCGAGCCGAGATACGTCTGCATGGTCTCGTAGACGTCGGTCAGGCTCACGCCCATCTGCTTGGCCTTGGTGCGGTCGACGTCGGCGAACAGCTGCGGCACGTTGATCTGGTAGTTGCTGAAGAACTGCGTGATGCCGCTGTTCGGATCGCCGTAGACACGGCCCATCAGCTGCTGCACGGCGCCCTGCAGTGCGCCTTCGCCCAGGCCGGCCCGATCCTGGATCTGCAGCTTGAAGCCGCTGGCGTTGCCCAGGCCGTTGACCGGCGGCGGCGAGAGCACGAACAGGAAGGCGTCCTGGATCGCGCCCAGCCGCATGTTGACCTGGCCGACGATGGCGTCGGCGCTGAGCTCGGGCGTCTGGCGCTTGTCGAATTCGTCGAGGCCGAAGAACACGATGCCGGCGTTCGGCGCGGCGGTGAAGCCGTTGATCGACAGGCCCGGGAAGGCCACCGAGTCCTTGATGCCGGGAACGCCCTGGGCGATGTCCGACAGCCGGCGCAGCACCTCGGTCGTGCGCTGCAGGCTGGCGCCCTCGGGCAGCTGCGCGATGCCGATCAGGTACTGCTTGTCCTGCTGAGGCACGAAGCCGGGCGGCACGCGCATGAACAGCAGCACCGTGGCGACCAGCAGCAGCGCGTAGATCACCAGCGCCACCACCTTGCGCCGCGCCACCACCGTGGTGACGCTGCCGGCGTAGCCGTCCGAACTGCGCTTGAAGACCCGGTTGAACCAGCGGAAGAAGCCGCCGAACACCGCGTCCATGCCGCGTGTCAGCCAGTCCTTGGGCACGTCGTGCGGCTTGAGCAGGATCGCGGCCATCGCCGGTGACAGGGTCAGCGAGTTGAAGGCCGAGATCACGGTCGAGATCGCGATGGTCACGGCGAACTGGCGGTAGAACTGGCCCTCGAGACCGCTGACGAAGGCGAGCGGCACGAACACGGCGCACAGCACCAGGCCGATCGCGACGATGGGCCCGCTGACCTCGTGCATCGCCTTGACCGCCGCGTCGCGCGGGTTCAGGCCCTCCTCGATGTTGCGCTCGACGTTCTCGACCACCACGATCGCGTCGTCGACGACGATGCCGATCGACAGCACGAGGCCGAAGAGCGTGAGCGTGTTGATCGAGAAGCCCAGCGCCAGCAGCACCGCGAAGGTGCCGACGATGGACACCGGCACCGCCAGCAGCGGGATGATCGACGCGCGCCAGGTCTGCAGGAAGATCACCACCACCAGCACGACCAGCAGGATGGCCTCGACCAGCGTCGAGATCACCTTCTCGATCGAGGTGCGCACGAAGCGCGTCGGGTCGTAGACGATGGCGTAGTCGACGCCGGGCGGGAAGTCCTTCTTCAGCTCGTCCATCGTCGCGCGCACCTGCGCTGACAGCGCCAGCGCGTTCGAGTTCGGTGCCTGGAAGATGCCCAGCGCGGCGGCCTCCTTGTTGTTCAGCAGCGAGCCGAGCGCATAGGTGTTCGGGCCCATCTCGACGCGGCCGATGTCCTTCACGCGCACCAGCGAGCCGTCGGCGTTGTCGGCACTGACGATCACGTCGGCGAACTCGGCCTCGGTGGACAGCCGCCCCTGCGTGTTGACGGCGAGCTGGAACTCGGTGCGGTTCGGTGCCGGCGGTGCGCCGACGACGCCGGCCGCGACCTGCGCGTTCTGCTCGCGCAGCGCCTTGACCACGTCGGCCGAGGTCAGGTTGCGCGCGGCCAGCTTGTCGGGGTCGAGCCAGATGCGCATCGCGTAGTCGCCCGAGCCGAAGGCCAGCACGGTGCCGATGCCCTGGATGCGCAGCAGCTGGTCGCGCACGTTCAGCGCCGCGTAGTTGCGCAGGTACAGCGCGTCGTAGCGGTTGTCCGGCGACACCATGTGCACGACCATGATGAAGTTCGGCGAACTCTTCTCGGTGGTCACGCCGATCTGGCGCACGATCTCGGGCAGGCGCGGCAGCGCGCGGTTGACGCGGTTCTGCACCTCGGTAGCCGCGACCTCCGGGTTGGTGCCGATCTTGAAGCTGATCGACAGCGTCATCGAGCCGTCCGCCGAGGCCTGGCTGTTCATGTACAGCATGTTCTCGACGCCGTTGATCTGCTCTTCCAGCGGCGTGGCGACGGTCTCGGCGATGACGCGCGGGTTGGCGCCGGGGAACTGGGCCCGCACCACCACCTGCGGCGGCGTGACCTCGGGGTACTCGGAGATCGGCAGCCGCTGCACGGCGATCAGGCCGACCAGGAAGATCATGATCGACAGCACCGCCGCGAAGCGCGGGCGGTCGATGAAGAAGCGCGAGATGTTCATGGCGCGTGCCTCAGGCCTTCTTCGGTGCCGACGCGCCACCGGCGGGTGCCGAGGCAGGCGCAGCGCCCGGCGGCGGTGCGGGCGGCGCCTCCACCGGCATGCCCTGCGCATCGACCGGCAGCACCTGCGCGTTCAGCGGCGCGCCGGGGCGCACCCGCTGCAGGCCGTTGACGACCACCAGCTCGCCGGCCTTCAGGCCGCCGGTGATGACGCGCATGCCGTCGACCAGCGCGCCGAGCTGCACCTCGCGGAACTGCGCGGTCTTGTCGGCGCCGACCACGAACACGTAGCGCTTGGTCTGGTCGGTGCCGATGGCGCGCTCGGGCGTCAGCACCGCACCCGTGGCGGTGCCGCCGGACAGGCGCACGCGGGCGTACAGCCCGGGCAGGAAGCGGCGGTCCTTGTTGTCGAACACCGCGCGCATGCGGATCGCGCCGGTGGCCGGGTTCAGGCGGTTGTCGACGAAGTCGACGTTGCCGGCGTGCGG
Source organism: Chitinophaga pinensis (assembly GCA_943370595.1). Taxonomy (GTDB): domain Bacteria; phylum Pseudomonadota; class Gammaproteobacteria; order Burkholderiales; family Burkholderiaceae_C; genus Piscinibacter. The sequence goes on from CALRRO020000003.1 coordinate 39,182, forward strand.
GAAGCCGCTCTCGTCGGACAGGGCCATCTCGACCTTGGGCAGCGCGCCGCCCTTGCCCGAGGCGCGCGCACGCAGGTAGGCCTGCTCGCTGACGTCGAACCAGGCATGCACCTTGTCCTGCGCGACCAGCGTGGTCAGCACCGGGTCGCCTACCGCGACCAGGTTGCCTGCGGTGACGTTGGCGCGCGAGGCGCGGCCGGCGATCGGTGCGCGGATCTGCGTGTACTCGATGTTCAGCCGCGCCGCCGCCACGCCCGCCTCGGCGGCCTTCACCGCAGAGGCCGCGTTGCGCGCCGACGCCTCGGCCTGGTCGGCCTCCTGCTGCGAGACGGCCTTCTGATCGAGCAGCTTGCGGGTGCGTGCCAGCTCGGTGTCGGCCAGCGCGGCGGCGTTGCGTGCGGACGCGAGCTGCGCTTCCAGCCGGTTCAGCTCGGCCGCATAGGGGCGCGCGTCGATGCTGAACATCAGCTCGCCGCGCTTGAGCTCCTGACCGTCGCGGAAGTGCACGCGCTGCAGCGTGCCGGCCACGCGCGAGCGGATCTCGACGGTCTCGGTGGCTTCCAGGCGGCCGCTGAACTCCTCGTACAGCGGCACGTTGCGACTGACCGCCGGCGCGGCCGACACCGGCGGCGCCATCGGCGGCCCGCCCTGGGCCTGGCTGCGGCCGCAGCCGCTGATCGAGACGGTGCCGGCAACGGCAATCGAAAGCGCGAGCGCGCGAGCGCCAGGAGTCATGGCCTGTCCTCGAAAAGGCGTTCGCCCGGCCTCATGGGCCGACGAACCGGTTCAGTGGAGATGCACGCGGGGGAGGCGAGCCGGTGGGCTCGGCGTGCGGGGGACTGCTCTTGACCGATGCTAACCAAAGACGCGAGCGTCTGCAGGCGAGCCCGCGGCGCGGCGGCCGCCGCCGATCAGACGCGCGTGATCGGCATCAGCGGCGCGAAGTCGCCGTCACGCTTTTCCTTCCAGGCGGCGATGGCCTCGGCCATCTCGGTGGTGTCGAAGATCGCGCTCTGCAGTAGCGTCATCTGCTGCAGCGCCGCGGCGGTGCCGTGGTCGCGTGCGTGGTTGAGCGCCATCTTGCTGCCGGCCACGGCCAGCGGCGACTTGGCGGCGATCTGCCGTGCCAGCGTCAGCGCGTGGTCGAGCAGCGCGCCCGGGTCGGCCAGCACGGCGTTGACGAGGCCGGTCTCGAGCGCGCGCTTGGCTACGACCCACTCGCCGGTGTAGGCCATCTGCCGCGCCACGCCGGGCGGCACGATCTTCGCCAGGCGTTGCAGCACGCCGAGGTCGGCCATCATGCCGATGTGGATCTCCTGCACGGTGAAGAAGGCGTCGGCGCTGCAGACGCGGATGTCGCAGGCGGTGGCGAGGTCGAGCGCGCCGCCGATGCAGCCGCCCTGCACCGCGCAGATCACCGGGAAGCGTGCTTCGTCGATCGCACTGAAGCAGTCGACGAGGCGGCGCAGTGACTCCTGGAAGCTCAGCCGCGCCCGCGCGCTGCCGGTGTCGAGCATCTGCATCAGCGCGCCGACGGCCTGGCGCTGCGAGTCGCCGTTCGGGTCGCGGCGGTCCGAGGCCGGCGAGGCGGTCGGGGCCGGGGCGCCGGCGAACACATCCAGCGCCATGCCGGCGCTGAAGTGCTTGCCGGTCGACGAGATCACCAGCGCCCGCGTGCTGCCGTCGTCCTGCAGGCCGCGCACCGCGTTGCGCAGCGCCGGGAAGAACGCCGGCGTCATGGTGTTCATGCGCTCGGGGCGGTTGAGCTGCAGGTGGGCGACCGGGCCGTCGTGCTGCAGGGTGAAGAAATCGTTCATCGCGTACTCCAACGAGGGCCGAGAGACTAGCGCTGCGCGCCGGCTTGTCAATCCCGCAGGACAGCCGCCACTGCCTACACTGGGCGTCATGACGCCGACCCTGAGCACAGCCAGCACCGCCGATGGACTGACCTTGCACCTGCACCGCTGGCCGCGCCCGCAGGCTCACGGCACGGTGCTGATCGTCCACGGCCTGGGCGAGCACGGCGGCCGCTACGCCCACGTGGCCGCCATGCTGAACGACGCCGGCTGGGACGTGGTCTCGTACGACCACCGCGGCCACGGCCGCAGCGCGGGCGCGCGCGGACGCATCGCGCACGACGAGGCCCTGCTCGAGGACCTCGCCGTCGTGATCGATGCTGTGCGCGCGGCGCAGCCGGGCAAGCTGGTGCTGCTCGGCCACAGCATGGGCGGGCTGATCGCGGCTCGCTTCGTCGCCGAGGGCCTGCAGACGCCGCCGGCGCGCTGGCACCGCGAGGTCGACGCGCTGGTGCTGTCCTCGCCGGCGCTGGCCGCCGACATGAACGTGCTGCAGAAGTTGCTGCTGGCCACGCTCGGTGGCCTCGCGCCGGACCTGGCGGTGGGCAACGGCCTGAAGCCCGCCTGGGTGTCCCGCGATGCTGCGGTGGTGCGCGCCTACGTGGCCGATCCGCTGGTGCACGACCGCATCACCCCGCGGCTGGCACGCTTCATCCTCGATGGCGGCGAACTCGTGCGTCGCCTCGCACCGCGCTGGCACGTGACGACGCTGCTGATGTGGGCCGGCAGCGACCGATGCGTTGCGCCGCGCGGCAGCGCCGAGTTCGCGCAGGCGGCGCCGGCCGGCGTCGTGCAGGCGCAGGTGTTTGCGCCGCTCTGCCACGAGATCTTCAACGAGCCCGAGCAGGCCCAGGTGTTTGCGCGCCTGCGCGAGTGGCTGCTGCAGCAAGGCTGAGCCGGTTCTACACTCGTCGTCCTGCCTTCGAAGGGAGTGCCCCGAATGAACGCCCGTGATCCGCTGCTGCCGCTGCAGCCCGACGAAGCCTCCGCGATCGCCGACTTCGCCGCACAGGCCTGGGACGAGCGCATCGTCCCGGCGCTGACCGACTACATCGCCATTCCCGCCAAGAGCCCGATGTTCGATGCGGACTGGGCGAACAACGGCTACATCGAGCGTGTGGTCCGTGACGCAGCCACCTGGGTGGAAGGGCGCAAGATCGCCGGCCTGACGCTCGAGGTGGTGCGCCTGCCCGGCCGCACGCCGGTGATCTTCTTCGAGGTGCCGGCCACCAAGGCAGGCAGCACCGACACCATCTGTCTGTACGGCCACCTCGACAAGCAGCCCGAGTTCAACGGCTGGCGCAACGACCTGGGGCCCTGGACGCCGAAGTACGAGAACGGCCTGCTCTACGGCCGCGGCGGCGCCGACGACGGTTATGCGGTCTACGCCTCGATCACCGCGATCGAGGCGCTCGACCGGCAGGGCATCCCGAGGCCGCGCTGCGTCGGCATCATCGAGAGCTGCGAGGAAAGCGGCTCGTTCGACCTGCCGGCCTACATCGACATCCTGCGGCCGCGGCTGGGCAACGTCGCGCTGGTGGTCTGCCTGGACAGCGGTGCCGGCAACTACGACCAGCTGTGGCTGACCACCAGCCTGCGCGGCAACGTCACCGGCACGTTGAAGGTGGAGATCCTCACCGAGGGCGTGCACTCGGGCGACTCGAGCGGCCTGGTGCCGTCGAGCTTCCGCATCCTGCGCCAGGTGCTCGACCGCCTGGAGGACTCGAAGACCGGCAACCTGCTGCCGCAGGCCTTCCATTGCGAGATCCCGGCCGACCGCCTCGAGCAGGCGCGCGCCACCGCGGCCATCCTCGGCGACGAGGTGTGGAAGCGCTTTCCCTGGGCGTGCGGCGCCGATGGCGGCCCGACCCTGCCCACCACCACCGACCCGACGCAGGCGCTGCTCAACCGCACCTGGAAGCCGACGCTCAGCGTGACCGGCGCCGATGGCTTCCCCGAACTGCGCAACGCCGGCAACGTGCTGCGGCCGTACACCGCGTTCAAGCTGTCGCTGCGACTGCCGCCGCTGGTCGACGGGAACTGCGCCGCCGCCGAACTGAAGGCGCTGCTCGAGGACAACGCGCCCTACAACGCCAAGGTCACCTTCGCGGCCGATGGCCGTGTCGGTGCGCAAGGGGCCAGCGGCTGGAACGCGCCGGCGCTGGCGCCCTGGCTGGACGCCGCGCTGAACGCCGCGTCGACCACGCACTTCGGCGAGTCCTGCGGCTACATCGGACAGGGCGGCACGATCCCGCTGATGGGCATGCTGCAGCAGGGCTTCCCGCAGGCGCAGATGATGGTCTGCGGCGTGCTCGGGCCGAAGAGCAATGCACATGGCCCGAACGAATTCCTGCATGTGCCGTATGGCAAGAAATTGACGGCAGCGGTCGCACAAGTGATGGCCGCCTGCCCGTAGTCGCGGCTTTCGTGGCAGCCGCCACAACTGCGCGGTTTTCGCCGCGCTGATCCGGTGGCTTTGGCAGGCCCGCGGGCCCTCTAATCGAGGTTCCGTCCTGCCCACTTGCCGACGATGGCTGCCACACCGCCCCCCGCCGACACCGACTCCGGTTCCGACAACCGCCGCAACCTGATCGGCGTCGCCATGCTGGGCGCGCTGGTCGCGCTGCCGCTGGGCATCTCGGTGGGCATCTCCTGGGTCGACCTGCCGTGGAACGAACCCACGCCCGCCAAGGCAGCGCCGGACTGGGTGAGCCTGCCGCAGGTGCGAGCGACCACGGTCGACGGCACCGTGGTGAAGGCGCGTGTCGCGCTCGACGTGCAGGGCAGCGACGCCAAGGCGCAGATCCAGCGCAACGTGCAGCAGGTCGGCCTGCTGCTCGAGGTCAGCATCGCGCAGCAGACGCGCGCACAGATCGGTTCACCGCAGGGCATTCCGCGCCTGGCCGACGACATGCGCGACCGCCTGAACGCCTACCTCGGCGACGATGGCGAGGAGGCTGCGGTCAAGTCGGTGGCGATCCAGGACCTGCTGGTCAAGCCCCAGTGAAGTTCGTCGTGCGGGTGGCGGTGCCGCCGCTGTCGGCCGGCGCGATGCCGAGCATGGAACGGCCCACCGCTTCGGCCACCTCGATGCCGTCGACCCCGGCGGACATGATCCCGCCCGCATAGCCCGCGCCTTCACCGGCCGGGTACAGGCCCTTGACGTTCAGGCTTTGCCAGTCGCGGCCGCGCGTGATGCGCAGCGGCGACGAGGTGCGCGTCTCCACGCCGGTCAGCACCGCATCGGGCAGGGCGAAGCCCTTGATCTGCCGCTCGAACGCAGGCAGAGCCTCGCGGATCGCCTCGATCGCATAGGCCGGCAGGCTCTCGTTGCCGGCCTCACCCAGGTTCGTCGGCAGCACGCCAGGCTTGTAGGAGGGCTGCACCGTGTCGAACCCGCGTGAGGGCCGGTCGGCCAAGAAGTCGGCCAGGCGCTGGCCCGGCGCGTCGTAGTTCTCGCCGCCGAGCGCGAAGGCACGCGATTCGAGCGCGCGCTGGAAGGCGATGCCGTCGAGCGGGTTGACCGGGCCGTCGGTCAGGCCGTCCTGCCGGTAGTCGGCCGGTGCGATGCCCACGACGATCCCGGCATTCGCGTTGCGCTCGTTGCGCGAGTACTGGCTCATGCCGTTGGTGACCACGCGGCCCGGCTCCGAGGTGGCGGCCACCACTGTGCCGCCCGGGCACATGCAGAAGCTGTAGACCGAGCGGCCGTTCTTCGCGTGGTGCACCAGCTTGTAGTCGGCCGCGCCGAGCAGCGGGTGGCCGGCGTTGGGGCCGAAGCGCGCACGGTCGATGATCGACTGCGGGTGCTCGATGCGAAAGCCGACCGAGAAGGGCTTGGGCTCCATGTAGACGCCGCGCGCGTGCAGCATCGCGAAGGTGTCGCGCGCGCTGTGGCCGAGCGCGAGGATCACGTGGGAGGCGTCGATCTGCATGCCGTCTTCCAGTGTCACGCCGCGCACCTGGCCGGCTTCGATGTGCAGGTCGGTGACATGGCTCTTGAAGCGGATCTCCCCGCCCAGCGCATCGATGTCGGCGCGCATCTTCTCGATCATCGAGACGAGCCGGAAGGTGCCGATGTGCGGCTTGCTGACGTACAGGATCTCTTCCGGTGCGCCGGCCTTGACAAACTCCGTGAGCACCTTGCGCGTCAGGTGGCGCGGGTCGCTGATCTGGCTCCACAGCTTGCCGTCGGAGAAGGTGCCCGCACCCCCCTCGCCGAACTGCACGTTCGACTCGGGGTTCAATTCGCGGCGGCGCCACAGGCCCCAGGTGTCCTGCGTGCGCTCGCGCACGGCCTTGCCGCGCTCGAGAACGATCGGCCGCAGGCCCATCTGCGCGAGGATCAGCGCGGCGAACAGGCCGCACGGGCCGAAGCCGATGACCAGGGGCCGCAGCGGCTGCTTCGCCGCAAAGTCGGCCGGCGCGTGGCCGACGACGCGGTAGCGCGTGTCCGGCGCGATGCGCACGTGCGGGTCGCCGGCGCGGCGGGCCAGCACGGCGGCCTCGTCGTCGACCTCGCAGTCCAGCGTGTAGACCAGCACGATGTCGCTCTTGCGGCGCGCGTCGTAGCCGCGGCGGAACAGGTCGATGCGCTTCAGCGCCGCATCGGCAATGCCCAGCCGCGCCAGCACCGCCTCGCGCAGGGCGGGCTCGGGGTGGTTCAGCGGCAGTCGCAGTTCGGTGATTCGCAGCATGGCCGCGTATTGTCGGGCCGGCCATGACGAAGGCCGCCCGGAGGCGGCCTGGTTCGGCTTGTCCACGTCCCGGCCTGCATGCCGGGACGCTTCGCCAAGCGAGGGTCCGTGCGCAGGCACGGCCCCTCGTCCGGGCTCAGCCACCGACGTAGTTCTGGTTGAACGTCGTGTTGCGGCTGGCGGCGCGCGCTTCCTCGCGCACTTCGTCGCGGCTGCGGGTCGCGGTGCGCTCGATCGCGCCGTTGCGGGCGGCGAACGACTGGGCGCGCACGCCGCTGTAGCTCTCGTTCGAGTACACCAGCTCGCCAGCGGTGCGGGCGCGGACGTACTCGGCCTGGACTTCGGCGCGGGTCAGCTGGCCCTTGGGCGCGACCACCTGCTCGGCTTCGACGGCGAAGGCGGAGCTGCCGATCACGGCGAGGGCGGCGGCGGCGATGAGTTGCTTGCGGTTCATGGTGCTGTCCTTTCGGTTGAGCGTTGCGATGGGATGAACTGTAGGCATTGCCGTTCGTTCAATAAAGCGCGTACGATCGAACACGGCATTGCTGAACCAGAAACAATCCCATGGATCGACTCCATTCGATGCGGGTGTTCGCCCGTGTCATCGACGCCGGGAGCTTCGCCGGCGCGGCGCGAGAGCTGAACCTGTCACCGGCCGTCGTCACGCGGCTGGTGGCCGACCTCGAAGAGCACCTCGGCGCGCGGCTCATCAACCGCACCACGCGGCGACTTTCGCTGAGCGACATCGGCGAGGCCTACCTGGAGCGTGTGCGCGCCATCCTCACCGAGGTCGAGGAGGCCGAGGCGCTGGCCAGTGCGGCCGCCAGCGAGCCTCGCGGGCACCTGCGCGTGCTGTCGCCGCCGGCGCTGGCCGTGCACCAACTCGCCAAGCACCTGCCGGCCTTCCATGCGCAGTACCCGAAGGTGACGATCGAAGTGGTCGCGCCGGGCCCGGTCGAGACGGTCGACGAGGCCTTCGACGTGACCCTGCTGACCGTCGCGCGGCGGCCGCTCGACGGCGACTTCGTCGCGCGGCGCCTGGCGCGCAGCGAGGTGATCGCCTGCGCCTCGCCGGAGTACCTGGACCGCCGCGGCCGGCCGCAGCATCCGAGCGAACTCGGCAGTCACGATGCGATGCTGCCGACCTTCCTGCGCGAGGTGAACTTCGTGCGTGGTGCCTTCGGCGACGACGAGCCGGTCGGCGACTCGGTGACGCTCGCGCCGCCGCGCCCGGTACTCGGCACGACGCACATCGACATGCTCTATGCCGCCGCGCTTCATGGCCTGGGCATTGCCGGGCTGCCGTCCTTCGTTGCCGAGGATGCGCTGCGCGAGGGCGCGCTGGAACGGGTGCTGCCCGAGTGGCGGCTGTTCGATGCGACGCTCTACGCCGCGATGCCGACGCGCAAGCACGTGCCGGCGCGCACGCGGGCCTTCGTCGAATTCCTCGTCAGCGTGTTCGGCGGCAACGACCACGACCCCTGGCTGATCGCCGCCGGCTGCGCGACGCGTGCCTCGACAAAGGCTCAGTAGAAGGCGTCGACCCGCCCGGTGCCCATCAGCGGCTCGAGCAGGCGCGCCAGCGACCCCAGGCCGTTGTAGCGCACCGCCACCTTGTGCGCGTAAGCGAAGAAGCGGGGCAGGTCCTCGCTGTACTTCGGCTTGCCGTCGCGGTGCTTCAGGCGGCAGAAGATGCCCAGCACCTTCAGGTGGCGCTGCAGGCCCATCCACTCGAGCTGGCGCCAGAAGTCGCCGAAGTCGTCCGGCACCGGCAGCGCGGCCTTGCGCGCCGATTCCCAGTAGCGCACGGCCCAGTCGATCTCCTGCTCTTCCTCCCAGGAGATGAAGGCATCGCGCAGCAGCGAGGCGACGTCGTAGCTGATCGGCCCGCGCACCGCGTCCTGGAAGTCGAGGATGCCCGGGTTGGGCTCGGCCACCATCAGGTTGCGCGGCATGTAGTCGCGGTGCACAGCCACCGTCGGCTGGGCCAGGGCGCTCTTCACCAGCAGATCGCAGGTGGTCTGCCAGTGCTGCTGCTGCGCGGCGGTCCAGTCGACCCCGTGCTCGCGGGTCACGCACCAGTCGGGAAAGAGCGCCAGCTCGCGGCGCAGCAGCGCGTTGTCGTAGGCCGGCAGGCCGCTCGCATCGGCGCGCGACTGGAACTGCACCAGCGCGGCGATGGCATCGCGCATCAGCGTGTCGCAGCGCCGGGTGTCGCGGCGTGCGACCGCCTCCTGCAGCTCGCCGAGGTACAGCCGCGATCCCAGGTCGCCGAGCAGCAGGAAGCCGCGTTCGAGGTCCTGCTCGAGCACGGGCGGTGCGTTCAGTCCCGCGGCGTGAATCAGGTCGGCCACGGCGACGAAGGGCCGCACGTCCTCCTGCGGCGGCGGCGCGTCCATCACGATGAAGCTCGCACCGCCTTCCCCGGCGATGCGGAAGTAGCGGCGGAAGCTCGCATCGCTGGAGGCGCTGTGCAGCGTCGAGGGCTGCAGCGCCCGGCGCGCGGCGACGTCGGCCAGCCAGTGTTCGAAGGCGGCCTGTCGGGCCGTGTCATGCCAGGTGATCGGCGCGGGGGAGGGTGTGGCGGTCAAGGCGGTGCAGGCCGTGAGGCCTCGTGGATAATTCATTCTACAAACCACCTCGCCGTCCCGCGGCCGCGCTCGCTCTCGCTCACGGAGCGCGCCGACAAAACCGCACGGTGCCCCGCCCCCCTTGCTGCACGTGCCTCGGCCCCATCGTTCGACCCTGCCTCGCGCCTGCCGGCTCGCGCCCCTGGTGCTGGCGCTGGGGGCGGCCGGCGTGGTGCGGGCGCAGCCCAGCGGCGACGAGGGCCTGCAGCTCAAGCCGGCGCCTGAGCTTCAGCCCCTGCCGCGGGGCGAGGGCGCCGGGCGTCTGCCGATCATCGTGCGTGCCAAGGAGCTGCGCGGCCGGCCCGACCTGGAAACGCTGGCCGAGGGCGACGCCGAGTTCCGCCGCGGGGGCCTGGTGATCCGCGCCGACCGGCTCAGCTACGACCACCCGGACGACCTGGCCCGCGCCCGCGGCAACGTGCGCATCAGCCGCGACGGCAACGTCTACAGCGGCCCCGAACTGCAACTGCACGTTCAGCAGTTCGAGGGCTTCTTCCTCGAGCCGAGCTACCACTTCGGCCGCACCGGCGCCGGCGGCACCGCGAAGCGCATCGACTTCCTCGACGAGCAGCGCGCCGTGGCCACCGGGGCCACTTACACCAGCTGCATGAGCGACGGCAGCGGCGGGCCGGACTGGCTGCTGTCGACGGACCGCGTGAAGATGGACTTCGAGGCCAACGAGGGCATTGCCGAGAACGCGGTGCTGCGTTTCCTCGGTGTGCCCATCCTGGCCGCGCCGGTGCTGAGCTTCCCGCTCACCGATGCGCGCAAGTCGGGCTGGCTGCCGCCGTCGATCAACCTCGACAGCAAGAGCGGCCTGCAGTTCTCGATGCCCTGGTACTGGAACATCGCGCCGAACCGCGACGCGACCTTCACGCCGATGGTCTCCGCCAAGCGCGGCCTCGGTGCGGAGGCCGAGTTCCGCTACCTCGAGGCGCAGCACCAGGGCACGATGAACCTGCACCTGCTGCCCAACGACCGGCTCACCGGCCGCTCGCGCCAGGCGCTGAACCTGAGCCACGAGGGCACGCTGCCGCTGGGCGTGGGCTACACCTTCAACGGCCTGCGTGTTTCCGACGACGCCTACTGGAAGGACTTCCCGCGCGCCGTGCCCAGCATCACGCCGCGCCTGCTTCTGGCCGATGCCGCACTGCGCCGCGACTGGGGTGACTGGAGCAGCTATGCGCGCGTGCACCGCTGGCAGATCCTGCAGGACAGCGACAGCCGCATCGAGGCGCCGTACGACCGCGCGCCGCAGGTGGGCGTGCGCGGCCTGCAGCGCCTGGGCGGCGGCTTCGAGCTGTCGCTCGAGACCGAGCTGAACCGCTTCGCCGAGCCGGGCGACGGCCGCGCCGACCCGCAGGCGCTGGCACGGCCGGTCGGCGTGCGCTGGCACGCGCTCGGGTCCCTGGCCCGGCCGTTCGTGACGCCGGGCTGGGCGGTCACGCCGCGCCTGTCGCTCAATGCCGCGGCGTACTCGCTCGACGAGCCGCTGGGCGGCAAGCGCGGGCTGTCGCGCGCGATCCCGACGCTGAGCGTCGACAGCCACTGGCAGCTCGAGCGCGACACGAGCTGGTTCGGCCGCGAGGTGCGGCAGACGCTGGAGCCGCGCCTCATGTACGTCAACACGCCGTACCGCCGGCAGGACGCACGGCTGGCCTTCGACTCCGCGGCGAGGGACTTCAACTTCGAGTCGCTGTACGCGGAGAACGCGTTCTCCGGCGTCGACCGCGTCTCCGATGCCCACCAGATCACCGGCGGCGTGACCACGCGCTTCCTCGACCCCGACACCGGCGCCGAGGCGCTGCGCCTGGGCGTCGTGCAGCGCTACCTGTTCCGCGACCAGCGCGTCACCTCCGAGTGCACCGAGTCGGCCGACCCGCTGGCGGCACCCGAGTGCACGCCGCTGACGCAGCGCTTCTCCGACCTGCTGCTGCTGGGCTCGACCAACATCTCACGGCGCTGGACGCTGGACGGCTCGATCCAGTACAGCCCCGATTCCAAGCGCACCGTGCGCTCGATCCTCGGCGCACGCTACTCGCCGGGGCCGTACCGTACCGTCGGCATGACCTACCGGCTGGCGCGCGGCTTGAGCGAGCAGGTCGAGCTCGGCTGGCAGTGGCCGATCTACGGCCGCACGCCGCTGGAGGCCGCCAGCGCCGATGCCGGCGGCTCGCAGTGCAAGGGCAGCTGGTACGGCGTCGGCCGCATCAACTACAGCGTGCGCGACAGTCGTGTCACCGACTCCGTGTTCGGCCTCGAGTACGACGCCGGCTGCTGGATCGGCCGCGTGGTCGCGGAGCGCCTGTCCACCGGGCGCAGCGAGGCGACCACCCGCCTGCTGCTGCAGCTCGAACTCGTCGGCCTGTCGCGCATCGGGTCCAACCCGCTGCAGGTCTTGAAGGACAATATCCCCGGCTACCGGATGCTGCGCGAAGAGCGCAGCACGCCTGCCGTACCGAGATCCTATGACTGATGCCCTGTCCAGCCTGCGCCTCGTGCTGCTGGCGCTCCTGCTCACCGCCGTGGCGGCCGCCGCCCATGCCCAGTCGAGTGCGCCGCGCACCGGGGACTACATCCTCGCGATCGTCAACCAGGAGCTGGTCACTGCCGCGGAGCTGAACGCACGCATCGCGCGGGTGAAGGAAGACGCCGCGCGCCAGCGCGCCACGCTGCCGCCGGACGACCAGCTGCGCCGCGAGGTGCTCGACGCGCTGATCGAGGAGCGCGTGCAGCTCACCCATGCGCGCGACAGCGGCCAGCGCATCGACGAGGCCGAGCTCGACCGCGCCGTCAACAACGTGGCGGTGCAGAACCAGGTCACGATGGCACAGCTGCGCGAGCGGCTGCGCCGCGACGGCATCGACTACGCGCGCTTCCGCACCAACGTGCGCGACCAGCTGCTCACCGAACGCGTGCGCGAGCGCGAGGTGCAGTCGCGCATCCGCGTGACCGATGGCGAGATCGATGCCTTCCTCGACCAGCGCCGCGCCGCCGCCAGCGCGGTGGCCGAGTACAACATTGCGCAGATCCTGGTCACCGTGCCCGACGGCGCCAGCATTGCCGACACCGCCCGGCGCCGTGAGCGTGCCGAGGCGGCGCAGAAGCGGATCAAGGACGGTGAACCATTCGAGGCGGTGGCGCGGGAGATGTCGGAAGACTCCAATCGCGCCGCCGGCGGCGTGATCGGCATGCGCCCGGCCGAGCGCCTGCCCGACGTCTTCGTCGAGACGGTGCGCCCGCTGAAGGCCGGCGAGGTGGCGCCCGCGCTGCTGCGCACCGGCGCCGGTTTCCATCTGCTCAAGCTGGTCGACAAGCGCGAGGGCGAGGCCTTCCGCATCCAGCAGACGCGTGCGCGTCACATCCTGCTGCGGCCTTCGGCGCAGCTGTCCGCCGAGGCGGCCCAGCGACGTATCGCCGGCTTCAAGCAGCAGATTGAGTCCGGCCGGGCCAGCTTCGAGGCGCTGGCGCGCGACAACTCCGAGGACGGCAGCGCGGCCCAGGGGGGCGATCTCGGCTGGACCGCGCCGGGCATGTTCGTGCCCGAGTTCGAGGAGGCGATGAACAAGCTGCCGATCAACGGCCTGTCCGATCCGGTGGTGTCGCGCTTCGGCGTCCACCTGATCCAGGTGACCGAACGACGCTCGGTGACGCTCGACATCAAGCAGCAGCGCGAACAGGCGCGCAACGTGCTGCGCGAGCAGAAGTTCGACGAGGCCTACGCCGAGTGGCTGCGCGAGTTGCGCGCGCGGGCCTACATCGAGATGCGCGAGGCGCCGCTGTAACGCGGCCGCCGCCGATGGGTCACATCGCCCGCAAGCGCTTCGGGCAGCACTTCCTCTCCGACGCCGCGGTCATCGACGCGATCGTCGCGGCGATCGACCCGCGGCCGGGCGAGGTGCTGGTCGAGATCGGCCCCGGGCTGGGCGCGATGACGGTTCCGCTGCTCGAGCGCTGCGAGCGCCTGACGGTGATCGAGCTCGACCGCGATCTGGCGGCGCGGTTGCGCCGCAACGAGCGGCTCGACGTGGTCGAGGCCGACGTGCTGACGGTGGACTTCGCCGCGCTCGCCGATCGCCTCGGCCAGCCGCTGCGCGTGGTCGGCAACCTGCCGTACAACATCTCGACGCCGATCCTGTTCCACCTGCTCGGTGCGGCCGACCGGATCGTCGACCAGACCTTCATGCTGCAGAAGGAGGTGGTCGAGCGCATGGCCGCGAGCCCGGGCAGCAAGGACTACGGCCGACTCAGCGTGATGCTGCAGTGGCGCTACGACATCGAGTCGCTGCTGGATGTGCCGCCCGAGGCCTTCGAGCCGCCGCCGCGCGTCGATTCGGCGGTGGTGCGCATGCAGCCGCTGTCAGGCACGGCGCAGGTGGATGCCGCGCTGCTCGGTGAACTGGTGACGGTGGCCTTCTCGCAGCGTCGCAAGCTGCTGCGCCACACGCTCGGCCGCTGGCTGGAGGCTCGCGCCTGCGATGCGCCGTTCGACCTGCAGCGGCGCGCGGAAGAGGTGCCGGTGGCAGAGTATCTGGCGCTGGTCCGCGCCGCCGCGGGGGCCGTGCCGGGACAACAATGACAACGGCGGCCCGCGGGCCGCCGTCGTGATTCAATGGTTGCGCCCGGTCAGGCGGCGTTCAACCACATGGCCGTGTCGAACGCGCTGCTCATCATCGGCATGTTCATGCCGAAGCTGGCGTTGGCTGCGCTCTTCGCTGCCGGCTTGGCCGGCTTGTCGGCGACGCTCTGGGTCGTTTCCGTCGCCCGCTCCCATGACCCTTGTTCCTGGGAGCGGGCTACTGAAAAGAATAGAAGCACCTGAATGGTATTCGTCGCTCGCCCCAGTAATCGGCGGCGTCGCGGAACACGTCGAGCAGCTGCTCGCGGGCCTCGCGGTCGAAGCGCGGGTTGTCGGGCAACTGCTCGAGCACCACCACGAAGCCAGGCTGCGTGCCGGACTTGTGGACCAGGTCGGTCATGCAGTCGTACAGCGCATCCAGGTTCTTGCCGAAGTGCGCAGGGAACAGGAACGCCTGCGCGATCGACTCCAGCACTTCCTGCTTGGACTGCGCCGCGGTCAGGTTGGCATAGAGGAAATGCTGGCCCGCGTCTTCGGCGGCGGCCATCAGATCCTCCACGCGATAGGCGCGGATGGCTTGGACAATGTTCGGACGGACGGTCTGCAGGAGCATGGTCGCGTTCCTCCTCTTTTCACAAATCCCGTTGCCGATCACTCCACGATGCGACGGAAGCTCGCGTAGTGGTCGGCGGTGTAGTAGCAGGACTCCGGCTGGGTGGGCTGCCGCCCGCCGCAGACGATCCGGCGGGCGCCCCGATTCGAAGCGCCCGGTGTCCTGACGGTGTATTCGCGATAGAAGCCGCGCGGATGCGCCGGCAGCAGTCGTTCACGGTTACCGAACACCGAGCCGTCTTTCGCATAGGGAAACGGCCCGCCGGACAGGATCAACCCGTGTGTCTTGATGGCCTCAGGCGGCAGTTCGGCAAGCCGAACGACCGCGGTTGGAGCCGATTCCTTGGCCGATGCCGCTCCATTCGGAAGCATTGCACCAGCCAGTCCTGCCGCCACCACGAGAGCCAGCCCCATCGAGCGAAGCCCTTGCCACCGCAGTGACCGACCGGAGGAAGACACGGGTTATCCCTGAATCCAGAAGCCGACATGGTACCGAAATGGACGGAAAACCTCAAGCCGCTGCCTCAAAAGAGGGCAATGAGCTTCTCATGTGTGCGTGCGCACACTTGTCTTCATGGGTCCTGTCGAAGGCCTTTCAGCCTGGGAGGGTAGATCGAATGGGTCGAGTTCTCCAGCCCCGTGCGCCGCAGCATTTCCCCCGCGCCGAAGCGGTGCAATCGCGGCGACAGGGGCATTCAACCTCGCTGCATGTCCGTTCTGTGTCAGCGTGCCGCGTTCGCGTCAGCCACCGTCAGCGCGGTCATGTTCACGATTCGGCGCACGGTCGCTGACGGTGTCAGTACGTGGACCGGCTTGGCGGCACCCAGCAGCACCGGGCCGATCGCGATGCCGCCGCCGGCCGCCGTCTTGAGCAGGTTGTAGGAGATGTTGGCGGCGTCGATGTTCGGCAGCACCAGCAGGTTGGCGTCGCCCTTGAGCGTGCTGTTGGGCATCAGGCCGTGGCGCAGCGAGCCGTCCAGCGCCACGTCGCCATGCATCTCGCCGTCGACTTCCAGCCAGGGCGCCTGCTCGCGCAGCAGCGCCAGCGTGCGGCGCATCTTCACTGCGCTGGGGTGATCGCTGGTGCCGAAGTTCGAGTGCGACAGCAGCGCGGCCTTGGGCTGCACCCCGAAGCGCAGCATCTCCTCGGCGGCCATCACGGTGATCTCGCAGAGTTCCTCCGCGCTCGGCTCGGCGTTGACGTGGGTGTCGACCAGGAACACCTGTCGGCCAGGCAGCATCAGCCCGTTCATGCAGGCGTAGACGCGCACGTCCTGCGCCGTGCTCGGGCTGCCGCCGTGGCGCTTGCCGATCACCTGGTCGATGTAGAACAGGTGCGCGGCGGTGGTGCCCCAGGTGCCGCAGAGCATGCCGTCGACCTCGCCCTTGTGCAGCAGCATGGAGCCGATCAGCGTCAGGCGCCGGCGCATCTCGATCTTGGCCACCTGCACCGTCACGCCCTTGCGTTCGGTCATCTGGTGGTAGGTCTGCCAGAAGTCGCGGTAGCGCGGGTCGGCCTCGACGTTGACGACGTCGTAGTCCAGGCCTTCCTGCAGACGCAGGCCGAAGCGCTCGATGCGCTGCGCGATCACCGCCGGCCGGCCGATCAGCGTCGGCCGGGCCAGGCCTTCGTCGACCACCACCTGGACGGCGCGCAGCACACGTTCCTCTTCGCCTTCGGCATAGGCGACGCGCTTGGTGGCGGCGCGCTTGGCCAGCGCGAAGATCGGCTTCATCGTCTGGCCGGAGGCGTAGACGAAGGTCTGCAGCTTGTCGCGGTAGGCGTCGAGGTCCTTGATCGGGCGCAGCGCGACGCCGGAGTCGGCCGCGGCCTGGGCCACCGCCGGTGCGATCTTCATCATCAGCCGCGGGTCGAAGGGCTTCGGGATCAGGTACTCGGGGCCGAAGCTCAGCGTCGCGCCGGAGTAGGCCGCCGCCACCACCTCGCTCTGCTCGGCCTGCGCCAGCTCGGCGATGGCGTGCACTGCGGCGATCTCCATCTCCACCGTCACCGTCGTCGCGCCGCAGTCCAGCGCACCGCGGAAGATGTACGGGAAGCACAGGACGTTGTTGACCTGGTTCGGGTAGTCGGTGCGGCCGGTGGCGATGATGGCGTCGTCGCGCACCGCCTTCACGTCCTCCGGCATGATCTCCGGGTTCGGATTGGCCAGCGCAAAGATGATCGGGCTCTTGGCCATCTTCGCGACCATGTCCTTCTTCAGCACGCCGCCGGCGGACAGGCCGAGGAAGATGTCGGCGCCCGCAATGGCCTCGGACAGCGTGCGCTGCGCGGTCTTCTGCGCGAACTGCGCCTTGTCTTCGTCCATCAGCTCGGTGCGGCCTTCGTAGACCACGCCGGCGAGGTCGGTCACCCAGATGTTCTCGCGCGGCATGCCGAGCTTGACCAGCAGGCCCAGGCAGGCGAGCGCCGCCGCACCTGCGCCGGAGGACACCAGCTTGACCTTCGTGATGTCCTTGCCGGCCACCTTCAGCGCATTGAGCAGCGCCGCGCCGACGACGATGGCGGTGCCGTGCTGGTCGTCGTGGAAGACCGGGATCTTCATGCGCTCGCGCAGCTTGCGCTCGACGTAGAAGCAGTCCGGCGCCTTGATGTCTTCGAGGTTGATGCCGCCGAAGGTAGGCTCGAGCGCCGCGATGATGTCGACCAGCTTGTCGACGTTCTTCTCGTTGACCTCGATGTCGAACACGTCGATGCCGGCGAACTTCTTGAACAGCACCCCCTTGCCTTCCATCACCGGCTTGGCGGCCAGCGGGCCGATGTCGCCCAGTCCGAGCACGGCCGTGCCGTTGGTGATGACCGCAACGAGGTTGCCGCGCGAGGTGTAGCGGAACGCATTGGCCGGGTCGGCGACGATCTCCTCGCAGGCCGCAGCCACGCCGGGCGAGTAGGCCAGCGCCAGGTCACGCTGGTTGACGAGCTGCTTGGTCGCGGCGATGGCGATCTTGCCCGGCGTCGGGAACTCGTGGTACTCCAGGGCGGCGCGGCGGAGTTCGGCGCGCTTCTCGTCGGCGTTGGACATGGATTCGTCTCGCAGTCTTGTGGCATCCCTGCCAGCGCAGGGATGCGGATTGTAGGAGCGGGGTGCCCCGTGCAGCGCGCAGTGTGGCGTCGCATTCGGCATGGACCCATGCGCGAAAGTGCGTATCTGCTTTGACCCGCGGCGATGAATACTGCAGCCATGGACGAGCGAGTCGCGATCGAGCCCTGGCCGGTGCCGCGCCTGCGCCGCCGCCGCCTCGCGCTGTGGGGCGCCCTGGTGGCGCTGCTGGTGGTGGCGCAGTCGCTGCTCGTGTTCCTGACTGCGAACTACGAGCGCGTGCGCGCGCAGGACCAGGTCGAGGCCCTGGCCACGGCGGCCGCGGCGGACGTGCGCCAGGCGCTGTCGCGGCTGCAGCAGAGCCTGCAGGCTCTGCAATGGAACGAGCCGAGCGCGGCGCAGTGGCGCGGCGACGCGGCGGCACTGCTTCACGCCCGGCGCGAGCTGATGCGCCTGGAGCGGCGCGACGCCGAGATGCGCATCATCGATGCGGTCGACTCGCCCTACCAGGGGCCGCTGTTCACGCGCATCGCGCGCGGCGCGATCGATCTCGAGGCGCAGCTGGCTTGTGCCGGTGCGCAGCGCCTGTCCGCGCCGGCGTTCTCGCGCAGCTACTTCGTGCCGAT
The DNA here is from genome assembly GCA_943370595.1 of Chitinophaga pinensis. Lineage (GTDB taxonomy): Bacteria > Pseudomonadota > Gammaproteobacteria > Burkholderiales > Burkholderiaceae_C > Piscinibacter. Next base: position 57,241 of record CALRRO020000003.1, read on the forward strand.
GAACGACGGCCTCGGCCTCGAGGTGATGGACCTGTGCATCCCGCTGCAGCGCGCCGGCCGCGCCGACGGCGTGGTGATCGCCACGCTGGCGCTCGGCCGGCTGCTGGAGGAGTCGGTCGGCGGCGAGATGGCGCGTGCGCACGAGCTGTCCTTCATCGAGGGAGACGGCACGCGACTGGCCCGCGCCGGTGCCCGCCGCGGCGGCGGCGTCTACATCGCCGAGCGCATCATCGACCTGCCCGGGCAGGCGCTGCAGCTGCGCGTGGACAGCAGCGCCGGCCGGCCGAGCCTGATCCCGAACCTGGCGGTGGCGCTGGTGCTGGGCCTGTCACTGGCGCTGGCCGCGGTGGTGCTGCTGCTGGTGCGCGACGTGCGCCGCCGCGCCGCCGCCGAGACGCGCCTGGCCGAGGCGCTGGCCTTCCGCAAGGCGATGGAGGACTCGCTGGTCACCGGGCTGCGTGCCCGCGATCTCGGCGGCCGCATTACCCACGTCAACCCGGCGTTCTGCGAGATGGTCGGCTTCAGTGCCGACGAGCTGATGGCGCCGGCCACGCCGCCCTACTGGCCGCCCGAACTCGCCGACGAGTACGCCCGGCGGCAGAGCGTTCGCCTGGGCGGGCTGCCCGCCGCGCCCGGCCGCAGCACGCAGGAAGCGCGCGCCGGCTTCGAGACCATCTTCATGCGCCGTAACGGCGAGCGTTTTCCGGTGCTGATCTTCGAGGCGCCGCTGGTCGACGGGCAGGGTCGCCACACCGGCTGGATGAGCAGCGTGCTCGACCTCGGCGCCCAGCGCCGCGCCGAGGAGCTGTCGCGCCAGCAGCAGGAGCGCTTGCAGGCCACGGCGCGGCTGGCCACCGTCGGCGAGATGGCCTCGCTGCTTAGCCACGAGCTGAACCAGCCGCTGGCGGCAATCGCCAGCTACGCGGCCGGCTCGCTCAACCTGCTCGCCCCGGGTGCCGATGCCGACGAAGAGACCACGACGATGCTGCGCCAGGCCGCGCAGCGCATCGCCGAGCAGGCCGAGCGCGCCGGCCGCGTCATCAAGAGCGTGCACGACTTCGTGCGCCGCCGCGAGCAATCGCGCGAGTCGATGCGAGCCGACGTGCTGTTCGACGCGGTGATGCCGTTGGTGCGACTGCAGGCGCGCAAGAGCGGCACGCGCATCGTGCTCGACCTCGGCGAGGTGCCGCCGCGCGTGGTCTGCGACCGCACGATGGTCGAGCAGGTGCTGCTGAACCTCACGCGCAACGGCATCCAGGCGATGGAGTCGGTGACCGACCCGGCGCAGCGTGTGCTGACCCTTGCCGCGCGGCAGACCCACCCGCGCTGGGTGACCTTCAGCGTGATCGACCGCGGCCAGGGCATCGCGGCCGATGTCGCGTCGCGCCTGTTCACCCCCTTCTTCACCACCCGCAGCGAAGGCATGGGCCTGGGGTTGAGCCTGTGCCGCACGGTGATCGAGCAGCACGGTGGCGCGCTGGACTTCCACAAACTCGGCGAGCCCGGCGCTGGTGGCGGCACCGAGTTTCGGTTTACCCTCCCGGCCGATGGCGGCGAGAAGGGCCCGCGGGCCCAGCCGTCCGATGCAACGACCCCGGACACCACGACCGAAACCGCCGGATGAACCCCGCCCCCTCGCCCACGCTGGGCCTGCCCATCGTCTACCTGGTCGACGACGAAGACGTGGTGCGCGACGCGCTCGGCTGGCTGTTGCGCTCGCGCCGGCTGCTGTCGGAGGGCTTCGCCAGCGCCGAGGCCTTCGAGGCCATGCTCGACGCGAAGTCGCCGGCGGCGATGGCCGAATGGCCGACGGCCCCGAGCTGCCTGCTGCTGGACGTGCGCATGCCGGGCATGAGCGGGCTGTCGCTGTTCGAGAAGCTGGTCGAACGGGGCGTGATCGCTGCGCTGCCGGTGATCTTCCTGACCGGTCACGGCGACGTGCCCACTGCGGTGGCCGCGGTCAAGCGCGGCGCCTTCGACTTCGTCGAGAAGCCGTTTTCCGACAACGCGCTGGTCGACCGCATCGAGCAGGCGCTGGCGCGCAGCGGCGAGGCCATCCGCGTGCGGATGGCGCGCGAGTCGGTGAAGAAGCGGCTGGCCGACCTGACGGAGCGCGAGCGCGACGTGATGCGGCTGGTGATCGACGGGCGGCCGAACAAGCTGATCGCCGACGAGCTCGACATCAGCGTGCGCACCGTCGAGGTCCACCGCTCGCGGGTGTTCGAGAAGATGAACGTGCGCTCGGCGGTCGAACTGGCCAACCTCCTGCGAGAGGTGTGAGCCCCCGGCCTCGGCGTCCCGAGGCCGCCCCCCAAGAGGGCACCCGGCCGGCTTGGGGCGGCCCGGCGCTCGGCCGGGCCTGCACCTCGAGGACGGCGACAATCGCCGGCATGGCCCTCGGCGAATTCGATCTCATTGCGAAGTACTTCACCCGCGACGTGCAGCGTGCCACGCTGGGCATCGGTGACGACTGCGCGCTGCTCGCCCCGGCGCCGGGCATGCAGCTCGCCGTATCGAGCGACATGCTGGTCGAGGGCCGGCATTTCCTGTCGACGGTGGCGCCCGAGCGGCTCGGCCACAAGGCGCTGGCCGTCAACCTCAGCGACCTGGCGGCCTGCGGCGCGAAACCGCTGGGCTTCACCCTGGCACTGGCGTTGCCGCGCGCCGGCGAGACCTTTCTCGACGGCTTCTCGCGCGGCCTGTTCGCGCTGGCCGATGCGCACGGCATCGAGCTGGTGGGCGGCGACACCACCCAGGGGCCGCTGAACATCTGCATCACCGCGATGGGCGAGGTGCCAATGGGTGGCGCGCTGCTGCGGTCCGGCGCGAAGCCGGGAGACGACCTCTACGTTAGCGGCACGGTCGGCGATGCGCGCCTGGCGCTGGAGGCCTTCCGCGGCACGGTGAGCCTGGCTGGCAGCGCCTTCGACCAGGTTCGTGTGGCGATGGAGCAGCCGCAGCCTCGCGTGTCGCTGGGCGTCGCGCTGCGTGGCATCGCGACGAGTGCGATCGACGTGTCCGATGGCCTGCTCGGCGACCTCGGCCACATCCTGCGCCGCTCCGGCGTCGCGGCGGTGGTGGAGGTCGATGCCGTGCCGCGCAGCGCGGTGCTCGGCGCGATGCCGCTGGCGCTGCAGCGCGAATGCACGCTGGCCGGTGGCGACGACTACGAGCTGGTCTTCACCGCGCCGGCGGCGCTGGCCGGGCGCGTTCAGGCGGCCGCGCGCGAAGCGGGCGTCGCCGCCACCCGCATCGGCCGCATCGAGGCCGGCCACGGCCTGCGTCTGGTCGACAGCGATGGCCAGGCCGTCGCCCACAGCTTCGGCTCCTTCGACCATTTCCGCGAGTGAGCGGCCGGTGACGAACGACACGCCGCCGCCGTTGAATCCGCCCGTCGGCGCCAGCGTGCGACGGCCCAGCTGGCGCTTCATGTTCGCGCACCCGGCGCGGCCGATCGCGCTGGGCTTCGGCGCTGGCCTCGCGCCCTGGGCGCCGGGCACCATCGGCACGCTGTGGGCCTGGGCCGCCTACCTGATCCTGCGGCCGGGGCTGAGCGACGTGCAGTGGGCGGTGGTGATGGCGGCAGCCCTCCTGGTTGGCTGGTGGGCCTGCACCGCCACCGCGCGCCACATGGGCACGGCCGACCCGGGCGCCATCGTCTGGGACGAGGTGGTCGCCTTCTGGCTGGTGCTCTGGCTGGTCATGCCGGACGGCTTCTGGACGCAGCTGTGGGCGTTCGCGCTGTTCCGCTTCTTCGATGCTGCCAAGCCCGGCCCGGTCGCCTGGGCCGACAAGCTCTTCAAGATCCGCCGCGGCCAGCCCATCGGCTGGGCGCAGGGCTTCGGCATCCTGTTCGACGACCTGGTGGCGGCGCTGTGCACGCTGCTGGTGATGGCGCTGTGGAGGTGGTGGTGAAGGCATTCGAGACCGATGTGCTGGCCCTGGGCGACGCGCTGCGTGCGCGTGGTCAGAAGCTGGTGGCTGCCGAGTCCTGCACCGGCGGCCTGATCGCCGCCGCCTGCACCTCGGTGGCGGGTTCGAGCGACTGGTTCGAGCGGGGCTTCGTGACCTACTCGAACGAGGCGAAGAACGAATGCCTGGGCGTGCCGGCCACGGCCATCGAACTGCACGGCGCGGTCAGCGAGAGCGTGGTTCGTGCCATGGCCAGCGGTGCATTGAAGGCCTCGTACGCGCAGTGGGCCGTCGCGGTCACCGGCATCGCCGGCCCGGGAGGTGCGGTGCCGGGCAAGCCGGTCGGCACGGTGTGGTTGGCGATCGCGCATGGCGACCAGGTGCTGCTCGCCGAGCGGCTGCAACTCGACGGCGACCGCACCGCGGTGCGCGAGCAGACGGTGAAGCGCGCACTGCAGCAGTTGCGCGCGGCCCTGGGCAGCGCATGAGCATCTTCCTGACCGGCCGCTTCGATGCCGGCGAGCGCGACGAGTGGCTCGCGCTGCTGCGCGCCGAACTGACGGGCGAGCGATTCGTCGTCGAGCATGCCGATGCGGCCGATGCCGACATTGCCATCGTCGCCAACCCGGCCACCGGTGCACTGCAAGGCCTGCCGACACTGCGCCTGATCCAGTCCCTGTGGGCGGGCGTCGAGCGGCTGCTGGCCGATGCGAGCATTCCATCCGAAGTGCCGATCGCACGCATGGTCGACCCGGCGATGAACGAGGCAATGGCCGAGACCGCGCTGTGGGCGGTGCTGTCGCTGCAGCGCGACTTCGTCGACTACGCACGACAGCAGGCGGCCGCGCAGTGGCGCGCGCACCCGCAGCGGCGTGCGGACGAGTTCCCGGTGCTGGTGCTCGGCCGCGGCCAGATGGGCTCGGCCGTGGCGCAGCGGCTGGTGGCCAACGGCTTCCCGGTGACGGCCTGGGGCAGCCGCGACGGCGTGCTGCCGCCGCTGCTCGGCGGCGCTGCGGTGGTGATCAACCTGCTGCCGCTGACGGCGGCCACACAGGGGCTGTTCAATGCCGCGACGCTGGCGGCGATGCGCTCGGGCGCCAGCCTCGTCAACCTGGCACGCGGCGGCCACGTGGTCGAGGCCGACCTGCTGGCCGCGCTCGACAGCGGCCACCTGCGCCACGCGGTGCTCGACGTCTTCCAGCAAGAGCCGCTGCCGGCGGCGCATCGGTTCTGGACGCACCCGAAGGTCACGCTGCTGCCGCATGTGGCGGCAGCCACCGACGCACGCAGCGCGGCGGCCGTCGTGGCGGCGAACGTGCGCCGCTTCCGCGCCGGCGCGCCGGTCGAGCACCTCGTCGACCGCGCGCGCGGCTACTGAACGGCGCGTTCAGCTCACCACTTCATCTCGCCCTTGTTGACCTTCGCGCCGATGTCCAGCGCGATGCCCAGGCCGGCCTGCGGGTAGGCCGACTTCATCGCGCCGATCAACGCGGCGCCGTCCGCCGCCTTCGCCAGCTCGGCCTCGAAGCGGGTCAGGTAAGCCTGCGTGTAGCTCACCTGCGAGAGGTCATGCGCCTGGCCGGGGGCGGCATGGCCCGGCACGACCACGGCAGGCTTCAGTGCGGCGATGTCGCCGAGCTTCTTCACCCACGCGGCGCGCTCCGCGGCGGTCTGCGTGTCGGCCGTCCAGGCGTGCAGGCCGGCGAAGACGTTGACGCCACCGGCCACGGCCTTGATGGCCGGGATCCACACGTAGCTGCGGTGCGGCAGGCTGTCGTCCAGGCCGCGGATCTCCAGCGCCTGGCCCTCCAGCGTGATCGTGTGGCCCGCCAATGCTTCCGGCAGCGGCACACCCTTCGGCGCATTGGCGCCCAGGCGCGGGCCCCACACCTGCAGCTTGGTCGCCAGCGTGGCCTCGATCTTCTTCAGCGTCGGCGCGGTGGCCACCACCTTGGCGTCCGGGAAGTACTGCTTCAGCACCTCGATGCCGAAGTAGAAGTCCGGATCGGCCTGGCTGATGTAGATGGTCTTCAGCGTCTTGCGGCTGTCCAGCACCATGGCGGCGATGCGCAGCGCGTCGGCGCGGGTGAAGCCGGTGTCGAGCAGCACCGCGTCGGTCTTGCCGCTGACCAGCACGGCATTGACGTGGAAGCTGCCGGCGTCGGCGTTGTAGACCTGCAGCGTCAGCGGCGCGCTGGCGGCGGTCTGCGCGGCGGCGCTGGTGGCGACGGCGCTCAGGGCGAGCGGGGCCAGCAGGCGGGCAAGGAGTGTGGGCTTGAACATGCAGTGCTCCGAAACGGTGGTTGGGATGCACGGCACTGTATTGATCACTGTTCCGTAGATAAACTCCGGCTGATTCAACAGATTGTCGAAGGAATCGAGCAAATCGATGGAACGGCTGATGGCGATGCGCGTCTTCGTGGAGGTGGCCGACGCCGGCAGCCTCACCGCGGCGTCCGAGCGGCTGGACATGTCGCGCGCGATGGCCAGCCGCCACCTCGAAGCCCTGGAGCGCTGGCTGGGTGCGCGGCTGTTCCACCGCACCACGCGACGCATCAGCCTGAGCGAAGCCGGGGAACAGGCGCTGCCGCGCTGCCGGCAGATGCTCGACCTGGCCGACGAGGTGAAGGCGCTGGCCGGCGAGCGCCGCCGCGAGCCGGTCGGCAAGCTGCGCCTGACCAGCAGCCTGTCGTTCGCGCTGCCGCACCTCACCGGCGCGATCGTCGAGTTCCAGGCGCTGTATCCGCGCGTCGAGATCGAACTGCGCACGGTCGACCGCGCCGTCAACCTCGTCGAGGAGCGCATCGACCTGGCCCTGCGCATCACCAACCGGCTCGACGACCACGTCGTGGCACGCCGCCTGGCCACCTGCCGATCGGTGCTGTGCGCCTCGCCGGCCTACATCGAGCGGCACGGTGCGCCGGCCACGCCGCAGGCGCTGGCCGACCACCCCTGCATCACCCACGAGTTCGGCACCCGTGCCGAGTACCGGCTGCACCGCGACGGGCGAGTCACGACGGTGGCGGTCAGCGGCCCGCTGAGCGGCAACGAGACGGCCATCGTGCGGCAGGCGGCGCTGGCCGGTGCCGGCATCGCGATGCTGCCGACCTACTTCGTCGGTGACGACCTGCGGCGTGGTGCGCTGCTGCAGCTGTTGCCCGACCACGAGCCGGAGCTGCTGGGCATCCACGCGATCTACCTGTCGCGCCAGCACCAGCCGCTGCCGCTGCGCCTGCTGATCGAGTTCCTGGCCGAACGTTTCGGTGGCGACGAGGCGCCGTGGGACCGCGCCCTCAGGCGCCCAGCGCCAGCCGGGTCGTGACCACCCGCGCGCGGCCGCTGGCCGGCGCGTTGCTCTGCAGCTGCTCGATGAGCATCAGCACCAGGCGGCGCAGCGACTCCCAGGCGTCGAGCGGCCAGTCGGGGTGGCGCAGACCCTTGACCAGGCCGTCGCAGATCTGCGCAGCGTCGAGCAGCGCCGCCAGGCCGTTGTCGGTCAGCAGGGGCACGGCGCGTTCGAACAGGCGTTCGCGCACGCCCCAGACACGGTTCTCGCGCAGCGCCATCGGCAGCGGCTTGCCGCCCTGCATCGCGTCGCGCACGCGCTTGAGCGCGCGGATGTCCTCGGCCAGCGTCCAGTGCACCAGCACCGCGGCCTCGCCCTCGGCCTGCAGGCCTTCGAGCATGCGCAGCGCACGGGCCACCTGGCCGGCCAGCACCGCCTCGCCGAGCTTGAAGACGTCGTAGCGGGCGACGTTGAGCACCGCCGCCTCGATCTGCTCGAAGCCCAGCTCGCCGGCCGGGTAGAGCAGGCCGAGCTTCTGCACCTCCTGGTGCGCGGCGAGCAGGTTGCCTTCGACACGGTCGGCGAAGAAGGCGAGCGTGCGCTGGCCTTCATCGCCGCCCATCACCCGCTGGCCCTGTGCGGCCAGGCGCTGTGCGATCCACTGCGGCAGCGCCTTGCGCTCGATCGGGTCGACCCGCACGGTGACGCCGGCGGCGTCGAGTGCGCCGAACCAGCCGCTGCTCTGCTGCGTGCGGTCGAGCTTGGGCAGTTGCACCAGCGTGACGATGTCGTCGCTGAGCTGATCGCAGTAGCGCTGCAGCGCCTCCGAGCCGTCCTTGCCGGGCTTGCCGCCCGGGATGCGGATCTCGATCAGCTGGCGCTCGGCGAACAGGCTCATCGCCTGCGACGCGCCGAGCAGACTGCTCCAGTCGAAGTGCGCGCCGCTGACGGTGTGCACCTGGCGCTCGGTACAGCCGGCCGCGCGCGCCGCGGCGCGGATCGCGTCGCCGGCCTCCTGCGCGAGCAGCGGCTCGTCGCCCCAGACGGTGTAGAGCGGGCGCAGGCCCTTGGCGAGGTGCTGCGGCAGCTGATCGGCGCGAACCTGCATGGGCGTGAGTCTAGAGCGCCGGCACCGCGGCGAGTCGGCGCATCACCTGGGCGACGATGTCGTTCTGCATCGAGCGGTACAGCGCCGCCTCTTCCTGCTCCTTGGCCAGCGCCGCAGTCTCGCGGTAACTCATGTCGCGCGACAGCAGGATCTCGGTCGGCGGGATCAGCTCGCGGCCCTGCGGCGTGCGCAGGCGGAAGTGGAAACGCGAGCGCAGCTGCAGCTCGCGCACCTCGCCGAAGGCGGTGCTCGCCACCACGCTCTTCTCGCGGCCGTCGGCCAGCGATTCGAGGATCACCTGGGGCTGGGCTGCGGCTTCGACCAGCGTGGTGGTCGGGTTCGCGGTCAGCGCACTGCGCAGCTCCTCGGCCAGCATCGACTTCGCTGCGAAGCCGGCGAGCGCGATGCTGCGAAAGCGCAGCTCCGGCGCGCGGCGCAGCTCGAAACCGCAGCCGGCCAGCGCGGCGATGCCGATCAGGCCTAGCGCCCGGCGCCGGATCATCCGACGACGACGTTGACGAGCCGGCCGGCGATCACGATCACCTTCTTGATCGCCATGCCCTGGGAGAACTTCTGGAAGTCGGGGCTGGCGATGGCGGCGGCCTCGATGGTCGCCTTCTCGGCATCGGCCGCCACCTGGATCGACCCGCGCAGCTTGCCATTGACCTGCAGCATCAGCTCGACGCGGTCCTGCACCAGCGCGCCTTCGTCGACCTGCGGCCAGGGCGCGTCGAGCAGATCGCCGAACTGCTTCGCATAGCCCAGCTCGTTCCACAGCACCCAGGTGCTGTGCGGGCAGGCCGGGTAGAGCGCGCGCAGCAGGATGCCGAAGCCTTCGCGCAGCACCGCAGGCGCGTCGCCCTTGAAGCCTTCCAGGCCGTTGAGCAGCTTCATCGCGCCGGAGACGACGGTGTTGTACTGCATGCGCTCGTAGTCGTAGCTCACCTGGCGCAGCACCGAGTGCACCTCGCGGCGCAGCGCCTTGGCGGCCTCGTCGAGCGCGGCGGCATCCACCGCGCGGGCGGCGCGGATCGCATCGCCCTGCTTGACGCCGAAGTTCCACAGCCGGCGCAGGAAGCGGTTGGCGCCTTCGACCCCGGCGTCGTTCCACTCCAGCGTCTGCTCCGGAGGCGAGGCGAACATCACGAACAGGCGTGCGGTGTCGGCGCCGTACTTGTCGATCAGCTCCTGCGGGTCGACGCCGTTGTTCTTCGACTTCGACATCGTGCCCACGCCTTCGTAGGTCACGGCCGAGCCGTCGTTCTTCAGCTTCGCGCCGGTGATCTTGCCGCTGTCGTCGAAGGTGTTCTCCACCTCGTGCGGCCAGAAGTACTCGATGCCGCCCTTGTCGCCCTTGCGCGAGTAGATGTGGTTCAGCACCATGCCCTGCGTCAGCAGTCGGGTGAACGGCTCGTCGACCTTCACCAGGTGCAGGTCGCGCATCACCTTGGTCCAGAAGCGCGCGTACAGCAGGTGCAGGATGGCGTGCTCGATGCCGCCGATGTACTGGTCCATCGGCATCCAGTACTGCGTGCCGGCGCCGACCATGGCCAGGTCGTTCTTCGGGTCGCAGTAGCGCATGAAGTACCACGACGAGTCCACGAAGGTGTCCAGCGTGTCGGTCTCGCGGCGTGCCGGTTTGCCGCAGATCGGGCAGGCTGCCTTCAGGAAGCTCTCGCACTTGTTGAGCGGGTTGCCCGAACCGTCGGGGATCAGGTCTTCCGGCAGCACGACCGGCAGGTCCTTCTCCGGGACCGGCACCGCACCATGTTCATCGCAGTGGATGATCGGGATCGGCGTGCCCCAGTAGCGCTGGCGGCTCACACCCCAGTCGCGCAGCCGCCAGGTGGTCTTCTTCTCGCCCAGTCCCTTGGCGGCCAGCGCCTTGGCCACCGCGTCGACGGCCGCCTTGTAGGGCAGGCCGCTGTACAGGTCGGAGTTGACCGTCACGCCACGGGTCTTGTCGGCGTACCACTCCTGCCAGTGGTCGTAGCTGAAGTGCGGCTCGCCGTCGACGTGCACGACCTGCAGGATGTCGATGCCGTACTTCTTTGCGAAGGCGAAGTCGCGCTCGTCGTGGCCGGGCACGCCCATCACCGCGCCGTCGCCGTAGCCCATCAGCACGTAGTTGCCGACCCACACCGGCACCTTCTCGTGCGTCAGCGGGTGCTCGACCATCAGCCCGGTGGGCACGCCCTTCTTGTCCTGCGTGGCCAGTTCGGCCTCGGTGGTGCCGCCGGCCTTGCATTCCTCGAGGAAGGCGGCCACGGTGGCGTCCGATGCCGCCGCATGCAGCGCCAGCGGGTGCTCCGGCGCGACAGCGCAGAAGGTCACGCCCATGATGGTGTCGGCGCGTGTGGTGAACACATACAGGCGGCCGTCACCGATCAGGCCGCCGTCGCCGCCGCGGATGTCGTGGGTGAAGGCGAAGCGCACGCCCTCGCTCTTGCCGATCCAGTTCTCCTGCATCAGCTTGACGCGTTCGGGCCAGCCGGGCAGGTGCTGCTGCACGTGCTCGAGCAGTTCCTCGGCGTACTGCGTGATCTTCAGGTAGTAGCCGGGGATCTCGCGCTTCTCCACCGGGGCGCCGCTGCGCCAGCCGCGACCGTCGATCACCTGCTCATTGGCCAGCACGGTCTGGTCGACCGGGTCCCAGTTGACGACCTGCGTGCGGCGCTCGGCGATGCCGGCCTCGAGCATCTTCAGGAACAGCCACTGGTTCCACTTGTAGTACTCGGGCGAACAGGTCGCGACCTCGCGGCTCCAGTCGATGGCCAGGCCCATGGCCTTCATCTGGCCCTTCATGTGGGCGATGTTCTCGTAAGTCCACTTCGCCGGCGGCACACGGTTCTTCATCGCCGCGTTCTCGGCCGGCAGGCCGAAAGCGTCCCAGCCCATCGGCATCAGCACGTTCATGCCCTTCATGCGCAGCTGGCGCGCGAGCATGTCGTTGATCGTGTAGTTGCGCACATGGCCCATGTGCAGCTTGCCGCTCGGGTAGGGCAGCATCGAGCAGGCGTAGAACTTCTCCTTGCGGGGATCTTCGGTGACGCGGTAGGCGTCGGCGGCGTTCCACGCGGCCTGGGCGGCGCGCTCGATCTCGCTGGGCTTGAAGTCGGGGCTCATGGGCTTGGCGCTGCGCGCTTCTCGTGTGTCGATCGATTATAGGAAGGGGGTCACCGCCGCCCGGCGGCGAGCGCCCGCCCCCCGGATCGAGCGGTTCGTGGGGTCTCCCTTGACCTTGGGCATGCTGCGATGCAGCTAAGGGTTTACACTGATTCCTGATCAACAACCTGCCCCGGCACCACCCCCGCCCGGGCAAGAACAGGAGTCGCACCATGAATGCAGCCCGCTTCACCTACGCCGCCGTCGTCACCCTGGCCGCGCTGGCCGCCCTGGCAGCCGTCACCCAGGCCGAGGCGCAGACCTTCGGCGCTCATCCCGCGCTCGGCGGCAAGCCGGCCGCCGCGGCGACGATCGATGCGAACCACTTCATCGTCGGCCATCCGGCCGGCCTGACGCAGCGTGCCGGCCACGCCAACCAGGCGCACCCGGCCGATGCGGTGAGCCGCCAAGGCGCGCCGTCGCTCGATGCGAACCACTTCCTCGTGCAGCCGCCCTCCACCGTGCGCTGGGCGCTGGCGTCGGACGAGGTGTTGACGGTCGCCGCCGCGCGCTGATCCCGGCTGCGAGCCGGCGAGTCAGCGGCCCGCGGGTTCGGCCACGAAGCCGATGCGGCTGAGGCCGCCCTTCTGCACCAGGCCGATCAATTCGGCAACGCGGCCATAGGGCGTGCTGCGATCCGCACGCAACTGCACCTCGGTGGCCGGGTTCAGCCGGGCCGCCTCGGCCACGCGGGTGCGCAGGGCGTCCTCGTCGACACGTTCGTCACCGACGAACAGCTGGCCGCTCGCATCGATCGCCAGCGCGATCGACTGCGGCGCGTCGCTGGGCTGTGCGCCCTCGGTCTTCGGCAGGTCGAGCTTGAGCGCCGAGGTCATCAACGGCGCGGTGATCATGAAGATCACCAGCAGCACCAGCATCACGTCGATCAGCGGCGTCATGTTGATATCGCTCATCGGCTGCGGGCCGGTGGTGCGCTCGAGGCGGCCGAAGGCCATGGTGCGTCAGCTTTCCTCGGCGCTGCCGGTGATCAGCTCGCGCAGGTCGTGGGCGAAGCCCTCGAGCTCGGCCTCGCAGGCGCCGACCAGCTTGCCGAAGACGTTGTAGGCCAGCACCGCGGGAATAGCCACCGCGAGGCCGGCGGCCGTCATCACCAGCGCCTCCCCGACCGGGCCGGACACCTTCTCGATGGTGATCGCGCCGGCGGCGGAGATCGCCAGCAGCGCGTGGTAGATGCCCCAGACCGTGCCGAACAGGCCGATGAAGGGCGCGGTGCTGCCGATCGAGGCCAGCAGCACCTGGCCGAACTGCAACTGCGCCAGCACGCCGTGCAGCGCATCGCGCAGGCGGCGCGTCAGCTGCGAGCCGAGCTGGCCGCGCGATTCGAGCGTGGCCTCGCGCGGTGCGGCCATCGCGGCGGCCAGCAGTGGCCGCAGTGCGGACTCGCGGTCGAAGGCCTCGAGCTGGGCGCGGCCGGCGTCGAGCGAGGGCGCAGCCCAGAAGGCCGGCACCGCGCGTGCGATGTCCTGGCGCACCCGGCGCAGCAGCCAGGCCTTCCACAGGATCACCACCCACGCACTCACCGACATGACCAGCAGCAGCACGGCGACGCCGCGGGTGATCAGGTCACCCTGCTCCCAGAAATGCTGCAGGCCGGACATTCAGTTCAGACCCAGCACGGCGTCCATGCCGTGCAGGCCGGTGGCCTGCGTGGCCAGGAAACGCGCGGCACGCAGGCTGCCCTGCGCGAAGTTGGCGCGGCTGGTCGCCTGGTGGCGGATCTCGACACGTTCGCCGGTGCCGGCGAACAGCACGGTGTGGTCGCCGACGATGTCGCCGCCGCGCACGGTGGCAAAGCCGATCGAGGACGGGTCGCGCTCGCCGGTGACACCTTCGCGCGCGTAGACGGCGCAGTCCTTCAGGTCGCGGCCGACTGCCGCGGCGACCACCTCGCCCATCTTCAGCGCGGTGCCGCTCGGCGCGTCGACCTTGTGGCGGTGGTGCGCCTCGATGATCTCGATGTCGTAGCCTTCCTTCAGCGCCTTGGCCGCGACCTCCAGCACCTTGAGCACGACGTTCACGCCGACGCTCATGTTGGGTGCGAAGACGATGGCGGTGGACTTCGCGACGTCCGCGATCTGCGCTTTCTGCGCCTCGCTGAAGCCGGTGGTGCCGATCACCGCCTTGACGCCGAGTTCGCGACACACCGCCAGATGCGCCAGCGTGCCTTCGGGCCGCGTGAAGTCGATCAGCACCTGCGCGTGGGCCAGGCCGGCGCGCAGGTCGCTGGTGATGGCCACGCCGCTGCTGGCGCCGAGGAAGGCGCTGGCGTCCTGCCCGAGCGCGGGGCTGCCGGGCACATCGAGCGCGCCGGCGAGTTCCAGGTCGTCGGCAGCCTGCACGGCTTCGATCAGCATGCGGCCCATGCGGCCGGACGCACCGGCCACCGCGATGCGCAGCCGGCTCACCTGGCCGGCTCCAGCGGCGGGAAGCTGCGCGTCGGACCGACCGGCTCCGCGGCTGCCGCCGGCGGCTTCGGCGGCACCGGCAGCGCCTTGACCTGTTCTTCGCTCAGCGCCAGCGGCGGCGCCTTGCGCGAGGTCTTGAAGGTGTCGATCGAGGCGACGAACTCGCGTTCGGCCGGCAGCTCGGCGCTGGCGTCCAGGCTCTTCAGCAGATCGCCGTCGAAGCGCGCGACGATGCGGCGCAGCTGCGGTTCGGCGCCCTGGCGGCGGATCGTGAAGACATAGTCCCAGCGGTCGGCATGGAAGGCGTCGGTCAGCAGCGGCGAGCCGAGCACGTCGCGCACCTGGGCGCGCGTCATGCCGGGTTTGACCAGCGCGGCCTGCTCCTGCGTGACGACATTGCCTTGCACGACCTCGACGCGATACGGCGTGATCAGCCCGAGCAGGTTGTCGGAGGACTGCAGCGAGGCGCAGCCCGAAGCGGCGAACGTCGCGGCAATCAGGCACGCGGCGAGGCGGGAGCGAGAGGGCATGGTGGCTTTGGGGGCGCGCGCCGGTGGCGGGGCAACCTCGATATGATCGCCGGATTCTAGCGTTCGGCATCGTCCGGGCCGACCCATCCGCGTGCAGCCATGACCCATGCCGACGAGCTCAAGAACAGTGGCCTGAAGGCCACCCTGCCGCGCATCAAGGTGCTCGAGGTGTTCCAGAAGAGCGCCGAGCGGCACATGAGTGCCGAAGACGTCTACAAGCACCTGCTGACCGAGGGCTCCGACGTCGGCCTGGCCACCGTCTACCGTGTGCTGATGCAGTTCGAGCAGGCCGGCATCCTGTCGCGCAACCACTTCGAGGCCGGCAAGGCGGTGTTCGAGCTCAACGAGGGCAAGCACCACGACCACCTGGTCTGCATGGACTGCGGCCGGGTCGAGGAGTTCTTCGACGCCGAGATCGAGAAGCGGCAGAAGGCGGTGGCCGTCGCGCGCGGCTTCGAGCTGCAGGACCATTCGCTCGCGCTGTACGCGGCCTGCACCAAGAAGAACTGCCCGCATCGCGGCAAGTAGCCCGGCGCCAGCGGTGCCCGTCGGCTATTCCGACTTGAGCATCGCCTTCTGGTGCCGCTCGATGAACTCCTGGTACGTGTCGATGCCGCGCAGCTGCAGGATGGTGTTGCGCACCGCCGCCTCCACCAGCACCGCGAGGTTGCGGCCGGCATCGACGGCGATCACCGCCTTGCGCACCTGCACGCCGAGGATCTCCTCGTACAGCGGCTCATAGGGCAGGCGCTCGAACTCGCGGTCCATCGTCTCCTTGCGCACGAGGTGCACGATCAGCTTCAGGCGCATTTTCCGCCGCACCGCGGTCTCGCCGAAGATGGCCTTGATGTCCAGCAGGCCGATGCCGCGCACCTCCAGCAGGTTGAGCAGCAGCTCGGGGCAGCGTCCCTCCAGCGCGGTCTGCGAGACGCGGTAGAGGTCCACCGCGTCGTCGGCCACCAGGCCGTGGCCGCGCGAGATCAGCTCGAGGCCGAGTTCGCTCTTGCCCAGGCCCGACTCGCCGGTCAGCAGCACGCCCAGGCCGAGAATGTCCATGAACACGCCGTGGCGCGTCGTGCGTTCCGCAAAGTGCTGGCTGAGGTAGCCGCGCACCACGTCGATCACGTGGCCGGCCGACTCGGCGGTGGCGAAGAGCGGAATCTCTGCGCGATCGCACATCGCCACCAGCTTGTCGGGCGGCACCTGCGCGTCGGCGACGATCAACACCGGCGGCTCGAGCGTGACGATGCGCGAGATGCGGCG
Source organism: Chitinophaga pinensis (assembly GCA_943370595.1). Classification (GTDB taxonomy): domain Bacteria; phylum Pseudomonadota; class Gammaproteobacteria; order Burkholderiales; family Burkholderiaceae_C; genus Piscinibacter. The sequence continues at coordinate 72,931 of CALRRO020000003.1, forward strand.
CTCGATCACGTCCGGCGCCGAGTCGTTCAGGTAGGCCACCTCGCGGCGACCGACGATCTGTACCCGGTAGGGGTGGATGTAGTTGAGGTAGCCGACCAGGTCGGCCGCCGACTGCGCGTTGCGCACCGCGGCTTCGTCGAAACGACGCTCCGGGTGGGCGTGGCCGGCGATCCACTCCCACTGCAGCGCCTGGCGGTGCTCCTCGAACAGCGCCTCGGCGCTGATGACGCTGGGTTTCACTGCGGGACGTCGCGCTGCGCGGGGCTCAGGCCACCGACTTCAGCGGCTCCCAGTTGGCGATCAGCTCATGCACCTTGGCCGCCTCGGGCTCGGTCTTCAGGCGTTCGCGCAACTCACGGTCCGATAGCATCTCGGCGATCTCGGACAGGATCTCCAGATGACGCTGCGTGGCGGCTTCCGGCACGAGCAGGAAGATCAGCAGCAGCACCGGTTCGTCGTCGGGTGCATCGAACGGGATCGGCTGCTGCACGCGGATCACCGCGGCGAGCGGATTCTTCAGCCCCTTGATGCGGCCATGGGGGATGGCCACGGCATGGCCCAGGCCGGTGGAGCCGAGGCGTTCGCGGGCGAACAGGTTGTCGGCAACGATCGCCCGCGCGATGGCGTGCTGGTTCTCGAACAGCAGCCCGGCCTGTTCGAACACGCGCTTCTTGCTGGTGGCGTCCACGTCGACGAGCACATTGCTGGCGGGCAGGATGGCGGCGAGGCGGTTCATCGGTGATTCGTGGGGACCCCCGTGGCTCGTGGCCGCGGCAGCCGCATGGCAATTGACAGGTGACGGAATTATGAAGTCGGGCCCCGCGGCGCAGATGAACCACGACGCGGGGATGGAGACATTGTGCGCTGGCTGCTGCGTCGCAGCAACGTGGGCAGCCCCCGGGTTCACGGGCGTGCTGTCGGGGGGAATGAAAAAGCGGCCCCTCGGGGCCGCTTCGCCGTGATTTCGGATCCGCCCGTCAGGGCGCCGCCGACTCGATCCGCTTCGCCGACACGTGGTGGTGGTCCTGCACCTTGTCCTTGTGGCGGCAGACCTGGCGATCGAGCTTGTCCATCAGCATGTCGATCGCCGCGTAAAGGTCCTCGTGCGACTGCTCGACGAAGATGTCCTTGCCCTTCACGTGCACGGTGACCTCGGCCTTCTGCCTTCGCTCCTTCTCCTTCAGCTTCTCCACTGACAACAGCACGCTGATGTCCACCACCTGATCGAAGTGGCGCGTGACGCGGTCGAGCTTCGTGAGCACGTACTCTCGCAAAGCCGGTGTCACCTCGAGGTGATGTCCGCTGATCGTCAGATTCATGGGTACTCCTTTCGCACGGGTGAGGGAGGCAGGAAAGGCGGGGGAGTGGGGTGGGCGGGGCGGGCCGAGTAGCAGGTCGACGCGATGTCGTTCAAACCAGTGTGCCCCCGTTCTCAGGCCCTGACAAGCCGCGGACACCAACGCTCACAGCGCCCCGCCCGCCCTCGGTCGACGCAGGTCGAGAGCCTCGCGGCGACCCATTGAGCGGCTCAGGAACTGCCCCTCAGCGTGACAGGCAGCACAGAAACAGCCGGGCTCGATCCTCGACTTAAATGCTACTTATGATTAAAGTGAAATCAAGGAGTCCACAAAATGCACGCAACCCTATCGGAACTGCTGGAAAACCTGCAAACCGGGATGCTCTGGCTGTCGCGTGACGGGCTGGTCCGCTTCGCCAACCGCCAGGCGGTCGCCAAGATGCGCATGAACACCGGCGCTCGCGTGCAGGACCCGACCTTGCTCAATGCGGTCAACGGTACGGTGATCGAGCAGACCGCGCGCACGGTGCTGATCAGCGGCCAGCCCGGCGGCCCGGGCGAGCCGGTGCCGGAGTTGCGCTGCAAGGTCCTGCCAGGACTGTCCCGCGACGATGCGATGGTGCTGGTCAGCGACAGTGCCGACGAGCACGCCGCCGTCGGTTTCGACAACCTGATGATGGTGATCCGCTCGGACCTGCGCGATCCGCTGCAGGCGCTGACGCAGGCGCTGGTGGTGGCGCGCAACGAGCACGACGCCCATGCGCTCGACGCGCTGTGCAACGAGGTCGACGAGGTCGCGCAGGTGCTGGCCAAGTTGAGCGACCTGGCCGCGGTGTGGGGCAGCGAGTCGCTGATCGGGAACGACCGGATCGAGCTGTGGCCGCTGCTGCAGCAGGCCTGGGCCAAGGTGGAGCCGCTGGCGCTCGGGCGCAACCTCAAGGCACGCTTCACCGCGCAAGGCCCCAAGACGCAACTGGCCGCCGTCTACGGCAGCGAGCGCTGGCTGCTGCGCGTCTTCGTCGAATGCCTCGAGGCCGCCGTGCGCGCCGCTCGCCCTGGCAGCACGCTGGAGATCGAGCACCGCCAGATGGGACCGCGCGCGCTGATCGTGTTGCGCGACAGCGGCGCCTTCGTCGCTGCGCGCGCCGAGTCCACACAGATGAACACCGGCACGGCACGCGGCGCGGCGCCTGCCAAACCGCGCGGTGCCCCGCGCGACCTGATCGGTCTGAAGCTGTGTCAGCAGGTCATCACCCAGTACGGCGGACAGCTGCGCGAGGAGCATGACGACGGCCGGCGCAACTTCCTGATCGACCTGCCGACCGGCGCGCCCTTCCGCAGCGAGGCCAGTGAACTCGACATCGCCCAGGCGCAGGTCTACGCCCGCGACCTGGCCGCCTTGATGGCGCGCCGCCGCGACGGCCGCATGCCCGCCCAGTCCTGATACCCGCCCAGTCCTGATACCCGCCCACCCATCGAAGGGAGACAGCATGAAGAAGATCCTGATCGTCGAAGACCAGCCCGACATCCGCAAGCTGATCCGCATGACGCTCGAGTTCGAGGACTTCGAGATCCACGAAGCCGCCGACGGCGCCTTCGGCCTGCGCATGGCGTCAGCGATCGGACCCGACCTGGTGTTGCTCGACGTGATGATGCCCGGCGAACTCGACGGCCTGCAGGTCTGCCAGCGGATCAAGTCCGACCCCAAGCTGCGTGGTCTGAAGGTCGTCCTGCTGACGGCGCGCGGCCAGGCCCGCGACCGCGAGGCAGGCCAGCAGGCCGGCGCCGATGACTACCTGGTCAAGCCGTTCAGCCCGCTGCAGCTGATCGAGACCATCGAGCGGCTGGTCGCCGAGGTCTGATCGGTCCCCGGCAGTACGCAGGACCGACCATGCTGGCACCGACGACGATCCTCGATAGCGCCGAAAGCCGGGACCATGATCACATCACGCTCGGCCTGGCCGACCCGGCGATGGCCCAGGCCCAGCTCGAGCGCGTGACCGCCGACCTGGGCCGCATGTACCGCGAGCGCAACGAGGCGCTGCGCGCGCTGGCGCGGGCGCACCACGAGGCGCTGCTGCGCCTGTCGGTGGCGGCCGAGTTCCGCGACGACGACACCGGCATCCACATTGTCCGCCTGGGCTTCGTCGCCGAGGCGCTGGCACTCGCGCTGGGGCAGGGCCGATCCTGGTCGCGCATGCTGCGCATGGCCGCACCGATGCACGACGTCGGCAAGATCGGCGTGCCCGACAGCGTGCTGAAAAAGCCGGGGCCATTGACGCCCGAGGAGCGCAGCGTGATGAATCGACATGCGCAGATGGGCGCCGACATCCTCGGCGCCTCCGACGTGCCGCTGTTCCGCCTCGCCAGCGAGGTGGCGCTGACGCACCACGAACGCTTCGACGGCAGCGGCTATCCGCAGCGACTCTGCGGCACGGCCATCCCGCTGTCGGGCCGGATCGTCGCGGTCGTCGACTTCTTCGACGCGCTGACCATGGATCGCTGCTATCGCCCGGCCTTCGACGACCGCCAGGCGCTGGCCATGCTCGAACGCGAGGGCGGCCGACTGTTCGACCCCGTCATCACCACATCCTTCCTCGATCAGGCCGATCAGATGATCGCCCTGCGCGACCGCATCAACCAGAGCCGGCCGACCTTCTCGGCCCTGCTCGACGAGCACCTGCCGGTGCCGATGACCGGAGAACTGTCATGAGAAGCCGCGCAATGAGTTCGTTGCTGGCCGCACTGCGCCCGCAGCGGCTTCGCCACCAGATGCTGGTTCTGCTGATCGGCGGCATGCTGGTGTCAATGGCGACGCTGTATGCCGTCTCCAGCCGCCGCGCAGCCGACGCGGCGCTGCAGACGTCCTCGCAATGGGCCGGCGCCCTGGCGCGCACCGCGGCTGGCGCGGCTGCCCCGCTGCTGGTCAAGTCGGACGAAACCGGCCTCGAGAAGGCGCTGCGCGACTTCGCGAAGCTGCCCGGCGTGCTGCGTGTCGACGTGCGCGACGGTCAAGGCGTTGCCCTGCTGTCTCTGCACGCGCTGGCGGACGGCAGCATCATGGCGCGCAAGCTGCCTCAGGACATGGACGAGCCCGCACCCGGCGGCCGTTCGAGCGTGAACCCTGTGCGCGTCGCCGGCATCGATGCACTGCAGGTCTGGGCGCCGGTCGACCCGATCGTGCCGCTGGGCCAGATCGGCGTACTGTTCAGCCAGGCCGGCGAGCGGGAATCGCTGATGAGCGTGCAGCGCGAACTCGTGGCCGCGATCGCGCTCATCGGCATGGCGACGATCGTCGGCGTCTACGTGTTCCTGCGGCGCTCGCTGGCGCCCTTGAACCGGGTGGTCCAGTTCGCGCGCGGCATGGGCGAAGCGATCGGTGAAACGCTCGACCGGCGCAGCGGCAGCCGCGAGGTGGCCGAGCTGACGGAAGCCCTCAACGACGCCTCGCTGCGGCTGCAGAGCCAGCTCGTCTCGATCCGTGACAGCGAGGCCCGCATGCACACGCTGCTCGACGCTACGCCCGACGCCATCCTCGGCCTCGATGCGCAGTCGCGCATCGTGATGATCAACCCGGCCGCGACCGGCATCTTCGGCGTCGAGCCGCATCAGGTGCTGGGCGCGTCGATCGAGACGCTGCTGCCTCGGCTGACTGCCGCCGAGGTCGAACGCATCACCGGCGAAGGCGTGCTGATCCGGGCCAGCCGCATGGCCAGGCTGGACGCCGCGGCACTGCGTCGCGACGGCACCGAGTTCCCCGTCGAAGTCGCCATCTCGCGTGTCGAGGACGGCCAGGGCACCCGCTACACCTGCGTGGTGCGCGACGTCACCGACCAGCGCTGGATCGACTCGATGCTGCGCCTGTACAACCGTGCGCTCGAGTGCGCCACCAACGGCGTCGTCATCACCGACGTGCGCACGCCCGGCCAGCCGGTCTTCTACGCCAACCCGGCGTTCGAGAAGATCACCGGCTACGCCGTCTCCGAGGCGATCGGGCGCAACTGCGGCTTCCTGCAGGGCGAAGACCGCGCGCAGCCCGAGATCGACACCTTGCGCGAGGCGGTCCGCCAGGGCCAGCCGGCCACCGTGGTGCTTCGCAACTACCGAAAGGATGGCACGCTGTTCTTCAACGAGCTGTCGATCGCGCCGGTAGCCACCCCGGACGGTGAGGTCACCCACTACATCGGCGTGCAGTCCGACGTCACCGAGCGCGAACGTGCCCGCTTCGCGCTGGCCGAGCGCAGCGCGCGGCTCAACGCGGTGTTCGACCTCAGCCCCGACGGTTTCGTCGTGTTCGACCGCGAGGGCCAGCTGGTCTACTGCAACCAGGCCTTCGTGCAGATGACCGGCTGGGACGTCGGACAGCCTTGCGACATCGTCGGCTTCGACCGCGAGTTCAGCGCGCTGTGCGATCCGGCGCGCCCGCATGCGGCGGTGGCGGCGTCGCTGGGCCAGGCCGGCACCCAGGCCGACACGATCGAGCTGCTGCGCCCCGAGCGGCGCACGCTGGCGCGCCTGGCCCGGCTGAACCTCGGCGGCCATGGAGAGTCCATCCTGTACTTCCGGGACATCACCCACGAGACCGAAGTCGACCGCATGAAGAGCGAGTTCCTGACCACCGCTGCGCACGAGCTGCGCACGCCGATGGCCAGCATCTTTGGCTTCGCCGAGCTGATGCTCAAGCGGCCGGTGCCGCCGGAACGCCAGCGCGACGTGATGGAGACCATCCATCGCCAGGCCTCGCTGCTGATCAACATGGTCAACGAGCTGCTCGACCTGGCACGCATCGAAGCGCGCCAGGGCAAGGACTTCCGCATCGTCGAGCACGAGCTCGGCCCCTTGCTGCAGGAGACGGCCGCGGCGCTGATGATCCACGGCGACCCGCGCAAGGTCGAGCTCCACGATGCCCTTGGCACGGTCCGGCTGATGGTCGACCGCGACAAGACGCGGCAGGCGATCACCAACGTGCTGTCCAACGCCTTCAAGTACTCGCCCGGCGGCGGCACGATCCGCATCGACACGCTGAAGCGCGATCACGAGGGCGGGTCGCAGATCGGCGTGGCCGTCACCGACTCCGGCATCGGCATGACGGCGGCACAGAAGTCGCGGCTGTTCGAGCGCTTCTACCGCGCCGACCCCTCCGGCAACATCCCGGGCACCGGGCTCGGTCTGTGCCTGGTGCGCGAGATCATGGAGCTGCAGGGCGGCCAGATCGAGGTCGACAGCGAGCCGGGCATCGGCACCCGCGTGACGCTGTGGTTCCCGCTGGCGGGCGAGGCCTCGCACGTGCTGGCCCTGCCGGCCTGATGCCATAATTTCGCATCGCACTTTCGCGGAGTTCGACTTGGACGTCGCCCCTTCTCGGTGACCGTCCGCTCCCAGCAGGTCCGGCAGCAGCGCCGGGCGGGCGCCGGGGCGAGGCGGTCACGAGTCCCACCCCCCGACGCTTGCACCCGGGCCTTGCCGGAGCCCCCATGCTGAATGTCTTCACGCTGGCCAGCGGCCGGCTGTTCCAGGAAGAGATCGAGAGCCTCGACGCGCTGGACAAGGTCCGGCCGATCTGGGTCGATCTCGACGCGCCGACGCCCGAAGAGAAGGGCTGGATCGCCCAGCACTACGGGCTGACCATCCCGCAGGACGTGGTCGACGACGACCTGGAGGAGTCCGCCCGCTTCTACGAGGAAGACAACGGCGAGCTGCACATCCGATCCGACTTCCTGATCGACGACGCCGAGCGCTCGCGCAACGTGCGTGTGGCCTTCATTCTCTACAAGAACGTGCTGTTCTCGGTGCATGCGGAAGACCTGCCGGTGTTCCGCCTGCTGCGCCTGCGGGCGCGGCGCATCCCGGCACTGATCGAGGACGCCAAGGACGTGTTGCTCAAGCTCTACGACGCCGACGCCGAGTACAGCGCCGATGCGCTGGAAGGCATCTACGACTCGCTCGAGGCGGTCAGTGCGCGTGTGCTGAAGCAGGACGTCAACGACCAGATCGCTGCCGAGGCGCTGTCGGCCATCGCGAAGGAAGAGGATCTGAACGGCCGCATCCGCCGCAACGTGATGGACACGCGCCGCGCGGTCAGCTTCATGATGCGCAGCCGGCTGCTCAACGCCGAGCAGTTCGAGGAAGCGCGGCAGATCCTGCGCGACATCGACTCGCTCGACTCGCACACCACCTTCCTGTTCGACAAGATCAACTTCCTGATGAATGCCACCGTCGGCTTCATCAACATCAACCAGAACAAGATCATCAAGATCTTCTCGGTGGCCAGCGTCGCGCTGCTGCCGCCGACGCTGATCGCCAGCATCTACGGCATGAACTTCCAGGCCATGCCGGAGCTGAACTGGCGCTACGGCTACGGCTTCGCGCTGACCTTGATGGTGGCCTCGGTGGCGGCGCCGTTCATCTACTTCCGGCGCAAGGGCTGGCTGCGATAGAGACGGCGCGTCAGTTGTTGGCGCGCCTCTTGAGCCATCGCATCAGGCTGCCGACCAGCGGCAGCTTCTCGTAGAGCTCTTCGGCCGCGTCCCAGTAGTCGCGGTGCAGCGCCACGCGGCCTCGCGCATCGAAGCGCAGATGCGAGCCGCCGCGCACCACCTGCTCGCCGCGCGAAAAGCGCTTGAAGCGGAACAGGAAGTCCCAGGTCAGGAAGCACTGGTCGCCGTCGACGACGATGTCGCGCACCACGAAGCGAGGCGACTCGAGCGCAACGAACATGTGGGCGAATACACGCTCGATCGCCGGCACGCCCTGCACCTCGTTGAAGGGGTCCTTGAAGCGGGCGTCGGGCGTGTAGAACTCGCCCAGGCGTGCCACGTCCGCCGGCGTGATGGATTCGAACATCGCCACCACGCGCGCCACGCGCGCATCGGCATGCCGCTCCGTCATAGCCCGGTGGCGCGGCGGATCGCCTTGAAGTACAGCGCGTCGCCCAGGTGGCTCAGCGCCTTCAGCCACAGCGTGAACCGCTTCGGGAAGTGGATCTCGAAGCGGCCGGCCTCCCAGCCGGCGACGATCTCCTGCGCGGCCTCGGCGGGCGTGATCAGCGCCGGCATCGTGAACTCGTTCTGCGAGGTCAGCGGCGTCTCGACGAAGCCCGGGTTGACCACCGACACGCCCAGCCCCTGCGGCTGGAGGTCGAGGTACAGCGTCTGCGCCAGGTTGATCAGCGCGGCCTTGGTCGGCCCGTAAGCCAGCGAGTTGGGCAGGCCGCGGTAGCCGGCCACGCTGGCCAGCAGGCTGATGTGACCGGCCTTCTGCTTCAACAGCACCGGCAGCACCGCGTCCAGCGTGTTCAGCGCGCCGACGTAGTTGACCTGCTGGTGGCGCAGCATCTCGTCGAGGTCGAATTGCGTGGCGCGCATCGCCTTGTAGTAGCCGGCGCAGTAGACGACCAGGTCGATGCGGCCGAAGCGCTCGACGATGCGCTGCGCCGCAGCGTGCAGCGCGGCGCGGTCGGTGACATCCAATGGCAGCGCCATGCTGCCGGCGTGCTGCTGCGCAAAGGCCTCGATGGCCGGTGCGTTGCGGGCCGAGACCACGACCTTGGCGCCGCGCGCGTGCAGCAGCTCGGCCGTGGCGCGGCCGATGCCGGTGGAGGCACCGACCAGCCAGACCACCTGGTCCGGCCAACGTTGAAAGCGGGGATTGAGTGGCATGCCGGTTCGATTCATCACTTCTTGGTGAAGGCGAGCGTCACTTCGCCGAGACGGAAACCGAACTTGCTCATCACGGCCTTGTTCAGCATGGTGCGCTCGTCGACCAGGTACATCCAGTCGTCGAACTGCACCTCGTAGACGCTGCCGTCCACCGGCAGGCGCAGGGTGTAGCCCCACTGGAAGGCGTTGCCCGCGGCCTGGCCCTGCGCGGTGCCGACCACGTCGTCGGCGGTGCCCGTGTAGCGGCCGTTGCCCAGGCGCTTGAGGCGCCAGACACGGCGTTCCTTCTTGCCGTCGCTGTAGGTGAAGTCTTCGTCGAGCACGCCGTCGTCGCCGTTCCAGCTGCACTTCATCAGCACGGTGAAGCGGCGCACCACCTTGCCCGAGCGGTCGGTGAAGATGCCATGCGCGACCAGTTCGCCGTTGAAGTACTGCTCCAGCGCCAGCACCGGCTTCTCGGCGGCGTAGTCGGATGGTGTCGGCGCCGAGGCGCAACCCATCGCGAGTGCGCCCGCGGTCAGCGCGGCGAGGAAGGATCGTCTGATCATCATGATGCGGTTCGTCCGGCGGGCCGGATCCAGGTGAAGTACAGGAGCGCGACCGCACCGAGCTTGAGCACGCAGGGCAGCACGCAGTAGGCGATGGTCAGGGCCGCCAGCGCGTCGTCACCCCGGCCGCCCGGCGCGTAGCCGAACCACTGCAGCGCCGGCAGCGCCAGCCCGGCGGCCAGCGCGAGGTTGAGCTTGGTGGCGAAGTTCCACCAGCCGAAGTACGCACCTTCGCTGCGCCCCGCGTGGCCGGCGCGCTGGATCAGGCCGGCGAGCATGGCGCCGGGCAGCGTCAGGTCGGCGCCAAGGGCGATGCCGCTGGCAATGCACACCGCGGTGTAGCCGGCCACGTCGCCGGCGCCGAGCAGCGCGGCCCAGGCGAACACCGCGATCGCCAGCACCATGCCGGCGAGCCAGCAGCGCGCCAGGCCGAAGCGCGAGACGGCTCGCACCCACAGCGGAATCGACAGCGCACCGGCCGCGAAGTAGCTGGCCAGGAACAGCGGCTCGTAGCTCGGCGCCTGCAGCCGGTCGCGGATGAAGAACAGCACCAGCGTGGCCGGCACGGCGCTGGCGATGCCGTTGACGAGGTAGATCGCCAGCAGCTTGCGGAACTCGCGCGTGGCCAGCGGCAGCGTCATCGGCGCGGCGGGGAACGCGGCGCGCTCGGCTTCCGGGCGCGGTGCGCGCCACAGCCAGGCCACCCCGAGCGCCAGCAGCACCGCGAAGGCGATCGTGCTCGCGCCCAGGCCGGCCACCGAGGGCAGCACGCTGGCCAGCAGCACGCCGACCAGCGCCAGCCCTTCGCGCCAGGCGACGATGCGCGCCCGCTGTGTCTCGTCGCCGCCCAGACGCGCGCCCCAGGCCTGGTGGATCACGCTGATGACGCTGTAGCCGAGGTAGGTCACGGCCAACAGCGCGGCGCACCAGGCCAGCAGCGCCGCCGGCCCTTGCACCACGGGGAAGAAGAGGGCACGAAAGCCGATCGCCAGCACGATCGCGGCACCTGCCGCGGCCCACCAGGCACTGGCCGAGGAGCGGGCGAACAGGCCATCGGCCCAGCGGCCGATCAGCGGGTCGGCCACCGCATCGAACAGCCGTGCGCCGAGCAGCACGGCGCCCAGCCAGGCCAGCGGCACGCCGAACTCGGTGGCGTAGTGGTTGGGCAGGATCACGTACAGCGGCAGCGCGACGAAGGCCAGCGGCAGGCCCAGCGCGCCGTACGACGCGCCGGCCAGGGCGCCTCGCCCGGGCTGGGCCGGTGCGCCGCTGCCGCGAGACATCGCGAGCGCGCTGTCGTTCATCACTTCGCCGGTGTCGGGCCGAGCAGCGACTGGCGTAGCTTCGGCTCCGAGGTCTGCGGCGACAGCCAGATGCCGAAGAAGCGGCGCGTGAACTCGGCGTCGCGCAGTTCGCCGCGCGAGGTGCCGTTGTGGAAGAAGCGTGCCGCTTCCTGCGGGCGCTGCACGCCGGTGATGCGGTCGCCCTTGGCGACATCCGGGAAGGTCTGCTTCATCGACGCCAGCCAGCGTTCGCCCTGCTCGTCGCTGAAGCCGCCGACACGCTTCATCTCGTCGAGGCTGCGTTCGGCGATGAGCTTTCCGTAGAGCGTGCGCGCGTAGATCAGTTCGAGCGCGATCGGGTGGCGCTCGAAGCTGTCGGCCGCGAAGCCGTCGCCCGCCCACAGCCGTGCGTCGTAGATGTGCAGACCGAGGAAGGTCAGCCGGCCGCTGCCCAGCAGTCGCGCGCCGGTCAGTTCGGCGGCCACCTCCGCCGGCGGTGCGGTGTTCGCGGCCGCACCCAGCGGGGCGAGCGCGAAACCCATCAGCAGCAGGCGGCGGGTGGTGTCCATGGTGTTCAGTCGCGCTGCAGGGTGAACTGCATGACGCTGGTGTTGCCGGTCGCGAAGGCCGCCTCGCAGTAGGCGAGGTAGAACTCCCAGATGCGCATGAAGCGGGTGTCGAAGCCGAGGCGGCGCACGCGCTGCTCTTCCGACAGGAAGGTCTCGCGCCAGCGGCGCAGCGTCTCGGCGTAATCGAGCCCGAAGTCGAGCTCGTTGACCACGCGCAGGCCGGCGGTCTCGGCCGCCTCGCGGAACGCCACCGGGCTGGGCAGCAGGCCGCCGGGGAAGATGTACTGCTGGATGAAGTCGGTCGACTTCACGTAGCGCTCGAAGTACTTGTGGTTGATCGTGATGCTCTGGATGCAGGCCTTGCCGCCGGGCTTGAGCTGGCTGCGCACCGTCGAGAAGAAGCTCGGCCAGTACTCGCGGCCCACGGCCTCGAACATCTCGATCGAGGCGATGGCGTCGAACGGGCCGTCGGCGATGTCGCGGTAGTCCTGGAAGCGCAGGTCGCCGGGCAGGCCGGCATCGGCCAGGCGCTTCTTCGCCCAGTCGAGCTGCTCGGAGGACAGCGTCACGCCCGTCACCGTGGCGCCGAACTCGCGCGCGGCGCACTCGGCCAGCGCGCCCCAGCCGCAGCCGATCTCGAGCACGCGGTCGCCCGGCTTCACACCGGCCTCGCGCAGTGCGCGGCGCACCTTGGCGTGCTGCGCGTCGGGCATCGGCTTGCTGCGATCGCCCTCGAACCACGCACTGCTGTAGTTCATCGTCGGGTCGAGCCAGAGACGGTAGAACTGATTGCCCAGGTCGTAGTGGGCATGGATGTTCTTCTTGCTGCCGCTGCGCGAGTTGCGGTTGAACAGGTGCTTGATGCGGTACAGCATCGAGCCCCACCAGCTGCCGTAGACGATCGATTCGACATCGTCGCGGTTGGCGATGAAGAGGGTCAGCAGCGCGGTCAGGTCGGGCGTCGTCCAGTCGCCGGCGATGTAGCTTTCGGCGAAGCCGATGTCGCCCGAGCGCAGCGCGGCCGAGCAGACGTTCCAGTTGCGCAGGCGGATCGCCGCACGCGGCCCGTCTTCCGAGCGGTTGCCGAAGTGCGCGCTGCTGCCGTCGGGCATCTGCACGTCCAGGGAACCGTGCCGCAGGCCCTGCAGCAGGCGGAACACGGCACGCGCGGCGGTGGGTGCCGATTGCGGCAGGCTGGCGGGAGCGAAGGTGGAGGTGCTGGTCATCGGCGAACGGCTCAGCGGGTGAGGAATTCCGCCGGCGGGGCGGGCTTGTGGAAGAAGGGCACACGCTTGAGCCAGAGCTTCAGCGCCTGCCAGTGGATGCGTGCGATCACGCCCAGCGTCATCAGCGGCATGCCGAAGAAGGCGCGACGGGTGCTTTGCGCGGTCAGGGGTTCGAGTCTGCCGGACACGCTGGTCTCGATCAGCGGGCCGGTGGCGTCGTCGTGGTCGATGCGCGCCACGGTGCGGTCCGCCGTGCGCATGAAGCGGAAGCGGTAGTCGCCCTCGATCGCGCAGAACGGCGAGACATGGAAGACCTTGGCGGCACGCAGTTCCTGGCCGTAGCGCAGGGTCGCGCCGCGCAGCAGGTAGCAGTGGCGCTCGCCAAAGGTGTTGTTGACCTCGACGAGGATGGCCGCGAGCGAAGCATCCGCACGATGGCAGTACCAGAAGCTGACCGGCTTGAAGGTGACGCCGAGCACGCGTGGGTAGCAATGCAGCCAGACCTCGCCGTCGGCGTCGTGCACGCCTTCGCGCGCCAGCGTCTCGTCGAGCCAGGCCAGGCTGTCGGCCCGGCCGTCGCCGTGGTCGCGGTCGTGGAAGCTGATCAGGCCGAAGCGGTTGCGCACCAGCGCGGCCGAAGCCTGCTCTTGTAGCCGCCGCATCGGCAGCATCAGGAAGTAGGTGGGGTAAGTGAAGGCGTTGCGCGCCGGCCGCAGCCGCGCGTGGCGCACCTGGCCGAGGCCGATGAGCGGCACGGCCTGCGGAGTCATGCGGCCACCGTCCTCGTTCCTTCAGCTGCCCAGGCGTCCGTCAGCCCACGCACCACGGCCTCGCCGGACATCAGGCCGTCTTCATGGAAGCCGTAGCGCGTCCAGGCGCCGCAGAACCAGGTGTGGGCCACGCCCTGCAGCTCGGGTACGCGCTTCTGCGCGGCGATCGCGGCCAGGTCGAAGATCGGATGGTCGTATTCGTACTCGCCGACCACAGTCTCGGCGCGCGGTTCGGTCACCGGGTTCAGCGACACCAGCACTGGCGTCGTGAACGGCAGCGGCTGCAGCCGGTTGAGCAGGTAATGCAGGCACACGCGCGCCTGCTCGCGGTCGCCGTCGGCCGCGCGCTCGTAGTTCCAGGAGGCCCAGGCGCGCTCGCGCTGCGGCAGCACGCTCCGGTCGGTGTGCAGAACCGCGCGATTGGGCTGGTAGCGGATCGCGCCAAGCACGCTGCGCTCGGCCTCGCCGGCGTCGGCCAGCAGGTGCAGGGCCTGGTCGGTGTGGCAGGCGAAGACCACCTCGTCGAAACGCTCGCTGCCGCGATCGCTGTCGACCCAGACGCCTGCGCTGCCGCTGCCCGGCGGCATCCGCCGCACGCTGCGGACCGGGCAGTTCAGCCGCGCATCGGGCACGCCGGCGACGATCTTCTCGACGTAGTTCCGAGCCCCGCCACGCACCGTGTACCACTGCGGCCGATTCGCCACCTGGATCAGACCGTGGTTGTGGCAGAAGCGGATCAGCGTGGCGATCGGGAAGCACAGCATCTGGTCGGTCGGGCAGGACCAGATGCAGCCGATCATCGGCAGGAAGTACCAGTCGCGGAACTCGTCGCTGAAGCGGTGGCGCACGAGGAACTCGCCGATGGGCTCGACCATCTGCGTTTCCTGGCCGCCGGTGGCGATCGCGCTGGTCAGCTTGTTGAAGCGCAGGATGTCGCGCAGCATGCGCCAGAAGCGCGGCTTCACCAGATTGCTGCGCTGCGCGAACACGCTGGACAGGTCGGAGCCGCTCCATTCCAGACCGATGTCGGGCACCTGCACCGAGAAGGACATGTCCGACGGCGCGATGGCCACGCCGAGCTGCTCGAACAGCGCCAGCAGCCGCGGGTAGGTGCGCTCGTTGAGCACCAGGAATCCCGTGTCGACGCCGTGGGTATGGCCGTCGAGTGTGACGTCCACGGTGTGCGTGTGGCCACCGAAGTAGGCGCCCGATTCGAACAGCGTGACGTGGGCCTTGTCCTTCAAGCCATGGGCGACGGAGAGTCCGGAGATGCCCGAGCCGATGATCGCGACGCGACGCATGGCTCAGGCCCCGAAGCGGGCGCCGCGCTCGGCGGCTCCCGCGGTCATGAAGAAGGTTGCGAAGCGCCCCCGGGCGAAGGAGGGAGGAGGGAGGGAGGAGGAGAACCGCCCGGAGATTGCATCCAGCCAGGCTGGAAGGCTCCGCAACTCGAAACTGTCGTGCGCCGCATTCCGACGCACGGTGATTGAGACGCGATCGCCGCGCACGAGTTCCGTCGAAAGAGGTTGCGCTTCATGACGGGACATTCGGCCTGAGCGATGCATCGTAGTCTTCATGGTCTCAAAGTGAACTGACTGGTCACAAATATAACTCAACCGTTCTCACTTGGCGAGCAGCAGCTTCTCGACCTCGCTGGTGAAGGCCTTGTCCAGCGGGTCGACATCGCTCGCGAAGCTGCGCACGCCCGTGCCGTCGCGCGCGATCACGTACTTGTGGAAGTTCCAGCGCGGCCACTGGCCGGTGCGTCGCGCGAGTTCGGCGAACAACGGGTTGGCGCCGGCGCCGGCCGCAGCCACCACGCGCGACTTGGCGAACATCGGAAACTTGACGCCGAAGGTGTTTTCGCAGAACTCGGCGATCTCCTTGCCGCTGCCCGGCTCCTGCTGGCCGAAGTCGTTGGACGGAAAGCCGAGCACCACGAGCCCGCGCTCACCGTAGCGCGCGTTGAGCGCCTCGAGCGACTTGTACTGCGGCGTGAAGCCGCAGAAGCTGGCTGTGTTCACCACCACCAGCACCTTGCCGGCGTACTGGCACAGATCCTGGGGCTTCTCGTCCTGCAGCCGGGGGAACTGCCGCGCCAGCAGCGGGGCACAGGTGGCGGCCCTGGCCTCGGCCGGCCGGAGACCGAGAGCGCCCAGCGCCGCTGCGGCCAGCAGCAGGCGCCGGGCGGGAATCGGCGAGCCCGGGAGGGTGACCGCGACAGGGGTGATGGGATCGACTGGCATGCGACAGATACTAAGCGGTATACTTTCGGACTGCAAGGTTTCGTCCTGGACAAAGTGGATCATCGGTCGGGTCGTCGCGTCGAAAGCAGTGTCTCCCTGAATCCGCCCTCGCCGGCCGACGCGGAGGCCGTGAACATTGCGGCCGCCGAACGGCACACCGGGTTGAGCAAGGACACGCTGCGGGTCTGGGAGCGCCGTTATGGCTTTCCTGCGCCCGAGCGCGACCCGGCGGGCGAGCGCCTGTATCCACCGGAGCAGATCGAACGCCTGCGGCTGCTCAAGCGCCTGGTCGATGCCGGCGAACGCCCTGGCCGGCTGGTGGCCCTGTCCACGCCGGAACTGCAGGAGCGGCTGCGCCGCCACCCGTCCTCCGCGCCTGAATCGCCGGCGGAGGTGGATGAATATCTCGAGGTTCTGAAGACTCATGACGTGGATGCGCTGCGCCGCAAGCTGGGCCACGCCCGCGATCGCCTGGGCCTGGCGCGCTTCGTCACCGACGTGGTGGCCCCTCTGAATACGCGCGTCGGCAACGCATGGATGCGCGGCCAGCTGCAGATCTTCGAAGAGCATCTCTACACGGAGTCGATGCAGGTGACGCTGCGCGACGCGATCGCGCGTGTGCCGCCCGGCGCTGGCCATCCCCGCGTGCTGCTGACCACCTTTCCCCATGAACCCCACGGCCTGGGTCTTCTGATGGCCGAAGCGATCCTGGCCCTGGAGGGTGCGCGCTGCATCTCGCTGGGCGTGTGCACGCCGCTGTGGGACATCGTGCTGGCCAGCGCCGCGCAGCGCATCGACATCGTCGCGCTCAGCTTCAGCGGCTGCATGAATCCGAACGACGTGGTGTCCGCGCTGACCGAGCTGCGCGCCAAGCTGCCCGCGGGCGTCGAGCTGTGGGCCGGCGGGGCGGCGCCGGCACTGCACCGCCGGCCGGTCGAGGGGGTGCGGGCGATCGCCTCGATCACGCGCATCCACGACGAACTCGGCGCCTGGCGAGCCCGTCACGCAAAGCCCTGATCGGCGAGGTCATCCCCCGCCTGGCACCGAGGGGCGGACTTAGAATCCCGGCTCCGACGAGGCCCAGTGATGATCTACCCGGAACTCTTCAAGCAACTCGAAGCGGTGCGCTGGAACATGGACAAGGACATTCCTTGGGACCAGTTCGACGCCAGCAAGCTCAGTGACGAGCAGGCGCAGACGATCAAGATGAACGCGATCACCGAGTGGGCGGCGCTGCCGGCCACCGAGATGTTCCTGCGCGACAACCGCGACGACAGCGACTTCTCCGCCTTCATGAGCGTCTGGTTCTTCGAGGAGCAGAAGCACTCGCTGGTGCTGATGGAGTACCTGCGCCGCTTCCGCCCCGATCTCGTGCCGAGCGAGGCCGAACTGCACGAGGTGCGCTTCGAGTTCGACCCGGCACCGGCGCTGGAGACGCTGATGCTGCACTTCTGCGGCGAGATCCGCCTGAACCACTGGTACCGGCGTGCCGCCGAATGGCACAGCGAACCGGTCATCAAGGCGATCTACGAGACGCTGGCCCGCGACGAAGCGCGCCACGGCGGCGCCTACCTGCGCTACATGAAGCGTGCACTGGTCAAATTCGGCGACGAGGCACGTGCTGCCTTCGCCAAGGTCGGCGTGCTGATGGCCAGCGCGCGCCGCACCGCGCAGGCGCTGCACCCGACCAACCTGCACGTCAACGTGCAGCTGTTCCCGCGCGACACGGTGCAGAGCCGCCTGCCCAACCCCGAATGGCTGGAGCAATGGCTGGACAAGCAGATCCAGTTCGACGCGGTCTGGGAGACCAAGGTCGTCGAGCGCATCCTGCACAACATGAGCCTGCTGATGGAGCGCAGCTTCGCCAGCGTCCAGGAGCTCAACCGCTTCCGCAAGGAAGTGACCGCGGCCGTCGCCGCGGCGGCGAAGCCGGCGCCCGGTACCGCGCCGGCCTGAGCCCGGCTACTTCGCCGCCATGCGGTCCTGCTCGGCCTTGCGATCGGCGGTCACGCGCTGCGCGCTCGGCCGTTCGCCGATGCGCTTCACGTAGCCCTTCCAGTCGATGCCGGCAGCGGCCAGCAGGTCCTCGCCGAGCACGAGCCGCGTGGCCATGCCGACCAGCGGCAGGCTGACGAAGGCCGAACAGTCGGCCTGCGTGAACTCGTCGCCCGCCACGAATGGCGAGAACTTCGCCAGCCGCTTGAACGCGCCGATGTTCTTCTCCAGCAGCTTGCGCACCCGCGCGGCACTGGCTTCGCTGATCTCGCCGCCGAAGAAGGCCTTGCCGTACAGCTCGCGGGCGACCAGCTCCAGGTGCAGGTCGACGAAGGTGCCGACCTCGCGCACCTTGGCCGCCGCCCACGGGTCGGCCGGCAACAGGCGCGGCTCGGGCTTCAGTGCCTCCAGGTAGTCGACGATGACCTGGCTCTCGCACAGCGAGCCCTGCGCGGTGCGGATGAACGGCACCTTGGCCAGCGGCGAGCAGGACAGCACCGCTTCGTCCTTGCTGCCGGTGCGGACGAACTCCTCCTCGAAGGCGATGCCCTTCTCGAGCAGCACCATCTTCACCTTGTTGTAGTAGTTCGACAGGCACATGCCGCACAGCGTGATCATCGTCGTCTCCTCGTTGGAATGGCCGCAGTCTACGGACGCCGCGCCCCCCGGGCTGACCCGCAGGTGACAATGTCGCCATGCGCGACTTCCTCGACAAGCTCTGCCCGCGCGAGCAGCTCGCCGCACGCATCGCGGCATTGCCGAAGCCGGTGGTCTTCACCAACGGCGTGTTCGACATCCTGCACCGCGGCCACGTCAGCTACCTAGCCCAGGCGCGTGCGCTCGGCGCCAGCCTGGTGATCGGCCTGAACAGCGATGCCTCGGCGCGCGGCCTCGGCAAGGGCCCGGACCGGCCGCTCAATGCCGAGGCCGACCGCGCCTGCGTGCTGGCGGCGCTGGAGAGCGTCAGCCTGGTCACGCTGTTCGACGAACCGACGCCGGTGGAACTGCTCAAGCTCGTGCGGCCGCAGGTCTACGTCAAGGGCGGCGACTACGACATCGAGACGCTGGAAGAGACGAAGTGGGTGCGCAGCTGGGGCGGCGAGGCCCGGGCCTTGCCGTTCGTCGACGGCTATTCGACGACCTCGCTGGTGCGGCGCATCCGAAACTGAGCGGGGCAGGCGGGCGCGGCTCAGCGCCGGTTGACGAGCAGGATGCCGATGGCCACGGCGACGAGTGCCACCACCAGCCGCGCGGTGATCGGCTCGCCGAGCAGCAGCGCACCGAGCAGCAGGCCGAACACCGGCGTCAGCAGCGTGAACGAGGCCAGGCGCGTCGCCGGATAGTGGCGCATCAGCCAGAACCACAGCAGGTAGCTGGCGAAGGTGACCACCACCACCTGGAAGAACATCGACGCCCAGGTCAGCGCCGACAGCGTCGGCGCCCAGGCTTGGCCGCGCCACAGGGCGGCCAGCGCCAGAGCGATGCCGGAGATGGCGAGCTGGTAGAGCAGCGTCTTCTCGGCCGAGGCGGCGCTGAGACGGCTGCCGCGGATGGCCAGCGTGGTCGCGCCCCACAGCACGCCCGCGGCGACGCCGAGAGCGTCGCCCAGCCATTGCAGGTCACCCGCCGCCGGCTTCGTGAGGCCTTCGGCGAAGCCCCAGCTGACACCGGCAAAGGCGATTGCCAGCCCGGCCAGCTGCGACGGGCTGAGCTTCTCCGCCTTCGAGATGAAGGGCATGCCCAGCGCAACCACGAAGGGCGAGATGTAGATGAACACCGCCATGCGCGAGGCGGTCGTGTACTGCAGGCCGAGGAAGATGCAGCCGAACTCGGCCGCGAACAGCAGGCCGGCGGTCAGGCCGCCGCGCAGCGAGCCGTCGCGCTCGAACAGCGGGATGCCGCGCAGCCGCGCCCACAGGAACACCAGCGCTGCGCCGCCGAGCGAGCGGATCGCCGCCTGCGCCAGCGGCGGCACCTCGGCGATGGCCACCTTGGCCGCGACCTGGTTCAGGCCCCACAGGAAGCAGCACAGCACCAGCGAGGTGACGGCCAGGGTGTCGAGGCGGACCTTGCGTTCAGCGTTCATGTGGCGAAGGAGAGGGGAGCAACAGCGAGAGCCGCGCGCAGAGCAGGCCGCAGAAGGCGCCGCTGGCGTGCGCGAAGGGGGCGACGGCGATGTCCCAGCCTTCGCGGGTCTGCACGGCCGGTCCCCACGGCGCTTCGCCGATGATCTTGACCAGCAGTACGCCGAGGATGGCCACCCCGATCAGCTGGCGCCGGCCGCGGTCGTGCACCACCAGCCACAGCGCGGCGGCGACCACGCCGGCGTGCAGCACGCCCGACAGGCCGCCGTAGTGGGCAAGCTCCGGCCGCAGCAGCAGGCCGGCCTGCGTCAGCGGCCAGGCAAGCCCCCAGGCCAGCACGATGCGCCACGGCACGCGTGCGACCACGCCGAGCGCGCCGACGAGCAGCGCGCCGGCCAGGTTGGCGCCCAGGTGCAGCGGGCTGTAGTGCACCGCCACGGCGCTGAAGGCGCGCCACGGTTCGCGGGCAGCCAGAGCCGGTTGCCAGTCGATCGTGTGCGGATCGGCCCACCACCCGGCCAGTGCGGCCAGCGCGAGCAGCAGCGCCAGGGCAGCCCAGGCGCGTGGGGCCGGCGCGTTCAACCGAACACCGTGCGCCAGAGGGCGAGCACGGCGTCGCGGTGTTCGGCCAGGGTGTCGGGGTCGACCTGCGTCGGTTGTTCGTCCAGGCGCGCACGGTGCTGGGCGCGGCGCAGTTCGCGGTAGGCATCGGCGGCGCGTGTGCCGATGTGGTCGGGCAGCAGCCCGCAGTCCTGCGCGCGTTGCAGCAGCGCGATGTTGCCCTTGTTCTCGAGCAGCTCCGGGTGCGCGGCGCTGTGGGCGAGCACCAGGTACTGCACGGCGAACTCGGCGTCGACCATGCCGCCGGCGCTGTGCTTGACGTCGAAGCGGCCTTCCTTGACCGGTCGCGCGGCGCGCAGCTTCTCGCGCATCGCACGCACTTCCTCGCGCAGCGCCGCATGGTCGCGCGGCGCAGCCAGCACCGAACGCCGCACCGCCTCGAAGCGCGTTGCCAGTTCGGGCAGCCCGGCGCACCAGCGCGCGCGTGTCAGCGCCTGGTGCTCCCAGGTCCACGCGGTGTTGCTGCCGCGGCCGCTCTGGTACTTCTCGAACGAGGCCATCGACGTGACCAGCATCCCCGAGTTGCCGTTCGGGCGCAGCGCGGTGTCGATCTCGAACAGCTCGCCGGCCGCGGTGCGCAGCGTCAGCCAGCCGATCAGCTTGCGCACGAAGGCGCCGTAGACCTCGGGCGCGCGCTCGTCGTCGTCGTCGAACAGGAAGACGACGTCGAGATCGCTGCCGTAGCCGAGCTCCTTGCCGCCGAGCTTGCCGTAGGCGATGACAGCGAAGCGTGGCTCCGGCCGATGCGCCTGCTTCAGGTGCTTCCAGGCCCAGGCCAGCGTGCGCTCGAGTGTGGCGTCGGCCAGCGCGGAGAGTTCGTCGGCCACCGCTTCCACGGTGATGTGCGCCTCGACGTCGCGCACCAGCGTGCGGAACACCTCGGCATGGTGGGCGCGGCGCAGCGTGTCGAGCAGCGATTCCGGATCGGCCTGGCCGGAGCGCTCCCAGGCTTCGTGGCGGGCCTCCAGTTCGGCGGCGAAGTCGGCAGGCACGAAGCGGCTGTGCAGCAGCCGCTCGTCGGCCAGTTCGTCGATCACGCCGGGGTGGCGCATCAGGTAGCGCATCGGCCAGCGCGCCAGGCCGAGCAGGCGCAGCAGGCGGTTCTGAACCTCCTGGCGTTCGACCAGCAGCGCGAGGTAACTCTCGCGGCGCAGCAGCGGCTCGACCCAGTCGACGAAGCGTGTCGCCGCATCCATCGTGCAGTCGCCGCTGCGCGCGGCCTGCGCGGCGCGCAGGATCAGGCGGCCCAGCCGCTGCTTGCTCTCTTCGCGCAGCGCGGCGATCTTCGGCAGGCTGCACAGGTGGCGCACGCGCTCGGCCAGTTCGGGCGGCAGCTTGTCGGCGAAGGCTTCGCTGTCGAGCGCCGGCGGCGGGCCGCCGCAGGTCTTGCAGCCGCCATTGCCGGCGGGCGCGGGCTCACGCCCGTCGTGCAGCAGCGCATCGAACTCGAGCGCGACAAACTCGCGGATCTCGCCGAGGCGGTCGAGCAGCTCGCAGGCGTCGGCGCGGCAGACCAGGCCAAGGCTGCGGGCGATCCAGTCGAGGTCGCCGTCGCCGGTGGGCAGCAGGTGCGTCTGCTGGTCGTCGAGGTACTGGATGCGGTGCTCGACACGGCGCAGGAATACATAGGCCTCGGCCAGCCGCGTGGCGCTGTCGAGCTTCATCAGCCCGGCAGCGGCCAGCCGCGTCAGCGCCTTCAGCGTCGAGCGCGTGCGCATCTCGGGGAACTGCCCGCCGCGCACCACCAGCAGCAGCTGAACGATGAACTCGATCTCGCGGATGCCGCCGCGCGAGAGCTTGACGTCGTTGGCCCGTTCGGGCCGGCCTGCGGCGCGGCGCTGGGCCTCGTCGCGCACCTTGCGGTGCAGCTGGCGCAGGCCCTCGAACACGCCGTAGTCGAGGTACTTGCGGTAGACGAAGGCGTTGATGATCGAGCGCAGCGCCAGCGCGCGGCCGTTGGTGACGCTCGCGCGCGGCGCGACCACGCGGCTCTTCAGCCAGGCGAAGCGCTCCCACTCGCGGCCCTGCACCTGCAGGTATTCCTCGAGCATGGCCAGGCTGACCACCGGCGGGCCGGAGTTGCCGTTCGGCCGCAGCGCCAGGTCGACGCGGAACACGAAGCCGTCTTCGGTGGTGTCGCCGATCAGCGTGTACAGGCTGCGTGCGACCTGCGAGAAGAACTCGTGCGCGCTGATCGGCACCGGCCCGTCGGTCTGGCCGTCGTCCTCGTAGACGTAGACCAGGTCGATGTCGGACGACACGTTGAGCTCGCGGGCGCCGAGCTTGCCCATGCCGACGACCCAGAACTCGATGTCGCCGCCGGCCGCGGTGCGCGGCAGGCCATGCCGAACCGACTGGTCAGCGAGCGCCTGGGCCAGCGCGATGTCGAGCGTCGCCTCGGCGAGTTCGGTCATCGCCAGCGTCACGTCCTCCATCGCGCAGGCCTGCTCAACGTCGAGCACGGCCAGTCGCTCCAGCACCAGCTGGCGCGCCACGCGCAGCGCGCTGACCAGCGCCCGGCCCTGCTCGCGCAGCGTGGTCACCAGCGCGACGACGGTGTCGCGGCGCGGCAGTCCCGGCGGCAGCAGCGTCAGCTCGGCCGCATAGCGCCGGCGGATGCGCTGCACGAAGCGGCTGTGATCGGCCCGCGCCAGCGCCAATTCGCCGGGCGTCACAGCGGGTTGCGATTCTGTTGCGGGGTGCGGGGTGGAACCCATCGTCTCGGCGGGGGTCTGTGCTAGATTGGTTTCGGCGTCGCGGCACAGGCCTCAACGAAGAAGGATCCGGGCCGCAGCGGCCATGCCGCGCGGGCCCCGCCGTCGTGCCTGTGCCATCGCTGGCGTTGCCTCGTTTTCATGCCCCTGATCCAGCCCGTCGTTGGAGCTGCCCCCTCGCAGCCTGTCTCTCCTGCCACGCCCCGGAGGCCGCTGCGCTTCGCGCTGAAAGCGGTCATCGGTGGCATGTTCGTGGCGGCGAGCTTAGTGCTGACGCTCTGGTTGACCCTGCACTGGGGGATTTTGCCCCGAATCGAACAATGGCGTCCGCAGGTCGAGGCACAGGCCAGTGCGGCGCTGGGCCTGCCGGTGCGCATCGGCGGCATCCAGGCGACCAGCAGCGGCTGGGTGCCGCGCTTCGAGCTGCGCGACGTGGTGCTGCACGACGCACAGAATCGCCCCGCCCTGCAATTGCCGCGCGTGGTGGCGGCGATCTCGCCGCAGTCGCTGGTGGCCCTCGAGCTGCGTTTCGACCAGCTGCTGATCGAAGGGGCGCAGCTGGAGATCCGCCGCGACGCCGGCGGCCGCGTGTTCGTCGCCGGTCTGGACATGGGCAAGACGGGCGAGGACGACGGCGGGCGCCTGCGCGACTGGTTCTTCCGCCAGCACGAATTCATCATCCGCGACGGCAGCCTCTACTGGACCGACGAGCAGCGCGACGCACCGACGCTGGCGCTGACGCAGGTCCAGCTCGCGCTGCGCAACGGCCTGCTGCACCACGAGCTGCGCCTGGACGCGACGCCGGACGACCCCTGGGGCGAGCGCTTCAGCGTGCGCGGCCGCTTCACGCAGCCGCTGCTGGCCCGCCCGGGCGACCTGCGCCGCTGGAGCGGCAGCACCTACATCGACATGCCACGCATGGACGTGCACGAGCTGCGCCGCTACGTCGACCTGCCCTTCGAGCTCGACGAAGGCGACGGCGCAGTGCGCGCCTGGATCGATCTGGCCGAAGGCCGGCCCCAGGCTGCCACGGTGGACCTGGCGCTGCGCGCGGTGGCGCTGCAGCTGTCGCCGCAGGTCGAGCCACTGGTGATCGAGCAGGTGCAGGGGCGCCTGGTTGCCCGGCGCGACGACACCGGTGTCTCGCTGGCGCTGCAGAACTTCGGCTTTCTCACCGGCGATGGCGTGCGCTGGCCGCAGTCCGACCTGTCGCTGGCCTGGTTGCAGAAGGACGGCGAGCCGGTCAGCGGCGGCGAGTTCAAGGCCCAGCGCCTCGACCTGGACGTGATGGCGCAGATCGCCAGCCGCGTGCCGCTGGGCGAATCGCTCGGCCGGCTGCTGGCCGAGCTCAGCCCGCACGGTGTGGTCAGCGGCCTGGCGGCCAGCTGGGCCGGGCCGCTCGACGCGCCGACCCGCTACCAGGCCAAGGCGCAGTTCAGCGGCCTGTCGCTCGCCGCACGGCCGGCGGCCGACCTGAACGCCGTCGGCCGGCCCGGCTTGCGCAATGTGTCGCTGCAGGTCACGGCCAGTGAAACCGGCGGCAGCGCCCAGCTCGACGTGGCCGGCGGCGCACTCGAGTTCCCCGGGGTGTTCGACGAGCCGCTGCTGCCTTTCGACACGCTGGCTGCGCAGTTGGCCTGGAAGATCGAGCCCGGCGCCCGGGGAGCGCCGCCGCGCATCGCGGTGACGGTGAAGGACGTCAAGTTCGCCAACGCCGACGCGCAGGGCGAACTGCGGGCGAGCTGGTCCACCGGGGCCGGTGCCGGCCTGGCCAAGGGCGGGCGGCTGCCCGGGCTGATCGAGCTCGACGGCCGTGTCGTGCGTGGCGACGCCGCGCGCATCGTGCGCTACCTGCCGCTGCACATGGTCGACACGCGCCGCTATCTCGGCCGTGCGCTGCGCAGCGGCACCGTGCGCGACGCCGCCTTCCGCGTCAAGGGCGACCTGTGGGACTTCCCGTTCAGCGGCGCGAAGAGTGCGAAGGAGGGCGAGTTCCGCGTCGCCGGGCGCGTCGAGGACGCCAGCTTCGACTACGTGCCCAGCGAGCCGGCCGAGCACGAGAAGCCGGCGTGGACCTCGCCCTGGCCCGGCTTCACCAAGGTGAGTGCCGAGGTGGTGGTCGACCGTGCCTCGCTGGAGATCCGCGACGGCCGTGCACAGCTCGGCGCCGTGGCGTTCAGCGCCGTGCAGGGCGGCATCCGCAATCTGGCGGAGCGCCCGGTGCTGGCCATCGACGGTGTGGCCAAGGGCCCGCTGACCGACATGCTGCGCTTCGTCAACACGACGCCGGTGGGTGGCTGGACCGGGCAGGCGCTGGCGCGGGCCACGGCCACCGGCAGCACCGAGCTGAAGCTGGGCCTGTCGCTGCCGCTGCTCGACCTCGATGCCAGCACCGTCAAGGGCAGCCTCGCGCTGGCCGGCAACGACCTGCGCATCACGCCCGACACACCGCTGCTCGCGGCGACGCGTGCGCGCATCGATTTCACGCACAAGGGACTGACCGTCACCGGCGCCAGCGCGCGGCTGCTCGGCGGCGAGGCCAGCTTCGACGGTTCGACCCAGCCCGACGGCAGCCTGCGCTTTGCCGGCCAGGGCACGGCCAGCGCCGAAGGCCTGCGCCGGGCCACCGAGCTGGGGCCGGTGGCCCGGCTGGCCAGCTCGCTCAGCGGCCAGTCGGCCTACCGCGCCAGCCTGGGCTTCGTGCGCGGCGTGCCCGAGCTGAACGTGACCAGCAACCTGGTCGGCATGAGCTCGGAGCTGCCGGTGCCGATGCGCAAGGCGGCCGACACGCCGATGCCGCTGCGCTACCAGTCGGCGCTGCAGCCCGAGTCGCTGCAGCAGGGCCAGGCGCTGCGCGACACCTTGCGCGTCGAGCTCGGCCCGCTGCAGGCGCAGTTCCAGCGCGATGTGTCCGGCGACGCACCGCGTGTGCTGCGCGGCGGCATCGGCCTGAACGAGGCGGCGCCGCAGCCTGCGGCTGGCGTGCTGGTCAACGTCAACGTCGCCTCGCTGCCGCTCGACGCGTGGGAGGCCGTGGTCCAGCAGGCCATCGGACCGGCCGCGGCCGGCGTGGCGGCAGTCGATGCGGGCGGCTACCTGCCGACGCAGATCGCGCTGCGCGCGCAGACGCTGAACAGCGGCTCGCGCCAGTACAACCGCGTGGTGATCGGCGCCTCGCAGGAGGACGGCCTGTGGCGCGCCAACGTCGAGGCCGAGCAGTTCGGCGGCTACGTCGAGTACCGGCCGGCGCGGCCCGGCGCGGCGCAGGGCGCCGGGCGCATCTATGCGCGGCTGGCGCGGCTGTCGCTGCCCAAGAGCGACGTCGACCAGGTCGAGACGCTGCTCGACCAGCAGCAGCCCGCCGCGGTGCCCTCGCTGGACATCGTCATCGACGACTTCGAGCTGCGCGGCAAGCGGCTCGGCCGTGTCGAGATCGACGCCGTCAACCGGCAGGTCGGCGAGGGCCGCGAGGCGACGCGCGAGTGGCGCCTGAACCGGCTTCTGCTGAGCACGCCGGAGGCACGGCTCAGCGGCCGGGGCCAGTGGGCCGAAGTCGGCGGCACCTACATGACCGTGCCCGGCGCCGCGGCCAGCGTGCGCCGGCGCTCGGTGCTCGAGTTCACCCTCGACGTCGCCGACGGCGGTGCGCTGCTCGAACGGCTGGGCACCGGCAAGGCGGTGCGCGGCGGCAAGGGCGTGCTGACCGGGGAACTGTCGTGGCTGGGCTCGCCGCTGGCGCTGGACTACCCGACGCTGTCGGGCCATGTCGGCGTGGCGATCGACTCCGGCCAGTTCCTCAAGGCCGACCCCGGCGCGGCGCGGCTGCTGGGCGTGCTCAGCCTGCAGGCGCTGCCGCGGCGCCTCGCGCTGGACTTCCGCGACGTGTTCCAGGAAGGCTTTCCGTTCGACAACATCACCGGCGACCTGAAGATCGCGCAGGGCGTGGCGCACACCAACAACCTGCGCATGCGCGGCGTGCAGGCCGCGGTGCTGATGGAGGGCAGCGCCGACATCGCCCGCGAGACCCAGGACCTGCGCGTCGTCGTCGTGCCCGAGATCAACGCCGGCACGGCCTCGCTGGCCTATGCGGCGATCAACCCTGCGGTGGGCCTGGGCACCTTCCTCGCGCAGGTGTTCCTGCGCCGGCCGCTGACGGCTGCAGGCACGCGCGAATTCCACGTCAAGGGCTCCTGGGCCGATCCGCAGGTCGAGAAGGTCGACCGCAAGTTCGGCGATGCGGTGCCCGACATCGACGCGCCGGCCTCGGCGCCGGCCGTTCCGGCCGCGAAAGGCACGCAATGACGGAAAACGCACGCATGAAGATTGCGGCACTGCAGATGGTCTCGGGCACCGACCTCGAAGACAACCTGGCCACCGCCCGGCGCCTGATCGCGCAGGCCGCAGGCGAGGGCGCGACGCTGGTCGCACTGCCGGAGTACTTCTGCTTCATGGGCCGCGCCGACACCGACAAGCTGGCGATTGCCGAGCGTGCCGGCGACGGGCCGATCCAGCACATGCTCGGCGAAGCTGCGAGCGCGCACGGCGTGTGGGTGATCGGTGGCACGCTGCCGCTGGCCAGCCCCGATCCGCAGCGGGTGCTCAACAGCTGCTGCGTGTTCGCGCCAGACGGCACACCGGCGGCGCGCTACGACAAGATCCACCTGTTCCGCTTCGAGCGCGACTCGGCGGCGGGCCGCGAAAGCTACGACGAGGGCCGCGCCATCCTCGCCGGCGCGACGCCGACGGCTTGCGACGCAGCCGGCCTGCGCCTGGGCCTGAGCGTGTGCTACGACCTGCGCTTCCCCGAGCTCTACCGCGCGCTGATGACGCCGCCGTGCGACCTGCTCAGCGTGCCCTCGGCCTTCACCTACACCACCGGCCAGGCGCACTGGGAGCTGCTGCTGCGCGCCCGCGCGGTCGAGAACCAGTGCTACGTGATCGCGCCGGCCCAGGGCGGGCGCCATCAGAACGGCCGCCGCACCTGGGGCCACAGCATGATCGTCGACCCCTGGGGCGAGGTGCTGGCCGTGCAGGACGAAGGCGAGGGCGTGGTGATCGCCGAGCTCGACACGGCGCGCATCGCCGAGGTTCGCACGCAGCTGCCGGCGCTGACGCACCGGCGTTGCTGAGCAGCGATCCGGCCGGCGCCCGGCCGCCCGAAGCAGGCCGGAACACCCGCCCGGCGGGTGGCGCCGGTGCGCCGGCGCCGGGTGTCCCATTCAATCGGGGTCGAGCTCGGCGTACTGGCGCGCCAGGTCCGGCGGCATCGGCGAGTCGAGCAGCAGCGAGCTCAGCCGCAGCGCATCAGCCGCGCCGGGCGCCAGGGTGCGCTGCTGGCCGACCTGCAGCGCCGCGGCGACCCAGTTGCGCACCACCTGCGGCCGCTGCATCCACGACATCGCCTGCAAGCCGTTGAGCGCATGGACCAGCGCGTCGACGTCGGGGCGCTGCCACGGCGGCGTCTCCGCCGGCTTCAGCCAGCGCAGCATCGACAGCTGGTACCAGGCCTGGCCCTGGGCCGGGTCTTCGCTCGGCACCATGCGCGCCAGGTGCGCGGTGAAGTTGGCGACGTGCAGCACGTCGGCGATGGCCAGGCGCGAGATCTCCGGATCGTTCGGGCCGTGGGCGCGTGTCGGCGGGTGCTCGCCGAAGTGGCGCCGCATGGCCAGCCACAGCAGCCGGTCGATCGGCAGCCCGGGCGGGCCGAGCACCCGTCGCGCCGAACGAAGCAGCGACTGGCGTTCGGCCAGCGGCGCGCCGCCCATGCGGGCCAGCAGCAGCTCGAACCAGGGCAGCCGCGTGCTGCTGCCGAGCTTCTCGACGTCGCTGCGGATCGTCTCCGCTTCCGCCACCAGCGTCGTCTCCTCGCGCCAGATGCGCAGTCGCGCCGGCAGCAGCGGCGACAGCAACAGCGCCAGCAGCGCCGAGCTCATGCCGCCGGTGCCACGCACGCGGTCCAGGCGCGACATGGCCTCGAGCTCGGCGTCGGTCAGCGCCGGGCCGGACAGCGCGGGAGTGACCTTGCTGGTCATGCCGGGGCGGGCTCCATGGTCACAGTGTGCCCGCCTTGCGGAAGCCGAACAGCCCGGCAATCACCCAGGTCGGGAACTGCGACACGGCGCGGTTGTAGCCCTCGGCCGCGTCGTTGAACTGGCGCCGAGCGAAGGCCAGCGTGGTGTCGGCTTCGCTCAGGGCGGTGGCCAGTGTCTCGTCGCCCGCGACGGGCAGGCGCGCGCGCGCCTGCGACAGGATCTCCTCGGCCAGTCGCAGGCTGACCACCGAAGGGGCATGGGTCGGCCGCGGCCGGGCGTGGCTGCAGGCGGTCTCGGCCTGCGCGCAGGCGGTGCGCAGCTGCTCGAGCGCGGCAGCGTCGGCCTCGGGCAACGCGTCGGCCCAGCGCAGCAGCAGCGCGTGGCGGGCGCGGAACTGCTCGTCCACCGGCACGAAGCAGCGCAGCAGCTCGGCGCGCAGGCTGACCAGCCGGTTGTACGCCCCCACCGCCCAGAACAGCAGCACGGCGGCGACGATCGTGGCGACCAGGGTGTGGCTGCTCATCCGTCGTGCGGCCGAAGCGCCCGCGGGCTCAGGCGTGGACCCAGGCGTTGTAGCCGGCGCGTCGCAAGTCGCAGGCGGGGCACAGGCCGCAGCCGTAGCCCCACTCGTGGCGCCGCGAACGGTCGCCCACATAGCAGGTGTGGGTGTGCTCGGCGACCAGGTCGATCAGCGTCTCGCCGCCCAGGCGCTCGGTCAGCGACCAGGTCTGCGCCTTGTCGAACCACATCAGCGGCGTCTCGATCGTCATCGGCGCATCGAGGCCGAGGCTGATCGCCACCTGCAGCGCCTTCAGCGTGTTGTCGCGGCAGTCAGGGTAGCCGGAGAAGTCTGTCTCGCACATGCCGCCGACCAGTGCGTTCAGCCCGCGCCGGTAGGCCACGGTCGCGGCGAAAGTCAGGAACAGCAGGTTGCGGCCGGGCACGAAGGTGTTGGGCAGGCCACTGTCGCTCATCTCGATCTCGCGCTGCTGGGTCAGCGCGGTGTCGGAGATCTGGCCGAGCAGGGCCAGGTCGAGCACGTGGTCCTCGCCGAGCCGCTTGCCCCACTTGGGGAACTGCGTGCGCAGTTCCTGGCGCACCTTCTGCCGGCACTCGAGCTCGATCTCGTGGCGCTGGCCGTAGTCGAAGCCGATTGTCTCGACCTGCGTGAAGCGCTGCAGCGCCCAGGCCAGGCAGACGGTGGAATCCTGCCCGCCGGAGAACAGCACCAGGGCGCGGCGCGGGTCCTTCATGTGCGGATTTCGCCCTGGCCGAGCACCACCCACTTCATCGAGGTCAGGCCCTCCAGGCCCACCGGCCCGCGGGCGTGGAACTTGTCGGTGCTGATGCCGATCTCGGCGCCCAGGCCGTACTCGAAGCCGTCGGCGAAGCGCGTGCTGGCGTTGACCATCACGCTGGCCGAGTCGACCTCGCGCAGGAAGCGCATCGCGTGGGCGTGGCTGTCGGTGAGGATGGCGTCGGTGTGGTGCGAGCCGTGGCGGTTGATGTGCGCGATCGCCTCGTCGAGCGAGCCCACCACCTTCACGCTGATGATGGGCGCGAGGTACTCCTCGCCCCAGTCGGATTCGCTGGCCGTGGCGAGTGTCGCGCCCGAGACGGCTTCGAGGATCGCGCGGGCGCGCGGCTCGCAGCGCATCTCCACGCCCTTGGCCGCGAAGACCGCGCCGATGCGTGGCAAGAACGCCGCCGCGATGGTCTCGTGCACCAGCAGCGACTCGGCCGCATTGCAGGGGCTGTACTTCTGCGTCTTGGCGTTGTCGGTGACCTTGACCGCCAGTTCCAGATCGGCACTGGCGTCGACGTAGACGTGGCAGTTGCCGTCCAGGTGCTTGATCACCGGCACCTTGGCCTCGCGGCTGATGCGCTCGATCAGGCCCTTGCCGCCGCGCGGGATGATCACGTCGACCGCCTCCGGCGAGGCGATCAGGTGGCCGACGGCCGCGCGGTCGGTGGTCTGTACCAGTTGCACCGCATCGGGCGGCAGGCCGGCGTCGGCCAGCGCGTCCTGCACCACCTTCCACAGCGCGAGGTTGGAATGGATGGCCTCGGAGCCGCCGCGCAGGATGCAGGCATTGCCGCTCTTGATGGCCAGCGAGGCGGCCTCGATCGTCACGTTCGGCCGGCTCTCGTAGATCATGCCGAATACGCCCAGCGGCACGCGCATCTGGCCTACGCTGATGCCGCTGGGGCGTTGCCGCAGGTTGGTGATCTCGCCGATCGGGTCGGGCATCGCGGCGATCTGCTCGCAGCCCTCGGCGACCGTGGCGATGACCTTGTCGGTGAGCTTGAGGCGGTCGACCATCGGCTCGGCCAGGCCGGCGGCGCGGGCGGTGGCGAGGTCGCGCTCGTTGGCGGTCTGCAAGGCCGGAACCTCGGCGCGCAGCCGGCGGGCCAGGGCCAGCAGGGCGGCATTCTTCGCGGCGGTGGAAGCGGCGGCCATCGAGGTGGCCGCCGCGCGCGCGGCCACGCCCATGTGGGCAACGGTGGCCTGCAGGTCGGCGGAAGTCATGGCGTCGATTATCCCCGCATGCCCCGGCTGGCGCTCAGGCCAGCCAGGCCAGCACGGCCAGCCAGAACGAGGCACTCAGCACGAAAGCGAGTGTCGAGAACACGATCGCGGCCGTGGCCTCGGCCTCCAGCGCGGCATAGCGCTGCGAGAAGATCAGCGCGTTGCTGCCCACCGGCAGCGCCGCCATCATGACCACCACCGCCAGCGGCAGGCCCGACAGACCGAACCCCCAGTGCGCGGCCGCCAGCACCGCGGCCGGCAGCACCAGCAGCTTCAGCACGGTGATGACGATGGCGCCGCGGGCTGCGCCCTTGACGCCGTAGTAGGCCAGCGACATGCCGATCAGCACCAGGCACAGCGGCACCACGGCCTGGGCCAGCGTGGCGAGGATCTCGTCGGCGATCGCCGGCAGCGGCACGCCGGCCAGGTTCCAGGCCAGCCCGGCGAGCACCGGCAGCACCACCGGGTGGATGATGGTGTTGCGCATCGTGCGGCCGAGCGTGCGCAGCAGGTGCGCGTTGGAGTGGCCGAGCGTGCGCCGCTCGCGGGCCAGGTCGAGCTCGACCAGCGCGGTCAGCACGGTCAGCAGCGTCAGCGCGTGCAGGCTGACCAGTGCGACGTGGATGGCCAGCCCGGCCTCCCCGAAAAGCGCCGCGGCGAACGGGATGCCGACCTGCACCGAGTTGCCGAAGGTGGCCGAGATCGCGCGCACGCTGGGCGCCGCCGTGGGCAGCGCACCGCCGCGGTTGGCACGGCGCTCCCAGGCGTAGACGACGACCAGCAAGGCCAGCACCGGCACGAAGAAGGCGATCACCGTGCCCCAGGGCATGGCCGCGAGGTCGATGCGGGCGGTCGTGCGGAACAGCAGTGCCGGCACGAAGATGTAGTACGCGGCGTTGGCCAGCGTGCGGGCTGGATCGTTCTCCCCGAGCCAGCGCGCCTTGCCCACCACCCAGCCCAGCGCCACCACCACGAAGATGGCCAGCAGTTTCAGGAACACGAGCGTCGACATGCGCGGCGAGTATGGGCCACGCGACGCGGTGGATTGACAACGGGGAGGTGTCCGGCGCCGGGCCGTCCCAAGCCGGACGGCGCCCCTCGGGGGCAGGAGCGCAGCGACTGGGGGGCTCGGCTAGAGCTCTGCGCGGCGTGGCATGTCGGCGCCGCGGCGCGAGCAGGTGATCGCGGCAGCGCGCGCCGCGAAGCCGAGCGCGTCGGCGAGCGTGTCCTTCGTCAGCGCGGACAGCGCCGCGGCGGACAGCGCGTCGCGCTCGGCCAGCCAGGTCAGCAGCGCGCCCTGGAACGTGTCGCCAGCGCCGACGGTGTCGATCACCTTCACCGCGACCGGTGGCACGTCGACCGCGGCGCCGGCGGTCCAGGCGCTGGCGCCTTCGCCGCCACGGGTCACCGCCACCAGCTTGACGCCCTGTGCCAGCGCCCGCGCGGCGAAGTCGGCCGGCGCGAGGCCGGGCCAGACCAGGCGCAGGTCCTCGTCGCTGACCTTGAGCAACTGCGTGCGCGGCAGCATCCAGTCGATCTGCGTGCGCCACACGTCCAGCGCCGGCTCGACGTTCAGGCGGATGTTCGGGTCGTAGGCGATCAGCGCGCGGCCCTGCTGCTGCTCGACGAGGGCCCGCTGCGTCTGCGCGGTGCGCCCGACCACGGTGGCGTAGGAGCCGAAGTTGATCGCCTTCACGCCGGCCGGCAGGGCGGCCAGCGCGTCCTCCGTCAGCAGCCGGTCGGCACAGCCTTCGCCGTAGAACGAGTACGAGGGCACACCCTGTGCGTCCAGGCCGATGAGGCTCAGCGTGGTCGGGGCGTCCGAGCGCTGCACCGTCGAGGCGTCCACGCCCTCGGCGGCCAGCGCCTTCATCAGCCGCTCGCCGAGGAAGCCGTTCGACACCTGCGACAGGAAGGCCACCGGCTGTGCCAGCCGCGCCAGACCCACCGCCACGTTGAACGGCGAGCCGCCGACACGGGCGTCCATCGCCATGCCGGTGGGCGTGTCGCCGGTGGCGAACACGTCGAACAAGGCTTCTCCGCAGACCACGAACATCGTCTTCTCCTGGGGTTCGGTGCGCCAGACGGGGCTCGGCGCGGCGCCAAGCATCCCGCGGCCGGACACGCGCCGCATCCGGGTTTTCCATTAATCAATCAACTTGATTTATTAATCGGCGTCGCCCAGAATTCAGCTGTCACCACCCCAGACCAACGAGGAGACAAAACGTGACCTTCAAGCAGACCACCCTGTTCGCCGCCCTGTTCGCTGCCGCCGGCATCGCCCATGCGCAAACCCAGCCCGTCATCGGCCTGATCACCAAGACCGAGACCAACCCCTTTTTCGTGAAGATGAAGGAAGGCGCCTCCGAGGCCGCCAAGGCCAAGGGCGCCAAGCTGCTGTCCGGCGCCGGCAAGGCCGACGGCGACAACGCCGGCCAGGTGACCGCAATGGAGAACATGATCGCCGCCGGTGCGAAGACCATCCTGATCACGCCGAGCGACTCGAAGGCCATCATCCCGGCGATCAAGAAGGCGCGCGAGAAGGGCGTCATGGTCATCGCGCTGGACAGCCCGACCGACCCGGCCGACGCCACCGATGCGCTTTTCGCCACCGACAACTACAAGGCCGGAGTACTGATCGGCCAGTACGCGAAGGCCGCGCTGGGTGACAAGAAGCCGGTGATCGTGACGCTCGACCTGTTCCCTGGCCATCCGGTCGGCGCGCAGCGCCACAACGGTTTCCTGAAGGGCTTCGGCCTGCCGGCGCCCGACGCGAAGGTGAACGAACTCGGTGGCAAGGCCGCCGGCGTGGCCTGCATGGCCGACTCGTTCGGTGACCGCGCCAAGGGCCAGACGGCGATGGAGAACTGCCTGCAGAAGGTGCCCGACGTCAACCTCGTCTACACGATCAACGAGCCCGCCGCCGCCGGTGCCTACAACGCGCTGAAGAAGGCTGGCAAGGAAAAGGGCGTGGTCATCGTCTCGGTCGACGGCGGCTGCGAAGGCGTGAAGAACGTCGGCGACGGCGTGATCGCCGCCACCAGCCAGCAGTACCCGCTGAAGATGGCCGCGATGGGTGTCGAGGCCGGCATCGAGTACGCCAAGAGCGGCAAGAAGGTCTCGGGCTACACCGACACCGGCGTCACGCTGATCGCCGCCAAGCCGGTGGCCGGCGTCGACAGCAAGGACGTCAAGACCGGCACCGACCTGTGCTGGGGCAAGAAGTAACCTGACGCGCCACCCTGGCGCTGCCGAGCTGACACCGGGGCGCTGGGCGCCCCGGTGAGCCGCTGCATCGCCCCACCAGGAGCCATCGAATGGATTCCCTGAAAAGCAAGCTGCCGCCGATCGGCCAGCTCGGCCCCTTCATCGCACTGATCATCGCCTGCGCCATCTTCGGCGCGACGACCGATCGATTCTTCAGCGCCGAGAACTTCTCGCTGATCCTGCAGCAGGTGATGGTCGTGGGCGTGATCGCCATCGGCCAGACGCTGATCATCCTGACCGCCGGCATCGACCTGTCGTGCGGAATGATCATGGCGCTCGGCAGCATCGTGATGACCAAGTTCGCGGCCGATCTCGGCGTGCCGGCGCCGCTGGCGATCGTCGCCGGCATCGTCGTCACCACGTTGTTCGGCCTGGTCAACGGCCTGCTCGTTACGCGCGTCAAGCTGCCGCCTTTCATCGTCACGCTCGGTGTCTTCAACATCGCGTTCGCCATCACCCAGCTCTACTCGGGGGCCCAGACGGTGACCGAGGTGCCGGCGATGATGACCTGGCTGGGCAGCACCTTCGCGCTCGGCGGCGCCAACGTCGCCTATGGCACGGTGCTCATGATCCTGCTCTATCTCGGCGTCTGGTTCTGGCTGCGCGAGACGGCCTCGGGCCGCCATGTCTACGCCGTCGGAAACAACCCGGAGGCGACACGCCTGGTCGGCATTCCGCCGGAGCGGGTGATCCTCGGCGTGTACGCGCTCTCGGGCGTGTTCTACGGCATCGCCTCGCTGCTGTCGGTGGCACGCACCGGCGTCGGCGACCCGAACGCCGGCCAGACCGAGGCGCTGGACGCGATTACCGCGGTGGTGCTCGGAGGCACCAGCCTGTTCGGCGGCCGAGGCATCGTGCTCGGCTCTCTGATCGGCGCGGTCGTCGTCGGCGTGCTGCGCAACGGCCTGACGCTGATGGGTGTGTCGTCGGTCTATCAGGTGCTGATCACCGGCATCCTGGTCATCCTGGCAGTCACGGTCGATCAACTGTCTCGCAAGGGAGGGCGCTGAAATGACCTCGAATCGACTTGTGATGCGGGCCCGTGGCCTGGTCAAGCGCTACGGCCAGGTCACCGCGCTCGACGGCGCCGACTTCGAACTGCGCGCCGGCGAGATCCTGGCCGTGATCGGCGACAACGGCGCCGGCAAGTCCAGCCTGATCAAATGCCTGTCGGGTGCCACGATCCCGGACGAGGGCGAGATCCAGCTCGACGGCAAGACGATCCACTTCAAGGGCCCGATCGACGCCCGCCGCGAAGGCATCGAGACGGTCTACCAGGACCTGGCGGTGGCGCCGGCGATGACCATTGCCGAGAACCTGTTCCTCGGCCGCGAGATCCGCCGCGAGGGATTCGCCGGCAACGTGCTGCGCATGCTCGACAAGCAGAAGATGCTGGAGATCGCGATCGAGCGCATGAACGACCTGAAGGTCGGCATCCGCTCGATGACGCAGGCGGTGGAAACGCTGTCCGGCGGCCAGCGGCAGTGCGTGGCGGTGGCGCGTGCCGCGGCCTTCGCCGAGCACGTGGTCATCCTCGACGAGCCGACTGCCGCGCTCGGCGTCAAGGAGGGCAACATGGTGCTGGAGCTGATCCGCCGCGTGCGCGACAAGGGCCTGCCGGTGATCCTGATCTCGCACAACATGCCGCATGTGTTCGAGATCGCCGACCGCATTCACGTCGCGCGGCTCG
This sequence comes from Chitinophaga pinensis, assembly GCA_943370595.1. GTDB lineage: Bacteria > Pseudomonadota > Gammaproteobacteria > Burkholderiales > Burkholderiaceae_C > Piscinibacter. The sequence continues at coordinate 109,461 of CALRRO020000003.1, forward strand.
GCAAGCGCGCTGCCGTGCTCGACCCGAAGAAGATCAGCATGAGCGACACCGTCGCGGTGATGACCGGCGCGATGCCGCCGGAGAAGATCCCGGCCGAGTGCCTGGCGCACTGAGGACGATGCCATGCTCAAGGGCATCGACCCGCTGCTGACGCCCGAACTGTTGCAGGTGCTGGCCCAGATGGGCCACGGCGACGAGATCGTGCTGGCCGACGCCAACTTCACCGCGGTGTCGCTGGCGGCCGGCAAGCCGCTGATCCGCCTGCCCGGCATCGGCATGCTGCGCGCCTGCACCGCGGTGCTGTCGCTGCTGCCGCTGGACGACATGGTCGATCGGCCGGTGGCCTACATGCAGGTCGGCGGCACCGAGCCGCCGTACCGCTCGGCGCTGCAGCGCGAGGTGATCGCCGAACTCGAGTCACGCGGCCACGCATCCGCAGCGCAATGCGAGCCCACCGAACGCTTCGCGTTCTACGAACGCGTGCGGGGTGCCTTTGCGATCGTGCACACTGGCGAGATGCAGCCCTGGGCCAACTTCATCTTCAAGAAGGGCGTGATCGCCGACACGCTGCGCGCATGACCCCGACGCGCGCATCGCACGGACCGGACACGCGGCTGCGCCCGCGCGGCTCCAACCATGCCGGCATGCGGCAGTTCAACGAGCGCGTGGTGCTGCAGGCGATCCGCCTGCACGGCAGCCTGCCGAAGGCGGAGATCGCGCGACTCACGCGCCTGACCGCGCAGACGGTGCAGATCATCATCGCCCGCCTCGAGGCCGACGGCCTCGTGCGCAAGCTCGACCCGGTGCGCGGCAAGGTCGGCCAGCCGTCGGTGCCGATGGCGCTGAACCCGGACGGTGCGTTCTCGATCGGCATCAAGATCGGCCGGCGCAGCATGGACATGCTGCTGGTCGACTTCGCCGGCCAGGTGCGCGAGCGGTTGTCGCTGGGCTATGTCTTCCCCGATCCCGAAACGCTGTTCGGCGAGATCGACGCCCGGCTGCGCCAGTTGCGCGGCGTGCTGCCGCCGGCGTTGCGCGAGCGTCTGCACGGCGTCGGCGTGGCGGCGCCGCTGTCGCTCGGCGGCTGGCAGGAGCTCTTGGGCATCGCACCGGACCAGGCCGCGAAGTGGGTGGCGATCGACATCCGCGATCGCGTGTCGACCATGACCGACCTGCCGGTGGAGTTCGTCAAGGACACCGCGGCCGCCTGCGTCGCCGAGCTGGTGGCCGGGCGCGGGCGCAGCATCCGCAGCTTTCTCTACATCTTCGTCGACACCTTCATCGGCGGCGGGCTGGTGCTCGACAGCCACCTGCGTGGCGGCGTGCACGGCAATGCCGGCGCCGTCGGCTCGATGCCGCTCGGCCTGGGCCATGGCGACGCCAGCAGCAGGCCGCCGCAGCTGCTCAGCGTCGCGTCGCTGTTCAACCTCGAATCGCTCTACCTCGCGCACGGACTGGATCCGACGGCTGCCGTCGATGCCCGGGCGCTGCAGGCGCCGTGGCTGGCGGCCACCGAGATCTGGCTGCGCGACGCCGCCCCGGCGATGGCGCTGAGCATCAACGGCGCCGCTGCGCTGCTCGACCTGGAAGGCGTGATCGTCGACGGCTCCTTCGACCCGGCCCTGCGCGAACGGCTGATCGCCAGCCTCGCCGTGGCGCTCGACCACCAGAACTGGGAGGGCGTGGTGCGGCCGGCGGTGCTGCCCGGCACGATCGGCTCGGACGCCCGCGCGATCGGCGGCGCGCTGCTGCCGCTGTACGCCAACTTCGCACCCGACCGCGACCTCTTCCTCAAGCTCGAGGCCTGAGCCCACGGGCGGAGCGCGGTTCAGCGCCGGCCGAACATCATCTGCCGGGCCAGCGCCGACTTCAGCGGCCCGAGGCGCTGCAGGGCCGCCAGACCCAGCCCGCGCGCGGCGCCGGCGCCCGGCAACACCCAGGTGAAGCTGCGGGCGAGGAAGTCGGTGGTGGCGATCAGCGCCCAGCGGTCGGGGCCGCGTTGCCACTCGAGGCGCCGCAAGGCGTCGTCGATGCCGCCACCGCGCCGCAGCTGGTGCACCAGCTCGGCCGCGTCGCGCAGCCCGAGGTTCAGACCCTGGCCGGCCACCGGGTGCAGCGTCTGCGCCGCGTTGCCGATGCGCACGATGCGACCGTCCGTCATCGTGCGCTCGGCGTTCAGCCCCAGCTCGAAGCGCTTGAGCGGCGAGACCGAGCGCAGCGGCAGCACCGCGTCCGGGAAGATCGTGTTCAGCACCGCCAGGCGCTGCGTGTCGTCCAGGCCCTCGACCGGGTCGTCGTCGCTGTTCACGCACCAGACCAGCGAAGCGCGGCCGTCGGGCAAGGGCAGCAGCGCCGCCGGGCCCTGTCGGGTGAATCGTTCGTAGGCCACGCCGGCCGGCGCGTCGGGCGGCAGTTCCACGGTGCCGACCCAGGCCCGCTGGTGATAGTCGCGCCGCACCGCCTTGCGCGCCTGGTCGGCGAAGACGCCGCCCTCGGCGACGACCACCAGGTCATGGCACTCGGCGATGCCGGCGTCGATCTCGACACCGTCGGTCACCGGCTTGAGGCCTGCGACGGCCGTGCCGAAGCGGGTGTGCAGGCGATCGGGGTGCGCCGCCTGTCGCTGCAGCCAGGCCCGCTGAAGTGAGCCGACGATGCGGCCGTAGCTCATCACGGCACCGAGCATCGGCACCGCCTGCTCCTGCGCGGTGATGCGCACGGCGGCGTCGCCGAGCCACTCGGCCAGCAGTGCTGGCACGGAAGGCGGCTGTTGAGAGACATCGACGGCCAGAATGGGCTGGAAGCCCTCGTCTGGCCAGGCCTGCAGCCGGGTCAGCCACTGCACGCTGCCGAGCGATAACGCCAGCGTTCGGGGGTCTTTCGTGACATCTTTCTCGATCGGACGGGCATCGAACAGGCTGATGTCGGCCTGAGGCAGGCGCTGCGCGGCATCGAGGGCCAGTGCCAGCCCCACCGGACCGGCGCCGACGATGGCAATTCGCAGGCTGTTCTGCAGCGCATTTGTGGGCATAGAGCACATTCTTATGCTGTTTTGGCGCCAACTTGCCGCATCGAACCCCGCGGGCGCGGGGTGGCAGCGATCAATCGTTCGGCGGACCATTCACACCGTAGCAAAAAGAACGAACGGCTGCAGCGACGGCAGATCGTTCGAGGTCATGAACTTCAAGGGGGTCGTATGAAATTGAGACATGTGGCGGCCGCAGCCGCCCTCGTGATGTCGGCGCCGAGCATGGCCGCCGTGTGCAACGGCGGGTACGGGCTCGGCACGCTCGGCCCCCCGGGTGCGTCCTGGTTCGGTGAGAGCTTCAGCCGCGCCGGCTCGTACACCGACTGCTACAGCTTCTCGCTGTCGTCGGCCGCGGATTCGTTCGGCGGCACCTGGGAACTGGATCTGTCGCCGACGCTGTCGATCAACGTCAACGGCTTCTCGCTATTCACCGGCGGCGTCAGCGGTGGGGCCACCACCGGCGGCCTGGTCAACGGCCTGACCGGTTCGTGGGGCAGCACCAACAGCTTCAGCTTCGGCGCGCTGGCGGCAGGCACCTACACGCTCGCCGTGTCGTCCACCGTCGGTCGCAATGGCTACAGCTTCTGGGACGTGCCGGTGGCCTACATCGGCCAGATCGTGACCACGCGCTCGACGCCGGTCGCTTCGCCGGCGCCGGAGCCCGCCACCTACGCGATGATGCTGCTGGGCCTGGCTGGTGTGGTCGGCATGGCGCGTCGCCGCAAGGCCCGCTGAGCAGGCCTCTACACGCTGCACCGGATGCGGGCCTTCGGGCCCGTTTCCTTTTTCAGGCCCCGGAAGTGCGTGGCTCCTGCAACGCGCAGCCCGTCACGGAATCTCACCGCGCCGGCTTGCCGATGGCATGCTCGGTCGCCCCCTTGGGGTACCCTTCATCGATTCAGATCCTGATCCGACCATGGCTTCGCACGCGCAACTCCTCCGCCACGCAGGCGTCTCTCGCACGGCATCGCTCGGCGCTGCCCTGCTGCTGGGTTCGCTCGCGCTGATCGGCTGCGGCGGTGACCGCGGCAAGGCAGACGGCAAGTCGGACACCCAGATCGCCGCCACGGTGAACCAGGGCGAGATCTCGGTGCACCAGGTGCAGGTGGTCCTGCAGCGACAACCGCAGATCGCGGCCGGCGAGGGGGCCAACGCCTCGTCGCGCGTGCTCGAAGGCCTGATCGACCAGGAACTCGGTGCGCAGGCGGCGCGCGCGGCCTCGCTGGACAAGGATCCGCGCGTCGTGCAGCGGCTCGAGGCCGCCAAGCGCGAGATCCTCGCGCAGGCGTGGCAGGAGTCGGTGGCGGCGAACGTGCGCAGCGCGACCAGCGACGAGATCGACCGTTACCACGACGACCAGCCCCAGCTCTTCTCGCAACGCCGCGTGTTCGTGCTGCAGGAGTCCGCGGTCGAGGGTGCCGCGGACGCTCTGGCCGCCCTGGCGGCCAAGCTGACCGCCGCCAAGTCGGCCGACGAGGCCGGCGCGCTGCTGCAGCGCTCGGGCCTGCGGGTGCAGTCGCGTGTGTTCGCCCAGGCGTCGGAGGATCTTCCGATGACCGTGCTGGCCGGGCTGGCGCCGCTGGAGGCCGGGCAATCGGCCGTCTTCGTGCAAGGCGGCAGCGCCCGGGTCTACACCATCCTGAACGCCCAGAAGGCGCCTGTCGACCGGCGCCAGGCCGATCGTGCGATCGGCGCCTATCTCGCCAACGCACGCCGCGCAGAGGCGGTCGGCCAGGCCACCAAGCAGCTGCGCGAGACGGCGAAGATCGAATACAAGGGCAACTTCGCCAAGCCTGCCGCGAAGTCTGCGTCCGCGCCATGAGCTCGCTGGCCGGCCCGCGCGACGGCGTGCCACGCCACGCCGCGTCGCTCGGCATCGAGCCGGGTGCTGCCATCACGCTGGCGATCGGTTTCCTGCTGCTCGTCGTGCCGCTGGGCTGGGACTGGGCGCAGGGCACCTGGTCGCGCGAAACCCAGGGCCACGAGCCTCTGGTGCTGGGCATCGCGGCCTGGCTGGTGTGGCGCCAGCGCGCTGCCCTTGTCGCGCTCGAGGCGCGCCCGGCTCGCTGGAGCGGTGGCGTCCTGCTGCTGGCTGCACTGCTGCTGCACCTGGTCGGCCGCGGCTTCGGGGTCTTCCGCATCGAGCTGCTGTCGCTGCTGATGATGCCGCCGGCCGTGCTGCTGTACTTCCGCGGCTTCGCGGCGCTGCGACGGGTCTGGTTCGCCTTCTTCTTCACGCTGTTCGCGGTGCCGCTGCCCTTCTCGCTGGTGCTGGCGGTAACCGGCCCGATGAAGGAAGCCGTCTCGTTCGTCGCCGCCCAGGCCCTGTCGGCGATCGGCTACCCGATCGGCCTGTCCGGGGTGGTGATCACCATCGGCCAGTACCAGCTGCTCGTCAACGAGGCCTGTGCCGGGCTGCAGACGATGTTCACGCTCGAGGCCATGGGCCTGCTGTACGCGAGCCTGATGAACCACGGTTCGGCGCTGCGCAATGCGCTGCTGGCGCTGCTGGTCGTGCCGATCGCGTTCTGCGCCAACGTGGTTCGCGTGATGGTGCTGGCGCTGGTGACCTACCACCTCGGCGACGCTGCCGGCCAGGGCTTCCTGCATGGCTTCGCCGGCATGGTGCTGTTCCTGGTGGCGCTGGTGCTGGTGATGGCGGTCGACGCGCTGCTCGGCCGGCTGCTGCCAGCACCGCGCGAGGTGAGGTCGTGAACAGCGGCCGCCGGTCTGCCACCGCCATCGCCGTGGCCATGGGTGCCACCGCCGCGCTGGGCCACTGGGTGCGCCAGCCTGCCGGTGGCGCAGAAGGCGCGGCGCGCGTGATGCTCGACCACGTGCTGCCCGACCGCTTTGCCGGCTGGACGCTGGACCGCGAGGCGGCCGTCTACGTGCGCGCCGCCGACGCGCGCGGCCGCCAGGTCGGCTACTTCGACCAGGTGCTCGAACGCAGCTTCCTCGGCGGACGGGACGAACGCATCATGCTGTCGGTGGCCTACCTGGGCAGCCAGTCGTCGGACATGCAGCTGCATCGCCCCGAGGTCTGCTACCGCGCGGCGGGCTTCCGCATCGATGACCTGGTCACGGGCGCCCTCGAGCTGGACGGCCGGGCGATGCCGATCACCCGGCTGCTCGCGCGCATGCCCGGCCGGCCGGAGCCGATCACCTACTGGAGCATCGTCGGCGGCGAGGCCACGGCCAGCCAGTCGCAAGGCCTGTCGGACCGCCTGCGGCGCGCCTGGCGCCGCGTCGGGCGCGCCGGCGTGCTGGTGCGCATCTCGTCGATCGACGACGAGCCAGCGCGGGCCTGGCGCCTGCACGAGCGCTTCGCAGCCGACATGGTGCGCACCCTGGCGCCGACCGACCGCGAACTGCTGCTGGGATCGCGCGCCGCGGCACTATGATCCGCGCACCCCGGCGCGCTGCGCCGGACTTCATCGACCGTCGACCTGGGAGGGCCACATGGCGCTGATGGATTTCATCAAGAAACAGTTCATCGACATCATCGAGTGGACGGAGGCCGGCGATGGCACGCTGGCCTGGCGCTTCCCGATGGCCGACCGCGAGATCCAGAACGGCGCCTCGCTGACGGTGCGCGAGTCGCAGATGGCGGTGTTCGTCAACGAAGGCAAGGTGGCCGACGTGTTCGGCCCCGGCATGCACAAGCTGACGACGCAGACGCTGCCGGTGCTGACCTACCTGAAGAACTGGGACAAGCTGTTCCAGAGCCCGTTCAAGAGCGACGTCTACTTCTTCAGCACGCGCCAGCAGGTCGACCAGCGCTGGGGCACGACCCAGCCGGTGACGATCCGCGACAAGGACTTCGGCGCCGTGCGCCTGCGTGCCTTCGGCAACTACGCCTACCGCATCGCCGAACCGAAGCTCTTCCACACCGAAATCTCCGGCACGCGCGACAGCTACGGCGTTGCCGAGCTCGACGGCCAGCTGCGCGCGACCATGCTGCAGCACATCTCGGACGCGGTGGCCAGCAGCGGCATCGCCTTCCTCGACCTCGCCGCCAACCAGATCGAGTTCGCGAACCAGCTGCAGCAGGCCACCGCGCCGGCCTTCGAGAAGCTCGGCCTGAAGCTGGAAGCGGTGACCGTGCAGAACGTCTCGCTGCCCGAGGAGCTGCAGAAGATCCTCGACCAGAAGATCGGCATGGGCATGGTCGGTGGCGACATGGGCAAGTTCATGCAGTACCAGACCGCCCAGGCCATCCCGAAGTTCGCCGAGGGTGCGGCGGGCGGCGGCGGCGTGGTCGGCGACGCGATGGGCCTGGGTGCCGGCGTGGCGCTCGGCCAGGTGATGGCGCAGCAGCTCAACCAGGGCCTGCAGGGTGGCGGTGCGGCGGCTGCCGCGGCCGCAGCGCCGGTGGTCGGCGTGAAGCCCGACGAGGTGATGGCCACGCTCGAGAAGCTGGCCGACCTGAAGGCCAAGGGCATCGTGACGCAGGACGAGTTCGACGCCAAGAAGGCCGAACTGCTGAAGAAGCTCGTCTAGGACATGACGGCCCCCGGCCGCTTCGCGGCCACCCCCCGCGGGGGTGCGCCCTGGCCTTGGGGCGGCCCGGCGCCCAGGGCGCTGGCCCGCTGACATGGCCACCGAGCAAAGCCCGCAGCGCGGCTACCGCGCAGCGTGCCCGAACTGTGGCGCGCCGGTCGACTTCCGATCGGCGGCCTCCGCCTTCGCCGTCTGCAGCTTCTGCCGCAGCAGCATCGTGCGCGACGGCGAGGCGCTGCGCCGCATCGGCCAGAGCGCCGAGCTGTTCGATGACCATTCGCCGCTGCAGCTCGGCGCCGCCGGCCGCCACCAGGGTGCGGCCTTCGTGCTGGTCGGCCGGCTGCAGTACCGCTATGCCGAAGGCACCTGGAACGAGTGGCATGCCCTCTTCGACAACGGCCGCTCCGGCTGGCTGAGCGAGGACAACGGCCGCTACGTCTTCGCGTTCGATGCGCCGCTGAACGGCGAGGCGCCGGCCGCGGAGACACTGCGTGCCGGGCAGACCTTGCGCGTGGCGGGCATGGCCTGGTCGGTGGCCTCGGTCTCGGCTGCGAAGCTGATCGCGGCGCAGGGCGAGCTGCCGTTCAAGCCCAACCTGGAACGCGGCTTCGTCGTCGCCGACCTGCGCAACACCCGTGGCGAGGTGGCGACGCTGGACTACGGCGACCCGCAGCAGCCCAAGTGGGCTGTCGGCCAGTCGGTGGCAATCAGCGAACTGGCGATGAGCGGCCTGGCCGAATCCAGCGAGAAGACGCTGAAGGCGCGCGGTGTCGAGTGCCCGAGCTGCGGCACGGCGCTGGAGGTCAAGCTCTCGACCACGCAGTCCATCGTCTGCCCCAACTGTCATGCGGTGGTCGATGTGTCGCAGGGCGTGGGCGGCGACCTGCAGCACTACGCGCAAACGAACGGCAGCGAACCGCAGATTCCGCTGGGCAGCACCGGCACGCTGGCGCTGTCGACCAAGCCCGGCGACAAGAAGGCGCTGCCCTGGCAGGTGGTCGGCTATGCCGAGCGCTGCGAGGTCGACACCGGCGACGAGGAGCAGAGCTTCTGGCGCGAGTACCTGCTGTACCACCGCACCGAAGGCTTTGCCTTCCTCGTCGACGCGCAGGACGGCTGGAGCTGGACGGCGCCGATCACCGGCGTGCCCGAGCGCGCCGGCGACGGCGTCAAGTACCAGGGCGTGGTCTACCGCAAGCTGTACGACTACACCGGCATGGCCACCTACGTGCTCGGCGAGTTCTACTGGAAGCTCGAGCGCGACGCACGCACCTACAACACCGACTACATCGGCACCGGCGCGTTCTCCGCGCGGCGCATCAACCGCGAGCGGACCGGCAGCGCCCGTGATGGTGAAGTCGGCCAGGAGATCGTCTGGTCGGCCGGCGAGACGCTGTCTGCCGACACGGTGCTGAAGGCCTTCAAGCTCGCGCCCGACAAGAAGGCCTCGTTCCAGCGCGATGCGCTGCCGACCAGCGGCAACGCGGCCTCGCTGCTGGGCAAGGCCTTCTTCTGGGTGTTCGTCGTCGTCGTGCTGCTGATGCTGTTCCGCTGCGACGATGATCGGCGCGACTGCAGCCAGGTGCGCGCCACCTACGGCGAGGCTTCTGCCGAGTACCAGAATTGCCTGCGCAGCGCGAGCAGCAGCGGCGGGCGCAGCGGCGGCGGATCATGGGGTGGCTGGTCCAGCGGCGGCGGCCACAAGTAGGCGCATCGGCAACCGACACACAACGAGGAGTAATCACATGATGGGCATCGAGTGGCTCAAGCCCGGAGTCTTCTTCGGCTCCATGCTCTACGCCTTCATCGGCGTGGGCGTCTTCTGGGTCTGCTTCATCGTCGTCGACAAGATCACGCCCTACAACCTGTGGGAAGAGATCGTCGAGAAGAAGAACGTCGCGCTGGCCATCGTCGTCGGCGCCACCGCGATCTCGATCGGGCAGATCGTCGCCGCCGCCATCCATGGCTGATGGCGAGCGCGCGGCGCCGGCGGAAGCGATCCGCCCGGCCGAAGTCGCGCTGCTCGCCTCGGTCTTCGTCGTCGCGGCCTGCGGGCTGCTCTACGAGCTGGCGGCCGGTGCGCTGGCCAGCTACCTGCTGGGCGACTCCGTCCTGCAGTTCTCCACCATCATCGGCACCTACCTCTTCGCGATGGGGGTCGGCTCGTGGCTGTCGCGCTTCGTCGAGCGGCAGCTGGTGGCGAACTTCCTGCGCATCGAGCTGCTCGTCGGCCTGATCGGCGGGCTGATGCCGGCGGCGCTGTTCGCGCTGCACAGCGTCGCCGCAGGCTCGTTCCGCTTCGCGTTGTACACGCTGGTGCTGGTGGTGGGCACGCTGGTCGGGCTGGAGATCCCGCTCGTGATGCGCATCCTCAAGCAGCACTTCCGCGCCCGCTATGCGCTGAAGGACCTGGTCTCGCAGGTGCTGACCTTCGACTACCTCGGCGCGCTGGCGGTCGCGATCGCCTTCCCGCTGGTGCTGGTGCCGCAGCTCGGCTTGATCCGCACCGGCCTGTTCTTCGGCCTGCTCAATGCGGCGGTGGCGTTGTGGGCACTGTGGCTGTTCCGTGCCGAGCTGCGCGGCCTGGGGGCGCACCTGATCGCCTGCGTGCTGACCGTGGCGACGCTGGCCGCCGCCTTCGCCGGCGCCGAGGGCATCACCCGCTGGGCCGAGGACCGCTTCTACGGCGACGCCATCGTCTACGCCGAGAGCAGCGCCTACCAGCGCGTGGTGGTCACCTCGGGCCATGGCGGCGTGCGGCTGTTCCTCAACGGCAACCTGCAGTTCCATTCACGCGACGAGCACCGCTACCACGAGGCCCTGGTGCACCCGGCGATGGCGGCGCACGGTGCACCCAAGCAGGTGCTGGTGCTGGGCGGCGGCGACGGCATGGCGGTGCGTGAGGTGCTGAAGTACGCCAGCGTCGAGCAGGTCACGCTGGTGGAGCTCGACCCGCACATGACGCAGCTGTTCTCCACCGCACCGATGCTGCGCGCGCTGAACGGCGAAGCGCTGAGCTCGCCCAAGCTGCGCATCGTCAACGAGGACGCCTTCGGCTGGCTGGAGAAGAACCCCGGCCACTTCGACGTGATCGTGGTCGACTTCCCCGACCCGACCAACTTCGCGATCGGCAAGCTCTACACCACCACCTTCTACCAGCGGCTGGACGAGCACCTGGCCGCCGGCGGCTATGCGGTGGTGCAGACCACCTCGCCGCTGATCGCGCGGCGCAGCTACTGGACGGTGGCGACGACGATCGAGGCCGCGGGCCTGACCACCACGCCGTACCACGCGCACGTGCCGAGCTTCGGCGAGTGGGGCTTCATCCTGGCCAGCCGGCGGCCCTGGCGGCTGCCCGAGCAGCTGCCGGCCGGCCTGCGCTTCCTCGACCTGGCCGGGCTGCCGGCACTGTTCCACTTCCCGCCCGACATGGCGCGCGTGCCGGCAGAGCCCAATCTGCTGTCGAACCAGCGCCTGGTGCATCTGTTCGAGCAGGAGTGGGGCAAGGTGCAGCAGTGAATGCGGGCCTCACGCGGCGCGACTGGCTGGCCGGCGCGTCGGCGCTGGCAGGCACTGCGCTGCTCGGGTGCTCGCGCGACGCGCCGGTCGATCTGGCTGCGCGCTGGGTGGGTGCTGCACACGAGCGCGGCCATCGCCTGCGCGAGCGCAAGAGCGGCGCACCCGAGGCGCCTGCACTGACCCGCCGCGCCGGCGTGCTGGTGGTGGGCGCCGGCATCGCCGGCCTCGCGGCGGCACGCGGCCTGACCCGGCTGGGCATCGACGACGTGCACGTGCTCGACCTCGAGGACAGCGCCGGCGGTAACAGCCGCGGTCACGTCATGGCCGGCATGGGCTGCCCGCTCGGCGCGCACTACCTGCCGGTGCCGGGCGAGCACGCGGTCGAAGTGGCCGAGTGGCTGGACGAACTCGGCCTGCGACGCCTCGAGGCCGGGCGCGTGGTCTACGACGAACGCCACCTGTGCCACAGCCCGCAGGAGCGCCTCTTCATCGACGGGCAGTGGCACGACGGGTTGCTGCCGCCGGTCGACGCCCTGCCAGCCGCGCAGCGCGACGCCACGCTGGCGCAGTACCGCCGCTTCGCAGCGGCCGTCGATCGCCTGGGCGCCGGCGGCAGCTTCCGCATGCCCACCGCACGCGCGCCCTGGACGCCCGAGCTGGCCGCGCTCGACGCGCAGACCTTCGCGGCCTGGCTGGCGCGCGAGGGCTTCGACGCGCCGGCGCTGCGGGCCTACCTCGACTACTGCTGCAGCGACGACTACGGCGCCACCAGTGCGCAGGTCTCGGCCTGGGCCGGCCTGCACTACTTCGCCAGCCGGCACGGATTCCATGCGCCGGGCGATGACGACGGCGAACGCGACGGTGTGCTGACCTGGCCGGAGGGCAACGGCTGGTTGTCCGCGCGGCTGGCAGCGCCGTTGGGCGATCGCCTGCACACCGCCTGCGTGGCGCTGCGCCTGCGCGAGCGACGCGACGAGGTCGAGCTCGATGTCTGGAACGAGCGCGAGCGGCGGCTCGAACGCTGGATCGCACCGCAGGTGGTGCTGGCGCTGCCGCTGTTCATCGCGCTGCGACTTTTCGAGTCGCCACCGCCCGCTCTGCTCGCCGCGGTGGGGGCGATGCGCCATGCCCCCTGGCTGGTCGCCAACCTGCATTGCGAACGCCCGCCGATCGACCGCGGCGGCGCGCCGCCGGCCTGGGACAACGTGATCCACGGCAGCGCCGCGCTGGGTTACGTCGACGCGATGCACCAGAGCCTGCGGCCGCATCCGGGGCCGACGGTGTTCACCGCGTACTGGGCGCTGGGCGGGGCCGATGGCGCTCAAGCGCTTGCTGCGCGCAGGAGCCTGCTCGACGACAGCGCCGAGACCTGGGCGCGCCGCGTGCTCGACGACCTGGCGATCGCGCACCCGGACCTGCCGCGCCATGTGCGCCAGGTCGACCTGATGCGCTACGGCCACGCGATGAGCATCCCGCTGCCGGGCCTGCGTGGTCACGCTGCGCTGCAGTCGCTGGCCGGGCCGGGCGGCCGGGTGCGCTTCGCGCACGCCGACCTGTCGGGCTACTCGGTGTTCGAGGAGGCCTTCTTCCACGGCACGCGGGCTGCAGCGCAGACCCGCGCGGCCTTCACCAGGACGCCTGCATGACGCCGTGCTCGGCGGCCAGCCAGTCGCGCACCGGCGCCGGCAGCGGATGCGGCAGCGGCGCGAGGCCCATCGCCGCGTAGGAGGTCGCGTTCGGCACCAGGCCGTCACGCGCCACCGCCGCGCCCTTCATGTAGCCGGCCGCGCAGACCCGGTCGCCGCGCACGAACTCGAAGCGCATGTAGTTCCAGTTCTCGTCGCTGGCGTCGAGGCGGAAGCGCAGCGTGTAGGCCTCGAAGGGCTTGAGGCCGCGGCGGTAGGTGATGAACGAGCCACCGGCCATCGGCCGCCAGCCGCGGCGCAGCATGGCCTGTGCGAAGCCGGAGCGAACGAAGTACTCGACCAGCATCAGGTCGATCACGGTCAGGTAGCGGCCGTTGTTCATGTGGCCGTTGACGTCGAGGTCGTTGGGCAGCACGCGCAGCACACGCTCGAGCGTGTCGCCCGGCGCGAGGCGCGGCGCGCGCCAGGCGCGCAGCAGGGTCCAGAGCAGGCGAAGGTAGAGGTTCATGGCGGCGTAGAATTGGTTCAATGTTGAACAGTATAGTTCAAGACTGAACGATCAAGCCAAGCACCATGGCCACAGCGCGCCCACCCAAGACACCCTCATCGCCGCACGGCACGCAGACCTGGCTCGCCGTGGTGCGTGCCTACAACCTGTGCGACGCGGTGATGACGGCGCGGCTGGCTGCGCTCGGCGTGCGCGTGGCCGAGCACGAGGTGCTGGCCAACCTGGCCACCGCGCCGGGCATCACGCAGCAGCAGCTGGCGGCGCGCTGCTTCGTCGCCAAGAGCGGCGTCAGCATACTGCTCGCGCAGATGGAAGAGCGCGGCTGGGTGCGGCGCGAGGCCGATGCCGCCGATGCGCGCGTCAAGCGCCTGCAGCTCACCGCGGCCGGCGAGGCGCTGGCCCGCCAGACGCTGGCGGTGCAATCCGAGGTGGTGCGCGCGATGGTGGCAGACACCAGCGATACCGAACTCGACCAGGTCAGAGACTCGATGCAGCGTGTCTCGCAGCGGCTCGAGGCGCTGCGCGAGTCCGATGCGCTCAGCCGCGCATCAGCGCCTCGATCTCGCGCGGGTCGACCGGCACGTCGCGGCTGATCAGCTCGCAGCCGTCGGCGGTGACCACCGCGTCGTCCTCGATGCGGATGCCGATGTGCCAGAAGCGCTCGGGCACGCCTTCGGCCGGGCGCACGTAGAGGCCCGGCTCGATCGTCACCACCATGCCCGGCTGCAGGAATCGCGACGGGCGCTTGACCACCCTGCCGCCCAGGCCGTCGCGCTGCTCGAGGGGCGCTTCGTCCAGCGACAGGTACTCGCCCACGTCGTGCACGTCGCGGCCCAGCCAGTGGCCGGTGCCGTGCATGTAGAAGGCGCGGTAGGCGGCGCTCTCGATGACCGCGTCGACGTCGCCGACCTTGTCGCGGTTCAGCAGGCCCGTGTCGAGCATGCCCTGCGCGAGCACGCGCACTGCGGCCCAGTGCGCGTCGATCTTGCGTGCGCCGGGGCGGGTGGCGGCGATCGCGGCGTCCTGCGCGGCCAGCACGATGTCGTAGAGCTCGCGCTGCGCGGCGCTGAAGCGGCCGTCGGCGGGGAAAGTGCGGGTGATGTCGCTGGCGTAGCCGTCGAGCTCGCAGCCGGCGTCGATCAGGCACAGCTCGCCCGGGCGCAGCTCGGTGTCGCCGGCGGCGTAGTGCAGAACGCAGGCATTGGCGCCGGCCGCGACGATCGAGCCATAGGCCGGCGACTGCGCGCCATGGCGGCGGAACTCGTGCAGCAACTCGGCCTCGATCGCGTACTCGGGCAGCCCGGCAGCGGGGCTCGCGCGGAAGTGCGCAGCGCTGAAGCGCATTGCTCGCGCATGGGCCTGCGCCGAGATGCGCGCGGCGCGGCGCATGGTGTCGAGTTCGGCGTCGTCCTTGAGCAGCCGCATCTCGCCGAGCAGGGGCGACAGGTCACGCTGTGCCTGGGGCGCTTGCACGCCCTGGCGCTCGCGCAGCGCGGCCAGCCAGCCATCGATGCGCGCCTGCAGCCCCTCGTGCAGGCCGAACGGGAACCACACCGCCGGTGCATTGGCGAGTTTGTCGGCCGCCAGCTTGTCGAGCGCGGCCAGCGCATGCGCCTCGTGCACGCCCAGCGCCGCCGGCGCAGCCTCGGGGCCGAGGCGGTGGCCGTCCCAGATCTCGCGCTCGAGGTTCTTCTCGCGGCACAGCAACGTGCTGCGGCCGTCGGACTCGAGCAGCAGCCAGGCCTGCGGCTCGTCGAAGCCGGTCAGGTAGTGGAAGTGGCTGCAGTGGCGGAACGGGTGGTCGTTGTCACTGTTGCGCTGGCGCTCGGGTGCCGTGGGCAGTACCGCCATGCCGCCACCGAGACGGGCCATGGCCTCGGCGAGGCGGTCGCGCCGGCGGGCACAGAGATCGGGCCGGGCCGCAGCGCCCCGGCTCATGACTCGCCGCGCAGCTTGACGGCCTTGGGCGCGTCGGGTGCGAGCGCGCCGGCGCGCAGCTTGCGCAGTGCGCGGCGCAGTTCGTCGTCGCCGCTGGCGGGGGTCTGCGCGGCCTTCTGCACCGCATCGCGCGCGGCATCCTCGGAGCGCTTCACCGCCGCGCGGTCTTCCAGGTGGCGCAGCCGCTGGCGCAGCTGGTTGGCCACTTCCTCGACATCGGCCAGGCCGCTGTGCGCGTCGGTCTTCGGCAGCGCGACGACCCGCTTATCCTTCATGCGCACCTGCAGCCGGCAGATCCGGTTGTTCCGGCCGTGGCGCAGCGTGAAGCCACCGGCGTCCTTCTCCTCGATGTGGGCATCGCGGATGTTCTCGTAGTCGACCTGGTGGACCTTCTGGCCCAGGCCGCGCTGGAACCACAGGTTGTTGGCGCTGACCGCGACGCGCTCCCAGCGCGCCAGGTCCAGCGCCAGCACGCCGGCCCAGGCGAGCAGGCCCAGCACCATCAGCCAGGACAGGCCGAACGCGCTGCCGGCCCAGACCACCACGCCGGAGGCCAGGGCGCCGCCGACGATCTGCATGGTCTGCGCCTCGGCGGTGCGCCAGACGTCACGTTCGTAGGTGTAGGCCTGCGGCTCGCCGCTGGACAGCGGATTGACCGACCACAGCACCGCCTTGACCGCGCGCGAGGCGAGGTAGTGGCAGGCCCCCGCGGCGGCCACGGCCATTGGCAGGGTGAGAACGGTGGTGAGCAGGTTCACGCGACGAACATTAGCCACTTCCGCTCGCGAATCAAAGCCTTGCCTGCGCTGGGCGTGAAAAATGCACGCCCGTTACGGTCGAACGGTCGTTTGGGGCGGTCGAGCGGCAACCCCGGGCAGCGTCTAGGATGCCCTGGACACCCCACCAGGAGACCGCCATGCACTACCGCCGCCTCGGCCGATCGGGCCTGCAGCTGAGCCTGCTGTCACTGGGCTCCTGGGTCACGTACCACAACCAGGTCGACGCCCGCGCGGCGCGCGAGATGCTGGCCGCGGCCATGGACGCCGGGGTCAACTTCTTCGACAACGCCGAAGCCTATGCGCGCGGGCAGAGCGAAGTGGTCATGGGCGAGGCGATCCGCGCGCTGCAGTGGCCGCGGCTGAACTACGTGGTCTCGACCAAGTTCTTCTGGGGTCTGGACCGCGACGGCAACGCCGTCAACCGGAAGGACACACTCAACCGCAAGTACCTGATGCAGGCGATCGACGGCTCGCTGTCGCGCCTGCAGCTCGACTTCGTCGACCTGGTGTTCTGCCACCGCCCCGACCCGAACACGCCGATCGAGGAGACCGTATGGGCGATGAGCGACATGATCACCCAGGGCAAGGCGCTGTACTGGGGCACCAGCGAGTGGAGTGCGGCCGACATCCGCAGTGCCTGGGACATCGCCGAGCGCCACCACCTGCACAAGCCGGTGATGGAGCAGCCGCAGTACCACCTGTTCCACCGCCGGCGCGTCGAGCAGGAGTACGCGCCGCTGTATGAAGCCATCGGCCTGGGCCTGACGACCTGGAGCCCGCTGGCCTCCGGGCTCCTGACCGGCAAGTACCGCGCCGGCGTGCCGGCCGGCAGCCGCGGTGCGCTGCAGGGCATGGGCTTCCTCGTCGACGGGCTGACCGACCCGGCGAAGAACGCTGCCGTGGCGCAACTCGAGGGTGTTGCTGCCGAACTGGGCTGCAGCGTGGCGCAGCTGGCGATCGCCTGGGTGGCGCGCCAGCCGCAGGTCAGCACGGTGATCACCGGCGCCTCGCGGCTCGAGCAGCTGCAGGCCAACCTCGGCGCGCTGCAGGTGGTCGAGCAGCTCACGCCGGAGTGGCTGGCGCGCATCGACGCCATCACGAGGCCGTTGGCCGACTGAGCACGATCACTTGGCCGCTGGCCGAGTGAGTCAGCCAGCGGCGTCGTTCAACGCCGCCAGGCGCTCGGGCGTGCCGACGTCGGCCCAGCCACCGTCCCATCGCAGCGCGCCAAGGCGCCGCTGCACGATCGCGGCATCGAGGTAAGGGCGCAGCCGGGCCTTGGCGCCGACCGCGAAGTCGCCCATCAACTCGGTGACGAAGGCGGGCCGGAACAGGCCGATGCCCGACCAGGTGAAGCTCGCGCCGGCACGCGCCGGGGTGGCCAGACCGTCTTCGATGCCGAAGTCACCGCCGGGATGCTGGGGTGGGTTCGGCACCATCCACAGGTGGCCGAACTGG
The DNA here is from genome assembly GCA_943370595.1 of Chitinophaga pinensis. Taxonomy (GTDB): domain Bacteria; phylum Pseudomonadota; class Gammaproteobacteria; order Burkholderiales; family Burkholderiaceae_C; genus Piscinibacter. The sequence continues at coordinate 126,840 of CALRRO020000003.1, forward strand.
CCCGGCTGGAGGGCCGAGGCGGCGGCAGGGCCGAAGTCGAAGTCCGGCGCGAAGACGTCGGCTGCGACGTACCAGAACGGCTCGCCGGCCGCGACTGCGAGCAGCGGCAGCGCCTTCTTCAGGCCGCCCGCCGTCTCCAGCGCGCCGCCATGGTCGCGGCCTTCGAGCGAGTAGCGGATCGCCAGGCCGAAGCGCGTGCCGTCACCGAGCGCGGCGACGATCTGCTCCTCCAGCCACGCGGTGTTGACCACCGCCTCGCGCACACCGCCGCGCGCCAGGTTGGCGAGGTGCCACTCGATCAGCGGCTTGCCGCGCACGCCCAGCAAGGGCTTGGGCGTGTGGTCCGTCAAGGGCCGCATGCGTTCGCCGCGGCCGGCGGCGAGGATGATCGCTTTCATGCCGCCCAGTCTATCGACAGGGCGGCGAGGCACTCACTGCAACGCAGGCCCCAGGCCGATCGGGGCCGGTGCGCTCTGCACGATCTTGCTGAACAGCGGCCGGTACAGGTCGGTCGGCTCGTGGCCGGTCAGCGGGTCGCGGTTGGCGAGGAAGGCGGCGTCGAGCTCGGCCCAGTCTTCCTTCGACAGGTGCGTCAGCGCCAGCGGCAGCACCTCTTCCTCCTCGACGCGCATGTGGCTCAGGTAGAAGTCGATGTAGCGCTCGACCGCCTGCTCGAAGGCCGCGCGGCGCGACTCGCCGAGCACCTCGAAGGCGAGCAGGTCGTGCTCGAGGTCGCGGATCGCCTTCTCGCCGCGCGCATGGTCGCGGTCGAGCCTGTCGAGCACCGAGGCGACCTGCGGGCAGCGCGCACGCAGCTTCGGGAACAGCAGCTCGCTCTCCTTCGTGTGGTGCAGCTGCTCGGGGAATTCGTCGACGTAGAACAGCATCGCGCGCAGCACGCTGAAGTCGGGCAGCGACCCGTGCCGGCGGTGTTCGGCCAGCAGCATCGACAGCGAGCGCAGCATCGCGGAGAGCGCGCCGTGTTCGTCGCGGATGATGGTCAGGGCGGGGTGGGACATGGCAAGGCTCCAGGCCGTTTCGGCAGGACTGCAGCGTCTCACCGCGGCGGCGCCGCGGTCTTGAGCCCGGTCAAGCCGAGGCGATGGGCGCGCGCGCCGCGCAGCAGCTCATGGCGCTCGACCTCGCGCGGCTCGAAGGCGCGCACCAGCGTCTCGAGCAGCCGCTGCGCCCGCGCCGAGTTGTCGGCGCCGAAGTTGCACACGTAGGCGTCGAGCGTCACCGCGCCGAGTTCGGGCCAGGTGTGCACCGCCAGGTGCGACTCGGCCAGCAGCACCACGCCGGTCACGCCGCTCGGCTGCGAGCCGTCACCCGCCGGCGCGAAGCGATGGAACAGCTCGCCCACCGGCACCAGGCCGCTGGCCGCCACGGCCGCCAGGCAGCACTGGCGCAGCGCATCGACGTCGGTCAGCGCGGCGAGCGCGGGCGAGACGCCGTGCAGGTCGGCGGTGAGGTGCAGTCCATGCATGCGGCGGATCATACGGACGCGGTCCGACCCGGGCCTAAAATGCCCGTTCCCCGCCCGACACCCTCCTCCTCCCGACCGCGCCATGGCCGACCTCGCCTCCCCGATCGCCACCTCCTCGACCGCCACGATGGCCAACGCGATCCGCGCGCTGGCGATGGACGCGGTGCAGCAGGCCAATTCCGGCCACCCCGGTGCGCCGATGGGCATGGCCGAGATCGCGGTGGCGCTGTGGGGCCCGCAGCACGGCCACCTGCGCCACAACCCGGCCAACCCGCACTGGGCCGACCGCGACCGCTTCGTGCTCAGCAACGGCCACGGCTCGATGCTGATCTACGCGCTGCTGCACCTGTCGGGCTACGACCTGCCGATGAGCGAGCTGCGCAGCTTCCGCCAGATGCACAGCAAGACGCCGGGCCACCCCGAGGTCGGCGTCACGCCGGGCGTCGAGACGACCACCGGCCCGCTCGGCCAGGGCATCACCAACGCGGTCGGCATGGCGCTGGCCGAGAAGCTGCTGGCCGGCGAGTTCAACCGCCCCGGCCACACGGTGGTCGACCACCACACCTACGTCTTCCTCGGCGACGGTTGCCTGATGGAAGGCATCAGCCACGAAGCCTGCGCGCTGGCCGGCGCATGGAAGCTGAACAAGCTGATCGCGCTGTACGACGACAACGGCATCTCGATCGACGGGCAGGTCGCACCCTGGTTCGTCGACGACACGCCCAAGCGCTTCGAGGCCTACGGCTGGAACGTGATCCGCGCGGTCGAGGGCCATGACGCCGCCGCCGTCAGCGCGGCGATCGCCAAGGCGAAGTCGGCCGACAAGCCGACGCTGATCTGCTGCAAGACCACCATCGGCAAGGGTTCGCCGAACCGCGCCGGCACCGCCAAGGCGCACGGCGAGGCGCTGGGCGCCGAGGAGATCAAGCTGACGCGCGCGGCGCTGGGCTGGTCGCACGAGCCCTTCGTGGTGCCCGAGACCGCCTACGCCGCCTGGGACGCCAAGGCCCGCGGCGCCGAGCTCGAGGCCGAGTGGGACGCCCGCTTCGCCGCCTACCGTGCCGCCCACCCCGAACTGGCCGCCGAGTTCGTGCGCCGCATGAAGGGCGAGCTGCCGGCGAACTGGACACAGACCGTGGCCGACACGCTGGCCGCCGCGAACACCAAGTCCGAGACGGTGGCCAGCCGCAAGGCCAGCCAGATCGCGCTGGAGGCGTTCACCAAGGCGCTGCCCGAACTGCTGGGCGGCAGCGCCGACCTGACCGGCTCCAACCTGACCAACACCAGCTCGACGCCCTCGCTGCGCTTCGGTGCGGACGGTTCGGGCAACGGCGGCCGGCACGTCAACTACGGCGTGCGCGAGTTCGGCATGGCGGCGATCATGAATGGCGTCGCGCTGCATGGCGGCTTCATCCCTTACGGCGGCACCTTCCTGACCTTCAGCGACTACAGCCGCAACGCCATCCGCATGGCCGCGCTGATGAAGATCCGCGTGGTGCACGTGTTCACGCACGACTCCATCGGCCTCGGCGAAGACGGCCCGACGCACCAGAGCGTCGAGCATGCCGCTGCGCTGCGACTGATCCCGGGCCTGGATGTCTGGCGCCCGGCCGACACCGCCGAGACCGCCGCCGCCTGGGCTGCGGCCATCAGCAGCGCCACGTGCCCGAGCGCGCTGCTGCTGTCGCGACAGAATCTCCCTTACCTGCCGAAGGACTCGAAAGACGGCACGCTCGATCACATCGCCAAAGGCGCCTACGTGCTGGCCGAGCCAGCCGAGGTCGGGCTGAGGAAGAAGGCCCGGGCGGTACTCATCGCCACGGGCTCGGAAGTACAGCTCGCGCTGCATGCGCAGCAGCAGCTCGCCGCCGACGGCATTGCCGTGCGCGTGGTGTCGATGCCCTCGACCTCGGTGTTCGACCGCCAGGCGGTCGCCTACAAGCGCGCGGTGCTGCCGGATGGCGTGCCGCGCATCGCCGTCGAGGCCGGCGTCACGGATGGCTGGTGGAAGTACGGCTGCGCCGCGGTGGTCGGTATCGACACCTACGGCGAGTCGGCACCGGCAGGCGTGCTGTTCAAGCATTTCGGCTTCACCGCGGACAACGTCGCCGACACCGTCCGCGCGGTGCTCGCAGGCCAGCGCTGAGCCACTCGATCAACCTGGAGGAAATCACATGACCATCAAGATCGGCATCAACGGCTTCGGCCGCATCGGGCGCATGGTGTTCCGCGCCGCCATCCAGAACTTCAAGGACGTCGAGGTCGTCGCCATCAACGACCTGCTCGAACCCGACTACCTGGCCTACATGCTGAAGTACGACAGCGTGCACGGCCGCTTCAAGGGCGACGTGGCGGTCGACGGCAATACGCTGATCGTCAACGGCAAGAAGATCCGCCTGACCGCGCTGAAGGACCCTGCCGCGCTGGCGTGGGGCGAGGTCGGCGCCGACATCGTCGTCGAGGCGACCGGCCTGTTCCTGACCAAGGAAACCTGCCAGAAGCACATCGACGCCGGCGCGAAGAAGGTGATCCAGAGCGCGCCGTCGAAGGACGACACGCCGATGTTCGTCTTCGGCGTCAACGACAAGAGCTACAAGGGCGAGACCATCGTCTCCAACGCCTCCTGCACGACCAACTGCCTGGCGCCTGTCGCCAAGGTGCTGAACGACACCTTCGGCATCAAGCGCGGACTGATGACGACGGTGCACGCCACCACCGCGACGCAGAAGACCGTCGACGGCCCGTCGAACAAGGACTGGCGCGGCGGCCGCGGCATCCTCGAGAACATCATCCCGAGCAGCACCGGCGCGGCCAAGGCGGTCGGCGTGGTGATCCCCGAGCTGAACAAGAAGCTCACCGGCATGTCCTTCCGCGTGCCGACCTCCGACGTGTCGGTGGTCGACCTGACCGTCGAGCTGGTCAAGGAAGCCAGCTACGAGGACATCTGCAAGGCCATGAAGGCGGCCAGCGAAGGCGCGATGAAGGGCGTGCTCGGCTACACGGAAGACAAGGTCGTCTCGACCGACTTCCGCGGCGAGGCGATGACCTCGGTGTTCGACGCCGATGCCGGCATCGCGCTGGACAAGACCTTCGTCAAGGTGATCGCCTGGTACGACAACGAGTGGGGCTATTCGAACAAGGTGCTCGAGATGGTGCGAGTGATCGCGCGCTGAACGTGCATTGACTCACGGCGGTTTCCGCCTGTGACGAGGGCCCCCGCGGGGGCCCTCGTCGTTTCCGCTGCTCACGTCTTGCGACGCCGCCGCAACAATCCTTTACCCCGGCCTGCCAGATCCGCACAGCGGCGCTGTAAGCGGGACACCTACACTTTCGCGTTAAGGACGTCGAGAACAACGATCTGGAGAATCCGTTGAGCAACCCTGCCATGAAGTTGATCGCCGCGCTGGCCCTGGCGCTGATTGCGCCTCTGGGCGCGCAGGCCCAGGCGGTCAAGACCACCACCGGCGGTGCATCGACGGCGCGTGTGATCGTCAAGTACAAGGCCGATTCGACGCTGCTGCGCAAGCAGATCCTCGCCGCCGGCGAACGCCAGGACGCGCAGGCCCAGGCGCTGGGCGCGCGTGTCGGCCTGCCGCTGCGTGCCGGCATCGGCATCAGCGAACGCTCGCAGGTGGTGTTCGCCACCGGCATGACCTCGGAGGCACTGGCCGCGCGGCTGGCTGCGCAGGCGGACGTCGAGTACGCGGTGCCGGATCGCCGCAAGAAGCGGGCGGCGGCGCCTAACGATCCCCGCTACACCACGGCGGGCACGCCGGGGGCCTCCAGCGGCGGGCCGGTGGCAGGCCAGTGGTACCTGCGCGCACCGACCAGCTCCGTGCGCTCGGCGATCAACGCCGAGGCGGCCTGGGACATCACTCCCGGCCGCTCCAGCGTGGTTGTCGCGGTGCTCGACAGCGGCGTGCGTTTCGATCACGCCGATCTGGTGGGTAAGTTGCTCCCAGGCTACGACTTCGTTGACGCCGATCGCGATGGGAACGGCAACTTGCTCGTGCCATCGTCGTTCCTCACGGCGAAAGACAACGACGGTCGCGATGACGATCCGAGCGATCAGGGCGACGGTATCACCGAACGCGAGGCAAACCTGGCGGGCGGCTTGTTCGAAGGCTGCACCGCCTTCGACTCGACCACCGGCCAGTACGCGGAAGAACTCAGCTCCTGGCACGGAACGCAGGTCAGCGGCCTGATCGGTGCGCTGACCAACAACGGTATCGGCATGGCCAGCGTCGGCCGCAACGTGCGCGTGCTGCCGGTGCGCGTGCTGGCCAAGTGCGGCGGCTGGGATTCGGACATCCTGGCCGGCATGCGCTGGGCCGCAGGCATCACCGTGCCCGGCGTTCCCGTCCCGCCCACGCCAGCCAAGGTGCTCAACCTGAGCCTCGGCGGCGGCACCACCTGCACTTCGGCGTACCGCGACGCCGTGGCTGAGATCAACGCCCGTGGTGTGGTGATCGTAGCCTCGGCCGGCAACGGAAACGGCCACGCCGTCTCCGAGCCAGCCAGTTGCAGCGGCGTCATCGGTGTCGGCGGCCTGCGCCATGAAGGTAACAAGGTCGGCTACTCCGACATCGGCCCGGAACTGACCATCAGCGCGCCAGCCGGCAACTGCGTCAACGAGGACCCCTCCCAGCCTTGCCTGTACCCCATTCTGACGACTTCGAATCGTGGTGACTTCGACCCAGTTCTGCACACCGGTGGAGGCTCGATCTATACCGACGCATTCAATGTCACCGTCGGAACGAGCTTCTCGGCGCCGCTGGTCGCGGGGACTGTGGCGCTAATGTTCTCAGTGAACTCCACCCTGCCGCCGGCGGAGGTGCGCCGACTTCTGATGGCCTCGGCGCGCGACTTTCCCTCTCTCGCGGGACTCGACGCATGCGTTGCGCCCAACGGTTCTGACCAGCTCGACTGCAACTGCACGACCAGTACCTGCGGCGCCGGTATGCTCGATGCCGCCTCGGCGGTGACGGCGGCCAAGGGGCCGCTGGTGCGCATCGGCGCCACACCGTCGCAGCCTGTGGCCGGACGCGCGCTGACACTGACTTCGTCGCAGACAGTGCTTGTCAGCGGCAGGTCCATAGCCAGCTATCGCTGGACGCTTGTCGATGGTGGCGGCATCGTCACCGCGCTGTCGTCAACCACCGGAGCCACTGCGTCGGCGACGCCCAGCGCCAGCGGCAGCTTCGTTGTCAGCCTGACCGTCACCGACAACACCGGTGCGAGCGACGAGCAGACCGTGGAGGTGAGTGTCGATCCTGCGACCGGAAGCAGCGGTGGCGGTGGCGGCGCGCTTGGCCTGGGCTGGCTGGCAGCGCTGCTGGCGGCTGTGATCGCGCTGTCGTGGCGGTCGCGCCCGTCGCGCAGCGTGTGAGCGTGCGCGTCGGCGCAGGGCTTGCGCGGCAGATCGCAGGCATCCTCCTGCTCGGGCTGTGCCTGACGGCGTCAGCCTTCGCGGCGGGCGCCGGGCCGGTGCGCGGCTTCATCGTCAAGCTGCGCGACGGCGCCGATGCCTCGGCCGAGGCCCCGGCGGGGCGGCTCAAGCGCGTGCTGGGTCATGCGCCGGCCAGGTCGGAGCGGGTGCGTGGCCTGGGCGGGCGCACCCACCTGATCGACTATGGTCGCTCGCTCGGCGCCGACGAGACCGAGGCCATCGCTCGCCGCCTGGCGCAGCGCCCCGAGGTCGAGTGGGTCGTCCCCAATGAGCGCGAGCGGCGCCTGACCGTGCCGCAGGACCCGCTGTTCGCCGCCACGGTGATGGGCAGCGGCCAGTGGTGGTTGTTCCCGGCGGCCGGCAGCAATGCCAACGACATCGAGGACCGCCGCCGCGGCGTGCCCGGCCTGCAGAGCGCCTGGCAGACCACCGTGGGCAGCGCGAACCCGGTGATCGCCGTGCTCGACACCGGCATCACCGCCCACGACGACCTGCGCGGCGCGGTGCTGCCGGGGCGCGACTTCGTCTCGACGCTCGAGTACGCCAACGACGGCAACGGCTGGGACGCCGACCCGAGCGACCCGGGCGACTGGGTCGATGCGGCCGACCAGCGCGAGTACCCGTGGCTGTTCGGCGACTGCGAGGTGGATGACAGCTCCTGGCACGGCACGATCATCGCCGGCATCCTCGCCGCCGACACCGACAACGGCCTTGGCGTCGCCGCCCTCAACTGGCGCGGGCGCGTGCTGCCGGTGCGGGTGGCCGGCAAGTGCGGCGCAGAAGTGGCCGACATCATCGACGGCATGCGCTGGGCGGCCGGGCTGCCGGTGCTCGACGACGACGGCCGCGAGCTGCCGCTCAACCCCCATCCGGCGCGTGTCATCAACATCAGCTTCGGCAGCCAGTCGGCCTGCAACAGGGCCTACCAGGAGGCCATCGACGAACTCGCCGCGGCCGGCGCGGTGGTGGTGGCGGCGGCCGGCAACGACCATGGCACCGTGTCACGCCCGGCCAACTGCCGCGGCGTGGTCGGCGTGGCGGCGCTGAACCGCGACGGCTTCAAGGCCAGCTACTCGAACTTCGGCGCTCAGCTCGCGATCGCCACCGTAGGTGGCGATCCGCGCGTGATCGGCGGCTGGGGCGTCGAGCTTGGTGACAACGGGCTGCTGACCGTCTCCAACGACGGCCTGCGCGGCCCCGGCATGGCCGGCTATGCGCGTGAGGCAGGCACCAGCTTTGCCGCGCCGGTGGTGGCTGGCGTCGCCGCACTGATGATCGGTCGCAACCCGATGCTCAGCGTGAGCCAGGTCATCGCCGGACTGCAAATCAGCGCACGGCCGCACGTGGTGTCGCCCACGCTGCCGAGCTGCTCGGCGCAGTCGCCGGGGCGCTGCATCTGCAACACCACGACCTGCGGCGCGGGCATCCTCGACGCGGCCGCGGCGCTCGCCTATGCCGACGATCCGCTCGGCTACGTGCGCCCGGCTCGCACAGCGGAAATCATCGACAACGCCGACGTGAACGCCGCGCTGGCACTCGGCGTCGCCGACCAGGCGCCCAGTGTGACACTACCGGCGACGAGCTCAGGCGGTGGTGCGCTGGGCGGGGGCTGGCTGGCCGCGCTGGCGCTGGCCATCGGCGCGCTCAGCTGCCGCAGGGCACGAAGCCGCGGCCCAGTGCCGCGAGCTTGAGCGCGCCCAGCTGCGCGGCCAGCGCCGGCTCGGCGTTGTCGGCGCGCAGAACATGCTGGGTGGCAGGTGCGGCGAGTTCCACGACCCGTGCACTGCGCACCCCTCGCTGGCCGATCTGCTCGAGGCCGCGCTCGGCGGCGGCACGGTCGTCGAACTGGCCGAACGAGAAGCCCAGTGTGTACTCGGCCGGCGTGCTGACCTCCTGGTAGGGCACGCGGGTGCGCTTGATCTCGTCTTCCTTCTTCGCCAGCACCTCGCGGTTCGGGAAGCGGCCCATGTAGATCATCCAGCTGCCCGGCCGTTCGGTCGTCACGTCGACCCAGCTGCCGGGTGGCAGCGCCGGCTGCACCGACTGCAGCGCGGCGACCGCCGAGGCGACAGCACTGCCGGCGAAGGGGCCGGCTTCCAGGCAGGCACCGCGCTGCGGAGCGCTCGCGGCGCTGGCCGCCGGGGCCGCCGCCGCGGCACTGGCCGCGCCCGGCGGCAGCACCGTGATGCGTTCGGGGTGCACCTGCCGCGTCAGCCGCTCCGGTTCGCGCTCGGGATGCGGGCGCAGGCTGGTCAGGTCGTCGAGCCAGCCGCGCGTCCAGGCGTAGAACAGCAGGTTGGCCGCCACCAGCAGCAGCACGAGCAGGCGCAGCATGGTCAGCTGCCGTCGGCGCCGGCCCGCAGCCGAACGCTGACTTCGCCGCTGGTCACGCTGGCGACGCCGCCCGCGTCGGTCTGCACGAGCAGGGCACCGCTGTCGTCAACGCCCCGCGCGATGCCTTCGGCCAGGCCCTGCTGCGTGGTGCGCACCGGGTGGCCGGCGAGCAGGTCACGGGCCGCGAAGCCGGCCGCGAAGCCGGCAAAGCCTTCGCGCTCGAAGCGGTGCAGCGCCTGCACCAGCGGCAGGGCGATGCGGTGCAGCGCCGCGGGTGCGGACATCGCCGGGTCGAGCTCGTGCAGGCAGGCGAAGCCGGTGCCGGCCTCCACCGCGGGCAGCGGCAGCACGTTGAGGCCGACGCCGATGACGGCCAGCCGCGTGCGGCCGGCAGCCACCGTCTCGATCAGGATGCCGCCGAGCTTGCGGCCCTGGGCCGGGCCGTCCATCAGCCACAGGTCGTTGGGCCACTTCAGGCCGATGCGGGCAGGCGCTGCGCCCGGCTGCGGGTCCAGCGCGTCGGCGATGGCGAGGCCGACGACCAATGACAGCCCCGACCAGTCGGCCCGCGCGATCGGCAGCGACAGCGAGAAGGTCAGCGAGGCACCGGGCGCGGCCTGCCAGCTGCGCCCGAGCCGCCCGCGACCGCCGGTCTGGTGCTCGGCGACCAGCAGGCAGGGCTGCACGTCGGCGGCGCGGCGGCCGAAGGCGGCACTCTCGACGCTGCGCTGCACCAGCACGTCGCCGTGCTCCGGTTCGGGGCGCACCTCGACGCGGGCGCGCTCGAGCAGCGCCGAGTTGGTCGACGCGCAGCGCTCCAGCACCTCGACGCTCAGCCCGGGCAGCAGCGTGCGCAGCTGCTGCCACAGCGCCTCGGCGCCCCAGGAGATCGGCGGCTCGGCCATGGTCGTGCGAGGGTCAGCGCTTCGGCGACAGCATCGTGCCGCGGCACTTCTTCGCGCCGCAGTGGCAGGCGAACTGCTTCTTCAGCTTGGCCGTGTACTTCTCGTCGATGATCAGCCCGTAGTCGTAGAACAGCTCTTCACCGGGCTTGATCGAGCGCAGCGCCTTGATGAAGATGCGGCCGTCGATCTCGTCGGCCTCGCAGTTGGGCTGGCAGGCGTGGTTGATCCAGCGCGCCGCGTTGCCGCCGTGCTTGGCGTCGATGACGTTCTTCTCGTCGATGTGGAAGTAGAAGGTATGGTCCGGGTCGGTCGGGTCGTGCGGGTGGCGGCGCAGCGCCTCCGGCCAGTCGATCACCTCGCCCTTGTACTCGATCACCACCTCGCCCTTCTTCAGCGGCAGCAGCGCGAAGACGCCCTTGCCGTGCACGCCGGAGCGGCGCACCTGGATGCGGCGCCCGCCGCCGGTGCCGGCTGCGGCGGGATGGGACTTGCCGTTGGTTGCTTGCGCCTTCATCGTCTTTGGGTACATTGAAATCAGGGGCGCGCGCGTGTGCGTGCGTGCGCGCGAAGCCCGGATTGTATGGAGATGCGGCGCAAGCCCATCGCGACAGCCTTGCACGAGACACCATGACCAAGTCACTGATCATTGCCGAGAAGCCTTCCGTCGCGCAGGACATCGTCCGCGCGTTGACGCCGACCGCAGGCAAGTTCGACAAGCACGACGAGTATTTCGAGAACGACAAGTACCTCGTCACCTCGGCCGTCGGCCACCTGCTGGAGATCAAGGCGCCGGAGGAGTTCGACGTCAAGCGCGGCAAGTGGAGCTTCGCGAACCTGCCGGTGATCCCGCCGCATTTCGACCTCAACCCGATCGACAAGAGCAAAGGGCGGCTGAACGCCATCGTCAAGCTCGTCAAGCGCAAGGACGTCAGCGAACTCATCAACGCCTGCGACGCGGGCCGCGAGGGCGAACTGATCTTCCGGCTCATCCAGCAGCACAGCAAGAGCAAGCACCCGGTCAAGCGGTTGTGGCTGCAGAGCATGACGCCGGCGGCGATCCGCGAGGGTTTCGAGAAGCTGCGCGGTGACGAGGAACTGCGCGGCCTGGCCGAGGCCGCGCGCAGCCGCAGCGAGGCCGACTGGCTGGTCGGCATCAACGGCACCCGGGCGATGACCGCGTTCAACTCGCGCGACGGTGGCTTCTTCCTGACCACCGTCGGCCGCGTGCAGACGCCGACGCTGTCGATCGTCGTCGAGCGCGAGGAGAAGATCCGCAAGCACGTCTCGCGCGACTACTGGGAGATCAAGGCGACCTTCGCCGCCCAGGCCGGCGAGTACGAAGGCAAGTGGTTCGACCCGAAGTGGAAGAAGAACCCCGATGACCCGGAAGCGCGCGCCGACCGGCTGTGGACCGAGGCCGACGCACAGGCCATCGCGCAGGCCTGCCGCGGCGAGCCGGCGAACGTGACCGAGGAATCCAAGCCGAGCACGCAAAGCGCGCCGGGCCTGTACGACCTGACCACGCTGCAGCGCGAGGCCAACTCGCGGCTGGGCTTCTCGGCCAAGACGACGCTCTCCATCGCGCAGGCGCTGTACGAGAAGCACAAGGTGCTGACCTACCCGCGGACGGACAGCAAGGCGCTGCCGGAGGACTACGTCGAGGTGGTCAAGCAGACCATGCAGATGATCTCCACCGAAGACATGCCGGGCCCGCTGCGCGCGCTGTCGGCCCATGCGAAGACGGCGATCAAGGAAGGCTACGTCAAGCCGAACAAGCGCATCTTCGACAACGCCAAGGTGTCGGACCACTTCGCCATCATCCCGACGCTGCAGCCGCCGAAGAGCCTGACCGAGATCGAGGCCAAGCTCTACGACATGGTGGTCAAGCGCTTCCTGGCGGTGTTCTTCCCGCCGGCGGAGTTCATGGTCACGACGCGCATCTCCACCGTGAAGGCCAGCGCGCAGGAGCACAAGTTCCAGACCAACGGCAAGGTGATGGTCAAGCCGGGCTGGCTGGCGGTCTACGGCCGCGAGGCGCAGGAGGACGACGCCAACCTGGTGGCCGTGGCCGCCGGCGAGGTGGTGCGCACCGAGAGCGTCGCCGTCAACCCGAACAAGACCAAGCCGCCGGCGCGCTACACCGAGGCGACGCTGCTGTCGGCGATGGAAGGCGCGGGCAAGCTGATCGACGACGACGAACTGCGCGAGGCCATGGCCGAGAAGGGCCTGGGCACGCCGGCCACGCGCGCGGCCATCATCGAAGGCCTGATCCTCGAGAAGTACATGCACCGCGAAGGCCGCGAGCTGGTGCCTTCGGCCAAGGCCTTCCAGCTGATGACGCTGCTGCGCGGCCTGGGTGTGGAAGACCTGACCAAGCCCGAGCTGACCGGCAACTGGGAGCACCAGCTCGCCGAGATGGAGAAGGGCCGCCTGCAGCGCGACACCTTCATGGCCGAGATCGCCGCGATGGCCGAGCGCATCGTCCGCAAGGCCAAGGAGTACGACCGCGACACCATCCCTGGCGACTATGCGACGCTGGCCGTGCCCTGCCCGAACTGCGGCGGCGTGATCAAGGAGAACTACCGCCGTTTTGCGTGCACCGGCAAGGACGGCAATAGCGAAGGCTGCGGCTTCTCGATCAGCAAGATCCCCGGTGGGCGCAGCTTCGAGCTCGACGAGGTGACGCAGTTCATCGCCAACAAGAAGATCGGCCCGCTGGAGGGCTTCCGCTCCAAGGCCGGCTGGCCGTTCACCGCCGAGCTGAAGCTCGCCTTCGACGACGAGATCAAGAACTGGAAACTCGAGTTCGACTTCGGCGAGGACGCCAAGGGCGAGGGCGACGGCGTGCCGGTGGACTTCTCTGCGCAGGAGTCGCTCGGCGCCTGCCCCAAGTGCCAGGGGCATGTCTACGAGCACGGCACCAGCTATGTCTGCCAGCACGCGGTAGGCGCGCCCATCACCTGCGACTTCAAGAGCGGCAAGATCATCCTGCAGCAGCCGGTGGCGCGCGAGCAGATGACGAAGCTGCTGGCCACCGGCAAGACCGATCTGCTGGAGAACTTCGTCTCCAACAAGACGCGGCGCAAGTTCAAGGCACGACTGGCCTTCGACAAGAAGGAAGGCAAGGTGATCTTCGAGTTCGAGCCGCGCGCGGCCAAGGCGCCGGCCAAGAAGGCGGCGGCGAAGAAGACATCCTGAACGGCCCGTGAGCGACGCGCTGCCGCCCTGCCTGACGCGCCATGGCGAGCAGCTCTGGCTGGCGGTCAGCGTGGTGCCGAACGCGAAGCGCAGCGGCGCCGACGGGCTGCACGACGGCGCGCTGCGCGTGCGGCTGGCCGCGCCGCCGGTGGACGGCAAGGCCAACGAGGCGCTGATTGCCTGGGTGGCCGAGTCGCTCGGGCTGCCGCGGCGCGCGGTGTCACTTGTTCGAGGTCAAGCCTCGCGCCGCAAGTGGCTGTCACTGGACGGTCCAGCGCCCGAGATCGAGGCCGCCGTGACACGGCTGGTGACAACGGGCGCGACAAGGGTTTGATTCTGTCAACTTTGTCAGTACATGCGCGGGCGATTTCCCTCTACGCTCGCCGCCATGAAATTTGTAAAGCTCGCGTCCCCCCAAGCGCTGTGCGCCACGCTGCTGCTGTTCTGCGCCACGGCGGCGAACGCGCTGACCTTCGCCGTCAATGAGGGCGTGAGCTACCGCGTGCCGCTCGAAGAGGTGCGCGGCCGCTACGCCGCGATCGCGGCCGACCTGTCCAAGCTGCTCAAGCAGCCGGTCACCATCGAGCCGATCGGCGACTACAACCAGCTGCGCCGCGGCCTGCAGGCCAAGACCTACGACCTGGCGATGATCCACCCGGCCCATGTGTCGATCCAGGCCATCAAGGGCAGCGGCTACAAGCTGGTCGTCGTCACCAAGGGCTTCCAGAAGTACACCGCGAGCTTCCTGGTCTCGGCCGACTCGCCGTTCACGTCGCTGGCCGACCTGAAGGGCCGCAAGCTCGGTGCGCCGGACGAGGACTCCATCACCTCGTGGATGGTGCGTGCGACGCTGCGCGACGCGAAGGTCGAGCCCGAGCAGTTGAAGATCACCTACACGCGCTACCAGGACGCCGTGCCCTTCTTCGTCGAGAACAAGCTCACCGAGTCCGGCGCTACGGCGGCCAATGCGCTGGTCAAGGCCTGGCAGGGCAAGGGCGGCAAGATCCTCGCGCAGTCGAAGGCTGTGCCGATCAAGCACATCCTCGCCAGCCCGAACCTGAGCGCGGGCGACGTCGAGAAGGTGCGCGAGTACCTGATCGGCCTGGACGCCAGCGACGAGGGCAAGAAGAAGCTCGAGCCGACGAAGTACACCGGCTTCGAGAAGTACGACGAAGCGAAGATGCTCGAGCTGGGCGCCTGGCTCGGGCTGTAGCAGCCCGAGCAGGCAGGGCGTTCAGTTCCAGTCGCTGCGAGACGCAGCGCCGCTGCTCGCCGTCCACGCCCGCGCAGGCGGGCGCGGAGCTGCGGCGATCAGCCCTGGCCGACGATCGACGCGGTCGCGACCAGTTCCTCGAACAGCGCCATCGACACCTCGCCCGACACCGCGTAGGGGTCGAGCACGGCGGTCTCGGAGTACTTCAGCAGCAGCGCGGGGTTCAGCCGAGCGAGATTGACCTGGCCCATCGACCAGCCGGCAAAGCGGCGCTCGCCGATCTCCTGGTAGGTCAGCAGAACCACGTCGCGGTGCCGCTTGTCGGCGGCGATGCGGTTGTACAGCGCATTGACCGCCATGCGGCCGCCTTCGAGCACCTGCAGGAAGATGCCCTCCGAGAAGCACAGCACCCCGGTGATGCCCAGGTGGGCGTTGCCTGCCTTCGACTGGCGCAGGATGCCCAGCAACGCCTCCTGGTCGACCGAGTCGGTGGCGCGGCTGGCATACATCAGGCGGACGAGCATGTCAGTACCGCCCGGCCGTCCGAAGGTTCTGACGCGCCCCCGCGGGGGGCAGCGAGCGAAGCGAGCTTGGAGGTTTCATCATTTTCAGTTTCCGTTCTTCTTCGACAGCAGCGAGAGGAATTCCCGGCGCAGGTTGGGGTCCTTCAGGAAGGCGCCGCGCATCACCGAGTTGGTCATCATCGACTCGTCGTCCTTGACGCCGCGCCAGTGCATGCAGAAGTGGTCGGCTTCCATCACGATGGCCAGGCCGTCGGGCTTGACGCGGTCCTGCAGCTCGTTGGCGAGCATGGTCACGGCCTCTTCCTGGATCTGCGGCCGGCTCATGATCCAGTCGCAGATGCGGGCGTACTTCGACAGGCCGATCAGGTTCGAGAACTCGTTGGGCAGCACGCCGATCCAGACCTTGCCCAGGATCGGGCACAGGTGGTGCGAACAGGCGCTGCGCACCTTGATCGGCCCGACGATCATCAGCTCGTTCAGGCGCGAGAAGTTCGGGAACTCGGTGACCGAGGGCATCGGCGTGTAGCGGCCGACGAACACCTCGTTGATGAACATCTTCGCCACCCGCTTGGCGGTCTCCTGGGTGTTGTGGTCGCTGTCGGTGTCGATCACCAGCGCGCGCAGCACTTCCTGCAGCTTGGTGGTGACCTCGGCCTTCAGTTCCTCGATCTCGCCCTCGCGGATGAACTCGGAGATGTTGTCGTTGGCGTGGTAGCGGCATTGCGCGCCCACCAGCCGGTAGCGGATGCGCTCCGAGGCGGCGAGGCGCGAAAGCTCCTCCTCGGTGCGGAAGATCGGGGTGGCTTGTTCGGCGGACATGGGGCTGCTGCAGACGTCGTCGGGTCGTGCAGGGTAGCGCAGGCCGGCCCGCAGCGCAGCCGGGGTGCGCCCTGCCCGTAGACTGCGCGCGGTGAATGCCCCCGCCTCGCTCCCGCTTGCCCAGCTTTTGACCCATGCCGCCGCGGCGGTGCAGGCGGTGCGTGCCGGGCAGAGCCTGACCGACGCGCTGGAGCGTTGCCCGGTGCCGGCGCGGCCCGGCGCCCAGGCGCTGAGCTTCCACGCGCTGCGCTGGCTGGGCGGCGCGCAGGCGGTGCGCACGAAGCTCGTGCCGAAGCCGCCGCCGCCGGCGGTCGATGCGCTGCTGGTCACCTCGCTGGCGCTGCTGTGGCCGGGCTCGGAGCCGCCTTATGCCGAGCACACGCTGGTCGACCAGGCGGTGGTGGCCGCGAAGCAGCGAGGCGGCTTCGTCAACGCGGTGCTGCGCCGCTTCCTGCGCGAGCGCGAGGCACTGCTGGCCGCTCTGCACGGCGACCCGGTGGCGCGATTCAACCATCCGCGCTGGTGGGTCGAGCGCCTGCAGCGCGACTGGCCATCGCAATGGCAGGCCGTGCTCGCCGCCGACCAGCAGCGCGCCCCGATGACGCTGCGCGTGAACCGCCGGCATGGCGGCCCAGAGGCCTATGTGCAGCGCCTGGCCGAGGCCGGGCTGGCCGCGACCGCATTGCCCGGCAGCAATGCTGTCGTGCTCGCCCGGCCGGTGCCGGTGCAGCAGCTGCCGGGCTTCGCCGCGGGCGACGTGTCGGTGCAGGACGCCGCGGCCCAGCGAGCGGCACCGCTGCTGCTCGGCGCCGGCCTGCCGCCCGGGGCACGCGTGCTCGACGCCTGCGCTGCGCCCGGCGGCAAGACGGCGCACCTGCTGGAGCAGGCCGACCTCGACGTGCTGGCGCTGGACAGCGACGCGGGCCGCCTGGCCCGCGTGCATGACACGCTGCAACGCCTGGGCCTGAGCGCTCGCACCGCGGCGGCCGATGCCGGCGACACGGCCGCCTGGTGGGACGGCCAGCCGTTCGACGCCATCCTGCTCGACGCGCCGTGCAGTGCCTCGGGCATCGTGCGCCGCCACCCCGACGTGCGCTGGCTGCGCCGCGCGAGCGACATCGACACCCTGGCGCAGACCCAGGCCCGCCTGCTCGACGCCCTGTGGCCGACGTTGCGCCCCGGAGGGCGGCTGCTGTACTGCACCTGCTCGGTCTTCAAGGCCGAGGGTCAGGACCAGATCGACGCTTTTTTGCAACGTCATGGCGATGCCACTGTCGGCGTCACGCCCGTGGCGCCGGGCCACCTGCTCCCGCTGCCCGACAATGAAGACGATTCTTCGTCGCCCCCCGCCGGTGCATCGGCAGACGGGTTCTTCTACAGCCTGCTCACCAAGACCTGACGCTCCTCCACCCCATGCGCAGCGCGGCACGCTCGACCGGCAGTCCAGAGACCCGCGCGCCAGACGGGTTGCGCGGGCTCGGGCTCCTGTTGTCGTGGCTGGTCGCCCTGTGGCTGGCCGTGCTCGCGCCGACGGCCGCAGCGCAGAGCGGCAACGCCGAGCTCGCCGGCTTCACGGTGCAGCGTGGCGACGACGGGCTGATCCTCAACTACGCGGTCAACTTCGAGCTCCCGCGGGGTGCGGAAGAGGCGCTGGCCAAGTCGGTGCCGCTGTACTTCGTCGCCGAGGCCGAGGTGTTCCGTGACCGCTGGTACTGGCGCGACAAGCGCATCGCCAGCGCGGCGCGGGTCTGGCGCATCGTCTACCAGCCGCTGACGGCCAACTACCGCGTCACCTTCGCCGGCATCAGCCAGAGTTACGCGACGCGCACCGAGGCTTTCGCCGCGATCCGCCGCGGCGTGAACTGGAAAGTCGCCGAGACCGCGCAGATCGAGGACGGCGCGCGGCACTACGTCGAGTTCAGCTTCCGGCTCGACACCTCCTTGCTGCCGCGGCCGATGCAGATCGGCATCGCCACCCAGTCGGACTGGGCGCTCGGGGTCGAGCGCGTGCAACGTTTCGACTGAAATGAGCCCCCTGGACGCTTCGCGTCGTCCCCCGTGGGCCACGAAGGGGCACACGTTCGTGGCCCCTGGGGAGCGTCCGGCTTGGGGCGGCCCGGCGCCGGACCCGGCATCGGGCCTTCGGCGCAGCGCGCCATGAAGAAGGCAACCCGCTGGGCCTGGATCGTCGCGCTGGTGGCCGTCACCGGCGCGGGCCTGGTGCTGGCCTTCCTGCTCTCGGTGGCCACCAACAGCCCGGCACTGTACGAGCGCCACTACGTCTGGCTGTTCTGGGTCAACGTCACGGTGGCGGCGCTGCTGATGCTGGTGGTCGGCATCGCCTCGGTGCGGCTGGTCATCCGCGTGCGGCGGCGCAAGTTCGGCAGCCGGCTGCTGCTCAAGCTGGCGGCGATCTTCGCGCTGGTCGGCGTAGTGCCGGGCGTGCTGATCTACACGGTGAGCTACCAGTTCGTCTCGCGCAGCATCGAGAGCTGGTTCGACGTGAAGGTCGAGAGCGCGCTCGACGCCGGCCTGAACCTCGGCCGCGGCACGCTCGATGCGCTGGTCAACGAACTCGCCAACCGCACCCGCCAGGCGGCCGAGAAGCTGGGTGAGGGCGGTTCGGCCGCGGCGCTGGTCGAAGGCCGCGGCGGCAGTGCCGGCACGCTGGCACTCGAGCGCTTGCGCGAGCAGCTGGCGGCGCAGGAGGTGGCGATCGTCAATGCCTCGGGTCAGACCTTGTTCTCGGCCAGCAGCGGCACTGCTGGCCTGATGCCGGAGCGGCCGAGCGCGACCATGCTGCGACAGGCGCGGCTGCAGCGCGTGACCGGGCAGCTCGAGGGCCTGGACGAGGACGCCGGCAGCGCCGCCAACGCTCGCATCCGCGTGCTGGCGCTGGTGCCCAGCGCGAACTTCGCGCTCACCGAGCAGGAGCGCTACCTGATGGTGCGGCAGCTGCTGCCGGCCTCGCTGACGCTCAATGCGCTGTCGGTGCAGACCGCCTACCGCGAGTACCAGCAGCGCGCGCTGGCGCGCGATGGCCTGCGCCGCATGTACATCGGCACGCTGACGCTGGCGCTGGTGCTGGCAGTGTTCGGCGCGGTGCTGCTCGCGGCCCTGCTGGGCAACCAGCTGGCGCGCCCGCTGCTGCTGCTGGCCGAAGGCGTCGACCAGGTCGCGCATGGCGACCTCAGCGCCAAACCGGTGTTCGCCTCGCGCGACGAGCTCGGCGGCTTGACACGCTCCTTCGCCGACATGACCGAGCAGCTCTCCGAGGCCCGTTCGCTGGTGCAGCGCAGCGTGCGCCAGGTGGAGGGCGCACGCGCCAACCTGCAGACCATCCTCGACAACCTCACCGCCGGCGTGATCGTGTTCGACCGCAACGGCCTGATCGACACCGTCAACCCGGGCGCGACGCGCATCGTCAAGCTGCCGCTGTCGGCCTACCGCGGACGCCGGCTCGACGAGGTGCCCGGCCTCGAGAGCTTCGCGAAGAGCGTGTGGCAGCGCTTCGAGCTGCACGCCAGCAGCCCCGAGGCGGGCGAGCGCGACCACTGGCAGGACAGCTTCGAGCTGCAGACGCAGGACTCCCAGGGCCGCGACCGCGACACGTTGACGCTGCTGGTGCGCGGCGCGGCCATGCCGCAGGGTGCGCGGCTGATGGTGTTCGACGACATCACCGAGGTCGTTTCCGCGCAGCGCAGCGAGGCCTGGAGCGAAGTGGCGCGGCGGCTGGCGCACGAGATCAAGAACCCGCTGACGCCGATCCAGCTCTCTGCCGAGCGGCTGCAGCACAAGCTCGAGGCGAAGCTGGAAGGAACGGATCAGGCCATGCTCGCCAAGTCCGTCGCCACCATCGTCAACCAGGTGCAGGCGATGAAGACGCTGGTCAACGAGTTCCGCGACTACGCGCGCCTGCCGGCGGCGCAGCTGAAGGCGCTGGACCTGAACGCGCTGCTCGCCGAGGTGCTCGGGCTGTACGTCGGCGCGCAGGACGCGGGCCGGCTGCACGCCGAGTTCGGCCAGGGGTTGCCGCTGATCGTGGGCGATACGACGCAGCTGCGCCAGGTCATCCACAACCTGGTGCAGAACGCGCTCGATGCGGTGGCCGAGAAGCCCGACGGCCGGGTGCTGGTGCGCACCGAGGTTGCGCGAACCGAGCAGGGTGACGTGCGGGCGGTGCGGCTGCAGGTCATCGACAACGGCCACGGCTTCCCGGACAAGGTGCTCAAGCGCGCGTTCGAGCCCTACGTGACGACCAAGAGCAAGGGCACGGGCCTCGGCCTGGCGGTGGTCAAGAAGATCGCCGACGAGCACGGTGCCCGCGTGCGCATCGCGAACCTGGGGGTGGCGCGAGACGCCGCGGCAGGCGACACTCCAGCCCCCTCGGGCGGCCCTTCGGCAACGGGTGCCCAAGTTTCGCTATCATTTTCCAAGCTCGCTCCGGCCGACGGCACCACGGCCGTCTCGGTGGCCACCGAGAGCCGGACGCACTGACCATCCATGGCGATCATTCTTGTAGTTGACGACGAACTCGGCATCCGCGCGCTGCTGTCGGAGATCCTGACCGACGAGGGGCACACCGTCGAGGCGGCCGAGAACGCCGCCGAGGCGCGATCGGTGCGCGAGCGCCTGCGGCCCGACCTGGTGCTTCTGGACATCTGGATGCCCGATGTCGATGGCATCACGCTGCTCAAGGAGTGGGGAGCCACTGGGCTGCTGACCATGCCGGTGATCATGATGAGCGGCCACGGCACCATCGACACCGCGGTCGAGGCCACTAAGTACGGCGCCATGGCCTTCCTCGAGAAGCCGGTGACGCTGCAGAAGCTGTTGCGCGCTGTCGAGCAGGGCCTGGCCAAGCCGGCCGCCAGTGCGGGCCGCCCCGGGCCGATGGTGGCGAGCCCGCACCACAACCACCATCTGCAGGACCATTCGCTGACCGTCGAGGCGGCGATGACCGGCGGCGCCATGCTTCCGACCACTCCGCTGATGCTGGGGCCGCAGGCCGAGCAGAGTTTCGACCTCGACCGACCGCTGCGCGAGGCGCGCGATGCCTTCGAGAAGAGCTACTTCGAGTTCCACCTGGCGCAGGAGAACGGCAGCATGACGCGTGTGGCCGAGAAGACCGGCCTGGAGCGCACGCACCTTTACCGCAAGCTCAAGCAGCTGGGTGTTGATCTCTCGCGCAACAAGCGCGGCGGGGCGATCTGACCCGGCGGCCCGGCCGCTGTGGTCTATAATCTCGGGCTCTTGGCCAAGTAGCTCAGTTGGTAGAGCAGCGGATTGAAAATCCGCGTGTCGGTGGTTCGATTCCGCCCTTGGCCACCAAAAATATCCCAAGCGCCACAAGCACTTGGCAACGGCGGCGGCTACGAAAGTGGCCGCCGTTCTGCATTCCAGGGGCGGTTTCTGGCGACGTTCTGGGAATCACGATGGGATCCCCACGGGACGCCACGGTCGTCCGTCTCGCTGCCACCAAGTCACCGAATTGCGCTGAAGGCACGCCGCTGCCCGGGCTCGGCGCGGGCCGCGCTTGCTTCTCGCCCACCACGGTAACGGCCGCAACGCCGAGTGTTCGTTGCGCCGGGCCATGCCCGCCCTTGACCCGACGTCAGGTGCAAGTGCTGCAGGGTATGTCGTATACGGCATTACCGGAACAAATGCTTTATCAGGCATGTACTCCATCCATGTCGATTAGGGCATAAACTGCCGCATGGACTATCCGATCCAGACTCCGCTGCAGCTCTCCACCCACCTGCGCGCCTTGCGCAAAGCGCGCGGCCTCAGCCAGGCCGAGCTGGGCGCGAGGCTGGGCGTCGGCCAGACGCGGGTCGCCCGCATCGAGGGCAACCCGACGGCAGTCAGCGTCGAGCAACTGCTCGAGGTGCTGGGCGCGCTCGGCGTGAAGATGGTGCTCCGAGACACTCGGTCGTCGCCAGCGGAAAGTTCTCCGGATTCGGCACCAAAGCAGGCCATCACCAAGCAGCGCAAGACCGGCGGCCAGTGGTGACGCGATGGCGGAGCTGCACGTCTGGATGAACGGGATGCACGTCGGCGTCTGGTCGACGCTGCGGACCGGCACGCCGGTGTTCCGCTACGACGAGACCTGGGTGCGGGCCGAGGAGGGTCGAGCCTTGTCGCTGTCTCTGCCGTTCAGCGCGGACCTCGAGCTCCGCGGCGACGTGGTGACGAACTACTTCGACAACCTGCTGCCCGACAGCGCCGCCATTCGGCGCCGGTTGCGGAGCCGGTTCCGTGCGCGTTCGGCCGGGGCCTTCGATCTGCTGACGGCGATCGGGCGGGACTGTGTCGGTGCAGTGCAACTGCTGCCAACCGGCGAGGAGCCCGTCGGTTGGAACACGATCGATGCCGAGGCGCTCGATGAGGCCAGGGTCGAGCGGATCCTGGCGACGGTGACGTCCGATGCACCGCTCGGGCCGCGCGATGAAGACGAGAAGCTGCGCCTGTCGATCGCCGGCGCCCATGAGAAGACCGCGCTGCTGCGCATGGGCCGTCGCTGGTACCTGCCGCGCGGCGCGACGCCGACGACGCACATCTTGAAGCTGCCGCTCGGCCTGGTCGGCAACATGCGGGCCGACATGAGCACCTCGATCGAGAACGAGTGGCTGTGCAGCCGGATACTGCGTGCGCTCGGCCTGCCGGTCGCCGACACCGAGATGAGCCGGTTCGGCGACTCCAAGGCGCTCGTCGTGACCCGCTTCGATCGTCGCTGGGTCGGCGTCGAGCAAGGTGCCGAGCAGAAGGCACGCTTCCGTGCACCGGAGGGAGCATGGATCGCTCGGCTCCCTCAAGAGGACTTCTGCCAGGCACGCGGCGTCGGACCCGATCGGAAGTACCAGAGTGACGGCGGGCCGTCGATGCAGGACTGCCTGGCTGTGCTCTCCCACAGCGAAAGCGCGCAGGAGGATCAGACCGACTTCGTGCTGGCTCAGTTCGCGTTCTGGCTGCTCGCCGCCACCGACGGCCATGCGAAGAACTTCTCGATCCATCACCGGCGCGGCGGAAGCTTTGGCATGACGCCGCTGTACGACGTCCTGTCGGCGTGGCCGATCATCGGCAACGGCCCCAACCAACTGTCCTACCAGCGCGCGAAACTGGCGATGGGGATCAAGGCGGGCAACATGCACTACAGGTTGCGCGACATCCAGGCGCGGCATTGGCAAGCGCTGGCTGCCTCGGTGTCCAGGGAAGCCTGGCATCGGCTGCTTGCCTTGGCGCGGAACGTCGACGCTGCGCTTGCCGAGGTGGAAGCGGAACTTCCCGATGCATTCCCCTCGCGCGTCTGGGCTTCCACGGCAGGTGGAGTGAAACGGCATGTGCAGTCGTTTCTGCAGGCGCCGGAGACTTTGCTCTGACGCCAGATTGGCGGTCAGGTTGCCGACCCACCGCGTCGTCACCGCCAGGGCCACCTCACCGGGTCAGCCTTCATCGGCCGTCTGCTCAGACTCCTCGTCCGCGACAGGCGCGGCCACCTTCTTCGACTTCGACACGACCGCCGGTGCCGCAGGAGTAGTGGCCGCTGCATCGCGCGCAGCGGCGGCCTGCGCCTTGACCAGTGCCAGCTCCGCATGGTTTGCGCCGAACTCGATGCGCGGCCGCCACGTCGCGGCCAAGGCTTTGCTGCCGAGCGCAGCTCGAGCCGAAACGATGTAGCTCTGGAGCGCCGCCACCGACAGCGTGTCGAGCTTGTCGACGAGCGTCCTCTCCTCATCGAGGGTGAAGGGCTCCATGACTTTCGGTGTGGTGTCTTTTTGCATCCCCGGAGGTTAGTCCGATTCGAGCCGAGTTCCCGCATTTGGATGCACCACGAGAAAAGATTTCAGCGCAGGCTCATTCTTCAGCGCATGGGAAGCGGCCGCGTACCGGCCCCGGCGGGCTTTCCGCCGTGCCTTGCAGCAGCGCGTTTCGATACCTCGTGCGCCTGCGGTGTATGGCAAGCTCGTCGACATGTTGCATGGCCAGTTCCCGGTCCGCCACGGCGGTGCCGACGATTGCCTGGCAGGCCGGCGGCCGCTGATGCGTGCCGTACTGGCCGCCCTCCTGGTTCCTGCGCTGTGCGTGTTGGCGCGGCCTGCCCGTGCCGGGCTGAACCTGCTCTCGAACGAGTTCACCGCAACGCGCGATGAACTGCAGGCAGAACTGGCCAGGCACTTCCCGATCGCGCGCCGCTACGGCGAGCTGGTTTCGGTGACGCTGCACGACCCGCAGCTTGCGCTGGATGGAGGCGCCAACCGCGCCACGCTGGCGTCACGATTGGTGATGGTCAGCCCTTTGCTGCGCCCCTCGTCCAGGGGCGGGCAGGTGGCCGTCAGCAGCGGCCTGCACTGGGATGGCGCGGGCCTGGCCGTGCGTCTTCGAGACCCGCGCACGGAGCAACTGCGCATCGACGGCGTCAGCGGCAATGACGCGCAGAACCTCGAGCGCCTCAGTTCGGCCATCGTTCAAGAAGCGCTGCAAGGCTTTGCGCTGTGGACCTTCAGCCCGAAGGAGCTTCGATTCGGACTGAAGGTTCAGGGCATCACCATCGCTTCGAACGAGATCAGGGTGCAGTTCGAGTAGCCGCCCGAGGCGGCGGTGGAAGATGCGAGCGTCAGGGCTCCAGCGGTGCGGCCAGCCACGCTCGCAAGGCGTGCTGCGACCCTTCGATGAATCCAGGCCCCCACGGTCGGTGATCCAGAGCCGGCCAGTCGTCCAGCATCCAGGCCAGCGTGAGGAACAGCCGTGCAGTGACCAGCACAGACACTTGCCGGGCCAGATCCGCTGCAGGCGTGTGCTCGGCGGCGTAGCCCCTGAGCAATGCGTCGTGCAGCGCAGAATACTGCCGCCGGTGGTCGTGATTGCCCGCCAGCGGATAGCGCAGGTACTGCAGCGTGGCGGCGAGGTCCATCGCGTGATGCCCCATCCCGCAGTCGGCGAAGTCGATGGCGCCAGCCGCACCGCGCACGAAGAGCAGATTCCAAGGGTGCAGGTCGCCGTGCACGAGTCCCCAGCAAGTCGGCGAGCGGCCGAACCCTTCGATC
Organism: Chitinophaga pinensis; assembly: GCA_943370595.1. Taxonomy (GTDB): domain Bacteria; phylum Pseudomonadota; class Gammaproteobacteria; order Burkholderiales; family Burkholderiaceae_C; genus Piscinibacter. The sequence goes on from CALRRO020000003.1 coordinate 151,812, forward strand.
GCATCGTGCAGCCGTGCCGCCGCATCGCGCAGCGGCCCGCGATGACTCGTGCTCAGGCGCTCCATCCCGGCTCGCGTGCCGGCGGCCCAGGCCGGCAGGTCCAGCGGTGTGGCCTCGCGTGTGGTGCGCACGCGGCCGGCAGCGTGCAAGGCCGCAGCCACCCGGTGCGAGGCCCCGGTGAGCCGGCCGACGGCCTCCAGCCGCTTTGGTGTGAGGCCGCGGTCGTGCTGGCGTCCGTGCAGCCATGTCAGCAGCACGGCGTGGCGACCATCCGGATGGCGGTGCAGTCGCGTGCCATCGGTGCTGCGTTGCGGAACCGGCACGTGCAGCCCGGCGGCCGCGAGCGCCTCGAGCCAGTCCAGCTCGGTGTCGATGGCCGCGGCATCCTGCTGGCTCGCGGAGTACAGCCGCAACGCCAGGTCGGGGCGGGCCTGGGTGCGGACCCGCCAGACCTCGCCATCCAGCCGTGTCACGCAACGCAGTGCGTGGGCTCGCACACCATGACGGCTCAGCAGAGTCTCGATGAAGGGGTCGCGCACGGCATGCAGTGTCCCGCAAGCGCGTACTCGGCTCAGCGGGCCACGCCCAGCCGCGAGGCGAAGAAGGCCAGGATCTCGTCTCGCGCGGCCAGTGTGGGCTGGCCGGCCTCGTCGATCAGGTGCGTCGTCACCACGCTGTGCGGGCTGTTCACGACCTTCTCGAAGAAGGGCGGCAGGCCGGTGGTGTTGGCCGCCTCGTCCGGCAGCACCCGTGCCACGAAGCGTGGGCCCAGCGCCTGCGCATAGGCGGCGAAGCGTTCCGCACGGCAGTATCGGTCGCCCTCGAAGCGGTAGGCGAGCACGCTGAGGTCTTCATCGTCGAGGCGCCGGCGGACTGCGCTCAGTTCGTCTGGCGAGATCTCGAGCCCGGCCGGGTCGTCGAACGGCAGCGAGGGTTGCGAGAGCACCGGTGCCAGCATCGCCGGCTCGAGCATCATCGTCAGGGCGAAGTTGCCGGTGAAGCACATGCCGATGGCGCCGACCCCCGGCCCGCCGCACTCGGCATGCGCCAGCGCCGCCAGGGCACGCAGCCACTGCGTGACCGGGCTCGACTGGTTGGGTCCCTTCTTGTTCGCGAAGGCGCGGAACTCCGCGCTGACACAGGCCCGTTGCACCACCTGCAGGCCTTCATCGATGCCCGGCAGCGCACCGTCGCGGCCGAACAGCGAGGGCATGTAGACGGTGAAGCCCGCGTCGCGCACCCAGCGCGCGAACCGCGCCACGTGCGGGCTGATGCCGGGCATCTCGGTCATCACGATCACGGCCGGCCCCGTGCCGGCGACGTGCACGCGCTTCGGCACATCGCTCAATGTGATCGTTCTGGCCTGAAAGTCCTCGAGCGGGTCGTGCTCGTTCACGCTGCGGTCTGCCATCGCTTTGCTCCGTCGTTGTCTGCCCCGCCACCTTGCGCCGATCGCGACATCAGTCGCCACCCACACCGGACATCGCCTTCGTGGATGCTTCCGCTTCCGAGCGGATCCACGCCATCACGGCCAGCACATCCGGCCGCGACTCCTGCGGCAGCGCCACCAGCCAGTAGGCCACCTCGGTCCGCGCCGCGCGCCGGACGGTCGGTAGCGCGATCAGCCTGCCGTCCTTCAGCAGCGGCTCCACCAGCGCCATGCGGCCCAGTGCAATGCCCTGCCCCGCCACGGCGGCCTGGATGACCTGGTCGTACTGGTTGAAGCGCAACATCGCTTTGGGCTTCACGTCGCCGAGGCCCAGCGCGTTGAGCAGGTCGCCCCACTGCATCCAGGGCCGCCGGGGGTCGTCGAACTCCAGCAGCACGCTGCGGCGAATGGTCTCGGCTGCATCGAGCCGTGCCAGCTTCAGGGAAGGGTGACAGACGGGCAGCAGGCGTTCGCCGAACAGGCGCGGCGAGTCCGGCGGAACACTGGACTGCGGGCCGTAGCGGATCGCCAGGTCGATGCCCTCGGCCTTCATGTCCAGCACCTTGTTGTGGGCCGCGACCCGCACGTCGATGGTCGGATGCAGGCCCTGGAATCGACTCAGCCGAGGCAGCAGCCACAGCGACGCCACGCCGGTGCTCGAGGTGATCGTGACCGGCCGCCGCAGTTGCCGAGTGTCCAACGCGGCGAAGACGTCCTGCAACTGCTGGACGGACACGTCGGCAATGCGGAACAGCCGTTCGCCCTCGGGCGTGAACTGGATGGCGCGGTGCCCGCGTGCGAACAGCTTGACGCCGAGGATGTCTTCCAGCGCATGCACCTGCCGGCTGATCGCGGACTGCGTCAGGCAGAGGTCCTGCGCGGCCAGCGTGATGCTCATGCGCCGGCCCACCGCGACGAAGCCACGCACGAGATCGAGCGAAGGAAGGCGGGACAGGGGCAGCGACATCGACGTCTCACTCATGGGCCTGCGCATGCTTGCAGCGCAGGCGAAGAGTATCGATCGGCACGCGCCATGCCGACAGCCGAGGCCGGGCGCACGAGCTCACGGCCCGCACAGCGGCATCAGGGCGAGCCAGGCCACCACATGGTCCGGCCGGAGCCAGGCCAGCCATCCGGCCACGACGAGCGCGAGGGCCGCCGAGGCCGCCACTGCGATGTGCAACGTCCTCACCAGCGGGCCGCGGTTCACGCGGGGCGCGCCTGCAGGCTGGCGCCGACGCGCCGGTCGTCGATCGGCCAGTGCAGCGCAGCGGCGGCGACGCCCAGCGCCATGGAGCCGAACCACAGCCAGTCGTACGAGCGGGTCGCGTCGAACACGTGCCCGCCCAGCCAGACGCCGAAGAAGGCGCCGAGCTGGTGGCCAAAGAACACGAAGCCGAACAGCGTGCCGATGTACTGCACGCCGAAGACCTGCGACACCAGCCCGTTGGTCAACGGCACGGTGCCCAGCCAGAGGAAGCCCATCACCGCGCAGAACAGGTAGACCGTGAGTGGCGACAGCGGCAGCAGCACGAACAGCGCCATCGCCGCCGAGCGCACGAGGTACAGGCCGGCGAGCAGGTGCTTGCGGCGGTAGGTGCCGCCGAGCTGCCCGCAGACGAAGGTGCCGACGACGTTGGACAGCGCGATGATGGCCAGGCCCGTGACGGCCACGCTCGGGTGCACGCCCTTGTCCAGCAGGTAGGCCGGCAGGTGGGCCGCAATGAAAGCGAGCTGGAAACCGCAGGCCAGGAAGCCCAGGTTGAGGAGCCAGAAGCCGCGGTGGGCGAAGGCCTGCGAGATGGCAGCCGCCATGGACAGCGGGCGTGGCGCGCCGGCAGTCTGCACGGTACCGACGCGGACACGGTCGTCGAGCTTCGACGCGAACAGCACCAGCAATCCAATCAGCGCGCCCAGCGACACGAGCGCCCGCTCCCAGCCCAGCGCGTCCTGCAGCGCCTGCGTTCCCGGCACGGCAATGAACTGCCCCAGGCCGCCGATGGCCCCGGCCAGCCCGAGCGACCAGCTGCGGTCGGCCTCGGTGGACAGGCGGCTCAGCGCGCCGTAGACCACGCCGAACGCGGTGCACGACAGCGCCAGGCCGATCACCACACCACCGCCCAGGTACAGCGCGGCAGGCGACGTCGCCGTGGACATGAGCAGCAGGCCCAGGCCGTACAGCAAGGCGCCGGCGGCCACGATCTTCGCCGTGCCCCAGCGGTCGGCCAGCATGCCGGTGAACGGCTGTGCGACGCCCCAGACCAGGTTCTGCAGCGCGAGCGCGAACGCGAAGGTCTCCCGGGGCCAGCCGCGGTCCATGGACATCGGCAGCATGAACAGGCCCTGCACATGCCGGATGCCGAGCGCCAGGCCCATCAGCACGCCGCCAACGAGGATGGGGTACAGCAAAGCGTGCCGGCGTTCGCTGCGTGTCGTGGGGTCAGGCATGGATCGCTCCGTGAGTCGGTTCGGGGGCAGGTGCCCACGTTGCCCACTGTGTGCGTGACGGCCGGGCCGCGACAAACGATCTTTGCGCTGCGCTGACATGCGCAGCGGGAATGTCACGTTCGTTCTGGCGCCGCTGGCGAGGTTCGACCGATACTCGCCTGCGGCTGCCAGCATCGACGTCGAAGGCAGCGGGAGAACATCGCGTGATTTCGCACGTCTTCATCGGTACCAACCACTTCGAGCGCGCCCTGGGCTTCTACACGCCGCTGATGGAAGCGCTGGGCATCCAGGCGCGATTCTGCGAGCGCCATCGGCCGTGGGCCGGCTGGCAATCGAGCCCCGATCCGCGGCCGCTGTTCCTCATCGGCGCGCCCTTCGACGGGCAGCCCCACGAGGCCGGCAACGGGCAGATGGTCGCCCTGCTGGCGCCAGACAGGCCCAGCGTGGACCGGGCCTATGCCGTGGCGCTGGCGCACGGCGGCAGCTCGGAAGGCGCCCCCGGACTGCGGCCGCAGTACCACGAGCACTACTACGGCGCGTACCTTCGCGACCCCGACGGCAACAAGCTCTGCATCGTCTGCCATCTGGCGCCTGGCCAGGTCCCGTGATGCAGCGGCTCGCATGCGTGCAGTGCATGCCGGCACTGCGCAACGATCGCTTGAGGCCTGTCTTGCCTGGGCGTTGAATCCATGCATGCCATCCCACGAACCCCACGCCCGATCGCACCCGCTGCCGTGGTGGACCTGGGCGGGCCTCATCGACCGCGCACGCGGGGCCCGCTACGTCGAGGCCAGGCGCTTCAAGGTGACGAAGACGCACCCTCAGCGCTACGTGTGCCCCGCCGACATGCGGGTGACGTGTCTGTCGGGAGCCGCCTGGATCACCACCGAGGCGGACCTCCGCGACGTCGTGCTGGAAGCCGGTCAGGCGCACGATGCGAAACGCGGTGCCCGACTGTTCATCAACGGCTTGCCCTTCTGCGAACTGCGCATCGCCCCACACCATGACGAACGCCCACACCACCGCACCCGTCCGCGCTGACGAAGCGCCGCCTCGGGCCCGGCCGTCCAACTACCCGGAGCCCTTCGCATCGCGCATGCGGGGCCGCACGATCCGTCCCCTGGGCGACCTGTTCGGGCTGAAGAACTTCGGCGCCAACCTGACCACGCTGGCCCCGGGCGCCGTGTCATCACTGAGGCACGCGCACACCCGGCAGGACGAGTTCGTCTACGTGCTCTCGGGCAGCCCGACGCTGGTGACCAACCATGGCGAGACGCAGATGCAGGCGGGGCAGTGCATCGGCTTCCCGGCCGGCACGGGCAATGCGCACATGTTCGTCAATCGCACGGAGGCCGACTGTGTGCTGCTCGTCGTCGGCGACCGCAGCGCTGGCGATACCGCCAGCTACCCGGATGACGACATCGTGGCCGTGGCCAGGCCGGAGGGTGGCTGGCAGTTCGCGCACAAGGACGGCACGCCGTACCCGACGTGAACCTGAGCCGAGGTCTGGCGAGACAATGGTGACCTCGAGTTCAGGAGGCTCCATGCCTCAAGCCACGATCCGGCCGATCGCACCCGCAGACCTCGCCGCATGGCGCCCGCTCTGGGATGGCTACAACGCCTTCTATGGGCGCAGCGGCGACACCGCGCTGCCGGAGCACATCACGCAATCCACCTGGCGGCGCTTTCTCGACCCGGCCGAACCCGTCCACGCGCTGGTGGCGGAGCAGCGGGGGCGGGTCGTCGGCCTGGCGCACTACCTGTTCCACCGCAGCATGACCCGGATCGAGGACGTCTGCTACCTCAGCGACCTCTACACCGTGCCGGAGCTGCGCGGCCAGGGCCTCGGGCGCGCGCTCATCGAGGGCGTGTGCGCCGCGGCCCACCGCGCCGGCGTGGTCAGGGTGTACTGGCAGACGCACGAGAGCAATGCCGCGGGCCGGCTGCTGTACGACCAGGTGGCGAAGCACCACGGCTTCATCGTCTACTCGCGCGACGCCTTGCCTGGCTGATCGACGCGGTTCGCGAGGAGTGCCTTGAGCTGCTCACGCAGCGCCTTGCGGCCCGCGCTGTTGGTCGCGCGCCATGCGTTCAAGGCGAGTTCGAGGAACGCGGCTTCAGCGCCTGACGGCGTCGCATCCTTGCGAGCCTCGTCGAGCCAACCCGATGGCTTGCCGCAGGCCGACTCGATCTGCCGCGCCAGCTTGTCGCCGATCGGCCGCGACGACTTGATCTGGCTCCACATGCTCGGCGAGATCTGCAGCGTTGCCGCGAAGGACTGTTCGAGCCCCTTCGGTGACGCGCCCGATGCCAGTGCCTTCTCGGCGTAGTCCTGGAACAGGGCCAGTGCGTTCTGTCGTCTCGCGAGGGTGGTGTTGGACACGGGCTGTGTGCGCAATGCAACGAAGTCAGACGCCATTCTCGCAGGGGGTTGACGAGTTGGGTAAAGAGTCTTTACAGTCCGCTCCCATCGAGAAACCGGCTCGCAGGAGCCACCACCAGAACCACAGGACATCGCCGTGAAATTGCACAACGTCATTCGAACCCACCGACCCCTGCAGGGGCAGGTCGCGTTCGCGCCGTTGTTCGCAGCGGCGGCAATGCACAGGGCCATTCCGACGGGCTATTGCCTTGATCGGAGCGAGGGTCCGTTGAATCCGGGAGAAGGAAGCGCCTAGCCGCGCGCCTTCAGATCTCTGTTCGCAGAGGCCCGGACACCGAAAGGTTCCGGGCCTTTTTCTTTGTCACTTCAACCGGCTTGCGCGTTGGCGCAGGCCCGGCGATCGATGGATCGCCACCACCGGCAACGGTGGACGCTCTTTAACAACTTGCCGCAAGACAACCTCGGTACTGGCCGACGGTCCGTCTTGCAACTCAGGACTGCGCTTGCGAGCGCAGTCCCACTTCGGGTGTGTCCATGCACTCCGAGGCCACGCGACATGGTGTTGGTGGTCCGGGATGTGCGCGGTCCTTGGCCAGACCACGTGCAGCGAGACACCACATCCGACGGGATGCTCGCGTTTGGGTACAGCCGAAGTGAAAGTTCAAGAAGCCCCTGTCGAGCTCACGCTTCAGGGGTGGAAATCGGCCGCAACGATTGGGCGGCGCCGGAACCCGTCACCGGATGGAATGTTTGCTTCGTTAACTCAGTGGCCAGAGTGCCGGCCTGTCTAGCCGGAAGCCGCGGGTTCGACTCCCGCACGAGGCGCCAGGTCAGTTTGCCGAGATAGCTCAGCAGGTAGAGCGGCGCGTTGAAGGCGCGTGCGTCGGGGGATCGAAGCCCTCTCTCGGCACCAGCAACCCAAACCTCGTTAGCTCAGCTGGATTCAGAGCGCCGGTCTACGAAGCCATCGACGCCGTGATGGAAGCGCAGCGCGACCTGGTCGACGTGGTGCACACGCTGAAGCAGGTGGTGTGTGTGAAGGGGTGAGCGACGGCTCAGCCAGTGCGGGGCGTTCGACGGTAGTCGGGCGCCCCGTTCTCTTTGGGGGAGCCGTATGGGCTGAGAAGGGCTACTTCAGACTGCGTGCTGCCCCTCGAGAAAGAACCACTCCCGACCACTCGCGACCCATGGGCGACATGCGCTCACACCGATCCCGAGGCCCGCGCACCTTGGCGTCGAGCGTGCCGGCTGGGAGCGCTGCTGACGCGTGCTGGCGCCAAGGCCAGGCAGGCAACCAGTGCACTGAGCACCAGACCGTGTACGCCGTGGCCGAGGAACTGCTCGGCGCCCCATGCTTCTTCGCTAGAGTCCAAGCATGGATGCACGTAGGAAGTCGTTTGCTGCGGCAAGGCGCTTTGCCAACGAGGCTGGCACGGGGCAGTCGCGAGCCTGCCGATTGCGGCCCGCTCTTGTGACCGGCAGTCTGGTTCTGCAGGCGGTTCTGTTGTCAGCCTGCGCAACCCGCTTCGACAACGAGCCCCAGAACCGGCCCATCACGCCCGAGTTCATCGCGCAGAGCGCCCAGGCGCGCGGCATCGTTGGCGCCAACACCATCGGCTTGTCGCTGTCGGGCGGCGGCCTGCGCGCTGCGGCGTTCTCCTTTGGCGTGCTGCAGGCATTGACGGCCGCGGGCGATCCCGCAGCCGATCTTTTCGGCGACCTGACCTTCATGTCCAGCGTGTCGGGCGGGTCCTTGACGGCGGCCTACATGGCGCTGCACGGGCGGGACGGCATGCAGCACTTCCGCGCGCGTGTGCTGGACGCCGATCTGGAGCGCGACCTGCGGCTGAGCCTGTTCTCGCCCGCCAACCTGGTGCGCTTGCTGGCAGGTGGCGTCAACGACCGCAGCAACATGGCGGCCACGCTGGACGCCGACATCTTCCATGGCGCCACCTTCGCCGACCTGTACCGCCGCAACAAGCCCGATGTCTGGATCAACGCCACCGATCTGTACAACCGCACCCCGTTCCCGTTCATTCCGCCGGTGTTCCAGGGGCTGTGCAGCGACCTGTCGCAGTTGCGCGTGTCCGAGGCCGTGGCAGCCTCGATGGCCGTGCCGCTCGCTTTCGCGCCGGTCGTTCTGAAGACATTCCCCGGCGACTGCCTGAGCCCGCCTCCACCCAACATGGACGCCATGCTGGCTGACGACGGCAGCGTCACGGCTGGCATCGTGGCCAGCACCGCCCGGGCCATCCGCAACTATCGCGACCCGCAACGCATGCGCTACGTGAAGCTGGCGGACGGTGGCTTGACCGACAACCAGGGCCTGGCCAGCATCCTCATCGCGCGCGCTGTGTCCGACACGAGCTATGGTCCGATGCGTGAGGACGACATCGTGCGCCTGCGCAGGATGCTGTTTCTCATCGTCGACGCCGGTCGACCACCGGCAGGCGACTGGGCTCTGCAGCGGGACGGCCCGTCTGGCGTGGACGTGGGCATCGCCGCGGCCGACGCCGCCATCGACTCGGCCACGCGCCTGAGCGCGGCCACCTTCAGGACCATGACGAACGAGTGGCGCGACAGCATGATTCGCCATCGCTGCAGCCTGACCGAAGCCCAGGTGCGCCGCTATCTCCCCGCAGGCCAGGCCTGGCGTTGTGACGACGTCACGTTCTTCGTCGGCACCGTCAGCGCCGAATCTCTGGGGCCGGAGCGTGCCGCCCGGATGCGCGACATGCCGACGCGCCTGTCACTGCCCCGAGCCGATATCGATGCGGCCATAGACGCGGGCCGCGACGCCGCGCTCGCCAACCCGGCGCTGCGCGCCTACCTGGCAGACCGCGCCGCACGCCCGTGACACCGGCCTGCAGGCGGCCGTCTGCGTCATCTGCGTCACCAGCGACTGCGTGTACAGGAGCCGCAGACGAAGCGTTGCACCGCCACGAGCGACCTCCGCCACCAGCTCGCTGGCTGGAAGGCGATAGCCCATGCCCGCACTTTGAACGACGGCCCGGATCGTGGTCGAGTTGCCGCCCATGAACAAGGTGATGCCCAGCACGCCATCGTTGCCGACCAGCGCGATCTCCGCGGACTCACCGTCGTTCATCACGTAGAGCAGCGATACGATGGCTGTCAGCGGAAAGTATGCGAAGCCGAGATCGCACCCGGGCTCGGAGATGACTTGCCCCAGTGACATCTCCACCAGTTCCATGTGCGGCTCCCAGCGCCGAAGTTCGGCGTCGGGCATGGCCGCCAGCAGTCGGTTCGCCGAAGCGCCGACACCAGGAAGATGGGTGGGCTTGTCGAGTGTCGGCAATGAGCGTGTCTGGAGCATGGCGGTCCGCTTCTTGAGTAGCGACGGTTTAGGCGAGCACGGGCTCCTGGTCTGTCTGCTTGCGAACACGGGACGCCGTGGCCTTGACACATGAACAAGGCCCCACGGCCGTGGCGCATGTATCCTCGGCTCCTCAACTCAAGAGGATCGAGATGGCTCTGTCAAAGAAGAAGCGTGTCGGCAAGAAGACCATTTCTGCCAAGCAGGTCAGAAAGACGGCAAGCGGCAGAAAGCGCCGGAAGTCCGACGGCACCCAGCCTCCCAAGGTGGTCTTTCCGAGTTCGATGCCGGTATCTTCCTGATACCTCGGGCCAGCAGGCCGCGCCAAGCCGCCTTGGCTTGGACGCGAGCGCTGCACGGGCGGATCCTGCGGCAACTGCGAGTCCCCGAGCGGTGCGAAGCGCCGGTCGAAGCTGGGTCCGGTGCAATCGACAGCAATCGCTGCAGCGGCGCTGCCCAATGCCCTCCAAGACGACGCCAGTTCACCGCAGAGCGCGGTGATTGGCCCGAGTCTCGCAGCGCAGTCAGCTGCGGCCGCACGGGCACGACGATCACGTCTTTGCCGCCCAGTTCATCGCCGCCTTGCCGCCACACGCTGAAGCAGCGCTGAGCAGCGTGCCCCAGGCCATGTCGATCACGGTCAGGCGGACCGGCCAGTCCTTGAGGGTGGCCAGGTTGCTGAGGTCGTAGGTGGCGTAGGCAAAGAAGCCGAACAGCGCACCCATGACGATCGTCCTGGTCCATCCGGCATCTTCGGCCTGCGGCGCCACGGCGAACACCATCAGGCCGGCGGCATACACGATGTAGAACACGACGGCGGCCAGGAGCACGGGCTGCGCCGCCATCAGGTGCCCGATGCCGTCCTGGTAGGTCGACTTGGCGACGAAGCCCAGCCACACCACGTCCAGCGCGAGCATCACCAGCGCCGCGCCCAGGTAGCCCGCAAGGTACTTGTTCATTCAGGGTTCCACTTCCATGCAGAGTTCATTGATGTGTCGTCGGGCGCCGCGTCCCTCGAGCATCGCGTCGAAGCCATTGCAGGGTCTGTTCGACAGCGTACCCGAGGGGGAGCTCCTAACGTTTCGCATGCCCGCGGGAAGAGCCGATGGCCACCCTCTGCCGGCCATCGGGTGCGACAGCGCACAGACCCCCAGGCTGCAGTGCCTCAGTCTCCGATGGCCCACCCACCCTGATCGGCCGGCGCCCCGACGCCTGAGCCCTGCCTGCATCACCCGCCCATGTCTCTCAACCACGCACCCAAGCCCCATCGCCCGACTCACGACGTGCCGGAAGAGCGTGAGCCGACCGAGCTCCCTGTCGAGCCCGACGAGGGGCCGACGCCTCCCCACATCCCCGAGGACCCGGAACACGATCGGCTCATCGACCCCGCTGCGATGCAGCCGGAATCAGGGCCACGCCGCGCGAAGGCGCCGAGGTCGGCGCCCGGTCTGACGCTGCCTCACGAGCGCGATGAATCGCCCGACGCCACCGACGTGAAGCCCGACCCGGTGATCGCCCAGGCCAAGCGCGACATCGACGCCGGTCTGGTCGACACCGACATGCGCGCCACCGCCGGGCTGGACGCGAAGTTGCGCGCCCGAATGGTCCCCGGTGCCGGCGGAAAGCCGCCGTCGAGCCGCTGAGTCCCGCCGCGAGTGCCGCCCGCCTCGACTAGAGAGCGCCACCCACCCCATCTGCGGCAAGATGGCGCCCCGTCTTCTGCAAGGCCGCCGCCATGTGCAACCCGCTCGACCGCGAGACCTCGCCTGCCGTCATCGACGCGCTGTTCGCCGGCCAGGCGGCACGCGCGCTCGCGCTGCGCCGCAGCAGTGCTGCCGAGCGGCGCGCGAAGCTTGCCCGCCTGCTCGACGCGCTGATGGCGCGGCGCGAGGCGTTCCAGGCCGCCTTCGCGAAGGACCTCGGCAAACCCGCCGTCGAGGTCGACCTCACCGAGCTGCTGCCGGTGGTCGACGACATCCGCCACGCGCAGAAGCACCTGAAGGGCTGGATGCGCGCGCACCGCGCAATGCCCACGCTGACCACGCTGGGCACCACCGCGCGCATCGTCTACCAGCCGCGCGGGCGCTGCCTGATCATCGGGCCGTGGAACTACCCGGTCTCGACGCTGCTCGGGCCGCTGGTCTCGGCCGTGGCGGCGGGCAACACGGTGATGCTTAAGCCCTCGGAGTTCACGCCGAACGTGAACGCGGTGATCGCGCAGATCGTCGCCGAGGTGTTCGAGCCCGCCGAGGTGGCGATGGTGGAAGGTGCAATCGAGACCTCCACACAGCTGCTCGCGCTGCCCTTCGACCACATCTTCTTCACCGGGTCGCCGGCGGTGGGCAAGCTGGTGATGGCGGCCGCGGCGAAGCACCTCGCCTCGGTCACGCTCGAGCTGGGCGGCAAGTCGCCGGTGGTCGTCGATGCCAGTGCCGACCTGCGCCATGCCGCCGAACACGTGATGTGGGGCAAGTTCGTCAATGCCGGGCAGACCTGCGTCGCGCCCGACCACCTGTACGTGCACCGCTCGGTGATGGACCGCTTCGTGCAGCTGTGCCGCGAGGTGCTGGCCGAGCGCTTCGGCAGCGATGCCGCCGCCGTGGCCGCCAGCCCCGACCTCGGCCGCATGATCCACACGCGCCACGCCCAGCGCGTGGGTGCGCTGCTCGACGACGCGGTGGCGCAGGGCGCGCACGTGCTCGCTGGCGGCACGCACGATGCCGCGCAGCGCTACGTTGCGCCCACGCTGCTGGCCGACGTGCCCGACGCGTCGCGCATCGCGCAGGAAGAGATCTTCGGCCCGGTGCTGCCGATCGCGCCCTTCGACACGCTCGACGAGGTGATCGTGCGCATCAACGCGGCGCCCAAGCCGCTGGCGCTGTACCTGTGGAGCCGCGACCGTGCGGCGGCCGAGCGGCTGCGCACCGAGACCAGCTCGGGCAGCCTCTGCGTCAACCTGTGCCTGCAGCAGTTCGCGCACAGCAACCTGCCGTTCGGCGGCGTCAACAACTCCGGCATCGGCAACGCGCACGGCTTCTTCGGCTTCAAGGCCTTCTCGCACGAGCGCGCGGTGCTGGCCGGCGGGCCGCTGTCGGCGCTGAAGCTGCTTTTCCCGCCCTACACGCCAGGCAAAGCCCGGCTCGGCCTCGGCCTGCTGCAGGCGGTGCGCCGGCTCTGATCGCCGGCGCAGCGCGGCAGCGCAGCACTCAGGGCGCCACCGCGCGCAGCTCCCAGCTAGCCAGCGTGTTGCCGCCATCGGAGGGCAGCGGCAGCAGGCTGGTCCAGGGGGCGAAGCCGTTGCCTTCGGTGTCGAGCAGGTACGAGGCCGTCAGCGACTCGACGGCGATGCGCCGCGTGGTGCCCGCATCGGCAGCGATCGGCATGTTCTTGAAGTGCAGCTCACCCGGGGTCATCACTGCGGTGGCGGTGGCGCCCGGGCCACCCACGACGCTGCCCAGCGTCATCGCGCCGCCGCCGAAGGCATAGGTGCAGGTCGCGGTGTCGACGCTCATCACGAACAGCGCGGGCGGCACCAGGTTGCCCAGGCCGGTGGGCGCGCCGCTGGCGGCGTAGGTCTGCGTGTAGGGCTGTGCCGGGTCGTTGACCCGCAGCGTGCCGTGTACGTTGACCAGGCCGGTGGCCGGCTCGCCGTAGCTGCTGAACACCACCACCGAGGTCACCGGTGCGCTGATGCGCTTCATCCGCCCGGCCACCTGCAGCTTGCCGGTGCCGATGTAGCCGGCGGTGCCCTCGGAGGCCTGCACGGAGAACGCGGAGACGTACACGTCGTACTCGAAGGCCGGCGTCCGCATCACCCAGGCGCAGCCCTCGTCGTCCTCGATCGTGATGTTGCTGACGAGGGTGGTGCGGGTCGTGCTGCCGGGCGCGCCGTTCAGCAGCGTCTCCACCGACACCGCCACGGTGCGCGGCTGCGGCACGGTGGCCGGCGCGTTGTAGCGGTACTCGGCGCGCTCGGCGTCGGGCCACACCGCTATGCCGACCGTGGAGTTGCCGCCCGCCTGGCCGTTGACCTGCGGTGCCCGCGTCTTGATCTGCGGCGCCGGCTGGCAGTCGGTGACCAGCTGCGGGTCGCCGCCGTCGGGGCCGGCATCGAAGCCCGTGATCTCGCAGCGCACCAGCTTCAGCGCGAGCGACTGGCCGACGCGCACCGTCGCCGCGCTCGGCGTCAGCGTCGTGCGCGCGAAGCGTGACCAGTCGCCCAGGTGGCGCGTGGCCAGCGTCAGCGTGCGCGTCGTCTTGTCGATCGTCGGCGCCGCGGCCGTGGGCAGCACCCAGCGGCGGCGCGAATCCTGCCGGGCCAGGCGCAGTTCGCTCGCGTCGGTGCCATGCAGGTCGGCCTCGGCATAGCGGAAGCGCAGTGTCAGCGGCAGGGCCGGGGCCAGCGTCTGCGGCCCGATGCGCCAGGCGCGGCCGGGCGCGCCGTGGTTCTCGTGGCTGATCTCCTGCAGGGTGAGGGTCTCGTCGGCGGCCAGTGCGCCGGCAGGCACCTCGACGCTCACGCTGCCGTCGGCGCTGCGCAGCACGCCACCGGCGCGGCCGATGGTGGCCGTGGTGGCGGTGCCGATCGGCTGGCCGACCGGCGTGGCCTCGGGTGCAGCCGGCTCGGCCGGGTTGCCGGGGGTGTCGCCCGCGCCACTGCCTCCGCCGCCGCAGGCAGCCAGCACGATGACGGCCGCGATGGCGGCGAGGATGGTGTGGATCTTCATGGAGTCGCTCCCTCGGAACATGGGTCTGTGAGGCCGACAGCATTGCGTGGCAGGCCCGGCGCCGCATCGCCCGGGTGGTGCGCCGGCGGGCCATGCCTGGCCCTCGCGCGTGGCTCCGCGGCATGGCTCCTCGCGGGGCGGCCCGACTGGCTCCATCGGGCGATGAGCGGAACGGCGCCGATTCCTAGAGTGCGACCCGTCGTTCAACAACGCTCAGGGAGCACCCAGATGAAAACCACCCCGATCGCACGCGCCGCGGCGCTGCTCGTCCTTGCCACCACGCTGGCCGCCTGTGGCGGCGGCGGATCCGATGCGCCGGCCGGCAACCCGCCGCCCGGTGGCAACCCGCCGCCGGCCGACAACGGCGACTTCACGATCGCACTGTCCACCGACAAGGCACTGGTCATCCAGGGCCGCACGGTGCAGATCAACGCCACCGTCACGCGGCGCAACGGCTTCACCGGCGCGGTGCAGGTGGCGCTGCAGAACCTGCCGACCGGCGCCACCGCCAGCTCGGTGCTGATCGCCGAAGGCGCCACCAGCGCACGCATCACGCTCAGCGCCGCGGCCGATGCGCCGCACTCGCTGCCCACCGGCGCCCGCGCCAAGGGCACGGCCGGTGACAAGACGGCGAGCACGCCGCTGACCGTCACCGTCGGCGGCCTGCCCGGCGCGGTGGACACCAGCTTCAACGGCGGCGTGCAGTTCAGCTCGCCGGCCGAGGGCGAGGACTACGCCGCCGCCACCGCCGTGCAGCCCGATGGCAAGGTGATCACCGTGGGCTGGACCAGCACCACCACCGGCGGCACCGATCTGGCGCTGGTGCGCCACGGCCGCGACGGCACACTCGACGCCGGCTTCGGCACCGGCGGCAAGGTGGTCACCGGCTTCGCCGCGCAGGGCGGCGCCGACCAGGCCCATGCCGTGGCGCTGCAGGCCGACGGCAAGATCCTGGTGGGCGGCAGCATCGCCAATGCCGGCGGCGACCTCGACTTCCTGCTCGTGCGCTACAACGCCGACGGCACGCTCGACGCCGGCTTCGGCACCGGCGGCAAGGTGGTCACCTCGTTCGGCACCTCCACCGACCGCATCAACGCCATCCTCGTTCAGGACGACGGCAAGATCGTCGTGGGCGGCGAAAGCGACCAGGGCACGACCAGCAGCGGGATCGACTTCGCACTGGCGCGCTACAACGCCAACGGCACGCTCGATGCGGGCTTCGGCACCGGCGGCAAGGTGCTGACGGCCGTGCGCACGCAGTCGGCGCGCGACAGCATCTATGCGATGACCTGGCAGCAGGTCGGCAACCAGAAGCGCATCGTCGCCGTGGGCGGCGAGGGTGACTTCGCCGCCGTGCGCTACCTGGCCGACGGCAGCCTCGACGGCGGCTTCGGTACCGGCGGCAAGGTGAGCGCGGTGTTCGGCTCGACCATCGGCGCGGCGCGCGCGGTGGCGGCCACGCCGCAGGGCCAACTGGTGCTGGCCGGTGCGAGCATGAACGACGTGGCGCTGGCGCGGCTGAACGCCGACGGCTCGCTCGATGCGGGCTTCGGCAACGGCGGTCGTGTGATCGCGGCGCTGTCGGCCGCCAACTGGGACGAGGCGACGGCGCTGGTGCGCCAGGCCGACGGCAAGCTGCTGGTCGGCGGCTGGGTCTACGAAGGCGCGGGCTCGGCCGGCAACTTCGCGGTGCTGCGCTTCGACGCCAACGGCGCGGCCGACGCCACGTTCGGCACCGCGGGCCGCGTGGTCACGCCGGTGGCCGCGCCGCTGCAGCGCGACGCCGGCCGCGCGCTGGCCCTGCAGGCCGACGATCGCGTCCCCACCGTGCGCGTGCTGCAGGCCGGCGAGGCCAGCAAGGACGGCGGCTACCAGTTCGCGCTGCTGCGCTACTGGCTCTGAAGCGGAGCTGGTGGCGGTGGCGGTGGCGGTGCGGCGCGCTGTCCGGTTTGTCGCAAACGGCACAGCGCGCCTGCACCGGCCCGACACGCTAAGTCCCTGATTCGAAAGGGATCAAGCTCTGGCACAGCTCTCGCAATGGTGGCCTCGCATCCACCACGCGACGAGGGCCTGTGCCATGAGCAACACCGCATTCGTGTCGATCGGCGATCTCAAGCGAGGCCGCTCCGCCGTGAGCCAGATCCTCGAGACCGCTGCGTCGGGCGGCTGCTCGACGAGCGGCGGCGAAGGCAAGGCGAGCTGTGGTTCGTCGGGCGGGCCCGACGACATGCCGGCCGAGATCTGGGAGAAGGTCAAGAACCATCCCTGCTACTCGGAAGAGGCGCATCACCACTACGCGCGCATGCACGTGGCCGTGGCACCGGCGTGCAACATCCAGTGCAACTACTGCAATCGCAAGTACGACTGCTCGAATGAATCGCGCCCCGGCGTCGTGAGCCAGAAGCTCACGCCCGACCAGGCGGTGAAGAAGGTCGTCGCGGTGGCCAGCGAGATCCCGCAGATGACGGTGCTGGGCATCGCCGGACCGGGCGATGCGCTGGCCAACCCGAAGAAGACCTTCGAGACCTTCCGCATGCTCCAGGAGCAGGCGCCCGACATCAAGCTGTGCCTGTCGACCAACGGCCTCGCGCTGCCGCAGATGGTCGACGAGATCTGCAAGTACAACATCGACCACGTCACCATCACCATCAACATGGTGGACCCGGCGGTGGGCGAGAAGATCTACCCGTGGATCTTCTGGGACCACCGGCGCGTGACCGGCCGCGAGGCCGCCGAGATCCTGCACCGCCAGCAGATGCTCGGTCTGGAGATGCTGACCGCGCGCGGCGTGCTCACCAAGATCAACTCGGTGCTGATCCCGGGCATCAACGACGAGCACCTGTACGAGGTGAACCGCGAGGTGAAGAAGCGCGGCGCCTTCCTGCACAACATCATGCCGCTGATCAGCGAGGCCGAGCACGGCACGGTGTTCGGCCTGACCGGCCAGCGCGGCCCGACGGCGCAGGAGCTGAAGGCGGTGCAGGACGCCTGCATGGGCGGCGCGAACCTGATGCGGCACTGCCGGCAATGCCGCGCCGATGCCGTCGGCCTGCTCGGCGAGGACCGCAGCGACGAGTTCACGCTCGACAAGATCGACCAGATGGAGGTCGTCTACGACCTCGACAAGCGGCGTGCGTACCAGGAGCGTGTCGAGGCCGAGCGGCAGCAGCAGCACGCAGCCAAGGTCGAGGCGCTGCAGGCCACGGCGGCCGACGACGGCGTCGACGAGCACATGAGCGTGCTGGTGGCCGTGGCCACCGAAGGCCACGGCAAGGTCAACCAGCACTTCGGCCACGCCACCGAGTTCCAGATCTTCGAAGTCTCGAAGGGCGAGGCGCTGTTCGTCGGCCACCGCCGCGTCGACCTCTACTGCCAGGGCGGCTACGGCGAGGACGAGCAACTGCCGTCCATCGTCGGCGCCATCAACGACTGCCACGCGGTGCTGGTCTCGAAGATCGGCGCCTGCCCGCGCGACGAGCTGAAGGCCGCCGGCATCGAGCCGGTCGACGAGTACGCCCACGAGTTCATCGAGAAGGCCGCGCTCTCGTGGTTCGCGGCCTACCGCGAGCGCATCGCCCGCGGCGAGATCACCCACCAGCCGCGCGGCGACGCGCGCATCCGCCAGGGCGCGTTCACCGCCGCGGCCTGAGAGTTCTGTCAGCGAAAGGAGACCGTCATGGCCCTGAAGATCATCGCCTCCATGTGCACCGGCTGTTCGGCCTGCGAGCCCGAGTGCCCCAACGTCGCCATCCGCGAGAAGGGCGGCACCTTCATCATCGACCCGGCCAAATGCACCGAGTGCGAAGGCCACTTCGACGCACCGCAGTGCATCGCGGTGTGCCCGGTCGACGGCTGCATCAAGAAGGTATGAGCGCCGCCATGATCCAGCCGAACGTCACCGTCACGCCCGCGGCCGAGAAGTTCATGCGCCGCATGGTGCGCTTCTCCGAGCATCCGACCGGCGGCTTCCGCCTGCGCGTTGCACCGGGCGGCTGCTCGGGCTACTCGTCCGAGTTCAGCGTCGAGTCGGCACCGAAAGGTGGCGACAGCGAACTCGCGGTGAACGGCCTGCGCATCTTCCTGCCAGCCGAGAGCCGCCTGCTGCTCGACGGCGTGACGGTCGACTTCACCGAGACCGCCACCAGTGCCGGCCTGAGCTTCGTGAACCCGAACGCCGAGGCCTGCGGCTGCTCGACGGCAGGCGATGCCAAGCCGCCGGCGCAGGCCACGGTCTCGCTGTCGTCGATCAAGCGGCTCTGACGGACGCCCCGCGCCATGGACGCCGACTTCGACACCGCGGTGCTCGGCCTGGCGCTGCCGCCGGCGGTCGAGGCGGCGCTGGCCGAGGCCGGCGCGCTGCGCGCTGATCCGGTGCGGGCGATGGCGGCGCTGATGCGTGCGCAGTCGCTCGCGCCCGATCACCCGGCGGTGCTGATCGCGTTCTACCGCCACCACTTCTACGGCCACCGGCCGGTGCTGGCGCGCGACGTGGCGCGCCGTGCGCTGCGCATCGGCGCGCAGGCGCTGGGCCTGCCGCCGGTGTGGCGCGAGGTGCCGAGGCAGCCGCTGGCCGGCGCTCGCCACGACGCGGCCACGCGCTTCTACCTGTTCGTGCTGAAGGGCTATGCCTACCTCAGCCTGCGCCTGGACGACCCGGTGGAGGCGCGCGATGCGCTGGCGCTGCTGCGTGCGCTCGACCCGGACGACTGCGTCGGCGCGGCGCTGCTCGAGGCGGTGCGCCAGCGTTCGCTGGCCGGGGCCGGTGCTGACGGGGAGGGCGACGACACCGTCTACGTGCAGGCCACCGGCGCCGCGGCCTGGGCCCGGCTGCCGGTGGCGGCCTGAGGGGCACGGCGATGCACGCTGCCGACAGCAACGACATCCTGGCGATGGACTGGCACGGCGTGCCAATCGATGCGGGCACCTGCGCGCGCTGCGAACACGCCGCACTGCGTGACGCCGGCGGCTGCGAGCCGGGCCGCAGCTGCATGCACGACGTCTACGCGCGCCGCATCGACCGCTTCTTCCGCACCCATCCGCAGCTGGCCAATCAGCACCTGGCGCACGACTACTTCGAGGTGCGGGCGATCGCGGCGCGCTACGCCGACCTGTTCCGCCTCGGCGCGCTGATGGCCGACCCCGACGAGACGGTGCGCCTGCAGGTGGCGCTGCGCGTGCCGCAGCGGCTGCTGCAGACGCTGCGCGACGACCCGCACCGCGAGGTGCGCATCCGCGTGGCGCTGCGCCTCGAGCCGACGCAGCTGGCGACGCTGGTCAACGACCTCGACTACCAGGTGCGCTGCATCGTCGCCAAGCGCGCGCCCGAAGGCCTGCTGCCGCTGCTGATGCACGACAGTGACCTGCAGGTGCGCCAGGAAGTGGCCCGCCGTCTGCCGATGCCGGCGCTGTGGCGCCTCGCGGCCGACGCGGCGCCCGAGGTGCGGCGCATCGTCGCCGAACGGCTGCCGGTGTCGCTGCTCGACGGCCTGGCCGCCGATGCCGACTGGACGGTGCGCTGGGAGACCGCGGGCCGTGCCATCGGCGCCGCGCTCGAGCGACTGTGCGAGGACGCCGAGCCCGAGGTGCGCGAGCGGGCGCGTGCCCGCACGAGGGAGGTGGCCCATGGCTGACATCGCCCGCGACGACGACGTCATCGAGATCGCCCACCCGCCGCGCTTCGAGATGGGCGAGCGGGTCATCAGCCGCAGCGTGGTGCGCAACGACGGCACCTACAACGGCAAGGACATCGGCGAGGTGCTGGTGCACAAGGGCGAGGTCGGCTTCGTGCGCTCGATCGGCACCTTCCTGCAGCAGTTCTACATCTACGCCGTCGAGTTCACCGACAGCGGCCACCGCGTCGGCATGCGTGCCAAGGAGCTGTGCACGCTGGACCACCTGCCCGACGAGGTGATCGCGCAGCTCGGCGAGCGCGCGGCGCAGCTCGATGCCATCCGCTGAAGGAGCACCACGATGATCGACCTACGCGAACCGAAGTTCCAATGGGGCCAGCCGGTGGTGGCGGCGGTCGACCTCTACAACGACGGCAGCCTGCCCGACGCGCCGGAAGAGGACATCCTGCTCGTCGTCGCCGGCGGGCCCGGCGAGATCGTGCAGATCGGCCACCACGGCGAGGCCAACGTGCCGGTCTACCTGGTCGACTTCGGCACCGTCGTGCTCGGTTGCCTGGAGGAAGAGATCGCGCCGATGGCGGAGGCCGCGGCGTGAGCACCGTGCTGCATGGCGCGCCGCAGGTGCTTGCGCTTGATCGCGCACGCATCGCGCGGGCGCTCGGGCGGCGTGAACGCTACAAGTACGTGCGCCCGCGGGTCGAGCGCGAAGGCCCGGGCTGGAAGGTGGTGAGCCCGAACTGTTCGCGCAGCGTCGACCCCGCTGGCGGCGAGATCGAGATCGCGTGGCTGGTGCCTGCGAGCAACGGCCAGTGGCGGCTGCACGCGCGCGACCACGGCGCCGGCCGCTGGGTGCTGAAGGCCGAGGGCCTGCGCATGGACGAGGCGCTGCAACGCCTGTGCAGTGACCCGCAGCGGGAGTTCTGGCGATGAGCCCCGGCATCTATCTCGACTGCAACGCGACGACACGGCCGGCGCCGCAGGTGGTGGCCGAGATGCTCGACGCGCTGCAGCTGGCCTGGGCCAACCCCTCGTCGACGCATGCACCTGGCCAGGCCGCGCGCCGCCTACTCGCCGACGCCCGCACGCGCGTCTCCTCCTTCCTCGGCTGCCAGGGCGCGGAGCTGGTCTTCACCAGCGGCGCCACCGAGGCCAACCACATGGCGGTGCTCGGCGCGCTTTCCGCCGCACAAGCCAGCGGCCGGCGGCGCTGGGTGCTGTCGGCGGTGGAGCACCCGGGCCTGCTGACGCTCGCGACACGCCTGGCCGACGAAGGTGTCCAGGTGGACCGCATCGGCGTGGACGCCCAGGGCCGGCTCGACCTCGCCCAGGCCGAGGCCTTGATCGGCGACGACGTCGCCCTGGTCAGCCTGATGGGCGCCAACAACGAGACCGGCGTGCTGATGCCGACGCACGAGGTGGCCACGCTGGCGCATGCGCGCGGCGCGCTGCTGCACGTCGATGCGACGCAGCTCGCCGGCAAGACGCGTCTGGACTTCGCCAGCAGCGGCGCCGACCTGATGTCGGTGTCGGCGCACAAGCTCGCCGGCCCCAAGGGCGTCGGCGCGCTGCTGGTCCGCAAGGGCCTGGTGCTGCCGCCGCTGCTGTCGGGCCGCCAGGAGCGGCACCGCCGCGGCGGCACCGAGAACATCCCCGGCATTGCCGGCTTCGCCGCCGCCTGCGATCTCGCCGCGGCCTCGCTGGGCGAGGACCTCGCCCGCATGCAGGCGCTGCGCGAGCGCCTCGAAGCCGGGCTGTGCGCGATCGAGTCTGTGCAGCTCTACGGCGGCGAGGCCGAACGCCTGCCCAACACCACCTGTCTGCGCTTCGGTGTGCTCGACGCCGAGCAGGTGCTGTCGCGGCTGGAGCGCGCCGGCATCGTCGCCAGTTCCGGCGCGGCCTGCAGCGCCGGCGGCACGCAGCCTTCGCATGTGCTGCTGGCGATGGCCGCGAGCCCGTCGCACGCCAAGGCCGGCATCCGCTTCTCGCTCGGCCGCGAGACCAGCGCCGCCGACATCGACGCGACGCTCGCTGCCGTGCAGCGTGTCATCGTTCCCCTGCTCGAACCCCAGCCCCTGGCCGCCTGATGCCGAAGGAAACCCCATGAAGGTGATGATCCGCAAGACCTCGACCGGCGCGCTGTCGGCCTATGTGCCGAAGAAGGACCTGGAGGAGCCCATCGTCGCGCAGGAGCGCGCCGAGCTGTGGGGCGGCACGGTCACGCTCGGCAACGGCTGGACGCTGGCGCTGCCGGAGATGGCGCCGGGCACGGCGCTGCCGATCACTGTCGAGGCGCGGCGCCTCTCAGGTGATTGAGATGGAAGCCGCCACGCTCTCCGAAGCGATGACGATCGCCGATGCGGCCGAGGGCGTGCGCGAAGCTGCGGCGGCGCTGCGCACACGCTTCGCCGGCCTGCGCGTGGTCGTCGTCGATGCCTTCGACATGCGCAGCGAAACGCCTGCTGCCATCGGCACGAAACGCCAGCTCTACCTCGGCGCCAGCGACGGGCATTGCTGGTCGGTCACCACCGATGCCGGCCAGGCCGCCGGCTTCTTCATCGCCGAAAGAGCCTGAGCGATGTCCTCCTCCGTCCCCGACGACTGGCTGCTGCTGGCCGAGCCCGACACCAGCGAGCTCGAAGGCCAGCTGGTGCAGGCCGCACTGGCCTCGCCACGCTGGTCGGCCGGGCGCCTCGTCGAGCGCTTCGAGGACGGTTTCGCACGCGAGATCGGCCGCGCCCATGCGGTGGCGGTGGCCAGCGGCACGGTGGGCACCTGGCTGGCGCTGCGTGCGCTTGGCATTGGCGCCGGCGACGAGGTGATCGCCTCGCCCTACGGCTGGCACCAGGTCGCGCATGCGGTCTCGCTCGCCGGCGCCCGGCTGGTCTTCGCCGACATCGACTACTGGTCGGGCTGCCTCGATGCCACCCGTGCCGCGGCGCGGGTGACGCCGGCCACGCGCGCCATCCTGGCCGGCAACGTCAACGGCCACCCGGCCGCCTGGGCGGACTTGCGCGAACTGGCCGACGCGCGCGGCCTCGCGCTGATCGAGGACTCGACCGAGGCGATCGGTTCGCTCTACCGCGGCCGGCCGGTCGGCAGCTTCGGTGATCTGGTGGTGTTCGACTTCTCGCAGCCCTCGGCGCTGTGCTGCGGCGAAGGCGGCATGGTGGTCACCGACGACGATCGCCTTGCCTCCGAGCTGCGCTACCTGCGCTCGCGCTCGCTGGCCGACCGGCGCTCGGTCTCGGTCGGCTCGCGCGTGCCGCTGCAGGCCTCGATCAGCGAGTTCAGCGCGGCGCTCGGCGTCGCGCAGCTGTCGCGGCTGGAGGAGATCCTGGCGCGGCGCAAGGCCGTGGAGGCGAGCTACCTCGCGCAGATGCTCAGCTTCGAGGGCATCAAGCCGCCCTACGTGGCGCCGGGGGTCGATACGGTGCACTGGATGCTCTACATCGTGCACCTCGGCAAGCGATTCACCGCCAGCGCCTGCGCCGAGATCGTCGAGGACCTGGCCACCGAGTGCATCGAGTCGGTCATGTACTGCCAGCCGATGCACCAGCAGCACCACTACCGCGAGCAGGGCTGGCAGCGCGGCGCGCTGCCGCTCGCCGAGCGCATCGCCGACCGCGCACTGGCGCTGCCGCTGCACGGCCAGCTCACGCCCGAGCACGTCGAGTTCATCGTCAAGACGCTGAAGGACTCGTCGATCAACGTCGGCGCCGGCGCCGCCATCTACTGAAAGTACGCCATGGATCTTTCCAGCATCGCGAGCTGCCTCGAACGCGGCACGCTCGTCCCCTACCTCGGCCCCGGCATGCTGTCGCTGTGCAGCGGACCGACGCCGCCAGCCGACCCGCTGGCGCTGTCCGCGGTGCTGACCGCGAAGGTTTCCGTGCCCGGCAAGATCAAGAACCGCCTCACCGCCGCGGCGCAGTTCATCGAGAACTTCAAGCACCGCCAGACGCTGGTCAAGGGCATGAACGAGGCCTGTTCGGTGCAGGCCGTGCCTTCGCCGCTGCACCGCTGGCTGGCCACGCTGAACACGCCGCTGATCGTCGACACCTGGTACGACGACACGATGCGTGCGGCGCTGGCGGCGCGCAGCGACTGGGCCGAGGTGCAGGGCCTGAGCCAGAGCGAGCACTTCGGCACCTGGGCCGGCTGGTACGACGCCGCCGGTGCATCGCTGCCCGACGCCGCCGACACCCCCACCGTGCTCTACAAGCCCTGGGGCGGCCATGCGCCAGCCGGCAACTACCTGGTCTCGGACAGCGACTTCGTCGAGGTGCTCACCGAGATCGACATCCAGACGCCGATCCCCGCACTCGTGCAGCAGCGCCGCGCGGCGCTGGGCTTCGTGTTCCTCGGCTGCCGCTTCAACGACCAGCTGCCGCGGGCCTTCGCGCGGCAGGTGATGAAGCGTTCGGCCGGACCGCACTTCGCGGTGCTGCCCGACGAACCGACGCGCATGGAGGCGCGGTTCCTCGCCGAGCAGGGCATCACGCGCATCGAACTTCCCCTGGCCGAGATGGCTGCCGCGCTGTGCGGCGCCGCCGTGGCCGCATGACTTCGCCCTGGAGAGAGACCCCATGAGCACGCTCACCATCAACCCCGCCGGCCTGACCCTCGACGTCGCGGCCGGCACCAACCTGCTGAAGGCCATCGTCGAGGCCGGCGGCAACCTGATCAGCCAATGCGGCGGCGACGCCAAGTGCGGCGCCTGCCACCTGTTCATCGTCGAAGGGCGCAAGGGCGTGAGCCGCCTGACGCCGGCGGAGAACGCCAAGCTCGACACGCTGGTCGGCGTGGGCAGCAAGTCGCGCCTGGCCTGCCAGGTCACGCTGCTGGGCACCGAGCCGGTGACCGTCGAGCTGCTGGGCGCGCTGTCGGGCTGAGGCTCGCCGTGTTCAGCGCTTGCCTGGCCGAGGCGCCAGCACGGCGCGCGCGGCTGCGGGCAGGCTGGCCGTCGGTGGCAGCACGGGCGGTGCTGCCGACGGCTGCTTCTTCGGTTTCTTCGCTTCCTTGTTGCCGCGTTGTCCCTTGGACATGAGCATCTCCTGAGTACGGAGGCCCTGTCTACACGCCGCCGGCCGCGGCGTCGGTGCGGCAGCGAACGCAGCTACTTCAGCCGGGCACGCTCGGCACGGCTGTAGTTCGATAAGTGCCCCTCGCGCGCCGCGGCACGCCGGCCGGCGGCGACGATGGCCTGGCTTGTGCCCTGCGGCGCCGTCAGCGAGACCAGCTTGTCGAGCGACGTGCTGGCGCAATGCGGGCAGGCCGGTGTGGTGCTGCTGCGCACCAGCAGTTCGAACTGCTGGCCGCAGCGGCTGCAGCGGAAGTCGTGGATGGGCATGGCGGGCTCCTCAGTCGATGGGGATGGCGCAGGGGTGCGCGAGCGCCAGCGCCACCAGCGCGCTGGCTTGGTCGGTGACTTGCTGCACCACCTGCCGGTTCAGGCGCGAGAGCCAGCGCCGCGGCAGGGCGCGTGCGCCGCAGCGTGCGCCCGCCAGCATGCCGACGATGGCGCCGGTGGTGTCGGCGTCGTCGCCGCGGTTGACGGCAGCCACCACGCTGTCCTCGAAGCCGGCGTGCGCGGTGAACGCGTGCAGCACGGTCTGCACGGTGTCGACCACGTAGCCGCTCGCGCGGCCGGGGTAGGGCTCGAGGCGGAAGGCAGGTTGCGTGGCGACCAGGCGCGTCATCGTGGCCCGTTGCGCCTCGTCGCTGGCGCCGGCCAGCACCGAACGCAGCAGCCGGCCGATGCCCAGCACCGCCGCATCGGACAGCGGGTGATGGTGGGTCACATGCGCCTGCGCGATCGCCACGCGCTCGAAGGCCTCGTCGTCGCCCAGCGTGGCCAGCACGGCCGGCAGCATGCGCATCAGCGCGCCGTTGCCGCCGTCGCCGTCGTGCGGCGGGCCTTCGAGGCTGCCGTCGAGCAGGTAGCGCTGGATGCCGCGACGGCAGGTGTTGCCGCAGTCCACCGGCCGGCCGCGCCACCAGGCGACGAAGGCGTCGGCGATCAGCCGCGTGTCGAAGGGGCGGCCGAGCGCGTCGGCGCGCAGCAGCGCATCGCCGAGCGCCAGGCTCATCGTCGTGTCGTCGGTCACCTGGCCGGGGGCGAGCTTCAGCCAGCCGCCGCCGACGATCTCGCGGTGCACGCCATGGCGCGCGGCGATCTCGCGCGGCGTCATGAACTCCACCGTGGCGCCCAGCGCGTCGCCGATCGCCAGGCCCAGGTAGGCGCCGAGCGCCTTGTCGAGCAGCACGGCGAGTTCAGTCATAACGCGCCTGCACCTCGAAGTCGCCGCCGATGGCCAGCACTTCGGCCTCGCCATGCAGCGAGCGGGTGTCCAGCAGGCCCGGCACGAGCAGCAGCTTGGCCAGCGGCACGCGCGCGCGCAGCACCCAGTCGCCGAAGCACTGCGCCTGTTCTTCGCTGGTGCTGAAGGACACGAGGTTGTTCAGCCGCACCGTGCAATGGCGCTCGCGCAGGCTGCCTTCGACGATCTGCTCTTCGCAGCGTGTGCTGCCGCGCCACAGCGTGGTGTGCCGCTCGTCGCCGAGCAGGCGAAAGCGCGCGAGCATCCACTGGCAGAACTCGTAGAGCAGGTCGAGCTGCTGATGGATGCTGTTGTTGTGATACCGGCTCGCGGCCTTCTGCTCCAGGTAGGCGACCCACGCCGGCGACGGGAAGCGGCCCAGCGGCGCGCCGTGGAAGGCCGGCACCAGGCCGAAGCGGCTCTCCACCCAGCCCTTGAGCACCGCGCCGGCCGGGCCGTTCGCGTCCAGCCCCCAGCCTTGCAGCAGCTTGAGGTAGCTGCTGCGCCAGCGGCGCGTGCCGCCGGACTCGCCGGCGTCGTCGGCGCGCGCCAGGCCGAAGGCCAGGCTCATGTAGTGCGCGAACACGTCGCGGGCCTCGTAGGCCGTGCCGCAGCGCGCCAGCAGCGCGAACAGGCCGCTGTTGGTCTCGCGTGCGCCGGCGATGTGCAGCGGCTGCGGGTGCGTGTTGAAGGCCGTGCTCGCCAGCAGCGGCGCGGGCACGCCGACCAGGTTGGTCGTGTACCAGCGCCGCGGGTCCGCTTCATCGCCGGCCTTCAAGCGCAGTGCTCACACCGGGCGGTTCTCGTTCGGGTTGCGCACCGGCCCCATCAGCTTCAGGCCCTCGTCGTAGGTGAGGGTGTCGAAGGTGATGTCGAACTTCAGCGCGGCATCGGCCACGCGGTCGGTCTTGCCGGCGGTGTCGAGCTTCTTCAGTTCGTTCTTCTCGAGGTACAGCAGCTCGAGCAGCTCGTTGTAGACCGTGGCCTCGTCGATCGGCAGCACGTAGAACATCGCGCCCTTGAGCGGCACCTGGTACTTCTTGCTCAGGTCGATGTTGTTGCAGAACAGGAAGTACTTGCCGCCGGCCGAGAGCGTGTCGCCCAGCACCTCGGCCACGTCCTTCAGGTGCTCGAAGCTGAGCAGGTAGCCGGCGAAGAAGGCGAGCTTGGGGTCGCCCACCTGAGCCACCGCGATGACCTGGTCGCAGGTCAGCTCGGGCGGGCGCGCCTCGTCGGCCAGCTTGGCCGAGAAGCGCAGCGCCAGCTCGCCGCGGAAGCCGAAGCGCCCCGGCTTCTTGGTCGGCGCCTTCAGCACCGGGTTGAGCAGGCGGCCTTCGGACTCGAGGCGGGCAAAGGCGGTGTCGGCAAGGCCGGGTTCGGCGAGGGTGGTGCTCATCAATGGCTCCGGTGGGTGGATGGGGTTGTCGCCAGGTGATCGGCGACCTTGCCGAACGCGGCCAGCAGTTCGCTGCGCAGCGCCGCATCGGCACAGGTCTCTTGAAGTGCGTCGTGCATGCAGGCCATCCAGGCATCGCGCGCCGCGGCGTCGAGGCCGAAGGGGGCGTGCACGCGGCCCAGTCGCGGCGGTCCGCGCTCGGGCGAGTACAGCTTCGGGCCGCCCAGCCATTCGCCCAGGTACAGGCGCAGCACGGCCTTGGTGTGGGTGAGGTCCGGCGCATGCATGGCGCGGATGGCGCGGGCGTCCTCGCGCCGCTCCATCGCCGCATAGAAGGCGTCGACCAGCCGCGCGACGGCGGGCTCGCCACCGAGCCGCTGGTAGTGCGGGTTGGTGGCGACGTGGACGATGGGCAGGGCGCTCATGGACTGCTGCAGAGCAACCGCCGTACCACCACGAACGGCACACCGCCGACGCCCGGTGAAGCCTGCAGCACGAGATGCGGAGTCTTCCGCCACACGTTCTGCTTTGTCGTGTTTCGAACAATCGCACGGCACCCCGTGCAGACCTGCCGATCAGCGTGTTTCCCTCGTGAAAACAAGCACTTGAGTCAAGTCAGGCGGGGTGGCACGCGCATTGCGAAGAAGGGTCTGCGCGGACCCCATGTCAGGCCCCGAGGGACCTTCAAAGAAGACCCACAGAGGCACCGAAGGCTGCATAGAGATCGCGACGACCGTACCCGCATCGTCAACTTCTCAATTGAATTCACAGGAGCACTGAAATGGCAAAACTTCGGCAGATCGCCTTCTACGGCAAGGGTGGCATCGGCAAGTCGACCACCTCGCAGAACACGCTGGCCGCCCTCTCGGAAATGGGCCAGAAGATCCTCATCGTCGGCTGCGACCCCAAGGCCGACTCGACCCGCCTGATCCTGCACGCGAAGGCGCAGGACACCATCCTCTCGCTCGCGGCCGAAGCCGGCTCGGTGGAGGACCTCGAGCTGGAAGACGTGATGAAGATCGGCTACCGCGACATCCGTTGCGTCGAGTCCGGCGGCCCGGAGCCGGGTGTCGGCTGCGCCGGCCGCGGCGTGATCACCTCGATCAACTTCCTCGAAGAGAACGGCGCGTATGACGGCGTCGACTACGTCTCCTACGACGTGCTCGGTGACGTGGTCTGCGGCGGCTTCGCGATGCCGATCCGCGAGAACAAGGCGCAGGAGATCTACATCGTGATGTCCGGCGAGATGATGGCCATGTACGCGGCCAACAACATCTCCAAGGGCATCCTGAAGTACGCCAACAGCGGCGGCGTGCGCCTGGGCGGCCTGGTCTGCAACGAGCGCCAGACCGACAAGGAACTCGAGCTGGCCGAGTCGCTGGCCAAGATGCTGGGCAGCAAGCTGATCCACTTCGTGCCGCGCGACAACATCGTGCAGCACGCCGAGCTGCGCCGCATGACCGTGCTCGAGTACGCGCCGGATTCCAAGCAGGCGCAGGAGTACCGCGACCTGGCCACCAAGATCCACGCCAACGCGGGCAACGGCACGATCCCCACCCCCATCACGATGGACCAGCTGGAAGACCTGCTGATGGAGCACGGGATCATGAAGTCGATCGACGAGTCGCTGGTCGGCAAGTCCGCCGCCGAGCTCGCCGCCGAAGCGGCTGCGGCCTGATGGCCCACCCCCGGAGCGCCTCACGGCGCTCCCCCTCAAGGGGGCGCCGCCAGCGGACCGGCGAAGCCGGATCCGCGGCGGCCGCTTGATGGCGCGGTGCCCCTCGAACAGTCCGAGCAGGAGAATGAACATGAGCATGACCGTTGAAGAGCGCAAGGCCGCCAACAAGGCCTTGATCGACGAGGTCCTGAAGGCCTACCCCGACAA
Organism: Chitinophaga pinensis; assembly: GCA_943370595.1. Classification (GTDB taxonomy): domain Bacteria; phylum Pseudomonadota; class Gammaproteobacteria; order Burkholderiales; family Burkholderiaceae_C; genus Piscinibacter. The sequence continues at coordinate 181,364 of CALRRO020000003.1, forward strand.
GATGGCCAAGCGCCGTGCCAAGCACCTCGGCCAGTACGAGGAAGGCAAGCCGGACTGCGGCGTGAAGTCCAACATCAAGTCGCTGCCCGGCGTGATGACGATCCGGGGCTGTGCCTACGCCGGCTCGAAGGGCGTGGTCTGGGGTCCGATCAAGGACATGGTGCACATCTCGCACGGCCCGGTGGGCTGCGGCCAGTACAGCTGGGCCGCCCGCCGCAACTACTACATCGGCACCACCGGCATCGACACCTTCGTGACGATGCAGTTCACCTCCGACTTCCAGGAGAAGGACATCGTCTTCGGTGGCGACAAGAAGCTCGACAAGATCATCGACGAGATCCAGGAGCTGTTCCCGCTGAACAAGGGCATCTCGATCCAGTCGGAATGCCCGATCGGCCTGATCGGCGACGACATCGAGGCGGTGTCGAAGAAGAAGTCCAAGGAGCTCGACGGCCACACCATCGTGCCGGTGCGCTGCGAGGGCTTCCGCGGCGTCAGCCAGTCGCTCGGCCACCACCTGGCCAACGACGCGATCCGCGACTGGGTGTTCGACAAGATGGACGGCACCAAGCGCCCCGACTTCGTCAGCACGCCCTACGACGTCACCATCATCGGCGACTACAACATCGGCGGCGATGCCTGGTCGTCACGCATCCTGCTGGAAGAGATCGGCCTGCGCGTGATCGCGCAGTGGTCGGGCGACGGCACGATCGCCGAGCTGGAGAACACCCCGAAGGCCAAGCTCAACCTCATCCACTGCTACCGCTCGATGAACTACATCAGCCGGCACATGGAAGAGAAGTACGGCATTCCCTGGGTCGAGTACAACTTCTTCGGCCCGACCAAGATCGCCGCCAGCCTGCGCGAGATCGCCAGCCACTTCGACGACACCATCAAGGCCAATGCCGAGGCCGTGATCGCCAAGTACCAGCCGCTGGTCGACGCCGTCATCGCCAAGTACCGGCCGCGCCTGCAGGACAAGACGGTGATGCTGTACGTCGGCGGCCTGCGTCCGCGCCACGTGATCGGCGCGTATGAAGACCTGGGCATGAAGGTGGTCGGCACCGGCTACGAGTTCGGCCACAACGACGACTACCAGCGCACCACGCACTACATCGGCGACGCGACGCTGATCTACGACGACGTGACCGGCTACGAGTTCGAGAAGTTCGTCGAGAAGATCCAGCCGGACCTGATCGGCTCGGGCATCAAGGAGAAGTACGTCTTCCAGAAGATGGGCGTGCCGTTCCGCCAGATGCACAGCTGGGACTACTCGGGCCCGTACCACGGCTACGACGGCTTCGCGATCTTCGCGCGCGACATGGACATGGCGATCAGCTCGCCGGTCTGGAAGCTCGCCAAGGCGCCCTGGAAACAAGCAGCGTAACGCCGACAACGACAGCGGGCGGCTGCGCCGCCCTTCAAGGTTTAGGAGAACACCATGCCCCAATCCGCCGAGAAGGTCATCGACCACGAACTGCTGTTCCGTGAGCCGGAGTACCAGAAGATCTTCGCCGACAAGAAGGCGAACTTCGAGTTCAACCATGCCGACGTCAAGATCGCGGAGATCCGCGACTGGACGAAGAGCAAGGAGTACAAGGAGAAGAACTTCGCCCGCGAGGCGCTGACCGTCAACCCGGCCAAGGCCTGCCAACCGCTGGGCGCGGTGTTCGTGGCCAACGGCTTTGCCAAGACGCTGTCCTTCGTGCACGGCTCGCAGGGCTGCGTGGCCTACTACCGCAGCCACTTCAGCCGCCACTTCAAGGAGCCGACCTCCTGCGTCAGCTCGTCGATGACGGAAGACGCGGCGGTGTTCGGCGGCCTGAACAACATGGTCGACGGCCTGTCCAACGCCTACAGCCTGTACAAGCCGGAGATGATCGCCGTCAGCACCACCTGCATGGCGGAGGTGATCGGCGACGACCTGAACGCCTTCATCAAGACGGCCAAGGAGAAGGGCAGCGTGCCGGCCGAGTTCGACGTGCCGTTCGCGCACACGCCGGCCTTTGTCGGCAGCCACGTGACCGGCTACGACAACGCACTGCTCGGCGTGCTGCAGCACTTCTGGGACGGCAAGAGCAAGACCACCGAACCGCTGGTGCGCGTGCCGAACGACAGCATCAACTTCATCGGCGGCTTCGACGGCTTCGTGGTCGGCAACATGAAGGAGATCAAGCGCATCTTCTCGCTGTTCGGCGCGACGGTGAACGTGATCTGCGATCCGTCGGAGGTGTGGAACACGCCCACCGACGGCGAGTTCCGCATGTACGAGGGCGGCACCACCAAGGCCGAGGTCGAGGCGGCGCTGCACGCCAAGGCGACCATCGTCTTCCAGGAGTTCTGCTGCGAGAAGACAAGCAAGTACCTCGCCGAGAAGGGCCAGGAGGTCGTCGTGCTCAACGCGCCGGTGGGCGTGGCCGGCACCGACCGTTTCATCATGGCGCTGTCGCGCCTGACCGGCAAGCCGGTGCCGGCCGAGCTGGAGCGCGAGCGCGGCCAGCTGGTCGACGCGATGGCAGACAGCCAGGCCCACCTGCACGGCAAGCGCTACGCGCTGTACGGCGACCCGGACCAGATGATCGGCTACACCGAGTTCCTGCTCGAGCTCGGCGCCGAGCCGGCGCACGTGCTGGCCACCAACGGCAACGACGACTGGGCGGCCAAGGTGCAGAAGGTGTTCGACGCCTCGCCCTACGGTGCGGCCTGCAAGGTCTACCCGAAGCGCGACCTGTGGCACCTGCGTTCACTGCTGCACACCGAGCCGGTGGACTTCCTGATCGGCAACACCTACGGCAAGTACCTGGAGCGCGACACCGGCGTGCCGCTGATCCGCCTGGTGTTCCCGATCTTCGACCGCCACCACTACCACCGCTTCCCGACCTGGGGCTACAACGGCGCGCTGTGGCTGCTGACGATGCTGCTCGACGAGTTCTTCGAGACGCTGGACGCGAACACCATCGTGCCCGGCAAGACCGACTACTCGTACGACATCATCCGATAGGCGCAGTCATGGCCAACGTCACCTTCACCTCGCCGCGCCTGCCGAAGGACGTCACCGTCTACGCGGTGGCGGGCGACACCCACACGCTGCTGTCCGTCGCCAAGCAGCACAAGGTGCCGCTGAACTTCGAGTGCGAGAACGGCGAGTGCGGCTCCTGCCTGATCCAGGTGAGCGTGCTGTCGGGCAAGGCGCCCGTCGGCATGTCGCTCACCGAGAAGGAGAAGACCGTGCTGCGCTACGCCGGCAAGATCACGCAGGCACAGATCGAGGACGCCGAGACGAACGACCGGCCGCCGCCCTGGCGGCTGGCCTGCCAGTTCATCGTGCGCCACGAAGACGTGCTGGTGACCTTCTGATGGACGCGGCACCGGTGCTCGTGCGGACCACCTCCGACGGCCACAGGGTCGAGGTGATCGGGCGGCATGTCTGCCTCGACGGCCGGCCCGAGGCCGATGAACTCGTCGTGCTCGACGAGCACCCGAACCGCAGCGCCATCCTGCAGCGGGTGCCGCGCGCCACGCACATGGCCGGCCGCCTGCCGCTGACGCTGGCCGAGGCCTCGGTGGCGCAGGCGGCGCTGCGCCGCGCGCAGGACGACTTCGACGGCTCGGCGGCGCGGGTGCGTGAGCGCATCCGCCAGGCCGAGTGGCGCAAGCTGATCGTGGACGGCGCCGAATGATCTTCGTCGTCGAGCAGCCCGAAGGCGCCGCGCCGCGCGCCTGGTTCGCCTTCGACGTCGACGACCTGGAATCCAAGCTGGCGCGCAGCGACGCAGCGGCCCTGCACGCGGCCGGACGCTGCCACGTCTACCCCGACGAGGCGGCCGCCATGGCGGCCTTCGAGCGCGCTCACGACCCGGCCTGGGCCGGCGAGGGCTGGCGCGCGCGCTGGGCGCTGCGCGAGCAGCTCGTCGCCACCGAGGTGCTGGCCGACGACCTGTAGCGCAGGCGTCAACCGAAGCGGGCGCCGGGCCGAGGGCGCTGGCCACGGCCCTCGCCACCACCCGGCTCGGCGAGCAGCACTCGTGTCCTAGGGGGACGAGGGCGCGCTGCATACAAGTCGTTCAGACGGGGTCTTCCTAGACTGGTCCGGCCCGGGCGCGACGCGCGACGGGACATCCAATCACTCCAGGAGACTCCGAATGACTCACTTCGACAAGCCGGGCCGCGCCATGCCGGCGGCCATCGCGTCGCTGGCCATGGCCCTGGCGGGCCCGGTGTCCGCCCAGGTCGGGCCGGATCCGACGTCTTCCGGGCTCAACGCCACATCCGGCTCGTTTGCCATCTCCAGCACCGGCGTCTCGCTGCCACGCGGCTTCGGCGGCGGCACGATCTACTACCCCACCGCCACTGGTCGCTACGGGGTGGTGGCCATCAGCCCGGGTTTCACCGCCACGCAGTCGAGCATCGCCTGGCTGGGCAGGCGCCTCGCGTCGCATGGACTGGTGGTGATCACCATCAACACCAACACCACGCTGGACCAGCCGCCCAGCCGAGCCACGCAGCTGATGGCCGCGCTCAGCCATGTCGTCAACAACGCCAGCAGCACGGTGCGCAGCCGAGTCGACAGCGCACGGCTCGCCGTGGCCGGCCACTCGATGGGCGGCGGTGGTGCGCTGATCGCCGCCGAAGACAACCCCAGCCTCAAGGCATCGCTGCCGCTGACACCCTGGAACCTCAGCACGAGCTTCACGCGTGTGCGCGTGCCGACGCTGATCGTCGGCGCCGACGGCGACTCCGTCGCTTCGGTGGCCGTGCATGCACGCCCGTTCTACGCCAGCCTGCCGGCGACCACGCCCAAGGCCTACGCGGAACTCAACCTCGCCACCCACTTCACGCCGAACAGCACCAACACGCCCATCGGCCGCTACGGCGTGGCCTGGATGAAGCGGTTCGTCGACGCCGACACGCGCTACTCGCCCTTCCTCTGCGGCGCGCCGCACGACGCCTACGCCACTTCGCTCGTGTTCGACCGCTACAACAAGAACTGCCCCTACTGACGCGGGAGCGCCTGATGCGCAAACTCTCTCCCCGGGCGCGCCGCTGGCTGGCGGTGCTGGGCGGCACGGTCGCGGTGTCCGCCGTGGCCGTGCTGGCATGGCGCCCTGCGCCGCTCAGTCCGACGCCGCCCGCCGAGGTGGCCTTTCCATGGTCCAGCACGCCACGCGAGGTCGAGGCGCCTGCACCGCTGCCCCAGCCCGGCGTTGCCGCGCCGTCGCCCGCCGTCGCGTCTGCCACCGAGACCGCGGCGCCGGTGCTGCGCGGCGACGGCGTGTTCCGGACCAACGAGCAGGGTGCCCTGGTGCTCGACGCCGGCACCCGTCACCGGCTGGAGGCGCTGCTGGCGCTGAATGCCGGCGACGTACTGGAGCGCAAGGTGGACGCGGAATTGGCCACACTGCCGGCGGGCGCGGCCGCGCGAGCGCGCGAGCTGGTAGCGCAGTTCGAGGCATTCGACCAGGCCCAGCGTGCCGCGTACCCACCCGGGGAGGCGCCGCTGGTCCCGCAGGAAGGCCTGGCGCAGCTGGCCGGCCTGCAGGCGCTGCGCGCGAGCCACTTCGGCGCCGAAGCGACGCGACAGATGTTCGGGCAGGACGACGCCGTCGCGCGCCGGCTGCTCGAGCTGATGAGCGCCGACGCGTCGACCGTGCTGGGCATGGAGGAGAAGGCCGTGCGCGCACAGGCGCGCTTCGACGTGGAGCGGGGCGCCGTGAGGCCTTGACCCGGGCCGGCCAGGACGGCAGCATCAGGCGCCATGCCCGAGACTGCCACGATCCCCCGCCTCGGACTGATGGGCGACAGCTTTGCCTATGCCTGCGGCGCGACGCTGAGTCGGGTCTGCCGTCACGCCGCGACACTGGCCTGCGCGCTGGGCTCGACGCCGCTGGTGGTGAGCAGCGGCGGCCGGCAATGGTCGGGCAGTGTGCTGCTGGTGAGCCCATTCACGCACCGCTTGCTCGATTCGGGCGGCGCACCCGTCGTGCTGGTCGACATCGAGCCCACCCACCTGCGCTTCAACACCTTCGCGCGACAGTGCGGGCCGCAACCGGTGCGGGTCTTCGACGAACGGCGGACGGAGGCGCTGCTCTGCAGTGCAAGAGCCTTTGCGTCGGGGCGGTTGCAGGGGCGGCAGTTCCAGGCCGCGATGCAGATGGCGGTCTCCCAGGTTGCCGACCTGATCGCGCCGGCCGACCCGCTGCCGCCGCGCGTGCTGCGCATGATGTCGGCCATTCGGCTGGAGCCCGGCATCACGGCCACAGCGCTGGGAGAACTGGTCGAATGCTCGGCGCCGCACGCGTCGCGCCAGTTCGTCGACAGCCTCGGCATCACGCCGCGGCAGTACGCGCTGGCCGTGAAGATCCAGCGCGCGGCGATGTTCTTCGGCAGCGGCCGCTCGCTGACGCAGGTGGCGCAGGCCTCGGGCTTTGCCGACTCCGCGCATCTGGCCAAGGTCTGGCAACGCTGTTACGGGGCGCCGCCGTCTCACTACTTCCTCGCGCACGCCGACACCGAGGGCGGCCGCCTCGACCAGGCCTGGCGCACGCGGGTGCGGCTCGCCGCGGCCGCCTGAGCGCGCAGCCGCGCCATCGCGCTCAGTTCTGGATGCGGATCGGGATCGGGTAGTACGCGCCCGACAGCGCGTTCGCATTGAACTGGTAGGTTTCGTCGCCGTAGCTCGGGTGGCTCTTCAGGCCCGACGGTGTCGTCGCCTGCACGAACAGCTCGTAGTCGCCGTTCGCGAAACCGCGCGAGTCGAACTGCAGCAGGTAGCGGCCCTGCGGTGCCGGCGCGTCGACAGCGGTGTCGAGCATGAGCACCTGCTGGCCCGGCCCGCTGCCGCTGCCCACGCGGCGGATGAACACTTCGATCTTCGCCAGGCCGCCAGTGCCACCGGTGCTCCAGACTTCGGTGCTCACCGGCGGCATGTGCATCAGCTCGGGCGCCCAGCCGGCCCAGCTGGCGTTGCCCGCCTCGATGTTCAGCGGCACCGTGCCGCTGACCGGTATGGCCACGCGCTTCGTGTTGGTGATGTGCTGGTCGCCGCCGACGTCGGTCGTGCCGATGCGCTGCAGGCGTGCCGGCGGCCCGAGCTTGGGCAGTTCCGAGTGCAGCGGGAAGCGGTGGATCGCCGCAGGCGGTGTGTAGGCTGGCGCGCTGCCCTCCGGGTAGTGCACCTCGACATGCACGTTCAGCAGGCCGGCGTTCTGCGCGTTGAACTGGAAGCTGTTGCTGCCCACCAGCAGCGGTGACGTCCCGCCGCGCACCAGGTTGCCGAGCTTGATGCGCGCCGTGTGCGGCGTGCCCCAGCCGCTGGCGTCGGGGTTCAGCGGCGCGGTGTTGTTGATGGGCTGCGGCATCGTGTGGCGGGCACCGCCGTTGACGCGGACGAAGTCGCTCGCGCCGATGTTCAGGGACGAGTAGTCGCCCATCTGGTAGGTGTAGACCAGCCAGGCTTCGGCCGTGGCGCCCGAGCTCACCGGCCGCAGGTCGTCGGGGATCCTGACCGTGAACGTGGCGGGCTTGCCGGCTTCCGCCTTCTGGTAGTCGGTGCCCTCGATGCGGCTCACGTAGTTGTGCACCGTGCGCGCGTCGACCACCGGCCCGTCGAAGCCGAAGTTGTCCCAGTGCACCAGGAAGTAGGGCACGCCGTCCTTCGGCGTGTTGTAGCCGAAGTTGATCCACATCGGGTCGTAGTCGCCCGGCGGCAAGCTGTAGGGCGCGAAGGCCGCGTTGATCAGGCTCTTGCCGTCGACGAAGATCTGGATCCGGCCGGTGCTCACGCGCACGTCGAAGGCGCGGCGCACGTTCGGCAGTGCCTGTCGGCCCGCCTGTTCCATGTCGACGCTGGCCACCTGGTGCGAGGCGCCCTTCATGTCGACGATGCTGACGCTCAGCGTCTGGAACTGCATGCGCACTCGCAGGATGCCGGCCGGCAGGCCGAGCGCGCCCTCCTCGTCGAAGAAGCTCGCGTGGCCGGTCAGGTCGCTTGGCATCGAGTTCAGGTCGAGGTACCACACCGAGCGTGGGCTCAGCGGCGAGTCCATGTCGAACACGATGCGGCGCTCGCCCGTCGGCTCGATGCGGATCTTCTTGCGGAAGCGCTGCGAGGTCTGCGAGCGGTCGCCGGTGTTGTCGACCCGCGTGCCGGTGATGGTGTGCGCGTGGAACTGGTCGTTGATGAAGAACAGGTTGAAGCGCGGGTCGGTGGAAACCATCTGCGCGTTGTTCCACAGCCGCTCGTCGGCCGCACCCAGCGGCAGGTTGAAGTCGTCGAAGTGGGTCATGCTGGCGCGCAGTGCGGCCACCCGCCGGCCGTCGCCGCCGCTGAAGCTGAACTCGCTGGCCTGGCTGGTGATCTTGCCGCGCGCGCTCAAGCGCTGCACGCGCACCCGGTAGTTGCGGTCGTTGTCCAGCGGCTGCAGCTGCACGCGCCGGTTGGCGGTGACCAGCCACTTCGCGCCGTCGGGCAGGTTGAGCGCGAGCGGCTTGCTGGCTGCCGTGCTGCGCTCGGCGCTCATCGCGCGGGCCCGCTCCGGGCTCGACGGGCTCAGGCACACGTTGCCGTCCATCACCAGCGCGGCGGTGGCGCGTTCGGCCGCCGTCGCGGCCTCCGGCCACCAGGTCACCAGGAAGCCGGCATCGTCGTCAGGCGAGCCTGACATGCGCCAGAACTGGCCCCAGGGGTTGTCGGCGTTGTAGTCCATCTCCAGCGTGACCACGCGGTCGTCGCGCAGGTAGCGCACTTCGGGCGCCGCCGTCAGCGGGCCGGCGGGCGCGGGGGCCGGCGCGGGCGCCGGTGTCGGCGCAGGTGCCGGGCTGGGCGCCGGGGACGGAGCCGGTGCGGGCGCCGGGGTGGGGCCGGGCGCCGGTGCGGGTGGCGTCCCGGCGGTGCTGCCGTCGCCGTTGCCGCTGCCGCCGCAGGCCGAGAGGACCGTGGCGAACATCAGGCCGAGAACGTGATGGCGCAGGGGCGTGTGTCGGGGCGTCATGTCGGGGCTCCTCAACGGGTCTTGAGCACGAGATCGATGTTGGCGAACACGGGCGGATAGCTCTGTGGCGCGTGGGTGGTGACGAACTCGAGCGTGTTGTCGCCGTCAATCAGTTCGTCCAGAGGGACGTCGAGCAGGTGGGCGACCAGCCCGCCGTTCACACCGGAGGTCAGGATCGCCACATCGTCGGCGCTCAGCGCGTGCTCGCGCCAGGCCCGGCCGTTGAGCCGGTAGCGCAGCGTGTAGGTGGACACCGGATCGCCGGTGAAAGTGAGGTACCAGGCGGTGAAGCTCAGCCTGGCCGACTGCGCGTCGCGCAGGTCGACGTCCTTCAGCACCAGCTTCTGGGCGGGGCCGCTGGACGCATCGGCGATGCGGTAGCCGACGTCGACCAGCGGCGACGCGCCGTTGCCCTGCGACGGTCGGGTCAGCGAATCGGGCACCTCGAACTCGCGCCACCGGCCGACGACCGGGCCGTCGAAGCCGACGTTGTCCCAGCGGGCGATCCAGGCGTCGATGGCACCGTATTTCTCGCTCGCGTGGTTGTGCGTGGTGATGGAGACGTAGCCGCGCGTGAACGGCAGCTTCACGTCCACGCCGTACAGCAGCACCGCCGGGGCGAAGGTCTTGCCGTCGCTCGACGCCGGCCGGCCGTAGACCTCGATCCGGTCCTGCGCCACCCGCAGCTCGAAGCGGTTCAACCGGCCCGCCGCGGTGGCGATGGTGGTGAGCGTCGCCGGCGCGAGCGTGGTGGCGCGGTAGTTGTCGAACAGCTCGATGAAGCCGACGCCGATCGACGGCGACGAGGTCGTGGACAGCGAGTCGTTGTTGAACTGCACCTCGAAGCCGTTGCGCGGGATCAGGCCGCCCTCCCAGTTGCCCTGGTGGTCGAACGACGGGGCGCCGATCGGATCCTCGAGCACCTCGACCGAGATCCAGCCGACGAGCGCGCTCTGCACATGCGCCTCGGCATCGAAGACGATGCGGCCGGTACGTCCGGCGAAGTCGAAGGGCTGCCGGATGCGGTAGGTGTGCTGCCCGTAGTTCTGCATGCCCGCGGCCACCATCAGGTGGCGGCTGTGGATGCTGGCGGTGGGATCGCAGACCAGCGTGTCCTGCGGCAGCAGCACGGTGGACGGAAGGCCGGCACGGCACGACGGGATGGTGGCTGCGCCCATGGCGATGGCCATGCCGTCGGCGCTCGGCAAGCCGTGCTTGGCCCGCGAGCCACTCCAGCGCCGCGCATCGAGTTCGCCGGCCCGACCCTGCACGCTGGACGGCGCGTCGAAGGTCTCGCAGAACGCGGCGGCGGACAGCCCGCAGCCGGGCGGGCCGGGCTCGACCGGCGCCGGTGCGGGTGCAGGTGCGGGTGCAGGTGCGGGTGCAGGTGCAGGTGCAGGTGCAGGAGCAGGAGCAGGCCCGCCGGCGACCGGTGCCGGCGCCTCGTTGCCGCCGCAGCCGGCGATCGACACGGCGATCAGCAGTGCCAGCCCGCGCAGGCGCGATGCCGCCGCGGGGTGTGCCGGTGCGGCGAGCGCCCAGTGACGTTGGTGCATGGGATGCACTGCCCTACTTGACGCGCATGCGCGCCACACCGCCCGAGAACATCGAGGCGTACAGGACCTTGTGCACCTCGTCGTAGGCGAGGAACGGAATGCCACCGTCGGTACCCTGCGCGATCTGCGGCGGCGTCGGCAGATCGCGCCACACCTCGTCGTTCGCCAGCGAGGCCATGCGGATCGAGGGCTGCCACTGGTTGGCCGCAAACACCTCCGCCGAGCCCTGGGCCATCATCACCATGAAGCCGCTGGTGTTCGGCACCTTCTCCCAGCGCGTTCCGTCGGTGCTGCGCAGCACGCCATCGCGGCTGCCGAGGTAGTACTTGCCGTTCGCCGCGCGCGTGAGCGGCCTGATCGTGTATTCGGCCTCGCAGCTGCCGCCGCCGGCGAGGCCGGGACGCCAGGTCGCCCCCGAGTCCTCGGTGACCAGCATCGTGAAGCCGCACCACACCCAGGTGCCGCCGCTGACGATCACGACACCGCCGCCTTCGAACCAGCCCTCCGGTGCGGCGAAGGTGCGCCAGGTCGCGCCGCCGTCGAGCGTTTCGGCCATGCAACTCGGGCCGTAAGGCGCCGAGCAGCCGCCGTGGGTCGACACCAGCAGGTGCTGCGGATCGCCCGCATCCATCGACACGTTGTTGACGAAGCGGTATTCGGCGTGCCGCTCGTACTCGGTGCCCGCGAGGATGTCGGTCCAGCGGGTGCCGCCGTCGGTCGACTTCCACAGGCTTTGCGCGCCGTAGCCGGACACCGCGTACAGCGTGTCGCGCCGCACCGTGTCGACCATCATGCTCCACTGCGCCCCGTCGCCGACGCCGCCGACGGTCTGGCCGTCGCCGACGCTGCCGGGGCCGGTGTTCACGCGCGTCCAGGTGCCGCCGCAGTCGTCGGAGCGCCAGATCTCGTCGTTCTCGCTGCCGGTGCCGAGCCACAAGCGGCTGGCGACGAAGGGGTCGACGACGATCGCCGCGCCGACGGTGCCGTTGACGGCCTTCGCATAGGTGCCGCGCGGCGTGATGTTCTGCCATTCGCCGACCGCCCCGAGCTGCGAGCAGTTGCCCGCCGCGACCGGTGGCGGCGCGGGAGATGGTGACGGTGCTGGCGACGGTGCAGGTGCCGGCGTCGGTGTGCCATTGCCGCTGGGCTCCGTGCCGTCCTTGCCGCCGCCGCAGGCCTGCATGCCGACGCAGGCCACCAGGGCCAGCAAGAGACGGGCGCAAGCCCATGCGCGCGTGCGCCCTCCGAGGGGCGCGCCCTGGATTCCCGATGTCACCATGTACCTTCCCTGAGCCATTCTTCTTGGTCGCGGCGCTGAATCACACAAGGCGCGTTCAGTGCCGGCCTGGCGATGCGGCATGGGCATCTGCCTGTGCGCGGAGTGTCTTCACACGGACATCCCGAGTGGCGTTCACAAACGTAAAGTGTTTGGGCGAGTGGTGTTCGGCCACCGTGTTCTGGGGGGTGCGTCGCCTTTGTCGCAAACCCATCAACGGGTCAGCACCGTCGCCAACGATGCAAGTCGTTGATTCCACGAGGGTTGCCGGCCTCGGCCGGGGTGGCACCGTTTCTGCAATGCAGCCTCTCAACCGCTTCGGGAGGCCCCGCATGTCCGCATCGCTGAACGCCAAGATCGCCCAGGTCTTCGACGAGCCCGGCTGCGACGTCAACCTGAAGAAGTCCGACAAGGAACGCAGGAAGGGCTGCACCAAGCAGCTCACGCCGGGCGCCGCGGCCGGCGGCTGCGCCTTCGACGGCGCGAAGATCGCGCTGCAGCCGATCGTCGACGTGGCGCACCTGGTGCACGGGCCGATCGCCTGCGAGGGCAACAGCTGGGACAACCGCCACAGCGCCTCCAGCGGTGCCACCACCTACCGCACCGGCTTCACCACCGACATCAACGAGTTCGATGTCGTCTACGGCGGCGAGAAACGGCTGTTCAAGGCGATCCGCGAGATCGTCGAAAAGGCCAACCCTCCGGCGGTGTTCGTCTACCAGACCTGCGTCACGGCGATGATCGGCGACGACGTCGAGGCCGTCTGCCAGCGTGCGACGGAAAAGTTTGGCACGCCGGTCATCCCGGTCAACTCGCCGGGCTTCGCCGGGCCGAAGAACCTGGGCAACAAGCTCGGCGCCGAGGCGCTGCTCGACCATGTCATCGGCACCGTCGAGCCCGAGTTCACGACGCCGTACGACATCAACATCATCGGCGAGTACAACCTGTCGGGCGAGCTGTGGCAGGTCAAGCCGCTGCTCGACGCGCTGGGCGTGCGCGTGCAATCGTGCATCTCGGGCGACGGGCGCTACCGCGAGATCGCCTCGGCGCACCGCGCGCGCGCCAACATGATGGTCTGCAGCAAGTCGATGATCAACGTCGCCACGCGCATGCAGCAGCGCTGGGGCATCCCGTACTTCGAGGGCTCGTTCTACGGCATCAGCGACATGAGCACCACGCTGCGCGAGATCGCGCGCCTGCTGGTGGAGCGCGGCGCGCCGGCGGACCTGCGTGACCGCGCCGAGGCACTGATCGCCGCCGAGGAAGCGCGCGCCTGGGAGCGCATCCGCGCCTACCGCGAGCGGCTGTCCGGCAAGAAGGTGCTGCTGATCACCGGTGGCGTGAAGAGCTGGTCGGTGGTCTCAGCCTTGCAGGAGGCTGGGTTGCAGGTGGTGGGCACCAGCACCAAGAAGAGCACGAAGGAAGACAAGGAGAAGATCAAGGAGATCATGGGTGACGATGCCCACATGATCGACGACATGACGCCGCGCGAGATGTACGCGATGCTGCGCGACGCCCGCGCCGACATCATGCTCAGCGGCGGGCGCAGCCAGTTCGTCGCGCTGAAGGCGCGCATGCCCTGGATGGACATCAACCAGGAACGCCACCACGCCTTCGCCGGCTACGAGGGCATGGTCACGATGGTGGCCGAGATCGACAAGGCGCTGTTCAACCCGGTGTGGGAGCAGGTCAGGACGCCCGCGCCGTGGGAACGCGTCGACCCGCTTCTGGTGGGAGCCTGACATGGCCCTCGTCACCGAGTCGAAGAAGGCCTGCGCGGTCAACCCGCTGAAGATGAGCCAGCCGCTGGGCGCGAGCTATGCGTTCATGGGGCTGGAGTCGTGCATGCCGATGATGCACGGCTCGCAGGGCTGCACCTCCTTCGGCGTGGTGCTGCTGGTGCGCCACTTCAAGGAGGCCATCCCGCTGCAGACGACGGCGATGAACGAGGTCACCACCATCCTCGGCGGCTACGAGAATCTGGAAAAGGCTCTGCTCAACATCCGCAGCCGCGCCAAGCCCGCGATCATCGCGATCTGCTCGACCGGCCTGACCGAGACCAAGGGCGACGATGTCGACGGCTACATCCGCACGGCGCGCCGGAAGCACCCCGAGCTGGCCGACACCGAGATCGTCTACGTCTCCACGCCCGATTACGTCGGCGCCTTCCAGGACGGCTGGGCGCGCGCGGTGCAGATGCTGGTCTCGACGCTGCCGGAGAAGGCGGTCGACAAGCGCCCGCGCCAGGTCAACGTGCTGCCGGGCTGCCACCTGACGCCGGGCGACCTGGAAGAGCTGCGCGACCTCATCGAACTCTTCGGTCTGCAGCCGGTGTTCGTGCCCGACGTGTCGGGCTCACTCGACGGCCACATCCCCGAGCAGTGGCTGGGCACGACGATCGGCGGCACGCCGCTGGCCGAGCTGCGCACGCTGGGCGCGGCGGCGCACACGCTGGCCCTCGGCGAGCAGATGCGGCCGGCCGCGGTGGCGCTGGAGCAGCGCTGCGGCGTTCCGTTCACGCTGTTCGACCGCCTCACCGGGCTGACCGCGAGCGATGCCTTCGTCGCGAAGCTCGCCGAACTGTCCGGCCAGCCGGTGCCGGCCAGGCTGCGCCGCCAGCGCAGCCAGCTGGTCGACGCGATGCTGGACGGCCACTTCCACCTCGGCAACGTCAAGCTGGCCATCGCGGCCGAGCCCGACCTGCTGTGGTCCGCCGGCATGTTCCTCGCCGAGATGGGCGTCGAGCTCTCGGTGTGCGTGAGCACCACGCACTCGCCGCTGCTCGCGAAGCTGCCCACCAGCGAGGTGCTGATCGGCGACCTGGAGGACTTCGAGCGCAGCGCCGCCGTGGCCGGTTGCGACCTGCTGATGACGCACTCGCATGGCCGCCAGGCGGCGGAGCGCCTGGGCAAACCACTGTTCCGCCTCGGCATCCCGATGTTCGACCGTGTCGGCAATGCGCACATCTGCCACGTCGGCTACCGCGGCACGCGCAACCTCGTCTACGCGGTGGGCAACCTGATGATGGAACAGATCGCCCACCACGGGCCGGACGACTGGCCGCTGCCCGCGGCCTCCCGGCTCGCCGCCGTTGCCCCCACCACCGTTCATCTGCCGGCGCACATCGAACGCCTGCCGAAGCCGGGCGACCAGCTCGCGCCGGCCAGCGCATGACCCTCACGTTTCAGGAGAAGCCATGAAGATCGCCTTCGCCACCCAGGACCAGCAGCGCGTCGATGCGCATTTCGGCTGGGCCAAGCACCTCGCGGTGTACGAGATCACGCCCGAGGGCTACGACTTCGTGCACGACCACGGCTTCGGCGACGACCTCGCCGAAGACGGCAACGAGGACAAGCTCGCGCCCAAGCTCGAGGCCATCAAGGACTGCGCGATCGTCTACGTCGCCGCCATCGGCGGCTCGGCGGCGGCGCGCGTGGTGGCCAGCAAGATCCACCCGATCAAGGTCAGCTCGCCCGAGCCCATCCTCGACATCCTCGACAAGCTGCAGGAAGTGCTCAAGGGCACGCCCCCGCCCTGGCTGCGCAAGGCGCTGCTGAAGGACCAGCCGCGCACGGCGGACTTCGACAGCGACGACGAGGTGAAGTCGTGAGCGCCGTCGTCAGTGAAGCGCCCAGCGACGAGGCCCTGCTTCAGGACCCGTTCATCCGCGAGCTGGTCAAGCAGCTGCGCGCGCAGGACACCCACGGCACCTGGGAAGGCAAGAGCGACGCCAAGCTGCTCGAGCCCTTCATCCTCAGCGCCGAGCAGCGCCGTGCGATGCCGATCATGGGCGACCCGGACCCGGACACGCTGTGGCGCCTGGACCTGTTCCACAACGCCATCGGCCTGGCGATCGAACGCGCTACCGGCTGCATGGTCGCGCCGATGACCAAGATGAGCCACGAAGGTTTCGGCCGCACGGTGTTGACCACCGGCCGGCTGATCGTGGTCAACCGCTACCTGCGCGACGTGCACCGCTTCGGCTTCCCCAGCCTCGCCAAGCTGGCCGAGGCCGGCAACAAGCTGGTCGCCGAGGGCGTGAAGATGATCGAGACGTACAAGGAGGTCGCGACCTATGGATGACGCCGAAACCCTGAAGGCCGAGATCAAGAAGCTCAACGCTCGCGCCACGCAGGCGAAGATGGACCTGCACGATCTCAGCGAAGAGCTGCCGACGAACTGGGAGCGCATCCCCGAGGTGGCGAAGATCGCGCACGAGGCCCATGTGGCGTTGATGGCGGCGCGCAAGAAGCTGGCGGAGGTGGCGTCGTGAGCCAGTTCAGCGTGACCCTGCCTTCCGGCGCCACCTGGACGCCGACCTTCGTCCAGTCGATCAACGAGGAGAAGTGCATCGGCTGCGGTCGCTGCTTCCGCGTCTGTCCGCGCGGCGTGCTCGAGCTCGTCGGCCTGAACGACGAGGGCGAGCGCATCGCCGTCGACCCCGATGGCGACGAAGAGGAAGAGTACGAGAAGAAGGTGATGACGATCGCGCACGGCGAGCTGTGCATCGGCTGCACCGCCTGTTCGAAGATCTGCCCGAAGAAGTGCTACACGCACGCGGCTGCCAGCGCCTGAGGCTCACAGCGCCGTGAACGACATCGTGATGCAGCGCGCCGACGAGGTCGTGGACCTCGTCGCTTTGCTGCTCGAGCATGCCGACCCGGCCGCCGGCACGCACGACGAGATCGCCGCCGTGGCCGAGCGCGTGGCCATCGGCTGCCTGGGCGACAACCACCTCTGGCAGGACCTGCGCTTCGCCTCGCGCGCCGAACTCTCGGCCTTGATGGGCCGCTGGTTCCCGTCGCTGGTGGCGAAGAACCACGCCGACATGAAGTGGAAGAAGTTCCTCTACAAGCAGCTCTGCGAGCGCGAGGAGCTGTTCATCTGCAAGGCGCCGAGCTGCGCGGTGTGCGTCGACCGGCCGCTGTGCTTCGGGCCGGAGGACTGAGGTCGGCGGGTCGGGATCTTGCTTGAGCGTTGTGTATTAGACTACACAACGTTAGAGAGGGCCCCGATGATGTGCCGTTTGTCCGCACTCTTGCTGTCGCTGCTGGTCGCCACCGCCGCGCGGGCGGGCGAGGTCCAGGTGGCCGTGGCCGCCAACTTCGCCGGCCCGATGGCGCGGATCGGCGAGGGCTTCACCGCCGCCACCGGCCACGTGCTGAAGCTGTCCACCGGCTCGACCGGCAAGTTCTACACGCAGGTCGTCAGCGGCGCGCCGTTCGAGGTGCTGGTCGCGGCCGACGACGAGACGCCGAGGAAGTTGATCGCCGAAGGCCACGCGGTGGCCGGCAGCAGCTTCACCTATGCGCTGGGCAGGCTGGTGCTGTGGAGCGCGCAGCCCGGCTTCGTCGACGACCGGGGTGCCGTGCTCGCCTCCGACAAGGTGAAGCACCTGGCCATCGCCAACCCCAAGGTCGCGCCCTATGGCGCGGCGGCGCTGGAGGTGATCAAGGCGCGCGGCCTCGCCGATGCGCTGACGCCGAAGCTGGTGACCGGCGAGAGCATTGCGCAGGCCTTCCAGTTCGTTGCCACCGGCAACGCCGAGATCGGCTTCGTGGCCTTGTCGCAGGTGGCCGTGCCGGGCCAGCCGCCGAAGGGTTCGTACTGGCTGGTGCCACCGGGCCTGTACGGCGAGATCCGCCAGGACGCGGTGCTGCTCAAGGCGGGCGAGAAGAACCCGGCCGCCGCGGCGCTGCTCGGCTACCTGAAGGGCGAGGCGGCGCAGCGGGTGATCCGTGACTTCGGCTACGGCCTCGCTGCGCCGTGACGCCGGCTGACTGGAGTGCCGTCAGGCTCACGGCGCAACTGGCCGCGGTCAGCACGCTGCTGCTGCTGATCGTCGGCACGCCAGTCGCGTGGTGGCTCGCCCGCACACGCTCGCGGTTGAAGCCGTTCTGGGCCGCCCTGGTGGCCATGCCGCTGGTGCTGCCGCCCACGGTGATCGGCTTCTATCTGCTGCTGCTGATGGGCCCGCAAGGGCCGGTCGGGCAGTTCACCCAGTGGCTCGGGCTCGGCCGGCTGCCCTTCACCTTCGCCGGGCTGGTGGTGGCCTCGGTGATCTACTCGCTGCCCTTCGTCGTGCAGCCACTGCAGCAGGCTTTCGAGGCGATTGCCGAGCGCACGCTGGAGGCGGCGGCCACGCTGCGAGCCAGCCCCTGGGACCGCTTCTTCAGCGTCGCGCTGCCACTGGCGCGGCCGGGCTTCGTCACGGCCAGCGTGCTCGGCTTCGCGCACACCGTCGGTGAGTTCGGCGTGGTGCTGATGATCGGCGGCAACATCCCCGACAAGACCCGCGTCCTGTCGGTGGCGCTGTACGACCATGTCGAGGCGACCGAGTTCGACCAGGCGCATCGCCTGGCCGCCGGCATGGTGGTGTTCGCGCTGGTGGTGCTGGTGACGCTGTACCTGGTCAATCGCCCGGCGCGCGAGGAGCGGCCGGCATGATCGAGGCGCGTCTCGTGCTGCCGCGCCCAGGCTTCACGCTCGACGTGGCGCTGGCCTGGCCTGCGCGCGGTGTCACCGCACTGTTCGGCCCCTCCGGTTGCGGCAAGACGACCGTGCTGCGGGCGCTGGCCGGGCTGGAGCGTGCCGCGGGCCGGGTCGCGCTCGGCGATGCGCTCTGGCAGGACGATGCGGCCGGCCGCTTCGTGCCCACGCACCAGCGGCCGATCGGCTACGTGATCCAGGAGGCCGCGCTGTTCCCGCACCTGGACGTGCGTCGCAACCTGGCCTATGGCCTGAGTCGCATCCCGCCGGCCGAGCGCCGCATCCCGCTCGACCAGGTGGTCGAGCTGCTGGGCATCGGCCACCTGCTCGAGCGCCAGCCCGGCACGCTGTCCGGCGGCGAGCGCCAGCGCGTGGCCATCGCGCGGGCGCTGGCCACCAGCCCGAAGCTGCTGCTGATGGACGAGCCGCTGGCCGCGCTCGATGCGAAGCGCAAGGCCGAGGTGCTGCCCTACCTCGACCGGCTGCATGCGGAACTCGGCATTCCCCTCGTCTACGTGAGCCACTCGATCGACGAGGTGGCGCGCCTGGCCGACCACCTCGTGATCATGGAGGCCGGCCGCGTGCTGGCCGACGGCCCGCTGCCCGACATGCTGGCGCGGCTGGACCTGCCGGTGGCCTTCGGCGACGACGCCGGCGTGGTGCTCGACGCGGTGGTCGGCGAGCGCGACACGCAGTGGCAGCTCGCCCGGCTCGACGTCGATGGTGAAGCCTGCCGGCTGTGGTCGCGCGATGCCGGCCTGCCCGTGGGCCGCCGTGTGCGCCTGCGCGTGCTGGCGCGCGACGTCAGCCTGACGCGCACGCCGCAGACCGGCACCAGCATCGGCAACCAGCTGCGCGGCACCATCGAGGCGATTGCCGACGACGACCATCCGGCGCTCGCGCTGGTGCGCGTGCGCGTCGGCACGGCGCCGGTGGTGGCGCGGCTGACACGCCGCTCGGCGCATGCGCTCGAACTCGCCGTCGGCATGCCGGTGTGGGCGCAGGTGAAGACCGTGGCGTTGATGGAATGAGCGGCGACCTTCTCACCGGTGAGCTGCGACTCGCGGGCCGGCTCGACGCGCGCTTCTTCGCGCTGCTCGAGGCGCTGGACGCCACCGGCTCGATCAACAAGGCCGCGCGCACCGCAGGCCTCAGCTACAAGGGTGCCTGGCTGCTGCTGGAGACGGCCTGCAACCTCGCCAACGAGCCGCTGCTCGAGACCGCCACCGGCGGCGCGGGCGGCGGCGGCACGCAACTCACCGTCGCCGCGCGCGGCCTGCTCGGCGCCTGGCGCACGCTGCAGGACGAGCACCGCGAATTCCTGCGCGCCCAGGAGGCGCGCCTCGCCCAACTGCCGGCCTTGAACGGCCTGCTCCGGAGAATGGCCATGAAGACCACTGCACGCAACCAGTTCGCCGGCAGCGTCAAGGCGATCGAACTCGGGCCGGTGTCGGCCACCGTGACCATCGCGCTGAAGAGCGGCGACGAGATCACCGCGACCATGACCTCGGCCGCCGCGCAGCGCCTGAAGCTGAAGAAGGGCAAGGAGGCGCTGGCGCTCATCAAGGCTTCGGCCGTGGTGCTGGTGACCGACTTCGCCGGCTGGCAGCTGTCCGCGCGCAACCAGCTGGCCGGCACCGTCTCGCGCATCGAGCGCGGCGCCGTGTCGTCGCTGGTCATCCTGACGCTGCCCGGCGGCGCGACGCTCAGCGCCAGCGTCACCAACGAGGGGGTGGAGGCACTGGACCTGAAGGTCGGCGTGCCGGCCACCGGGGTGTTCAAGGCCTACTCGGTGATGGTCGCGGCGCAGCCCTGACCGGCAAGGCGCGGCGCGCGTCGCACTCCCGACAAAGGCTACAAGCGTCGGCTTCCGACGTGGGCCAGCGCCGCCGCCGGCGACCGCGAGAACGCGGCAAGTGACTGATCCACCGGGCTTTTTCACCCCAGCGATGGACTGGCACGCTCCATGCGAAAGAGCTCGCCAGACGCACCCGCTGGAGCGAGCCCCATGGACCTGCCGACCGCCAAGCCGATCTACCTGGACTACGCCGCCACCACGCCGGTCGACCCGCGTGTCGTGCAGCAGATGGTGCCCTTCCTCTACGAGCAGTTCGGCAACCCGGCCTCGCGCAGCCATGCCTACGGCTGGGCGGCGGAAGAGGCGGTGGAGATCGCCCGCGAGCACGTCGCCGCGCTGATCGGCGCCGACCCGCGCGAGATCGTCTGGACCAGCGGCGCCACCGAGTCGAACAACCTCGCCATCAAGGGCGCGGCAATGTTCCACCAGGGCAAGGGGAAGCACCTCGTCACGCTGAAGACCGAGCACAAGGCGGTGCTCGACACCCTGCGCGAGCTGGAGCGCGAAGGCTTCGAGGTCACGTACCTCGACGTGATGGGCAACGGCCTGGTCGACCTCGACGTGCTGACCGCCGCACTGCGGCCCGACACCATCCTGGTCTCGGTCATGTACGTCAACAACGAGATCGGCGTGATCCAGGACATCCCAGCCATTGGCGCGCTGTGCCGCTCGCGCGGCATCCTGCTGCATGTGGACGCGGCGCAGGCCAGCGGCAAGGTGGCGATCGACCTCGGCAGCCTGCCGGTCGACCTGATGAGCCTGTCGGCGCACAAGACCTACGGGCCCAAGGGCATCGGCGCGCTGTACGTGCGCCGCAAGCCGCGTGTGCGCATCGAGGCGCAGATCCATGGCGGCGGCCACGAGCGCGGCATGCGCTCGGGCACGCTGCCGACACACCAGATCGTCGGCATGGGCGAGGCCTACCGGCTGGCGCGCGAAGGCATGGCCAGCGAGAACGAGCGCATCCGCGCGCTGCGTGACCGGCTGCTTGCCGGCCTGCAGTCCATTCCCGAGGTGCGCATCAACGGCGACCTGGAGCGCCGCGTGCCGCACAACCTGAACATCAGCTTCCAGTTCGTCGAGGGCGAGTCGCTGCTGATGGGCATGAAAGGCATCGCGGTGTCGTCCGGCTCGGCCTGCACCTCGGCCAGCCTGGAGCCGAGCTACGTGCTGCGCGCGCTGGGCCTGTCCGACGAGATCGCGCACAGCTCGATCCGCTTCTCGGTGGGCCGCTTCACCACCGAGGCCGAGATCGACCGCGCCATCGCGCAGGTGAAGGACACGGTCGAACGGCTGCGCACGCTGAGCCCGCTGTGGGACATGCACCAGGCCGGCATCGACCTCGCGTCCATCCAGTGGGCCGCACATTGACCAGCAAGGGAGCGACACCATGGCATACAGCGACAAGGTCATCGACCACTACGAGAACCCGCGCAACGTCGGTGGCTTCGACGCCGGCGACGGCGTGGGCACCGGCATGGTCGGTGCGCCGGCCTGCGGCGACGTGATGAAGCTGCAGATCAAGGTCAACCCGGCCACCGGCGTGATCGAGGACGCGAAGTTCAAGACCTACGGCTGCGGCTCGGCGATCGCCTCGAGCTCGCTGGTCACCGAGTGGGTCAAGGGCAAGACGCTGGACCAGGCGCTGGCGATCAAGAACACCGCCATCGCCGAGGAGCTGGCGCTGCCGCCGGTGAAGATCCACTGCTCCATCCTCGCCGAGGACGCGATCAAGGCCGCGGTGTCCGACTACCGCACGCGCCACGACGCCAGCCTCGAACAACCCGCCTGTGCACCCGCCGCCAAGGCGGCCTGAACCATCCCTGCGAAGGAGAACTGCATGTCCGCCTGCCAATCACACGCCGGCCAGTCCGGTGCCGGCTCGTCCTGCGCCACCGCCAACCCCATGGCCGCCGGCGCCTTCGTGCCGCCCATGCTGCCCGACGGTGCCGCGCCGCTGAACATCAGCGACAGCGTGGTCGGCAAGGTCGCCGAGATGCTCGCCGAGGAGGGCGACCCGGCGCTGCAACTTCGCATCTTCGTCACCGGCGGCGGCTGCTCCGGCTTCCAGTACGGCTTCGCCTTCGACGACGAGAAGAAGGACGACGACATCCGCGTCGAGCGCGGGCCTATCACCGTGGTGGTCGATGCGATGAGCCTGCAGTACCTGATGGGCGCCGAGATCGACTACGAGGACAACCTCGAAGGCGCACGCTTCGTGATCCGCAACCCGAACGCGTCCAGCACCTGCGGCTGCGGCAGCTCGTTCTCGATCTGACGGAGGCTGCCATGTCGCTGTCCGTGACACCGAAGGCTGCCAACCAGATCCGCAAGGCACTTGCCAAGCGCGGCGGGGGCGTGGGTCTGCGCGTCGCCATCAAGACCAGCGGCTGCTCGGGCTATGCCTACGCGCTGGAGTTTGCCGACGCGGCGAGTGCCGAGGACCTCGCCTTCGAGAGCGAAGGCGTGCAGCTGCTCGTCGACGCCAGGAGCCTGGCGATGATCGACGGCACGCAGCTCGACTGGGTGCGCGAAGGCCTGAACGAAGGCTTCAAGTTCAACAACCCGAACGCCAGCGCCACCTGCGGCTGCGGCGAGAGCTTCGCCGTCTAGGCCACGGAGAAGGCCCGTGGCCCTGCTGCAGATCGCCGAACCCGGCCGCGCCGCAGCGCCGCACCAGCACCGGCTGGCCGTCGGCATCGACCTGGGCACCACCAACTCGCTGGTGGCCACGGTGCGCAGCGCGCTGCCCACGGTGCTGGCCGACGCGCAGGGCCGGCTGCTGCTGCCGTCGGTGGTGCACTATGGCGAAGAAGAGGTCGTGCGTGTCGGCCACGAGGCCTGCGAGCGCGCGGCCGAGGACCCGGCCAACACCATCGCCTCGGCCAAGCGGCTGATCGGCCGCTCGCTGGCCGACGTCAACCCCGAGGGCATCCCATACGCGGTGGTGGCGATGTCCGACAGCGCCGTCGGCGTGCGCACACGCCACGGCCTGAAGAGCCCGGTGGAGATCGGTGCCGAAGTGCTGCGAACCCTGCGCGAACGCGCCGAGGCCGCACTCGGCGGGGCGCTGGTCGGCGCGGTGATCACCGTGCCGGCCTACTTCGACGACGCGCAGCGCCAGGCTACCAAGGACGCCGCAGCGAAGGCCGGCCTGACCGTGCTGCGCCTGCTCAACGAACCGACGGCCGCGGCCGTGGCCTATGGCCTCGACCATGCCGACGAAGGCCTGTACGTCGTCTACGACCTCGGCGGCGGCACCTTCGACGTGTCCATCCTGCACCTGATGCGCGGCGTGTTCGAGGTGGTCGCCACCAGCGGCGATGCACAGCTCGGCGGCGACGACTTCGACCACCGCCTGGCGGCCTGGTTCGCCACCGCCACCGGCGGCGGCTGGGGCTCGCTGGAGATCGGCGCGCTGCATGCCGCCGCGCGTGCGGCCAAGGAGGCGCTGACCGACCGGCTCGAGGTGAGCATGCAATGCCGCCGTGCCGACGGCACGCTGGAGTCGCAGACCGTCGACCGCGCCCTGTTCGACGACCTGACGCAGGACCTGGTCGAGCGCACGCTGGCCCCGGTCAGGCGCGCGCTGCGCGACGCTAAGCTCAAGCCCGCCGAGGTCAACGGCGTGGTGCTGGTCGGTGGCTCGACACGCATGCTGCAGGTGCGTGCCGCCGTCAAGCGCCTGTTCGGCCACGAGCCCTTCACCGGCATCGACCCCGACCAGGCGGTCGCGCTGGGCGCCGCCATCCAGGCCGACCAGCTGGCCGGCAACCGCGCCGGCCTGGGCGCGGACGGCGGCGAGCTGCTGCTGCTCGACGTCAGCCCGCTGTCGCTGGGGCTGGAGACCATGGGCGGGCTGGTCGAGAAGATCATCCCGCGCAACAGCAGCATCCCGAGCGCGCGTGCGCAGGAGTTCACCACCTTCAAGGACGGCCAGACCGCGATGGCGCTGCACGTGGTGCAGGGCGAGCGCGAGCTGGTGAGTGAATGCCGCTCGCTGGCGCGCTTCACGCTGCGCGGCATCCCGCCGATGGTGGCCGGTGCGGCGCGCATCCGCGTGACCTTCCAGATCGACGCCGACGGGCTGCTGTCGGTCAGCGCGATCGAGCAGACCAGCGGCGTGCAGGCGCAGGTGGAGGTCAAGCCGAGCTACGGCCTGGCGCCGGACGCCGTGGCCGGCATGCTGATGGACGCGATCGGCAGTGCCGAGGGCGACGCCGCCGCGCGCATGCTGCGCGAGGCCGAGGTCGACGCACGTCGGCTGCTCGACGCCACCGACGCCGCGCTGCGCGAGGACGGTGATGCATTGCTGCAGCCGCGCGAGCAGTTCGAGATCCTCACCGCAATGCAGGCGGTGGCCGATCTGCTGGAGCAGTGCGCCGAAGGCGAGGGCGCCTCGGCGCCCGAGCACAAGAGCCTGCGCACGGCATTGCGCGACGCCACCGAGGCGCTGAACCGCGCCACGACGCCGTTTGCCGGCAAGCGCATGGATGCGCGGGTGCGCCAGGCCCTGTCGGGCCAGCGCATCGACCAGCTCGCCGCATGACCACCCCCGTCGCCAAGGCAACGACGCGGGTGCGTGTGCTGCCACACGCCGAGCTGTGCCCCGAAGGCACCGAGTTCGAAGCGAAACAAGGCCGCAAGCTCGTCGACGAACTGCTCGCCCACGGCATCGCCATCGAGCACGCCTGCGAGAAGGTCTGCGCCTGCGCGACCTGCCACGTGCACCTGCGCAGCGGCGCCGAGTTGATCGCGCCGCCCGACGAGGAAGAGGAAGACCAGCTCGACGACGCCTGGGGCCTGGACGCGCAGTCGCGGCTGTCGTGCTGCGTGCGCGTGAAGGGCGCCGCGCTGGTCATCGAGCTGCCGAAGTTCTCGCGCAACCACGCGCGCGAGAAGTAGCCGCGCCCTGTCGGCATTCCGACAAAGTCCACAGCCGCGCCGCGGCCCCGCTCGAAGTGAAAAAGCTCATGCAGATCAGGCACTTGGGTCGCGTGGACGGGATGGCACAGCGCTTGCGAAGTACCGCTCGTCAAAGCCTGGAGGCGACATGACTTCCCGAACCGACGGCACCGCGCTGCTCACCATCAACGACACCACCTTGCGTGATGGCGAGCAGACCGCGGGCGTGGCCTTCACCGACGACGAGAAGCTCGCCATCGCAGCGGCGCTCGACGCGGCTGGCGTGCCGGAGATGGAAGTCGGCATCCCGGCGATGGGCGAGCATGAAGTCGAGCTGATCCGCGAGATCACCGCCGCGACCAAGCAAGCGCACACCATGGTCTGGGCGCGCATGGTCGACCGCGACCTCGACAGCGCGCTGCGCTGCGGCGCCGACATCGTGCACCTGTCGATCAGCGTGTCGGACATCCAGATCGAACGCAAGCTCGGGCGCGACCGCGACTGGGTGCTGACCACGCTGCGCCGCTTCGTCGACCGTGCCGCCGATGCGGGCGCGACGGTCAGCGTCGGCTTCGAGGACGCCTCGCGCGCCGATGCCGACTTCCTGGTGCGCGCCGCCCAGCTCGCGCAGCGCCACGGCGCCGTGCGCGTGCGCTATGCCGACACGCTGGGCCTGCTGGAACCATTCACCACGCACGATCGCATCGGCCGGCTGCGCCGCGAGATCGACATCGGCATCGAGATGCATGCCCACAACGACCTCGGCCTGGCCACCGCGAACACACTGGCCGCGGTGCTGGCCGGGGCCACGCACGCCAGTACCACCGTCAACGGCCTGGGCGAACGTGCTGGGAACGCCGCGCTGGAAGAGGTGGTGATGGCGGCGCGGCATCTCTACGCCGTCGACTGCGGCGTCGACACGACGGCGCTGTCGCACATCTCGCAGCTCGTCGCGCAGGCCTCGGGCCGGCCGGTGGCGGCAGGCAAGAGCATCGTCGGCGCGGCGGTGTTCACGCACGAATCGGGCATCCACGTCGACGGCCTGCTGAAGGACCGCGGCAACTACGAGGCCTTCCAGCCCGAGGAACTGGGGCGCCAGCACTCGCTGGTGCTCGGCAAGCATTCGGGCTCGCACGGCGTGCGCGATGCCTACGCGAAGCTGGGCATGCAGCTCAGCGTGCCGCAGGCGCAGGTGCTGCTCGACTGCATCCGCACCCACGTGGCCGCCACCAAGCGCGCCCCCACCGACGCGGAGCTGCTCCGCTTCTACTTCGACGAGGAGACCGCATGGACAGCCTGACCGACCGACTCAAGGCGCTGTCGAGCGCCGAGGACTTCTTCGCCTTCTTCGCCGTGCCCTTCGACGAGCGCATCGTGCAGGTCAACCGCCTGCACATCCTCAAGCGCTTCTACCAGTACCTCCACAAGTCGGATGGTCTGTCGGGGCTGAACGAGGTCGACCTCTTCAAGCGCTACCGCGAGCTGCTCGCGCAGGCCTACCAGGACTTCGTGCAGTCCACGCCGGCGCGCGAGAAGGTCTTCAAGGTGTTCCAGGACGCCGACGGCACGCAGCACGTGCAGCTGGCCTCGCTGCGCGACAGCCTGGCCGACCTTCGCGTGCAGCGCGCCGCCTGAGCCTCTTCCACGGAGCCCACCATGCACATCGTCGTCTGCATCAAGCAGGTGCCCGACTCGGCGCAGATCCGCGTCCACCCGGTCACCAACACCATCATGCGGCAGGGCGTGCCGGCGATCGTCAACCCGTACGACCTGTTCGCGCTCGAGGAGGCGCTGCGCCTGAAGGACCGGTTCGGCGGGCGCGTCACCATGCTGTGCATGGGCCCGCCGCAGGCCGAGGACTCGCTGCGCAAGTGCATCAGCTTCGGTGCCACCGACGCCATCCTGGTCACCGACCGCGCCTTCGCCGGGGCCGACACGCTGGCGACGTCCTACGCGCTGGCCGCGGCGATCCGCAAGATCGGCCAGGAGCAGGCGGTGGACCTGGTGTTCACCGGCAAGCAGACCATCGACGGCGACACCGCGCAGGTCGGCCCCGGCATCGCCAAGCGGCTCGGGCTGAACCTGCTGACCTACGTGAGCCGCATCGTCGAGGTCGACCTCGACGCGCGCCGCCTGAAGGTGGAGCGCCGCGCCGAAGGCGGCGTGCAGCTGCTCGACACCACGTTGCCCTCGCTGATCACCATGCTCGAAGGCACCAACGAGATGCGCTTCGCCAGCCTGGACGACATGCTGCGCGCCGGGCGCTTCCCGGTGCGCCGCTGGAGCAAGGACGACGCCGGCATCGAGGACGTCTCCAAGATCGGCCTGAAGGGCTCGCCCACCATCGTCAGCAAGGTGTTCGGCCCGACGCCGCGCACCGAGAAGGCCGACATGCAGGTGGTGGCCGACACCAACGTGCAGGACGTGACGCTGAACCTGCTGCAGAAGATCTTCACCACGCACCCGCAGATCGAGGCGGAGCTGGTGGAGCGGCTGTCCGCCTGAAGGAGCACGCATCATGAGCGACGCACCGAAGCCCACCACCCCCGCTGCCCCTGCCGCCCCCAAGGCTGCCGGGCGGGCCGGCCGCAACACCGAGCTGCCCGAGCACCTGAAGGCCTACAAGCACATCTGGGTCTTCGTCGAGCACGACCGTGGCCACGTCAACCCGGTCAGCTGGGAGCTGATGGGCGAGGCGCGCAAGCTGGCCGACAAGCTGCAGGTGCAGGTGGCCGGGGTGATCCTCGGCGGGCCCGACGAGCCGCTCGACGCCTATGCGAAGGAGGCCTACGCCTACGGTGCCGACCGCTGCTACCTGATGCGCGACCCGGTGCTCAAGGGCTACCGCAACGAGCCCTTCACCAAGGGCCTCACCGACCTCGTCAACACCCACCAGCCGGAGATCATGCTGCTGGGCGCCAGCGCGATGGGCCGCGACCTCGCCGGCTCGGTGGCCACCACGCTGGGCACCGGCCTGACCGCCGACTGCACCGAGCTGAACATCGACGGCCGTGCGCTGGCGGCGACGCGGCCGACCTTCGGCGGCTCGCTGCTGTGCACGATCATGACGCTGGCCTACCGGCCGCAGATGGCGACGGTGCGGCCGCGCGTGATGCAGATGCCGCGGCGCGACGAATCGCGCAGCGGCGACATCGTCGAGATGCCGCTGGGCATGGTCGAGACCGACGTGGTCACCAAGCTGCTCGACTTCATCCCCGACGCCAACCGCAACACGGTGAACCTGGCCTATGCCGACGTGATCGTCAGCGGCGGCAAGGGCCTGAAGAATGCCGACAACTTCAAGCTGGTGTGGGACCTGGCGCGGGTGCTCGGCGCCGAGGTCGGCGCCACCCGCGCGGTGGTGCAGGCCGGCTGGGCCGAGGCCGAGCGGCAGGTCGGCCAGACCGGCAAGACGGTGCGGCCCAAGCTGTACATCGCCGCGGGCATCAGCGGCGCGATCCAGCACCGCGTGGGCATGGAGGGCTCGGACGTGATCGTCGCGATCAACACCGACCCGAACGCGCCGATCTTCGACGTGGCGCACTACGGCATCGTCGGCAGCGCCATGCAGGTGCTGCCGGTGCTGACGCAGGCCTTCCGCACCCATCTCGAGAAGCGCGTCCGCAAGGTCGCCTGAAGGAGCACGACATGGCAGCTGAGAAGTTCGATGCGATCGTGGTCGGCGCCGGGCCCTCGGGCAACACCGCCGCGTACACGATGGCCAAGGCGGGGCTGAAGGTGCTGCAGATCGAGCGCGGTGAGTACCCGGGCAGCAAGAACGTGCAGGGCGCGATCCTCTACGCCGACGCGCTGGAGAAGGTCATCCCCGACTTCCGTGACGACGCACCGCTGGAGCGCCACGTCATCGAGCAGCGCATCTGGGTGCTCGACGACAACAGCTTCGTCGGCACCCACTACCGCAGCGACGACTACAACAAGCCGCCCTACAACCGCTACACCATCATCCGCGCGCAGTTCGACAAGTGGTTCAGTTCGAAGGTGCGCGAGGCCGGCGCGCTGCTGATCTGCGAGACCACGGTGGAGGAGCTGCTGATGGACGGCGAGCGCTGCATCGGCGTGCGCTGCGACCGCCAGGGCGGCGAGGTGCATGCCGACGTGGTGATCCTGGCCGACGGCGTCAACAGCACGCTGGCACGCAAGGCCGGCTTCCACGGCGAGTTGAAGGCAGGCAACGTGGCGCTGGCGGTCAAGGAGATCCTCTTCATGCCGGAGGAGGTGATCCAGCAGCGCTTCAACATCAAGGAAGAGGAAGGCGTGGTCATCGAGATGATGGGCACGGTCACCGAGGGCATGGTGGGCACCGGCTTCCTCTACACGAACAAGGATTCGCTGACCATCGGCGTGGGCTGCATGCTCAGCGACTTCAAGGCCAACCCGCTGAAGACCACGCCCTATGCGCTGCTCGAGAAGCTGAAGAAGCACCCGAGCATCGCGCCGCTGATCGAGGGCGGCGAGATGAAGGAGTACTGCGCGCACCTGATCCCCGAGGGCGGTTT
Source organism: Chitinophaga pinensis (assembly GCA_943370595.1). Classification (GTDB taxonomy): domain Bacteria; phylum Pseudomonadota; class Gammaproteobacteria; order Burkholderiales; family Burkholderiaceae_C; genus Piscinibacter. The sequence continues at coordinate 210,955 of CALRRO020000003.1, forward strand.
CCATGCCGTGCCGCAGGTGTACGGCGAGGGCTGGATGATCGTCGGCGACTCCGGCGGCTTCGTCAACGCGGCGCACCGCGAGGGCAGCAATCTCGCCATGACCACCGGGCGGCTGGCCGCCGAGACGGTGATCGCCGCCAAGGCGGCCGGGCAGCCGATGACAGCGAAGACGCTGAAGGCCTACAAGGCGAGGCTGGACGACAGCTTCGTGATGAAGGACCTGCACAAGTACCGCGAGCTGCCGCAGGTGCTGCACGCGAGCCCGCAATTCTTCACCACCTACCCGGCGCTGGTCAGCCGTGCGGCCAAGACCTTCTTCACCGTCGACGGCGTCGACAAGAAGACCAAGCAGCGCGAGATCCTCGGCAGCTTCAAGTCGGCTCGCCGCTGGCGAGGCCTGGTCAACGACGCGTTCAACCTGTGGAGGGCCTTCCGATGATTGCCGTGAACGTCGAAGAGAAACTCTTCCAGAACCGCTACAAGGTCGACCATGGCCGGCCGCACATCCAGATCAAGGATGCGGACATCTGCAAGAACACCTGCGAGACGCAGGCCTGCACCTACATCTGCCCGGCCTCCTGCTACAAGGCCGAGGGCAACCGCGCGGTGACGCTGATCACCGACGGCTGCCTGGAGTGCGGCAGCTGTCGGGTGATCTGCACCGAGCACACCAACGTGGCCTGGGAGTACCCCCGCGGCGGCCACGGCATCCTGTTCAAGTTCGGATGAACAGCGTCGAATTCTTTCTCGCCCACGCGGTGCAACTCGAGCGCGACGCGGCGCGTCGCTACGAGGAGCTGGCCGCGGCCATGGGCACCGAGGGCAACCGCGAGCTGGGCGTGTTCTTCACGCGCATGGCGCACTACTCGCGGCTGCATCTGGCCGACGCGATGGCGCGTGGTGGCTTCCGCAAACTGCCGCCGCTGGCACCGCACGAGTACGAGTGGCCCGAAGGCACCTCGCCAGAGACGGCCGGATGGGCCGGCGTCGATGCCCAGATGGGTGCGCGCGATGCACTTCAACTGGCACTCGAGGGCGAGCGGCGCGGCCACGCGTACTACGCCGGCATCGCCGCGACCAGTGCCGACGCCGAGCTGCGCGGCATCGCGAGCCAGTTCGCCGACGAGGAAGCCGAGCACGTGGGCGAGCTGGAGAAACTGCTCGCCGCCTGCCCGGTTTGACCTGCGTCAAGCGCAGACTTTTCGTCACGTTGTCCCCCGGGCGCCGGCCCGCTTCCGGCTTGCTTCTTGCACGCAATTTCCGCAGGAACTGCCGCAGGCTCCAAGGAGGTGCGTGATGTTGAGTCGTACGAGTCACGATCAGCGTTCCCACATGGAGCTGATCACCGTCTACGAGATCTGCCGGATCCTGACGGCGTCCCTGGACATCGACCGCAGCTTCCGCGCCGCACTCAACGTGCTGGCCGCCCACATGGAGCTGCCGCGCGCGATGATCGTGCTCAACGACGGCGAAGAGAACCTGCTGCAGGTGCACAGCTCGGTCGGGCTGTCGCGCGAGCAGGAGAAGCGCGGCCGCTGGCAGCCTGGCGAGGGCGTCATCGGCCACGTCACGGCCTCGGGCATGCCGGTGGTCGTGCCCGACGTGACGCAGGCCGCCGAGTTCATCGACCGCACCGGCGCCTTCCGCGCGCAGGACGACCAGATGATGGCCTTCGTCGTGGTGCCGCTGAAGACCGACAAGGCGGTGCTCGGCGCACTGGCCGCGCAGCGCGAGGTGCGTGGCGGTGCCCGCCTGTCGGACGACCAGCGCGTGCTGACCATGGTGGCCTCACTTCTGGCGCAGGCCGCGCAGCTGCACGACGCGGTGCGCGACGAGCACCAGCGCCTGCAGCGCGAGACCACGCGGCTGCAGAAGGCGCTCAAGCGCGAGCCGCGCGGCCGCTATGCGCTGGACAACGTGGTGGGCGACTCCAAGCCGATGCAGCAGGTGTTCGTCGAGGTGCATCAGGCCGCACCGTCGCGTGCCACGGTGCTGTTGCGTGGTGAGAGCGGCACCGGCAAGGAGGCGATCGCCCGCGCCATCCACTTCCTCAGCCCGCGCAAGGACGCTCCCTTCATCAAGGTGAACTGCGCGGCGCTGACCGAGAGCCTGCTCGAGAGCGAGCTGTTTGGCCACGAGAAGGGCGCCTTCACCGGCGCGGCCGGCGAGCGCAAAGGCCGCTTCGAGCTGGCGCATGGCGGCACGCTGTTCCTCGACGAGATCGGCGACGTCTCGCCCGCCTTCCAGGCCAAGCTGCTGCGCGTGCTGCAGGAGCGCGAGTTCGAGCGCGTGGGCGGCAGCAAGGCGGTGAAGGTGGACGTTCGCCTGATCTGCGCCACGAATCGCGACCTCGAGAAGATGGTGCAGCGCGGCGAGTACCGCGCCGACCTGTACTACCGCATCAACGTGGTGTCGATCTTCCTGCCGCCGCTGCGCGAGCGACGGGCCGACATTCCGCCGCTGGTGACGCACTTCCTCGAGCGCTACAACAAGGAGAACCGGCGCTCGCTGAAGGTCTCGCCCGAGGCGATGAAGGTGCTGACCAGCTGCTACTGGCCGGGCAACGTGCGCGAGCTGGAGAACTGCATCGAGCGCACCGCGACGATGGTGCAGGGCGACACGATCAACGACCTCGCGTTCCCGTGCAAGCAGAACCGCTGCCTGACGCAGACGCTGCACTTCCTCGACAAGGCCGATGCGGTGGCGGCGGTGGCGACCATCAGCCCGCCGGCGCGGCGCGAGCCGGCACCGGGCCACGCGCCGGACAGCGCACCCGGCAGTGCGCCGAGCGATGAGGTCACCCGCATCGGCCCCACGCACCACCTGCCGGCCTCACCGGCGTCGGCCAGCGCCACCGAGCCGCCCGAGTCGGAGCGCGACCGGCTCATCTGGGCGATGGAGCAGTGCGGCTGGGTGCAGGCCAAGGCCGCGCGGCTGCTGCGCGTGACCCCGCGGCAGCTCGGCTACGCGCTGCAGAAGAACCGCATCGAGGTGCGGAAGTTCTAGGCGCGGCGATCGACCCATAATCGCTCGCCACGAGCGGCGCCGGGCAGCAGGCGCGCCGCGGGGAGGAGCGAATGATCGAGACGGCCGAGGCCGCGGCTGCCGCGGCACAGGATCCCGCCCGGCGCACGTTCGCAAGACACCATGCGTTCGTCGTCGGCATCGATGCCTACGCGAACGGCATCGCGTCGCTGTGCACCGCCGTGGCAGACGCCCGCCGCCTGAGCGAAGTGCTGGCGCGGCAGCACCACTTCACCGTGCACCCGCCGCTGCTCGACGAAGGCGCCAGCGGCGCCGGGCTGCGCGAACTGCTCGGCACGACGATGAAGCAGGCGGTCAGCCCCGACGACCGCGTGCGCTTCTACTTCGCCGGCCACGGCATCGCGGTCAGCATCATCCGCGTCGGCGCCGGGCGCGCCAAGGTGCCGGCCGCGCGGCAGGCGGCCTGCCGCCACCTGAACTGCTTCGTCTCCGCGGCTGGCGAACAGGCGCTGAAAACGGTCGCCTGGTAGACCGGCCCCGCGACGAGCCACACCCCTCACCTCGACACCACCACGGAGAGCAGCACCATGGCAACGAAGGCAGCGGCAAAGAAGGCACCTGCAAAGAAGGCGCCGGCGAAGAAGTCAGCCCCGAAAGTGGTTGCCAAGAAGGCGACCCCGGCGAAGGCGCCGGCCCGCAAGTCGCCGGCAAAGACGGTCGCGCGCGCGACGCCCGCCGGTCTGGGCTACGACCCCGCACGTCAGCTCGACAAGCTCTCTGCGGCGAAGGAGTTCATCAGCCGCAGTGCCCATGGCGGCGTGGACGTTCAGGCCGTGCTCGGCGAGTTCTTCGCCATGCGCCGCGACGAGCCGCTGACCGAGGAGCGCATGGCGGAGGCGGCCGGTGAACTCGGCGTCGAGGTCGCCGCACTGAAGGCCATCGCGAAGGTCGAGTCCGGCGGTGCGGGCTTCGATGCCCAGGGGCGGCCGAAGATCCTCTACGAGCGGCAGGTCTTCGCACGCTGCTGCGTGCCGAAGGGCCGGTTCAATGGCACGCATGAGCACATCTCGGCGCCCACCGGCTACGGCCGCGGCAACTACGGCAGCGCAGACTCGCAGTGGACCAAGCTGGCCAGCGCCTACCAGCTCGACCCCGAAGCCGCGCTGAAGGCCTGCTCGTGGGGCACCTTCCAGATCCTCGGCGAGAACCACAAGAGCAGCGGCTTCCCCGACGTTCGTTCGTTCGTGGCCGAGATGTTCTCGTCGCCGGCCGGTCACCTGCGGGCGCTGGTGCGATTCATCCGCGCCAACCCGCTGATCCACAACGGGCTGAAGAATCTGAAGTGGGAAGACGTCGCCCGCGGCTACAACGGCCCGGGCTACAAGGAGTTCAGCTACGACACCAAGATGGCCAAGGCCTACGCGGAGTTCTCCGGCAAGGGCTGAAGCCGCTCGCTCAGCCGCCGCTGAGCGCCAGCACGATGGCGACGAAGTCGTCCGGGCCCAGCGCCAGGGCGAGGTCGCGCACGTTGCGGCCGTTGACGAACACGCGCATGTTCGGCCGCAATTGCGCCTGCTCGTCGACGACGCGGAAGCGCAGCCCCGGGTACTGGCGGTCGAGGTCGTCGAACAGCGCGGCCAGCGTGCCGCCCTCGGCCTCGACATGGCTCTGCCCGGTGTAGGAGCGCAGCGCGCCCGGCACCAGCACCTTCATGGCAGCGTCGCGACCTCGACCGCGTAGATCTCCGGCAGGTGGCGGGCGATGTTCTCCCAGCGTGCGCCGCCGTCGTGGCCGATCCACAGCTCGCCGCTGGTGGTGCCCAGGTACAGCGCCGGCTCGGGCTGCGCATCGACCGTCATCGCCTGGCGCTTGATCGTCCACCAGGCCTGGTCAGCGGGCAGGCCCTGGTCCAGGCGCTGCCAGCTCTCGCCGCCGTTGCGCGTCACGTAGGCAGCCGGGCGGCCGGCCGGGGCGGTGCGTGGCCAGACGTCGGTGCCGTCCATCGGGAACACCCAGGCGGCGTCGGCATCGTGCGGGTGCACGACCATCGGGAAGCCGATGTCGCCCACGGCTGCCGGCATGGCGCGGCCGATGCGCCGCCAGGTGCGGCCCGGCCGGTCGAGCCGGTAGATGCCGCAGTGGTTCTGCTGGTAGAGGCGGTCCGGGTGGCTCGGGCACAGGCGCACGCAGTGGGGGTCATGGAAGGTGACCGTGGCCGCGTCGAGGCCCTCGACCACCTCCATGCCGTCGATCAGCGGCGTCCAGTGGCGGCCACCGTCGCGCGACTCGTGCACGCCGCCGCCGGACATGCCGAACAGCAGGTGCTGCGCATCGCGCGGGTCGACGATCAGCGAGTGCAGCTTCGGGCCGTCTGGCGTGCCGTCCTGCGGCGTGCCCATCCACTCGCGGAACTGCGGGTCGTCGTTGACGCCGGGCAGCGGGGTCCAGCTGACGCCGCCGTCCTCGGAGCGGAACAGGCCCTGCGGCGAGGTGCCGGCGTACCAGGTGTCACGCTCGGCGGCGTGGCCGGGCGTGAGCCAGAAGGTGTGGTCCACCGTGCGTGCCGGCAGCCCGTTCGTCGGCGCGGCGAAGGCGGGCGGCTGCTTGGCCTCCTTCCACGCGCGGCCGAAGTCGGTCGAGCGGAACACCGTCGGCCCCAGGTGGCCGGTGCGGGCCGCGGCCAGCAGCGTGCGGCCGTCGCGCGGGTCGAGCTGCAGGTGGCTGACGGTGTGGCCGAGGAAGTGCGGGCCGTCGACCGTCCAGCGGTCGCGTCGGGCATCGCCGTGCAGCAGCCAGGCGCCCTTGCGGGTGGCCACCATCAGCAGCAGGCGGGTCGGCGTCGGGTTCATCGAGAGTCCTCCGGAAAGGCTGCCTCCGTGCAGCGCGGTGGAGCGACGGTCCCGCTCCACCACCGCGACGAACGGACCGCTGCGGATTCGACACCCGGCCGGCGAACTTGCCAAGCCCCGGGGCCGTCCTGTGCCTAGCCCTTGGCCGCCGCCTCGCTGCGCAGCCGCGCCGTCAGCGCATACCAGTCGATGCGCCGCGTCACCACCATCACCGCGGCGATCACGCCGAACAGCAGCACCGCGCCGAGCACCAGCGCCGACTGCTCGCTGCGCAGCAGCAGGTACAGCAGCCCGTAGAGCGCCCCGATGCCGCCGGCGAGGGCCGCTCCGGCGCGCCAGCCGCCGAGCACGTGCGTGCCGTAGTAGCCCAGCAGCAGTGTGCAGGCACTGGCGGCAGCGGCGTAGGCGATGCCGAAGTCGACATGCTCGCTCAGGCTGACCAGCAGCAGGAAGAACGAGGCCAGCGCACTGCCGACCAGCGCGTACTGCACCGGGTGAACACGCAGCTGCCGCATCACTTCCACCAGGCCGACGGCGACGAAGGTCAGCACGATGAACAGCAGGCCGTACTTGGTGGCCCTGTCGCTCAGCACGTAGGTGCTGACCGGGTCGATGAAGGCCACGCCGAAGCGCTCGATGCAGGGCAGCGTGTGGTTCGGGGTGGCCATCGGCAGCAGCGCCGCCGTGTCGCCCGCGGTGCACAGGCCGTGCCCGGCCAGCAGTTCCGGCCCGCTGCGGCTGGCCAGTGCGCTCAGCCGCCACTCGGCCTCGAAGCCCTGGGCCGTGACGCTGCGCTGCGCCGGCAGGAAGCGGCCGTTGAACGACGGGTGCGGCCAGTCGGAGCTCAGCCGGAAGCTCGACTGCTCGCCGATCGGCGCGAACGAGAGGTCTTCGGTGCCGACCAGGTCGAGGCCGATCGTCGCGTTCAGCGTCGCGCTGGCTGACAACGTGCGCCCCGCCAGCCAGCTCGCCTGGAAGCCACGTGGCACCTGCGCCGAGGGCGTGCCGGGTCGCACCGCGGCCTCGCTGCCGGCCAGCGTGACCGTGGCGCTGCGGATGCCGCGCGGGTCGGCCACCGCCACCCACAGCACCGGGTCGGCACAGCTTTGCTGCACCCCGGCCTTCGGCGCGGCCGGCTGCAGCGCCTGCAGGTCGGTCCAGTCGGCCTGCAGCGTCGCCTTCACCGCATAGCCGTTGATGCGGAAGATGCCGCGGGTGCGCGGCTCGATGCGCGAGCTTGCGTCCACCGACAGGCGCTGCGGCAGCGCGGCGAGCACGAACTCGCGCTGCTGGTCGACCGTCTGGCGATCTTTGCCCTCGCCGGTCTCCACGGTCCAGCGCTCGGTGCACTGGCGCTGCAGCACCGGGCCGGCCAGCGTCTGCGCGCCGGCCAGGCTGTCGGCGATGCCGCGCTGCGCCTCGCGCAACCGGCCCTCGCGCTCGGCCACCACGTCGGCTACCAGGGCCAGCGCCCACAGCAGCCCCAGCATCACGCCGGCCAGCGCCAGCCCCTTGCCGATGATCGGAAATCGCATGCCCTCTCCCTTCGCATCCTGTGGTCGGAAGCCGCGGACTGTGGCGGCGTGAGGCGAAGCGGGCGTGAAGGCCGTGAAGTCCGTGTGAAGCCCGGGTCGAACCGGCTGACGCCGGGTCAGAGCGGGTCGCCCCGGGTCACACCGGGGTCAGACACCCCGTCAGAACGGAACGTCGCCCTCGATGGTGGTGCGGTTCAGGCGCCGGCGCAGGTGGTCGGGGCAGCCGGCGGCCAGGTGCATCAGCGAGCGGTTGTCCCAGAACACCATGTCGTGCGGCTGCCAGCGGTGGCGATAGATGTGCTCGGGCCGCACGCTGTGCGCGAACAGCTGCGCGAGCAGCGCGGCGCTCTCGGCCTCGGGCAGGCCGACGATGCGCGTCGTGAAGTGCTCGCTCACGAACAGCGCCTTGCGCCCGGTCTCCGGGTGCGTGCGCACCACCGGGTGGAGCTGCGGCTTCACGCTGGCGATCTGCTCAGCGCTCAGCGGCGGCCGCCACGGGCTGCGCGCACGCAGCTCCTCGTACTTGCACAGGTAGGAGTGCTCGGCCTTCCGTCCGTCGACCGCATGGCGCAGCGCTGCCGGCAGCGTGTCGAAGGCGAGGTGCATGTTGGCGAACAGCGTGTCGCCGCCTTCTTCGGGCAGCTCCTGCGCGTGCAGCATCGAGCCGAGGCTGGGCCGGTCGACGTAGGAAAGATCCGAGTGCCAGTAGTGGCCGGCGTCGCCCAGGCCGATCGGCTTGCCGTTCTCGACGATGTTCGACACCACCAGGATCTCCGGGTGGCCCGGCAGCGCGAACTGGTGCAGCACGTGGATCTGCAGCGGCCCGAAGCGGCGGCTGAAGGCGATCTGCTGCGCCGGCGTGATGCGTGCATCTCGAAACACCAGCACGTGGTGATCGAGGTGGGCGCGGTGCACCTGCCGGAAAGTGTCGTCGGGCAGCGGCTGCGACAGGTCCAGGCCGACCACTTCCGCCCCCAGCGGCGCGTCGAACGCGTGCACCGCCCAGGCGGTTGCCGCGTTGGAGGGGGCGGTGAACGTCGAATATCGCATGCTGTTCCTCGTTTCGCGCCTCGTCGGGCGGGTTTCAATTCGAGTGTGGCACGAGCTTCGCTTGCCATTCGTGCCTTCCACCGACCTGCCATGTGCCAGCTTTTCGCCCTGAACAGCAACACGCCGAGCGCGGCGACCTTCTCCTTCACCGGCCTGTCGGCGCGTGGCGGGGTGACCGGTGACCATGTCGACGGCTTCGGCCTGGCCTTCCACGACGGCCGCTCATGCCGGGTGTTCATCGACGAGCAGCGCGCCAGCGATGCCGCGCTGGCCGACTTCCTGCGCCGCCACCCGATCCGCGCACGCACCGTGCTGGCGCATGTGCGCAAGGCCACGCAAGGCCCGGTGCGGCTGGAAAACTGCCACCCCTTCGTGCGCGAGTGGCAGGGCCGGCACTGGTCGTTCTGCCACAACGGCGACCTGAAGGACTTCGCACCGCGCCTGAACGGCAGCCACCTGCCGGTGGGCGACACCGACAGCGAACGCGCCTTCTGCTTCCTGCTGCAGGAGCTGCGCCGCCACTTCCGCCGCCGCGCGCTGCCGCACTGGAAGCACGTGGCGCCGCTGCTGGCCGAGCTGGCCGGCGGCGTGGCGAGGCACGGCGTCTTCAACTTCCTGTTGTCCGATGGCGACGTCCTGTATGCCCATGGCAGCACCAAGCTGCATGCGCTGCAGCGCATGCACCCCTTTGCCCAGGCGCATCTGGTCGACCACGACCTGGTGATGGACCTGTCGCAGACCAACAGCCCGGGTGACCGCATGGTGCTGATCGCCACCGAGCCGCTGACCCGCAACGAGCCCTGGCATCCCTTCGCCGCTGGCGAGCTGCGCGTCTACGAGGCCGGCGAGGAGGTCTGGCGCCACACGCCACTGCGCCGTGCCGAGCCGACGCCGCTGTTCGCGCCTGGCCGCCTGGCGGCCGCCTGAACGACACCGTAGTGTGAACAGGCCCTAGGCGTCGTCGGGCGCCACCGGCAAGCCTTCGCTCTTCCAGCGCAACATGCCGCCGGCGAGGTTGGCCACCTGGGCGAAGCCGGCCTTGGCGAGCATCACGCTGGCCTGCGCCGAGCGCACGCCCGAGCGGCACACCGCCACCACCGGCCGGTCACGGTCCAGTTCCCCCATGCGCGCGGACAGCGTCGACAGCGGCAGCAGCCGCGCCTGCGGCAGGCGGCCGAGCGGGTCGACGAACTCGGCGGCCTCGCGCACGTCGATGACCTGCACGGCCGCGGCATGCTCGAGCAGCGCCATCGGCTCGATCTCCCAGACACCGCTGAAGCGCAGCGTCAGCGGCGCCCAGCCGGGCGCCTCGGGCGGCGGCGCGCCATCCTCGGGCCGGCCGCAGCGCAGGTTGGCCGGCACGGCGATGTCCATCAGCTTCGGGTGCGGCAGGCCGAGGTGGTTCATGTAGCCGGCGAAGTCGACCTCGTTCACGTCGCCGCCCAGGCGCGGGTTGAAGCGGCGCTCCTCGGCCACGCTGGTGACGGTGACGCCGCGGTAGTCGTGCCCCGGGTAGAGCAGGCAGTCGTCGGGCAACGTCAGGATCTGGCGGTGCACCGACTCGAACAGCCGCTGCGGGCTGCCCTGCTGGAAGTCGGTGCGGCCGCAGCCGCGGATCAGCAGGCTGTCGCCGGTGAGGGCCATGCGCTGGTCGTCCAGCACGTAAGTCAGGCAGCCGCTGGTGTGGCCGGGCGTCGCGCGCACCGCCAGGTGGCGCTGGCCGAACTCGACGCGGTCGCCATGGCGAAGCGGGCGGTCCACCGCGTCCGCGCCGGCGGCTTCGGCCAGCGCGATCCGGCTGCCGCAGCGCTGCTGCAAGCGCCACGCACCGGTGACGTGGTCGGCGTGCACATGGGTGTCGAGCGTGGTGGTCAGCCGCAGGCCGAGTTCCTGCACCAGGGCCAGATCGCGGGGCACCTGCTCGTAGACCGGGTCGATCAGCAACGCTTCGCCGCTTGCGCTGTCGCCCAGCAGGTAGCTGTAGGTGGACGACACCGGGTCGAACAGCTGGCGGAAGATCAGCATCGTGCAGGCTCCTGGCACTTCACCCCAGTGTAGGCATTCCCGCAGCTGCCACGCGGCGCTGCGGTCACCCCGCGCGCTCATGCGCCGTGCGCATTTGCTGACTCGCTTTCATTCGTTCCCTCGCCGGGGTGGGCTGCCTAGAGTCACTTCCGCGTCAACCCGAACGCGACTCACGAAAGCAGTGCGCCATGAGCATCTCCGCCATCAATGTCCGCAACCAGTTCCGCGGCAAGGTGAAGGAAATCGTCGAGGGTCCGGTGGTCTCCGAGATCGACGTCGAAACGCCCTCGGGCCTGGTCGTCACGTCGGTGATCACCACACGCTCGGTGAAGGACCTCAAGCTCGTGGTCGGCAAGGAGGTCATCGCGCTGGTCAAGTCCACCGAGGTGTCGATTGCCGCGCTCTGAACTGCCGCGCCTGCTGGTGGTGCCCGGGCTGAACGACAGCGGGCCGGGCCACTGGCAGACCTGGCTGCAGGCCCAGCACCGCGACGCGCTGCGTGTGAAGCAGCGCGACTGGGCGACGCCCGACCTCGACCGCTGGTCCGAGCGCATCGCCGGCAGCGTGGCCGGCGGCGGCGAGCGCGGCTTCATCGCGGTGGCCCACAGCTTCGGCTGCCTGGCACTCGCGCATCACCTCGCGTCGCACCCCGATACGCCGATCGTCTCGGCGCTGCTGGTCGCGCCGGCCGAGCCGGACCGCTTCGGCATCGGTGGCCGCTTGCCGCTGCAGCGCCTGCCGCGCCACACCGTGGTGGTCGCCAGCGACACCGACCCGTGGATGAAGCCCGCCAGCGCGCGCCGCTGGGCGGTGCGCTGGGGCAGCCACGTCGTGAACCTGGGTGATGCGGGGCACATCAACGTCGAGTCCGGCCACGGCCCGCTGCCGCTGGCCGCGCGCTGGGTGCAGGCGGCGTTGCAGCGCGCCGCGCGCGAACGCCGGCCCGAACGTGCCGACGCGGCCGAGTGGTCGTTCGCCTGGTAGTGCCGCGCCTCGGCGGGCGGCTCGCCGCCGCTACACTGTGTCGGTCCGCAGGCGGCGAGCCACCGAGCCCGCCTGCCCACCACCCCGTCGTGTCCCGCGCGATCGCCGCGCCGCATGCCGCCCGCCACTCGGCCACCCTACCGCACTGCGGCGTGGCCGGTTCTCCGCAAGGCGCTGCATGCCCGGCTACCAGACCCGGCAGGAGTGGGTCGACATCGTCGGCGCCGCCCCGCTGCACATCCGCTGCCTGCTCGATCGCCAGCAGTTCGCCGACCCGCACGGCCATGCCGCCGAGGTCGGCATCTCCAGCGCCGCCTGGCCGCTGTTCGGCTGCCTGTGGCCGGCGTCGCTGCACCTGGCGGCGCTGATGGCCCTCCGGCCGCTGCCCGCCGGCGAGCGCATCCTCGAGGTCGGCTGCGGCCTGGCGCTGGCCAGCCTGGTGGCGCACCGCCGTGGCGCCGACGTCACCGCCTCCGACTGCCACCCGCTCGTTGCCGACTTCCTGCAGCGCAACCTGCTGCTCAACGGCCTGCCGCCGCTGCCCTACCGGCACGGCGACTGGGCGGCGGCGCCTGGCGGCCCGCCGGTGCAGGGCGAGGCGCTGGTGGCCGGGCGCTTCGGCCTGATCCTCGGCAGCGACGTGCTCTACGAGCGCGACGACGCCGGCCACCTGAGCGCCTTCGTCGAGCGGCATGCGCTGCCGCATGCCGAGGTGCTGATCGTCGACCCGAACCGCGGCAACCGCGCCGCGTTCCACCGCCGCATGGCCACGGCCGGCTTCGTGCTGTCGGAGTCGCTGCTCGGCGACGGCGCCACGCGCGTGCGCTTGCTGAGCTACGCGCGCTGAGCCGATCGGCCGGCGCTAGGGCGCCAGCGGCAGGCTAATGTCGTGAAGGGCGCAGAAGCGCAGCGTGACTTCGCGCAGCGGCGCATCGAGCCTTTGCCACACCGCCTTCGCGATGGACCGTGGCACGCCGCCGAAATGCGCCTCGGCGATCGCACCGGCGATGCAGGCCAGCGTGTCGGAGTCGCCGCCGATCGAGATCGCGTTGCGCAGCGCGTCCTCGAAGTCACTGGCCTCGAGAAAGGCGCGGATCGCGTGCGGCACGGTCCCGGCGCAGGACAGGTCGAAGGCGTAGCCGGGGCGAACCGCATCCAGCGGCACCGAGAGGTCGTAGCCGAAGCGTGTTTCCACGACAGCGCGGATCTCGCCTTTCGTCGCGCCCGTGCGCGCCAGGAACACAGCCGCCGCCGTGGCCTGCGCGCCCGCCACCGCCTCCGGGTGGTCGTGCGTCAGCACGGTCAGGCGCCGCGCTTCGGCCAGTACCGCCTCGAGCGAATCGGCGGCCCAGCCCACGGGGGCGATGCGCATGGCCGCACCGTTGCTCGAACTGCGCGGCGCGGCGGCGCCGTCGCCGGCCTCGATCCAGGCGCGGAAGGTCGGGCCGAAGCCGGCGTCGGGGTAACGCGCGTGGAAGCTTCGCATCGTGCGGCCGGCGTCCTCGCCGCTGATCAGGCTGTGCGCCAGCGCCACCGTCAGCACCGTGTCGTCGGTGAAGCGGCTGGCCTCATCGAACAGCGGGAAGGTCTTGGACTTGACGTTGTTCCGCTCGAACACGGAACCGATCACGTCGCCGGCGATTGCACCGAACATGATGGCGATCATAGGTCGGCGTGTGCCGCGACATCCGCATGCCGGTGTCGATCCGCGCCACGCCCGTTCGTCGACGAGCCGTGCGGCCGAAGTCGGTCGTGTACCGTTGACCCCGGAGGCTCCCGCGATGGCCCTGCAGTTCTACTACCACCCGTTCTCGTCGTACTGCCAGAAGGCGCTGGTCGCGCTGTACGAAAACGACATTCCGTTCGAGCGCCATGAACTGGCCGGGCCGGACAGCGAAGCGATGCAGACGCTGACCCGGCTGTGGCCGATGAAGCGCTTCCCGGTGCTGGTCGACGGCGGGCGCACCGTCCTCGAGGCCAGTTGCATCGTCGAGTACCTCGGCCTGACGCGGCCCGGGCCGGTGCGGCTGATCCCGGCGGATCCGCTCGAAGCGCTGGAGGTGCGCATGATGGACCGCTTCTTCGACAACTACGTGTCCACGCCCCAGCAGAAGATCGTCTTCGACGCGCTGCGCCCCGAGGCCGCGCGCGATGCCCATGGGGTGGCGCAGGCGCGCGAGATGCTCGACACCGCCTATGCCTGGCTCGACGGCGTGATGGCCTCGCGCGAATGGGCGGCGGGAGATCGGTTCAGCCTGGCCGACTGCGGCGCCGCGCCGTTCCTGTTCTACGCCGACTGGACGCACCGCATCGGCCCGCAGCACACCCACGTGCTGGCCTACCGCCGCCGGCTGCTCGCGCGGCCGTCGTTCGCGCGGGCGGTCGACGAGGCCCGGCCGTTCCGCGCCTACTTCCCGCTCGGCGCGCCCGACCGCGACTGAGCCCCTGCCGCGCGGGCGTTTCGGTCCGTTCCTTGCTACTGTCCGTGTGCGGCGCTGCGTCGCGAGGAGAACGTCGGTGGCAAAGATCCCGCCCGGAGTCGGGCCGCGCTTTCCGCAGGTGGTGGTGCTGTTCGGTGCCACCGGCGACCTGGCCCGCCGCAAGCTGCTGCCCGGGCTCTACCACCTGGCCAGCGCCGGGTTCATCCCCGGCTACCGCATCGTCGGCGTGTCGCTCGACGATCTGAATGCCGACGGCTTCCGCGACCTGGCACGGGCGGCAATGGCCGAGTTCTCCAGCCGCAAGCTGGTCGAGGCCGACTGGCAGGCCTTCGCGGCGAAGCTCGACTACGTGCCGCTGGGCGCCGGCGCGGCTGCGCTGAACGCGGCGGTCGAGCGCGCCGAGCACGACCTCGGCGTCGAGTGCCGCCGCCTGCACTACCTGAGCGTGCCGCCGAGCGCCGCGCTGCCGGCGGTGCGCCTGCTCGGCGAGGCGCAGCTGGTCGAGCGTTCGCGCATCGTGATGGAGAAGCCCTTCGGCACCGACCTGGCCAGCGCGGTGTCGCTGAACGCGAAGCTGCACGAGGTGTTCGCCGAGGAGCAGATCTTCCGCATCGACCACTTCCTCGGCAAGGAGCCGGCGCAGAACATCCTCGCCTTCCGCTTCGCCAACGGCCTGTTCGAGCCGATCTGGAACCGCAACTTCATCGACCACGTGCAGATCGACGTGCCCGAGACGCTGGGCCTGGGCAAGCGCTCGGCCTTCTACGAGCAGACCGGTGCCTACCGCGACATGGTGGTCACGCACCTGTTCCAGATCCTCGCCTTCATGGCGATGGAGCCGCCAACGGCGCTGGAGCCGGCGCCGATCAGCGAGGAGAAGAACAAGGTCTTCCGCAGCATGCTGCCGATCCAGCCGGGCGACGTGGTGCGCGGCCAGTACAACGGCTACCGCGACGAGGAGGGCGTCGAACCCGAGAGCGAGACCGAGACCTTCATCGCGCTGAAGTGCTTCATCGACAACTGGCGCTGGGCCGGCGTGCCCTTCTTCCTGCGCACCGGCAAGAAGATGGCCGAAGGCCAGCGCATCATCTCGATCGCCTTCCGCGAGCCGCCCAAGAGCATGTTCCCGCCCGGCTCCGGCGTCGGCGCGCAGGGGCCGGACCACCTGACCTTCGACCTTGCCGATGCGTCGAAGATGAGCCTGAGCTTCTACGGCAAGCGACCCGGCCCCGGCATGCGGCTGGACAAGCTGAGCCTGCAGTTCGCGATGCACGACACCGGCCTGGCCGGCGAGGTGCTGGAGGCCTACGAGCGGCTGATCCTCGACGCGATGCGCGGCGACCGCACGCTGTTCACAACCGCCGAGGGCATCGAGCGGCTGTGGCAGGTGTCGACGCAACTGCTCGAGTCGCCGCCGCCGGTGCGCCTGTACCCGGCCGGCTCGTGGGGGCCGAAGTCCATCCACCAGCTCATTGCGCCGCACGCGTGGCGGCTGCCGTTCGAGCGTGCCTGGCGCAACCCGAACCAGCTCGGCGGCTGAGCCGCGACGCTAGTCCGCCTTGGGCGCTTGGCCGAGCGCGGCGAAGGCGCTGTCGTCGATGATGTCGACGAAGCCCGACGCGGCGAACGGCACCGGTGCGCTGTGGCGCTCGCGCAGTTCCTTGCGCGCGAACAGCTTGGCCTGCGCGGCCGGCGGCAGATCGGTGATGCGCAGCAGGCCGCGGTCCACCAGCGTGTCGATCAGGTCCTCGAGCACGCGCACGCTGTCGGCGTCGAGCCGCGCGTAGGCATCGGCGTGGTCCTCGCGGCCGAGGAAGCGCTGCACCTCGTCGGCCGTCTGCGGCAGGTACTCGACCGCGTCCAGCGTCGGCGAGCGGTGCAGGCTCACGATCTCGCCGAGGGCGTTGCGATGGACGTAGGGCATGGCGTGTCTCCAGCGAGGAAGATGCTACGCGCGTGCACTGCGCTTGTGGCGCACCCACAGGCCGCGCGCCGGCCGATTTTTCGAGGCGGCGAAGACGTGATGTGCAAGTGATCCGACGGATGCAAGATATGGGTGCGGGCACATCACCTCACCGTCGACGATGACGTGCCGGTCCTGACATACTCCGCGCCGCATCCCAGCGACAAGGAGACGACGAATGGCCACGCAGATCGAGTTCAAGCGCCCCGATGGACAAGCCGTGAAAGGCTGGCTGGCCGCCGCCGAGCAGCCGCTCGGCGCGGTGGTGGTGATCCAGGAATGGTGGGGCGTGAACGACCAGATCCGCGGCGTGGCGCAGCGCTTCGCCGACGCCGGCTTCACCGCCCTGGTGCCCGACCTCTACCGCGGCAAGAGCACCGTGGAGGCCGAGGAGGCGCACCACCTGATGACCGGCCTGAACTTCGGCGACGCCGCGTCGCAGGACGTGCGCGGCGCGGTGCAGTACCTGAAGGCCACGAAGATCGGCAACGGCAAGGTCGGCGTGACCGGCTACTGCATGGGCGGCGCGCTGACCGTGCTGGCCTCGACGATGGTGCCCGAGGCCGATGCGGCAGTGGTCTGGTACGGCCTGCCGCCGCTGGAGTACGTCGACGCCAGCAAGATCCGCATTCCGCTGCAGGCGCACTGGGCGACGCAGGACGGTGCCTTCCCGATCGCCAGCGTCGACGGTCTGGAGGCGAAGTTCGCCGAGGCCAAGGTCTGCTACGAAGGCCACCGCTACCTGGCGCACCATGCCTTCGCCAACGAGACCGCGCAGGGCCGCAACCGCATCGCGATGACCCAGTACGACGCTGCCTGGGCGCAGCTGGCCTGGGACCGCACGATGCGCTTCTTCGGCACCACGCTCGCCTGAGCGTGGCACCGCCGGTCGCGCTCAGCCCAGGCTGACCGGCACGAAGATCTGCTGGCCGTCGCGCATCACCAGCAGCGCGAGGTGCTTCGGCTTCGTGCGCAGCACCTCGCTCACCTGTTCGATGCGCTGCACGGCCTTGCCGTTCAGCGCCAGCAGCACGTCTCCCGGCTGCACGCCGGCGAGCTGCGCCGGGCCCGACACCTGCTCGATCAGCAGGCCGTGATCCAGGCCAGAGCCGCGCAGTTCCTCGCGCTGCAGCGGCCGCACCGACAGGCCCAGCGTGCCGCCATCGGCCGCTACGGCGACCTGTTTGCCTTCGGGCTCGGCGCGGCCCAGCGTCACGGCCAGCTCGCTGCGCGACTTGTCGCGCCACACGCCGAGCGCCATGCGCTGGCCGGGCTGGGCCAGGCCGACACGCTGCGACAGGTCGCCGGCCACCTGCACCGGCGCGCCGTCGACGCTGGTGATCACGTCGCCCGCCTTCAGGCCGGCCTTGTCGGCCGCACTGCCCGGCATCACGCTGGACACCAGCGCACCCGATGGCGATGCCAGGCCGAACGACGAGGCCAGCGGCGCCGACAGGTCCTGCAGCGAGACGCCCAGTCGCGCATGGTCGACGCGACCCTTGGCGACGATCTGATCCTTCACGTGCAGCGCCACGTCGAGCGGGATCGCGAAGGCCAGGCCCTGGAAGCCGCCGCTCTGCGAATAGATCTGCGCATTGATGCCGACCACGCGGCCGGCCGAGTCGAACAGCGGGCCGCCGGAGTTGCCGGGGTTCACCGCGGCGTCGGTCTGGATGAAGGGCACGACGCTGTCGCCCGGCAGCGAGCGGCCCTTGGCGCTGACGATGCCCTGCGTGGCCGTCTGCTCGAAGCCGAACGGCGCGCCGATGGCCAGCACCCAGTCGCCCACCTGCACCGCGCGGGGGTCGCCCAGCGTGACGGTGGGCAGGCCCTTCGCATCGACCTTGAGCACGGCGATGTCGGTGGTGGCGTCGCTGCCCAGCACCTTGGCGGCGAACTCGCGACGGTCCGACAGCTTCACCGTCACCTGCTTGGCGCCGCGCACCACGTGCGCGTTGGTGAGGATCAATCCGTCGGCGCTGACGATGAAGCCCGAGCCCTGGCCATGGAACGGCTGCGCGCCCTGCGGCGGCAGGCGCAGGCCAGGAATGCCGCGGAAGAAGCGGAAGAACGGGTCGGCGGCGGCGTCCGGGGCCTCGTCGTCGTCGTTCGAGTCGACGCCGACCTGGCGCAGCCCGGCCACCGTGACGCCGACCACCGCCGGCCCCTGCGACTGCACGATCGCACGGTAGTTGGGCAACTGGCCCGACGGCAGCGGGGAGGCGGCGGGTGCGGTGCCGGCCGGCGGGCTGATGGTGGCGGTCGCGACAGCCTTGCCGTCGTTCGCGGCACCGAAGTGCATCCACGCCGGCAGCGTGATCGCATCGGCCGCGGTGGCGGCCAGCGAGAGCACGAGCAGCGCCGATGCGGCAGCCGTGGCAGTGAGCTTGCGTGACATGAGGGCTCCTTCGTCGATGTTGCTGCCGGGGGGCAGCGGATGAGGAGCACTTTAGAAGTGCAGAGTGAGGGGCAGGTGAAGTGAAAGTGAGGCGAAGATGAGGGCGGGAGCAAAGCGGGCCAGCCAGCCGTGGAATCGCCGGTGCGCCGGGTCGCCCAGGCGAGTGTCGAAACGGCGAGACTCCGACCGTCGTGCTTTCATCCACCACCCGGAGTCCTGCATGAAGACCGCTCTGAACGCAATGGCGCTGCTGATGGCGACATCGTCCGCCGTTGCCGCCCCGACCCCCTATGCGATCGACCCAACGCACACCTTCCCCAGCTTCGAGGCCGACCACATGGGCATCTCGGTGTGGCGCGGCAAGTTCAACAAGAGCATCGGCAAGGTGCTGTACGACAAGGCCGCCGGCACCGGCAGCGTCGAGCTCGTGACCGAGCTGGCCAGCGTCGACTTCGGCATGGACGCGCTGGCCACTTGGGCGCGCGGCAAGGACTTCTTCGACGTGAAGAAGCATCCGCGTGCGGTCTTCAAGGGCAGCCTGCAGTCGCCGGTGAACGGTGTGCCGACGCAGCTGGTCGGCGAGCTGACGATGCACGGCGTGACGCGGCCGCTGACGCTGACGGTGCACTCGCTGAAGTGCATCCAGCACCCGATGCTCAAGCGCGATTACTGCGGCGCCGATGCCAGCGGCAGCTTCAACCGCGACGAGTTCGGCCTGGGCGCGGGCAAGGACTACGGCTTCAAGATGAACGTCGACCTGCGCATCCAGGTCGAGGCCATCGCGCAGCACTGAGGCCGGTGCAGGCCCGAATCGCCGCCGCATGGATTCCCTCATCGCCGCCGCCGGGCGTGCGCTGGCCGCCGGTGATGCGCTCAGCGCGCTCAACCGTGTCGCGCTGCGCGACGATCCGCCGGCACTGGCCTTGCGCGGCATCGCGATGGCGCAGCTCGGCGAGCTGTCGCGTGCACGCGAGCTGCTGCGCCGTGCGGCGCGCGGCTTCGGCGACCACGAGGCGCTGGCCCAGGCGCGCTGCGTGGTGGCCGAGGCCGAGGTGGCGCTGGCGCTGCGCGAACTCGGCGGCTCGCCGCGCGGCCTGGCTGCGGCCGCCGAGGCACTCGAGGCCCGTGGCGACCGCGCCAACGCCACCCATGCGCGGCTGATCGCGCTGCGTCGGCTGCTGCTGCTGGGGCACATCGACGACGCAGCTGCTGCCCTGGCCAGCGTCGATCTCGGCGGCCTGGTCTCGCCGGCGCAGCGCGCCGTCGCTGAACTGGTTTCGGCGGAGATCGCGCTGCGCACGCTGCGCACCACTGCCGCGCGAGACGCCTTGCAGCGCGCACAGGCCGCGGCTGCAGCCTCGCGCGTGCCGGCATTGCAAGCCGAGGTGGCCGCAGCCACTGCCGCGCTGGAGCGCCCCGCTGCGCGGCGCCGCCGCACCAGCGACGACGTGCCGCTGCGCCTGGCCGAGGTGGAGGCGCTGCTGGCCTCGGGCGCGCTGGTGGTCGATGCCTGCCGGCGCGGCCTGCGCAGCGGTGCCGCCTGGTGGTCGCTCGGGCGGCGGCCGGTGCTGTTCGCGCTGGCGCGTGCGCTGGCCGAGGGCTGGCCGGGCGACGTCGGCCGCGAGGCGCTGATCGAGCAGGTCTTCCGCACCCGACGGCCCGACGAGACCCACCGCGCCCGGCTGCGCGTCGAGATCGGCCGGCTGCGCGCGCTGATCGCGCCGGTGGCCCGCGTCGAGGCCAGCGAGCGCGGTTATCTGTTGATCCCGTCGGAGCGCCTGGGCGCGCAGCCGGTGGTCGTGCTGCTGCCACCGATCGAAGGCGACGAGGCCTCGCTGCTGGCACTGCTGGCCGACGGTGCGGCCTGGTCGACCTCGGCGCTCGCGCTCGCGCTGGGCGAGAGCCAGCGCTCGGTGCAGCGCGCGCTGGCCGCGCTGGAAGGCGCCGGCCAGGTGCGCGCCATCGGCCGCGCCCGCGCGCAGCGCTGGCTGAGCGCACCGCTGGCCGGATTCACGACGATCTTGTTACTCCCACCTTCGCTGCCGCCTGCCTAGAGTGCGTGCCACGGCGCCGATGCGCGCGCCGCAACGCTCACACGGAGAGAGAAAGACGATGGACATCGTTCACCGGATCGGCATCAAGGCCACCCCGTCGCAGGTCTATGCGGCGCTGTCCACCATCGACGGCTTGGCCGGCTGGTGGACCGAGGCCACCAGCGGCCAGTCGCAGCCCGGCGGCCATGTGGCCTTCCGCTTCCACGACGCCAGCGGCGGCGACATCGGCGGCTTCGGCATGAACGTGGTCGAGCTGTCGCCGCAGCGCACGGTGCGCTGGCAGGTGCAGGACGGCCCGGCCGAGTGGCTGGGCACCGAGATCGAGTTCGCGCTGTCGCAGCAGGACGGCCAGACCATCGTGATGTTCGGCCACCGCCACTGGCGCGACGCCGGGCCGGGCGGCGAGTTCATGGCCCACTGCAGCACCAAGTGGGCGACCTTCCTGCTCAGCCTGCGCGACTGGGTCGAGACCGGCCGCGGCCAGCCCGCCCCGCACGACCTGAAGATCAGCAACTGGCACTAGGCAACGACATGGGCACTTCGACGAACACCTCCGCATCGGTCGCGACGGCAGAGATCGTGCGCGAGTACGGCCCCTTCGCCGGCGCCGACGCCATTCACGGCATCACGCACGACGGCGCGCAGGTCTGGGCCGCCACCGGCGCGGCGCTGCTGGCCATCGACACGGCCAGCGGCGCCGTCGCACGCCGGCTGGAACGCGCCTGCGACGCCGGCACCGCGTTCGACGGCACGCACCTGTACCAGATCGCCGAGGCGCGCATCGACAAGATCGACCCGGCCAGCGGCGAGGTGCTGGCCTCGATCCCGGCGCCGGGACACGGCGGCGACTCAGGCCTGGCCTGGGCCGAGGGCAGCCTGTGGGTCGGCCAGTACCGCGACCGCCGGATCCACCGCATCGACCCGGCCACCGGCGCCATCCTGCGCACCATCGAGTCCGACCGTTTCGTCACCGGCGTCACCTGGGTCGACGGCGAGTTGTGGCATGGCACCTGGGAGGGCGACCAGAGCGATATCCGCCACATCGACCCGGCCAGTGGCGCGGTGATCGAGCGGCTGGAGATGCCGCCGGGCACCGGCGTCAGCGGTCTGGAGTCCGATGGCGCCGGCTTGTTCTATTGCGGTGGCGGGCCCAGCGGCACGGTGCGCGCGGTGCGACGGCCGAAGGCCTAACGCGGCGCGTGCGACAGCAGCGGCTCGGCCAGTCGCGCGGCGTGACTGGCATGGCAGCCTTGGCAGGCGGCCTTCAGCTGCTGGCCGGCGGCATACAGGCCGCGCGGGTCGCGCCTGCGTGCAGCAGCGGCGCCTGCAGCCGCGCCCTCGCGCATTGACTCCGCCCAGGGCAACCAGTCGGGCCGGCCGCGGGCCAGCGCCGGGTCGGCGAGCATGCCACTGGTCTGCGTGAGCTGCGCGGCGGCATCCACCACCGCCTGCCAGGCCTCGGCCGACCGCGGCTCGAGTTCGGGGTGCGCGGGTTGTGCCGCCGCGGCCAGCAGCACGCCGGCCGCCGGGTCGACGAGCAGGTCCATCAGCTCGGGCAGGATCAGTGCGAGGCCGTCGTCGGGCAGCGCTGCGACGCTGGCCACCGGCGCCGCCGGCATGGCGGGCGTGGTCGGCTGAAGGGGCGCGGGGTCGTCGCGCGAACAGCCTGCCAGGGCGATCACGAGCAGCAGGCCGCAGGCGTGCCGTGAGGGTGGCCACATCGTTGTCTCCTGTCGCGGCGGCGCGTGTTCCGTGACCGGCGCCGCGCCGCTGCGTGTCCTTGTTGTGCTGGCGAGGGTAGCGCCGTTGCCCGTGTCGCGCTCAGCCGGGAGAACCCTGGCGCATCTCGACGCGCAGGCCGCCGGGCTCGGCGTCGCCCAGCTGAACCGTGGCCCCATGGCGACGGGCCACTGCCTGCACGATCGCCAGGCCGAGGCCGCTGCCGTCGACCTGGCGCGCCTCGCCGCGCTGGAAGCGCTGGAACACCCGCTCGCGCTGGTCGGGCGGTATGCCCGGGCCGTCGTCGTCCACGCGCACCCACCAGCCGTTCGCGCCGATGGCCTGCACCGTCAACGCGACGTGCCGGCCGCCGTACTTGACCGCGTTGTCGAGCAGGTTGCGGATGGCGCTGCGCAGCGCCTGGGCATCACCACTCAGGCGCACCGGCGCAGGCGCGTCCAGCGTGATCGTGGCGCCGTGGTGCGCGGCCAGCGGTTCGGCGTCGGCCAGCGCCTGGCGTGCCACCTCGGCGAGGTCGATCTCGGCCATCGGTGCGGCCGCTCCGGGCTCGGCGCGCGCCAGCGCGAGCAATTGCTCGACCAGGTGGGTGGCGCGGTCGACGCCGGCGCGCAATCGGGCGACGGCGGCGTCCAGTTCGGGGCCGGCCGGCAGGCCCTGGCCGTCGTGCTGAAGCAGGCCGATCTGCAGCTTCAACGCGGTCAGCGGCGTGCGCAGCTCGTGCGCGGCATCGGCGACGAAATGGCGCTGCGTCTCGAACGCCGCGGCCAGCCGCGCCAGCAGGCCGTTGAAGGCGCCGACCAGCGGCTGCAGCTCCTGCGGCAGGCCGTCGCCGGGCAGCGCCTGCAGGCTGTCGGCATCGCGCGTGCGCGCTGCCCGAACCACGCGCTGCAGCGGCGCCAGCGACAGGCCGATGATCCACCACAGCCCCAGCGCGACCAGCGGCGCGGCCAGCGCGATCGGCAGCACGCTGCGCAGCGCCGCGCTGGTCGCCAGGCCACGGCGCACCGCCAGCGGCTGCGCCACCTGCACGACACGCAGTGGCGTGGCGGCGGCGAACACGCGCCAGTCCTCGCCGGCCAGCCGCACCTGGCTGTAGCCGAGCACCGCACGCGGCGGCAGCGCCTGCGTCAGGCCCTGCGGGCGGCTGGTGTACAGCGTCACGCCATCGACCGCCCAGACCTGCACCACGTAATCGAACTCGGGGTTGGCCAGCGCCTCGCGCTCGTCGCCGCCGATGCGGCCCTGGTCGCGCAGCGACAGCGCCATCTGGCGCAGGTGGTAGTCGAACAGCTCGTCGGCCTCGGCGCGCACGCTGAAGTAGGTGGCGCCGCCGACCGCCAGCGCCGTCACCGCGGCCAGCGCGAGCAGGAAGGCGAACAGCCGGGCGCGCAGCGAGTGCAGCGGGTTCGAGTTCAAGCGCCGCCGTCCTTCGCGGGGCCGGCGTAGTAGCCCAGGCCGCGCACGGTGTGCAGCAGGTCGTCGCCGAGCTTCTTGCGCAGCTGGTGCATGTAGACGCTGATGGCGTTGCTCTCCAGCTCCTCGCCCCAGCCGTAGAGGCGGTCTTCGAGCTGCGCGCGCGAGACGATGGCGCCGGGCCGCTCCAGCAGCGCCTGCAGCAGCGCGAACTCGCGCGCCGACAGCAGCACCGGCCGGCCGCCACGGCGCACCTCGCGGGTGGCGGGGTCGAGCGTCAGGTCGGCCGCCTGCAGCACGGTGCTGGCGCGGCCGTCCTGCCGCCGCCGCAGGGCACGCAGGCGGGCCAGCAGCTCGTCGAGCTCGAAGGGCTTGACGAGGTAGTCGTCGGCGCCGCTGTCCAGCCCTCGGACCTTGTCGGGCAGTGCATCGCGCGCGGTCAGCACGATCACCGGCGTGGTGTCGCCGCGCGCGCGCAGGTCGCGCAGCACCGTGAGGCCGTCGCGCTGCGGCAGGCCGAGGTCGAGCAGCACCGCATCGAAGCGCTCGCTGGCCAGCACGGCGTCGGCAGCGCGGCCGTCGCGCACCCAGTCGCAGGCCATGCCCTGCCGGCGCAGCGCCTCGCGCAGGCTCTCGCCGATCATCGTGTCGTCTTCCACCAGCAGCACGCGCATGGCGCCGATGATGCCAGTGCCTCCCTGGCGAACGGTGAGGCGAAGGTGAAGGTCGCGGCCCTTGCCGGTCTTCGGTATCGTCCGGGTCATGCAGCCGCAGACCTTCGCCCCGGCCAAGATCCAGCCGCCCCTGGTGCGGACCCACCTCGTCACGCGCCCGGAGCTGCTGCGCCGGCTGCGCGACGCGCTGGCGCAGGCGCGGCTGACGCTGCTGTGCGCGCCGGCCGGCTTCGGCAAGACGGTGGCGCTGACGCAGGCGGTGCGCTCGTTCGGGGCCGACGAGGCCCGCGTCGCCTGGGTCAGCGCCGATGAAGAGGACGACCTGCACCGCTTCCTCGCCTGCCTGTGCGCCGCGCTCGACCCGCTGGACCTGCCCTGGCGGCGTGCCCCCGAGGCGCTGCTGGCCACGCTGCACGAAGGCAGCGAGCGACGCGCACAGGCCGTCGACGAACTGCTGAGCGCACTCGCCGCGGCCGAGGTGCCGCGCGGCATCCTGGTGGTCGACGACCTGCACCGCATCGAGGACCCGGCGGTGTTCGCGCTGCTCGAGGCGCTGGTCGCCGGGCTGCCGCCGGCCTGGTCGATCGTGATCGGTACGCGCGTCGAGCCGCCGCTGCCGCTGCTGCGCTGGCGCGCCGCCGGCGAGCTGGCCGAGTTCCGCCAGGGTGACCTGCGCTTCTCCGCCGACGACGTGCAGGCGCTGGTCGACGGCGCCGCGCGGCCGGTGGCCTGGTCGCCGCAGGCGCTGATGGAGCGCACCGCCGGCTGGCCGGCCGGCTTGCGCCTGAGCCTGAACAGCAGCGCCGCGGCCGGCGCCGAACGTGCTGCCCAGGCGACGACGCAGCGTCACCTGTTCGACTACCTGGCGGCCGAGGTGCTGGACGACGTGCCGTCGGGCCTGCGCGACTTCCTGCTGCGCTGCTCGGTGCTGCATGAACTGACCGTGGCGCGTTGCGAGGCGGTCAGCGGCGACACGCGCGCAGCGCGCTGGATGGAGGAGATCGAGCGCCGCGGCCTGTTCGCCACCGTGCTCGACGGCGAGGAGACCACGCTGCGCCTGCACGACCTGTTCCGCGACTTCCTCGAGGACCGGCTGCGCCGCACCCACCCGGACGAGTTCAACGGCCTGCTGGTGCGCGCCGCGGCGCAGGAAAGTGACGTGATGCGCCGCGTCAACCTGCTGATGCGCGCCGGCGCCTGGACCGAGGCCGAGGGTGCGCTGGTGGCCGCCGTGCCGGCGCTGCTGCTCGCCGGCGGCCATGCGACGCTGATCCGCCTGGTCGAGCAGTTCCCCAGCGAACAGCGCGAGCGTTCGCCGCGGCTGGCCTTCGCGCGCGGCCTGTGCGCCTGGCCGCGCTTCGAGTGGATCACCATGCAGCGCTCGATGGAGCGCGCCGCGCTCGGCTTCGCGGCGGCCGGCCATGCGGACCTGGCGCGCCAGGCCAGCGTGCTCGAGACCGTCGGGCTGATCGCCATCGGCCGCATTCCCGAAGCCGCGCAGCGGCTCGACGCGGTGCGCGCGCAGGCGCTGGACCGCGACACCGAGACGTTGTCAGAGCTGATGATGTACTGGCGCACCGGCGCCACCGGCCCGGCGCTCGGGCCGGCCCGGCACCTGGAGCGCATGACCGACCTGCTCGAGGGCCGCGGCAGCCCCGACGCCGGCATCGCGCCGCCGACGCAGTGGTACCGCAGCGCGCCGCACTTCATGTTCGTCGGTCGCGCCGGCGTGCGTGCGCCGATGCAGCGCTTCGTCAGCTCGGCGCTGCTCGTCGCCGGCGAGCACCACGCGCCCCTGCGAGCGGCCGCCAACGCGCTGCAGGCCTGGCTGCTGCTGTGGCAGGGCCGCGCCGACGAGGCGCACCGCCTGATGCTCGAGGTGCGCGACGACGAGCGCTGGCTCGGCCAGCCGCGCAGCCTGCGCATCCCGATCCTTGCCTTCTTCATGGCCTGGCACACGCTGCGCGGCGAAGTGCAGCCGATGCGCGAGGCCGCGCAGGCGATGATCGACGACGTCGATTCCGACCCCGAGCGCCGCGCCAGCTGGCGCGGCGTCTACCTCTACAACCTTGGCCGCATGAGCGCGGCGCTGGGCGACGACGAGGGCCTGCGCGAGGCCGTCGACCAGCTCGCCGCCACGCCGGCGGCCGGCGAGTGGCCCTACATGCGCGGCGCGCGGCTGGCCATCCAGGGGCTGCTGGCCTTGCGCGAAGGCCGGCTCGACGAGGCCCGCGCACGACTCGAGTCGGCGCTGGTCGACTCCGCCGAGATCGACACGCTGTCGCTGGACGCCACCACGCGCATGGCGCTGGCCGGCGTGCACCTGCGCCGCGGCGATCCCCACGCGGCCTGGACCGTGCTGGCACCGGCAGCGCGCCAGGCGCGCGAGGCGGGCGAGCCCATCGGCCTGCTGGTCACCGGCCGGGCCGCCTGTTCGGCGATGGCGGCGGCGCCCGCGCCGGCCGAGTTCACCGCCGAACGCGACTGGCTGGCCGGGTTGCTGGTCGAGCGGCCCGCCGCGACGGCGGTCGAGCTGCCGCGCGCGGCTGAGGCCGCGCCGGCGATGTCCACACCGCTGACCGAGCGCGAGCAGGAGGTGCTGGCCTGCATCGCCGCCGGCGACAGCAACAAGCTGATTGCACGCTCGCTCGACCTCAGCCCGCACACCGTCAAGCGCCATGTTGCCAACATCCTCGCCAAGCTGGCGCTCGACTCGCGTGGCCAGGCGGCGGCCTGGCACCGCGAGCGCTTTGCGGCCGGACCGAGGCATTGAGATTGGCCAACTGCCGCGACGATCTGGTGGCGCTCGTCGGGCGCCTCGCCGAGCTCGGCCCGCTGCCGCACGTGGCGGCGCTGCACCTGCCGCCGCCGGCAGCGGACGGCACGCGCGACGGTGAGTTCTGCGCTGTCGAGCTGGCAGACGGCTCGCTCGGCCTGAGCTTCGTGCTGCTCGGCGACACGCTGGCGCGGCTGCGCGCCGGTGATGCGGCCGCCCTGGCCGGCACGCCGTCGCTCGAACTCGCCCGGCGCTATGCGCGGGCCGACGCGGCGCAGCGCGCGATCGGCTTCGCGGCCATCAATGCGCTCACACGCCACCTGTTCGACCGCGCCGGCTACCTGCCGCCGCCGGCAGACGACTCGATCGGCGACCTCGACCTGGCGCCCGGCGACCATGTCGGCATGGTCGGCCTGTTCCCGCCGCTGGTGAAACGGGTGCTGGCCACCGGCGCGTCGCTCACCGTGGTGGAACTGCGCGAGGACCTGGCGGGCGAGCGCGAGGGCTGGCGCGTCACGCTCGATGCGGCCGAACTCGCCGCCTGCAACAAGGTGCTGTCGACCAGCACCGTGCTGCTCAACGACACGCTGGACAGCCTGCTCGGTCACTGCTGCGGCGCGCAGCGCGTGTCGGTGATCGGCCCCGGCGCCGGCTGCCTGCCCGACCCGCTGTTCGCACGAGGCGTCACGCTGCTGGGCGGCAGCTGGATCGTCGATGCGCCGGCCTTCAAGGCGGCGCTGGCGGCCGGCACGTCGTGGGGCGCCCACGCGCGCAAGAGCGCGATCCGGCGCGACGCCTATCCCGGTCTCGAGCGGCTGCTCGAGCGGGCCTCAGTGCAGCGTTGAGTCCGCCGCGCGGTCGGCGTCGGCGCAGCCGCAGGAGACGATCAGCGCGTCGAAGGCCACCGGGCTGCCACAACCTTCGCAGCGGCAGCTCAGCGCCGAGCGCACGTCGCGCGCTGCATCGGCCACGTACAGCGGTGCCGCGGCCGTCGACGGTGTCGATGCGATCGTTTGCAGTTCCATGGCGAGCCTTTCGGGGAGTCGATGAAGCCAGTATGGGCATCGGCCGCGCCGGCCGCATCCCCCGGACTGCAGGCCCTAGTTCGTCGGCACCGACTTGAGCAGTGCGCTGGCCTGCAGGCTCTCGGGGCTGTCTGCGCCGGTGGCGGCCACCAGGTGGGCCGCCGCCTGCTCGAAGGCCTGCCGCGCGGCGGCCCCCCGGCCAGCGGCCTGCTCGGCCCGCCCGAGGGTGATCCAGGCCAGCCCGGTCTGGTCGGAGTGCGGCTTGCCGCCTTGCAGGCGCTGCGCGATCGCCAGCGCATCGCGGGCATCGCTGCGCGCATCGGCCGGGCGTGACAGCGCCAGCGCGGCCTCGGCCCGCCAGCGCAGGTTCATCGCGATGTAGGCGTCGTTGGCGGCGATCGAGCGCAGGAACGCGAGCTGCTTGTCGAGCGTCGCAAACGCCACATCGGGGTGGCCTCGCTTGAGCTCGATGCGGGCACGCACCCAGACGCTGCGGATGTGTGCCGGCTCGCGCGGATCGGCGTTCGCGGCGATCGCCGCGGCGCGTTGCAGCGACTGCTCCGCCTCGCCGACGCGGCCCAGCGCCAGCTGCACGCTGGCCATGCCGACCAGGCCGTACTGCGCGCCATGGACGTGCTTCACGGCTTCGCTGACGCGCAGCGTCTCGGCATAGGCGAGCAACGCATCGTCGAGCCGCCCGCTGCGCTCGAGTGCCATCGCGCGGTTGCCCAGCACCCAGCTTGGCGGCTCGCGCCAGGCCATCAGGCGGCGGTGGCTGGCAAGCAGCTCGTCGAAGCGCTGCAGCGCGCGCTGCACGTTGCCGGTGGCGAGTTCGGCGACGCCCCAGTTGCTCAGCATCACGCGCGCATGCAGGCTGTCGAGCCGGTTCAACGCGCGAAAGCGCTGCATCGACTCCTCGAAGAAGGCCTCGGCTTCGGCACTGCGGCTGTTCTGGTGCAGCGCGAAGCCGATGTCGCCGAGCAGGTCGGCCTCGACGTCGTCGCCGGCCAGGCCGGCCCGGCGCAGCCGCTGCAGCGCAGCCTGCGCATAGGCCAGCGCGGCCTTCGGCTCGGTGGTGGACGACGCGATCGCACCGCGCATCTGCAGGCATTGCACCACCACCAGCTCGGGTGCGCCCGGCTCGCGGATCCGCCGTTCGACCAGCGCCACTGCGTCGTCGGTGCGGCCCAGCGCCTGCAGCATCTGTCCGCGGTCGCAGTCGATCTGTGCCTGCAGCGTGCGGTCGGTCGAGCCGCGCATGATCTCGGCGGCGCGTTCGAGCAGCGCATCGCTGCGCTGCGGCTCGTCGAAGTACTCCGACAGGATGCGCAGGATCGCCGCCTCGTGCTCTGGCTTCTGCCCGAAGGCCGGCGAGACCAGCAGGGCACCGCGTTCGAGCATCTGCCGTATCGCGTCGGCGTGCTCCGGCGCCACCGCCTCGGTGAACAGCATGCCGAGGAACTCGTTGACCGCCTCATTTCGCGCCAGCAGCGCCCGTGCCTGGTCGCGTTCGCGCGCCGCCTCGCGCGCCTGCCAGGTGGCCAGCGTCGTGCCGGCCACCAGCGCCGCGGCGACGGCGGCGCCGGCGACCACACCAACGCGGTGGCGGCGCACGAACTTGCCGAGCCGGTAGGCCAGGCCCGCCGGGCGCGCCTGCACCGGCTCGCCGGCGAGATGGCGCTCGAGGTCGGCGGCGAAGGCCTCGACGCTGCGGTAGCGCTGCGCCGGGTCCTTGCGCATCGCCTTGAAGAGGATGGTGTCGAGGTCACCGCGCAGCGCGCGTGCGATGCGCGGGTCGGTGCACTGCGTGCTGGCCGGCTGCAGGTCGGCCGACAGGATGGCTTCCTCCAGCGCCGCCGGCGTGTCCCGCGACAGCCGGTAGGGTCGCACGCCGGCCAGCAGTTCGTGCAGCACCACGCCGAGCGAATAGACATCGGCCGCCACGCCCACCGGCCGGCCGCTGAGCTGCTCGGGCGCGGCGTAGTCGGGCGTGACCGCGCGGCCGATCAACTGCGTCAGCGTGCCGCGCGCAGCGGTGTCGTCGTGCACCAGCTGCGCCACGCCGAAGTCGAGCAGCCGCACGTCGCCCGCTGCCGTGACGAGGATGTTGCTCGGCTTCAGGTCACGGTGCACGACCAGCCGCGCATGGGCATGCGAGACCGCCTCGGCCACCTGCAGGAACAGCCTCAGCCGCGCCGGCACGTCGAGCGACTGCGTGCGGCAGTGCTGGTCGATCGGCACGCCGGTCACGTGCTCCATCGCGAGCCAGGGCCGGCCGGCGGCCGTCACGCCGGCGTCGTAGAGCCGCGCGATGTGCGGGTGCTCCAGTGTGGCGAGGATGTCGCGTTCGCGGGCCATGCGCTGTGCCAGCCCGATCGCCCAGCCGCTGCGTGGCAGCTTCAGCGCTTCCTGGCGGTGCAGGCTGCCATCGATGCGCTCGGCCAGCCAGACCGTGGCCATGCCGCCTTCGCCCAGCAGGCGCAGCAGACGGTAGGGGCCGACGACGTCGCCGGGCGTGTCGGCGACGACACCATCGTCGCTGCCGTCGGCCAGCGCGGCGAGGCCCGCGAGTTCCAGGCCCGGCGCGTGGCGCATGAAGTGATCGCCGTCCTGTCCGGCGCGCGCCAGCAGGCGGCGCAGCAGCGGCTGCAGGTCGCGGTCGGCGGCGGGCAGGGCCTGCAGCCAGTCCTCGCGTCGATCGGCCGGCAGCTCGAGCGCCGCCTCCAGCAGCGCATTGACGCGGCGCAGCTGTTCGGGGTCGGGTGGGAGATCGTTCATCGCTCGGGTCCAGCGGGTCCGATTCGGCGGCGGCGCCTTGCCGGCGCTGTGGTCAGCGGCCGAGCATCTGCGCCAGCAGCAGCCGGGCACGCTCCCAGTCGCGCCGCACGGTGCGGTCGGTCACGCCGAGCGCGCTGGCGATCTCCGCATCGGTCAGGCCGGCGAAGTAGCGCATCTCGACCACGCGCACCAGCCGTTCGTCGACCTTGGCCAGCACCTGCAGCGCCTCGTGGACTTCGAGGATCTCGTCGTCGTTGACACCCAGCGCCTCGCCGGCGCGGGTGTCCAGCGTCACGTGTTCGACATCGCCACCGCGCCGCTCGGCATTGCGACGACGCACGAAGTCGATGACGATCGAGCGCATCGTCGTGGCCGCATAGGCGAGGAAGTGATCGCGGTCCTTCAGCGCGACCAGGCCCTCGCGCTGCATGCGCATGAAGGCTTCGTGCACCAGCGCCGAGGTGTCGAGCAGCGTGGGCCGTCCGCCGCCGGCCAGCCGCGAGCGCGCGAGCCGGCGCAGCTCCTGGTAGAGGTGCGCGAACAGCGCTTCGGCGCGGGGCGCCGGTGCGTCGCGCTCGATCGTCCGGCTCGTCTCGGCGTGGGTGGCTTGGACCATGGGGCGGAAGGCTCGCAGCGTCGATGCCCATCGGCGACGGGCGGGCGACGATCATGGTGCGATGCCTTGCACCGGGCAATCCCTCCGAAGGGCGTGCGGAAGACCTGCCGGGTCACTGGCCGGTCGAGGTGCTGCCCGCGCGCGGCATGTTGGCGCGACGGATCTGCTCATTGCGCATCATTGCTTCTGCATCTTGCTGTGCCCGGGCGCGCTCTTCGTCCGTCACCTCGGTGCGCTGGTCGCGGCGGGCGATGTTGCTGCCAGTCGACGACTCGCTGCGATAGACCGTGGGCCTTTCGCCAGTGGGGGTGCCTTCCGGCACTGTCGTGCAGGCGCACAGGACAAGTGCGGCCGGGAGGATGAGCGTACGCAGGATCATGGTGTCGGGTCCCAGGGAAAGAATTGAAGGTTCTCAGGATGCCAGCGGCGCGACGGCGCGCGCAATGCGCTGTACCTGCTGCGGTGATACCAGCCTGCAAAGTGTCGCATTGAAGCGCGCGTCCTGCGCGCCCGAGACGATGTACTGCCAGCGGTAGGCCTGCAGCACGACGCGCTGCACCGCGCTCGTCTGGGCTGCGTCGAGCCGACGCTCGAGCAACTGCAGGAAGAAGCGGCTGTCGGCACGCGCCTGCCCCTGCAGCAGCTCGTCGACCGCGCCGACCAGGGCGATGAACTCGTCCACCGCGCGGTCGCGTGCCATGTCGTCGAGCTGCGCATCCTCGTGCGTCCACTCGAGCTCGTCGATCACCGCGTGCTGCGACTCCTCGCGCCAGTGGTACAGGAAGACATCCTTGAACAGCGGCGAGAGCAGCGGGTCCGGCGCGATGCCGAGCCGGTAGTGCACCTGGGTGAACAGCTCGATGTGGCAGGTCAGCGCGAGAACCGCCCAGGTCGATGCGGCCAGCACGGCCTCGGCCACCGCATTCGGCTGCGCGGCGAAGGTGTAGCCCGCCGGCATGTCTTCGCCGATCAGCGCCTCGATGCGGCGGAACAGCTCCTGGTGCTTGAGCTCCTCCTCGCTGAAGCGCACCAGCGCTTCGAGCGCGACCTGGTCGCCCAGCCAGTGCCGGCGGGTGATCTGCAGCATCTTCGCGCCGATGAAGCGCTCCACCAGGCCGAACATGGCGGCATAGGTGCGGCCCTGGATCTGGCTGAGCAGGCGGCGCTCGGCCGGCGCCAGGAAGTCCAGCCGGTCGACCAGCGACAGGCCGTCGGGCAGGAAGTGATGGCCGGGGTCGAAGCGCCGGCCGCGGATCACGTCGCGGTCGATGTCCCAGCGCACGCGGCGCGAGGCCTCGATGCATCGCGCGTAGCGCGCGCTGGGGCTGGCGGCGGGGTCGCCGTCGGGAGTCTCGATGTCGTTGTCGGCAAGCAGCATGGTGGTCCTTGTGACGGTGAAGGTCGAACGGGGGTCAGGCGACGCGGCGCACGCCGCCCTCGAGCAGCGCCAGCAGATCGGGCAGCCGCGCCTCGGCGGCACGGCGGCCGGCTTCGAAGAGGTCGGGCAGCGCATCGGTCTGCCACAGCCCGACGTGCCGATCGAGCCTCAGCTCGAGCGGCAGCAGCCGCTGGCCGCGCGCGGTGGCGGCGTCGAGCCGCGCCTGCATCAGGTTGTTGAGCAGCGCCGTGCTGTAGCGCGCCAGCATGCGCGAGGGCCGGTCGATCTTGCGCGGCAGGCGGCCGGCGAAGCCGAGCGTGATGACCACCTGCGCATCGGCAGCGCCGGCCACCGGCAGCGGATCGGACAGCACGCCGTCGACCAGCCGGCGGCCGTCGATGCGTACCGGCGAGAACAGCACCGGCAGCGCCATGCTGGCGCGCAGCGCCGGCGCCAGCGGGCCGCGGGTCAGCAGCACCGGCGCGCCGCTGGCTGCGTCGGTGGCGGCGATGCGCAGCGGGATCGGCAACGCCTCGATGCGGGCGTCGCCGAAAGCCTGCGCGATGCGCTGGCCGATCAGCGTGCCATCGCGCAGCGCGAAGTCGGCATCGAAGCCGGTCCAGCGCGGCATCAGCATCTGCGCCCAGGCGCGCCAGCGGTGCTGCTGGGTCAGTTCCTGTGACCACAACTGGCGCGAC
This sequence comes from Chitinophaga pinensis, assembly GCA_943370595.1. Lineage (GTDB taxonomy): Bacteria > Pseudomonadota > Gammaproteobacteria > Burkholderiales > Burkholderiaceae_C > Piscinibacter. The sequence goes on from CALRRO020000003.1 coordinate 244,337, forward strand.
ATCGCGAGGCCGGTGTCCGGGGCGATCGCCGAGGCGACGAGCGCGCCGAACAGTGCGCCGGAGCTGCAGCCGACCACCAGGTCGGGCGTGATGCCGTGGCGGCGCAGCACGTCGACGATGCCCAGTGCGGCAACGCTGCGCACGCCGCCGCTGCCCAGCACGAGGGCGATGCGCGGGCGGGAGGGGGTAAGGGATGAGATCGTGGCCATGAGTTCAGTGCGTGAGTCGGTGGAAGAAGTGCCGGATCGGGGCAGGGCGTGTGGGCGCCGCAAGCGCGGCCGGCGCCGCAACCGGGCAATGGCGCTCAGCCACCACCAGCCTGGCGTCGCCCCGGTGGGGCGAGAGGGCAAAGCCGCAGCCGTGCAGCAGCGCCAGCATCGGCGCGTTGTCGGCCAGCACATGGCCGTACAGCCAGTGCAGGCCCTCCTCGCCCGCCGCCTCGTGCAGCGCATGCAGGCAGCGCCGGGCGATGCCCTCGCGCCGCCAGCCCGGAGCGACCACCAGGGCGAACTCGGCCGCGTTGCCGCTGTCGTCGGCCACGCAGCGGGCCTCGGCGACCAGCGTCTCGTGGCCAGCGTTCGCCGCGGTGGCCACCAGCACGATGCGGCCCTGAGCGCCGGCCCGTGCCAGCGCGTGCAGGCTGGCCGGCGGCAGGCCGTTGACTGCGCCATGGAAGCGCCGGCGGCGCGACAGCGGGTCCAGGCCGGTGAACAGCGCGGCCAGCGCTGGTTCGTCGCGAGGCTGGATCGGCCGGATCTGCAGCAGGCGGCCGTCGTGGCTTCGCCAGGTGGCGAGCGGGAAGTCGGTCATGGAATGTCCTCCTTGCCCGGTACCACGCAGCACGGCGGTCGATCCGGACATCCCCTGCGCTGCGACTGCCCGCGTTCCGGACTAGGATGGCGGCCGCTGTCCGATCAGTCACCCGACGAGACCCCCGCATGACGACACTCCGCATCGAAGTCAATGGACGCCCGGTCGAGACCGACGTGGCGCCGACCACCCTGCTGGTCGAGCTGCTGCGCGGCCCGCTGGCGCTGACCGGCACCCACCAGGGCTGCGACACCGCGCAGTGCGGCGCCTGCACGGTGCTGGTCGACGGGGAGGCGGTGAAGAGCTGCAGCATCCTCGCGCTGCAGGCCCAGGGCCGGAAGGTGACCACTGTCGAGGGCCTCGCCAGCGGCGACAAGCCGCATGCGCTGCAGGACGCCTTCATGGCCTGTCACGGCCTGCAGTGCGGCTTCTGCACCCCGGGCATGCTGATGTCGGCCTGCGCGCTGCTGCGCCACGAGCCGAACCCGAGCGAGGCGCAGATCGTCGACGCGCTGGAAGGCAACCTGTGCCGCTGCACCGGCTACGTCAACATCGTCGCCTCCGTGCAGCAGGCCGCGCAGACGCTGGCCGCGAAGGGAGAACGCGCATGAGCACCACCAAGGTCGAAGCTGCGCGCTACGGCAGCGGCAAGGACGTGCGCCGCATCGAAGATCCGGCACTGCTGCGCGGCGAGGGCCGCTTCACCGACGACGTGACGCCGGCCGGGCAGACCCACCTGGTCTTCCTGCGCTCGCCGCATGCGCACGCGCGCATCACCAGCATCGACACCAGCGACGCCCGGGCCGTGCCCGGCGTGCTGGCCGTCTTCACCGGGCCCGAGCTGGCCGCCGCCGGCGTCAAGCCGATGGGCCCGGCCGTGCCGTTCCCGCGGCCCGACGGCCAGCCCGGTGCCTCGGCAGCGCGCCACCCGCTGGCCACCGACCGGGTGCGCTACGTCGGCGAGGCCGTCGCGGCGATCGTCGCCGAGTCGCGCGAAGCCGCCATGAACGGCGCCGAAGCGGTGTTCGTCGACTACGACGACCTGCCGTCGGTCGTCGATCCGCTGCAGGCCATCGCGCCCGGCGCGCCGGTGCTCTGCGATGCGGCGCCCGACAACATCGCCGCCGAGATGCGCCATGGCGACGCGGCGGCCACCGAGGCCGCGTTCAAGGCGGCGGCGCATGTGGTGTCGCTGGACATCGTCAACCAGCGCCTCGCGCCGGCCTCGATGGAGCCGCGCGTGGTGCTGGCCGAGACCGATGCAGCCAGCGGCCGCCTGACCATCACCCTGTCCAGCCAGATGCCGACTGCCGTGCGTGACGGCGTGGCCGGCGCGCTGGGCCTCGCCAAGGAGCAGGTGCGGGTGCAGGTCGGCGACGTCGGCGGCGGCTTCGGCATGAAGACGGGTCTGTACCCGGAAGACATCGTCGTCGCGCATGCAGCGCGCACGCTGAAGCGGCCGGTCAAGTGGTGCGCACAGCGGCTCGAGGAGTTCAGCGCCTCGGTGCACGGCCGCGACGTGGTGACCAAGGCCGAGCTGGCGCTCGACGCCCACGGCAAGGTGCTGGCGCTGCGCACGCGCTCGTACGCCAACGTCGGCGGCTACGCGATGACGGTCGGCGTGGCGATCCAGCTGCTGATCGGCCCCTGGGTGACGACCAGCATCTACGACATCCCGACCATCTCGCTGCAGATCACCGCGGTGATGACCAACACCACGCCGACCGGCGCCTACCGCGGCGCGGGGCGGCCGGAAGCGATCTACATCGTCGAGCGGCTGATGGACGCCGCCGCGCGCGAGATGAAGCTCGACGGCGCCGAGCTGCGCCGCCGCAACATGATCCGCCCCGCGCAGATGCCCTACAAGAACCCGATGGGGCAGGTCTACGATGTCGGCCAGTTCGAGAAGATGCTCGACCAGGGCCTGGCGCTCGCCGACTGGAACGGCTTCGAGGCGCGCCGTGCCGCGTCGAAGGCGAAGGGCCGGCTGCGCGGCCGCGGCATTGCCACCTTCCTCGAGTGGACGGGTGGCAACGCGCTGTCCGAGCAGGTCACGGTCAACGTGCTGGCCGAGGGCATCGTCGAGCTGACGGTGGCGACCATGCCGATGGGTCAGGGCATCAACACCAGCCTGGCGCAGCTGGCGGTCGACACCTTCGGCGTGCCGCTCGAGCAGATCCGCATCCGCCACGGCGACACCGACCGTGCCAACGGCTTCGGCAGCGCCGGTTCGCGTTCGCTGTTCACCGGCGGCGCGGCGGTGCAGGTGGCGTCAGAGAACACCATCAAGCACGCGAAGGACCTGGCCGGCGAGGCGCTCGAAGCCGCGTCGCGCGACATCGAGTACCACGCCGGCCGCTTCAGCATTGCCGGCACCGACCGCGGCATCGGTCTGTTCGAGCTGGCCGCCAAGCAGCCCGCGGCACGCATCACCGCCGATGGCGACGCCACCGCGGGTGCGCCAAGCTGGCCGAACGCCTGCCACGTCTGCGAGGTCGAGGTCGACCCGGACACCGGCGCCGTGGAGATCGCTGCGTATGCGTCGGTCAACGACATCGGCCGCGTCGTCAGCCCGACGATCGTGCGCGGGCAGATCGAAGGCGGCGCGGTGCAGGGCATCGGCCAGGCGCTGTGCGAGCAGGTGAGCTACGACCGAGACAGCGGCCAGCTGCTGACGGCCAGCTTCATGGACTATGCGCTGCCGCATGCCGACGGCTTCCGCGGTTTCAAGACGGTGTTCGACACCTCGGTGCCGTGCACGACGAACCTGCTGGGCGTGAAGGGCGTCGGCGAGCTGGGCACCATCGGCGCGACGCCGGCGGTGGTCAACGCGGTGGTCGACGCGCTGGCGAACGCCGGGCTGGGGCGCGATGCCGAGAAGATCCAGATGCCGTTGACAGCGCCGGTGGTGTGGGCGGCGTTGCAGCGCGCCTAGGTTGCAACGCTCGGCGCTCAGCGCGAGCCTGGGGTGGCGGGTGAAGGCTTCCGCTCATGTCCCCCGGGCTCGCAGCGCGAGCCCTCCTCCTTGACTTCGCTCCAGCCTTCCCCCACCACCCCATGCCACCACCACCTGCGCGCTGCGACGGGGACTGCCTCGGTGGTGCAGCAGCGGCGCGCTGGGGGTTGTGCGGAGCGAAGTAAAGGGGGAGGACCCGCGAAGCGGGTCCGGAGGACATGAGCGGAGCACAACCCCCAGTGCGCCGCTGCCGATCGAATCAAAGGCGCACCCAGCGCGTCAGACCCCTTCCCAGCGCTCGCTATTCTCCGAGCGGAACAGTGCATCGATGATGCGCATGTTGACGATCGCGTCATCCAGGCCGTAGGGCAGCGGCGCCTCGCCGCGCACCGCGCGTGAGAAGGCCTCGCCCTGCAGCGTGTACTGGTCGGAGGCGGGCAGCGTCTCGCGGCGCACGGTGCTGCCGTCGAGTGCGCCGCCTTCGTCGATCAGGATCGTCGTCGCCTCGCCCTGCGGCGCGTTGAACGGGATCAGCACCTCGATGCGGCCCGTCGTGCCGACCACCTGCACACGCTGGTAGCGCTGCGCCTGCGTCGACACGGTGAAGCCGAGCTGCCGCCCGCCGCCGAAATCGGCCAGCGCGCTGCTGGTGCGGTCGGTGGCCATCACCGGGTCGCGATCGACGAGTGCGACGACGCGCTGCGGATCGCCGCCGAACACCATGCGCGCGGCAACGATCGCGTAGCAGCCGATGTCGTACAGCGCGCCGCCACCGATGTCGGCACGGTTGCGGATGTTGCCCGGGTCGTCGTTGAAATACGAGAAGAACACCTGCACGGCACGCGGCGTGCCGACCGTGCCGGTGGCGACCAATTCGCGCACACGCTGCCACTGCGGGTGGAAGCGCACCATGAAGGCTTCCATGATGTGCACCTTGCCCGCGACTTCACGCAGCTGCTGCGCCTCGGCGGCGGTGATCGCGAACGGCTTCTCGCACAGCACGTGCTTGCCTGCGCGGGCGGCCTGCAGCGTCAGCGGCACGTGCAGGTGGTTGGGCAACGGGTTGTAGATGGCCTCGATTTCCGGGTCGGCCAGCAGATCCTCGTAGCTGCCGTAGGCCATCGGCATGCCGAGCTCCTTCGCCGCCTGCTGCGCCACCGGCAGCGAGCGCGAGGCAATGCCGCGCATCTCGCACCACGGGCTCTTCTGCATTGCCGGGATCACCTGCTTCAGGCCGATCTTCGCCGTGCTCAGCACGCCCCACACCACCTTCTTCATGACGCGTCTCCCTGCGGGGCTCAGCGCCGCGCCACCATGTCGATCTCGATCAGCGCGCCCTTGGCCAGGCCGTTCACGCCGATGCAGGTGCGCGCCGGCCGCCGGCCTTCGGCGAAGTAGCCCGCGTAGACGCGGTTCATCGCCGGGTAGTCGCGGTCGAAGTGCAGCAGGTAGACGCGCACCTGCAGCACGTTCGCCAGCGTGAGGTCGCAGCCGGTCAGTACCGTCTGCAGGTTTTTCATCACCTGGTGCGTCTGCGCCTCGATGCCTTCCGGATACGGCTCGTCGACCGAGGTGCCGCTGAAGGGCATCTGGCCGGTGACGAACACCCAGCCGTCGGCCTCGGTGGCGTGGCTGAACGGCGCGACCGGGTTCGGCGCGCCGGCGATCATGTGGAAGAGCGGGTCCATGCGGAGGTCTCCGTGTTCACTTCAGGTTGGCCAGCTCGAGGCCGGCGGCGACATGCTCGATGTACATCGTGATGCCCAGCGCGCGGCACTTCTCGTAGGCCTGCCGCGCCTTGGCCAGGTCGCCCTGCGCCCGATGGTGCTGGCCGACGTAGAACCATGCCTCAGCCAGCGTCAGCTCGCGTTCGTCGCCCTGCTTGCGCTCCACCTCGGCGATCACCTGCTCGGGCGTGAGCGCACCGACGGCCATCGCCATCGCAGGCCGCGGCCAGGCACCAGTGGCACCCTGGCGCGCGGTGTCGGCCAGGGCCGCCGGCAGCGGCGAGCCGGCACGCTGCAGCGCCCAGGCCTGCCACAGCCTTGCGTAGGTGGACTCTGCCTCGTCGCCCGCCTGCTTGGCCTCGGCGGCCTTGGCGAAGTCGGCAGCCGCCGCCTCGAACTGGCCGGCATAGAAGCGTGAATGGCCGCGCCGGTAGAAGTTGAAGAAGGCCTCGCCACCCAGGCCCAGCGCCTTGGTGTAGTCGGGCACGGCGCGGGCGTAGTCGCCGGTGGCGAACAGCAGGTTGCCGCGGCACTGCCAGGCCCGCGCCAGCGCCGGCGCGACGCGCACCGCCTCCTGCGCATCGGCCAGGCCCTGCGCGGCCTTGCCGCTGTCGGCCAGCGTCTCGGCGCGGTTGCACAGCGCTTCGGCCAGGTCCTCGCCCTGCAGCTTGCCTTCGGCGATGGTGGCCGACACGCGCTTGAGCTCGGTCTCCAGGCGCGTCTGCAGGTTCTGCTGCAGCGTGGCCTTGCCCAGGCCGAGGAAGCCGCCGCTCTTGATCGCGGCGCGCTCGACCACCACCGCGCCGCCAATGGCACGCTCGAGCTTCTGGATGTCCTGCATCACCTGCTGCAGATCCTTGGCCGGCACGGTGTCGGCCAGCGCCACGTACTGCATGTTCAGCGTGGCCACGTTGCCGCGGAAGCTGCGCTGGATCTGCGCGCGGAACAGGTTGCTGTCGACGCGCTGCGTGGCAGGGTCGCGCACCACGCTGACGCTGTCGGGCCAGTTCACCACCAGCTGGTACTGCGCCTGGTAGGGCCGCAGCGACACCTGCGCCGGGAAGTTGCGGTTGAGCTTGGGCGGCAGGTTGATCGCACCTTGCAGGTTGACCGGGAAGAAGCGCAGCGCCCAGTCGCCGCCGAACTCCTTGGCGGCCTTGGGCACGCGGTAGCGCGCTTCGATCGCGAAGGTGTTGCGCTGCGGGTCGTCGTCGATGGTCAGATCACCGTCCAGCGTGATGCCCGGATAGCGACGCTCGTAGTCCAGCGCCGCCTGCGTCCTGCGCTGCTCGGGCGACATGCGGCCGAACAGCACGCGCAGCACTTCCGCCGTGCTGCCGTTCCAGGAGCGGCGCGAGTCGAGCCGGGCGTCACCGTCGAAGCTGGCAAGCGTGAAGACCTCGCGCACCTCGGCCGTCGACAGGTCGAGCGCGTTCGGCGCCGAGACGGTGATCAGCTCGCGCGCATCGGCGCGCACCGGCAGGCCGCGGGCGCCCTCGAGCGCATTGCCCATGCGCGCCAGCGGGCCGCGTTGGCCCAGGCGCGTGGGGTCCAGGAAGTAGCTGTTGCCGCCCAGCTCGATCCGGGCGATGACGTGGTCGAACAGGTGCGGGCTGGGCAGCATCCGCGCCGGCAGGCGCGGATTGCTCAGCGACACCAGCACCGGCGTGGCCTCGATGCCCAGCTCGCGCAGCATCGTCACCAGCAGGTAGGTCTTGTCCTTGCAGTCGCCATAGCGGCGCTGCACCACCTCGGCCGGCGCGTAGGGTCGGTGCGAGCTCTCGCCCAGCGACACGCTGAAGTAGCGGATCTCCTCCTGCACCCACTGCAGCGCGCCGGCCGCGCGTGCCGCCGGGTCGGGTAGCGCGCGCAGGCGTTCGATCACCGGCTGCACTTCGGGCGGCAGGGTGGCCACCGGCGGGAACAGCGCCATCGCCCAGCGCGCGACCTCGTTCCATTCCGGATAGGCGCTGAACTGGATGAAGCGCAGCGGCAGGTAGTCGCCCGGGATGTGCGACTCGGGCTCGACGCCTTCCAGGCCGCGCTCCTCGAACTGCAGCACGCGCAGCGCGCCGCGCACCGTCTCGGTGGGGCGGATGCGGCCGCTGCGGTGGTCGCCGAACATGCGCCAGTCGAGTCGGCGGTCGGCCGGCGACAGCACCGACACGCGCCGCAGTTCGGTGGGCTCGAGCTGGTCCCAGCTGGCCGAGTCGGCGTAGGTGCTGCCGAACACCGGGTTCTCGCCGACGATGCTGTAGACGATGTGCAGCGTGTCGCCAACTCGCACGTCGGCCAGCAGCAGCACGGCGGTCACCGCGCCGCTGTACACGCCGCCCTCCAGGCCCGACTCGCGCTCGAGGAAGCGCATCTGCACCTGCGCCATGCGGTCGAGCGACTCGTTGCCGCGCAGCAGGCGCAGCGTGTGCAGGCGCAGCTTCTGGTACTGCGGCACGAACTGCAGGGTGTACTGGCCGATGGTGGCCAGCGAGCTGTTGTCGTTGACCTGCACCGCACGGTTGATCAGCACGCCGCGGCTGTCTGCCGCCGCCAGCTGTGTCTCGGCCAGGCGCAGCACCACCGCGGCGCTGCGCGAGGTGGCCGGCACCTCGGCCAGCGGCAGCGCCCAGTCGGGCAGCGGCGCCGCGCGGGTGAAGCTGTCGGCACCGAGCTGCACCTCCTTGACCGGCGGCTGCGCCACCGCATCGGCCGCGGCCTGTGCACCCGCGTTGCCGATCAGCAGCGATCCGAGCAGTGCGGCGCACGCCGGCCGCAGCCATCCACCGGCGCCGGCCACGCGGGCCGGCCAGAAACTCCCTGGCATGTGTACTCCCTGAAAGACGACGATGCGCGATGACAGCGCGCGGTGACGACGGGCGAGGGCGGCGCGGATCTCAGTCCGACTTGCCGACCAGTTCGTAATGCTCGACCGCCGGCGGCACCGCGAAGAACGGGCCGACGATGGCGCGCCATTGGGGGAACAGCGGGCCGCCGCGGAAGTGCACCGTATGGTCCTCCAGCGTGTCCCAGAAGATCTGCAGGATATAGCGCTCGGGCGACTCGATGCCCTTGTTGACCTTGTAGCCGCGAAAGCCCTTGGCCTGGCTGATCACGGTGGTGACGCCACGCACGATGGCTTCGTCGAAGGCGGCCTGCTGGCCGGGGTGGATGCGGATGTCGGCGAGTTCGAGGATCATGGGTCGTTCCTGAAGGTATGGCGTTCAGACGCCGAGATACTGCGCCAGTGCGGCGGTGTCGCCGGCCAGCGTGTCGCTGGCGCCGGCCAGGACGATGCGGCCTTTTTCCATCACCGCGGCGCGGTCGGTGTGGGCGAGTACCTTGCGGTAGTCGCGGTCGACGATCAGCGTGCTGATGCCAGTGGCGCGGATCTGCCCGATCACCCGCCAGATCTCGGCGACGATCAGCGGTGCCAGGCCCTCGGTGGCCTCGTCGAGGATCATCAGTTTCGGGTTGGTCATCAGCGCGCGGCCGATTGACAGCATCTGCTGCTCGCCGCCGGAGAGCTGCTGGCCGCCGTGGCCGAGCCGCTCGGCCAGCCGCGGGAAGGTGGCGAGCACCCGTTCTTCGGTCCAGTCGCGCTTTCCGTCGACGCCGGCGCGTGCGCTCATCAGCAGGTTCTCGCGCACCGACAGATTGGGGAAGATGCCGCGGCCCTCGGGCACGTAGCCGATGCCCAGCCGCGCCATGCGCTCGGGCGGCGAGCCGGTCACGTCCTGGCCGTCCCAGGCGATGCGGCCCGAGGCCGGCCGCACGTAGCCCATCAACGTGCGGATCAACGTGGTCTTGCCCATGCCGTTGCGGCCGAGCAGGCCGAGCGCCGTGCCGGCCGGCAGTTCGAGGCCGGCGCCGCGCAGGATGTGCGCTTCGCCGTAGTAAGTGTTCAGTTCGCTGATCGACAACATGATCAGTGGCCTTCACCGAGATACGCAGTCTGCACGTCGCGGTTGGCGCGGATCGCTGCCGGCGTGTCGCTGGCGATCACCTCGCCGTTGACCATCACGGTGATGCGGTCGGCGATGCGGAACACCGCGTCCATGTCGTGCTCCACCAGCAGCACGGCGTGCGTCTGCTTCAGCGTGTCCAGCAGCGCCAGCATGCGCTCGGTCTCCTCGGCACCCATGCCGGCCAGCGGTTCGTCGAGCAGCAGCACGCGCGGCTTCGTGGCCAGGCACATCGCGATCTCGAGCTGGCGCTTGCCACCGTGGCTGAGCGTACCGGCAGCGCGTGCGGCCACGTCGGCCAGCCCGGCGGCGGCCAGCGCTTCGCGGGCGATCGCCAGGCTGGTGTCGCAGCGCTGTGCCGACTCCCACACCGCCCAGGCGCGCGGCCGCGCGGCCTGCGCGCACAGGCGGCAGTTCTCCAGCACCGTGAAGCTCGGGAAGATCGTCGTGCGCTGGTAGCTGCGGCCGATGCCGGCGCGCGCGCGTTTGGGCTGCGACCAGTCGGTGATGTCGTGCCCGTCGAAGTGGATGCTGCCCACCGAGGCGCGCATCTCGCCCGACAGCATGTTGATCAGCGTCGACTTGCCCGCGCCGTTGGTGCCGATCACCGCGTGCACCTCGCCGGTGTGGAAGTCCAGCGTCACGCCGTTGACCGCGGTGAGGCCGCCGAAGCGGCGCGTCAGCAGGTTGGAGCGCAGCAGGGGAATGCTCGTTCTCGGCTCAGCCATTCGACGCCCCCGTCAGCCGTGCCTGCAGCCCGATCAGCCCCTTGGGCAGCAGCGCCACGAAGGCGATGATCGTCAGCCCCAGCGTCAGCTGCCAGTGCCCTGCCAGCGGGCCGAGCAGCGCCTCGCTCTGGTACAGCTCCTTGAGCAGCGTGAAGGCGATGGCGCCTAGCACCGCGCCGCGCAGGCTGCCCAGGCCGCCGAGGATGATCATCAGCAGCACGGCGCCCGACTCGTGCCAGGACAGCAGCTCCGGGTTCACCGCACCGTCCTTCACCGCAAGCAGGAAGCCGGCCAGGCCGGCCAGCGCCCCGGCGATCACGAAGGCGGCGAGCTTGTAGCCATAGGTGCGGAAGCCGGCGGCGCGCATGCGCTGCTCGTTGACGCGGATGCCCGCCAGCGCATGGCCGAAGCGCGAGCGGCCGAGCAGTGCCAGCAACGCGTAGGTGGCGGCCAGCGCGGCGACCACGGTGTAGTAGAGGTGCGCCTTCTTGTCCAGGTCCAGCCAGACCGTGCCGCCGAACTCGATCACCGGCTTGCTGTAGAGGAAGATGCCGTCGCTGCCGCCGCCGACCTTGGTGTCGTGGAACACGAAGTAGGCCATCTGCGCGAAGGCCAGCGTCACCATGATGAAGTAGACGCCGCTGGTGCGCAGGCTGAGCGCGCCGACGAACACCGCGTAGAGCGCCGCTGCACCCATGGCCGCCGGCAGCAGCCACAGCATCGAGGCGGGCCCGGCGTCGCCGGTGCCGAGCACGGTGACGTAGGCGCCCAGCCCGAAGAAGGCCGCCTGGCCGAGACTGACCAGGCCCGCGCGGCCGACCAGCAGCTCCAGGCTGAGCGCGAAGATGGCGAACACCGCGATCTTCAGCACCAGGTCCTGCGTGTAGGCGCTCAGCACCGCGGGCAGGGCGGCCAGCACCGCCAGGGCGATCACCGGCACCAGCCAGCCCAGGCGCGCGGGTGCGGACTCAGCGGCCATGCTTCATCAGCCCCTCGGGCCGCCAGATCAGGATGATGGCCATCAGCAGGTAGACGCCGATGCCGCTGAACTCGGCGAAGAACACCTTGCCGAAGGTGTCGACGAAGCCGACCAGCAGCGAGGCGATCAGCGCACCGGTGATCGAGCCGATGCCGCCGATCACCACCACGACGAAGCAGATGATCAGCACGCTGCCGCCCATGCCCGGGTAAACCGAGGACAGCGGCGCGGCGATCATGCCGGCCAGCGCCGCCAGCGCCACGCCGCCGGCAAAGACGATGCGGTACAGGCGCTGGATGTCGATGCCCAGGCCGCGCACCATGTCGCGGTTGCTCGCGCCGGCGCGGATCATCATGCCCAGCCGCGTGCGGTTGACCACCCAGTACAGCCCGATCGCCAGCACGATGCAGGCCACCGACGCGAACACGCGGTACCAGGGGTAGCTCATCAGCTCGCCGAGCTTGAAGCCGCCGGACAGCCAGGTCGGCGCCTGCACACCGTGCACGTCGTTGCCGACCAGCATCGAGCGCAGCTCCTCGAAGACCAGGATCAGCGCATAGGTCATCAATACCTGCTGCAGGTGCTCGCGCTGGTAGAGGAAGCTGAAGAAGGCCCATTCGAGCAGGTAGCCGAACACCGCGGCGAGGATCACGCCGGCGAGCAGCTTGGTCAGGTACCAGTCACCGAACCACGGCGCCAGCACGAAGGCCAGGTAGGCGCCGATCATGTAGAAGCTGCCGTGCGCCAGGTTGATGACGCCCATGATCCCGAAGATCAGCGTCAGCCCGCTGGCCACCAGGAACAGCAGCAGGCCGTACTGCACGGCGTTCAGGCACTGGACGAGGAAGGTGGCGAGGTCCACGGCAAAGGGCGCATGAAAAAGGGCGGCCTGGTGCCGCCCTCGAAATCGGGACGCGAGCCCGACTTTACAACTTGCAGCCCCGCGCCGGATCGGCCAGCGCCTTCACCGCCACGGCCCGGAATTCGTTGTTCGGGCCCTTGGCCTCGCGCAGGTACATGTCCTGCACCGGGTTGCCGGCCGGCGACAGCGTGAACTTGCCGCGCGGGCTGTCCACCGTCGCCTTGCGCATCGCGGCCAGCATCGCATCGCGCTTGCCCATGTCGCCCTTCACCGCGTTCAGGCCGGCCGACAGCAGCTGCGCGGCGTCGTAGCCCTGCACCGAATAGACGTCCGCGTTCTGCTTGTAGGTCAGCGCGAAGCTCTTGCGGAAGGCGTTGTTCTTCGGGATGTCCAGGCTGTCGGCGTAGTGCAGCGTGGTCTGCAGGCCTTGTGCGGAGGCGCCCTGCGCTTCCAGCGTGCCGTCGGTCAGGAAGCCCGAGCCGATCAGCGGCACGCTCTTCTTCAGGCCTGCGGCGTCGTAGTCCTTGACGAACTTGACCGCGCCGCCGCCGGCGAAGAAGGCAAACACCACGTCGGGCTTCTGTGCCGCGATCTCGGTCAGCAGGGCCTGGAACTCGACGCCGGGGAAGGGCAGGCTGAGGTCCTTGAGCACCTGGCCGCCGCCCTTCTCGAAGGCTTCCTTGAAGCCCTTGACCGTCTCCTGGCCGGCGGCGTAGTTCCAGGTGATGGTCATCGCGCGCTTGTAGCCCTTCTGCGCCGCCACCACGCCGGTCGAATAGCCCGGCTGCCAGTTGCTGAAGCTGCTGCGGATGATGTTGGGGCCGCACATCGGGCCGGTGATCGCATCGGCACCGGCGTTCGGCACGATCAGCAGCGTGTTGCTCTCCTTGGCCGCCTTGGCCATCGCCAGCGCCACGCCCGAGTGCACGGTGCCGACCAGCACGTCGACCTGGTCGCGCTTGATCAGCTTGTTGACGTTGTCGGTGGCCTTGGACGGGTCGCTCTCGTCATCGACCTTGAAGTACTGCACCTCACGGCCGGCCAGCTTGCCGCCTTGTTCCTGCACGTGCAGCTTGAAGCCCTTCTCGATCATGTCGCCGAGCGCCGCGAAGGTGCCGGTGGCCGGCAGCATCAGGCCGACCTTGATCGGGCCGGTGGCCTGGGCATGGGCAAGGGGGACCAGCGCGGCTGTGCAGGCGGCGGCCAAGGTGAGGCGGGTAAGGGTGTGCATGGGAGGCTCCGGATCAGGATGGCCGGCATGCTATCGATGACGGCGGGCGCGGCCATCGGGGTTTGACACAAGTCAGCGCCCGGTGACCCCTGGGCGGCGGATGGTCACGGCTTGGGGGGATACTGAGGACGCCTTTGGAGGCCACATGAAGATCCTCGTCCCCGTCGACGGCTCGGCCGAATCGCTCGCTGCCGTGCACCATGCGCTGCAGTTGATCCGCGAGGGCCTGCACGCCAGCCTGCTGCTGGCCAATGTTCAGGAGCCGGCCAGCCTCTACGAACTGCTGCGCGTGCACGATGCCGATGCGATCGAGACCATCGCGCGCGAGGCCGGCGAACACCTGCTGCAGCAGGCTGCCACGCTGTGCAGCGCCGCGGGGGTCGACCACGAACTGGAGGTCGCCCGCGGCGAGCCCGCCCACGCGCTGCTCGACATCGCCGAGGACGAAGGCTGCTCGATGATCGTGCTCGGCGCCCGCGGCAAGGGCGAGACCGCCGGCGGCCGCCTCGGCTCGGTGGCGCACGCGCTGCTGCACGATGCGCGCCTGCCGGTGACCGTGGTGCGCACCTCGCTGTGAATCGAGGGTGACCCCAGCGCGACCTCAGTGCGACATCAGCACCGGGATCGTCATCGACTGCAGGACCGTCCGCGTCACCCCGCCCAGCGCCCATTCGCGGGCGCGGCCGTGGCCGTAGCAACCCATCACCAGCAGATCGGCCTGTTCGTCGGCGGCGAGAGACAGCAACTGACCACCGACGTCGGGTTCTGCCGCCACCTGGCGCTTGAACCCTGCCTGCACGCCGTGCTGGCGCAGGTAGCCGACGATGCCGGGTTCACCGCCACCGCTGTCGCCTTCGTCGAAGCTCACCACCGTGACCTGGCCAGCCTGCAGCAGCACGGGCAGTGCCGCGGTCACCGCACGCGCCGATTCGCGCGTGGCCTTCCAGGCCACCAGCACGCGGCCGAGCCTCGGTGCAGTGCGGGTGATGTGCGGCAGCACGATCGCCGGGCGGCCGCTGTCGATCAGCACCGACGAGACGAAGTCGGCCGGCACGTCCACGTCCCGCGCCTCGTCGGCACCGCGCTGGCCGAGTACCAGCAGGTCGGCGAAGAGGGCCTGCCGCGTTAATTCGGCGATCGGCGGGCCGCCCAGCTCCAGCCAGGCGACGTGGCCGGGGTCGACGCTGGCGGCGAACAACTGGCGTGCCGCCTCGACCCGCTGCGTGTCGACCTCGGCGAGCATTGGCGCCATGTCGGCGCCGGCGGCCATGGCCATCGGGTAGCGCAGCAGCGCAGACGTTACGCTGTAGGCTGCGGTGGCCTGCGCACCGTGGGCGAGCGCGAGCTGCTCGGCCAGCTTCAGGCGCACGGCCGCGCGCGGCGTGGCGTCGACGTGGACGAGAAGGGCCTTGAGCGTGCTCATCGTGCGGTCTCCGGCAGCAGGAGCCGCCACGCTAAGGCGCGGCTCGCACGGCCCCGTTGAGCCGCGTCAAGCCAGCCGCGTGCTGACCAGCCGCTGCAGCAGCGCGCTGCGTTCCTTCTTCTGTGCCGCCGTGCCCTGGTGCGAGAGGATGGACTCGGCCACCTCGTAGGCATAGAGGATGAAGGCGCGGGCGCGTGCCTCGCCGATCGGAAAGCCCAGGGCCGAGAAACACTGCGCGATGTACGACAGCCGGCGCGCATCGACCTCGTCGACCGCCTGGCGCGCCAGCGCATCGCGCCGTGCCCAGGCCCGGATGGCGAGTTCCACGCGCGCCGCGCGCTGGGCGGCGCGGCCGCGGAAGGGCAGCGAGATCAGCTCGCCGATCAGCGCCTGCGGATCGGCCTGCTGGCCCTCGAAGCGCTCGATCACCTGCTCGGTGGCGCCGTCGCGCCAGGCGTGCAGCACCGCCACCAGCAGCGCCTCGCGGTCCTTGAAGTGCCAGTAGAAGCTGCCGCGCGTGACATCCATCGCCTTGGCCAGCACGTCGACCCGCACCGCGTCGATGCCGCGGTCGATCAGCAGCTCGGTGGCGGCGGCGATCCAGGTTTCCGGGGTGAGCGTGTCGGCACGAGCCATGTCGGCGTTGATGATGCCATACACATCTGTATGGAAACTGGTGGATACCCCATGTGCACTATCGTGCAGGACGCCTAGGATGCGTTCCATACAGAAGTGTATGGAGACTGGCATGGCCACGAGCTTCTTCGACGACCCTTCGATGCTGGCGCCGCCGCGCACGGTGCAGGTGCGCTTCGACGGCGGGGCCTTCGTGCTGCGCTCGCCCGAGCCGCTGAAGCCCTACGCGCGCTGCATCGGCGAGTGGCTGGAGCACTGGGCGCAGGCCACGCCGGAGACCGTGTTCCTCGCCGAGCGCGATGCCACGGGTGGCTGGCGCCGGCTCAGCTACGCACAGGTGCGCAAGCTCGTCGGCGCCATTGCGCAGAGCCTGATCGGCCTGCACCTGCCGCCGGGGCGGCCGGTGGTGGTGCTGTCGGACAACGGCATCGACCATGCGCTGCTGATGCTCGCCGCCATGCACGTCGGCCGGCCGGTGTGCACGGTGTCCAGTGCGTACTGCCGGCTCACGAAGGACTACACCAAGATCCAGGGCATCCTGAACACGCTCGGGCCGGCGCTGGTCTATGCGTCGGACGCCACCGTCTACGGCCCGGCGATCGCCAGTGCGGCGCTGGGCGTGGTCACGGTGTTCAGCCAGGGCGCCGATGAGCACCCCGGCGCGCTGGGCTTCGACAGCCTGACCCGCACCGCCGAGAGCCCGGCGGTAAAGGCCGCCTTCGAGGCCATCCAACCCGACGACCACGCCAAGTACCTGCTGACCTCGGGTTCGACCGGCCACCCGAAGGTGGTCATCAACACCCACCGCATGCTGTGCGCCAACCAGCAGATGATCGCCCAGGCCTGGCGCTTCCTCGAGCATCAGAAGCCGGTGGTGCTCGACTGGCTGCCCTGGAGCCACACCTTCGGCGGCAACCACAACCTCAACCTGGTGCTGCGCAACGGCGGCACGCTCTACATCGACGAAGGCCGGCCGGCGCCGGGGCTGGTCGAGAAGTCGGTGAAGAACCTGCTCGAGGTGAAGCCGACGCTGTACTTCAACGTGCCGCGCGGCTTCGACATGCTGTTGCCCTACCTCGAGAAGGACGAGGCGCTGGCGCGCGAGTTCTTCGCGCGGCTGCGCATGGTGTTCTACGCCGGCGCGGCGCTGGCGCAGTCGAGCTGGGAGCGGCTGGAGGCAGTGGCGAAGAAGGTGCGCGACGAGCCGGTGTGGTTCACCACCTCCTGGGGTTCGACCGAGACCTCGCCGTCGATCACCTCGGCGCACTGGCAGCTCGAGCGCGCCGGCTGCATCGGCCTGCCGCTGCCCGGCATGGAGCTGAAGTTCATCCCCAACGGCGAGAAGCTGGAGATGCGCGTGCGCGGCGTCTCGGTCTTCCCCGGCTACCGCAATGCGCCGGCGCTGACCACGCAGGCCTTCGACGAAGAGGGCTACTACCGCATCGGCGACGCCGGCTTCCTCGTCGACGAGGCCCGCCCGGAGCGCGGCGTGGCCTTTAACGGCCGCGTGGCGGAGGACTTCAAGCTGTCCTCGGGCACCTGGGTGTCGGTGGGCACGCTGCGGCTGAAGGTGGTGTCGGCGCTGGCCCCGCTGGCGCAGGACGCGGTGATCGCCGGGCACGACCGTGGCGACGTCGGCGTGCTGCTCTTCCCGAGCCCCGCTGCCAAGGACCTGCCGGCCGCCGAACTCGCCGAGCGCACCCGTGCCGCCTTCGCCGCGCTGCGCGCCGAAGGTGGCGGCTCGTCGCAGACGCCGGTGCGTGCGCTGTGGCTCGCCGAGCCGCCCAGTGCCGACGCGGGCGAGATCACCGACAAGGGCTACATCAACCAGGGCGCCGTGCTGCGCCGGCGCGCCGCAGAGGTCGAGGTGCTCTACGCGACGAACACCGACCCGCGCGTGATCCGCGCCTGACAGCGAAAGAACTCACCATGTCCCGCGGACTCTTCCAATCCTTCACCGACACCTGGATCCTCGACGGCGTGCGCACGCCGATGGTCGACTACTGCGGTGCCTTCGCCGACGCCAACCCGATCGACCTGGGCATCAAGGTCGCGCGCGAGGTGTTCAAGCGGACAGGCATCGCCGCTGACACGGTCGACTCGGTGCTCGCCGGCAACATGGCACCGGGAGGCTTCGACCAGTTCTACCTGCCGCGCCACATCGGCCTGTACGCCGGCGTCCCCTGCGAGACCCCGGCGATCATGGTGCAGCGCATCTGCGGCACCGGCTTCGAGCTGTTCCGCCAGGCCTGCGAGCAGATCGCCACCGGTGCGGCGAGCCTGGCGCTGGTCGTCGGCGCCGAGTCGATGACGCGCAACCCGATCGCGGCCTTCGAGCACCGCCAGGGTTTCAAGCTCGGCATGGCGCCGCAGTTCCGCGACTACATGTGGGAGGCCTTGACCGACCCGGCGCCGGCGATCTCGATGATCCAGACCGCCGAGAACCTGGCGAAGAAGTACGGCATCACGCGCGAGCAGGTCGACGCCTTCGCGGCCGAGTCCTTCGCGCGTGCGGTGGCGGCGCAGCAGGCCGGGTACTTCGACGGCGAGATCGTGCCGGTGGCCAACGAGACCTTCGAGCTCGAAGGCTACAAGCCGCGAGGCCTGCGCCTGGCGGGCAAGGCGCCGGTGGCCGACCGTGACACGCACCCGCGCCTGTCGCCGCCCGAGGTGCTGGCCAGGCTGCGTGCAGTGTTCAAGGACGGCGTGCAGACCGGCGGCAACAGCTCGGCGCTGACCGATGCGGCGGTGGCCGCGCTGGTCGCTTCGGGCGCTGTGCTGCGCGACTGGGGCGGCCAGCCGCTGGCGCGACTCGCAGCGGCCTCGGCGGTCGGCGTGCCGCCGGAGATCATGGGCATCGGCCCGGCGCCGGCGATCCGCCTGCTGCTCGAACGCGCCGGCCTGACGCTCGACGACATCGCCCGCTTCGAGATCAACGAGGCGCAGGGCGCACAGACGCTGGCCGTGCAGCGCGAGCTCGGCCTCGACCCGGCGAAGCTGAACGCCAAGGGCGGCGCGATCGCGCTCGGTCACCCGCTGGCAGCGACCGGCGTGCGCCTCACCGTCACGGTGGCACGTCAGCTCAAGGAGATCGGCGCGCGCTGGGGCGTGGCCTCCGCCTGCGTCGGCGGCGGGCAGGGCATCGCCCTGCTGGTCGAGAACCCTCAGTTGGCGGCCTGAGCCTCGCCCAGTCCGAGCAGGCGCATCGCGTTCGTCTTCAGGATCTTCTCGTGCACCGCCGGCTTGAATCCCGCCTCGCCGAAGTCCTTCATCCAGCGCTCGGGCGTGATCAGCGGGTAGTCGCTGCCGAACAGCATGCGGTCCTTCAGCAGCGTGTTCGCGTACTGGATCAGCTGGGGCGGAAAGTACTTCGGGCTCCATCCCGACAGGTCGATCCACACGTTCGGCTTGTGCAGCGCCAGCGACAGCGCCTCGTCCTGCCACGGCCAGCTCGGGTGCGCGATGACGATCTGGATGTCCGGGAAGTCGATCGCCACGTCCTCCAGCAGCATCGGGTTGCTGTTCTGCAGGCGCAGCCCGCCGCCGCAGCGCATGCCCGAGCCGATGCCGGAGTGGCCGCTGTGAAAGATCGCCGGCAGCTTGTACTCGGCGATCACCTCGTAGATCGGCCAGGCCATGCGGTCGTAGGGCAGGAAGCCCTGCACCGTCGGGTGGAACTTGAAGCCCTTGACGCCGTGCTCCTCGATCAGCTTGCGCGCCTCGCGCGCGCCCATCTTCCCCTTGTGCGGGTCGATGCTGCCGAAGCAGATCATCATGTCGCTGTTCTTCTTGGCCGCCTCCGCGATCTCCTCGTTCGGGATGCGGCGCCGGCCCAGCTGCGCCTCGCTGTCGACGGTGAACATCACCAGGCCGATCTTCTTCTCGCGGTAGTACGCAACGGTCTCGTCGATCGTCGGCCGGCGGTTGCTGCCGAAGTACTTGTCGGCAGCGCGGTCGTACTCCTCGCCGTAGTTGTCGAAAGGGTTCCAGCACGACACCTCGGCGTGCGTGTGCACGTCGATGGCGATCAGGTCCGCGGTCTTCATGGGTGTGCTCGAAGGCAGTGCAATTGGTTGCGCACCATAACTAAAAGCCGCCCTGCTCACAAGGGTGTTTCAGGGTTTTCCCGGTGGATCGCCTCCTTCAACTAGTTAAAACTAGAAACTAATTCGACGAGGCCTGCATGACCCTGAACTTCACCCCCGCCACCGGCGCCCTGGCAGCGCTCGACCTGCTGCGCATCGAGCTGGCCGATGCCGTGGCGCACATCCGCCTGAATCGCCCGGCCAAGCGCAACGCCGTCAACGACACGCTGGTCGCGCAGCTGCACAGCGCCTTCGTCTCGCTGCCCGCAGAGGTGAAGGCGGTGGTGCTGACCGGCGAGGGTGATCACTTCTGCGCCGGGCTCGACCTGTCGGAGTTGTCCGAGCGCAGCGTGGCCGAAGGCGTGATCCATTCGCGCACCTGGCATGCCGCGATGGACGCGATCCAGTTCGGCCGCGTGCCGGTGGTGGCAGTGCTGCATGGCGCCGTGGTCGGCGGCGGGCTGGAGATCGCCAGCAGCTGCCACATCCGCGTCGCCGAGGAAAGTGCCTACTACGGCCTGCCCGAAGGCCAGCGCGGCATCTTCGTCGGCGGCGGCGGTTCGGCGCGCGTGCCGCGGCTGGCCGGCGTGCAGACCATGACCGACATGATGCTCACCGGCCGGGTGCTCGATGCGCACGAGGGCGAGCGCCGCGGCCTGTCGCAGTACGTGGTCGCCAACGGCGCCGGCTTTGCCAAGGGCTGCGAGCTGGCGGCGAAGATCGCGTCGAACGCGCCGCTGTCCAACTTCGCGGTGATGCAGGCGCTGCCGCGCATCGCCGACCTGTCGCAGAGCGACGGCCTGTTCGTCGAGTCGTTGATGGCTGCCATCGCGCAGGGCGACGATGCGGCGAAGGAACGTGTGCGCGCCTTCCTCGAGAAGCGCGCCGGCAAGGTCGGGAAGGCCTCATGAGCGCGGCTGCGGCGAAGTACCGGTCCATGCCGGTGGGCGGCTCGCTGGCGGCGCGCTTCGACAAGCGCGCCGACGGCACGACGCTCGTCACCTCGGCCGAGCCGCTGGGCCCGCACCCGCAGCGCCTGACCGACCGCCTGCTGCACTGGGCCGAGGTGTCGCCCGGCCACACGCTGGCGGCCAAGCGGGTGCATGGCGGCGACTGGCGGCGCATCAGCTACGCCGAAGCCGTCGACGCCGCGAAACGCATTGCCCAGTCGTTGATCGAGCGTGGCCTCTCGGCGCAGCACCCGGTGGCCATTCTCTCGGACAACGACCTCGAGCATCTGCTGCTCGGCCTGGGCGCCATGTTTGCCGGGGTGCCCTTTGCACCGATCTCTCCGGCCTATTCCACCGTGTCGCAGGACTACGGCAAGCTGCGCCACATCCTCGGCGTGCTGACGCCGGGGCTGGTGTTCGCCTCCAGCGCCAGCGGCTATGGCCGCGCCATCGCCGCCACCGTGCCGGCCGACACCCCGGTGGTACTGACCAGCGGCGCGATCGACGGCCGCGAGACGCTGCGCTTCGAAGACCTGCTGGCCCGGGCGCCGACGGCCGCGGTCGATGCTGCCCATGCGAAGGTCGGCCCCGACACCATCGCCAAGTTCCTCTTCACCTCGGGCTCGACCAAGCTGCCCAAGGGCGTGATCAACACCCAGCGCATGATCTGCGCGAACCAGCAGCAGATCCTGCAGTGCTTCCCAGGCCTGGGCGAGGTGCGGCCGGTGCTGGTCGACTGGCTGCCCTGGAACCACACCTTCGGCGGCAACCACAACGTCGGCCTGACGATCTACAACGGCGGCACGCTCTACATCGACGAAGGCAAGCCGACGCCGGCGCTGATCCACGAGACGCTGCGCAACCTGCGCGAGATCTCGCCCACGGTGTACTTCAACGTGCCCAAGGGCTTCGAGGAGATCGCCAACGCGATGGAGGACGACGCCAGGCTGCGTGATTCCCTCTTCACCCGCGTCAACATGTTCTTCTTCGCCGGCGCCGGACTCTCGCAGCCGGTGTGGGACAAGCTCGACCGCATCGCCGAAGCGACCTGCGGCGAGCGCATCCGCATGATCACCGGCCTGGGCATGACCGAGACCGCGCCGTTCGCAATGTGCGCGAACGCCGAAGAGGTGAAGTCCGGCCACATCGGCCTGCCCGCGCCCGGCATGGAACTGAAGCTGGTGCCGTCTGGCGACAAGACCGAGGTGCGCTACCGCGGCCCCAATGTCACGCCGGGCTTCTGGCGCGCGCCGGAGCAGACCGCCGAGTCCTTCGACGCCGAAGGCTTCTACTGCAGCGGCGATGCGGTCAAGCCGATCGACGCAGCGAACCCCGGGCGCGGCTTCCTGTTCGATGGCCGCACCGCCGAGGACTTCAAGCTCTCGACCGGCACCTTCGTCTCGGTCGGCCCCTTGCGTGCGCGGGTGATCGCCGCCGGCGACCCCTGCGTGCAGGACGTGGTGGTGGCCGGCCTGAACCGCGACGAGATCGGCCTCTTGATCTTCCCGAGGCTGGACGCCTGCCGCGCCTTCGCCAACCTGAGCGCCACGGCGCCGGCGCTCGACGTGCTGGCCGCACCCGACGTGCAGGCCTTCTTCCAGCGCCTGATCGACGCGCAGTGGGCCGCCGGCACCGGCAGCGCAACCCGCGTAGCGCGCGCGATCGTGCTGGCCGACCCGCCGAGCATCGACCGCGGCGAGGTCACCGACAAGGGCTCGATCAACCAGCGCGCCGTGCTGACCCACCGCGATGCGCTGGTCGAACATCTGTATGCGGGCGGCGAAGGCGTGATCCTGCCCGCCAAGGCCTGAGGACCCACTCGACATGGACATCCACGGACAAGCTGCACTCGTCACCGGCGGGGCCTCGGGCCTCGGCGCGGCGACCGCGCGCGAACTCGCCCGCCAGGGCGCGAAGGTGGCGGTGCTCGACCGCAATGCCGAGGGCGCGAAGGCGGTGGCCGCCGAGATCGGCGGCATCGGCCTGGGCTGCGACATCACCGACACCGCCAGCGTGCTGGCCGCGCTGGAGGCCGCACGTGCCGCCCACGGCCCGGCCCGGCTGCTGCTGAACGTCGCCGGCATCGGCAGCGCGAAGCGCATCGTCGGCAAGGACGGCTCGCCCGCGCCGCTGGAGGACTTCGAGCGTGTGGTGCGCGTCAACCTGATCGGCACCTACAACATCACGCGGCTCGCAGTGGCGGAGATGGTGAAGCTCGAACCGCTTCAGGACGGCGAGCGCGGCGTGATCGTCAACACCGCCTCAGTGGCAGCCTTCGACGGCCAGGTCGGCCAGGAAGCCTATTCGGCCAGCAAGGGCGGCATCGTCGGCATGACGCTGCCGCTGGCGCGCGACCTGGCGCAGTTCGGCGTGCGCGTGTGCACCATCGCCCCAGGCCTGTTCCTCACGCCGCTGATGGCCGAGCTGCCGCAGGCGGTTCAGGACTCGCTGGCCGCGAGCATCCCGTTCCCGAAACGTCTGGGCAAACCCGAAGAGTTCGCCGAGCTCGCCGCGGGCATCATCCGCAACCTCTCGCTCAACGGCGAGGTCATCCGGCTGGACGGCGCGCTGCGCATGGCGCCGCGCTGAGACCGGAAGCCCCATGCCCAAGACCACCTTCCATTCTGTCGACGTGCACTTCGGCGACTGCGATCCCGCAGGGATCGTGTTCTTCCCGAACTTCTCGCGCTGGATGGACGCCGCCTCGCTGAAGTTCTTCATGGACTGCGGCGTGCCGCCGTGGCGCGAGCTGGTCAAGACCCGCGGCATCGTCGGCACGCCGCTGCTCGAGATCAACACGAAGTTCATCAAGGCCGTGACCTACGGCGAGACGATCACCATCGCCACCTGGATCGAGGAGTGGCGCGACAAGGTGTTCGTGCAGATGCACCGCGTGACGCGCGGCGATGATCTGATCTGCGAGGGCCGCGAGGTGCGTGCCTTCGTGAAGCGCGATGCAGACAACCCCGACCGGCTGCGCGCCATTCCCGTTCCCGACGACATCAAGGCCTTGTGCTCTTGAACCCCTTCCGTTCCCAACTCCCGGAGACATGACGATGAAAGCTCTGAAGACCCTGGTCGCCGTCGCTGCAGCCCTGCTGGCCGGCGCCGCGCAGGCCGACATCACCATCGGCATCAGCCTGCCGCTGACCGGCCCGGCCTCGGGCCTGGGCATCCCGATGGCCAACTACATCAAGCTGTGGCCGACCAGCATCGCCGGCGAGAAGCTCAACGTCATCGTGCTCGATGACGCCACCGACCCGACCAAGGGCGTGACCAACGCCAAGAAGTTCATCACCGAGGACAAGGCCGACATCATCATGGGCTCGGCCGCCACGCCGGTGGCCATCGCGATGGCCGGCCCGATCGCCGAATCGGAGACGCTGCACTTCGCCTTCTCGCCGGCCGTGCTGCCCGCCGGCAAGGACACCTGGATGTTCCGCCTGCCGCAGGGCAATGCGGTGATGGCCCACGCGATGATCGAGCACATGAAGAAGCTCGGCGTGAAGACCGTCGGCTTCCTCGGCTACACCGATGCCTATGGCGAAAGCTGGCTGAACGACTTCAAGGCGCAGTCGCAGCTGCTGGGCGGCCCGCAGATCGCTGCCACCGAACGCTTCGCGCGTGCCGACACCAGCGTGACCGCGCAGGCGCTGAAGCTGACCAGTGCCAACCCCGACGCGATGCTGATCGTTGCCTCCGGCTCCGGCGCCGCGATGCCGCACAAGGCCATCGTCGAGCGCGGCTACAAGGGCAAGATCTACCAGACCCACGCCGCCGCTTCGCGCGACCTGGTGCGCGTGGGCGGCAAGGACGTCGAAGGTGCGTTCGTCACCTCCGGCCCGGCGGTGATTCCCGAGCAGCTGCCGGCCAACCACCCGTCCAGGGCGCTGGCGGCTGACTTCGTCGCCAAGTACGAGAAGGCCTACGGCCCGGGCAGCCGCAACCAGTTCGGCGGCCATGCCTACGACGCCATCGTCGTGCTCGAGAAGGTCGTGCCGGTGGCGCTGAAGAAGGCCAAGCCGGGCACCAAGGAGTTCCGTGCCGCGCTGCGTGATGCGGTCGAGACCATGGGCCGCACCGTCGTCTCGCACGGCGTGCTGAACTACACCAAGGACAACCACTGGGGCTTCACCACCGAAACCGGCGTGATCCTCAAGGTCGTCAACGGCGACTGGAAAGTCGAGTAAGCGATGGACTTCTCGATCGCCAGCATCCTGACGCTGGATGGAATCACCAACGGCGCGGTCTATGCGCTGCTGGCCCTGGCCACGGTGCTGGTGTTCGCCGTCACGCGGGTGATCTTCATCCCGCAGGGCGAGTTCGTTGCCTACGGTGCGCTGACGCTCGCGCTGCTGCAGCTCGGGCAGGTGCCGGGCACGGTGTGGCTGTTGCTGGTGATGGCGGTGGTCGCGGCCGTGCTCGACGCCGTGGCCGGGCTGCGGCGCGGGCTGCCGGCGGGCATGGTCGGCGTCGGCGCGCTGAAGTCGCTGGCCTTCCCGGTGGCGGTCTCGGCCGTCGCCTGGTGGGCCGCACCGCAGAAGCTGCCGCTGCTGCTGCAGAGCCTGCTGACGCTGGCGATCGTCACCCCGCTCGGCCCGCTGCTGTACCGGCTGGCCTACGAGAAGCTGGCCGACGCGACCGTGCTGGTGCTGCTGATCGTCTCGGTCGGCGCGCACTTCGCGCTCACGGGCCTCGGCCTGGTGTTCTTCGGCGCCGAAGGCTTCCGCAACCCGAGCTTCTGGGATGCCCGCTTCACCGCCGGGCCGCTGACGCTGTCGGGCCAGACGCTGATCATCTTCATGGTCTCGATCGCGCTGATCGTCGCGCTGTACCTGTTCTTCGAGCGCACGCTGCGTGGCAAGGCGCTGCGCGCGACGGCCGTGAACCGGCTGGGCGCCCGGCTGATGGGCATCTCCACCTCGGGCGCCGGCAAGATGAGCTTCGGCCTGGCCGCCTTCATGGGCGCGCTGTCGGGCCTCTTGATCGGCCCGACGACGACGATGTTCTACGACTCCGGCTTCCTGATCGGCCTGAAGGGCTTCGTCGCGGCGATCTTCGGCGCGCTGGCCAGCTACCCGGCCGCCGCGCTGGGTGCGATCTTCGTCGGCCTGATCGAGAGCTTCGGCTCCTTCTGGGCCAGCGCCTTCAAGGAAGTGATCGTCTTCACGCTGATCATCCCCGTGCTGCTGTGGCGTTCGTTCCAGCACGGCCACCACGACGAAGAAGAATGAAGATGATGCGTCGTTATGTCCTGATCGCCTTCGTGCTGCTGGTCGCGGCGCTGCCGCTGCTGCCGGTGCCGGAGTTCTGGATCACCCAGGCCAACTACATCGGCCTGTACTCGCTGGTCGCCATCGGCCTGGTGCTGCTGACCGGCGTGGCCGGGCTGACCAGCTTCGGCCAGGCCGCCTTCGTCGGCATGGGTGCCTACACCGCGGCCTACCTGACGCTGACGCACGGCGTCTCGCCCTGGCTGACGGTGTGGGTGGGCCTGGCCTTCACCTTCGGCGCCGCGCTGCTGCTGGGTTGGATCACGCTGCGCATGTCGGGCCACTTCCTGCCGCTGGCCACCATCGCCTGGGGCCTGAGCCTGTACTACCTGCTCGGCAACATCGACGCTTTGGGCAAGTACGACGGCCTGCTCGGCATCCCGGCGCTGAGCTTCTTCGGGGTGACGCTGAACACCGGCCGCAGCTTCTACTTCCTGCTCTGGCTGATCGTGCTGCTGGCCGCGTTCGGCGCGATGCGCCTGCTCGACTCGCGCACCGGCCGTGCGCTGCGCGCCGTCAAGGGCGGCACGACCATGGCCGAGGCGATGGGCGTCAACACCTTCCGCCTGAAGGTCACCGCCTTCGTGCTCGCGGCGCTGCTGGCCAGCGTGTCGGGCTGGCTGTTCGCGCACTTCCAGCGCACGGTGAACCCATCGCCCTTCGGGCTGAACAAGGGCATCGAGTACCTGTTCATGGCGGTGGTCGGCGGGGTCGGCCATGTGTGGGGCGCGATCGTCGGCTCCACCGTCGTCAAGGTGCTGGAGGAACAGCTGCAGGACTGGCTGCCCAAGCTGTTCGGCAACAGCGGCAACTACGAGGTGATCGTCTTCGGCATCCTGCTGATCCTGGTGCTGCAGTACGCGCGCGACGGCATCTGGGCCTTCGTCGAGGCGCGTTTCCCGAAGCCGCAGCGCGCGGTCGACTGGGGAAATGCCGAAGCGCTGCCGCACCGCGCCCAGCCGCCACGGGGCGAGGTGGTACTCGACGTCGACAAGGCGCGCAAGGAGTTCGGCGGGCTGGTGGCGGTCAACGACGTCAGCTTCCAGGTGCGCGCCGGGCAGATCCTCGGCCTGATCGGGCCGAACGGCGCCGGCAAGTCGACCACCTTCAACCTCGTCACCGGCGTGCTGCCGGCCACGCGCGGCAAGGTCACGTTGCGTGGCCAGGCCATCCAGAGCCTGCCCTCGCGCGAGATCGCCGCCCGCGGCGTAGCGCGCACCTTCCAGCACGTCAAGATGATCCCGACGATGACGGTGCTGGAGAACGTCGCGCTCGGCGCCCACCTGCGCGGCTCGGCTGGCGTCGCCTCGGCGGTGCTGCGGCTGGACCGCAACGAAGAGAAACGCCTGCTGCGCGAGGCGCAGAAGCAGCTCGAACGCATCGGCATGGCCGACCGCATGCACGAGCTGGCCGGCAACCTGGCGCTGGGCCCGCAGCGGCTGATGGAGATCGCCCGCGCGCTGGCCGCCGACCCGATGCTGCTGCTGCTCGACGAGCCGGCCGCCGGCCTGCGCCTGAAGGAGAAGCAGGCGCTGGCCGCCGTGCTGCGCCAGCTGCGCGACGAAGGCATGGCCATCCTGCTGGTCGAGCACGACATGGACCTGGTGATGGGCCTGGTCGACCGTGTGGTGGTGATGGAGTTCGGCACCAAGCTGATCGAGGGCACGCCGGAAGAAGTGCAGGCCAGCCCCGCGGTGCGAGCCGCCTACCTTGGGACGGAACACTAGTCATGAGCGAACTGATCCTCGATGTGAAGGACCTGCACGCCGGCTATGGCCGCGCCGAGGTGCTGCACGGCCTGAACCTCACGGCGAAGAAGGGCAGCGTGGTGACGGTGATCGGCCCGAACGGCGCTGGCAAGTCGACGCTGCTCAACGCGCTGATGGGGGTGCTGCCCTCGCGCGGCACCATTGCCTACCGCGGCCAGCCGATCGGTCTGAAGACGCTGGAAGAACGTGTCATGCAGGGCATCGCGCTGGTGCCCGAGACACGCGCCCTGTTCGCCACCATGCCGGTGGAGGACAACCTGCTGCTCGGCGGCTACCGCCAGGTGCTGATGGGCAAGAAGACCGGCGCGCAGGTGCTGGAGCAGGTCTACACGCTGTTCCCGCGCCTGAAGGAACGCCGCGCGCAGCTGGCCGGCACGCTGTCCGGCGGCGAGCGGCAGATGCTCGCGGTCGGCCGCGCGCTGATGAGCCAGCCCGACCTGCTGATGCTCGACGAGCCCAGCCTCGGCCTCGCGCCGCTGGTGGTCAAGGAGATCTTCCGCACCATCGAGGGCCTGCGCGCGACCGGTGTGACCATCCTGCTGGTCGAGCAGAACGCGCGTGCGGCGCTCGAGGTGGCCGACCATGGCTACGTGCTCGAGATGGGCGAGATCGCGCTCGAAGGCCCGGCGGATCAACTCGCCCGCGACTCGCGCGTGATCGACACCTACCTCGGTGCCGCGCGCCAGAAGTCCTCGGCCTGAAGGGACGCCCCGATGTGGCAGTACGAAGCGCCGTTGCGCGACATGCGCTACGTGATCGAGGACCTGCTGGGCCTGCCGGCGCAGTGGGCGGCGATCCCGGCCTTCGCCGAACTCGATGCGGACACCGCGCGCCAGGTGCTGGACGAAGCGGCCCGCTTTGCCACCGAGGTGCTGGCGCCCACCAATGCGAACGGCGACATCGAAGGCTGCACGCTGAGCGATGGCGCGGTGCGCACGCCCAAGGGCTTCAAGGAAGCCTACCGCGCCTTCGTCGAGGCCGGCTGGCCGGCCCTGGCCTGCGATCCAGCGGTCGGCGGCCAGGGCCTGCCGCAGGTACTGAACGCTGCGCTGTACGAGATGCTCGCCGCGGCCAACCACGCGTGGACGATGTATCCGGGGCTGCTGCACGGCGCCTACGAGTGCCTGCACCTGCATGCGTCCGACGAACTGAAGCAGCGTTACCTCGGCAAGGTGGTCAGCGGCGAGTGGCTGTCGACGATGTGCCTGACCGAGGCGCATGCCGGCTCCGACCTCGGCCTGCTGTCGACGCGCGCGACGCCGGCGGCCGATGGTTCGTACCGCCTCAAGGGCACGAAGATCTTCATCTCCGGCGGCGAGCACGACCTGACGGACAACATCGTCCACCTGGTGCTGGCCCGCCTTCCGGACGCGCCACCCGGCACCAAGGGCCTGTCGCTGTTCCTGGCGCCCAAGTTCATGCCGGACGGTTCGCGCAATGCGCTGCGCTGCGACGGCATCGAGAAGAAGATGGGCATCAAGGGCAGTGCCACCTGCGTGATGGCCTTCGACGGTGCCACCGGCTGGCTGGTGGGCGAGCCGAACCGCGGCCTGCAGGCGATGTTCGCGATGATGAACGCGGCGCGGCTGCACGTGGCGCTGCAGGGTCTTGCCCACGCGCAGAACGCGCACCGCAACGCGCTGGTCTACGCCCACGAGCGCCTGCAGTCGCGCGCGCCGGTGCGGCCCGACGCAAACAGCGCGGCCGATCCGATCGTGCTGCACCCGGCGATGCGCCGCATCCTGATGCGCCAGCGGGTGCTGGTCGAAGGCGGGCGGATGATCGCCTACGAGGCGGCGCATCTGATCGACCTGGCCGAGCAGTCGGACGACACCGCCGTGCGCGAACGCGCGCAGGACCAGGCCGCGCTGCTGACGCCGGTGCTCAAGGCCTTCCTGACCGACAACGGCTACATGCTGGCCAGCCAGGCGCAGCAGGTCTTCGGCGGTCACGGCTACACGCACGACTGGGGCGTCGAGCAGTGCGTGCGCGATGCGCGCATCGCGATGATCTACGAGGGCACCAATGAGATCCAGGCGATCGACCTGGTGGTGCGCAAGATCGTCGCCGATGGTGGGCGCCGCTTCGCGGCCTGGCTGGAGGCGCTCGCCGCCGCCGTTCCGGCAGGCGCGCAGCATGCCGCTGCCGCGCTGGCGCAGTTGCGCCTGCTCGGCGAACTGGCGGCCGACGTGGTGCGTGCCGCGCGCGAGGATGCCGAACTGCCCTATCGGGTCGCCGACGACCTCCTGCGTGCCACCGGCCTGGCGCTGGTCGCCCAGGCCTGGGCGCGGGCCGAGGCGGTGTCGGCGCAGCCGCAGCATGCCGGCGATGCCTTCCACGCCGCCAAGCGCGACAGCGCGGCACATTGCTTCGCGCACCTGCGACCCGAGTTCGACCATGCGCTGGCGCAGGCGCGAGCGGGCTGGCAGGCCATCCCGCCGCTGGCCCTGCCTGAGATGGCATGACGACCGCGCCGCGCACCACGCCGGACGGGCTCGACCATTCGCGCCTGACCACGCTGGTGGGCTACGCCGCCAGCCGTGCCGCCATCGTGCTGCGCCAGGACTTCGCCACCGCGCTCGGCCCGCTGGGGCTCAAGGTGGTGGACTACTCGATCATGGTGCTGGTCGATGCCAACCCCGATGTCAACCAGAAGCAGCTCGGCGCGGCGCTCGACATTTCGGCGCCGAACATGGCGATCACGCTCGACCGGCTGGTCGAGCGCGGCTGGGTCGAGCGCGTGCGCAGCACGCAGGACCGCCGTGCCATGCTGATCCACCTGACCGCTGCCGGCCGTGCGCTGGTGCGCCGCGCCGAGAAGGTCGCCGCGACCATGGAGGAAGGCACGCTGCAGGTGCTCTCCGGCGCCGAGCGCGCGCTGCTGGTCGAACTGCTGCTCAAGGTGGGCCTGCACCAGCCGGCGCGGCGGCGCGCCGCACGCGCTGCCGAAGCCGCTTCAGGCTGATCTGCCGGCGCGAAGGTGCGCCGCGACGGCCTCGGCCACGCCGGCATCGTCGAGGATGCGGCGGTGGCCCAGGCCGCTGCGGGTCTCCAGCCGCAGCGACGACATCGCCTGCGCCAGGCGCTGGCTGGTCGCCAGCGGTGCGATGCGGTCGCCTTCGTCGTGCAGCAGCAGTGTCGGCAGCGCAATGCGCGGGCCCAGCCAGGGCGGTTCGTACTGGGCCAGCGGCACACCCTCGCGGCGCTCGATCTGGGCCTGCATGCGCACGCCGATCCTTTCGGGCAGGCCGAAGCTGCCGGCGAACCAGGTGATGAACTGCGCCGGCGGCGCTGATGGCGCGATCAGCGCCAGCCGCTGCACCGGCAGGCCGCGCGCCGAGGCATGCAGCGCGGCCAGGGCACCGAGCGAGTGGGCGACCACGCCGTGCAGCGGCCCGAGACGCGCCGTGGCGGCGAAGATCGCGCGGGCGAACTGCGGCAGCGTGGCGCGCCAGCCGCCGCTCGCGCCATGTGCCGGAAAGTCGAGCAGCACCGGGTCGAAGCCCTGCGCCGCCAGCGCGTCGCCGAGCCGCCGCATCTGCCCGGCGCTGCCGGCCCAGCCGTGCACCAGCAGCACCAGCGGCGCGCCGGGGGCGATGTCCGACCGCCGGTGTGCCGCGAGGTGCGCACCTTCGAACGCCCAGCGGTCGACGCGCCACGGCGATGGCAGCGGCCGGCGCGCGGCCAGCTTCCACGGCAGCGGCGTGAAGAAGAGGCGCAGCGCGCCGCGCGTGGCCCAGCCCGGCGAGAGCCGGTCGGTCCAGCGCAATGCGGTGCCGAGCAGGCGCGCCGGCAGGCTGGCCGCGTAGAACGCCGCGGCCGGGTTGGCGGCGGGGGAAGCGGGGCCGGCCATGGTCAGAACAGCACCAGGTCGGCGTTGCGGTCCGGCACGGCCTGCCACAGGCGCCACAGCGTGGTGCCGGCCGTGGCGACGGCAACTGCTACCGCAGCGATGAGGACGATCAGCATCGAGGGTTCTCCTTGTTCGCACGATCGTGCGAAATTTGGGTGCGGCGGATGGCCGCGGGTTCGGGCGCGTGGGTCATGGCGTCCGGAGGGTCAGGGGCGGCTGCGGCGCACTGGCGCCGGCAGCAGCGAAGCAATCAGCCGCTCGTAGGCGGCCCAGGCGCGATCGGCAGCGCGCGGGTCGCGCACGAAGCGCGCCTCGCGCATCAGCGCGACGAACAGGCCGTCGAGTTCGTAGGCAAGCTGCTCGGCGTCGGTGCCGCCGTCCAGGTGGCCGGCCTCGATGGCCTGCATCACCGTGCGCTTGAGCGCGCTGCGCCAGCGCATCGTGCCGTCCAGCAGCAGGTCGCGCAGCGGGCCATCGCGGTCGTCGTACTCGAAGGCGCCGGCGCAGTACAGGCAGCCGGTGCGGATCTCGACGTCGCGCGCGCGTTGCAGCCACAGCCGCATGATCGCGTTCAGCCGTGGCAGGCCGCGCGGCTCGCGCATCGCCGGCACGAACACATCCTGCAGGAAGCGGCGGTCGTACTCCTCGATCACCGCCTTCTGCAGGGCCTCGCGCGAGCCGATGCGCGAGAACACGCCACTCTTGGACAGGCCCAGTCGCTTGGCCACCTCGCCGATGGTCAGGCTCTCCAGCCCGTCGGACGCGGCCATCTCGAGCGCGGTGTCGAGGATGGCCGCCAGCGTCAACCCGCTGCGCTGGGTCTTCGCTTCGACTGTGATGGAGCTGTCCATGGACTCCAATTTAGCACGATCGTACGAAACTGCAAGTTCTGGCTCGTGACACTGAGCTGGCGTTGCGGCTTTTTTTTCGTGCCACCGTCGGCGCGCGGCGGGTGGTCCGGGTGTGCGCTCTCCGGCCCACGCTCGCGGGCAGCCACCGAGGCCTGCAGACCTGACCTCATCAACACCGCGTCTTCACCTCACCGCCTGGGCGACCGCGAATGGGGCCTGCGCTCGCACACCCGAACCACCAACCCCGAC
Organism: Chitinophaga pinensis; assembly: GCA_943370595.1. Lineage (GTDB taxonomy): Bacteria > Pseudomonadota > Gammaproteobacteria > Burkholderiales > Burkholderiaceae_C > Piscinibacter. The sequence goes on from CALRRO020000003.1 coordinate 276,678, forward strand.
CGGCACCGAGGACTTCATCGACACGCCCCACGAGCGCAGCGGCAGGGGGGTGGTTGGGTCCGGGGGCGCAGGCCCCATTCGCGGTCTCCCTGGCGGTGGCGTGAAGAGAAGGTGTTGATGAGCCTCGCGCGGCCGTGCTCGGTGGTCGCCCGCGAGCGTGGGCCGGAGAACACGGGCCCGGCCACCCCCCTGCCTCTCCACCCCGCCGCATGAAAGCAACGAGCCAGTGACCGCACCGTGCCTTCAGCCTTGCACGCGCAGCCTCGTCAGCCCCACACCTCGCTGGCTGTCTCCACCACCAGCGCCAGCTTGCGGCGCTGGTCCTCCACGGCGATGTTGTTGCCGTGCACGGTGCTGGAGAAGCCGCACTGCGGTGACAGGCACAGCTGGTCCAGCGGCGCGTACTTCGCGGCCTCGTCGATGCGGCGCTTCAGGTCGTCCTTCTTCTCGAGCTGTCCGAACTTGGTGGTCACCAGGCCGAGCACGACGGTCTTGCCCTTGGTCAGGTAGCGCAGCGGGCGGAAGTCGCCCGAGCGGTCGTCGTCGTACTCGAGGAAGAAAGCGTCGAGGTTCATCTCGGCCAGCAGCGCTTCGGCTACCGGCTCGTAGTTGCCGGCCGCTGCGTGCGTGCTCTTGAAGTTGCCGCGGCACAGGTGCATCGCCAGCGTCATGCCGGCCGGCTTCTTCGCCACCACCTTGTTGATGAAGGTGGCGTAGCGGTGCGGCAGCTCGTTCGGGTCGTCGCCGCGCGAGCGCGCCGCCTCGCGCATCTTCTCGTCGCACAGGTAGGCGAGGTTGGTGTCGTCCATCTGCACGTAACGGCAGCCGGCGTCGTACAGCGACTGCAGCTCCTCGCCGTAGGCCTGGGCGACGTCGTCGTAGAACACCGGCTCGAGCTCCGGGTACGCCTCGCGGCTGATGCCGGCACGGCCGCCACGGAAGTGCAGCATGGTCGGGCTCGGAATGGTGACCTTGGGTGTCATCCCGGCGGCGATCTGGCCCTTCAGGTACTCGAAGTCGGCCTTCTGGATGTCCTTGACGTGGCGCACCTTGTCGATCACGCGGATCACCGGCGGCGCCAGCTCCTCGGTGCCGTCGGGCTTTCTCACGGTGACCGGGATGTCGGTCTTCACGCCGCCGAGCTGCTCGAGGAAGTCGATGTGGAAATAGGTGCGGCGGAACTCGCCGTCGGTGATCGACTGCAGGCCAACGTCCTGCTGGAATTTGACGATCTCGGTGATCGCCTTGTCTTCCACCACACGCAGCTGGGCCGCGTCGATGGACTTCTTGACGAAGAACTGCTCACGCGCCTCGAGCAGGTAAGCGGGGCGCAGGAAGCTGCCGACATGGTCGGCGCGGAAGGGGGGCGTGGTGCGGGCGGTCATCGGCGTCTCCGGGGATGGCAATGGCGCGGAATCATAGGTCCGCTTCGACGCTCGCGAGGCCTTGATCGATAAGTGACTTAACCGATAGCGGATTGCGATAACTGCTAGTGGAACATCCTCGTTGTGGTGCCACTGGCCGGCGGGCACGATCGCACCCCACAACGGCATGCTGCGCGGTGCCCCGGTCTGCCCGCAAGACCGGACCGCGACGGCCTAAGATCGCAGCCCCTCTTCCGGAGACCGTCCCACCATGCACAAGCGCCATTTCCTGCGTGCCCTGGCCGCTGCCTCGATGGCGGCCGGCCTGTCCGTGCCAGCCCTCGCTGCCGACACCGGCCCGATCAAGATCGGCCTGATCCTGCCGATGACCGGCCAGCAGGCCACCACCGGCCGTCAGATCGATGCGGCGGTGAAGCTCTACCTGGCGCAGAACGGCAACACCATCGCCGGGCGCAAGGTGGAAGTGATCGTCAAGGACGACGCCACCGTGCCCGACACCACGCGCCGCCTGGCGCAGGAACTGGTGGTGCAGGAGAAGGTCGTCGCGCTGGCCGGCTTCGGCATCACGCCGGCCGCCATGGCCACCGCGCCGATCGCCACGCAGAGCAAGACGCCGATGGTCGTGATGGCCGCCGCCACCTCGGCCATCACCGAAGCCTCGCCCTTCGTCGTGCGCACCAGCTTCACGCTGCCGCAGGCCTCGGTGGCGATCGCCGAGTGGGCCAACAAGAACAACATCAAGAAAGTCGTGACGCTGGTGTCCGACTACGCGCCGGGCATCGATGCCGAGAAGTACTTCGCCGACCGCATCGTGCTCAACAGCGGCACGGTGCTGGAGAAGCTGCGCACGCCGCTGCGCAGCCCGGACTTTGCGCCGGTGCTGCAGAAGGTGCGTGACGCCAAGCCCGACGCGCTGTTCGTGTTCCTGCCTTCGGGCCAGGGCGCGGCCTTCATGAAGCAGTTCGCCGAACGTGGCCTCGACAAGGCCGGCATCCGGCTGATCGGCACCGGCGACATCACCGACGACGACCAGCTCAACGACATGGGCGACGTGGCGCTGGGCGTGGTCACCGCGCACCACTACGCGGCGGCGCACAAGTCGGCGGTGAACCAGAAGTTCGTCGAGGCGTTCAAGAAGGCCAACAACGGCATGCGCCCGAACTTCATGGCGGTCGGCGGCTACGACGGCATGCGCGTCATCATGGAAGCGCTCAAGGCCACCAAGGGCGAGGGCGGCGAGAAGCTGCTCGCCGCGATGAAGGGCCAGATCTTCGAAAGCCCGCGCGGCCAGGTGCTGATCGACGGCCAGACGCGCGACGTCGTGCACGACATGTACATCCGCAAGGTCGAGCGGGTCGGTGGCGAACTCCAGAACGTCGAGTTCGACGCCATCAAGGCCATGAAGGACCCCGGAAAGGTGAAGTGACCCCCCGTAGCGCCTGACGGCGCTCCCCCCTGGGGGCGCCGCCGGCGGCCCGGCGGAGCCGGTTCCGCGGCGGCCGCTGGATGGGGTTGGTGCACAGCAACCATGCTTACTCTGCTTTTCGACGGCATCGCCTACGGCATGCTGCTGTTCGTGCTCGCGGTCGGGCTGGCCGTGACGCTGGGGTTGATGAACTTCGTCAACCTGGCGCACGGAGCCTTCGCGATGGCCGGCGGCTACGTCACCGTGCTGCTGATGGAGCGCGCCGGCGTGCCGTTTCTCGCCACGCTGCCGCTGGCCTTCCTGATCCCCGCGGCGATCGGTGCGGTCGCGGAGCGCACCTTGTACCGGCCGATGTACAAGCGGCCGCACCTGGACCACGTGCTGTTCTCGATCGGCATCGTCTTCATGACGGTGGCCGCAGTCGACTACATCGTCGGCTCGCAGCAGCAGATCATCAAGCTGCCCGAGTTCCTTCAGGGCCGCTTCGAAATCGCCGGCGTCGGCATCGGCCGCTATCGGCTCTTCATCATCGTCGTCTGCCTGGTGCTGACGGCGATCTTGCAGATGATCCTCGCGCGCACGCGCTTCGGCTCGCGCCTGCGCGCCGCGGTCGACGATCCGCGTGTGGCCGCTGGCCTGGGCATCAACGTCAACCAGGTGTTCAGCATCACCTTCGCGGTCGGTTCCGGCCTGGCAGGTCTCGGCGGTGCGTTGGGCGCCGAAGTGCTGGGCCTGGACCCGAGCTTCCCGCTCAAGTTCATGATCTATTTCCTGATCGTCGTCTCGGTCGGCGGCACGACGACCATCACCGGCCCGTTGCTGGCCGCGCTGCTGCTGGGCATTGCAGACGTGTTCGGCAAGTACTACGTGCCGCAACTCGGGGCCTTCGTGGTCTACGCGCTGATGGTGGGCATCCTGTTCTGGCGCCCGCAGGGCCTGTTCGGCAGGGCGGCCGCCAAATGAGTGCCGCCGCATCCCTGGCGCAGGTGCGCCGCTGGAAGCCCTGGGAGATCGCCATCCTGGTGGCGCTGCCGCTGACCTGGTTCGTCGCCGGCGAGCAGCATTCGCTGCTGGCCAACGAGATCGCCATCTTTGCGCTGTTCGCCGTCTCGCTGGACCTGATCCTCGGTTATGCCGGCATCGTCTCGCTGGGCCACGCCGCCTTCTTCGGCACCGGCGCGTACGCGGCGGCGCTGTTCGCCAAGCACGTGAATCCCGACCCGCTGGTCGGCCTGGCCGTCGCGATCGGCGCGACGACGCTGCTCGGCGCCGTCAGCAGCGTGCTGGTGATGCGCGGCTCCGACCTGGCGCGGCTGATGATCACGCTGGGCGTGGCCGCGCTGCTCTACGAACTGGCCAACAAGCTCGACTTCACCGGCGGCGCCGACGGATTGCAAGGCGTGGTGATGGGTTCGCTGCTCGGTCGCTTCGAGTTCGACCTCTACGGTCGCACCGCCTATGCCTACTCGCTGATCGTGCTGGTGCTCGGCCTGCTGATCGCGCGGCGCATCGTGAACTCGCCGTTCGGCTGGTCGCTGCAGGCGATCCGCGACAACCGGCTGCGCGCCGCGGCGATCGGCCTGAACGTCGATGCGCGGCTGGGGGTGACCTACACCATCTCTGCGGCGATGGCCGGTGCGGCGGGTGGCCTGATGGCGCAGACCTCCGGCTTCGCCTCGCTCGACGGCCTGGACTTCCATCGCAGCGCCGACACCATGCTGATCGTCGTGATCGGCGGTGCCGGCTGGCTCTATGGCGGCCTGTTCGGCGCCATCGGCTTCAAGTTGCTGCACCATCTGCTGTCGACCTGGACGCCGCAGTACTGGACCTTCTGGCTGGGCCTGTTCCTGGTCGTGCTGGTGATGGTCGGCCGCGATCGTTTCTTCAAGCCCTGGACCTGGTTCCGCAAGGGAGGCGGCACATGACCGTCGTCCTCGAAACGAAGAACCTGGTCAAGCGCTTCGGCGCCTTTGCCGCCACCAACGATGTCTCGCTGAAGGTCGAGAAGGGCGCGCGCCAGGCGTTGATCGGACCGAACGGCGCCGGCAAGACGACGCTGATCAATCTGCTGACCGGCGTGCTCGAGCCGACCTCGGGCAGCGTGATCCTCGAAGGCGAGGACATCACGAAGCTGCCCTCGCACCAGCGCGTGCGCCGCGGCATCGTGCGCACCTTCCAGATCAACCAGCTGTTCAGCGAGCTGACGCCGCTGGAGTCGCTGGCGCTGACGGTGTCCAACCAGATCGGCATCAGCGGCCGCATCTGGCAGGCGCTGGGCCGCGACGATCGTGTGGCGCAGCGCTGCGACGAGCTGCTCAAGCAATTCCACCTCGACGACGTGCAGGACCAGAAGGTCGCGCTGCTCGCCTACGGCAAGCGTCGACAGCTGGAGATCGCCACGGCGCTGGCCTGCAGTCCGCGCGTGCTGCTGCTCGACGAGCCGGTGGCCGGCGTGCCCGAAGGCGAACGACAGGAGATCTTCGACATCGTCAACGCCCTGCCCGCCGAAGTGACGGTGCTGCTGATCGAACACGACATGGACCTGGTCTTTAACTTCGCGCGGACGGTCTCGGTGCTGGTCAACGGCGCGCTGTTCGCCGAGGGCGACGTGAAGAGCATCGCCAATGATCCGCGCGTGAAGTCGGTCTACCTCGGGGAGGGCACGCCGCATGGCTGAGCTGCTGCGTGTCGAAGGCCTGAAGTCGGGCTACGGCGAGGCCGTGGTCGTGCAGGGCATCGACCTGGTGCTGGAGAAGGGTGCCTCGCTCGCGCTGCTGGGCCGCAACGGCACTGGCAAGACGACGCTGCTCAACACCCTGGTGGGCGCAACGCGCCACCATGCCGGGCGCATCGTGCTCGACGGCCAGGACATCACCTCGATGGCCTCGTTCAAGCGCGCGGCCGCCGGCATCGGCTGGGTGCCACAGGAGCGCAACATCTTCAAGTCGCTGACCGTCGAGGAGAACCTCAGCGCGGTGGCGCGGCCGGGGCCGTGGACGGTGGCGCGCGCCTACGAGATGTTCCCGCGCCTGGCCGAGCGCCGCGCCAACCTCGGCAACCAGCTGTCCGGTGGCGAGCAGCAGATGCTCGCAGTGGCGCGCGCGCTGGTGTTGAACCCGAAGCTGCTGCTGCTCGACGAACCGCTGGAGGGCCTGGCGCCCATCATCGTCGAGGAACTGCTGCGCTCGATCGGCCGCGTGGTGCGCGACGAAGGCATGTCGGCCATCATCGTGGAGCAGAACCCGAAGATGATCCTGCCGATCACGCAGACCGCGCTGGTGCTCGACCGAGGTGCGGTGGTGCACCGCGGTCAGAGCGAGTCACTGCTCGCCGACCCGTCGACGCTGGAGAAATGGCTGGCCGTGGCCAGCCACTGAGTTCAACTCACAGCGGCAGGCCGACGTAGTTCTCCGCCATCGTCGTCGAGGCAGCGACCGAGTTCACCAGGTAGTCCAGCTCCGCGGCCTGCATCTTCTGGCCGAAGGCGCCGGTCTCCGGGAACTTGTGCATCAGGCTGGTAAACCACCAGGAGAAGCGCTCGGCGCGCCAGATGCGGCGCAGGCAGCGCTGCGAGTAGTCGTCGATGCCGGCGCTGCTCTTGTCGCGGTAGTACTCGGCGATCGCGCTGCCCAGGTAGCTGACGTCGGTGGCCGCCAGGTTCAGGCCCTTGGCGCCGGTGGGCGGCACGATGTGCGCGGCATCACCGGCGAGGAACAGGCGGCCGAAGCGCATCGGCTCGGCGACGAAGCTGCGCAGCGGCGCGATGCTCTTCTCGATCGACGGACCCGTCACCAGCGACTCGGCGGCTTCGGGGTCGAGGCGGCGGCGTAGTTCGTCCCAGAAGGCGTCGTCGGACCAGTTCTCGACCTTGTCGTCCAGCGAGCACTGCACGTAGTGGCGGCTGCGCGTCGGCGAGCGCATGCTGCACAGCGCGAAGCCGCGCTCGTGGTTCGAATAGATCAGTTCGTGCGCGGCCGGCGGCGTGTCCGACAGGATCCCGAGCCAGCCGAACGGGTAGACCCGCTCGAAGGTCTGGATCGCGCCGGCCGGTACGCTGGCGCGGCTGACGCCGTGGTAGCCGTCGCAGCCGGCGATGAAGTCGCACTCGATCTCGTGGCTCGCGCCGTCCTTCTGGTAGCGCACGCGCGGCTTGCTGCCATCGAAGTCGTGCAGGCTGACGTTGGCCGCTTCGTAGATCGTCGTCAGGCCCTTGGCGGCGCGGTCGGCCATCAGGTCGCGCGTCACCTCGGTCTGGCCGTAGACCATCACCTGCTTGCCGCCGGTCAGCGTCTTCATGTCGATGCGGTGGCGCGCGCCGCCGAAGCACAGCTCGAAGCCGCCGTGCACCAGACCCTCGCGGTGCATGCGCGCGCCGACGCCGACAGCGTCGAGCAGGTCGACGGTGACCTGCTCCAGCACGCCGGCACGGATGCGGCCGAGCACGTACTCGGGGGTCTTCGCTTCGAGGATGACGGCCTCGACGCCCGCCTTGGCGAGCAGCGCGCCGAGCAGCAGGCCCGAGGGGCCGGCGCCGATGATGGCGACCTGGGTCTTCATGGGTGTGTCTCCGTGGGATGTGGTCTGGGTTCAGAGCTGGCGGCGCAGTGCCGCCTGGGTCTGGCGCAGCGCCGGCAGGCAGTCGTCGACGAGCTGTTCGACCGTGCGCCGCGCGGCGTGCGCGCTGACGTTGATGGCGGCGAGCACCATGCCGTCGGCGCTGACCAGCGGGACCGAGATCGTGCGCAGGCCGGGCTCCAGTTCCTGGTCGACGACTGCATAGCCCTGCGCACGCACGCGGGCGATCTCGGCGCGCAGCCGCTCGGCGTCGGTGATCGTGTGCGGCGTGCGCGCCTCGAGGCGGCAGCCGGCGAGCCAGGCATCGAACTGCGCCGGCGGCAGCGCTGCCAGCAGCACGCGGCCGTTGGCGGTGCAGTAGGCCGGCACGCGCGTGCCCGGCTGCAAGGTGCTGGAGACGAGCTGGCCGGCGGTCAGCGCGGCGATGCAGATGACGTCGTCACCGTCGAGCACGCCGGAGGACGAGGCCTCCTTCAGTGCGGAGACGAGGCGGTGCAGCTCTGGCTGCACCACGCGCGGCAGCCGGCCCGAGTGCATGTAGCTCTGCGCCAGCCGCAGCACCTTGGCCGAGAGCGACCAGCGGCCACGATCGCTGCGCACGTAGCCCAGGTGCTCGAGCGTGATGAGGTAGCGGCGCGCGGCCGCGCGGGTCAGGCCGCAGCGCTCGGCGACCTCGGTGACCGACAGCAGCGGCCGTTCCTGGTCGAAGGCGCAGATCACCGCCAGGCCCTTCTCCAGGCCGGCGATCAGGTCGCGCGCCTGCGGGGCTGGCCGCTCGGGCGCGGCGTCGTCGGGGTGGAGCGGGGCGAGCATGGTGGCGGCAGCGGTGTGCGGGGCAATTTACCCGCGATCAATCGCCAACGTGCGGTTAAGCGAACTTCTGCGCGGTATTCGCGCACTCAGTCGGCGTCAATCCATCAGCCCGTGCGGCCCGCCTGCTCCAGTTGCGCTCGCGCCGATGCCTTCGACAGCTGCCAGGCCATGCCGCCCCCCAGCGCGAGCACGCTGCCCAGCAGCAGCAGCCAGGCCAGCGTGGCCGCGGCGGCGCGCGGGCGCGTCACGCCGAAGGCATGGCGGAAGGCGCCCCAGCCGACGATGCACCACAGCACCGTCATCAGCCAGGTCAGCGCGCCGGTGCCCAGGCCGGCCACTGCCGGGATCGCCTTCAGGCCCAGGGTGCGGGTGAGGGCCTCGCCGCTGGCCTGAGGCGCCAGCCTCGAGAAGCCGATCGCCTCGGCGAAGCTGCCGAACCAGCCGGGGTCGTAGAAGCTGGCGCCGAAGCCGAACACCAGCGCGCCGCCAGCCATTCCCAGCCAGGCGCCGCTGACCAGGTAGGCCATGATCAGCGTGACCTGCTGCAGTTCGATGCGCCGCCCGGCCAGCCGCCAGGCGAGCATCAGCGCCACCGACAGCAGCGTCGTCAGCACCAGGCCCGCCAGCACCAGGCCCAGCGTGCCGCCGAGGAAGCGCCGCGCCAGTTCGGCCATCGACGACGAGTCCGCCTGCAGCTGGAATCCCAGCAGCACCAGCAGGCTGCCGACCGCCAGGCTGCCGAGCAGGAACACCAGCGCGCGCACATGGTCGATGGCCTGACCGGTCTGCTGCTTGGCGATCATGCGCGTCGGGTGCGTGGCCAGCTCCAGCAGGCTCAGCGCGAAGCGGGCGCCGGAGCCGAACAGCGGCGTGCGGCCGGGCATGTCGCCCATGGCCGGACGCTCGGACTCGATCACGTAGCGCGTCTGCAGGGTGCGGATCAGCGTGTCGGTGTCGAAGTGCCAGCGGCTTTCGGACAGTTCCACCGCGTTGATGCGCCACAGCTCGGCGATCGATTTCGGCAGCGCCTCTCGCGCCGGCATGGGCGCACCTTCCACCAGCACCGGGATGACCGGCACATGGGCCTGCAGCGCGGTCTCGATTTCCTGGCGCACGAAGTCGCCGGGCAGGTCGAGGCGGCGCCTTCCGTCTGCATCCTGAGCCTTCAACCATTCGGGGCCGATGATCGCCAGCACCACCGTCGAGGTGCTCACCGCGCGGCGGATCGCCTCGGTGAAGTCCTCGCCGGGGTTGATCGACTGGTGGTCGCGGAACACCCGGCCCGCGCCGAAGTGCTCCTCCAGCCGGTCGGCCAGGCGGCCGGTGGCGCTGCTGCTGTCCTGGCGCCGGTAGGACAGGAAGATGTCGGTCATGGGCTGACCTCGCCGTGAGGTGTCAGACGAGCGTCGCCGGGTCCACGTTCGCGCCGCACAGCACGAGGCAGATTCGCTGCCCTGCCTTCGCCTCGACAGCGCCGCTGCGCAGCGCCGCGAGCGGCAGGGCCGCGGCCGGCTCCACCGCGAGCTTCAGAGACTGCCACAGCCATTTCTGGGCGTCGAGGATGCTCTCATCCCCAAGGGGGATCGATTGCAGGGGATGGCGCTGCACGATGTCCCACGCGAGCGAGCCGATGCGCCGCGCGCCGAGCGCATCGGCAGCGATGCCGCCGACCTCGACATCGACCGGCGCGCCGGCGGCCAGCGCCGCGTGCAGCGTCGGCGCGCGTTCGGGCTCCAGCGCGACGATGTGCGTGCGGCCCGCGAACCACGCTGCGATGCCGCCGACCAGCCCGCCGCCGCCGACGCTGACCAGCAGCGCGTCCGGCACGCCGGCCTGCTGCTCGATCTCGCGCGCCAGCGCGCCGGCGCCAGCCAGCACCTCGGGCTGGTCGTAGGCATGGGTCATCAGCGCGCCGGTCTCGCGCTGGCGCTGCTGGCAGGCAGCGAAGGCGTCCGCATAGGCGGCGCCGGTGACCACGACAGTTGCGCCGAGCTTGTGCAGCCGGTCGCGTTTGGCCGGCGAGATGACCGTGGGCACGAAGATCTCGGCCGGCACACCGAGCGCCTGCGCGGCCGTCGCGGTGGCGATGCCGGCATTGCCGCCCGACGCGGCAATCACGCCGGCCGCCGGCAAGGGGTTGGCGAGCAGCCGGTTGAACATGCCGCGCGCCTTGAAGCTGCCCGACACCTGCAGTTGCTCGAGCTTGATCCAGACCTCGAATTCCGCGCCGGGCAGGCCGAGTTCGCCGCTGCGCAGCACCCACAGCGGCGTGCGCCGCACATGCGGTGCAGCGCGCGCCGCCGCGGCCTCGATGTCGGCGGTGGTGATCACACCCGCTCGACGATCAACGCGATGCCCTGGCCGACGCCGATGCACATCGTGCACAGCGCATAGCGGCCACGGATACGGTGCAGCTGGTTGACCGCGGTGGTGACCAGCCGCGCGCCGCTGGCGCCCAGCGGGTGGCCGAGCGCGATGGCACCGCCGTTCGGGTTGACCCGCGGGTCGTCGTCGGGCAGGCCCAGATCGCGCAGCACCGCCAGTCCCTGCGCAGCGAAGGCCTCGTTCAGCTCGATCACGTCCATCTGCGCGAGGGTGAGGCCGGTCAGCGCCAGCACCTTGCGCGTGGCCGGCGCCGGGCCGATGCCCATGATGCGCGGCGGCACGCCGGCGGTGGCCATGCCGACCACGCGGGCGCGCGGCGTCAGGCCATGCTTCGCTGCGGCGGCTTCGCCGGCCAGCAGCAGCGCGCAGGAGCCGTCGTTGACGCCCGAGGCGTTGCCGGCGGTCACCGTGCCGTCCGGCCGCACCACGCCCTTGAGCTTTGCGAGTGCCTCCAGGCTGGTCTCGCGCGGATGTTCGTCCTTGTTCACGACGATCGCTTCGCCCTTCTTCTGGGGAATCGTTACCGGCGTGATCTCCGCGTCGAAGAAGCCGGCCTGCTGCGCGGCCACCGCCTTCAGCTGCGAGGCCATCGCCATGCGGTCCTGCGCTTCGCGCTCGATCTTGTAGTCGGTGGCGACGTTCTCGGCCGTCTCCGGCATCGAATCGACGCCATGCATCTCCTTCATCAGCTTGTTGACGAAGCGCCAGCCGATGGTGGTGTCGTAGATCGCGTTGCTGCGGCTGAAGGCGCTCTCGGCCTTGGGCATGACGAAGGGCGCGCGGCTCATGCTCTCGACGCCGCCGGCGATCATCAGCTGCGCTTCGCCGCTTTTGATGGCGCGGGCCGCGGTGCCGACGGCGTCCATGCCCGAGCCGCACAGGCGGTTGATGGTCGAGCCGGGCAGCTCGATCGGCAGGCCGGCCAGCAGGCTGGCCATGTGCGCGACGTTGCGGTTGTCCTCGCCCGCCTGGTTGGCGCAGCCGTAGATCACGTCGGTGACCGCCGCCCAGTCGAGCTTCGGATGGCGCGCCAACAACGCCTTCAAGGGCACGGCGGCGAGGTCGTCGGTGCGCACCGACGAGAGGGCGCCGCCGTAGCGGCCGATCGGCGTGCGCAGCGCATCGCAGATGAAGGCGTGGTGCATGAATGTCTCCAAAGGAACTCTGGACGAGAAAGTTCGTATATAGAACTTGAGTTCACTAATTGAACTAAGTGTGGCAGTTTAGGCGCCCCGCACCGTAGTGTGCAAGCCGCCGGCTCAAGTCGGACGCCGACATGGCCGAAACAACACGCAGCCCCGCCCGGGTTCTCCCTTTGCTGCCCACATGCCCACGATCACCGCCCCGGACACCATCGACGTCGCATCCCTGCGCGTGGGCATGTTCGTGCACCTGGACCTGGGCTGGCTCGCACACCCGTTCCCGCTGAGCAGCTTCCGCATTGCGTCGGACGAGCAGATTGCCACCATCCGCGCGCTCGGCCTGCAGCGGGTGCGCTGGAGCAGCGAGCAGAGCGATCCGCCGCCCGAGCCGACTGCGACCGCCCCCGGCGATGCCGCAGGCACCTCTGCGCCAGCGCAAGGCGCCGATGACAACCCCGAGGTCCGCGCGAAGCGTGAACTCAAGGCGCGCCTGGCCGCGCAGCGCGCCTCGCTGCTGCAGTGCGAGCGCCAGTTCGCCGAGGCCTCGCGCGAGCTGAAGCGGGCGACCGACCTGGTGGTCAGCCGGCCCGATGACGCCGGCGCGCTGGCCGGCGCGCTCGCCAAGGCGCTGGCCGACAAGATGCTCGGTGGCCACGACCTGTGCATCCGCCTGCTCAGCGAAGCCGCCGGCGACAAGTCCGCCGCCCACGCGCTGAACGTGACGCTGATCTCGATGCTGATGGGCCGCACCTTCGGCCTCGGCGAAACCGACATGCTCGACCTCGGTGTCGGCGCGCTGATGCACGACATCGGCAAGCTCGACCTGCCCGACCGCGTGCGCTATCGCGAAGACCACTTCAGTGCCGCCGAGATGCGGCTGTACGAGGAGCACGTTGCCTTCGGGCTGGGCCACGCGCGCAAGATGGCGCTGACGCCGGGTGCCACGCTGGTCATCGCGCAGCACCACGAACATGCCGACGGCAGCGGCTTCCCGCTGAAGCTGAATACCGACCGCATGACGCCGCTGGCGCGCATCGTCGCGCTGGTCAATCGCTACGACCGGCTCTGCAACCCGAACATCTCGGCCAAGGCGCTGACGCCGCACGAGGCGCTGTCGATGCTGTTCGCGCAGAGCAAGACGAAGTTCGACACTGCCATCCTCGGCGCCTTCATCAAGATGATGGGCGTCTATCCGCCGGGCTCGGCCGTGCAGCTCACCGACGACCGCTTCGCGCTGGTCGTCTCCGTCAATTCGAGCCGGCCGTTGAAGCCGCGCGTGCTGGTGCACGAGCCCAAGGTGCCGCGTGACGAGGCCCTGATCGTCGACCTCGAGAAGACCCATGGCCTGGGCGTGCGCCGCAGCCTGCGCCCCCAGCAGTTGCCGCCGAACACGCTGGCCTACCTGTCGCCGCGCCCGCGCGTGGCCTACTACTTCGAGCCGGCCGGCCCCGCCGAGTCGGAAGCATGAGCGCGCCGGGCCGCTCCCCAGCGCGAACACCGGAGCGCGCAGCGCGGAGGGCAGTCCTGTGACCGCGCCGGCGGCGTGGGCCGCGCTGATCGACGGCTTGCCGCACGCGGTGTGGCTCGTCGATGGCGCCTCGCTGCGCGTGATCGCTGCCAACCGGGCTGCCGGCAGCCTGCTCGGCTGTGAGCGCGAGCAGCTGATCGGCAACAGCGCCATGACGCTCGCCGCCACGCCGGAAGACCTGTGCTTCTGGGAGGAGGCCGGCAGCGCGCGCCGCGACTGCCTCGCCTCCGACAGCTTCGCCCGCCGCTGCGATGGCACCGCGGTGCCGGTGCACCGCTGCATCGAGCCGATCGCTTTCGACGGCCGCGAGGCCTGGGTGGTCACGCTGCAGGACCGCAGCGCGCAGCTCGGCGCCGAGCGCGCGCTCGAACTGGCCGCTGCCGAACTGTCTGCCACGCTGGAATCGACCGCCGACGGCATCCTGGTGGCCGACCTGGCCGGCCGCATCCGCCACTGCAACCGCCGCTTCGCCGACCTGTGGGGCGTACCGCAGGACCTGCTGGTCAACCGCGACGACGACGCGGTGCTCGACTGGATGCGTCGCAGCGTGGCCGACCCGTCGGCCTACATGCGCCGCCTCGCGCTGATCGAGGAGGCCACGATGCTGCAGGCCAGCGACGTGCTGGAGCTGCACTCGGGCAAGGTGCTGGAGCGCATCACGCTGCCGCAGTGCAGCCGCGGCCGGCCGATCGGCCGCGTCTACTCGTTCCGCGACATCACCGACCGCATCGCGGCCACGCAGCGCATCGAGACGCTGTCGCACACCGATGCGCTGACCGGCCTGCCCAACCGCGCGCTGTTGGGCGAACGTGTCGAGCGTGCGCTGGCGCTGGCACAGCGCGAAGGCGCGCCCTTCGCACTGCTGCTGCTCAACCTCGACCACTTCAAGCACATCAACGAGACCCTCGGCCATGCCTTCGGCGACCGGGTGCTGGTCGAGATCGGCGAGCGGCTGGCGGCCAGCGTGCGCCAGATCGACACGGTCTCGCGCCTGGGCGGCGACGAGTTCGTGCTGCTGGCGCAGCGCTCCGATGCCACCGGTGCGGAGGCCGCGGCCCGCCGGGTGATGGACGCGCTGCAGCGCCCGTTCACGCTCGATGGGCTGAACTTCACCGTCACCGCCAGCCTGGGCATCGCGCTGCACCCGTCCGACGGCTGCGGCCTCGACGAGCTGCTGCGCCATGCCGACGCCGCCATGCGCGAGGTCAAGCAGGCGGGCCGCGCCGCCTGGCGCTTCCACACCCACCGCGCGCAACCCGGCGAGGTGGAGCTGCGAACGCGCATGCAGCTCGACCACGCGATGCGCCAGGCGCTGACGCAACAGCGCTTCCGCCTGCACTACCAGCCGCAGGTCGACCTGGCGCGTGGCAACGTGGTCGGCGCCGAGGCGCTGATCCGCTGGCACGACCCGGAGCTGGGCGAGGTGCCGCCCGGCCGCTTCATTCCCGTGGCCGAGGAAACCGGTTTCATCGTCGCGATCGGCGACTGGGTACTGCGCGAAGCCGTCGCGCAGGCCGCGACGTGGAACGCTGCAGGCCGGCCGATGCGCATGTCGGTCAACGTCTCGGCACTGCAGTTCCGCCAGCCCGGCTTCGTCGACGGCGTCGCCCGCACGCTGCGCGACAACGGCCTGCCCGGCCGCCTGCTCGAGCTGGAGCTGACCGAGTCGATCCTGATCCAGGACGTCGAGGACACGCTCGCGCGCCTGCATGCGCTGGCGGGTCTGGGCGTGATGCTGGCGATCGACGACTTCGGCACCGGCTACTCCAGCCTCGGCTACCTCAAGCGGCTGCCGATCGGCCGCCTGAAGATCGACCGCAGCTTCGTCACCGACCTGCCCGACGACGCGAGCGACGCGAGCATCGTCAATGCGGTCATCAACCTCGGCCGCGCGCTGGGCATCCAGGTGATCGCCGAGGGTGTCGAGACCGAGGCGCAGCGACGCTTCCTGCTGCGCGCCGGCTGCCATGAGTTCCAGGGCTACCTGTTCGCGTCGGCGCTGCCGGCGCCTGACTTCGAGGCGCTGCTCGCGCCCGGCGCCGACCGCCGCGTGGTCGCGCTGCCGCGCCGTGCGGCGCGCACGCGCCGCCTGCCTGCTGCAGCCGCCGGGGACTGATCCGCACCCTGGCGCTGGGCGGCACGCCTGCCTGCTCCCGCCGCCGGCCCAGGTGGCCGTCGCCCCGCCGCGGGGCGCACAATCGGACCATTCACTCAACCGTGGCGACCTGCAGGCCGCGCAACGTCCATGATCTACAAGTTCAAGTCCAAGGCCGCTGGCGACCTGATCATGATGGGGCCGACCGGCGACCAGGTGCTGCGCATCATCGGCAAGGAACCGGCACCAAAAGGCATCATCGAGCCGCCTGCGATGCCCGCCGCCGTGGCCGCGATCGAACGTGCCGTGGCCGACGAGGAAGCGGCGCGTGCGCAAGCCGAGCGTGAGGCGCAGGCGGAAGGGCGCACGCTGGCGCCGCGCGAAGGTGTTTCGCTGCGGCAACGCGCCTGGCCGATGGTCGAGATGCTCAAGCGCGCGCAGACGGCGGGGCACGACATCGTCTGGGGCGTCTGAGGAGGACCGCATGATCCTGAGCAGTGACAGCTGGGTCGATGGCGAGCGCATTCCGCCGCGCTGCGCGGCGGGCCGGCACACCGGCAGCGGCGTCGGCTTCTCCGACAACCTGAGCCCGCAATTCAGCTGGAGCGACGTGCCGCCCGGTACCCGCTCGTTCGCGATGGTCTGCCACGACTTCGACGTGCCCAGCGTCGGCGACGACGTCAACCAGGACGATCGCGAAGTGCCCGAGGACCTGCCGCGAATCGACTTCTTCCACTGGGTGATGGTCGACCTGCCGGCCTCGCTGCGCAGCATCGCCGAGGGCGAGTTCAGCCGCGGCTTCACGGCGCGCGGCAAGAGCGGACCGGCCACGCTGCACGGTGCCCGCCACGGCCTGAACGACTACACCGGCTGGTTCGCCGGCGACCGGGAGTTGGCCGGCCAGTACTTCGGCTACGACGGCCCGTTCCCACCCTTCAACGACTCGGTGGTGCACCACTACGTGTTCACGCTCTACGCGCTGAACGTCGAACGCGCGCCGGTCGAGGGCACGTTCACCGGTGCCCAGGTGCGCCAGGCCATCTACCCGCACGTGCTGGCCGAGGCCACCTATTCCGGCACCTACACCCTCAACCGCCGGCTCGCCGGCTGACCCTTCGCCGAGACCGCGCATGCCCGATAGCCTGGACGGAGAGCTCACCCGCATCGTCGTCATCCGCCATGGCGAGACGGCCTGGAACGTCGACACCCGCATCCAGGGCCAGCTCGACGTACCACTCAACGACAAGGGGCAGTGGCAGGCACGGCGCCTGGCAGCGGCGCTGGCCGACGAAGGCGTGACCCGCATCTACGCCAGCGACCTGCAGCGCGCCTGGCAGACCGCGGCGCCGCTGGCTGCCGTGACCGGCGTGGCGCCGCAGCCGGAAACCGGCTTGCGCGAACGCGCCTTCGGCGTCTTCGAGGGCCTGACCTGGGCCGAGATCGAGCGTGACCACCCGGTGCAGAGCGAACGCTGGCGTCGCCGCGAACCGGAGTTCGGCCCGGAGGGCGGCGAGACGCTGGCCGACTTCTACGCCCGCTGCGTGGCCTGCGTGACCCGGCTGGCGCAGCGCCATCCGGGCGAGGTGCTGGCGCTGGTCGCGCATGGCGGCGTGCTCGACTGCGTGTACCGCGCGGCCACGCGCGTCGACCTGCGCGCGCCGCGGTCCTGGCAGCTGGGCAACGCCAGCATCAACCGCCTGCTCTACACGCCGCAGGGCCTGACGCTGGTCGGCTGGGCCGACACCGGCCACCTCGACGAAGCAGTGCATGACGAGTTCAGTGATGCCGGCACCCGGCCGGCCGTGATGGGGAAGGCCGCATGAGTGCTTCTGCTGCCGCCCGCGTGGGCGACCCGGTCGCTGCGATCGACACGCCGGCCCTGGTGGTCGACCTCGACGCGCTGGAGCGCAACATCGCCCGCATGGCGGCTTTCGCGCACGAGCACGGCATGCGCCTGCGGCCGCACGCCAAGACGCACAAGAGCGCGGCGATCGCGAAGCTGCAGGTCGCCGCCGGCGCGGTCGGCGTGTGCGTGCAGAAACTGTCCGAGGCGCAGGCGCTGGCCGCGGCGGGGGTCGACAAGCTCTACATCAGCAACGAGGTGATTGATGCGGCCAAGCTCGCCGGCCTGGCCGCGCTGGCCGGGCGGGTCGAGCTCGCGCTGGCGGTCGACTCGGCGCTCGGCGTCGACCGACTCGCCGAGGCGCTGAAGGCGCAGGGCACGATGGTCGACGTCTTCGTCGAGATCGACGTCGGCCATGGCCGCTGCGGCGTGGCGCCGACGGCCGCGGTGGCGCTGGCCCACCAGGTGGTCTCGCATGGCCTGCGCTTCGCCGGGCTGCAGGCCTACCACGGCCGCGCGCAGCACCTGCGCACCCCGGCCGAGCGCGAGACAGCGATCCGCCACGCGGTCGGCCAGGCGCGTGCCGCGCAGGCGGGCATCACCTCGGCCGGCATCGCCTGCCCGCTGGTCACCGGCGCCGGCACCGGCACCTTCGTGCTGGAGGCGGCCAGCGGGCTGTACGGTGAGCTGCAGGCCGGCAGCTACGTCTTCATGGACCGCGACTACGCCGACAACCACGCCACCGCGCACGCGCCGGCCTTCGAGCACGCGCTGTTCGTCAAGAGCCAGGTGATGAGCGCCGGCAGCTCGCATGCCGTGGTCGATGCCGGCCACAAGTCGCACGCGATCGACTCCGGGCTGCCGCGCGTGCGCGGGCTCGACCTGGAGTTCGTCAACGGCGGCGACGAGCACGGCATCCTGCGCCGGCGCGGCGCCGAGGCGCTGCCGGCGCTGGGCGAGACGGTCTGGCTGATCCCCGGCCATTGCGACCCGACGGTCAACCTGCACGCGCACTACGTCGTGGTGCGCGGCGGGCTCGAGCACGGCCGGGTCGAGGCGGTCTGGCCGGTCGACGCGCGCGGCTGCATCCGCTGAAGGCGGCAGGCCGACCGCATGGCGCTGACCGGTCCGCAGGTGATCGTGCTGGCCACGCCGGTGTTCCTGGCGCTGATCGGCATCGAGTTCCTGGTCGGGCGGGCGCGTGGCCGCAACACCTACCGCCTCGCCGATGCACTGAGCAGCATCGGGCTGGGCATCATGAGCCAGCTGGTCGGCCTGTTCGTCACGCTGCTGACGCTGGGCATCTACAGCGCCGTGCATGCGCACTGGGCGATCTGGTCGCTGCCGGCGGACTCGGCTTGGGTCTGGCTCGGCGCGCTGGTCGCCTACGACTTCCTCTACTACTGGCACCACCGCGCCGGGCACCGCATCGCGCTGTTCTGGGCCTCGCACGCGGTGCACCACCAGAGCGAGGACTACAACCTGTCCACCGCGCTGCGCCAGACCAGCGGCGGCTGGGTGGCCGGCTGGCTGTTCTACCTGCCGATGGCGATCGCCGGCGTGCCGCCGCTGGTGTTTGCCGTCGTCGCGCTGATCGACCTGCTCTACCAGTACTGGGTGCACACGCAGCAGATCGGCCGGCTCGGCGGGTTCGACCGCTGGTTCTGCGCGCCGAGCAACCACCGTGTGCACCACGCGGTGAACGATCGCTACGTCGACAAGAACTACGGCGGCATCCTCATCGTCTGGGACCGGCTGTTCGGAACCTTCGAACCCGAGGATCGCACCGAACCCTGCGTCTATGGCACCCGCTCGCCGCTGCGCAGCTGGAACCCGCTCGCGGCCAACCTGCAGGTCTATGCCGATCTGGCAAAGGACTCGTGGCGCGCCGCCTCGTGGGCGGACAAGCTGCGGGTCTGGTTCAAGCCGCCGGGATGGCGGCCGGCGGACGTGGCCGCGCGCTGGCCCAAGCCGGCGTTCGACATCGCCGCGCTGCAGCGCTTCGACCCGCCTCTGCCGCGCGGCCGGGCCGGGCTGGCGGTGCTGCTGTTCGTGCTGCTGCTGGCGGCGACGGCGGCGCTGCTGTGGCAGGCGCATCTGCTGGGCACCGTGCCGCTGGCGCTGGGCAGCGCCGCGGTGGTGGTGGGGCTGTGGGGCGTCGCGGCGCTGTGCACGCCGCGTGCGGGGTCGACTGCGGGCAATCCCTCAGAGCGCTAACCCGCGGTCGCAGGTCACAAGCGCGGGCCGGCTGCCTACACTGCGCAGCGTTCGATTGGCTGAAGCCGATTCAGCATACCGAACGCTCCACCGGCCACCCATGCAACTGCACAGCCCTTCGCCCGCCACCCGCCAGCCCGCTTCGCCGGCGCTGGTGCCGGCGGTGTCGCGCGCGCTGACGCTGCTCGAGCGGCTGGCCCAGCAGCGCGAGCCGATGAGCCTGGCGCGGCTGGCCAGCGAACTGGAGCTGCCCAAGAGCAGCGTGCACGGCCTGTGCAACACCTTGCTGCGCTTCGGCTACCTGCACCGCCAGGACGACGGGGCCTTCCGCATCGGGCCGGGCGTGATGCCGCTGGCCGAGGCGTTCGTGGCCGGCACCGGCATCACGCAGGAGTTCAACGCGCTGTGGGCCGAATCGGCGCCGGACGAGACCATCATCCTGTCGGTGCTCAACGGCCGCGACGTGGTCTACATCGGCGCCCGCAACGGCCACCGGCCGCTGGGCCTGGCCTTCAACGTCGGCATGCGCCTGCCGGCCCACCTGGCGGCCACCGGCAAGGCGATGCTGGCCTGGCATGCGCCCGCGGCCGTGCGGCAGATCTTCGGCAGCGCCGCGCTCTCGCAGATGAACGGGCGCGGGCCGAAGCGCGTGGCCGACCTGCTCACCGAGCTGGAGCTGACGCGGCAGCGCGGCCACAGCATCGACGACGAAGGCGTGCGCGCCGGCGTCTACTGCATCGGTGCCGCGGTGTTCGATGCCAGCGCGCAGCCGGTGGCAGGCATCGGCGTGTGCCTGAACAAGGTGACGCTGGGCGAGGACGACGGCGCCCGCCACCGCGAGGCGGTGATGCGCGCCGCGCAGACGCTGACCCAGCGGCTCGGTGGCCGTGCCCCGGTGGCTGTTCGAGACTGAAGCATGGCCGACGACATCATCCTCGAGACGCAGAACCTGACGAAGGAGTTCAAGGGCTTCGTCGCGGTCAACCAGGTCAACCTGAAGGTGCGGCGCGGCAGCATCCATGCGCTGATCGGCCCGAACGGCGCCGGCAAGACCACCTGCTTCAACCTGCTGACGAAGTTCCTCACGCCGACCACCGGCCGCATCGTCTACGACGGCGTGGACATCACCGGCGAGACCTCGGCGCACATCGCGCGCCGCGGCGTGATCCGCTCGTTCCAGATTTCCGCGGTGTTCCCGCACCTGACCGTGCTCGAGAACGTGCGCGTGGCGCTGCAGCGCCGGCTCGGCACCTCGTTCCACTTCTGGCGGCCCGAGCGCTCGCTCGACTCGCTCAACGGCCGGGCGATGGAACTGCTCGACGCCGTGGACCTGGCCAAGTACGCCGCGCTGACCGCCGTCGAGCTGAGCTACGGCCGCAAGCGCGCACTGGAGATCGCCACCACGCTGGCGATGGAGCCGAAGCTGATGCTGCTGGACGAACCCACCCAGGGCATGGGCCTGGAAGACGTCGACCGCATCAAGCAGCTGATCAGGAAGGTCGCCGCCGACCGCACCGTGCTGATGGTCGAGCACAACATGAGCGTGGTGGCGAGCCTGGCCGACACCATCACCGTGCTGGCACGTGGCGCCACCCTCGCCGAAGGGCCGTATGCCGAGGTGTCGAAGAACCCGGCAGTGATCGAGGCTTACATGGGCAGCGCGAACGTCGAACTGAAGGGAGCGCACTGATGGTGCCCCCGAGCTCACTTCGTTCGCTGCCCCCCGAGGGGGCGCAGGCCTCCCTTGGGGCGGCCCGGCGGGAGGCCTGACATGGCGAAGCGCTTCCTCGAAGTGACGGACCTGCACGCCTGGTACGGCGAATCGCACGTGCTGCACGGCGTGAACTTCCACGTCGACGAGGGCGAGGTGGTGACGCTGCTCGGCCGCAATGGCGCCGGCCGCACCAGCACGCTGCGCGCGATCATGGGCCTGACCGGCAGTCGCAAGGGCTCGATCAAGGTGCACGGCACCGAGGTCGTCGACCTGGCCACGCACCGCATCGCGCGGCTGGGCATCGGCTACTGCCCAGAGGAGCGCGGCATCTTCTCCAGCCTGTCGGCGCAGGAGAACCTGCTGCTGCCACCCAGGCTCGCCGACGGCGGCATGAGCGTCGAGCAGATCTATGCCATGTTCCCCAACCTGCAGGAGCGTGCGTCCAGCCAGGGCACGCGCCTGTCCGGCGGCGAGCAGCAGATGCTGGCGGTGGCGCGCATCCTGCGCACCGGCGCACGCCTGCTGCTGCTCGACGAGATCTCCGAGGGCCTGGCCCCGGTGATCGTGCAGAAGCTCGCCGAGATGGTCGTCGCGCTGCGCAAGCAGGGCTACACCATCGTGATGGTCGAGCAGAACTTCCGCTTCGCCGCGCCGCTGGCCGACCGCTTCCTCGTGATGGAGCACGGCCAAGTCATCCAGGAATTCACGCAGTCCGAACTGCCGGCGCGCATGGAGCGCCTCCACGAGTACCTCGGCGTCTGACCCCACGGACGACGCCAAGAGGTCCATACCCCCCGCTCAACCCACGGAGATAGACACCATGAAGCTCAAGAAGATCGCCGGCGCCTGCGCGCTCACCCTGGCCGCCGCCACCGGCGCCCATGCCCAGATCTCGGGCGACGTGATCAAGATCGGCATCATCACCGACATGTCGGGCCTGTACTCCGACATCGACGGCGCCGGCGGCGTCGAGGCCATGAAGATGGCGATCGCCGACGCGGGCGGTGCGGTGGCCGGCAAGAAGATCGAGCTGCTGTTCGCCGACCACCAGAACAAGGCCGACGTCGCCGCCTCCAAGGCGCGCGAGTGGTTCGACACCCAGGGTGTCGACATGCTGATCGGCGGCACCAACTCCGGCACCGCGCTGGCGATGGCCAAGGTGGCGGCCGAGAAGAAGAAGCTGTTCATCCCGATCGGCGCGGCCACCGCGGCGCTGACCAACGAGCAGTGCAACGCCTACACCGTGCACTGGGCCTACGACACCGTCGCGCTGGCCAAGGGCACCGGCAATGCGGTCGTCAAGGCCGGCGGCAAGAGCTGGTACTTCCTGACCGCCGACTACGCGTTCGGCGCGCAGCTGCAGAACGACACCTCGAACATCGTCAAGGCGGCCGGCGGCACCATCGTCGGCGCGGTCAAGCACCCGCTGTCGGCCAGCGACTTCTCGTCCTTCCTGCTGCAGGCACAGGGCAGCAAGGCGCAGATCCTCGGCCTGGCCAACGCCGGTGGCGACACCATCAACTCGATCAAGGCCGCCAACGAGTTCGGCATCACCAAGACGATGAAGCTGGCCGGCCTGCTGGTGTTCATCAACGACATCCACTCGCTGGGACTGAAGACCACCCAGGGCATGTACCTGACCGACAGCTGGTACTGGAACCGCGACGCCGAGACGCGCGCCTGGAGCCGCAAGTTCTTCGAGAAGATGAAGCGCATGCCCAGCTCCATCCAGGCTGGCGACTATTCCGCCACCGCGCACTACCTGAACGCCGTCAAGGCCACCGGCAGCGACGACGCCGACAAGGTGCTGGCACAGATGAAGAAGACCAAGGTCAACGACATCTTCGCCAAGGGCGGCTTCATCCGCGAGGACGGCCGCATGGTGCACGACATGTACCTGATGCAGGTGAAGAGCCCGGACAAGTCGGTCGAGCCCTGGGACTACTACAACGTCGTCGAGACCTTCAAGGGCGAAGCGGCGTGGACGACCAAGGCCGAGACCAAGTGCCCTCTCTGGAAGTGATGACCGCCCCCCGAGCCCGGAGTACCGAGCTCGACCCCCCGCGGGGGTCGGGCACGGCTTCGGGCGGCCGGGCGCCGGGCCCGACCCGCTAAGGACCACTGCACGCCATGGAGATCTTCGGCATCCCCCTGCAGGCCTTCCTGGGCCAGCTGCTGCTCGGCCTCGTGAACGGCTCGTTCTATGCGATGCTGAGCCTCGGGCTGGCGGTGATCTTCGGGTTGCTGGGCATCGTCAACTTCGCGCACGGCGCGCTGTACATGATCGGCGCGTACGTGGCCTGGGCCTGCCTGGAGTACGCCGGCATCAACTTCTGGGCGGCGCTCGTCATCGCACCAGTGGTGGTGGGGGCGCTGGGTGTGCTGATCGAGCGCACGCTCTTGCGCCAGCTCTACCGCATCGACCCGATCTACGGCCTTTTGCTCACCTTCGGCCTGGCGCTGATCGCCGAGGGCATCTTCCGCGACCAGTTCGGCGTGTCGGGCCAGCAGTACCCGGTGCCCGAACTGCTGCAGGGCGCCACCAACCTCGGCTTCATGGTGCTGCCGAACTACCGCGGCTTCGTGGTGGTGGCGTCGCTGATCGTGTGTCTCGTGACCTGGTACGTGATCGAGCGCACGCGGCTGGGCTCCTACCTGCGCGCCGGCACCGAGAACCCGGCGCTGGTGCAGGCCTTCGGCGTCAACGTGCCGCTGATGGTGATGCTCACCTACGCCGGCGGCGCGGGTCTGGCCGCGATCGCCGGCGTGCTCGCCGCGCCGGTCATCCAGATCACGCCGCTGATGGGCAGCAACCTGATCATCGTCGTCTTCGCGGTGGTGGTGATCGGCGGCATGGGCTCCATCCTCGGCTCCATCCTGACCGGCCTGGTGCTGGGCATCATCGAGGGCCTGACCAAGGTGTTCTACCCCGAGGCGTCGAGCATCGTGGTGTTCGTGATCATGGCCATCGTGCTGGTCATCCGGCCCGCCGGGCTGTTCGGGAAGGAGAAGTGATGACGACCGAACGCCTCGGCCGCATCGCCTGGCTCGTGGGCCTGGCCATCCTGGTGATGGCGCCGTTCATCGGCCTGTACCCGATCTTCATGATGAAGGCGCTGTGCTTCGCGATCTTCGCCTGCGCCTTCAACCTGCTGCTGGGCTACACCGGGCTGCTGTCGTTCGGCCACGCGGCCTACCTCGGTGCCGCGGCCTACGTGACCGGCTGGCTGGTCAAGAGCGCCGGCTTCTCGCCCGAACTGGGCGTGCTGGCTGGCACGCTGCTCGCCGCGGCGATCGGCCTGGTGGTCGGCGCGATCGCGATCCGCCGGCAGGGCATCTACTTCGCGATGATCACGCTGGCGATGGCGCAGATGGTCTACTTTGTCTGGCTGCAGGCGCCGTTCACCGGCGGCGAGGACGGCCTGCAGGGCGTGCCGCGCGGCAAGCTGTTCGGCCTGATCGACTTGGCCAACGACACGGTGCTGTACTTCGTCGTGCTGGCGGTGTTCGTCGCCGTGTTCCTGTTCATCGTGCGCGTCGTGCACTCGCCCTATGGCCAGGTGCTGAAGGCGATCCGCGAGAACGAGCCGCGTGCCGTCTCGCTCGGCTACGACGTCGACAAGTACAAGCTGCTCGCCTTCGTGCTGTCCACCGGCCTGGCCGGCCTGGCCGGTTCGCTGAAGACGCTGGTGCTGGGCTTCGCGACGCTGTCGGACGCGCACTGGTCCCTGTCCGGCGAGGTGGTGCTGATGACGCTGCTCGGCGGCATGGGCACCTTCGCCGGGCCGGTGATCGGTGCCTTCACCATCATCGGCCTGCAGAACTTCCTGGCCGACCGCGTTGGCTCGTGGGTGACGGTGATCATCGGCGTGATCTTCGTCGTCTGCGTGGTGGCCTTCCGCCGCGGCTTCGTCGGCGAGCTGCTCGCCTGGCGCAAGCGCCGCGAAGCGGCGAAGGACTGAGGCGAGCTACTCGCCGAACAGGTCGGCCGCCGCGGCCGGGTTCTTCGGCGGCGTGACGCCCAGGTGCCGGTACGCCGCCAGCGTGGCGATGCGGCCGCGCGGCGTGCGCTGCAGGAAGCCCTGCTGGATCAGGTAGGGCTCGATCACGTCCTCGATGGTGTCGCGCTCCTCGCCGATGGCGGCCGCGACGTTGTCCAGCCCGACCGGGCCGCCGTCGAAGCGGTGGATCACCGCCTCGAGCAGCTTGCGGTCCATCAGGTCGAAGCCCTGCGGGTCGACGTCGAGCATGGCCAGCGCCTTGTCGGCCTGCGCCTTGACGATGCGGCCGTCGCCCTTGACCTCGACGTAGTCGCGCACCCGGCGCAAGAGGCGGTTGGCGATGCGCGGCGTGCCGCGCGAACGGCGCGCGATCTCGAAGGCGCCTTCGGCGTCGGTCGCCACGTTGAGCAGCCCGGCCGATCGGTGCACGATGCGCGCCAGTTCCTCGGCGCTGTAGAACTCCAGCCGCGCGACGATGCCGAAGCGGTCGCGCAGCGGGTTGGTCAGCATGCCGGCGCGCGTGGTGGCGCCCACCAGCGTGAAAGGCTGCAGGTCGAGCTTGATCGAGCGTGCCGCCGGGCCCTCGCCGATCATGATGTCGATTTGGTAGTCCTCCAGCGCGGGGTAGAGGATCTCCTCGACGACCGGGCTGAGCCGGTGGATCTCGTCGATGAAGAGCACGTCGTTGCGCTCGAGGTTGGTCAGGATGGCGGCCAGGTCCTTCGGCTTCTCGAGCACCGGGCCGGAAGTCGAGCGCAGGTTCACGCCGAGTTCGTTGGCGATGATGTGGCTGAGCGTCGTCTTGCCCAGCCCGGGCGGGCCGAACAGCAGCACATGGTCCATCGCTTCGGCGCGCTTCCTCGCGGCGCCGATGAAGATCTCCAGCTGCTCGCGCACCTTGGCCTGGCCGACGTAGTCCGCCAGGCCCTTGGGCCGCAGCGCGCGCTCGATCGCCTCCTCGTTGGGCGAGGCCGGCGCGGCGCTGACCACCCGGCGCGAGGGAGCAAAGTCGTCGGTCTGGATGCTCATGCGCGATTATGGGCACGGGGCGCTTGTTACCATCCTGGCCGTGAACGCCGTTCGACGCCTCTTCCGCCAGGCCACTGCGCTCGCGCTCGTCGCGATGCTGGGGCTGGCGCTTGCGCCGACGCTGTCACATGCACTGGCCACGCAACGGGTCAACGCGCAACCGTGGAGTGAGCTGTGCTCGGTCGACAATGCCGGCCAGGCGGTGGCCACGCTGGCCCATTGCCCGCTGTGCATGCCGGCCGGCGATGCGCCGGCGCTGCCGGGCACGCCGCGGGCCGTCGGCGTGCCGGTTCAGGCGCATGCGCCGATCGTCGCGCGGGCATCGGCCCGTGCGGCCCTGGCGCTGGTCTGGCACGCCCCGCCTTCGCGTGCGCCGCCGTCGGTGCCCACCTGACGGCGCCCCGGCGCGCACTTCCAGACCCCTGTGCTCGCGGCATGGCGCCGCGACGCCCTTCGATCCTCTTCGAGACGAACTTCGAGATCACCATGAACACGATCGCTTTCCGCTCCCTCACCCTGGCCGTCGCCACGCTGGCCTTCACTGGCGCCGCCTTCGCACAGACCACCGTCAAGGACGGCTGGGTGCGCAGCACCGTCGAACCGCAGAAGGCCACTGGCGCCTTCATGCAGATCACCTCCACGCAGGGCGGCAAGCTGGTCTCGGCGCAGTCGCCGGTGGCCGGCGTGGCCGAGGTGCACGAGATGGCGATGGACGGCAACGTGATGAAGATGCGCGCCGTCCCCGCGCTGGAGCTGCCCGCGGGCAAGGCCGTCGAGCTCAAGCCGGGCGGCTACCACGTGATGCTGATGGACCTGAAGCAGGCTGTGAAGGCCGGCGAGACGGTGCCCTTGACGCTGGTGGTCGAAGGCAAGGACGGCAAGCGCGAGACGCTCGAACTGAAGCTGCCGGTGAAGGCCGCCGGTGCCGCGCCCGCCGGCGAGCACAAGCACAAGCACTGAGCGCCGGAATCAGCGCGCGAGGGCCTTCAGCGCGAGCTTGATGCCCTCGCTCACACCGATGTCGGCCGGCAGCGCCTTCAGCGCGGCGGCGGCCTCGCGGTCGCTGTAGCCGAGCGCCACCAGCGCCTGCAGGATGTCGCCTTGCGCGTCGCCCTGCACGGTGGCGGGCGCAGCCAGCGCGTCGCCGAGCTTGCCCTTGAGCTCGAGCAGCAGCCGCTCGGCGGTCTTCTTGCCGATGCCGGGCACCTTCACGAGGCGGCCGGTCTCCTGCAGGCTGATCGCCTGCGCGAGTTCGGTGACGCTCAGGCCCGAAAGGATGGACAGCGCGGTGCGCGGGCCGACGCCGGAGATCTTCACCAGCTGGCGGAAGGTGCTGCGCTCCTCGTGGGTGAGGAAGCCGAACAGCACCTGGGCGTCCTCGCGCACCACGAAGTGCGTCAGCAGCACGACCCGTTCACCGAGGCCGGGCAGGTTGTAGAACGTGCTCATCGGCACGTCGACCTCGTAGCCGACGCCGTTGACGTCGACCAGCAGTTGCGGCGGATTCTTCTCCGCGAGGGTTCCGGTGAGGCGTCCGATCATGGGCAGGGATTATCCCGCCCGCGCGCACCGGCTCAGCGGCTGCGCCCGAACAGGCCGAGGCGTTGCGCCTCCAGCGCCGCTTCGGCGCGCGAGCTCACATTGAGCTTGCGGTAGATCTGCTTGACGTAGTCGGCGATTGTGTGGCGCGACAGGTTCAGCTGCACGCCGATCTCGGGCAGCGTGAAGCCCTTGGCCACGCGCAGCAGCACCTCGTTCTCGCGGTCGGTCAGCTGCACGTGCGGAATGGTGTCCTTCTGCGGCCTGGCCTGCGCGGCGAAGTAGGCGATGACACGACGTGCGATCGACGGCGACAGCGGCGGTTCACCCTGGCTCATGCGGTTGAGCTGCTCGGCGATCAGCTCTCTCGCCTGCTCCTTCAGCACGTAGCCGAAGGCACCGGCCTGCAGCGCGGGGAACAGGTGCTCGTCGTCGTCGTGGATGGTCACCACCACCGACTGCGCTTCGGGCTGCTGCTCGCGCAGCGCGGCGACCACGTCGACGCCGGAGCCGTCGGGCAGGCCGAGGTCGATCAGCGCGAGGTCGAACTTGACCGCGCTGACCAGCTCCAGGGCGTCGTGCACGCGTGCCGACTCGGAGATCTGCGCGTCGGGGAAGACCTGGTGGATCAGCACCTTCAGCCAGGCGCGGATCTCGGGCAGGTCTTCGAGCAGCAGGATGTTCTTCATGGTGAGCCCTCACTCGGGGTCAGACCCCGTTCGGACGATCGTATCAGCGGGCCGGGACCGCAGGGGCTTCCGGCCCCAACGGCAACGTGAGCCTTATCACGGTGCCATAGCCCGGGCCGGACTCGACGAGGCACTGGCCCTGCATCTGCTTGGCGCGGTGCTTCATGCTCGACATGCCGTGCCCGCGGTCGAGCTTGCCGTCGAGCTCCATCGGGATGCCCTTGCCGTTGTCCTGGATGTTCAGGCCGAACTGCAGGCCCGAGATCGCGCAGCGCACCTTCACCTGCGAGGCGCCGCTGTGCTTGATGATGTTGTTGATCGCCTCGCGCAGGATGCGCGTCGTCTGCACGTAGGCGCGCGCCGGCAGCACCTGCTCGGTGTCCTCGGCCAGGCTCTTCCAGTCGATCTCGACGTTGGCCTGGCCCAGCCGCATCACGCTTTCGGCGCGCCAGTCGGCCAGCGCATCGGACAGCCGCACCGGCTTGCCGGTCAGGCCGCGCACCGACAGCCGCATTTCCTCGAGCGCCTCGCGCGCCAGCGTCGAGATGCGTTCGCTCTCGCTGGTGTGCACGATGGTCAGCAGCTTGGCGCCGAGGTCGTCGTGCAGGTCGGCGGCGATGCGCTTGCGCTCCTTCTCGGTGACCTGCTCGATGCGCTGGTCGGCCAGCAGCGCGTGATTGCGCTCGATCTCCGCGGTGATCTCGCGCACGCGGGCGTCGAGGCTCAGGCGCACGTCCTGCGCCACCGGCGAGGCGGCGCGCGACAGCACCAGGCGCAGCCCGAAGATGATCAGCACCAGCGGCACCAGCACCTGCGTGCGCGGCGCCTCGGGCAGCGGCAGCCAGCCGCGCTGCACCGCGAGTTCGAGCAGCAGCACCGTGGAGACGGCCGCCAGCGTCACCGCCATCGGCCAGAACTCGCCGCGCCGGTCCCGCCAGCTGATGCGCAGGTGCAGCAGCATCGCGCCCAGCGTCTCGAGCGCGAGCACGACGTACCAGGCGCCGGTCATCGCGAACAGCCGCCCCGGGCCGGCCAGCAGCAGGCTCATCGGCAGCAGCACGCACTGCGCGAGCAGGGCCGCCTCGATCATGCGCGAGCGCACCCCGGCATAGCTGAGCAGGAACTGCACCGCCAGGCCGAGCACCGGCGTGAACGACAGGCAGACGAGGAACTCGACCGTGGCGTTGTCCAGCGGTACCGCGCGCCACCACAGCCGCGCCGACAGCAAGCCCATGCCGATGGCCATCAGGCCGTAGTAGCCCAGCGGCGCGTCGCGGCGGTTCACCCAGGCCAGGCCGACCATCACGATGCCCAGCGTGCCCAGCGCAAGGCTGACGATCTTGACCAGGGTGACGTTCCAGAACATCGCCCTTTCCTGCAGCAGCACCAGTTCCTCGTAGGCCCCGATGCGCAGCGCCGAGAGGCCGCCGGCGCGCTCGCGCGCGGCGACGTTCTGCAGCGCGTAACCGCGCACGTGCAGGTCGAGCACGTTGCCCTTCGACAGCACCAGTCCGCCCGGCACCGAGACGAGCTGCGGGTAGTGGCAGTCGCGCGCTGCCGGCGCGCCGCCGCGGCCGCCGGTGTGGATGCGCCGGCCGTTCAGGTAGACGTCGATCTGGCTGCACGCACGCTCGACGAACAGGCCGAGCAGGTCGTTGCGGTCCAGCGAGGGCCCCGGATCGAAGCTGACCCGGTACCACACCCCGCCTTCGTGGCGAGGCTGCGATTCGGACCAGTCGTCGGGCAGGCTGACCGTGGTCGCCGCCGGGTCGCCTTCCGGGAAGCGCTCGGCGTTGCCGGCCACCGACAGGGCCTGGGTGATCAGTTGCGTCGGCGCCGGTGCTGCCGTGGCCACCGCCGCCACGGCCAGGAGCAGCGCCGCGCTCAGGCGCGGAACCAGGCGAGAAACCAGGCAGAGCAGGGCGGCGGCGGGCATCGCCGGCGATTGTGCAGGATGGTCGTGGCCTGGGCACGGTCGGATGGCACGCGGCCGGCCTGCTTGGGGCGACAATCGCCGCTCCCGCGACTTGCCGTCCACCGTGATCCTTCGCCACGCCTTCATCCCGCCCGACAACGCGCGCCTGGCCCACCTGTGCGGCAGCCTCGACGAGCACCTGCGCAGCATCGAGGCGGCGCTGGACGTCACCATCACGCGGCGCAACGAATCCTTCAGTGTCGAGGGCGGCAAGCGCCCGGCCGAGCGGGCCGTCGCCTTGCTGCAGTCGCTGTACGACCGTGCGCGCCGCGCCATTCCGGCCGAGCAGGTGCAGCTGGCGATCGTCGAGGCGATGTCCGACCTGAAGGCGCCGGCGCTGCGCGCCGCCACCGCGGCCGACGCCTTGCCGGCGGACGATGCCGAGATCGTGCTGCACACCCGGCGCAGCGACCTGACCGGCCGCACGCCCAACCAGCTGACCTACCTGCGTCAGATCCTGTCGCACGACATCACCTTCGGCATCGGGCCGGCGGGCACCGGCAAGACCTTCCTGGCCGTCGCCTGTGCGGTCGACGCGCTGGAGCGCAGCCAGGTGCAGCGCATCATCCTGACGCGCCCGGCGGTCGAGGCCGGCGAGCGGCTCGGCTTCCTGCCCGGCGACCTGGCGCAGAAGGTCGACCCCTACCTGCGCCCGCTGTACGACGCGCTGTACGACCTGATGGGCTTCGACCGCGTGACCAAGGCCTTCGAGAAGGGCACGCTGGAGATCGCGCCGCTGGCCTTCATGCGCGGGCGCACGCTGAACCACGCCTTCGTGATCCTCGACGAGGCGCAGAACACCACGCCCGAGCAGATGAAGATGTTCCTCACACGCATCGGCTTCGGCGCCAAGGCGGTGGTCACCGGTGACGTCAGTCAGGTCGACCTGCCCAAGGGCAGTGCCAGCGGGCTGATCGACGCCGAGCGGGTGCTGCGTCGTGTGCGCGGCATCGCGACGACCCGCTTCACGTCGGCTGACGTGGTGCGCCATCCGCTGGTGGCGCGCATCGTCGAGGCCTACGAAGCAGCACAGGCTGACGAGCGCTGAGATGGTGGCAGCGCGCCCCGGGCTCTCGCTGTCGCTGCAGTTCGCCGATGCGACGCACCGCGCGCAGCTGCCGCGTCACAAGGTTGCGCGCTGGATGCGCGCCGCGCTGGAGGCGCCGGCGGAGATCGCGGTGCGCATCGTCGATGCCGAGGAAGGCCAGGCGCTGAACCGCGACTACCGCGGCAAGGACTACGCCACCAACGTGCTCACCTTCGACTACGCACGCGAGCCGCTGGTGCACGCCGACCTGGTGCTGTGTGCGCCGGTGGTCGAGCGCGAGGCGCGCGAAGCCGGCAAGACCATCGAGGCGCACTACGCCCACCTGCTGGTGCACGGCACGCTGCACGCGCAGGGTTACGACCACGAGAAGGCGCGTGACGCCAAGGTGATGGAGCGGCGTGAGACCGAGATCCTGGCCGCGCTCGGCTTCGCCGACCCGTACGCCGGTGATCAGGCCGACTGAGGCGCTCGGGCCGCACGCGCCGGCCACAGCACCGAGGCGATCGCCGCCAGCATCAGCACGATGGCGGCGAAGTCCTGCCAGTGCAGCGTCTCGCCCAGCCACCAGGCGCCGGACAGCGTGCCCAGCACCGGGATCATCATCACCGACAGCGTCGAGGCCACCGGCGGCAGCGCGCGCGCGAGCACCAGCCACACCGGCTGAGCGAAGCCGAAGATCATCACCGCGTTGAAGACGATCGCTGCCCACACGGCAGTGCTCGGCAGTTGCCAGCGCTCGTGCTCGAAGCACGCGGCCAGCACCGTCATCACCAGGGTCGTGATCACCGTCATCCAGAACACGATGGCCAGCGTCGGCACCGGCAAACGCGTGCGGCGCAGCTGCTGCGTGCCCAGCGCCCACACGGCCGCCGAGACCAGCATGCCCATCGCCGCCCAGGGCTTGCCGGCCATGCGGCCGAGCTCGTGCCACAGCAGCAGCGTGACGCCCAGCGCCGCGGCCGCCACGCCGGCGAGCTGCCGTGCCGACAGCCGCTGGCCGAACAGCGCCATGCCCCACAGTGCCGAGAACACCGGCATCGTGTAGCCGAGGATGGCCGCGCGGCCCGAGGACAGCGCCTGCACCGAGATGATCGCCAGCACGTGCCAGACGATCATGTTGGTGACGGTCAGCAGCGTCAGCTCGCCCCAGTGCGAACGTTCGATGCGCAGCGGCACCTTCATCGCCCGCACCGCGAGGTAGAGCACCGGCAGGCCCAGCCACATCGACAGGGAACGGAACGACAGCGGCGCGAAGTTCGTGACGCCGAACTTCATGATCGGCCAGTTCAGGCCCCAGACCAGCGTCAGCCCGACCAGCAGCACGAGCTGGCGCGCGCTGAACTGCGGCGCGCTCAATGGCGGCTGCCCAGGTAGTTCTTGCGCCAGAAGAAGACGGACAGGCCGACGCCCAGGATCAGCATGATGCCGGCAGCGATCCAGAAGCCGGTGGCGCTGTGGATCAGCGGCAGCGCGTCGAAGTTCATGCCGAAGAAGCCGGTGACCAGGTTCAGCGGCATGAAGATCGCCGTCAGCACGGTCAGCGTGCGCATGATCGTGTTGGTGCGGTTGCTCTGAGCCGAGAAGTGCATCTGCACCGCCGTCTCCGCCGAGGACTCCAGCCGCCGAACGTGCGTCAGCACACGCTCGATGTGCTCGACCACGTCGCGCGAGCGCAGCCGCAGCAGCTCACGCTCGCGGCGCGCCGCCTTGTCGGGCGTGTCGGGCCATTCGTCGAGCGCGTCGATCCACTCCATCACCGCGCTGCGCTGGTCCTCGCAGGTGTCCTCCAGCAGGTGCAGCGCGTTGCGCGACTCCAGCAGCAGCTGCCAGTTGCGGAAGTTGCTGCGCGGGCGGAACAGCTCCTGCTGCAGGTGGGCGAACTGGCGCGTCAGCAGCCGCCGCAGCTCGAGGTAGCTGTCGACCATGTGGTTGACCATGCGCAGCATCAGGTCGGCCGGGCTGGTCGGCATGCGGGCGCCCTGGCGCGAATCGCTGGGTTGCGCCTGCTGCGACAGGCGGCCGGAAAAGTACTCGCGCACCAGGCAGTCGGTCGGGTGCACCGTCAGCAGCACGCGGTCGAACACCGCGAAGCCGACCGGGCTGGTGTCGATGGCCTCCAGCGCCTGCTTGGCCGAGGCCAGCGTGCCCTGGTTCTCGTCGACGAAGCTGCCGGCCGTGCCCGCGCCCGCGGCCAGGCGGCGGAACACCAGCAGGTCGTAGCCCGAGGTGTAGTCGAAGTGCGAGGGCAGCTGGTTGTTCAGCAGGTCCGAGACATGCAGGTCGACCAGCGTGCCGCCGGTCCAGACATGCAACGCGGCCTGCAGCGTGGCAGTCTGCACCTCGAACTCGCGCCGCGCCGCGCCCACCCACAGGTAGCCGGTGGCGGGCAGGGTCTCGGGCAGTGTTGGCAGTTCGGTGAACTGCTCGCCGCTGATGTGGAAGACGCGCACGGCGCGGCGCTCCTCGCCTTGCTCAGGCCGCCTTCAGCAGCCGGGCAGCGTCGCGTGCGAAGTAGGTCAGCACGCCGTCGGCGCCGGCGCGCTTGAAGGCCAGCAGGCTTTCCATCATCACTGCGTCGTGGTCCAGCCAGCCGTTCTGGGCGGCGGCCTTGAGCATCGCGTACTCGCCACTGACCTGGTAGGCGAAGGTCGGCACGTGGAACTGGTCCTTCACGCGCCGCACGATGTCGAGGTACGGCATGCCGGGCTTGACCATCACCATGTCGGCGCCCTCGGCGATGTCCAGCGCCACCTCGCGCAGCGCCTCGTCGGTGTTGCCCGGGTCCATCTGGTAGACCTTCTTGTTGCTCTTGCCGAGGTTCGCGGCCGAGCCGACGGCGTCGCGGAACGGGCCGTAGAAGGCGCTCGCGTACTTGGCGCTGTAGGCCATGATCCGCGTGTGGATGCGGCCCTTCGCTTCGAGCGCCGTGCGGATGGCTCCGATCCGGCCGTCCATCATGTCGCTCGGCGCGACGATGTCCACGCCGGCTTCGGCCTGCACCAGCGCCTGCTTCGTCAGCACCGCCACGGTCTCGTCGTTGAGGATGTAGCCGGTCGGGTCGAGCAGGCCGTCCTGGCCGTGAGACGTGAACGGGTCGAGCGCCACGTCGGTCATCACGCCGAGCTCGGGGAAGCGCTTCTTCAGCTCGCGCACGACCGTCGGCACCAGCCCCTCGGGGTTGAGCGCCTCGCGGCCGTCCTCGAACTTGAGCTTCTGGTCGATCACCGGGAACAACGCCATCACCGGGATGCCGAGCTTCACGCAGTCCTCGGCCACCGGCAGCAGGCGGTCCAGGCTCAGGCGTTGCACGCCGGGCATCGAGGCCACGTCCTGCACCACGCCCTGGCCGGCGAGCACGAACACGGGAAGGATCAGGTCGCTGGGGTGGAGCCGGTGCTCACGCACCATGTCCCGGGTGAAGGCGTCGCGGCGCAGGCGGCGGGGGCGGCTGGCGGGGTAGGGCGGCGGCATCTGCATGAGCGTCTCCTGCATCACGGGATGCTCACCAGAAGTGTTCGCAAGTCCCTTTTGCATCTGCTAAAGTTACAAGTGGATGATAGCTGCAAGGTTGTCGTCCCCTGCTTTTCCTCCCTGAGCAGGTGCCTTACCGTGATGACAGCGATAAGGCTTTCGAACCCCGGCCTCCGTGCCGGGGTTTTTCTTGGTCAAGGCCGGTGTGCGCCTTGTCGCGATAATGCCCCGATGCTCTGGGTCAAAGCCTTTCACATCGTCTTCGTCGCCGCCTGGTTCGCGGGCCTGTTCTACCTGCCGCGGATCTTCGTCAACCTCGCGTCGGTGCCGGCCGACAGCCACGCCGAACGCGAGCGCTTGTTGCTGATGGCGCGCCGGCTGTACCGCTTCGCCGGCATCCTGATGATCCCTGCGCTGGTGCTGGGCCTGCTGCTGTGGCTGTACTACGGCATCGGCCGCGGCCCGGGCAACGGCTGGATGCATGCCAAGCTGCTGCTGGTGGTCGGCACCATCGGCTACCACCACTTCTGCGGCCGCGTGCTGCGCCAGTTCGAACAGTTCGCCAACCGCCGCAGCGAGCGCTGGTTCCGCATGTTCAACGAAGTCACCGTGCTGCTGTTCGCCGCCATCGTGGTGCTGGTGGTGGTCAAGCCCTTCTGAACCCGCCAGGGGGCACGCCGGTGGTCCACCAGCGCAGCTCCGCCGTGCCGCTGGCCTGGCTGTACGCCGGGCTGGTTGCCTACGCGAGCCTCTATCCGTTCGGCGGCTGGCGTGTGCCCGGGCACGAACCGCTGAGCTTCCTGCTGCTGCCCTGGCCGCGCTACTGGACAGGCTTCGACATGGTGGCCAACCTGCTGGGCTACCTGCCGCTGGGCGCCCTGGTCTTCGGTGCCGGCATGCGTGGCAGCCGCACCCCGGGCGCCAGCGCGCTGGCCGCGGTGGCCGCGGGAGCGCTGCTGTCCTTCACGATGGAACTGCTGCAGAACTACCTGCCCAACCGGGTGGCGTCGAACCTCGACCTGGGCCTGAACGCCGCGGGCAGCGCGGCCGGCGCAGCGCTCGGCTCGCTGGTGCATCTGCTCGGCGGGCTGGCCCGCTGGCAGGCGCTGCGCGAGCGCTGGTTCATCGCCCGCAGCGCCGGCGGCCTGGCGCTGCTGCTGCTGTGGCCGCTCGGCCTGCTGTTCCCGTCGCCGGTGCCGCTCGGCCTCGGGCAGGTCTGGCCGCGTCTGCAGGAAGGCCTGCGCGAGCTGCTCGAGGGCAGCACGGTGCTGGACATGCTGGCGCCCTGGCTGGAGGCCGACGCCCCGCTCGCGCCGCTGCGCGCCGGGCAGGAACTCGCCACGGTGGCGTTCGGCCTGCTGGCACCCTGCATGATCGCGCTGGCTATCGCGCAGCCCGGCTGGCGGCGGGTCGTGCTGGTGCTCGGGGCGGCGTTGATCGGCGCAGCCGCCACCACGCTGTCGACGGCACTGAACTTCGGCCCCGAGCATGCGCTGGCCTGGCGCACTGCCAATGCCACCGCGGGCCTGGCGCTGGGGACGCTGCTGGCTGTCCTGATGGCGCTGCTGCCGCGGCGCATGGCGGCCGGCGTCGGCCTCGTCGCGCTGTCGGGGCTGGTCGCGCTGGTGGCGCATGCGCCGGCCGATCCGTACTTCGCCGACAGCCTGCAGGCCTGGGAGCAGGGCCGCTTCATCCGCTTCCATGGCGCGGCGCAGTGGGTGGGCTGGCTGTGGCCGTACGCCGCACTGGCTTACCTGCTGTCCCGCGTCGCTGCGCGGGGCGAGGACTGAGCGCGCTCCTAGAATCGCCCCATGAGCTATTACCAGCGGCACATCTTCTTCTGCCTCAACCAGCGCGAGAACGGCGAGGACGCTTGCGCCCAGCACGGCGCCAAGGACGGCTTCGACCGCTGCAAGGCGCGGGTCAAGGCCGAGGGCCTGGCCGGGCCGGGCGGCGTGCGCGTCAACAAGGCCGGCTGCCTCGACCGCTGCGCAGGCGGCCCGGTGGCCGTGGTCTACCCCGAAGCGGTCTGGTACACCTACGTGGACCAGCACGACATCGACGAGATCGTCGACAAGCACCTGAAGCAGGGTGAGGTGGTGGAGCGCCTGCTGCTGCCGCCGAACGTCGGCCGGTGAACAGCCAGACCCTGCGCCAGATGGTGCCCGGCCCGGCCGGTGCGATCGAGTGCGCGATCGACACACCGGCCGTCGCCGAGCGTGGTGTCGCGGTGATCTGCCATCCGCATCCGCAGCACGGCGGCACGATGGACAACAAGGTCGCGCAGACGCTGGCCCGTGCCGCGGTGGCGCTGGGCTGGCGCAGCGTGCGCTTCAACTTCCGTGGCGTCGGTGGCTCCGAGGGCGGCTGGGACGAAGGCCGCGGCGAGATCGACGATGCGCTGGCGGTCATCGCCGCGCACCGCCGCGCCGGCGAGCCGCTGCTGCTGGCCGGTTTCTCCTTCGGTGCTTACGTCGCGTCACAGGCCGCCAACCGGCTGCCTGATGATGCGAAGCCGCAGCGGATGGTGCTGGTCGGCCCGTCGACGCAGAAGCAGCAACTGCCCGCCGTGCCGGCCGACACCGTGGTGATCCACGGCGAGGCCGACGACGTCGTCCCTTTGTCGGCCACGCTGGACTGGGCACGGCCACAGTCGCTGCCGGTGATCGTGTTCCCCGGCACAGGTCACTTCTTCCATGGCCAGCTCGGTCTGCTCAAGAACGTGCTGGTGCAGCAGTTGCGCACGGGCAGCGGCGACTGATCTCGACTGAACCTTCGGGTCCGACGCCGCTCGGATCCCTGACCCCTCCCAACGATCCATTCCCGATGAAGAGACTCACTGCCCGGCTGGCCGCGCTGGCCCTTGCCCTTCCGCTGACCGTTCACGCACAGGCGCCGCAGCCGCCCGAGATCGCCGCCAAGAGCTACCTGCTGCTCGACATGGCCAGCGGCCAGGTGCTGGCCGAGCGCAATGCCGACGCGCCGGCCGACCCGGCCTCGCTGACCAAGCTGATGACGGCCTATGTCGTCTTCAGCGCGATCCGCGACAAGAAGATCTCCGAGGAGCAGACGCTGCCGGTCTCGCTGCGCGCCTGGGAAGAGCGCAAGGGCGGCGGTTCGCTGATGTTCATCGAGCCACGCAGCACGCCCAAGGTGTCCGACCTGCTGCGCGGCATGATCGTCAACAGCGGCAACGACGCGTCGGTGGCGCTGGCCGAGGGCGTGGGCGGAACGCTGCCGGCCTTCGTCGAGATGATGAACCGCCAGGCGCAGGCCTTCGGCCTGAAGAACACGCAGTTCAAGAACGTCACCGGCCTGACCGAGCCGGGCCACCACAGCTCGGCGCGCGACCTGTCGGTGATCGCCTCGCGCATCATCCGCGACTTCCCCGAGTTCTATCCGATCTACTCGACCAGGAAGTACCGCTTCGAGGGCGCGCCGGCGAGCAACGAGAACAACCGCAACGTGCTGCTGTCGCGCGACCCGACCGTCGACGGCATGAAGACCGGCTACACCGAGGCAGCCGGCTACTGCCTGATCGCCAGCGCGCAGCGCGATTTCCCGAACGGCAAGCGCAGGTTGCTGAGCGTGGTGCTCAACACGGCATCGATGGACGCCCGCGCCAACGAGAGCCAGAAGCTGCTCAACTGGGGCTACGCCGCCTGGGATGCGGTGCGCCTGTTCGAGCCGGGCAAGGCGATCGCCACGCCGCAGGTCTGGAAGGGCAAGACCAACGAGGTCAGGCTCGGCGCCGAAGCCGGCGTGTTCGTCAGCGTCGCGAAGGGCGAGGGCAGCAAGCTGGTCACCAAGATCGAACGCACCGACCCGCTGGTTGCGCCGCTGGCCAAGGGCCAGAAGGTCGGCGTGCTGAAGGTGACCACCCCGGCCGGCGCGCCGGTGGCCGAGGTGCCGCTGGTGGTGCTCGACGCGGTCGAGCAGGCCGGCATCTTCGGCCGCGCCTGGGACGCCATCCGCCTGTGGATCAAGTAAGCTGACCGGTCAGCCAGGAGCCGCCATGCAAGCCTTGCCCGACACACTGTGCTTTCTCAACGGCGAGTACAGCCCGCTGCGCGACGCGAAGGTGTCCGTGCTCGACCGCGGCTTCATCTTCGGCGACGGCATCTACGAAGTCGTGCCGGTCTACGGCGGCCGCCTGTTCCGGTTCGACGAGCACCTGGCGCGTCTGGGCCGCAGCCTGGCCAAGCTGCGCATCGCCAACCCGGCGACGGCCGAGCAGTGGCTGGAGCGCGCGCGCAAGCTGGTGGCGGCGCTGGCCGCCAAGTCCGGCACGCAGGACCAGCTGATCTACATCCAGGTGA
This sequence comes from Chitinophaga pinensis, assembly GCA_943370595.1. Lineage (GTDB taxonomy): Bacteria > Pseudomonadota > Gammaproteobacteria > Burkholderiales > Burkholderiaceae_C > Piscinibacter. Next base: position 315,872 of record CALRRO020000003.1, read on the forward strand.
CACGTGGCGTGGCGCTGCGCGACCATGTGATGCCGCCGGACATCGAGCCCACCGTCTTCATGATGGCCAGCCCGATGAAACACGCCGGCGCCGAGATGCGCCACCACGGCGTGGCCTGCGTCACGGCGCGAGACTTCCGCTGGGAGCGCGGCGACATCAAGAGCACCTCGCTGCTGGGTAACGTGCTGGCGCGGCAGATGTCGGCCGACCACGGTGCCGTCGAGACCATCATGTTCCGCGACGGCTACCTGACCGAGGCCTCGGCCAGCAACGTCTGGGTGGTGCACGAAGGTGCGGTGCTCGGCCCGCCGAAGAGCGAGCATGTGCTGGAAGGCATCCGCTACGACCTGATCCGCGAGCTGTGCGAGGAAGAAGGCATCGCCTACAACCTGCGGCCGATCCCCGAGGGCGAGGTGCTGGCCGCCGACGAACTGCTGCTCAGCTCGGCCACCAAGGAGGTGCTGCCGGTCACCAAGCTGGATGGCCAGCCGGTCGGCCACGGTGCGCTGCGCGGCAAGCCCGGGCCGGTCTATGCGAAGCTGTACGAGGCCTACCAGCGCGCCAAGGCGACGCAGTCGATCTAGTTGAATCGCCAGTCTCCGGCCCCATCTTCGCCGGCATGAACGCCACCATGAAAGAGATCCCGCCCGAGCAGTCGCTGATCGAGTACCCGTCGCAGTTCCCCATCAAGGTGATGGGCGCGAACGTGGCGGGCTTCGCCGAGGCGGTGGTGAGGGTCGCACAGCAGTTCGACCCCGGCTTCGATGCGGCCAGCATCGAGACACGGCCGAGCAAGGCCGGCAACTACCTGGGCGTGACGATCACCATCACCGCGACCAGCCGCGAGCAGCTCGACGAGCTGTATCGCACGCTGTCCACCCACCCGATGGTGAAGGTGGTGCTCTGAGCGTCGCGCCGGCCCCGCTCGTCAAGCGGCTGGGCCGCGTGGACTACGCGGCCACGGTCGAGGCGATGCGTGCGTTCACTGAACAGCGCGACGAGACGACGCCGGATCAGATCTGGCTGTGCGAACACGAGCCCGTCTACACCCAGGGGGTGGCCGGCAAGCAGGATCACGTGCTCAACCCGCGCGGGATTCCGGTCGTGCAGACCAACCGCGGGGGTCAGGTCACGTACCACGGCCCCGGCCAGGTGGTGGCGTACCCGCTGATCGACCTGAAGCGGCAGGGCATCTTCGTCAAGGAGTACGTCTACCGGCTGGAGCAGAGCGTGCTCAGGACGCTCGAGAGCTTCGGCATCACCGGCCACCGCGTGGCCGGCGCGCCGGGCATCTACGTGCGCCTGGACGACCCGTCCGGCCATGCCGCACTGACCGGCCCGCGGCGCGACCCCTTCGAGGGGCTGGGCAAGGTCGCCGCGCTGGGCATCAAGGTCAGCCGTCATTGCACGTACCACGGGGTGGCGCTGAACGTGGCGATGGACCTGAGCCCCTTCGAGGGCATCAACCCTTGCGGCTACGCCGGGCTGGCGACAGTCGACTTGGCTAGACTCGGCGTCTCCACCGACTGGGACACCGTCGCGGGGCGTCTTGGCGACAAGCTGGCGTCGCACCTCGGTCCCTGAACAGGGCGAACGACCATCATGCCGACCGAGAACGTCACCCACGAAGCCAAGGATGCCGGCGACTACGACGCCACCGCCAAGCAGAAGGCGCAGGCCAAGACGGCACGCATCCCGATCAAGGTGGTCGCCGCCGAGACGCTGAAGAAGCCAGACTGGATCCGCGTCAAGGCCGGCTCGCCGACGACGCGCTTCTACGAGATCAAGCAGATCCTGCGCGAGCACAAGCTGCACACCGTGTGCGAGGAAGCGTCCTGCCCGAACATCGGCGAGTGCTTCGGCCACGGCACCGCGACCTTCATGATCATGGGCGACAAGTGCACCCGGCGCTGCCCGTTCTGCGACGTCGGCCACGGCCGGCCCGACCCGCTGGACGCCGACGAGCCGGCCAACCTGGCCAAGACCATCGCCGCGCTGAAGCTGAAGTACGTGGTCATCACCAGCGTCGACCGTGACGACCTGCGCGACGGTGGCGCTGGTCACTTCGTCGAGTGCATCCGCCAGACGCGTGCACTGTCGCCAGAGACGCGCATCGAGGTGCTGGTGCCCGACTTCCGCGGCCGCGACGACCGCGCGCTGGAGATCCTCAAGGCCGCGCCGCCGGACGTGATGAACCACAACCTCGAGACCGTGCCGCGCCTGTACAAGGAAGCGCGCCCGGGCTCGGACTACGCCTTCAGCCTGAACCTGCTGAAGAAGTTCAAGGCACTGCACCCCGGCGTGCCGACCAAGAGCGGCCTGATGGTCGGCCTGGGCGAGACCGACGAGGAAATCCTCGAGGCGATGCGCGACATGCGCGCCCACGACATCGACATGCTGACCATCGGCCAGTACCTCGCGCCCAGTGGTCACCACCTGCCGGTGCGCCGCTACGTGCACCCGGATACCTTCCGCATGTTCGAGGCCGAAGCGGCGAAGATGGGCTTCACGCACGCCGCCGTCGGCGCGCTGGTGCGCTCGAGCTACCACGCCGACCAGCAGGCGGCCTCGGCGGGCGTGGCCTGAGGTCGCCGCGCGCATGGCCGTCGGGTCTGCGCCGATCCCGTCCGAAGCGGCGATTGCCTGCGGCAACTGCCGCGAGCCGATGCAGCGCCTCTTGCTCGCCGGCCATTACGGCCGCCGCGTCGAGATCGACCTGTGCAGCCACTGCCACCTGGTCTGGTTCGACCAGACCGAGACGGCGCGCCTGAGCGGCCCGGCGCTGCTCGACCTGGTCGGCGCGATGGCCGGCGCGCAGAGCCTGCCCCACCGCACGCTGGACCCGAAGGCCGGTTGCGCGCGTTGTGGCGCGGCCCTGAAGACCGTCCACAACCGCTCGCGCTGGGGCCAGTCGATCCAGCTCGAGTGCCGTGCCGGCCATGGCGCCTACCAGAGCTTCGCGCAGTTCCTGCAGGAGAAGGGGTTGTGGCGGCCGATGTCGCGCATCGACCGCGCGAGGCTGGTCGAGAAGCAGGGGCGCATCGACTGCGTCAACTGCGGTGCCGCGCTCGGCAAGGACGACGAGGCCTGCCCGTACTGTGCGTCGGTGCCCGGCCTGCTCGACGTGGCCCGGCTGGCGCGGGCGCTCGACCCGGAAGGGGCGATCGAGGTGCAAGCGGTGCACCGCGACACGGCACGCACCCAGGCGCTGCAATGCGGTGCCTGCGGCGCGGCGCTGCCGCCGGGGCAATCGGTCGACTGTTCGCAGTGCGGCGCCACGCTGGCCGTCAGCCGCCTCGCCGAGGCGCACGAACGTGTGGCCACGCTGGGCCCGGCGCTGCGTGCGCATGCAGCGAAACCGGCGCCCGAGGTGGTCAAGCGGCGGCTCGAAGCACTGGATGCCGATCTGCCGCGCCGGCGCGAGTTCGCCGCGAAGATGGAAGCGGAGGCTTCACAGCGCCGAGGCCACGGTCACTTCGGGAGCGAGTTCGACTGGAGCAATCTGTTCGGTTCGGGCACCAACCCCCTGCGCGCCGTGCTGATCGCCCTGGCGATCTGGTTCGTCTGGTACTTCTGGGGCTGAGCCCGGACGCACGAGCGCTCAGCCTTCGGCGATCAGCTGCTCGATCAGCCCGTGCAGCTGCGCGAAGTCGGGCTCGCCGACGAAGCGCCGCACGATGCGGCCGCGCTTGTCGACCAGCAGCGTGGTCGGCGTGCCCTTGATCTCGCCGAAGCTGCGGGCGATCTCGCCGGTGTTGTCGATCGCCACGCCGAACGGCAACTGGCGTGTCTGCGCGTAGTGCACCACCGAGGCTGGCGGGTCGTAGCTCATGGCCACCGCCAGCGTATCGAAGCCGCGCGCCTTGAAGCGCTCGTGCGTCTCGATGAGGCGCGGCATCTCCTTGATGCACACCGCACAGGTCGTGGCCCAGAAGTTGACCAGCGTGACGCGACCCGCCCACTGCGTCGTCGAGGCGACCTTGCCGTCGAGCAGCGTATAACCCACGCTGGGCAGCGGCTGGGCGGGGCCGGGCCGCTCGAAGCTCAGGTACGCGCCTGCACCGATTGCCAGGGCAAGCAGTGCAAGCGCAAGATGGCGGCTGGTTTTCATCACGGAGCAGGGCATGCAGCGAAGGCAGTTTACGGCAGGGCTGGTGGTGGGCTCGGGTCTGTACGGAATGACCACCGGTGCTCAGGCGTTCGACCTCAGCGAGACCGATGCCGCCTCGGGCGTTCGCGCTGCGCTCGAGAAGGGCGCCGTGTCGGCGGTGAGCCTGCTCGGCCGCAGTGGCGGCTTCCTGGGCAATCCGAAGGTGCAGATCCCGCTGCCGGGCTTCCTCGAGGACGCCGCCAAGCTTCTCAAGATGACTGGCCAGCAGAAGCGCGTCGACGAACTGATCACCGCGATGAACCGCGCCGCCGAGGCCGCCGTGCCGGAGGCCAAGCCGCTGCTGATCAACGCGGTGAAGTCGATGAGCGTGGAGGATGCCCGCAAGGTGCTGACCGGCGGCGACAACTCGGTGACCCAGTTCTTCGCCGGCAAGACGCGCGAGCCGCTGGCCGAGAAGTTCCTGCCCATTGTGACCAAGGCGACCGAGAAGGTGTCGCTGGCCGACAAGTACAACGCCGTGGCCGGCAAGGCCATGGGCCTCGGCCTCGTCAAGAAGGAAGAGGCCAACGTGCAGCAGTACGTGACCGGCAAGGCGCTCGACGGCCTGTTCCTGATGATCGGCGAGGAAGAGAAGAAGATCCGCCAGAACCCTGCCGCCGCCGGCAGCGCAATCCTGAAGAAGGTGTTCGGCTCGCTGAAGTGAGCAAGCCGGGGCGCGGCGACGGCTCTACAGCCCCTTGGACAGCTCGAACATCAGCGCCGAGGGCAGCGAGCTGTCGATCACGTCGCGGCCGACGCGTGCGACGTTGGAGCCGCTGAAGCCCGACATCTCGAAGGTGTTGCCTTCCTCGATGATCTCGATGAAGACGAAGTCGGGCACCTCGTTGCTGATCTCTTCGCGCAGCACGGCGAACTTCTCGCCTCGCTGGATCGATTCGATGACGATCGCGTGGGGCAGGCCTTCGCGGCAGAACTCCGTGGCCTCGTCGACCGAGCTGACGAAATCGATGATCAGGCCCATGTTGCGCAGCGCGTCGCGCACCTGAACGCGCAGGTCGCGCCGAGCCGACACCACCAGCACATGGCTGCCGGCCAGCGGCTTGGAGTTGGACGAGGGTGCGAAGCCTTCGTCGATCTCCAGCGTGCTGACGCCTTCGATCTCGTCGCCGGCGGTGCGCGGGAACTCGATGGTCAGCGTCGAGTACAGCGCGTCGTCCCGGCGGTCCAGCGGCAGGCCCATGGTCCAGGCGGTCTGCTCGAGCAGCCGCCAGCTGAGGGACTCCAGCTCGCTCGGATCGGGGGCGCGCTCGGAGCCGTCGGCAAGGTCCAGTTGGCGGTGGGCGAAGCGGCAGACCAGTTGCGCGTGCTGTGGCCAAGCCTTCACGTCGATGCGGAACTCGATGTTCGAACGGGCGTGCGCCAGCGTCCAGTCGAGCACGGTGTTGAGCAGGCTGAACAGCAGCGACGCATCGACGATGACTTCCGCCGGCTTCAGTGTCGGGCTGAGCACGATGCCGCGCGACTGCGTCTCGCGGTGGCGATGCGCCAGCACGCCCTTGAGCGTGTCGGCCAGCTGCAGCCGCTCGTGAGACTGGCGCAGGCGACCCGACGCGAACCGGGAGATCTGCTGCCCGATCATGCCGGCCTGCCGGGCCTGCTCGACTTCGTCGCGCAGCGAGCGCAGGCCGGCGCGGTCGATCTTGCCGCTGGAGATCAAGGCGTGGATGCGCTCCAGCGCGGCCGTTAGCGGCGTGGCGGTGGCAGCGCCGATCTCGGAGACCAAGCGGTGCCAGCGCTGCGACACTTCCGAGTCGTCGGCGACGGGGGCCGGGTGCGTGCGCGCCCCGGGGCTGGCGGATGCGCCATGGCGCTCGACGTCTGACATATCCATGAACTTCTTGTCCTTCCCTACGACGCCGCCAGGAACGGCCGTCGGCCGGGCCGATCGGGCGGAGAGCGTGCAGGCGCCGAGATGCTGTCCCCGAGTGTCTCGCCGCAGGCGATGTGAAACCAGATGCACGGCCCGCTTTTCCCTCGGACCCGGGGGGTGCAGATGTCACAAGATGTGACGAAGCCCTCGGCCAGGGGTCAGAGCACGCCAGCCGACCGCAGTGCGGCGATCTCTTCTTGGTCGAGGCCCGCCTCTGCCAGCACGGCGTCGGTGTGTTCGCCCAGCAGCGGCGGCGGCCGCCGGTACTGCACCGGCGTGGCCGACAGCTTCATCGGGCTGGCCACCAGCTTCACCCGCTCGGCCAGCGGGTGCGGCAACTCCACCGTCATCCCGCGGGCCTGGACCTGCGGATTGGCGAACACCTCGGCCAGATCGTTGATCGGGCCGCAAGGCACCTTCGCCGCTTCGAGGGCAGCGAGCCACTGGGCCTTCGGGTGCCGGCGCATGCGTTCGGCCAGCATCGGCACCAGCACCTCGCGGTGGCGCACGCGATCGGCGTTGCGGGCGAAGCGCGGGTCGGCGGCCAGTTCCGGGCAGCCGGCCACCTCGCAGAACTTGACGAACTGGCCGTCGTTACCGACGGCCAGGATCATGTGGCCGTCGGCCGCTTCGAACACCTGGTACGGCACGATGTTCTGGTGCGCGTTGCCGGCCCGCTTCGGCGCCACGCCAGTGGCCAGGTAGTTGGCGCCGAGGTTGGCGAGCATCGCCACCTGGGTATCGAGCAGGGCCATGTCGATCGCCTGGCCCTGGCCGGTGGCGTCGCGGTGGCGCAGCGCGGCGAGGATGGCCGTGGTCGCGTACATGCCGGTGAACAGGTCGGCCACGGCCACGCCCACCTTCTGCGGGCCGCCACCCGGCGCATCGTCGGCGATTTCCCGTTGCGACGGCCCGGTCACGCTCATCAGCCCGCCCATGCCCTGCACGGCGTAGTCGTAGCCAGCGCGGTCCCGGTAGGGGCCGGTCTGGCCGAAGCCGGTGATCGAGCAGTAGACGAGGCGGGGGTTCAGGGCGAGCAGGCGGTCGCTGTCCAGCCCGTAGCGCGCCATGTCGCCCACCTTGAAGTTCTCGACGAAGACATCGCTGTGCTCGGCCAGCCGCCGGATCAGGTCCTGCCCCTCCGGGCGCGCGATGTCCACGGTCACCGAGCGCTTGTTGCGGTTGGTGCCCAGGTAGTAGGCCGCTTCGGCGGTGTCGTGGCCATCGCGGTCGCGCAGGAAGGGCGGGCCCCAGCCGCGGGTGTCGTCGCCGCCACTGCCGTTGCGCATCGGGCGTTCGATCTTGATCACGTCGGCACCGAGGTCGGCCAGGGTCTGCGTGCACCAGGGGCCGGCCAGGACACGCGACAGGTCGAGCACGCGAACGCCGGCCAGCGGCAGAGGGGAAGTCGTCGGGGCGCTCATGCGGGCATTGTCGCGGCAGGCCGGCCGGGATAATCGGTGCCATGAAACGAGCTTTGCCCTGCTTGGCTGTTGCGCTGTGTGCCTGCTCGCCGACGTTCGACTGGCGCGAGCTGCAGGCCGAAGGCAGTGGTGTCGTGGCCAGCTTTCCCTGCAAGCCGGACCGCCATGTGCGCACCGTGCCGCTGGCCGGCCAGGCCGTGCGCATGGAGATGCTGGTGTGCAGCGCGGGCGGCGCCACCTTCGGGCTGAGCTTCGTCGACGTGGGTGAGCCTGCGCGCGTCTCGGCGACCCTGCTCGAGTTGCAGCGGCTGGCCGTCACGAACATCGCCGCCAACAGCCCGGGCAGCACGCCGCTGCAGGTGGCGGGCATGACCCCCAACCCGGGCGCGGTGCGATTGCGCCTGGAAGGCCGCGGCCCTGATGGCACCGGCGTGTCCGAGCAGGCCGGGTTCTTCGTCAAGGGGCTGCGTGTCTATCAGGCCACCGTGCTGGGCAAGTCCTGGCCCACGGAGGCGGCCGACACCTTCTTTGCCGGTCTGCGTCTTCCCGCATGACCGGTCCGCGGTCGAATGCCGGCGACCTCCGCGGCGACGTGGCGATGCCCGCCCGTCATGCGGTGTGGGTATTCGCCAGCTTCGCGTTCGCGTACTTCTTCTCCGCGCTGGTGCGCGCTGTCACTGCTACGCTGGCGCCGACGTTCAGTGCCGAGCTCTCGCTCGATGCTGGTGACCTCGGCTTGTTGGCGGGCGCCTACTTTCTTGGATTTGCCTCTGTGCAGTTGCCGCTGGGCCAGGCTCTTGACCGCTACGGGCCGCGCAAGGTGTTGCTGGCATTGACGTCGCTGGCGGTTCTCGGGTGTGGCGCTTTCGCGGTGGCCGAGGCGTTCGCCGCGCTGGCCGTCGCGCGCGGGCTGATCGGCATCGGCCTGGGTGCCTGCCTCATGGCGCCACTGACGGCGTTCCGCCGCGGCTTCACGCCCGAGGCGCAACTGCGCGCCAACTCATGGATGCTGACGAGCGGCTCGCTGGGCATGGTGGCCTCGACGCTGCCCGTCCAGTGGCTGCTGCCGCTGCTGGGATGGCGGGGCCTGTTCTGGCTGATTGCGGCCATGCTCGCGCTGGCAATGCTGGCCATCGTCTGGATCGTGCCTCGGGACGAGCCTCCGTCTGCCGCTGGCACCGTCTCCTCCGGCAGCTACGCCCTGGTGTGGCGCCATCCGACTTTCCTGCGCTTCGCGCCTCTGGCGTTCTTCCACTATGGAGGAATGATCGCGGTCCAGACACTGTGGGCCGGCCCGTGGCTGGTGCGCGTCTGCGGCTGGAATGCGGAAGCCGCTGCGGGTGGGTTGTTCGCCATCAACGTGTGCATGCTGTTCGCCTTCCTGGGGTGGGGCGCCGTCGTGCCGCGGCTGTACCGCAGCGGCTGGAGCGCTGCCCGCCTGGTGCGCTGGGGCGTGCCCGTGAGCCTGGCATTGCTGGTGCTGGCCCTGCTGCTGGGCGAGCGCGCCACGGCGTGGGTGTGGGCGCTGTTCTGTGTGAGCTGCACGGTGCTGTCGCTGTCGCAGCCGGCCGTGGGGCAGGCGTTCCCGGCCGCTCTGGCCGGGCGCGCGCTGTCCGCTTACAACCTGGTGATCTTCGCCGGCATCTTCGCGCTGCAGTGGGGGTTGGGCCTGCTGATCGACGCTGTCGGTCGCAGCGGCGGGTCGACCCTGTCGGCGTTCCGGGCCGCATTTGCGTTGTTCGGCCTGTGCTGTGCCTTGTCATATCTGTGGTTTTTGCGGCACGACCCGCCGACCGAAGCGTCCGCGCAAGGGCGATGATGGCGGCCCACCCATAATTTCACCCATGCCCGGCTTGCTGATCATTGCCCACGCGCCACTCGCGTCATCGCTGAAATCGGTGGCAGGGCACGCGTTCCCGGACTGCGCGTCGCGCCTCGAGGCGCTCGACGTGACCACCGACATGACTCCGGAGCAGGTCGAGGCGCAAGCCCGCGACATCCTGTCCCGCATGCCGCGTCCGGAGACCTTGATCTTCACCGACGTGTTCGGCGCCACGCCGTGCAATGTCGCGCAGCGCCTGGCCGATGGTGTGCAGGTCAAGGTGGTGGCCGGCGTGAACGTGCCGATGCTGTGGCGTTCGCTTTGCTATGCGGACGAATCACTCGACGCATTGGTGGCCCGGGCCATGTCCGGCGCGACCCAGGGCGTCATGCAAGTGGCCACCTCCAGGCCGCAGAACCAGACCTTCAAACCGGGCGGAAATGATCAGGACCACCGTCACCATCAGCAATAAGCTCGGGCTCCACGCACGGGCATCGGCAAAGCTCACGAAGCTGGCCGGCAGCTTTGCCAGCGATGTCTTCATGTCGCGCAACGGGCGCCGCGTGAACGCCAAGAGCATCATGGGCGTCATGATGCTGGCGGCCGGTATCGGCAGCGAGGTCGAGATCGAGACCTCCGGTCCCGACGAGCAGCAAGCCGTCGAGGCGTTGACGACGTTGATCAACGACAAGTTCGGCGAGGACCAGTGACGGGCCTGTAAGAAGTACCGATGGCGGCAAGGCCCTGACGGGCTAGCATGCCCCCATGAGCTTCCAGGTGTTCGGTCTGCCCGTCTCGCGCGGGGTCGCCATCGGGCGGGCGGTGCTGGTGGCATCGAGCCGGGTCGATGTGGCTCACTACTTCATCGACCAGAGCCGGGTCGAAGACGAAGTGGCCCGGCTGCGCATGGCGCGCGACGCCGTGGCCAGCGAGCTGAGTCTGCTCAAGCGCGACTTGCCTGCCGAGGCGCCAGCCGAGTTGTCGGCCTTGCTGGACGTGCACCTGATGCTGCTGCACGACGATTCGCTGACCGGCGCGACCAAGCAATGGATCCACGAGCGGCACTACAACGCCGAATGGGCGTTGTCAGCCCAGCTCGAAGTGCTCGCCCGGCAGTTCGACGAGATGGAGGACGACTACCTCCGGGAACGCAAGGCCGACCTGGAGCAGGTGGTGGAGCGCCTGCTGCGGGCAATGAAGCACGGAGCCGCCGTGTCCTTTGCGGCGGCGCCGGCGGTCGGCGCGCGCGACTTCGCCGGCGAGGATCCGCTGATCCTGATCGCGAACGACATCGCGCCGGCCGACATGCTGCACTTCAAGGGTGGCGTCTTCACAGGGTTCGTCACCGACGTCGGTGGGCGCACGTCGCATACCGCGATCGTGGCGCGGAGCATGGACATTCCAGCGGTGGTTGGCGCTCGCGAAGCCAGTCGGATCATCCGCCAGGACGACTGGGTCATCATCGACGGCGACAACGGCATCGTCGTCGTCGATCCATCGCCGATCGTCCTCGAGGAATACCGCTTCCGCCAAAGACAGTCCGAACTGGAGCGGGAGCGCCTGTCCCGATTGCGGCACACGCCTGCCATCACACTCGATGGCGAGCGTGTCGAACTGCTGGCCAACATCGAAATGCCGCAGGATGCCGCGGCGGCACTGGAAGCCGGCGCACTCGGCGTGGGCCTGTTCCGCAGCGAATTCCTGTTCATGAACCGGGGCGGTGAGTTGCCGGGCGAAGACGAACAGTTCGAGGCCTACCGCGCCGCCGTGGAGGCGATGAATGGCTTGCCGGTCACGATTCGTACCGTCGACATCGGCGCGGACAAGCCACTGGATCGCATGTCGGTCAACGAACTCCGGCACGAACACGCACTCAACCCGGCGCTCGGTTTGCGCGCCATCCGCTGGAGCCTGTCCGAGCCTGGCATGTTCCGCCAGCAGATCCGAGCGATCCTGCGGGCGAGCGCCTACGGCAAGGTGCGCATGCTGATCCCGATGGTGGCCCACCTCAGCGAAGTCAAGCTCACGCTGGATGCCATCGCCCGGGCAAAGCAGCAACTGACCGACGCGGGCAAGCCGTTCGTGGACGTCGAGGTTGGTGCCATGATCGAAGTGCCGGCCGCTGCCCTCGCGTTGCCCGTTTTCTTGCCCTACTTCGACTTCCTATCGATCGGCACCAACGACCTGATCCAGTACACGCTGGCGATCGATCGGGCGGACGAATCGGTGGCCCACCTCTATGACCCCTGGCACCCGGCGGTGCTGGGACTCATCGCAGGAACCATTCGCCAGGCGATTCAAGCCGGCAAGCACGTCAGTGTCTGTGGCGAAATGGCAGGGGACCCGGCCTACACCGAAGTGCTGCTGGGCATGGGGCTGCGCAGCTTCTCGATGCACCCTGCGCAGGTGGCGTCCATCAAGCAGCGCGTGCTGCGTGCGGACACGCGGCGATGCGAGAGTGTGACGCTGAGGGTGCTCGAGTCGGACGACCCGGAGACCTGCGTTCGCACGCCGCCCAATGCAGAGACGCGCCGCACTGGTAGTTGACGCGTTCCGAAAGCATGCTATAGTCGCGGTCTTCGCTGAACACGGCGCCGCGCAAAACGCGACGACAGACGGCGAAGAGAAGAAAAGCAGAGTGCTTGACAGGGTTTTAGAAAACATGTCAGAATCGCTTTCTTCGCTGAGAACGGAAACGAAATCAGCAAGCGCCGCAAGGCAAGCTCTTTAAAAACTAACAGCCGATAAGCGTGGGCGTTTGAAGGCGAGTGCCAAGAGTCGCAAGACTCGAGGTCTCTTGGACCTTAAACGCTCACTGAAGTGAAGTTCACTTCAATTCTTTGAGCAAACATTCAAGATCGAACTGAAGAGTTTGATCCTGGCTCAGATTGAACGCTGGCGGCATGCCTTACACATGCAAGTCGAACGGTAACGCGGGGCAACCTGGCGACGAGTGGCGAACGGGTGAGTAATACATCGGAACGTGCCCAGTAGTGGGGGATAGCCCGGCGAAAGCCGGATTAATACCGCATACGACCTACGGGTGAAAGCGGGGGATCGCAAGACCTCGCGCTATTGGAGCGGCCGATGTCAGATTAGCTAGTTGGTGGGGTAAAAGCCTACCAAGGCGACGATCTGTAGCTGGTCTGAGAGGACGACCAGCCACACTGGGACTGAGACACGGCCCAGACTCCTACGGGAGGCAGCAGTGGGGAATTTTGGACAATGGGGGCAACCCTGATCCAGCCATGCCGCGTGCGGGAAGAAGGCCTTCGGGTTGTAAACCGCTTTTGTCGGGGAAGAAACGGTCTGCGCTAATACCGCGGGCTAATGACGGTACCCGAAGAATAAGCACCGGCTAACTACGTGCCAGCAGCCGCGGTAATACGTAGGGTGCAAGCGTTAATCGGAATTACTGGGCGTAAAGCGTGCGCAGGCGGCTTTGCAAGACAGATGTGAAATCCCCGGGCTCAACCTGGGAACTGCATTTGTGACTGCATGGCTAGAGTGCGGCAGAGGGGGATGGAATTCCGCGTGTAGCAGTGAAATGCGTAGATATGCGGAGGAACACCGATGGCGAAGGCAATCCCCTGGGCCTGCACTGACGCTCATGCACGAAAGCGTGGGGAGCAAACAGGATTAGATACCCTGGTAGTCCACGCCCTAAACGATGTCAACTGGTTGTTGGACGGCTTGCTGTTCAGTAACGAAGCTAACGCGTGAAGTTGACCGCCTGGGGAGTACGGCCGCAAGGTTGAAACTCAAAGGAATTGACGGGGACCCGCACAAGCGGTGGATGATGTGGTTTAATTCGATGCAACGCGAAAAACCTTACCTACCCTTGACATGCCAGGAACTTGCCAGAGATGGCTTGGTGCTCGAAAGAGAGCCTGGACACAGGTGCTGCATGGCCGTCGTCAGCTCGTGTCGTGAGATGTTGGGTTAAGTCCCGCAACGAGCGCAACCCTTATCATTAGTTGCTACGCAAGGGCACTCTAATGAGACTGCCGGTGACAAACCGGAGGAAGGTGGGGATGACGTCAGGTCATCATGGCCCTTATGGGTAGGGCTACACACGTCATACAATGGCCGGTACAGAGGGCTGCCAACCCGCGAGGGGGAGCTAATCTCAGAAAACCGGTCGTAGTCCGGATCGTAGTCTGCAACTCGACTGCGTGAAGTCGGAATCGCTAGTAATCGCGGATCAGCTTGCCGCGGTGAATACGTTCCCGGGTCTTGTACACACCGCCCGTCACACCATGGGAGCGGGTTCTGCCAGAAGTAGTTAGCCTAACCGCAAGGGGGGCGATTACCACGGCAGGGTTCGTGACTGGGGTGAAGTCGTAACAAGGTAGCCGTATCGGAAGGTGCGGCTGGATCACCTCCTTTCTGGAAAATAGCATTCAATTTCTTGCGCCCACACTTATCGGCTGTAGTTGACAACAGTGTGTGAGCGTGAGCCAGCTGAGCAGACCAGCTGTGTGCTTCGGCACCTGGTTGACGCGACGTAGACACCCACGCTTCGCAATGAACGTGAAGGGTCTGTAGCTCAGTCGGTTAGAGCACCGTCTTGATAAGGCGGGGGTCGTTGGTTCGAATCCAACCAGACCCACCAACTTCACAGGGGGATTAGCTCAGCTGGGAGAGCACCTGCTTTGCAAGCAGGGGGTCGTCGGTTCGATCCCGTCATCCTCCACCACACCATATCCGATCTAGTCGTTGCCGCAAGTGGCTGCCGTTTGGCAGGCCGCTTGCGACAGCGTCTCGAAAGAGTCGGCTGTTGTTCTTTAACAATTCGTAGAGTCGAATCAGCGTTGTCGACGGAAACCGCTTCATGGCGGACCGTGCCGTCGGCAACATTTTGATTGCGTCACCAAGAATCAACTCGCAAGAGTTTGAAGAACGGCATAACGCGTAATACTCAAACAGTCCTTGACGATGCTTCTACAGCGAGGCGTCAAAGTTATAGGGTCAAGTGACTAAGTGCATGTGGTGGATGCCTTGGCGATTACAGGCGACGAAGGACGTGATAGCCTGCGATAAGCTTCGGGGAGCTGGCAAATTAGCTTTGATCCGGAGATTTCCGAATGGGGAAACCCACCCGCAAGGGTATCGCATACTGAATTCATAGGTATGCGAGGCGAACCGGGTGAACTGAAACATCTCAGTAGCTCGAGGAACAGACATCAACCGAGATTCCGAAAGTAGTGGCGAGCGAAATCGGAACAGCCTGCACGTTTTAGCTGTTGATATATCAGAATGGAATGGAAAGTCCAGCCATAGCGGGTGATAGCCCCGTATGAAAAATATCGGCAGTGGAACTAGGCGTGCGATAAGTAGGGCGGGACACGTGAAATCCTGTCTGAAGATGGGGGGACCATCCTCCAAGGCTAAATACTCGTAATCGACCGATAGTGAACTAGTACCGTGAGGGAAAGGCGAAAAGAACCCCGGGAGGGGAGTGAAATAGATCCTGAAACCGCATGCATACAAACAGTCGGAGCCCGCAAGGGTGACGGCGTACCTTTTGTATAATGGGTCAGCGACTTACATTCAGTGGCAAGGTTAACCGAATAGGGAAGCCGTAGAGAAATCGAGTCCGAATAGGGCGATCAGTCGCTGGGTGTAGACCCGAAACCAAGTGATCTATCCATGGCCAGGATGAAGGTAGGGTAACACCTGCTGGAGGTCCGAACCGACTAGTGTTGCAAAACTAGCGGATGAGCTGTGGATAGGGGTGAAAGGCTAAACAAACTTGGAAATAGCTGGTTCTCTCCGAAAACTATTTAGGTAGTGCCTCGTGTATTACCGTCGGGGGTAGAGCACTGTTATGGCTAGGGGGTCATGGCGACTTACCAAACCATTGCAAACTCCGAATACCGATGAGTACAGCACGGGAGACAGAGCACCGGGTGCTAACGTCCGGACTCAAGAGGGAAACAACCCAGACCGCCAGCTAAGGTCCCTAAAATTGGCTAAGTGGGAAACGAAGTGGGAAGGCTAAAACAGTCAGGATGTTGGCTTAGAAGCAGCCATCATTTAAAGAAAGCGTAATAGCTCACTGATCGAGTCGTCCTGCGCGGAAGATGTAACGGGGCTAAGCCAGTTACCGAAGCTGCGGATTTGCACGCAAGTGCAAGTGGTAGGAGAGCGTTCTGTAAGCCTGTGAAGGTGGATCGTGAGGTCTGCTGGAGGTATCAGAAGTGCGAATGCTGACATGAGTAGCGTTAAAGGGGGTGAAAAGCCCCCTCGCCGAAAGCGCAAGGTTTCCTACGCAACGTTCATCGGCGTAGGGTGAGTCGGCCCCTAAGGCGAGGCAGAGATGCGTAGCTGATGGGAAACAGGTCAATATTCCTGTACCGATGTGTAGTGCGATGTGGGGACGGAGAAGGTTAACTCAGCCGGGTGTTGGATGTCCCGGTTCAAGCATGTAGGCGTGCCCTCTAGGCAAATCCGGAGGGCTTAGCTGAGGTGTGATAACGAGGCGGCTTGCCGCTGAAGTGAGTGATACCCTGCTTCCAGGAAAAGCCACTAAGCTTCAGCTACACACGACCGTACCGCAAACCGACACTGGTGCGCGAGATGAGTATTCTAAGGCGCTTGAGAGAACTCTGGAGAAGGAACTCGGCAAATTGACACCGTAACTTCGGAAGAAGGTGTGCCTTTAGTAGGTGAAGTCGTACAGATGGAGCCCAATGAGGCCGCAGAGAATCGGTGGCTGCGACTGTTTATTAAAAACACAGCACTCTGCAAAGACGAAAGTCGACGTATAGGGTGTGACGCCTGCCCGGTGCTGGAAGATTAAATGATGGGGTGCAAGCTCTTGACTGAAGTCCCAGTAAACGGCGGCCGTAACTATAACGGTCCTAAGGTAGCGAAATTCCTTGTCGGGTAAGTTCCGACCTGCACGAATGGCGTAACGATGGCCACACTGTCTCCTCCAGAGACTCAGCGAAGTTGAAATGTTTGTGATGATGCAATCTCCCCGCGGAAAGACGGAAAGACCCCATGAACCTTTACTGTAGCTTTACATTGGACTTTGAACAGATCTGTGTAGGATAGGTGGGAGGCTTTGAAGCGGTGCCGCTAGGTGTCGTGGAGCCAACGTTGAAATACCACCCTGGTGTGTTTGAGGTTCTAACCTTGGCCCGTGATCCGGGTTGGGGACAGTGTATGGTGGGCAGTTTGACTGGGGCGGTCTCCTCCCAAAGCGTAACGGAGGAGTTCGAAGGTACGCTAGGCACGGTCGGAAATCGTGCTAATAGTGCATTGGCATAAGCGTGCTTGACTGCGAGACTGACAAGTCGAGCAGGTACGAAAGTAGGACAAAGTGATCCGGTGGTTCTGTATGGAAGGGCCATCGCTCAACGGATAAAAGGTACTCTGGGGATAACAGGCTGATACCGCCCAAGAGTTCATATCGACGGCGGTGTTTGGCACCTCGATGTCGGCTCATCTCATCCTGGGGCTGTAGCCGGTCCCAAGGGTATGGCTGTTCGCCATTTAAAGAGGTACGTGAGCTGGGTTTAAAACGTCGTGAGACAGTTTGGTCCCTATCTTCCGTGGGCGCTGCAAGATTGAGAGAGCCTGCTCCTAGTACGAGAGGACCGGAGTGGACGCACCTCTGGTGTATCGGTTGTCACGCCAGTGGCATTGCCGAGTAGCTATGTGCGGAAGAGATAACCGCTGAAAGCATCTAAGCGGGAAACTCGTCTCAAGATGAGTCTTGCCGGGGCCTTGAGCCCCCTGAAGAGTCGTTCGAGACCAGGACGTTGATAGGCCGGGTGTGGAAGCGTAGTAATACGTTAAGCTAACCGGTACTAATTGCTCGTGAGGCTTGACCCTATAACTTTGACTTGAGAGTCAAGGTGAGTACAAGCTGTTATACCGGTCTTCAAGCGATGATTGGTACGCAATCAAGCTGATTCAGACTCTGCGAATTGGCTGTCTTGTCGCGATGACAAGGCGGCAACAAGTTAAGCCTGATGACCATAGCGAGGTGGTCCCACTCCTTCCCATCCCGAACAGGACAGTGAAACGCCTCAGCGCCGATGATAGTGCGGATTCCCGTGTGAAAGTAGGACATTGTCAGGCTAATATCAACGAAAAGGCCCCCATCAATCGATGGGGGCCTTTTTCGTTTGGCCGGCAATTGATGCCGGTACTTGGTATTGAATGACTTGCCTCAAAGATTCTTGATCAAACCTCCGGAACGCGCGATTACACGGCTGCGCTCCAGACTCATCAGCAGTTCGGTGCGCCAGTCCTTCCACGACCGTTGGTCAAAGTGCTCCTCATGCACCAACCTGAAATAAGGCGTTCTCAGAAGCCAGGCATCCAGATCGTCCAGGGTCTGTGCATGGATCTCGAGCAGATGAAACTTGATCAGCACCTTCGCCGCGTGAAGCGCATGCTTGCGAGGATCCGCCACGAAACGGTCCAACCGCGAGTAAGCCCGATCAAGTGCAGAGCGAACGTCAATGAACGGTCGTCCGTGCCCCGGAATCACGACCTCGACTTTCAGGCGCGTAATAAGGTCGAGAGTGTGACGCACATCGGCAAAAGCCTCGAAACCCTCCAACTCGGGAAAGACGACTCCGAAGCCGTCCTCCCACAGTGCGTCTGCCGAGATCAGCAACTGCAGTGACGGCTCGTAGAACATCACCGACTCCGGGTCGTGTCCGGGAGCGGCCAGGACCTCCCACGTCCGCCCGGCAAGATCGACGGAATCGCCCGAGCTCAGCGAACCTTGAGCAACAAAGCGCGGGCAATGCTGGCCCGTTGCGCCATAGGTCAGTTCATCCTCAGCCCACCGCACTACTTTCTGGAACTCACCGGACGGTACATCGACTCGGCAGCCAAATTTCTCCTGCAGTCTGGCGTTGCCGCCACAGTGGTCCGAATGCAGGTGCGTGTTGAGAATCCGAGCGAGACGATCCTGCGACCCCAATGCACGCTGAACCAGCGTGACCGTCTGCTCCTGGTGGCTCCAGTATCCCGAGTCGACCAATGTCGCGTCGCCATCCTCTTCGGCATGGAACAGCACATTATTGGAAGACAGCCAACCCCGCTCGAAGACCGTGAGATTTGCCAGCCCGAAGCGTTCGCTGACTTCCGCGGTACCGCGCTCTTCGTTACCGCCGTTCAACCGCGCAACTCCCGACGCAGGATCTTGCCCACATTCGACTTGGGCAACTCGTCGCGGAACTCGATGTGCTTGGGGCGCTTGTACCCGGTGAAGTTTTCCTTGCAGTAGTCGACCACATCGCCCTCCGACAGCGAAGCATCGCGTCGAACCACATACAGCTTCACTGCTTCGCCCGACCGCTCGTCAGGTACTCCAACCGCAGCACACTCCAGCACCCCCGGATGCAGGCTCACGACCTGCTCGATCTCGTTTGGATAGACGTTGAAGCCGGAGACAAGGATCATGTCCTTCTTCCGATCGACGATACGGACAGAACCGTCGGAGTCCATCACGCCCACATCACCGGAGCGGAAGAACCCGTCTTCGGTCATGACCTTCTCCGTTTCGTCAGGGCGGTTCCAGTAGCCAGCCATCACCTGCGGGCCCTTGATGCAGATCTCTCCCGGTTGGCCCATGGGAACCTCTTGCCCATCGTCCGCCCGAATCGAGATGATCGTCGACGACACGGGCAAGCCGATGCTGCCGCTGAACTCATCACGATCGAAGCGGTTGATCGTCACCACCGGCGAAGTCTCCGACAGCCCATAGCCCTCGACGATGGGACATCCCGTCACGGCCTGCCACTTCTCGGCAGTGGCTCGCTGCACCGCCATTCCTCCGCCGTTGGAGATGACAAGCTCCGAGAAATCGAGACGCCCGAACTCGGCGTCGTTCGCCAACGCGTTGAACAAGGTGTTCACCGCCGGGAACATGCTCACGCGGTGGCGAGACAGGGTCTGCACGAAGCCAGGAATGTCGCGCGGATTCGGAATCAGCAGCAACTTCATACCCAGGCGTGCGCCCAGCATGAAGCACGCCGTGAGCGCGAAGATGTGATACAGCGGTAGGGCACACACCACCGTCAGTTGGCGATCAGCGCCCAGGGTGTCGAGCTTCGGGCGGAACCAGGCCTCCGACTGCAGCACGTTGGCGACCACATTGCGATGCAGCAGCGTCGCGCCCTTCGAGACGCCTGTCGTGCCGCCGGTGTACTGCAGGAATGCCACGTCGTCCGGGCCGATCTCGACGCGGCGCAAGTTCATGCGTGTGCCTTCTGCCAGCGCCATGTTGAAGCGCGTGACCGTGCGGCCACCGTCCAGCGGCAGGCCGAACTCCGGCACCATCTTCCGCACGTGGCGCACCACGAGGTTCACCAGCTGGCCCTTCCAGAACCCGAGCAGATCGCCCATCGCCGCCAGCACCACATGCTTGACGGCGGTGCGCTCGATCACCTCGGCCAGGGTGCTGGCGAAGTTCTCGAGGACGATGATGGCTTCGGCGCCGGAATCCTTCAGCTGATGCTCCAGCTCGCGCGCTGTGTACAGCGGATTCACGTTGACCACCACCAGCCCCGCGCGCAGCACGGCAGCGATCGCCACCGGGTACTGCAGCACATTGGGCATCATCAGCGCCACGCGAGCTCCACGCTTGAGGCCGCGTGCTTGCAACCAGGCGCCCAGCGAGGACGAGAGCTCATCCAGCTGCGCAAAGCTGAGCTCACTGTCCATGCATACCGCCGCACACCGCCGGGCGTGCGTGCGGAAGGCGTCGTCCAGCAACTGCGTCAGCGACGAGTACCCCGAAGGATCGATCTCGGCGGGCACGCCTTGGGGGTAGCTCGAAAGCCAGGGGTGATCAACGGTACGGGGCAAGGGGTCCTCTCGGTCTGGAAAGCGCGTGGGGCATGCTCGCGGCGGAGCGAAGCACACGCTACGGTAGTTGTCCTAGAAGCGCGGCATCGAAAGCCAGACCGCCTTCCTCCAGACCCGGAGCGTCGAACAGCGCGCGCACCATCGCGCGTTCACGCTCGCCCACGGTCGCGAGGAATCCATCGGCGCCGCGCATGGCCTTGAATGTATCGAAGCCCATTTCGAGAAACTGCTGGAGTGCCGGCAAGCCGGCCGCACGTGCAGGGCCGCGCATCAGCTGCAGCGACGTGCGCAGCAGCGGCTTTCGGGTCAGGCGATCGAGTTCGCGGCCGATGGTCAACGTCAGCGCGATCTGCTGCTCCCGCCCGTTTCGGTCACCCACCGCCCGCCATGCGCTGACATAAGCTGCGCGATCGATCGATCTGCCGATGAGCTGGCGTGCCATCGCCGTGTCCAGCGTCTCCGACAGGGCATGCAGCCGGGCCAGTGTGTCGACCGTCTCGACGATCTCGTGCGGGAACAGACGCACCAGCGCAGGCACGACACGGGCGAACTGCGCATCGCGCTCGCTGAAATCGCGAGGGCCGTACAACTCGTCGAGAAAGAACCTTGCCGCCCCCGCGTAGCGCGCGCTGTGCAGCAAGTCCGCATAGGTCACCGAAAAGCGTCGTTGCTGATACGCCTTCACAGCCCCGACCGACGCCAGAAGTGCCGGGTCGTCTGCGCGCAGCGCGCGTTCGCGGGTGACGATGTCAAGTTGCGACAGGATCGATGTCGTGCTGGCGGCCATGGCGGTTGCTGCATCTCTCGCGGCCCACATCATCACTCTATCGGCTCGCTGCGGGTTTCCCACGGTCCGCGTTAGTCGATCCGCTCTAGCCCGGCAGCGGCGATTGGTGCAAGACTGAAGCCGACCCGGCAGCTGCTGCGGCCCGATTCGACCGATCATGCAACGACGCACTCTTCTCAAGCTCGGACTGGGCGCCTCGCTGGCACTGGCAGCGGCCGGTGGGGCCGTCGTTCTGCTGCGGCCCGCCATGCAGGACGGCCGGCTGCGCACCGGTGCGCGGGCGGTCATGCAGGCTGTCGCACTGGCAGTGCTCGATGGTGTGCTGCCCGCGGAGCCCGGTGCGAACCGTGCCGCGCTCGATGCCCACCTGCTGCGCCTGGAAGCCGCGATCGCCGCCTTCCCGGCGCCGACACAGGCCGAACTCTCGCAGCTGCTGGCGCTTCTGGCCTCAGCCCCAGGGCGGCTCGCGCTGGCTGGCCTGTCGCCGGACTGGCCCGAAGCCGGCGTGCCCCAGGTGCAAGCTGCGCTCCAGGGCATGCGCCTGTCGTCGCTGGCACTGAAGCAGCAGGCCTATCACGCACTGCGCGACCTGACCAACGCCGCCTACTTCTCCGACTCGTCGGCCTGGAGCCATCTGGGCTACCCCGGCCCCCAGGATCTCTGAACCCGAACCGACCATGAGCCGATTGCCCGATCCCGTACGCGAAGGCCTGGCCCGAGGTTGGCGCGTGCTCGGCGGACCGCATGGCGCGCTGCCCGAGAAGCTCGAGTGCGACGTCGCCATCGTCGGCAGCGGGGCCGGCGCCGGCATCACCGCCGAACTGCTCGCGCAGGCCGGGCTGAAGGTCGTGATCGTCGAAGAAGGGCCGCTGCGCAGCAGCACCGACTTCCACCAGCGCGAAAGCGAGGCCTACCCGACGCTCTACCAGGAGAGCGCCGCGCGCAAGACGGCCGACAAGGGCATCAACATCCTGCAGGGGCGCTGCGTCGGCGGATCGACCACGGTCAACTGGACCAGTTCGTTCCGCACGCCCACGCCCACGCTCGAACACTGGCGCTCGCACTTCGGCCTGGCGGACTACGGCGCCGAGGCGCTCGGCCCCTGGTTCATGCAGGCCGAACGCCGCCTGGGCGTCGGCCCCTGGCTGACGGCGCCGAACGACAACAACGACCTGCTGCGCCGCGGCGCCACCGCGCTGGGCATCGTGGCGCCGGCGATCCAGCGCAACGTGAAGGGCTGCTGGAACCTCGGGTCCTGCGGCATGGGCTGCCCGACCAACGCCAAACAATCCATGCTCGTGACCACGCTGCCGGCCGCGCTGGAGCGTGGCGCTACGCTGCTGGTGCAGACCCGTGCCGAGCGGCTGGTGCTGAAGGGTGACCGTGTCGAGGCCCTGGAGTGCGTGCCGGTGCAGCTCGACGGCCGCATCGCCGCCGCCGCGAACCTGCGCATCACGGCCCGGCACTACGTGGTCGCCGGCGGCGCCATCAACTCGCCGGCGCTGCTGCTGCGCTCCGGCGCGCCCGACCCGCACGGCCTGCTCGGGCGGCGCACCTTCCTCCACCCGGTGGTGATCTCGGCAGCGTTGTTCGACCGCGCCGTTGAAGGCTGGCAGGGTGCGCCGCAGACCATCTACACCGACCACTTTCTCGACACCCAGCCGATCGACGGCGCCATCGGCTACAAGCTCGAGGCCCCGCCGATCCACCCGGTGATCTTCGCCTCCACGCTGCCGGGCTACGGCCAGGTGCAGGCCGATCTGCTCGCCCAGTTCCCGAAGACCCATGCCCTCCTGGCGCTGATGCGCGACGGTTTCCACGAGCAGTCGCCGGGCGGCCGCGTCACGCTGCGCGGCGACGGATCGCCGGTACTCGACTACCCGTTGAACGACTTCGTGATGGACGGCGCGCGGCGCGCCTTCCTCAGCATGGCCGAGATCCAGTTCGCCGCCGGCGCCGCCTCGGTGCTGCCGGTGCACGAGATGGCGCAGCGCTACACCTCCTGGAAGCAGGCGCGCGAGGCCATTGCGGCCTTGCCGATCAAGCCGCTGCTGACGCGCGTGGTCAGCGCGCACGTGATGGGCGGCTGTGCGATGGCCGGTAACGAGCCCCGCGGCGTGGTGCGGCCCGACGGCAGCCACTGGCAGCTGGCCAACCTCTCGGTGCACGACGGCTCGATCTTCCCCACCAGCATCGGCGCCAACCCGCAGCTGTCGATCTACGGCATCGTCAACCGGCTGGCGACCGGCCTCGCGAAGCGCCTGGCCGGGCGCGACGTCGTGCTGGCCTGAGGCACTGCTGGAATCGCTAGCATCGCCCGCATGCTTGCCCGGCTGCAACAGTTCACCACCTTCTCGTTGATCGCACTGGCCGCGCTGTGGGCGGCCTGGTTCGGGAGCCGCGGGCAGTGGGGTTGGGCGCTTGGCGGTGCGCTGCTGGTGCTGTTCGGCTACGCGCTCTTCCTGGCGGTGGAATTCGCAATGCTCTCGCAAGTGCATGGCGACGACCCCGCGCCGCGTGCCACGCCGGCGCAACTGCTGCGCGCCTGGTGGGGCGAGGTGCTCAGCGCGCCGCGGGTGTTCTGCTGGCGGCAGCCGTTCCGCTCGCAGGCCAAGCCGGACCACGTCAGCGCCGGTCATCGTGGCCGCCTGGGTGTCGTGTTCGTCCACGGCTTCGTCTGCAACCGCGGCTTCTGGAACCCGTGGATGGCGCGCCTGCGTGCTGTCGACGTCCCGTTCGTGGCGGTGAACCTGGAGCCGGTGTTCGGCCGCATCGACGACTACGTGCCCATCGTCGACGCGGCGGTGCGCCGCCTGCGCGAGGCCACCGGGCGTGCGCCCTTGATCGTCGCGCACAGCATGGGTGGCCTGGCCGTGCGGGCCTGGCTGTCGCGGGCCCGGGAGCGCGATGCCGTGGAGCACGTCGTCACCATCGGCTCGCCGCACCACGGCACCTGGCTGGCGCGCTTCGGCGTCACGCCCAATGGGCTGCAGATGCGCCGGCCGAACGCCTGGCTCGATGAACTGCAGGCCGCGGAGGCGAAGCGCGCGGGCGCGTCACCTTACGCGAGCTTCACCTGCTTCTACAGCCACTGCGACAACATCGTGTTCCCGCCGTCCACCGCCACGCTGCCCGGCGCCGACAACCGCCACGTGAGCGGCAGTGCGCACGTGCACCTGGCCGATCAGCCAGCGGTGTTCGATGCGGTCTGGGCGCGTGTGTCGCCCGATGAATCGGCCTCGAACTCGGGGGCACCGGCCACGCGCCGGTAGATCGGCGCGAAGTCCGGCGCGGTGGCTTCGAACAGCTGCTGGAAGCTGTCGATCACGAAGTAGCTGGCCTGGTAATCGTCGATCTTGTAGCGCGTGCGCATGATGCGCTCGAGGTCGAAGGGCAGGCGCTGCGGCTGTGTGCTGGTGACGCTGTGGCGCAGCTCGCCGGCCGACGACAGGATGCCGGCGCCGTAGGCGCGCAGACCGGACGGCGTGGCGATCAGCCCGAACTCCACCGTGTACCAGTACAGCCGTGCCAGGTACTCGCAGGCCTCCAGCCGGCTCGCCTTCAGGCCGCCTGCACCATAGGCCTGCATGTAGTCCGCGAACATCGGGTTGAAGAGCAGCGGCACATGGCCGAACAGGTCGTGGAACACATCGGGCTCGACCACGTAGTCGAACTCCTCCGGCGTGCGGATCCATCCAGTGACCGGGAAGCGCCGCTGGGCCAGCAGAGCGAAGAACGCTTCCTCGGGGATCAGCCCCGGCACCGCGACGACTTCCCAGCCGGTGGCGCGGTACAAGGTCTCGCTGAGGGCATCGAAACGCGGAATGCGCTCCGGTGCGCCGAGGTGCTTCACTGCGGCGATGAATTCTTCGCAGGCGAGGCCCGGCAGCTGCGCCGCCTGGCGCTCGTAGAGGCGCCGGTACAGGTCATGGTCTGCCGCCGTGTAGCGCTCCCACTGCTGGTCGCAGGTGTAGTCCGACCTGGCCTGCGCATAGTCGCCACGCGGCGGGCGGTCGCCCTGGCCGTAGGTGACCGGCGCCACGCCCTGGTTGATGCCCGAGTGGAAGTCCGGCTGCGCAGTCATGGCGAGTCTCCTCAGGCGGGCGCCTTGTCCTGCAGCACGCCGCGGCGCACCTGGTCGAGCTCGATGCTCTCGAACAGCGCGCGGAAATTGCCTTCGCCGAAGCCCTCGTCGCCCTTGCGCTGGATGAGCTCGAAGAAGATCGGCCCGATCACCGTCTGCGTGAAGATCTGCAGCAGCAGTTCGTTCGGCGCGCCCTGGTGGGTGGCGCCATCGATCAGGATGCGCAGCCGCTTGAGCTCGTCCAGCTTCTCGCCGTGGTTCGGCAGGCGCTTGTCGACCAGGTCGTAGTAGGTCTCGATGGTGTCCTGGAAGGCGACGCCGGCCTTCTTCATGCCGTCGACCGTGGCGTAGATGTCGTCGGTGCCCAGCGCGATGTGCTGGATGCCTTCGCCGTGGTACAGGTCCAGGTACTCGGCGATCTGGCTCTTGTCGTCGCTGCTCTCGTTGATCGGGATGCGGATCTTGCCGCAGGGGCTGGTCATGGCCTTGCTCTTCAGGCCGGTCAGCTTGCCCTCGATGTCGAAGTAGCGCACTTCCTTGAAATTGAACAGGCGCTCGTAGAACTCGGCCCACTCCTTCATGCGGCCACGGTGCACGTTGTGCGTCAGGTGGTCGATGTAGGTCAGGCCGTGGCCGGCCACCGAGGCCTCGGCGCCGGCCAGCGGCACGAAGTCCACGTCCCAGATGCTGATGTTGCCGATCGCGCCCGGCGCTGCGCCGTCCTTGCCGTGCCAGCGGTCGACGAAGTAGATCAGGCTGTCGCCGATGCCCTTGATGGCCGGGATGTTCAGCTCCATCGGGCCGGTCTTGTTGTCGAAGCCCCAGGCGCCGAGGCCGAGCGCGCGTTCGTAGGCCTGGCGCGCATCCTTGACGC
Source organism: Chitinophaga pinensis (assembly GCA_943370595.1). GTDB lineage: Bacteria > Pseudomonadota > Gammaproteobacteria > Burkholderiales > Burkholderiaceae_C > Piscinibacter. Next base: position 341,743 of record CALRRO020000003.1, read on the forward strand.
GGAAGCCCATCGCACAGACGCAGGGCCCGTGCAGGCGGGCGAAGCGCTGGGCGAACGAGTCCGGCTCGGCATTGACCACGAAGTTCACCTCGCCCTGGCGGTACAGCAGCACGTTCTTCGTGCGGTGTCTTGCGATCGCGCGGAAGCCCAGCGTCTCGAAGAGTTGGCCCAGCGCGGCCGGGTCCGGCGCCGCGTACTCGATGAACTCGAAGCCATCGGTGCCCATCGGGTTGTCCCAGGGGGTGAATCGCATGCGGCGCTCCTGCTGTGGTCGGGTGCGTTTGATCTGTCTCAACGCTGGATCGCACTGTAGAAGCGGGCGTGCGCAGGAATTCTGCAAGTTCTGGCGCCAGGCTGGCGCGGCATGCAGGAAAACTGCAAAATTCGATGGATGGAAACCGCGATCCCGCTCGATGCGATCGATCGGCGCATTCTTCGCGCGCTGCAGGCCGACGGCCGCATCACCTACGACGTGCTCGCCGCGCAGGTCAGCCTGTCGCCCTCGGCGACGCTGCGGCGGGTCAAGCGGCTGGAAGAGGCTGGCGTCATCGCCAGCTACGTGGCGCTGGTCGCGCCGGAGCGTGTCGGCCTCGGGCTCACCGCCTACCTCAACGTGCGGCTGGAAAAGCACGCCGAGGTGCACAAGCGCAACCCGATGGACCTGTTCCGCGCCGCGGTGCAGACCTGGCCGGAGGTGGTGGAGTGCGCCGCGCTGACCGGCGAGATGGACTACCTGCTGCGCGTCGTCGTCGAGGACATGGCGCACTACTCACGCTTCGTGATGGACACGCTGCTGCGCCACCCGAGCGTCGAGGACTGCAAGACGAGCTTTGTGCTCGACCGCGTCAAGAACACGACCGCACTGCCGCTGTAGCGGTGGCGCGGTCGTGCCGGTGCGTCCGGTTCAGCCTTGCACGACGCGGGTGATCTGCACCGGCGTCGGCGCCGGCCAGCCGGCTTCGCGGCAGACTCGAACGATCGCCTCGTTGGTGTCGAAGAACACCTGCCAGTAGTGGTCGTTGTGCGCATAGGGGCGCACCGCGATCACCGGGCCGTTGAGGTTCATGTCCAGCAGGTTGACCTCGGCCGCCTTCTGCGCGCTGACGTTGGGGATCTGCGCCACTGCCGCCTTGAAGCGCTCGATCGCCTCCAGCGGGTCGACACTGCCGGCCAGCTGCGCCACGCGCTCGACACGCCGCGCCGGCAGCACCGAGAAGTTCTGGATGGTGTCGCCGAAGATCTTGCCGTTGCCGATCAGCGTCATCACGTTGTCCGGCGTCACGATGGTGGTGCCGAACAGCCCCAGTTCGTGGACCGTGCCGGTGACGCCGCCGATGCTGACGAAGTCGCCCACCTTGAACGGCCGCAGGATCAGCATGAAGGCGCCGGCCGCGAAGTTGCCGAGCAGCCCGCTCCAGGCCGCGCCGATGGCCACGCCCGCACCGGCGAGCATCGCCGCGAACGAGGTGGTCTGGATGCCGAAGTAGCCGAGGATGCCCAGCACCAGCGCGATGTTCAGCGCGATGGCGACGATCGAGCCGAGGTACTTGGTCAGCGTCGGGTCGACGTTGTTGCGGTTCATCGCCGCCTGCATCAGCGAGATGACGCGACCGATCAGCCAGCGGCCGACGATCCAGAACGCGATGGCGGCCAGCACCTTGACGGCCAGCTCGGTGGCGGTGGTGCTCAGGAACACCTGAATCGCTTGCATGTCCATGACGAAATCCTCCTGTTGTCGTGTGCGCGCGGATGGTGGACGCGCGGCGCAAGAGGCACCAGCCGCAGCGGCGGCCGGGCGTGAGATCGTCAGGAGGAATGGTGCGGAAGCGCCACGCCGGGCGGCATCAGGTCTCGACGCTGCGCACGAACTGCAGGGCCGCGCCCTGCGACAGGTTGAGCATCGCGGCGATGTCGGCCACGTCGTCGGGCAGCGCGGCGTTGTCCCAGCCCTGCGCCGTGTGGCGCGCCAGGCGCACGGCCAGCAGCACGTTGCGCACGTTGAGCTGCTCGGCGTGGCGGTCGTCGCTGATGCGGCGCAGCATCTCCGGCAGCCGCCAGGCCTTCATCAGGGCCTGCTGCAGGTCGTGCAGCTCGATGCCCAACACCTGCTTCTGGATGGTGGCCGAGCGCAGCGTGGCGTCGGCCTGCTGCGCGCTGCGGATCTGCAGCGCCAGCGCCGGCGCATGGCACCACAGCAGCATCTCGGCGAAGTCGTGCAGCAGCGCCGCCTCGTGGATCAGCGGTGCGTCCGGGTCCATGCGGTGCACCGCGAAGGCCAGCGCGAAAGTGGCGCCGCGGTGCGCGCGGCGCAGCACCTCGCTCAGGCCCGCCAGCGCCTCGGGAGAGTCGGCCAGATGCTGCTCGATGGTCGGCTGCGGTCCGAAGGCGCGGAAGAACGGCGTGATGCCCATCATCACCAGCGTGGCGGTGACGGTCTCGGTGTCGGTGATCACGCGCGCCGGGCGGTGCGTGGCCGCGTAGGCCAGCACCTTCAGCGTCATCAGCGGGTCGGCCGACACCATCTCGCCGATGCCGTTGGCATCGACCGCATCCTCGTTCTCGCGCATGGCCTCGACCGCCTCGGCGGTCTGGGCCAGCACCGGCACCTCCGAGCGGCGGAAGTGCTCGGTCCAGGCATCGATGTCGCGCAGCGGTCGGGTCAGCAACTGGTTCTGGTCCGGCATGGCAAACCCCGGATTCAGTGATCGTGATCCGTTATCGGCTGTCCTGAGGACAGCTTGAGAGCACTCACTTGCCGCCGAGCTTCGCCTTCACGTCGACGCCGACCTTCTTGTTGACGAACTGGAAGGTCGCGACCTTCGACAGGTCGACCTCGCCCGGCTTGTACAGGCCGGCCTTGACCATCTGCGCGTAGAAGTCCTTGATGCGGCCCTCGCTCATCGCGCCGATGCCGCCGGCCAGCGACTCGCCCGAATCGACGATGCCCTGCTGCTTCATCAGCGCGGTCGAGGCCTCGAGCTCGGCCTCGGTCATCTCGGGGTTGTCCTTGATCATCAGCGCGTTGGCCGCGGCACGGTTGCCGTACAGGTAGTTGACCCAGCCGAGGATGGAGGCGTCGACGAAGCGCTGCACGAGATCGGGCTTGTTCTTCACCGTGTCGAGCCGCGTCTCGATCACCGTCGAGTAGGTCGAGAAGCCGTGGTCGGCCAGCAGGTGCACCACCGGCTTGAACTTGCCCTGGTTCTCGACGTAGATCGGCTCGGCCACCGAGTAGCCCTGCTGGATCGCCTTGGTGTTGGCCAGGAAGGGGCCGAGGTTGTAGTTGTAGGGCTTGAGCGCCTCGTCCTTGAAGCCGTGGGTCACCTTCAGCCACTGCCACCAGGAGAACTGGCCGTCCTTGGCGATCAGCGCAGTCGGTGCGTTCTTCAGCGCCTCGAACTTCTCGTAGCCCTGGCCCGGGTGCGCGATCAGCGCCTGCGGGTCCTTCTGGAACATCGCCGCGACCACGACGGTGGGCACGCCGTTCTTCACGTTGTCGAAGTTGTGCAGCAGGTTGCCGGTCATCAGGAAGTCGATGCGGCCCGCCGGCAGCAGCGGCCGGTTGTTGACCTGCGGGCCACCGGGCTGGATGGTCACGTCGAGGCCGTACTTCCTGTAGGTGCCGTCGGCCAGCGCCTGGTAGAAGCCGCCGTGCGCGGCCTGCGCCTTCCAGTTGGTGGCGAAGACCACCTTGTCCTGCGCGAAGGCGGGGGCGGTGGCGAGCGTGGCGAGCAGCAGCAGCGTCGGTCGGCGGATCATCGGACTCTCCTCAATCGGGTCGTTCGCTAGCATGCCACCGGCCAAGCAGCCGGCGCGAGAGGGACTCGAAAGACCAGAAGATCAGCACGCCGGTCAGCACCAGCAGCAGCAGCGCGGCGAACATCTTCGGCGTCTCGGTGCGGAAGCTGGCCTCGAGGATGCGCGAGGCCAGGCCGGTCTCGCGGCCGGCGGCGCCGGCGACCATCTCGGCCGTCACCGCCCCGATCAGGCTCAGCCCGCCCGACACCTTCAGCCCGGCGATGAAGTAGGGCAGCGCGCTGGGCACCAGCAGCAGGCGCAGGCGCTGCGAGGGCGTGGCGCGGTAGAGCCGGTAGAGGTCGCGCAAGTTCGGGTCGGCGGCGCGCAGCCCGATCACCGTGTTCGACAGGATCGGGAAGAACGCGACGATCCAGGCGCACAGCAGCAGCGCCGCCGTGGTGCTCTCGACGTAGATCAGGATCAACGGCGCGATCGCGACGATGGGCGTGACCTGCAGCACCACCGCGATCGGCAGCAGCGCCGCCTCCGCGGTGCGCGACAGTGCGAACACGGAGGCGATCAGCACACCGCCGGCGCAGGCCAGCGCCAGCGCGCCGAAGGTGATCTTCAGCGTGAACCACCAGCTGCCGGCCAGCGAGCCGAAGTTGGCAAACAGCGTCTGCAGCACCAGCGACGGCGCCGGCAGCGTGTAGTGCGGAATCTGCGCGAGGCGCACCAGCGCCTCCCAGCCGATCAGCACGGCCAGCAAGGTGCCCAGCGGCAGCAGGCGCTGCTTCATGCGGCCGCGGTGCTGTGGTGCGCCGCTTCGAGTGCGCGCGCCAGGTTTGCGCAGGCCTCGAGGTAGGCCGCCGACGTGCGGAAGTCCGCATCGCGCCGTGCCGTCGAATCGATGTGCACCTCGGCGATCACCCGCCCCGGCCGCGCGCTCATCACCAGCACGCGCTGGCTGAGGAACACCGCCTCGTAGACGCTGTGGGTGACGAACACCACGGCCAGCGACTGCGCGCGCCAGGCCTCGAGCAGGTCGGCGTTGAGCTTCTGCCGGGTGATCTCGTCCAGCGCGGCGAAGGGCTCGTCCATCAGCAGCAGCTGCGGCCGAGTGACCAGTGCGCGGGCGATCGAGACGCGCATCTTCATGCCGCCGGAAAGTTCGTTCGGGAAGGCGTCGGCGAAGTCGGACAGGCCGACGGCAGCGAGCGTGGCCTCGATCCGTTCGCGTGCCGCGTCGCGGCCGTTGCCGGCCAGGCGCAGCGGCAGCCAGACGTTGTCGTACACGCTGGCCCAGGGCATCAGCGTCGACTCCTGGAACACGAAGGCAGTGCGCGCCTGGCCGTCGCGCAGCGCGGGCGCGTCGACCCGGCCCGACGTGGCGTTGTCCAGCCCTGCGGCCAGGCGCAGCACCGTGCTCTTGCCGCAGCCAGAGGGGCCGAGCAGGGTGACGAACTCACCGGGCTGCACGGCGAGGCTGGTGCCGGCCAGCGCCTGCACGCCGGTGGCGAAGCGCTTGTCGACTGCGTCGAGCGTGACGATGGGCCCGTCGCTCATGCGGCCGGCGAGATCATGTGGCCGTCCTGCGGTGCGGCGTGGCCGTCGAGCAGCGCGCGGTAGACCGCTTCGGCCTGCTGCGGGCCACGGTGCTTCACCACGTTCAGCCACGGCGGCTGCGCGCTCGTCACCGGCTTCATGAAGGCCACCCAGGCGGCGCCCAGGCGCTGCTGCAGGCCGGCGGCGCCCCATTGTTCGATGCGCTTGCTGGCCTGCGCCGGTGCGAAGAACAGCGTCGGCCGCGGGCCTGGCAGGTCGCGGTTGCCGCCCTTGGCGGACAGTTCGTCCCAGTGGGTGCCGCCCACCGAGCAGCTGTACGTGAGGCGTTCGCCGAAGGCCTCGTGGACCGTGCGGCGCAGGCCGGCGCTGCCGCTGAAGTCGACGTAGACCGCCGGCGTCGCTGCGTCCAGCGTGGCGGGCAGCGTGTCGTAGGCCAGCACCTCGTCGTAGCAGCCCAGCGCGCGCGTGAAGCCGACGTTGGCCGCCGAGGTCAGCCCGACGATGCGCAGCGCACCGGGCTGGCCACGCCGCTGCGCGAGGCAGAACGCGGTGCCGTAGGCGGTCTTGCTCGAGGCGCTGGACAGCAGCACCTGCGCCGCGCCGAAGCCGGCGTTGTCGGCGATGAAGTCGTCGATCAGGAACGAGGTGGTGAACAGCGGCCGCAGCAGCGCCTGCTCGGCCTCGTGCGCGGCGTCGTAGCCGGCATCCGCGCTGCAGCGCGCATAGTGGTTGTAGAGCGAGTGCAGCGCTTGCCGGTGTTCGGCGCCATCGGCGAAGCCGCGTGTGTTGGCGCGCGACGGTTGCACGATCAGTTCGTCGCCCAGCGGCCAGTAGCCGTAGAAGCGCTCGCCGACGGCGACCGCCTCGTGGCGCGATTCGACCGCCGTGCCGAAGCCCCACACCGGCAGGCAGCCGGTGGCCGCATCGCCGCTGGGGAAGAAGTCCCAGTACCGCATCGCCTCGCCGAACGCAGCGTAGGTGATGTTGTTGGCGGTCAGCGCCACGTCGTCGACACGGAATCGCACCTCGCCGTCGGCCAGCGGCTGGGAGGGTGCGTCGACCCAGCGGACGCGGTGGAGATCGTTGCGGGCGATGTGCAGGCGCTGCGGCATGGAGGTCCTTTCGTGGGTGCGGCCGGGCCGCCTACCATGCAGTATCGCGTCAGGAGAGTCTCGCCATGCAGCATGTCCGTTTTGCCGATGCATCGACCTGGCCCGCGCTCGGCCTGGGCACCTGGCGCATGGGCGAATCGCCCGCTGCGCGCAGCGCCGAGGTGGCGGCCGTGCGGCTGGCGCTGGAGATCGGCTACCGCGTGATCGATACCGCCGAGATGTACGGGGAGGGCGGTGCCGAGTCCGTGGTGGGCCAGGCGCTTGCCGAGGCAGTTCGCGCCGGCACAGTGCAGCGCGATCAGGTCTTCATCGTCAGCAAGGTCTACCCGCACAACGCCAGCCGCCGCGGCGTGCGCGAGGCCTGCGAGCGAAGCCGCCATCGTCTCGGGATCGATCGCATCGACCTCTACCTGCTGCACTGGCGCGGCCAGCACCCGCTGGCCGAGACCGTCGCCGGCTTCGAAGGCCTGCAGGCGCAGGGCTGGATCGGCCAGTGGGGCGTCAGCAACTTCGATGTCGACGACATGGAGGAACTGCTGGGCGCGCCCGGCGGCGCCGCTTGCGCGGCCAACCAGGTCTACTACTCGCTCGGTGAACGGGGTCCCGGCTTCGCGCTGCTGCCCTGGCTGCAGCGTCACGGCATGCCGCTGATGGCCTACTGCCCGATCGACCAGGGCCGGCTCGCCGGCAATGCAACGCTGGCCGAGGTGGCGCAGCGGCACGGTGCGAGCGCCTCGCAGGTTGCGCTGGCCTGGGCGATGCAGCAGACGGGTGTGATGGCGATTCCGAAGGCGGTGCGCGAGGCCCATCTGCGCGAGAACTTCGCGGCCGCCGCGCTGCATCTCAGTGCCGCCGACCTGGCCGCCATCGACGCGCTGTTCCCGCCGCCGAAGCGCCGCAGCACGCTGGCGATGGTGTGAGGAGCGGCCGCCGCCTCAGGGCCGCGGCACGATGAACTGCTGGCCCCGCTGCCGGCACTCGGCCTGCAGCCGGTTCAGCCAGGGGCGATCGATCAGGTAGCTGCTGCCGCGCAACTGGTCGGCGCGGTCGACGACGTCGCGCCGCAGGTCCAGGTCGCGCCGCGAGTGCAGCAGGGTCTGCCTGGGTTCGACACCGGCAGCGGCCGGCTCCCAGTGCACCAGGCGCTGGCCACCGAGCCAGATCAGCCAGGCGTGGCGGGTCTCGCCCTCGCCGCGGCCCAGCACGCAGAAGCGCTGCAGGCCGCTGGTGACGGCGCCAGCCGGCTGGGCGTCCAGGTAGGCCTCGAGCGCGGCGCGCACCGGCCGGAAGCCCGGGTCGGACTCGACGAGGAAGTGGGGCGCCGCCAGGGCCTGGGCCGCGGTGGCGGCCCAGGCCAGGCAGGCGCAGAGCAGACGCCGGCTCACAGGCGCTTCACGCCTTGCAGCCAGCCGACCAGCTGGCCGTCGAGGTACAGCGCGCCCTCGGGCGCGCCGGCCTCGGCGTAGAACTCCAGCCGCGGATCGGTGTGCGGCCGGCGTGCGCTGACAGCGAGGCGACGTGCCACACGCGCCAGTGCGGCGCTGGCACTGCGCAGCACGCCGGCAGCGGCGTGGCGGGCGAAGGTGGAGTGAGGCTGCCGTTCGGCGAGCGCGCTCCAGCGGGAGGCTTTCGGACTCATGGTGGTCTCCAAGGCGCGGCTCGGGCCGCGCTTGATTCAGGGGCTGTGTTGTTTCATCTGGGTCAGTTCGCGCCGCAGCGCGTGGCCGGCCTGCTGCCGCGAGAGGCGGCCGCCGGCGCCATGCATGCCGGCGCGACGGAATCGCGCGGCAGCCACCAGCGGATTGCGGGGCTTGAGGGTCTTCAGCGTGATCTTCATGTCGGCATCTCCTCGGTCGGCGGCCACGGCGGGCCTGAAAGTGCGACGGCCCGGGTGCTTGCGCATCCCGGGCCGTCGAAGGGCGAAGCGACGCAGCGGCTTCAGCCCGAATCGGATCCGGAACGCACGGTGCACACAGCGATGGCCTGCGACAGCAACGGCGCGGCCACGGCGGGGCGGCGCGAACGGGCTGCAATCAGGAACATCGGACGGGTCATCGGGCGCAAGGTGGGTGGATCGGAGGGTGTCGTCGGGCAGCACTGGCTGACGCGACTTGCGCGCATGATAAAGGATTGATTATCTTTGGCAAGATCCCTTGATCTAGGGATCAAGACTTTCGTTTCAGCGGCGCCACACCGGTCTGCGTGCGTGCCCACAGGTCGGCTGTGTCGTCGCGCGCGGCGGCGGCCGGCTTGCCAGGCGCAGCGGGAGCCTTGCCAGGCGCCACCGGTGGTGATGCCGGCGGCGACGCGGCCAGCACCTCGCCGAGCAGGTCGAGCAGCCGCGTGCGCGCCCGCTGCGGGTGGCGCCGGTAGTAGGTCAGCACCAGGCCGACGATGAAGCGCTCGTCGTCGTCCTGCGGCACGTTGTGGGGTGGCTCCTCGGCGGGCGGTGCCGTTGCCGCAGCGCCCGTGCCGTGCGCCTGGTCCATCCAGCCGATCGGCTTGTGGCACAGCACCTCGAACTGCCGCGCCAGGCGCTCGCCGATCTGCCGCGAGCGGCCCTTGATCTGGCTCCAGTAGCTCGGCTGGATCTGCAGGCGCTCGGCAAAGCGCCGCTCCAGGCCGCGCAGCGTGGCCGCATCGGGGTGTTTCACCGTCGCCTGCACGAACTCCTCGAACAGCAGCAGGGCGTTGTCGAGGCGGATCTGGGCGACGTCGCGCACACCGGGAGTCATGCCTCGATGATAAAGGCGCGTTGAGCAGGCTTCGCGCAAGACGGGCGCGAGACAATCCACGCCGTTTTCACAAGGCTCCACACCATGACGACGCTCGGCACGCCCCTGTCACCCACCGCCACCAAGGTCATGCTGCTGGGCAGCGGCGAACTCGGCAAGGAGGTGCTGATCGCGCTGCAGCGGCTGGGCGTCGAGACGATCGCGGTCGACCGCTACGACAACGCGCCGGGCCAGCAGGTGGCGCATCACGCCCGCACCATCACGATGAGCGACCCGGCGCAGCTCAAGGCGCTGATCGAGGCCGAGCGGCCGATGCTGGTGGTGCCCGAGATCGAGGCCATCGCCACGCCGATGCTCGAGCAGCTCGAGGCGCAGGGCCTGGTGCGGGTGATCCCGACCGCGCGCGCCGCACGGCTGACGATGGACCGCGAAGGCATCCGCCGCCTGGCCGCCGAGACGCTGCGCCTGCCGACCAGCCCCTACCAGTTCTGCGACTCGCTCGAGGAACTGCAGGCGGCCATCGACGGTGAGGGCGGGCCCAGGATCGGCTACCCCTGCATCGTCAAGCCGGTGATGAGCAGCTCCGGCAAGGGCCAGAGCAGGATCGACGGGCCCGCCGACGTGAAGACCGCCTGGGACTACGCCATGGCCGGCGGCCGCGTCGCCAAGGGGCGGATCATCGTCGAGGGCTTCATCGACTTCGACTACGAGATCACGCTGCTGACGGTGCGGGCGATGGACGCGCGCGGCGGCGTGCAGACGCACTTCTGCGATCCGATCGGCCATGTGCAGGTCAGCGGCGACTATGTCGAGAGCTGGCAGCCTCACCCGATGAGCGAAGCGGCACTGGAGCGCGCGCGGTTGATCGCCGAGGCGGTGACCGACGACCTCGGCGGCCTGGGGCTCTTCGGCGTCGAACTCTTCGTCAAGGGCGACAAGGTCTGGTTCAGCGAGGTCTCGCCGCGGCCGCACGACACCGGCATGGTGACGATGACCACGCAGTGGCAGAACGAGTTCGAGCTGCATGCCCGTGCCATCCTCGGCCTGCCGGTGGACACCACGCTGAAGAGCCCGGGCGCCAGCGCGGTGATCTACGGCGGCGTCGACGCGACCGGCATCGTCTTCGACGGCGTCGAGGCGGCGCTGTCGGTGCCCGGCACCGAGCTGCGCCTGTTCGGCAAGCCGGAGAGCTTCGTCAAGCGCCGCATGGGCGTGGCGCTGGCCCGGCACGACGACGTCGAGATGGCTCGGCAGCGCGCCAAGCAGGCCGCGGCCTGTGTCAAGCCCCGCGCTGCCTGATCGGCGACGGTGTGTCGGCGACGGTGTGTCGGATTTGGCTGCGGCGATCAGAAATTCGTCACGCGGCCAACGCGCCCATCGACTTTCCAGCGTTGGAATGGCTACGCTGCGCGCAGGAGCAGGGGAATGAACATGGACATGGGCATCACGATCGGCATCGGCGCCGTGGCGGCGATCGCCGGTGCGGCGCTCGGAGCGGTGCTGGCGCGCGGGCGAGGCGCAGACGGCATGGCGGATCGGCTCGAGCGCGCCGAAGCGGCGCTGCGCGAGGAAGCCGCGCGTGCCAAGGCGGCCGCTGAAGCCGCCGAATCGCGCGCCAAGCGCGACGTGGCCGCGCTGCAGGCCGAGATGGCGTCGCGCATCGAGCGTCTCGGTGCCGACCACCGCGCCGAGCAGGAGAAGCTCGCGCGCCACCTCACCGAGGCCTACGACGAACTCGACAAGCTGAGGGTGCGCAGCGGCGCCGCCGGCTCGCCGCGCGGCCCGGACACGGGCCAGGGCTTCCCGGCGACGATGCCGTTGGGCGACCTGTAGCCACCGGCCCGGTCGCCAGCGGTGCTCAGCGCACCGCGACGCGGGTCGACTTCGGCGCGTCCTTCTTCGGCAGCGTCAGCGTCAGCACGCCGTCCTCGAACTTCGCGTCCGAGGCGCTCGCATCCACCGCCTGCGGCAGCTCGAAGGCGCGGGCATACGACTCGTGGGTGCGCTCGCTGTAGAGCACGCGCTCGCCGGACTTGCGTTCGGTCTGGGTGTTCAGCTTGGCACTGATCGACACCGACGCCCCGTCGATCTCGATGGAGATGTCTTCCTTCTTCGCGCCGGGCAGTTCGGCGCGAACCTCGTACTGGCCGTTGCGCTCGGTCACGTCGAGACGGGCGCGCGACACCAGCGACTGCGCGGCGCGCTGGCCGGCCCAGTCGTTGAACATCGCGTCGACCAGGCTGAACGGGTCGCGCGACACGGGCGAGGTGAGTTGCGAAGCGGGGCGGGACAGGACTGAGAACATGTGGATCTCCTTCGTCAGCGTGACGGCCGATGCGGCCGCCGATGCCAAGGAGATTGGGCGCCGTGCCCGCGGATTCAAGAGTCCGCCCGCGCCGGACCGTGTGCCATGTCAACGCCGCGGCTATTCGTCCTCACGCGGCTTGAACTGCGCGGCGAGGTTCGCCTGCACCGTTGGCGGCACCGCCTCGTAGTGGCTCAGCGCCAGCGTGTAGCGGCCCTGGCCGCCGGTCATGCCGTTCAGGCGCGCCTGGTAGCCGTTGAGCTCGGACAGCGGCACCTGCCCGTTGACGACGATCGCCCCGCCCATCAGCGCCTGCGTGCCGCTGACCTGCCCGCGCTTGGCCGAGAGGTCGCCGGTGATGTCGCCCATCGCCGGCTCGGGCGCGTGGATCTCGACCTTGACGATCGGCTCCAGCACGATCGGCTTCGCCTTCAGCACCGCGTCGACGAAGGCCTTGCGGCCGGCGGTGGCGAAAGCGATGTCCTTCGAGTCGACGCTGTGCGACTTGCCGTCGTAGACGACCACGCGCACGTCCTGGACCGGGTAGCCGGCGACGACGCCGGCGTCCAGCGCCTGCCGTACGCCCTTCTCGACGGCAGGAATGAACTGCGTCGGGATCGTCCCGCCCTTGACCTGGTCGACGAACTCGAAGCCGGCGCCGCGCGGCAGCGGCTCGATGCGCAGGAAGACCTCGCCGAACTGCCCGGCGCCGCCGCTCTGTTTCTTGTGGCGGTGGTGGCCCTCGGCCGGCGCGGTGATGGTCTCGCGGTAGGCGATGCGCGGCGGGCGCGAGACCACCTCGCACTTGTAGACCTCGGTCATGCGCTCGAGCAGGGTGCGCAGGTGCAGCTCGCCGAGGCCGTAGACCACCGTCTCGTTGGTCACCGCCACATGCTCGACCTTCAGGCAGGGGTCCTCATCGACCAGCTTGCCGAGGATCTCCCACATGCGCTGCTCGTCGCCGCGGCGCTTCGGCTCGATGGCCAGCCCATGCACCGGCACCGGGAAGGGCAGCGGCTTCAGGTGCAGGTGGTCGTCCTCGGCGGCGTCGTGCAGAACCGCGTCGAAGTGGATCTCGTCGACCTTGGCCACCGCGCAGATGTCGCCCGGCAGGCCGCACGGCACTTCCACATGTTCCTTGCCCTGCAGCATGAACAGGTGGCCGACCTTGAACGGCTTGCGGCCATCGCCGATGTAGAGCTGGCTGTCCTTCGTCACCGTGCCCTGGTGGATGCGGAAGATGCCCATGCGGCCGACGTACGGGTCGACCGTCACCTTGAAGACATGGGCGATGACATGCTTCGAGGCGTCCGGGCTGGCGTGCAGTTCCTTCGCATCCGGCCCTTCGCCTTCGTAGAACTGCGGCGGGTTGCCCTCGCCGGGGTGCGGCAGCAGCCGCTCGATGACGTCGAGCAGCTCGGCCACGCCGGCGCCGCTGCGTGCCGAGACGAAGCACACCGGGATCAGGTGGCCCTCGCGCAGGGCCTGTTCCAGCGGCGCGTGCAGTTCCTTCGGGTCGACGTCGCCGTCGTTCAGGTAGCGGTCGACGAAGGCGGCGTCGACCTCTACCACCTGTTCGACCAGCGCGCGGTGCGCGTCGGCCACCGAGCCGAAGTCGCTCTGGCCCTCGGTGTTGAAGAAGCAGTCGACCACCTTCGTGCCCCCCGCGGCCGGCAGGTTCAGCGGCAGGCATTCCTTGCCGAAGGCCTCGCGGATCTGCGCGAGCAGCGCGGGCAGGTCGACGCCCTGCGCGTCGATCTTGTTGACGATGATCAGGCGGTCCAGCCCGCGCTCGGCGGCCCAGGCCATCATGCGCGTGCTCATCATCTCGATGCCGGTGCTGGCGTTGATGACCACCGCGGCGGTCTCCACGGCCTCCAGCGCCGTCATCGACTGGCCGACGAAGTCCGGGTAGCCCGGTGTGTCGAGCAGGTGTACGCGCAGGCCGCCGTGCTCGAAGTGCATCACCGCCGAGTTCAGCGAGTGCTGGGCGCGGCGCTCCATCGGGTCGAAGTCGCTGACCGTGGTGCCGCGCTCCAGGCTGCCCGGCGCGCCGATGGCGCCGGCCCGGTGCAGCAGCGACTCCGCAAGGCTGGTCTTGCCCGAGGCCGACTGGCCGACCAGCGCCAGCGTGCGGATGCGCTCGATGGCGCGGGTGTCGGTGGAAGCGGGGGAGGAAGTGAGAGGCATGACGCGCTCCTTGGTGAGGCGCGTCTCCTGCGCCAGGGGTGGGCGGGAAGGTGTGAAGCAGCGTAGATCAATCGCCCGTTGCGGGCAAGCCTCGCCGTCAAACAGCGCCGCGCGTGACGCCGTGCACGCCCCGGCAGTCCGTTGTGACGGGTGCCTCATCCGCTCGAAAGCGGCTGCTTTCGATGCGCCGTGCGCTACGCACGCCGGGCGCCCCGCGAATCGGGGGGAACTGCGGGGAGCAGCCGGCCGAGTGTGATGCCTGCCCGCCCGTTCCGGCCGCTGCCGGCGTGCAATCACGTCACCGGTGATGCAGCGCTTCGCCGGCGTGGAACCCAGATCAAAGAAAGGACGTCGTCATGTCTCACCGCCTCCAGACCAACAACACCACCCGCGTCGGCATCGCCGTCGCGTTCGCGGCCTTCGCCATCGCCGCCGTGATGTCCAACGCCAGCGCGGGCACCACCGGCCACGTCGCCACCGGCTCGGTCACGATGCTGCCGGCCAGCGCGACCGACCTCGGCGCGCAGGTGGACTGGACGCGTGTCCAGACCGCCAACATCACGCCGGCCGAGACCGTCGCTGCCTACGAGCGCTGAGCTGCCGCAAGCGCGCTGCGTCACTCGTGGCGCAGCGCGTCGATCGGGTCCAGCCGCGCCGCGCGGCGTGCCGGCACGTAGCCGAACACCACGCCGATCGCGGCCGAAAACACGAAGGCCAGCAGGTTGATCGACGCATCGAAGGCGTAGGGGATCTGCATCAGCTGCGCCAGCGCGACCGATGCGCCGGTGGCCAGCACGATGCCGATCAGCCCGCCCAGCGAGGCCAGCACGACGGCTTCGACGAGGAACTGCATCAGCACCTCGCGCTCGAGCGCGCCGATCGCCAGCCGCACGCCGATCTCGCGCGTACGCTCGGTGACGCTGACCAGCATGATGTTCATGATGCCGATGCCGCCGACGACGAGGCTCACCGCCGCGACGGCGCCGAGCAGCATGGTCATCACCTGCGTGGTGCCCGACATGGTGTCGGCGATCTGCCGCGTGTCGAGCACGTTGAAGTTGTTGTCGTCGGCATCGGCCAGGCGGCGCCGCTCGCGCATCAGGTTCTCCAGACTGGTCTTGACGCGCGCGGCATCGCTGCTCTCGCTCATCGACACCAGGATGGTGTTGACCCGCGTGTGACCGACGACGCGGCGCTGCATCGTCGTCAGCGGCAGCACCAGCAGGTTGTCCTGGTCGTTGCCCATCGCGCCCTGGCCCTTGGAGTTCAGCAGGCCGACCACGGTGCAGGAGAACTTCTTCACCCGCACCTGCTCGCCGATGGGGTCGGCACTGCCGAACAGCTCGCGGCGCACCGTCGCGCCGATCACGCAGACCGCGGCGCCGACACGCTCCTCGTCGGGCTCGAAGCCGCGGCCCGAGACCAGCGTCCAGTTGCTGACGCTGAACCAGTCCTGCGTCGAGCCGGTCACGCCGGCCGACCAGTTGCGGCCGTTGGCCACCAGCGTCGCGCTGCTGCGCACCTCGGGGGCGACCAGGCGCACGCCGCCGATCTGTGCGCTGATTGCCTCGACGTCGGCGACGCTGAAGGCCGGCCCGCCGCTGCTGCCCGGGCCCATGCGCTGGCCGGGCATCAGCATCAGCAGGTTGCTTCCCAGGCTGGCGATCTGCGTCTGCACCGCGCGCGTCGCGCCGTTGCCCAGCGTGACCATCGTGATCACCGCGCTGACGCCGATCACGATGCCGAGCATGGTCAGGAAGGAGCGCAGCAGGTTGCGGCGGATCTCGCGCAGCGACAGCAGCAAGGTGTTGAACCACATCACGCCGCTCCTTCGGCCACTGCGTCGGCCACCGTGTGCGCCGTCTGTCGCCGGTCGCTGTCGATGCGGCCGTCGACGAAGCGCACGATGCGCCGCGCGTAGGCCGCCATGTCGGGCTCGTGGGTCACCATGATCACCGTGATGCCCTGGTCGACGTTCAGCCGCGTCAGCAGTTCCATGATCTCCTGGCCGCGCTGGCTGTCGAGGTTGCCGGTCGGCTCGTCGGCAAGCAGCACCTCGGGCTTCGTCACGATCGCGCGGGCGATCGCCACACGCTGCTGCTGGCCGCCGGACAGTTCGGCCGGCGTGTGGTGTTCCCAGCCCGCCAGGCCGACCGAGGCCAGCGCCTCGCGCGCCTGCGCATGCCGCGAGGCCGCGCTCTCGCCGCGGTAGAGCAGCGGCAGCTCGACGTTCTCCTGCGCCGAGGTGCGCGCCAACAGGTTGAAGCCCTGGAACACGAAGCCCAGGTACTTGCGGCGCAACCGCGCGCGCTGGTCGCGGCTGAGCTTCTGCACCGGCATGCCGCGGAACAGGTAGTCGCCGGTTGTCGGCACGTCCAGGCAGCCCAGCGTGTTCATCGCGGTCGACTTGCCCGAGCCGCTCGGGCCCATGATGGCGACGAAGTCACCCTGCGCGATGTCGAGGTCCACGCCCTTGAGGGCCTGGAACGCGGCCTGACCCTGGCCGTAGGTCTTGGTGATGCCACGCAGGCGAATGAGCGGTTCGGCGGCGACGTTCACTTCGCCGCCCCGCTGCGCTGGTCGACGATCACCTGGTCGCCTTCGTTCAGGCCAGTGCCGGACACCTCGGTGCGCCGGCCGTCACTGGCACCCACCGTGACGCGCACCGCCGTGGCCTGGCCGTCGCGCAGCACCCACAGCTGTCGGGCGCCGCCGCTGGCACCGCCGGCGCCGGCCGTGCCGCTGCGGCGCGCCACGCTGTTCGGCGGGCGCGGCATCAGTTTCGAGACGATGCCGCCGCCGCCGCTTGCGGGCGGCGCCGAAGCGGCACCGTCGCTCGCCGCTGGCGTGAAGCGCAGCGCGGTGTTCGGCACCAGCAGGGTCGGCTGGCGGTCGCTGGTCTGGATCGTCGCCGTCGCGGTCATGCCCGGGCGCAGTGTCAGGTCGCGGTTGTCGACGTCGAGCAGCGTGGTGTAGGTCACCACGTTGTCGGTCTTGGTGGAGCCGTAGGCCACGCGCCGCACCGTCGCCGGGTACTTGCGGTTCAGGTAGGCGCCGACGGTGAAGCTGGCCTTCTGGCCGATGGCGACCAGGCCGACGTCGGTTTCGTCGACGTTGACCTCGAGCTGCAGCTGCGTCAGGTCCTCGGCGATGGTGAACAGCGTCACTGCCTGCAGCGAGGCCGCGACTGCGTTGCCCGGGTCGACAGCGCGCGTCAGCACCACGCCGTCGATCGGCGATCGGATCGCGGCCTTCGACTGGTTGGTCTCGTCGGTGGCCAGCTGCGCCTGCGCGCTGGCCACGCTGGCGCGGGCGCTGGCCAGTTCGGCCTGGGCGCGTTCGGTCGTCGCTCGCGCGGTGTCGAGTTCACTCTGCGCCGGCACCTTGCCGCCCGACAGCCGCGACACCTCTTCCAGCCGCGCCAGATTGCCCTGCGCTTCCTTCAGCGTCGCGGCGCCCTGCGCCACCTGCGCCTGCGCCGTGGCCAGCGCAGCGCGCGAGCGGGTCACCTGGTCACGCAGCTTGGCGGTGTCGAGCTCGACCAGCACCTGGCCCTTCTTCACGCGGTCGTTGACGTCGACCAGCACGCGCGCCACCGTGCCCGACAGCTCGCTGCCGATGCTCACCGAGCGGGTCGGCTGCAGCGTGCCGTCGGCGCCGACGGTCACGCTCAGCGTGGCGCGCTGCACCGGTTCGGTGACATAGCTCGGCGCCGCGGCGGCACGGCGGCCCGACTGCCAGAAGCCGACGCCGGCCACGGCGGCGGCGAGCAGCGCGACACCGATCCACAGCGCCGGCCGCTTCCACGCGGAGCGTGCGGCGGGTTCGTCGAGCAGGGTGGCGAGGTCAGGGGAAGCGGCGGGGTTCGTGCTCATGATGTTTTCGAGTTGTCGAGTTCGGGCGTCCAGCCGCCGCCCAGTGCCTTGTAGAGGCGCACGTGGTCGGTGGCGACGTCGACGCGGCTGCTGGCCACGTTGTCCTGTGCGGACAGCAGCGAGCGCTGCGTCTCCAGCACGGTCTGGAAGTCGATCAGGCCACTGGCGTAGCGCTGGCGGGCCAGCAGCGCGGCGTTGCCGGCTGCCTCGGCGGCCTGCTGCAGCGTGGCCAGGCGCTCGCGGTCGCGCTGCAGGGCGACGAGCGCGTCTTCCACGTCCTTCAGCGCCACCAGCACCGCACTGCGGTGCGATTCGCTTGCCTGTTCGTAGGCGGCCTGCTGCGCGGCGGTCTGTGCCTTCGCGGCGCCGCCGTCGAATACCGGCAGCGAGACGCTGGCCAGCAGCGCACTGGCCACCGCGCCGCCACCGGTCAGGCCGGACAGCGTCAGCGCCTGCAGCCCCAGCGAGCCGGACAGCGAGAAGCTCGGGTAGCGTGCCGCATCGGCCTGCGCCACACGCTGCGCGGCGGCACGCACACGGGCCTCGGCGGCGCGCACGTCGGCACGCTGGCGCAGCGTCTCGGCCGGGAAGGCGAGCGCCAGATCGGTGGCCGGCTGCGGTACCTCGTTCGAGGCAGCGAGCTGGAAGGCGCCGACGGTGCGCCCGGTCAGCAGCGCCAGCTGATGGCGCGACTGCGCGATGGCCTTCTGCAGCGAGGGGATCTGCGCGCGCGTCTGCTCGACCGACGCGCGCGCCTGTTCCGACTCCAGCGAGGTGGCCAGGCCGGCCTGCACGCGCCACTGGGTGATCTGCGCGGTGTCCTGCTGGCTGGCCAGGTTGTCGCTCGCGATCGCCAGGCGGGCCTCGCTGCCGCGCAGCGTCAGATAGGCCAGTGTGACTTCGGCGGCCACCGACACCTGCACGTCGCCCAGGCTGGCGGTACTGGCCTGCACATCCGCCTCGCTGGCGGCGATACCGGCGCGGTTGCCGCCGAACACGTCGGGCTCCCAGCTGGCGTCGAAGCCGGCGCGGAAGCTGTTGCCAGCCGCGCCGCTGTTCGAGCGGCTGCGCTGCGCCGAGCCCGAGGCATCGAGGCGCGGCCCGGCCTGGGCCTGCTCCACGTCGCGCAGCGCGCGTGCCTGACGCAGGGCGGCGCGCGCCGATGCAACGTCGGTGTTGGCGGCCAGCGCCTCGGTGATCAGCCGGCTCAGTTCAGGGTCGCCGAAGCGCTGCCACCAGTCCGCAAGCGGTTCGGCCTTTGCAGTGGCGGGTGCGCTGGCCGCGGCGTTCCAGGACGCCGGTGCGGCGACGCCGGCGGTGGCGTCGACGGCCGGCGGCGAGAGGCTTGCGCAGCCGGCGAGCAGCAGGGCGGCGACGAGCGGTGATACATGAAATGCAGACATGGACACAGTCTGCAATGCATGCGTTGCGCGGCTACTTGCCGCCCGTCAAGCTCTGTAAAGCTCGGCGAAGAAGACCTCGCCGGCGCGGCGCCGGCTACTGGAACGCCACTTCGGCGAAGCTGCGCAGCTTGCGGCTGTGCAACTGGTCGACACCCTGGTCGCGCAGCTTCTCGATGGCGCGGATGCCGATGCGCAGGTGCTGGTCGACCCGCTCTCGGTAGAAGGTGTTGGCCATGCCCGGCAGCTTGATCTCGCCGTGCAGCGGCTTGTCCGACACGCACAGCAAGGTGCCGTAGGGCACGCGGAAGCGGAAGCCGTTGGCGGCGATGGTCGCGCTCTCCATGTCGAGTGCGATCGCCCGGCTCTGGCTGAAGCGGCGCTCCGGCGTGGTCGACACATTGCGCGAGGGCAGCAGCTCCCAGTTGCGGTTGTCGGTGGAGGCGACCGTGCCGGTGCGCATCAGCCGCTTCAGCTCGTAGCCCTTGAGTTGCGTGATCTCGGCGACGGCGGACTCGATCGCCACCTGCACCTCGGCCAGCGGCGGGATCGGCACCCACAGCGGCAGCTCTTCGTCGAGCACGTGGTCCTCGCGCACGTAGCCGTGGGCGAGCACGTAGTCGCCGAGCTGCTGCGTGTTGCGCAGGCCGGCACAGTGGCCGAGCATGATCCAGGCGTGCGGCCGCAGCACCGCGATGTGGTCGGTGATGGTCTTCGCGTTCGCCGGGCCGACGCCGATGTTGACCATCGTGATGCCGGCGTTGTCGGGTCGCACCAGGTGGTAGGCCGGCATCTGCGGCAGGCGCGGCGGCGCGGTGCCGAGTTCGTCGCCCGGTTGCGCGCCCAGGCCGGCGCGGCGTGTCACCACGTTGCCCGGCTCGACGAAGGCGACATAGTCCTGCGCGTGCGCGCTGCTGGCCATCGTCTCGTGGCCGAGGCGCACGAATTCGTCGATGTAGAACTGGTAGTTGGTGAAGAGCACGAAGTTCTGGAAGTGCTCGGGCGCGGTGCCGGTGTAGTGGCGCAGCCGGTGCAGCGAGTAGTCGACGCGCGGCGCAGTGAACAGCGCCAGCGGCAGCGCCTCGCCACGGCGCGGCTCGTGGGTGCCGTTGGCAATGCCGTCGTCCATTGCACCGAGGTCGGGCAGGTCGAACACGTCGCGCATGCGCTGGCGCCGCTCCGGGCTCAGGCTGCCTTCGACGTGGTCACCCTCCGCGAACGAGAAGTGCACCGGAATCGGCTGCGTGCCGGTGCCGATCTCCAGCGACACATGGTGGTTCTTCAGCAGCAGGCGGAACTGCTCGAGGTAGTAGTTGCCGAACAGCTCGGGCCGCGTCAGCGAGGTCTCGTAGGTGCCGGGCCCGGCGACGAAGCCGTAGGACAGGCGCGAGTCGGCGCGGGCCACGGTGTCGGTGTGCACCCGCACGAAGGGGTAGCAGGCGCGAACCTTGCTGCCGACGTCGTCGCCGGCGACGAAGCGGTGCAACGCCTCGCGCAGGTGCGAGATGCCGGCGTCGTAGATGGCGCGCACGCGCGCCAGCGCCTGTTCGGGATCGTTGAAGCGGGTGGGGGCGACGAAGGCGGATTCGGAGCTCATGGGCGCATTGTGGCGGGGTTTGGGCGCGCCGCGAGGTGAGTGAACAAGCTGCGGCGGCCTGTGGGTTGCGTAGCGAGAGATTCGGCCAAAGCGAAGACTCTCGTCGTTTTGCAGCGAAAGATTTGCCATCCGCCTCGATAAGCTTCCGCATCGTTTTTTGCATCACGGAGTCGACGCATGAAGGTCATCGTTCTGGGCAGTGGCGTGATCGGGGTCACCAGCGCGTGGCACCTGTCGCTGGCCGGGCACGAGGTCACGGTCGTCGACCGCCAGGACAGCGCCGGCAAGGAGACCAGCTACGCCAATGCCGGCGAGGTCTCGCCCGGCTACTCGGCGCCCTGGGCCGGCCCGGGCGTGCCGGTCAAGGCCATCAAGTGGCTGCTGATGCAGCACCGGCCGCTGGTCATCCGCCCGCACCTCGACATGGGCCTGATCCGCTGGGGCATGGCCATGCTGCGCAACTGCACCGCCGCGCGCTACGAGGTCAACAAGGGCCGCATGGTGCGGCTGGCCGAGTACAGCCGCGACGTGCTGCGCGAGATGCGCAGCAGCATCGGCATCGGCTACGACGAGCGCACCCAGGGCACGCTGCAGCTGTTCCGCACTCAGAAGCAGCTCGACGGCACAGGCGCCGACATCGAGGTGCTCAAGCGCTACGGCGTGCGCTACGAATTGCTCGACCGCGCCGGATGCATCCGCCACGAGCCGGCGCTGGCGCGCGTGCAGGACAAGTTCGTCGGCGGCCTGCTGCTGCCCGGCGACGAGACCGGCGACTGCTTCAAGTTCACCCAGAACCTCGCCGAGCGTGCCGCGCAGCGCGGCGTCAAGTTCCTCTACGGCACCGACATCCAGCGCCTCGAGACTGGGGGCGGCCGCATCGCCGGCGTGGTCACCGGCGCCGGCACGCTGAAGGCCGATGCGTACCTGGTCGCGCTGGGCAGCCATTCGCCGACGCTGCTGAACCCGCTGGGCGTGCGCATCCCGGTCTACCCGGTCAAGGGCTACTCGATCACCGTGCCGATCACCGATGCCGGCGGTGCGCCGGAGTCCACCGTGATGGACGAGACCCACAAGGTCGCGGTGACGCGGCTGGGCGACCGCATCCGCGTCGGCGGCACCGCCGAGCTGGCGGGCTACACGCTGCAGTTGCACGAGCCGCGCCGGCGCACGCTCGAGCATGTGGTGACCGACCTGTTCCCGGCCGGCGGCGATGTGTCGCGTGCCGAGTTCTGGTGCGGCCTGCGCCCGATGACGCCGGACGGCACGCCGGTCGTCGGCGGCACCCGCCTGCCCAACCTGTGGCTGGCCACCGGCCACGGCACGCTGGGCTGGACGATGGCCGCCGGCACCGGCCGCGTGATGGCCGACCTGATCTCCGGCCGCGCGCCCGCCATCGACATGGCCGGCCTGACGATCGATCGCTACCCGAACGCCTACGCCTGAACCGGCAGGTAGTCCGACTGCGGCTGCGTCGCGCCCGTGCGCCGCTGCAGCTTGGTGCTGGCCACGCTGACCGCGCTGGCCCGCACGCGCACCTCGAAGCGGCGCAGCGGCGCCAGCGGTTCGCCGTCGGCGGCCAGCGGCAGTTCGTCGTCGCTCTCGATCTGCATCGACTGGAAGGTCCAGGTCAGCAGTTTCGGGTGCGGCAGGTGCGAGCCCTTGAGCAGCCGCGGCAGCATCGCCAGCGTGCCGACGCGGCTGAAGCGCCCGGCCACCAGCAGGTCGAGCTTGCCGTCGCCCACGCGCGCGCCCGGCACGGCCGGCATGCCGGCGCCATAGCTGCGTGTGTTCAGCACCGAGGTGAAGATGGCGTCGCCCTCGTGGCAGGGCGCGCCGTCCAGCGCGATGCGCACGCGGTGCGAGCGCAGCCCGGCCAGTTCACCCAGCGTGGCCCAGACGTAGCGCGGCATGCCGTCGAGCCAGCGCGGGCCTTCGAGCGCACGCCGCGCCACTGCGGCGTCGAAGCCGGCGGCCAGGCTGGAGAAGAAGGGCACGCGCTGGCGCGAGGTGATCAGTTCGCCGACGTCCATGCGCCGCGTCGGGCCGCGCAGCGCGAAGTCCAGCGCCTTCTGCCAGGGCAGGCCGGCCACTCCCAGCGCGCGCGCCGTGTCGTTGCCGCCGCCCAGCGGCACCACGCCGAGCGCGAGGCGGTGCGTCAGCAGCACCGGCAGCATGTGGTGCAGCGTGCCGTCGCCGCCGATCAGCACGACGCGGCTGCTGCGCGGCAGGCACTGCAGGGTGGCGCGCGAGCGTTCGATGCTGTCGGACTCGACCAGCGCCACACCGGGCGCGTGTTCGGCGAGCCAGCGGCGCACCGGCTGGGCCAGCGCGGCCGCCTCGCCCCCCGCGGCGCGCGGGTTGAGCAGCACCATCGTCGGCCGGTCGGGCCGATGGAGTTCGTCGGCGTCCTCGTCGCCGGGCCGGGTGGTCTGCGCTGCGGGCATCGGCTGGGGAGCCTAGCGCAATTTGCCGGGCTCTCCGCACGGCCCCCCCAGGTCCGCGCAAAATCGCACGCTTGCTCCCCTCTGAGGGCGTCCCTACCCCGATGCTGATCGTCCACAACCCCGACCACGCCCGCCATGCCGGCCGCCACGAGATGTTCCGCGGCCGCCTGGTGCCCTGCCACGAAGTGCCGAAGCGGCTCGACCACGTGCTGGCGGAAGTGGCGCGACGCGGCCTCGGTTCGCTGGTCACGCCGGCGCAGCTGCATGCCGGCGACGATCCGGCGTTCGAGGCGGTGCTCGCGCAGGTCCACGCGCCGCGCTACCTGCGCTTCCTCGAGCGGGCCTGGGGCGACTGGGTCGCGCTGGACCCGGCGAACGCGGACCTGGATGCGTTGCCCTCGGTGTGGCCGGTGCGCGGCTTCCGCGCCGACGTCGAACCCGACAACTTCGCTGCGCGCATGGGCCTGTACTCCTTCGACGCCGGCACGCCGCTGACGGCCGGCAGCTGGGCGGCTGCACGCGGCGGCGCGCAGACGGCGGTACTCGCCGCACGCGCGGTGGCGAGCGGTTCGACCCGCAGTGCCTTCGCGCTGACCCGCCCGCCCGGCCACCACGCCGGCGCCGACTTCTTCGGCGGCTACTGTTTCCTGAACAACGCCGCGCTGGCCGCGCAGACGCTGCGCAACGGCGGCTTCGATCGGGTGGCTGTGCTCGACGTCGACTACCACCACGGCAACGGCACGCAGAGCATCTTCGAGCAGCGTGCCGACGTGCTGACGGTGTCGATCCACGGCGACCCGCGCACGGAGTACCCGTTCTACCTCGGCCATGCCGACGAGCGTGGCCACGGCGCCGGCGAGGGCTTCAACCTCAACCTGCCGCTGCCGCGCGGCACTGGTTTCGCACGCTGGCGCGAGGCGCTGCAGCAGGCCATCGCCGCGGTGCGCGGCTTCGGCGCACAGGCGCTGGTGGTGCCGCTGGGCGTGGACACCTTCGAGGGCGACCCGATCTCCGGCTTCACGCTGAAGAGCGCCGACTACCTTGCGATTGGCGCAGACCTGGCGACACTGGCGCTGCCGACGGTGTTCACCTTCGAAGGCGGCTACGCCGTCGACGAGGTCGGCATCAACGCTGCGAACGTGCTGGAAGGCTTCGGCGGCTGACGGCTCGCGGCCCGTTGCTGAAGTTCGACGACCGATTTACGCGTCGAGGTGGGCGCGGCAAAGGCGCGTGCGGGCAGGCTGGCGCGCGCCGCTTCGGCGGTCGGCCCGATGGGCCGACTCCCTTGCGCTGCTCGGGCTCACGGCAGGCCGCCCAACTCGCTTCGCTCACTGCGTTCGCTGCGCTCAGACAGCCGGCGGCAAGTCAGTCTACGTAGCGCGCTGCCGCGCGCCTGCCGCAAGCCCTGCGCTGCTCAGCGCCGAACAGGCGCGCTCCAGCCCGCCCGCACGCGCCTTTGCTGAACCCGCGGTGGTATGCCGGCCGACGGACTCGACTGGTGGACTTCGCGGCAGGCGCTGTCCGCTGGGGGCGATTTGGGCGGCGACGAGAAGCGCAGCGTCAGGGGGCAGCGCGCGTCAGCGCGCTTCGTGAACTGACTTGCCGCCGGCTGTCTGAACGAAGTGAGCGCAGCGAACGCAGTGAGTTGGGCGGCTGCCCCCTGGCGCGAGCATCGCAGTGCAGTCGGCCTGTAAGGCCGACCGGCGCCGCATGAGCCCCCAGCGGGCAGCGCCTGCCGCGACGCTCAACGCAAGCACGAAAGCAGCGCCACGCGAACGGCAGCAAAGGGCCGCGAGCGGACTTGGCGAGCCCGCCGGTCTGAACCGTCAATCCACCCGCTCGGCGCCGCTGATCAGCGCGACGAAGCGGTCGATCCCGACGTTGCCACCCGACAGCGTGACGCCGACGCGCCGCCCGTGGAAGCGCTCGCGGTGATGCATCAGTGCGGCCAGCGCGCAGGCGCCGGACGGCTCGAGCACCAGCTTCAGGCGCTCGAAGGCGAAGCGCATCGCGTCGACCACCACCGGGTCGGGCACGGTCAGCACGTCGGTGACGTGCGCCTTGATCACCTCGAAGGTGTGTCGGCCCACGGCCTGCGTCTGCTGACCGTCGCAGATGGTGCGGGGCACGTCGATGGTGACGATCTCGCCGCGCCGCAGCGACATCTGCATGTCGTTGCCGCGCTCCGGCTCGGCGCCGAATACCTCCACGTTGGGTAGCAGGTGCTTGGCCGCGATCGTGCAGCCGGACAGGAAGCCGCCGCCGCCGGCGCAGACGATCAGTGCATCCAGCGGCCCGGCGTCCTCGATCAGCTCCAGCGCCGCGGTGCCCTGTCCGGCCATCACCGGCAGATGATCGAAAGGCGGGATCAGCGAGGCGCCGCGCTCCTCGGTCAGCCGCTTGGCGATGGCTGAGCGGTCCTCCGTGTAGCGGTCATACAGCACCACCTCGGCACCGTAGCCGCGCGTGGCGGCGAGCTTCAATGCCGGCGCGTCTTGCGGCATCACGATGGTCGCCCGGCAGCCATGAAGCCGCGCCGCCAGCGCCACCGCCTGCGCATGGTTGCCGGAGGAGAAGGCGACCACGCCGCGCGAACGCTCCGCATCGCTCAGCACGCTGACCGCGTTGTAGCCGCCGCGGAACTTGAAGGCGCCCATGCGCTGCAGGTTCTCGGCCTTCATCAGCACGTTCAGGCCGAGCAGCTCGTCGAGCGTGCGCGAGGTGACCACCGGCGTGCGGTGGGCGATGCCCTTCAGGCGGGCCGCGGCGGCCTGGACTTCGGCGAACTGGAGCATGGTGGCGGCGAGCAGGGCTGTCCCGGGGGAGACCACTGTAGCAAGGGCCCGGCGCTACAGTCGCCGGCGGAGGGCTGCGAGGCATGACGATGCAGGAGATCCGTTCGCCGATGGCCGCGACAGTGGTCGAGATCGCCGTGGCCACTGGCCAGGCGGTGACCGCCGGCCAGCTGCTGGCCGTGGTCGAGGCGATGAAGATGGAGCACGAGCTGCGCGCACCGCACGATGCGCGCGTGCTGGCGCTGCTGGCTGCGCCTGGCGAGCTCGTGGCCGAAGGCGATGCACTGCTGCGCCTGGGTTCCGTGGATGCACCGCAAGACGCTGCAGCACCGGCGGCTGCAGTGGCGGCGCCTGCCGCGGCGCTGCGCGCCGACCTGCAGGAATTCCTCGATCGCGAGGCCTTGCTGCACGACACGGCGCGCCCCGAGGCCATGGCCCGCCGCCACGCCGGCGGCCTGCGCAGCGCGCGCGAGAACATCGCCGACCTGTGCGACCCCGGCAGCTTCGTCGAATACGGCGCCTTCGCCGACGCCGCGCAGACCCAGCGCAGAAGCGTCGACGAACTGATCCGCCAGACGCCGGCCGACGGCATCGTCACCGGCATCGGCTCAGTCGGCGGCATTCGTTGCGCCATGCTGGCCTACGACGCCACCGTGCTGGCCGGCACGCAGGGCCTGCGCAACCACCAGAAGACCGACCGCCTGCTCGGCATCGCGCTCGAGCAGAAGCTGCCGCTCGTGCTGTTCGCCGAGGGCGGCGGCGGCCGGCCGGGCGACACCGACATGCCCATCGTCGCCGGCCTGCATGTGCCGACCTTCGCGCGCTTCGCGAGCCTGTCGGGCCAGGTGCCGCTGTTCGGCATCGCCGCCGGTCGCTGCTTTGCGGGCAACGCGGCGCTGCTGGGGTGCTGCGACCTGATCGTCGCCACCCGCGGCAGCAACATCGGCATGGGCGGGCCGGCGATGGTCGAGGGCGGCGGGCTGGGCCGCTTCGCGCCGGAGGACATCGGCCCGTCTTCTGTGCAGTCGGCCAACGGCGTGATCGACCTGCTCGTCGATGACGAAGCGGCGGCCGTGGCGGCGACGAAACGCCTGCTGGCACTGCTGTGCGGCCAGCCGGTGGATGGACAGGCGCCCGAGGCCGCCGCACTGCGCGAGGTGCTGCCCACCCAGCGCACCCGCAGCCACGACATGCGCCGCGTGATCGACGGCCTCGTCGATCGCGGCAGTGCGATCGAGCTGCGCGAGGCCTTCGGCATCGGCATCCACACCGTGCTGGCGCGCGTGGGCGGCCGAGCGGTCGGCGTGCTGGCCAGCAACCCGATGCACCTGGGCGGCGCGATCGATGCCGACGCGGCCGACAAGGCGGCACGCTTCATGCGCCTGTGCGACCTGCATGGCGTGGCGCTCGTCTCGCTGATCGACACGCCGGGCTTCATGGTTGGCCCTGACACCGAGGCCACGGCCCAGGTGCGCCACGTCAGCCGGATGTTCGTCGCCGCGGCGCAGCTGCGCGTGCCCTTTCTGGCCGTCGTGATCCGCAAGGCCTACG
Source organism: Chitinophaga pinensis (assembly GCA_943370595.1). Taxonomy (GTDB): domain Bacteria; phylum Pseudomonadota; class Gammaproteobacteria; order Burkholderiales; family Burkholderiaceae_C; genus Piscinibacter. The sequence goes on from CALRRO020000003.1 coordinate 369,051, forward strand.
GCCTGGGCGCGATGGCGATGGCCGCCGGCGGCTTCCACGCGCCGCTGGCCACCGCCGCCTGGCCGAGCGGCGAGTTCGGTGCGATGGGGCTGGAAGGCGCGGTGCGGCTGGGCTACCGCAAGGAGCTGGAGGCGCTGCCCGACGACGAGGCACGCGAGGCACGCTTTCGCGAGCTGTTGGATCGGCAAGTCGCCGAAGGCCGCGCGCTGAACATGGCGGCCACGCTCGAGATCGACACCGTCATCGATCCGGCCGACACGCGCGACTGGCTGCGCCGCCTGCTCGACGGCGCCGTGCCGCGCGAGAGGCGCCCGCCAGGTCTCGACCCCTGGTAGCGGCGGCGGGGTTGCAGCGCCCGCGGCGTAGCATCGGCGCTTTCCAGCCTCGACGACGCGCACGATGAGCGAATCCGCCAAGCCTCCCCGCCCCGCTTCCACCGTCGCCGTGCTGCGCGATGGCGCGCTGGGCATCGAGGTGCTGCTGCTGCGCCGCGCCGAGCGCGGTGACCACAACAGCGGGGCCTGGGTGTTCCCCGGCGGCCTCGTCGATGCGGCCGACCGCGCGGCCCAGCCGTACTGCCGCGGGCTGGAGCCGGCGCAGGCCGATGCGCGGCTCGGCGTCGACGCCCATGCGCTCGACTACTGGGCCGCAGCGGTGCGCGAATGCTTCGAGGAAGCCGGGCTGCTCTACGTGCGCGAGCGCGACGGCTCGCCGCTGAAGCTCGATGCCGCGCGCATCGAGCGGCTCGATGGCTGGCGCGGGCCGCTGCAGCGTGGCGAACGCTCGCTGGCCGCGCTGTGCCACGACGAGGGGCTGACGCTGGCCGTCGACGAGCTGGTCTACTTCAGCCACTGGCTGACGCCGCCGGTGCAGGCCAAGCGCTTCGACACGCGCTTCTTCGTCGCCCGCGCGCCGGCTGGGCAGATCGCGGTGCACGACGACGGCGAGCTGGTCGAGCAGATGTGGGTCGCGCCGGCCGCGGCGCTGACGCGCACCGAGCCGCTGAAGCTGCTGACGCCGACGCGCAAGACGCTCGAGGCGGTGGCGCGCTTCGACAACGTCGATGCGCTGTTGGCCTGGGCACGGCAGCCGCGCGAGGTGCCGCGCATCCAGCCGCAGATCGGCCGCGGCCGCGACGGCACCCGCCCGGTCACGCCGGACGAGCCGGCCTTCGCCGAGCTGCGCCGCATCGACCCGGCCTGCAGCGGGCATGCGTCCTACGATATTGTGCCCGGCGTGGCGGTGCGGCTGTCGCCGCGGGTGATCCGCGTCACGGCGCACAACGGCAGCGTGATGACCGGGCCCGGCACCAACGCCTACCTGGTCGGCGGCGGGCCGCGCAACGAGTGGGCGGTGATCGACCCCGGCCCGGCCGAGGAGCGCCACATCGACGCCATCCTCGCCGCGGCGCCGGGGCCGATCCGCCGCATCTTTGCCACGCACACCCACCTCGACCATTCACCGGGCTGTGTGCTGCTGAAGGCACGCACCGGTGCGCCGGTGCTCGGCCGCATCGCCGACCATCCCGAATGGCAGGACGCCAGCTTCGCGCCCGACGTGCAGCTCGCCGGCGGCGAGCGCTTCGCCATCGACGACCACGTGACGCTCAGCGTGGTGCACACGCCGGGCCATGCCTCCAACCACCTGTGCTACCGGCTCGAGGAGGAGAAGACGCTCTTCACCGGCGACCACGTGATGCAGCTGAGCACCGTGGTCATCAACCCGCCGGACGGCAACATGGCCGCCTACCTGGCCTCGCTGCGCGCGCTGTGCGCTGAAGATCTCGACTGGCTGGCACCGGGCCACGGCTTCCTGATGGAGCAGCCGCGCGCAGCCTTCGAGAAGATCATCGCCCACCGACTGCAGCGCGAGGCCAAGGTGCTGGCCTCGCTGCGCGAGCTGGGCACGGTCGACGAGCACGCGCTCTTGATCCATGTCTATGCCGACGTGCCCGAGCGCCTGCACCCGGTGGCGCTGCGCTCCCTGCGCGCGCACCTCGACAAGCTGCGCGCCGAGGAGCGTGTTCACGCGGACGGCGGCGCCTGGGCCCTGCGCTGAACGCCGCCCGCGGCGGTTCCTATCGAGCGCCGGCGCTCAGACCCGCTCGAAGATCGCGGCGATGCCCTGGCCGCCGCCGATGCACATCGTCACCAGCGCGTAGCGACCGCCCACGCGCTGCAGTTCGTACAGCGCCTTGGTGGTGATGATCGCGCCGGTGGCACCGATCGGGTGGCCGAGCGAGATGCCCGAGCCGTTCGGGTTGACCTTGGCCGGGTCGAGTGCCAGTTCCTTGACCACCGCGCAGGCCTGCGCGGCGAAGGCCTCGTTGGACTCGATCACGTCGAGATCGCTCACCTTCAGGCCGGCCCGGGCCAGTGCCAGCTTCGTCGCCGGCACCGGGCCGATGCCCATGAGGGTCGGCTCGACGCCGGCGTGCGCATAGCTCACCAGCCGTGCGATCGGCTTCAGGTTGCCGGACTTCACCGCGTCGGCGCTGGCCAGCACCACGGCACCGGCGCCGTCGTTGATGCCGCTGGCATTGCCGGCGGTCACCGCGCCGTCCTTCTTGAAGGCGGCGCGCATCTTGGCCAGCGTCTCCATCGTCGTGCCGGGCTTGACGTGCTCGTCGGTGTCGAAGCTGACGTCGCCCTTCTTCGAGGTGATGACCACCGGCACGATCTGGCTCCTGAAGCGGCCTTCGGCGATGGCGGCGGCAGCCCGGCGGTGGCTCTCTACCGCCAGCTCGTCCATCATCGAGCGGCTGATGCCGTACTGCTCGCCGACGTTCTCGGCGGTGATGCCCATGTGGATCTTGTGGAAGGGGTCGTGCAGTGCGCCGACCACGAAATCGAGCATCGGCGAATCGCCCATGCGCGCGCCCCAGCGGGCCTGCGGCAGCAGGTAGGCACCGCGGCTCATCGACTCGGCGCCGGCACCGATGGCGATCTCGCAGTCGCCCAGCGTGATCGCCTGCGAGGCGGACACGATGGCCTGCAGGCCCGAGCCGCACAGTCGGTTGACGTTGAAGGCTGGCGTCTCCTTCGGCAGGCCGGCGTTCATCGCGGCGACGCGGCTGAGGTAGGCGTCGCGCGGCTCGGTCGGGATCACCGTGCCCATCGCCAGGTGGCCGACGCTCGCCGCATCGGCTCCGCTGCGCTCCAGCGCGGTCTTCACGGCCAGCGTGGCCAGGTCGGCCAGCGGCACGTCCTTCAGCGCACCGCCGAAGGTGCCGATCGCGGTGCGTGCAGCACCGACCACAAAAACGTCGCGTGGGAGGGCCATGTCTGTCTCCTGAAGGATTGGAATGGCTGCAAGTTACGCCGCAAGCGATACAGCCGCCTTACACGGCTCAACCACCCGACAAGGCCAGTGGGTCGTCGGCCGCCGCGCCTGCCAGGTGCGCCGTGCAGTCGATCAGCGTGGCACGGGGCGGCGGACCCGGCTCGACCACGGTCACCGAGGTGTTGGCGATTCGCTCCGGCAGCGCCAGGCCTGTTGCCCGGGCAATGCGGCGCGACAGCAGGCTGTGGATGACCAGCCCGTGGCTGACGATTGCCAGGCAGCCCGTGCCGCCTTCTGCGGCTGCCAGGGCCTCGGCCAGGGCAGTGTCGATGCGCGACTCGAACTCGCCCATCGATTCGCCCGCTGCAGGCGCCTGCTGCATGCCGAGCGGGTCGAAGCCCAGCGTTTCGTAGGGCAGGCCGCGCAGGTCGCCGAAGTTGCGCTCCTGCAGCCGGGCCGAGGGCCTGATCGGCACGCCGGTGGCCTGGGCGATGGCCTCGGCGGTCTGCCAGGCGCGCGGCAGGTCGCTGGACCAGAGCTGGGTGATCGGCGCCGCTGCCAGCCGCCGCGCCAGTGCGGCGGCCTGGGTGTGACCGCGGGCGCTCAACGGGGTGTCTGCGGGTTGGAGTACCCGCGCTGCGTTCAGCGCGGTTTCGCCATGGCGGATCAGCAGCAGCCGCATCGGCTGCGGCACCTCAGCGTCGCTCTTGGATTCGCGCCGGTTGGCGTTGCGACCGGGCCAGCTGCTGGAGCTGGTGGATGCCGACCACCGTCAGCACCACCGGCGCAACCGCCAGTGCAGCAACACCGGCGGCGACGAAGACCGGCAGCACCACGACCAGCAGCAGCGCGGTGGCCACGTGCCGCCAGCCGATGCCGACCTGCGGGCGTCCTGCACCGAAGCGCCCTTGTGGGGGGGCCGACGAGCCGAGGGCAATCACGTCTTGGCGCATGGCGGGGCTTTCGAAAAGTGGCTTGGGTCAACCTTAGTGGGTGGAGCACCCCCCGAACAAGGGGGTAATCGATGTTCAGTTGTTACCAGTTGTGAGGCATTCACTTCTGCGTCATACGGCGCAGCCGAAGCGCAGATGGGCGTGCACCGCGGCCGGGCGTGCGGAAGTGCCGCCGGTGGCGCCGCTGCTTTGCCGAGAATCCAGGCTCTGGCACAGCCGTCGCGCCGGCGGCGACCGCCCCTTCCATGCCGATTGACCTGCGAACCCTGCTGATCGCGCTGACGATCAACCTGCTCACCATGGCCGTCGCCCTTCCGCTGGTGATGGGCCGCGAGAGCGCGCCGGCGCGCCGTGCGCAGGAAGGGGCCGCACTGCAGGCGGCTGGCTGGGTGTTCATCCTGCTGTCCGGGCTGATGCCCCGCGGCGGTCTCGCGGACCAGACGCTGTCGACCCTGTCGATGGCCTCCATGTCCTTCAGCCTGGCGTTGCTGGCCAGCGCCTTCGAGCTGTGGAGCGGCCGGCCCGGCCGGGTGCGACTGCAGTGGCTGCTGGCCGTGCTGATGCCGATTGGTTACACGATCGGCTTCTCGCACTACCCGTTCCGCGTCGGCTGGGCCAACGGCCTGCTGGCCTCGCAGATGCTGATGATCGCGGCCACCATGGTGCGTCCGGCCCCGCAGCAGATCGGGCGCTGGCGCTGGCTGGTGGTGGTCAGCCTGATGCTGCATGCGGCCGTGACGCTGGCGCGCGGCACGCTCGGCGCTTTTTTCACCGAGCTGTATCCGCGCTTCCTGTCGCCGCACCCGATCAACTACGCCGCCGCGGTGATCGCCCTGGTCACCGCCATGCTGACGGTGCTGGGCATCCTGCTCGCCCACCGCGACGAGGCAGCGCGCGCGCTGGAGCGGCTGGCCACCGTCGATGGCCTGACCGGCGTCTTCAACCGCCGCGCCTGGCTGGAACTGGCGCGCGAGCGCCTCGATGCCGGCCGGCGCCGCGGCGTGCCGATGGCGGTGCTGATGTTCGACATCGACCGCTTCAAGCAGATCAACGACACGCTGGGCCACGACGCCGGCGACCGCGCGCTGCGCCTGGTGGCCCGACAACTCGCGGAAGCCGCGGGAGACGCCGACCTGATCGGCCGCTATGGCGGCGAGGAGTTCTGCGTGCTGCTGACGGAGTCCGACCAGGCCAACGCGGCCCGCTTCGACACCCGTCTGCGCGAACGCCTGGCCGCCGCCTCGCAGGCCGAACTGGGTTTCGTGATCGGCTACAGCGCTGGCGTGTCACGCTGCCGCGGCGGGCCCGATACCCTCGAAGCGATGCTTCGCCGTGCCGACGCCGCGCTCTACCGCGCCAAGGACGGCGGCCGCGACCGCACGCTGGACACCGGCTTCGGCCTGCTCCAGGCTGTCTGACGGAAGCCCCCGGTCGCGGCGTACCGCGACCACCCCCCGAGGGGGTCAGCCGGCCGCTTCGGAGCGGCCGTGCGCTGGCCGGCTGCCGCCGCCGCGACCCGACCTACATGGATCGGCGGTACTGCCCGCCGACTTCGAACAGTGCGCTGGTGATCTGCCCGAGCGAGCAGACCCGCACCGCCTCCATCAGCACCTCGAACACGTTGCCGTTGGCGATCACCGCCTGCTGAAGCTTCTGCAGCATCGCCGGCGCCTCGGCCGCATGGCGCTCGTGGAAGTCGCGCAGCCGCGTCAGCTGGCTCTGCTTCTCGGCCTCGGTCGAGCGTGCCAACTCCAGCGTGGTCGGGGTCGGGTCGCCGTGCGGGTTGCGGAAGGTGTTCACCCCGATGATCGGGTACTCGCCGGTGTGCTTCTGCATCTCGTAGTGCATCGACTCTTCCTGGATCTTGCTGCGCTGGTAGCCGGTCTCCATCGCGCCGAGCACGCCGCCGCGTTCGGCGATCTTCTCGAACTCGGCGAGCACCGCCTCTTCCACCAGCTCGGTCAGCTCGTCGATCACGAACGAGCCCTGGTTCGGGTTCTCGTTCTTCGCCAGGCCCCACTCGCGGTTGATGATCAGCTGGATCGCCATCGCGCGGCGCACGCTCTCCTCGGTGGGCGTGGTGATCGCCTCGTCGTAGGCGTTGGTGTGCAGCGAGTTGCAGTTGTCGTAGATCGCGATCAGTGCCTGCAGCGTGGTGCGGATGTCGTTGAAGGCGATCTCCTGCGCGTGCAGGCTGCGGCCGCTGGTCTGCACGTGGTACTTCAGCTTCTGGCTGCGCTCGTTGGCGCCGTAGCGCTCGCGCATCGCCACCGCCCAGATGCGCCGTGCCACGCGGCCGAGCACCGTGTACTCCGGGTCCATGCCGTTGCTGAAGAAGAAGCTCAGGTTGGGCGCGAAGTCGTCGATGTGCATGCCTCGTGCGAGATACGCTTCGACGAAGGTGAAGCCGTTGCTCAGCGTGAAGGCCAGCTGCGAGATCGGGTTCGCGCCCGCCTCGGCGATGTGATAGCCGGAGATCGACACCGAGTAGAAGTTGCGCACCTGGTGGTGCACGAAGTACTCGGCGATGTCGCCCATCACCTTGAGGCTGAACTCGGTCGAGAAGATGCAAGTGTTCTGGCCCTGGTCTTCCTTCAGGATGTCGGCCTGCACCGTGCCGCGCACATTGGCCAGCGCCCAGGCGCGGATCTTCTGCGCCTCGTCGTCGGTGGGCTCGCGGCCGTTGTCGGCTTTGAACTTTTCGAGCTGCTGGTAGACCGCCGCGTTCATGAACATCGCCAGGATGCTCGGCGCCGGGCCGTTGATGGTCATGCTCACCGAGGTCGCCGGGTCGCACAGGTCGAAGCCCGAGTACAGCACCTTGAGGTCGTCGAGCGTGGCGATCGACACGCCCGAGTTGCCGACCTTGCCGTAGATGTCGGGCCGCGGGTCGGGGTCGTTGCCGTACAGCGTGACCGAGTCGAACGCGGTCGACAGCCGCTTGGCCGGCATGCCTTCGCTGACCAGCTTGAAGCGCCGGTTGGTGCGGAAGGCGTCGCCCTCGCCGGCGAACATGCGCGTCGGGTCCTCGTTCTCGCGCTTGAACGCGAAGGTGCCGGCGGTGTAGGGGAAGCTGCCGGGCACGTTGTCGAGCATCAGCCACTGCAGGATCTCGCCGTGGTCCTCGTACTTCGGCAGCGACACCTTGCGGATCCTGCTGCCCGACAGCGTGGTGTGGGTCAGCGCGGTTCGGATCTCGCGGTCGCGGATCTTCACCACGTACTCGTCGCCAGCGTAGGCGCGCTGCATGTCCGGCCACATCGCGAGCAGCTTCTTCGCGCGCGCATCGAGCCGCGGTTCGCGCTCGTCGGCGAGCTTGAGCACGGTGTTCTTCGCGCCGTCGCGTGTCGGGTCGTTCTCGTGCAGCATGCGCGCGGTCTCGCGCAACTGCTGGATCTCGCGCGCCAGCCTTGCCTGCTCGCGCGCGTGGCGCTTGTAGCCGCGCACGGTGTCGGCGATGTCGGCCAGGTAGCGCACGCGTGCACCCGGCACGATGGGCGTCTGGTGGGTGCTGTGGCGAGTCGCCGCCGGCGGCAGCCGGCCTTCCTTCACCGGCAGGCCCAGCGCCGCCAGGCGCGGCAGCAGTGCCTGGTACAGCGCCGTCACGCCGTCGTCGTTGAAGCGGCTGGCCATGGTGCCGAACACCGGCATCTCCTCCGGCCGCTGCTTCCACGCCTCCTGGTTGCGCTGCACCTGCTTGGCGACGTCGCGCAGCGCGTCCATCGCGCCCTTGCGGTCGAACTTGTTGATGGCGACGAACTCGGCGAAGTCGAGCATGTCGATCTTCTCGAGCTGGCTGGCGGCGCCGAACTCGGGTGTCATCACGTACATCGGCACGTCGACCAGCGGCACGATCGCTGCGTCGCCTTGGCCGATGCCCGAGGTCTCGACGACGATCGCATCGAACCCCGCCACCTTGCAGGCGGCGATCACGTCGGGCAGCGCCTGGCTGATCTCGCTGCCGAAGTCGCGGGTGGCCAGCGAACGCATGAACACCCGCGGACCCTGCTGCCAGGGCGAGATCGCGTTCATGCGGATGCGGTCGCCGAGCAGCGCGCCGCCGCTCTTGCGGCGCGACGGGTCGATGCTGATCACCGCCACGCGCAGCGCGTCGTCCTGGTCCAGGCGCAGGCGGCGGATCAGCTCGTCGGTCAGCGAACTCTTGCCGGCGCCGCCGGTGCCGGTGATGCCGAGCACCGGGATTCGCGCTGTCTTCGCCGCTTCGTGCAGCGCCTTCTTCAGCGCTTCGCCCGCCTTGCCGTTGTCCAGCGCGGTGATCAGCTGCGCGAGCGACCGCCAGGCGGCTTCCGAGTGGCCGCGCAAAGCCGCGAGGTCGGACGGCGCATGTGGCGACAGGTCATGGTCGCAGCGCATCACCATCTCGCCGATCATGCCGGCCAGGCCCATGCGCTGCCCGTCTTCCGGGCTGTAGATGCGCGCCACGCCGTAGCCTTGCAGCTCGGCGATCTCGGCCGGCACGATCACGCCGCCGCCGCCGCCGAACACCTGGATGTGCGAGCCGCCGCGCTGGCGCAGCAGGTCGACCATGTACTTGAAGTACTCGACGTGGCCGCCCTGGTAGCTGCTCAGCGCGATGCCCTGCACGTCTTCCTGCAGCGCCGCGGTCACCACCTCGTCCACCGAGCGGTTGTGGCCAAGGTGGATGACCTCCGCGCCCATGCCCTGCAGGATGCGCCGCATGATGTTGATCGCGGCGTCGTGGCCGTCGAACAGGCTCGCCGCGGTGACGAAACGCACCTTGTTCGTCGGGCGGTAGTCGGCCAGGGCCTTGTATTCGGCGGACAGGTCGGTCACGGGGTGTCTCCGTTCGAGGTGTTCATTCGACCCGCAGGTTCGCGAGTTCGGGGCTGCCCGGCGGGTAGCGCAGCTTCAGGCCCTTCAGCGTCTCGACGACGGCGCGCCCGATCATCAGGTTGCGGTGCGTCTTCGAGTCGGCCGGCACGATGGTCCACGGTGCCCAGGGCGTGCCGGTGGCGGCGATCGCGTCTTCGTAGGCCTGCTGGTAGGCGTCCCACTGCTTGCGCACGTCGAGGTCGCCGGCGGCGAACTTCCAGTGCTTGGTCGGGTCGTCCAGCCGCTCCTGCAGCCGGGCGCGCTGCTCGTCCTTCGAGATGTGGAGCATGAACTTGCAGATCACCGTGCCGGTTTCGGTCAGCAGCTTCTCGAAGGCGTTGATCTGCGCGTAGCGCTGCCGGGTCTGCTCGGGCGTGATCCAGCCGTTGACCACCGGCACCAGCACGTCCTCGTAGTGGCTGCGGTTGAAGATGACGGTCTCGCCCTCGGCCGGCACCCGCTGGTGGATGCGCCAGAGGTAGTCACGCGCCCGCTCGTCGCTGGTCGGCGCCTTCCAGCCGACCGCGTGCACGCCCAGCGCGCTGGTCTGGCCGAACACGCCGCGGATGGTGCCGTCCTTGCCCGAGGTGTCGGTGCCCTGCAGCACCACCAGCAGCTTGAAGCGGCGGTCGGCATAGAACAGGTCCTGCAGGCGGTCGATCTCCACCGCGAGTTCGGCCACGCTGGCCTTGTCGCGCGACTTGCTGCCGCTGGCGAAGGGCTTGGCCGCCGGGTCGAAGCGCGCGAGGTCGAAGCGGCGCGCCGCAGGCTTGCCGCTGCCGGCGCCGCGGTGCTGGAAGTCGGCCATCGAAGGCGAGTTGCGGGCCATGCGGTCTCCTGGCAGGTTCGGGAATGGACGCGGCGCAATTGACGTATACGTCAATTCGCAGTGTAGCGCGCAAGGCCTTCGGTGGCGCTGATGTCGGGGCCGTGCGCCCCGGGTGCTTACCCGGTGTGACGAACATGTTTCAGTCGTCGGCGATCGCGGCGTTTGGCGGCACAATCGCGCCCGTTGGGAGACGGGGCACACGACCCCTGCTGGAGATTCGCGCTTGGGCACAGGCAATGCACCGATCAAGACGCCGGACGGCCAGGCCGAGCTGGCGACGCGTGCGCGCCAGCTGAGCCAGCGCCATCGCACGGTGCTGCTGCTGGTCAACGGCCGGCGCACCGAGGAGCAGGTCAGGCGTCTGGCCGAACAGGCCGGCGTGCCGCCGAGCTGCTACGACGAACTGCTCGACATGGGCCTCATCATGCGGCCGCTGCCGACCATGTCGATCGAGGCCGCCCCCTACCCGACGCTGCCGCCGATGGCCGTCGACGTGCCGCTGCCCGAGCTCGGCGGCGAGGCACCCCTGCCGCCGATGGGCTCGCTCGCGCCGGCCTCGACGCTCAACGGCGATCTCGGCGCCTACGAACCCTGGGCGACGGTGGAGACCGACTACTCCGACCTCGGCGACCTGGACGGCCCGCTCGAACAGGCGCGCGACATGCTCATCCGTGCGGTGCGCGCCGACGCGCCGGTGGCGGGCTCGCTGACGCTGATGCGCCTGCGGCGTGCGCGCAGCCGCGACGACCTCGAAGGCCTGCTCGACGAAGTGGCACAGCGCCTGGGCCGGCCGAACCGCATGCTCGAGACCAACCAGCTGATCCGCCGCGTGCGTCGCCTGATCGACGCCCCGGCTGACTCGTCGCTCTCCGACTTCTGAACCCGCCTCTCGCATGACGTTCCTCGCCATCGACGTGGGCAACACGCGCCTGAAGTGGGCGCAGTACGCTTCGCCGCAGCCCGGCGCCGCGCTGCTCGCGCAGGGCGCGGTGTTCCTGGAGACCATCGACTCGCTGGCCGAGACCGACTGGAAGGCGCTGCCGGCACCGGCCAGCATGCTCGGCTGCATCGTCGCCGGCGAGGCGGTCAAGCGCCGCGTCGAGGAGCAGCTCGAGCTGTGGGACGTGGAGCCACGCTGGGTGGTCTCGACCCGTGAAGCCTGCGGCGTGACCAACGGCTACGACCATCCGAACCGGCTCGGCGTCGACCGCTGGGTGGCGATGATCGGCGCGCGCCACCGCGTGCTTGCCGAAGGCCGGCCGCGGCCGGCGCTGGTGGTGATGGTCGGCACGGCGGTGACGGTCGACGCGCTCGATGCGTCGGGATGCTTCCTCGGCGGGCTGATCCTGCCCGGCTTCGGCCTGATGCTGCGCGCGCTGGAGATGGGCACCGCCGGCTTGAAAGCGCCGACCGGCGAGGCCGTCGACTTCCCCACCAACACCAGCGACGCGCTGATGAGCGGCGGTGCCGATGCGCTCGCCGGTGCGGTCGAACGCATGCACCGCAAGCTGCGCGCGCGCACCGGTCAGGAGCCGGCGCTGATCATGAGCGGCGGCGCGGCGGTCAAGCTCGCGCCGATCACCCAACTGGCCTTCGAGACGATCGACACGCTGATCTTCGACGGCCTGCTGCAGCTGCAGTCGCACCGCCTCGCGCTCTAGGCAGTTTGCCTAGAGGATGTAGCGCGACAAGTCCTCGTTCTTCACCAGCTCGGCCAGTCGCGCATCGACGACGGCTGCGTCGATGGTGACCGTGCGGCCCGACTGGTTCGGTGCGTCGAAGCTGATCTCGTCGAGCAGCCGCTCCATCACGGTGGCCAGTCGGCGTGCGCCGATGTTCTCGGTGCGTTCGTTGACCTCGCAGGCGATCTGCGCGATGCGGCGGATCGCATCGGGCGCCAGCTCCAGCGTCACGCCCTCGGTCGCCAGCAGCAGCTGGTACTGCTTGACCAGGCTGGCGTGCGTCTGCGTCAGGATCGCCTCGAAGTCCTCGACCGTCAGCGCGCCGAGTTCTACGCGGATCGGGAAGCGGCCCTGCAGTTCCGGGATCAGGTCGCTCGGCTTGGCCAGGTGGAAGGCGCCCGAGGCGATGAACAGGATGTGGTCGGTGCGCAGCATGCCGTACTTGGTGTTCACCGTCGTGCCCTCGACCAGCGGCAGCAGGTCGCGCTGCACGCCCTGGCGCGACACGTCGGCGCCCTGCGCGCTGCCGCGCGAGGCCACCTTGTCGATCTCGTCGATGAAGACGATGCCGTTCTGCTCGGCGTTGGCCAGTGCCGCAGTCTTGACGTCCTCGTCGTTGACCAGCTTGGCGGCTTCCTCGTCGGTCAGCAGCTTCAGCGCCTCGGCGATCTTCAGCTTGCGGGTCTTCTTCGGCGGCTGGCCGAGGTTGGCGAACATGCCCTTGAGCTGCTCGGCCATGTCCTCCATGCCGGCCGGGCCCATGATCTCCAGCGCCGGGCGGGCCTCGGCGAGGTCGACTTCGATCTCCTTGTCGTCCATCGCACCTTCGCGCAGGCGCTTGCGCATCACCTGGCGGGCGGTGTTGTCGGCCGCCGAGCCGGGCACCAGGATGTCAAGCACACGGTCTTCCGCGGCGTCCTCGGCGCGCACGCGCTGGCGCTTCATCGCCGCCTCGCGCTCCTGCTTGACCGCCATGTCGGCCAGGTCGCGCACGATCGAGTCGACGTCCTTGCCGACGTAGCCGACCTCGGTGAACTTGGTCGCCTCGACCTTGATGAAGGGCGCGTCGGCCAGCTTGGCCAGGCGCCGCGCGATCTCGGTCTTGCCGACGCCGGTCGGGCCGATCAGCAGGATGTTCTTCGGCGTGATCTCGCCACGCATCTTCTCGTCGACCTGCTGGCGGCGCCAGCGGTTGCGCAGCGCGATCGCCACCGCGCGCTTGGCGTCGCGCTGGCCGACGACATGGCGGTCGAGTTCGGAGACGATCTCCTGCGGCGTCATGGAGGACTTCATCCCAGGGTCTCGATGGTGTGGTGCTGGTTGGTGTAGATGCACAGGTCGCCGGCGATCTCGAGGGATTTCTTGACGATGTCCTTCGGCGCCATCTCGGTGTGCTCGACCAGCGCGCGCGCTGCCGCGCTGGCATAGGCGCCGCCCGAGCCGATGGCGACGATGCCGTACTCGGGTTCCAGCACGTCGCCGTTGCCGGTGATGATCAACGAGGCAGTGTGGTCGGCCACGGCGAGCATCGCCTCGAGCCGGCGCAGCACGCGGTCGGTGCGCCAGTCGCGGGTCAGCTCGATCGCTGCGCGGGTCAGGTGGCCCTGGTGCTTCTCGAGCTGGGCCTCGAAGCGCTCGAACAGCGTGAAGGCGTCAGCGGTGGCGCCGGCGAAACCGGCCAGCACCTTGTCGTGGTGCAGCTTGCGCACCTTGCGGGCCGAGGCCTTGACGACGATGTGGCCGAGCGTGACCTGGCCGTCGCCGCCGAGCGCGACGACGCTGCCGCGGCGCACGCTGACGATGGTCGTGCCGTGGTAGTTTTCCATGTGAACTCGCAGATGGCGCCGAGGGGCGCCGGTTCAAGGCGTCAGCTCAGCGGCGCCAAGTCAGACGCTGCGGACCTTGACGCGGGCATGCTCGTTGATGCCCATCGCGCCGAAGAACAGCGCCACCAGCCGGTGCGACTCGACGAACACCACGGTGCGGTTCTCGTTGCGCCGCGCCAGCACCCAGTTGAGCAGGTCGCCGGCGGCGATGAAGTCGACGCGGATCAGCCGCGAGCAGCTGACGTTGACGATGGTCGACGCGCCCAGCTCGCCCTCGAGCTTCTTCAGCGTCGGGCCGATGTCGCCGACCAGCTGGCCGGACAGCTCCATGCTGGCCACCTGCACGGTCGCGTTCGGATCCTCGGTGAAGCGAGATTCGATGAAACTCGTCGAGACCTCGCTGACCATCGACAGCGGCGGCGAGGTGGTGCTGCTGTGCGAGCCGCTGACGCGCACTTCGCACAGCGCCGGCTCCCACGACGGCGGCGACACCTCGTAGGTCACGCAGTAGTCGATCGCGGCTTCGTCGAACTGGTCGGGCCGGTTGGTCAGGCGCAGCGCGTCCAGGCGCAGCTGCCAGTAGGCCGGGTCGACGTCGCGCACGCCGGTCGGTGCGGCATCGGCCAGCACGGTGAACAGGCGTTCACCGCCCAGCCAGCGCATTTCCAGCCGCTGGCGGATCCAGTTGCGGAACAGCTCCGACAGGCGCGCCGCGCCTTCGGTGTCGATGCCCTTGAGCGCGCTCCAGTCGAACACCCAGGGCAGCGGCATCTGCAGGCTCTGCGAGGACAGCCGCGCCACCGCGTCGGCATCGACGTAGTCGGGGCAGACCCAGCCGACCTGGCCGTCGATGCGGCTGTTGCTCGGGGCGCGTTCCTCGCTGGCGGCTTCGGCGACCAGGCGCGGCATCGAGAACCACTGCGGCGCCGACCAGCCGAATTGCTGGGCGTAGTCGAGCGCCAGGCTCTCGAACTTGTGCTGCTGGCCGATCGCCCGGTAGAGGTCGAACAGCACCAGCCAGGTCTCGGCATGCGCGTGGCGCTGCCCGCCCATGCCGGTCAGGTTGGCCAGGGCCTGCTCGCACTGCTCGAAGTCGGCATTGGCGAAGGCGATGACGGCTTCGTCGAGCTCGGGGTCGTGGGCGACCTCGCTGACCTCGACGGCGAAGGCATTGGAGAAGTCGCCCGCGCCAGCGTCCATGGACAGCGGCGAAAGCGGCGACAGCCCGGCACCCATCACGACGGCAGCCGCCGGCGCGGGGGCCATGGCGGGCTGCGGATCGCCGCGCGAGCCGTCGAGCGGCATGCGCGCGCTGGCCGGGGCATTGCTGCCCATCGGCACGGGCTGGGTGGGGGCGTTGTAGAACTCGGGGCCGCGGCGCGGGGAGGCGCCGAAGTTGTCGCCGACCATCTGCTGCTCGATGGCGTCGATCTTGGCCTTGACACTGGCGTCCTGCTTGGCGCCGCTCTCGGCCACCGACAGGCGGCCTTCGGAATCGTCCAGCCGCGACGAACCGCCGAGCGCCGCCAGTTGCTCCGGAGACAGGCCCTCGCGGCGCACCTTGCGCAGCATGTCGAACTCGCGCTTGCGGACGAAGTCGTTGCGCCGCTTGCGCTCGATCATCGCCTTCAGCTCGGACTTGGCGAACTCCGTCTCGCGTGCCTCGTCCTGCGGCAAGCCGATCTCGGCCCATTCCGTGGTCGGATTGGCCACGAACTTGACGACCTTGCGAAAGAAGCTCGTGGTGTCTTTGGGTTCCGACATGACGGATGACGAGGACGGCGGCCGGGCCTCGGGGCTCAGTCGCCGAACATCTTCTGTTTGAGCTCGCGCCGTTGCTGAGCTTCGAGGGACAGTGTAGCGGTCGGTCGGGCGATCAGGCGGCCGAGGCCGATCGGCTCGCCGGTTTCGTCACAGAAACCGTAATCGCCGGCGTCGATGCGGCCGAGCGACTGTGAAATCTTCTTCAGCAGCTTGCGCTCGCGGTCGCGGGTGCGCAGCTCCAGCGCGTGCTCTTCCTCGATCGTCGCCCGGTCGGCCGGGTCCGGGACGATGGAGGTGTCTTCGCGCAGGTGCTCGGTGGTCTCGCCGGCGTTGGACAGCAGGTCGTCCTTCAGCGTCTGCAGCTTGTGGCGGAAGAACTCCAGCTGCTTGTCGTTCATGTACTCCGACTCCGGCATGGCCAGCAGCTCGTCTTCGGTGAGGTCGCGGCCGGCCTTGCTCTTCCAGGCGTTGGCAAGCTTGGGGTCGGATTTCTGGGTCGGCTTGGGGGTGTCGAGTCCGAGGTTGTTCATCTGTCGGGTGGGCGGCCGGGGCGGTGCGAACCGGTCGGCGAATCGGGACGTGGCCGGCGGCAGCGGTGCGCTCACCGGCGGTGGCGGGGCTGCTTTGGAAGAACGGGACGTGGCCATCGGTTTGGTCGGTGCGGGCGCCGCGGGCGGCGTCGTCGGTTTGGGAGCAGGGGCCGGCGTGGCGACCGCCTTGGCGGCAGGCGCCTTGACGGTCGTCTTCACTGGCGCCGCCTTGGCCGGTGCAGTCTTCACCGGTGTCTTGGCGGGGGCGGGCTTCTTGGCGGGTGCCGCCGTCTTGGCGGTCGGTTTGCCCTTGGCCGCCGGCGCGGCAGGCTTGGCGGCAGCTTTCTTTGCGCTTGCTTTGGTGGCCGGTGTCTTGCTCACGGGAGTCTCCTCGCAGCGGCGGTTATACCCCGTCCGCAAGGCGCGGGCGACGGCTGGGCCCGGTTTCAGGCGCGCCGGATTGTAGCCATGTGGTTTTCAGACGAGGCACTGCTCCAATCCCTGAAGAAATACGTCGCGAGGCAGGTCCAGCCCGATGAACACCATCTTGCTGGTCTTCTTCTCGCCGGGCGCCCATTTCGGACCCAGGTCGCTGCCCATCAGCTGGTGCACGCCCTGGAAGATCACCTTGCGGTCGCTGCCCTTCATGTTCAACACGCCCTTGTAGCGCAGCATCTTCGGCCCGTAGACCTGCACGATGGCGCCGAGGAAGTCCTCCAGCTTGGCGGGGTTGAAGGCCTTGTCGGAGCGGAACACGAAGGACTTCACGTCGTCGTCGTGATGGTGGTGATGCGGGTGGTCGCAATGATCACCATGTTCGGCGCCGTGTTCGTGGTCATGGTCGTGATCGTGGTGATCGTGGCCATGACCGTCGCCGGACAGGAATTCCGGGTCGATGTCCAGCTTGGCGTTGAGGTTGAAGCCGCGCAGGTCGAACACCTCGGAGATCGGCACCTCGCCGAAGTTGACCTTGCGCTGCGGCGCGCGCGGGTTCATGTGCTTGACGCGGTGGATCAGCGCGTCGACCGTGGCGTCGTCGACCAGGTCGGCCTTGCTGATGAAGATCTGATCGGCGAAGCCCACCTGGCGGCGCGCCTCCTGGCGGGTGTCGAGCTGAGCGTCGCCGTGCTTGGCGTCGACCAGGGTCAGGATGGAGTCGAGCAGGTAGCTCTCGGCGATCTCGTCGTCCATGAAGAAGGTCTGCGCCACGGGGCCCGGGTCGGCCAAGCCGGTGGTCTCGATGACGACGCGGTCGAAGTCGAGCTCGCCCTTGCGCTTCTTCGTGGCCAGGTCGGACAGCGTGGTGCGCAGGTCCTCGCGGATGGTGCAGCAGACGCAGCCGTTGTTGAGCTGGATGATCTGCTCCTTCGTGTCCTGCACGAGGATCTCGTTGTCGATGTTCTCGTCGCCGAACTCGTTCTCGATCACCGCGATCTTCTGGCCGTGGGCCTCGGTGAGCACGCGCTTGAGCAGGGTCGTCTTGCCCGAGCCCAGGAAGCCGGTCAGGATGGTGGCGGGAATCAGAGCCATGGGAAAAGCCTCGGAAGAATGCGCAAACGGCCGAAATGGGGGGCCGTGACTGTGGTTCAAGGTACCAGACGTGTCAAGCGAGGAGCGTGCCGACGGTCATCGTCGTTCGGGTAAGCTTGGCCACTTCCGGAACTTTCCCTCGCGTCAGCGCGATGTCCGACCCCCACCCAGCGCGCCCGTCCCGCCCCGGCGAACGGCCCGCGCCCCCTGGCGCCGAACGGCGCACCCTGTTCCGCAAGCTGGTCGAATTCGTCTCGCCCGGCCCCGACTCGCGCGACGAGCTGATCTCCACGCTCGCCGACGCGGAGAACCGCGAACTGATCGCCCCCGAATCGCGCCTGATGCTCGAAGGCGTGCTGCGCATGGCCGACCTGACCGCCGGTGACGTGATGGTGGCCGCGCCGCGCATGGACCTGCTCGACATCGACGCTGCCTACGACGACGTGCTGCACGCCGTCATCGGCACCGGCCATTCGCGCTTCCCGGTCTTCGAGTGCACGCGTGAGAACGTCATCGGCATCCTGATGGCCAAGGACCTGCTCAAGCTGCAGCGGGCGCCCGAGTTGAACCTGCGCACGCTGCTGCGCCCGGCGGTGTTCGTGCCCGAGTCCAAGGGCCTGAACGACCTGCTGCGCGACTTCCGCTCCAACCGCAATCACCTGGCGATCGTCATCGACGAGTTCGGCAGCACCGCCGGGCTGATCACCATCGAGGACGTGCTGGAGGAGATCGTCGGCGAGATCGAGGACGAATTCGACGACAAGGATGGCGAGTCCGGCGTCTACACGCTGGCCGACGGCAGCCAGCGCGTCGCCGGCGACGCCGACATCGGCGCCGTCAACGACGTGTTCGGCACGGCGCTGCCGGTGGAGGAATTCGACACCATCGGCGGGCTCGTCGCCCACGAACTCGGCCATGTGCCGCGGCGCGGTGAAACCACCCAAGTCGGCCCGCTGATGTTCTCGGTCATGCTCACGCGCGGCGGCGCGGTGCGCTGGTTCAAGGTGACGCGCGCGCCCGAAGAGGCGCTCGGCTCCGACGGCGCCTGATGAACCGGCCCGCCTGGCCCTGGCCGCTGGACCTGGCGGCCGCGCTGGTGCTGGGGGCGCTGCAGACGCTCGCCTACGTCCACACCGAGGCCTGGTGGCTGCAGCTCGCCTGCGTCGGCCTGCTCGCCTGGCGCGCGAAGCTCGCCACGCCGGGCCGGGCGGCCCTGCTCGGCGCTGCCTTCGGCACCGCCTGGGTGGCCGCCGGCACCTGGTGGCTGTTCATCAGCATGCACCGCTACGGCGGCCTGCCGGCCTGGATGGCGGTGGCGGCCGTGCTGGCGCTGGCGGCCTTCCTCTCGCTCTACCTGGCGGCGGCGCTGGCGGCCTTCGCCCGCTGGCGCTCCGGCCGGCCGCTGGCCGACGCGCTGTTGTTCGCCGCCGGCTGGCTGCTCGCCGAACTGGCGCGCGGCGTGCTGTTCACCGGCTTCCCCTGGGTGGCGGCGGGCTACGCCCACGTCGACGGCCCGCTGGCCGCCTGGGCGCCTTGGGTCGGTGTGTACGGCATCGGCGCGGTGGCGGCGCTGATCGCGGCGCTGGCCGCGCTGCAGCCCGACCGTTCGGCGGCCTCGTGGCTGCGCGGCATCGCGTTGCCGCTGGTGCTGCTGGCCGGCCCGGCGCTGGTCGGCACGCCGGACTTCACCCGGCCGACCGGCACGCTCTCGGTGACGCTGCTGCAAGGCAACATCCCGCAGGATCAGAAGTTCGAGAGCACCCACCAGGCGGCGGCGCTGGAGTGGCACGTCGGCGCGCTGGCCGCGGCGACGAGCGATCTGGTCGTGGCGCCGGAGACGGCCATCCCGTTCCTGCCACAGCAGATGCCCGAGGGCCTGTGGGACGGTCTGCAGCAGCGCTTCGGCCAGGGCCCCACCGCGGCGCTGGTCGGCGTCCCACTGGGCGACGAGCGCATCGGCTACACCAACTCCGCTGCCGGCTTCGCCGCCGGGCAGCCGCTGTACCGCTACGACAAGCAGCACCTGGTGCCGTTCGGCGAGTTCATTCCGGCGACGTTCCGCTGGTTCACCGACCTGATGAACATCCCGCTCGGCGATTTCAACCGCGGCCCGCTGGTGGCGCCCTCGTTCGTCGTCAAGGGCGAACGCATCGGCCCGAACATCTGCTACGAGGATCTGTTCGGCGAGGAGCTGGCGGCGCGCTTCGAGGACGAGGCCACCGCGCCGACCATCCTGGCCAACCTCAGCAACATCGGCTGGTTCGGCGAGTCGATCGCCGTCGACCAGCACCTGCACATCTCGCGGCTGCGCAGCCTGGAACTGCAGCGCCCGATGCTGCGCGCCACCAACACCGGCGCGACGGTGGTGATCGACCACCGCGGCAAGGTCGTCCACTGGCTGCAGCCGCACACCCGCGGCGTGCTCGAAGGCCGTGCCCAGGGCCGCACGGGCAACACGCCGTTCGCGGCCTGGGCCTCGCGCTTCGGCCTGTGGCCGCTGGGGCTGCTTGCGCTGGCCGTGCTGGCCGGGGTGGCTGCGGTCGGGTGGCGCAGGGCCGGCCCGTAAAATCGCCGGTCGACCTTCGCGGCCTGCCATGCTCACCTTCCAGCAAATCATCCTTCGCCTGCAAGACTACTGGGACGCCCAGGGCTGCGCGCTGCTGCAGCCCTACGACATGGAAGTCGGCGCCGGCACCAGCCACACCGCGACCTTCCTGCGTGCCATCGGCCCCGAGCCCTGGAAGGCCGCCTACGTGCAGCCCAGCCGCCGGCCGAAGGACGGCCGCTATGGCCAGAACCCGAACCGCCTGCAGCACTACTACCAGTACCAGGTGGTGCTCAAACCGGCGCCGGCCAACATCCTCGAGCTCTACCTCGGTTCGCTGGAAGCGCTGGGCTTCGACCTCAAGGTCAACGACATCCGCTTCGTCGAGGACGACTGGGAGAACCCCACGCTCGGCTGCTGGGGCCTGGGCTGGGAGGTCTGGCTCAACGGCATGGAGGTGACGCAGTTCACCTACTTCCAGCAGGTCGGCGGCATCGACTGCAAGCCGATCACCGGCGAGATCACCTACGGCCTGGAGCGCCTGGCGATGTACCTGCAGGGCGTGGACAACGTCTACGACCTGCAGTGGACCGAGACGATGAAGTACGGTGACGTCTACCACCAGAACGAGGTCGAGCAGAGCACCTACAACTTCGAGCACTCGGACGTCGAGTTCCTGCTCACCGCCTTCGGCGCGCACGAGAAGCAGAGCCAGTACCTGATGACGCAGCAGCTCGCGCTGCCGGCCTACGAGCAGCTGCTCAAGGCCGGCCACACCTTCAACCTGCTCGACGCGCGCGGCGCGATCAGCGTGACCGAGCGCGCCGCCTACATCGGCCGCATCCGCAACCTGGCGCGCGCGGTGGCGCAGAGCTACCTCGACAGCCGTGCGCGGCTCGGCTTCCCGATGGCGCCTAAGGCCTGGGCCGACGAAGTCGCCGCGCAGCTGGCGCAGAAGAAGGCGGCCTGAGCATGAGCACCACGAAGAACCTGCTCGTCGAACTGTTTCTCGAAGAACTGCCGCCCAAGTCGCTGAAGAAGCTCGGCGAGGCCTTTGCAAATGATCTGGCCAAGGGCCTGCGCACCCAGGGCCTGGCCGGTGAGCATTCCGCCGTCACGCCCTTCGCCTCGCCCAGGCGGCTGGCAGTGCACGTGTCCGGCGTGCTCGCCAATGCGGCGGACCGCAGCGTCTCGGTCAAGCTGATGCCGGTGGCCGTGGGCCTGGCCGCCGACGGCCAGCCGACGCCGGCGCTGCTGAAGAAGCTCTCGTCACTGGGCGCCGATGCGGCGGCTGTGCCGACGCTCAAGCGCCAGATGGACGGCAAGGCCGAAGCGCTGTTCCTCGACAGCGTGGTCACTGGCGCAACGCTGGCCGAAGGGCTGCAGAAGGCGCTCGACGAGGCGCTGGCGAGCCTGCCGATCCCGAAAGTCATGCAGTACCAGCTGGCCGACGGATGGACCAGCGTGCACTTCGTGCGCCCCGCCCATGGCCTGGTGGCGCTGCACGGCGCCGACGTGGTGCCGGTCAAGGCGCTTGGCCTGGAGGCCGGCCGCCAGACCCGCGGCCACCGCTTCGAGGCGCAGGTGGACCCGGTGGTGCTGCTCGACGCCGACCACTACGCCCGCCAGCTCGAAGAGCAGGGCGGCGTCATCGCCGGCTTCGCCGCTCGCCACGGCGAGCTGGTGCGCCAGCTGAACCTCGCCGCCGCGAAAGAGGGACTCAAGCCGATCGAGGACGAGGCACTGCTCGACGAAGTCACCGCGCTGGTCGAGCGCCCCAACGTGCTGCTGTGCCAGTTCGAGCCCGACTTCTTGGCTGTGCCGCAGGAATGCCTGATCCTGACGATGAAGGCGAACCAGAAGTACTTCCCGCTGCTCGACGCGGAAGGAAGGCTCACGCACAAGTTCCTGGTGGTCAGCAACATCCGCCCGGCCGATGCCAGCCGGGTGATCGGCGGCAACGAGCGGGTGGTGCGCCCGCGCCTGGCCGACGCGAAGTTCTTCTTCGACCAGGACCGGCGCAGGAGCCTCGCCTCGCGGGTCGACGGCCTGGGCAAGGTCGTCTACCACGCCAAGCTGGGCACGATGGGCGAGCGGGTCGAGCGGGTGCGCCGCATCGCCGCGGAAATCGGCAAGGCGCTCGGCGGCGAGGTGCTCGCCCAGCAGGCCGACCAGGCCGCGCAGCTGGCCAAGGCCGACCTGTTGACCGACATGGTCGGCGAGTTCCCCGAGCTGCAGGGCATCATGGGCGGCTACTACGCGCGCCACGACGGCCTGGCCGAGGACATCGCCTTCGCGATCGAGGACCACTACAAGCCGCGCTTCGCCGGCGACGCGTTGCCGCGCAATGCGACGGGCCTGGCGGTTGCGCTCGCCGACAAGCTGGAGACGCTGGCCGGCCTGTTCGGCATCGGCCAGGTGCCCACCGGCGACAAGGACCCGTTCGCGCTGCGCCGCCATGCGCTGGGCCTGATCCGCATGCTGATCGAGCGTGAGCTGCCGCTGGAGCTGGCGCACCTCGTCTCGATCGCCTTCGCCGCGTTCCCGGCCAACCACGGCCAGGCGCATGCCGAGCTGAACTACTTCCTGCGCGAGCGCCTGGTCGGCTACCTGCGCGAGGCCGGCCACCAGGTGCAGGACGTGGAAGCCGTCATCGAGGCACGGCCGCCGCGCTGGGCCGAGTTCCCGAAGCGGCTCGACGCGGTGCGTGCCTTCAAGGCGCTGCCCGAGGCGCAGCCGCTGGCCGCGGCCAACAAGCGAGTCGGCAACATCCTGAAGAAGAGCGAGGACAAGGTCGCCCCGGTGACCGATGCCACGCTGTTCGTCGAGAGCGCCGAACGGGCGCTGGCCGATGCGCTGGAAGCCGTGGCGCCGCGTTCGGAGAAGGCCTTCGCGGCCGGCGACTACACCGCCTCGCTGCAGGCGCTGGCCGCGCTGAAGGCGCCGGTCGATGCCTTCTTCGACACGGTGATGGTCAATGCCGACGACCCGCGGCTGCGCGCCAACCGGCTCGGCCTGCTGTCCCGGCTGCACGTGGCGATGAACCGCGTGGCCGACCTTTCCAAGCTGGCCAACTAGGGCGCCGATGCACACCCCCGCGATGAAGCTCGTGATCCTCGACCGCGACGGCACGATCAACGAGGACCGCGACGATTACGTCAAGTCGCCCGAAGAGTGGACGCCGGTGCCCGGTGCGCTGGAGGCGATCGCGCGGCTGAACCACAACGGCTGGCACACGGTGGTGGCGAGCAACCAGTCGGGCATCGGCCGCGGCCTGTTCGACATGGCCGCGCTCAACGCGATGCACGCGAAGATGCACCAGATGCTGGCCAAGCACGGTGGCCGCATCGATGCGGTGTTCTTCTGCCCGCATGCGCCGGAGGACGGCTGCGACTGTCGCAAGCCGGCGCCGGGCCTGTTCCGCCAGATCGGCGAACGCTTCGGTGTCGACCTGGCCGACGTGCCGGTGGTCGGCGACGTGCTGCGCGACCTGCAGGCCGGCGTGGCCGTCGGCTGCGAGCCGCACCTGGTGCGCAGCGGCAAGGCTGCGCCCGACCGCATGAACGACGCCCAGCTCGCCGAGCTGTGCGCGAAGCTGCCCGGCACGCGCGTGCACGCCAGCCTCGACGCCTTCGCCGAATGGCTGATCGCACGGGACCGGGCGCCGAAGCCGGCGGCCGGGGCGAACGCATGAACGCGCTGCGCTCTGCGCTCTACGTGCTGTGGCTGGCCGCGACGGTCGTGCCCTGGGCGATCTTCGTGCTGGTTTATTCGATCTTCGTGCGCGGCGACCGCCTGTACTGGTTCACGATGCGCTGGCTGCGCATGGCGATCTGGGGTGCGCGCGTGATCTGCGGCGTGCGCCATCGCATCCAGGGCTGGGAGAACCTGCCCGACACGCGGGTGATCCTGACGCCCAAGCACCAGTCGACCTGGGAGACCTTCGCCTTCCCGACGCTGATGCCGCACCCGCTGTGCTACGTGTTCAAGCGCGAGCTGCTGATGATCCCGTTCTTCGGCTGGGCGATGGGCCGGCTGGACATGATCCACATCGACCGCAGCAAGCGCGCCGAGGCCTGGAACAAGGTGGCCGAGCAGGGCCGGCGCTTCATGGCCAATGGCCACTGGGTGATCATGTTCCCCGAAGGCACGCGCACGCCGCGCGGCAGCCAGGGCACCTACAAGAACGGCGCCGCACGCCTGGCGGTGACCACCGACACGCCGCTGGTGCCGATCGCCGTCACTTCGGCGCGCTGCTGGCCGCGCAAGAGTTTCGTGCTGCGTCCCGGCATGATCGACATCTCGATCGGCAAGCCCATCCCGGCCAATGGCCGCGAGCCCGATGAGCTGATGCGCGAGGCCGAGCGCTGGATCGAGGCCGAGATGCGCCGGCTCGACCCCGAAGCCTACGCACACGAAGCGAAGCAGGCGCCGGCCGCTTAAACTTCGCGCCCATGCCGCGCCCCGCCGCCACCGCCTCCGCCTTGCAGCTCTCGCTGTTCGATGCGGCGGCACCGGACGAGACGGGCGACGCCCCGGCGACACCGCCGGCCGCTGCCGCCCCGGCGAGCGCTGCCACCGTCCCGATGCCGATCCCGGCCGTGCCCGCCTCGTCGGCCACCTTCCGCCACCCGCAGGCCGACCGCGAGATCCGCCTCGGCGAGCACCTGGTGGCCTATGCGCTCAAGCGCGCGCGCCGGCGCAGCATCGGCTTCATCGTGGGCGCGGAAGGGCTGTCGGTCAACGCGCCGCGCTGGGTCGGCCTCGGCGACATCGAAGCGGCGCTGCGCGAGAAGGCCGACTGGATCGTGCGCAAGCTGCGCGAGCAGCAGGAGCGGGTGCAGCGCCAGCTGCAGGCGCGCATCGACTGGCGCGACGGCGCTGCCGTGCCCTTCCTCGGCGAGACGGTGATCGTCGTGCTCGACCCCCGGGCCACCGGCGCCGTGCTGAACACCGACGGCCAGGCGCTGCCCGGCGTGCCGCGGCTGGCGCTGCACGTCGGCCTGCCGCACACCGCGACGCCCGAGCAGATCCGCGACGCGGTGCAGAGCTGGCTGCAGCGCCAGGCGCGCCGCATCTTCGAGGAGCGGGTGCAGCACTTCGCCGGCAAGCTCGGCGTGCGCTGCACGCGCCTGTCGCTGTCGTCGGCGCAGACCCGCTGGGGCAGCGCCAGTGCCGACGGCTCGGTGCGGCTGAACTGGCGGCTGGTGCACTTCGCGCTGACGACGATCGACTACGTCGTCACCCACGAACTGGCCCACCTGCGCGAGATGAACCACAGCCCGCGCTTCTGGGACGTGGTGCGTTCGGTGATGCCAGACTACGAACGCGCCCGCGGCACGCTGAAGGACGACGTGCTGCCGGTGTTTGACTGAGGCTCAGCCTGCGCCCGGCCGCCGGCCGGTGATGCCCCAGACGATCTGGTCGAACGGGTCGGGATCGTCGCGGCGGAAATCGACCCAGGTGAATTGGCGCAGGAACAGCGGCAGCTCGGGCTTGGCCGGCGCGCCGGGCAGCAGCACCGGGATCACCGGGACGCGGCGGTCGACGAACTCGCTGATGAAGCCGCGCATCTCCTGCTGGTGCCATGGGCTGATGCCGGCCGGGCCGATGCACACCGCCGCGCTGCCGATGCGCTGGATCTGCCGCTCCAGCAGTTCCTGCCAGGCCTGGCCGGGCGGCAGCTCCCATTCGTCCAGCCAGGGCAGCAGGCCGCGCGCCTTCAGGCCGTCGCCAAGGCGCTTGACCGCCGGCTTGTCAGCAGAGTTATGGCAGAGGAAGACGTCGAAGCGGCCCTCCTCGCGCTTGCTGCGCAGGGCCTCGGCGAACGCGCTCTCGGCCGCGGGGCGGGGCGGGGCGACGGCCGCGGCCGCCGATGTCCGCGGGGCTGTCGGTGGCGGTTCCGCCACGGCGATGGTTGGTGCGGCGCCCAGGCGCTGCTCACCACCGGCATGCAGCGTGGCGACCGTGCCGAGCGCTGCCGCATTGGCCGCCGCGACGGCGTCATCGACACGATCGCCCGCGGCCAGTGCGCGGTAGAACGCTGCCTGCGCCGCGGCTGTCACCGGCGCCGCCATTGAGACCACGGCGCCCACGCCGGCCTGCGCCAGCGCCTGCACGGCCAGGGCGTGCGGCGCCCGCGCGGCCTCGGCGGTCGAGGCCGGCTGAAGCACCAGCAACTTCAGCCCCGGCGCCGCCTGGCGCAGCAGCGTGGCCAGCGCCTGCACGTTCAGGCTGCGCACGCCACCGGCGGAGTCGGCCAGGCGCAGCGTGAGGTAGCTGCTGCCCACCGCGGCCGCGTCGGCCACGATGTGCAGCACGGTGCCCGCACCCAGTTCGCGGCGCAGCGCCGCCTCGGTGGCCGGGGTGGGCTGCCGGCAGTCCCATCCGGCGTTGCGCAAGGCGTCCAGCGCTCCGGCCAGCGCGCGGGCGGAGTCTTCGCCGCCCGGGGCGATGGCCAGCGTCAGCTGCATGGCCGGTGCGTCCTCATGCGGCGCGCAGCCGCAGGCCGCAGCCCGAGCAGAACTGCGCGGCATCGCCGAGCTTCGCGCCGCAGGCGGTGCAGAACGCGGCACCGAGCATCGGGCGCGGGCCCTGGTGGTCGGTGGCGAGCAGGCGGTCGTAGTCGCCGGCGTCGATCCACTGCAGGCACTGCTGGGCGCGGTGCACCGTCCACGGGTGGCTCTGGTCCATCGCCGACAGGCGCCGCGCGATCCAGTTCAGCGCATCGGTGTCGAGCGACTCGAAGGTGCGCGCCTGCGCGATGAAGTCCTCGGTGTTGGCGCTCGTGTAGCGGCTGCGCGGCAGGCCGGCGAGCTTCATCATCACGGCCAGCGCGATGCTCGGGTCCTGGCAGGCGAGCAGCCCGGCGCGGTCGGCGCTGAACTCGCTCATGCGCTTCCAGTTCAGCAGCGCCACCTGCAGCCCGGCGCCGGCCAGTTCGCCCAGGCCCAGCGTGACGCCGCCGATCAGGCTGCCGATCACCGGCAGGTACTCGGCGATCTGGTAGTACAGGACATGGCCGCTCTTGATGTGGCCCATCTCGTGACCGACGACGAACAGCAGCTCGTCGGGCGTGAGTGCGTCGATCGCCTCGGAACTGACCACGATCAGCGGCTTGCCGACCCCCGCCGTGAAGGCGTTGATGCTGCCGTCGGCGGCGATGTAGAGGTCGGGCAGCGTCGGCAGGTCGATGTTCGCCGCCGCCTCGCGCGCCACCTCGAACAGTTCGGGGAAGGAATCGGCGCTGACCTTCAGGTGGCTGCCGGTGAGCTGCACGCGCAGCATGCGCTCGAAGCCCCACTCGTTGACCTTGCGCACCAGCGTCTCGAGCCCGCCGGTGTTCTGCAGCGCGTCGAGTGCCTTCTTGTCGAGCGGGTGTTCGTAGCTCTGTGGCTTCAGACCGGTGAGCTGTCGGCGTTCCATCGCCTCACCAGACCTTGCCCTTGCCCGAGGCGACCTGGTAGCCGTCGACCATCGACCAGATCCAGACGGCGATCGTCGCCAGGCCGCCCGTGAACATCAGCCCCAGCACCGCGCCGACGAACATCGCGATGCCCTTCTTCCAGTCGTTGTTGTAGAGCTGGCCGGCGCCGGTGATCACGCACGACAGCACCGCGGCCACCCAGGGCGTCTTGCCGGTCGGGCTGGTGGCCTGCGTCACCGCCGCCGGCTCCACGCCGCGCACCGGCAGTGGCGGCGCCGCCGCCTGCACCGGGGCGGCCGCGGCCAGCGCCGTCCCGCAACTCGCACAGAAGCGTGCTCCGTCCGGATTCTCCGTGCCGCACTTCGAGCAGAACATGTCGTGTCCCTCCTCGGGGCATCATGCCGAGCGCGGCGAGGCGGTGTCAACCAGCGGAACTGGGGACGTGCCGTCGGCATCAGCCCGGCGAGTACGGGCCGGCCAGCCCGGCATAGGTCTTGGGCAGCGGCGCTGCATAGTCGCCGCGCTTGCTGGTGGACAGGCCCAGCGCCACCAGGCCCTCGGCCAGCTTGACCGCCGCGCCGACGCCGTCGATCACCGGCACGCCCAGGCGCTGCTGGAGCGTGTGGCACAGGTCGGCCATGCCGGCGCAGCCGAGCACGATGGCGCCGCTGCGGTCACGCTCCAGCGCCTGCTCGGCACAGGCCAGGATGCGCGCGAAGGCGTTGCTCGCCGGGTCCTCCAGCTCGAGCACCGCGATGTCGGTGCCGTGGATGCCGCGGCAGCGGCGCTCGAAGCCGTACTGCAGCACCAGGTGTTCGGCGATGACGATCGTGCGCGACAGCGTCGTCACCACCGAGAAGCCGGTGGCCAGCAGCGAGGCCGCATGGAAGGCCGCCTCGGCGATGCCGATCACCGGGCCGCGCGCCAGCTCGCGCGCGGCGTGCAGCCCCGGGTCGCCGAAGCAGGCGATGACATGGGCATCGGCGCCGGCGAGTTCGCCCGCGCGCACCTGCTCGGCCACGCCCGCCGCCGCCCAGACGTCGTCGTGGTGGCCTTCGATCGACGGCGCGCCGAAGCTCGGCTGCACTGCCTCGATCTGCGTGCCGGCGGCGGCCACCGCGCGGGCTGCCGCGCCGATCGCGGCGGTCATCGAGGCGCTGGTGTTGGGGTTGATCACGCGCAGCTTCATCGGCTCATCCTGTATACAAAGTGTCGGGCGACCTCGCCACATTACCGCAAGAGGCGAGCCCGTGGTGGGACGTCGCGCCGCCCCATTTGCGGGCGGCTGGGCCCGGATAGCGCCCTTGCTGGTGCGATCCGTGACACGACAAGGTGCGTTTTCAGGGCTTTGCCATCGGGACTGGCCCGAGTCGGTCGTGGCACATGCTTTGCATACACTGGCCGCATGACCTCGGACGCCACGCTCGAACTCGTCCATCTCACCAAGCGCTATGGCGACACCGTCGCGGTCGACCGCATCGACCTGAAGATCGCCGCCGGCAGCTACTGCTGCCTGCTCGGGCCCTCGGGCTGCGGCAAGACCTCCACGCTGCGCATGGTCGCCGGCCACGAGATCGCCAGCGAGGGCGACATCGTGCTCGGCGGGCGCAACATCACCAACCTGCCGGCCGCCGGCCGCGGCACGGCGATGATGTTCCAGAGCTACGCGCTGTTCCCGCACCTCTCGGCGCTGGACAACGTCGCCTTCAGCCTGAAGATGAAGGGCGTCGACAAGGCAGCGCGGCAGAAGAAGGCGGCGGAACTGCTCGACCGCGTCTCGCTCGGCCACCTGGCGCACCGCAAGCCGGCCGAACTCTCCGGTGGCCAGCAGCAGCGCGTGGCGCTGGCGCGCGCGCTGATCACCGAGCCCAAGGTGCTGCTGCTCGACGAGCCGCTGTCCGCGCTCGACCCCTTCCTGCGCATCAAGATGCGCGCCGAGCTGAAGGCCTGGCAGAAGACGCTGGCGATGACCTTCGTGCACGTCACCCACTCGCAGGAAGAGGCGATGGCACTGGCCGACCAGGTGGTGGTGATGAACAACGGCCGCATCGAGCAGGACGCCTCGCCGCACACGCTCTTCAACGCGCCGGCCAGCGAGTTCGTCGCCCGCTTCATCGGCGGGCACAACGTGATTCCGTCGTCTACCGGCCTGGTGGCGGTGCGCTGCGACCGCACGAAGCTGTCGCGCACGCCGCTGCCCGAGAGCGAACATGCGATGGCGGCCACCGTGCGCGCCGTCGAGTACCAGGGCAGCTACGTGCTGCTGACGCTGGCCGCCGAGCGTGTGGCCGAGTTCAACGTGCAGCTGGCCGAGGCCGAGTTCGATGCCGCGCCCTGGGCCAGCGGCGACAGTGCCTGCGCCCACTGGGAGCCTTCCGCGGTCCACGCGCTGGCGGCCTGAGCGCGGCGCGCATTCCTTTCGTTCACCCGACCCGAACCCAACCGAGGAGAGAACCATGACCGACAACACCCGCCGCAGCCTGCTCAAGGGCACCGCCGGCATCCTGGCCACGGGCATGTTCCCGGCCGTGCACGCGCAGGAGAAGATCGTGCTGCGCTACCTGGGCACCGCGGTGAACCAGGACAAGGCGATCGCCGAGAAGTTCAAGGCCGACACCGGCATCGAGATCCAGTACGTCGCCGTCAACACCGACGAGGTGACCAAGCGCGCGGTGACCTCGCCGAACAGCTTCGACCTGATCGACACCGAGTACTTCTCGCTGAAGAAGATCGTGCCGACCGGCAACCTCAAGGGCATCGACGTCAAGAAGATCAAGAACGCCGACAAGATCACCACGCTGTTCACCACCGGCATGGTCGGCGGCAAGCCGGTTGGCGACCAGGGCACCGCGCCGAAGAAGGTGATCTACCTCGAGGGCGAGAAGAGCAAGGTGTTCGCCAAGTCGCCGACGCAGTTCATGTCGCTGATCCCGACCGTCTACAACGCCGACACGCTGGGCATCCGCCCCGACCTGATCAAGCGCCCGATCGAGAGCTGGAAGGAACTGCTCAACCCCGAGTTCAAGGGCAAGGCGGCGATCCTGAACATCCCGTCCATCGGCATCATGGACGCGGCGATGGTGGTCGAGGCCATGGGCCTGTACAAGTACCCCGACAAGGGGAATATGACCAAGAAGGAAATCGACCTGACGATCAAGACGCTGATCGAGGCGAAGAAGGCCGGCCAGTTCCGCAGCCTGTGGAAGGACTTCAACGAGAGCGTCAACCTGATGGCCTCGGGCGAGGTGGTGATCCAGTCGATGTGGTCGCCGGCCGTCACCGCGGTGCGCACCAAGGGCATCCCCTGCGTGTTCCAGCCGCTGAAGGAGGGTTATCGCGCCTGGGCGGCCGGCTTCGGCCTGCCGGCCACGCTGTCGGGCAAGAAGCTCGACGGCGCCTACGAGTTCATCAACTGGTTCCTCGACGGCTGGGCCGGCGCCTACCTCAACCGCCAGGGCTACTACAGCGCGGTGCTGGAGACCGCCAAGGCGAAGATGGAGGCCTACGAGTGGGCCTACTGGATGGAAGGCAAGGCCGCCACGCAGGACATCAAGTCGCCCAACGGCGACCTGCTGGCCAAGGCGGGCAGCACCCGCGACGGCGGCTCGTACGAGCAGCGCATGGGCGGCATCGCCTGCTGGAACGCCGTGATGGACGAGAACGTCTACATGATCCAGAAGTGGAACGAGTTCGTCGCCGCGTGATGGCCCCCCCCCGCAGCGCCTGCGGCGCTCCCCCCCAGGGGGGCGCCGCCAGCGGACCGGCAAACCCGGATCCGCGGCGGCCGCTTGAGGGCGGCTTCGCTACGCTTGCCGGGATCCGCTGCGGAGCGGTGGGTTGAAGGCGTCTTCGCTCAAGGCCGGCCCGCCGGCCTGGCTGCAGGCACTGCCCTTCGGGGCGGTGTTTGCCTTCTTCTTCGTCGCGCCGCTGCTGCTGATCGTGGCGGTCAGCTTCTGGCCGACCAGCGACTACGCGCTGGTGCCCGGCTTCACCGGCGAGAACTACGCGTCGATCTTCTCCGGCTGCACGAACCTGGCCGAGCCCTGCGTGACGCTGAAGACCTACTGGTCGACGCTGCGCTTCTCGTTCTTCACCTGGGCGGTGTCGCTGGTGCTGGGCTTCACGATCGCCTACTTCCTCGCCTTCCACGTGCGCAGCGCCGGCATGCAGACGCTGCTGTTCGTGCTGTGCACCATCCCGTTCTGGACCAGCAACGTCATCCGCATGATCTCCTGGGTGCCGCTGCTCGGCCGCAACGGGCTGGTCAACCAGGGGCTGATGGGGCTGGGCGTGGTCGAGCAGCCGGTCGAGTGGCTGCTGTTCTCCGAGTTCTCGGTGGTGCTCGCCTTCGTGCACCTGTACACGATGTTCATGCTGGTGCCGATCTTCAACTCGATGATGCGCATCGACCGCGCGCTGCTCGAGGCGGCGGAGGACGCCGGCGCCTCCGCCTGGCAGACGCTGTGGAACGTCATCGTTCCGCTGTCGCGCACCGGCATCGTGATCGGCTCGATCTTCGTCATCACCATCGTGATGGGCGACTTCGTCACCGTCGGCGTGATGGGTGGCCAGCAGATCGCCTCGGTCGGCAAGGTGATCCAGGTGCAGACGAGCTACCTGCAGTTCCCGCTCGCGGCGGCCAATGCGGTGGTGCTGCTGGCGGTGGTGCTGATGATCATCGTCGCGCTGACCCGCATGGTCGACCTTCGCAAGGAACTCTGACCATGGCCCGAGAAGGCAGGCAGAAAGGCTTCTGGCCGCTGGCCTTCGTGTTCGGCCTGTTCGTGCTGTTCCTCTACGGCCCGGTGATCACGATCTTCGTGCTCAGTTTCCAGGGCCCCGAGGGCGGGCTGACCTTCCCGATGCGCGGCTGGTCGACGCACTGGTATGGCGAACTGTGGAAGGGCCTGGGCGTGGTCGACATCGGCGCGGCACTGCGCCGCTCGCTGATGCTGGGCCTGGTGGTGATGGTGCTGACCGTGCTGCTGTCGCTGCTGGCCGGGCTGGCGTTCCGCAAGAAGCTGACCGGCGGCAACCTGCTGTTCTACGTGACGGTGGCCAGCCTGATCATGCCGTCGATCATCGTGTCGCTGGGCATCGGGCTGCAGTTCCGCCTGCTCGACGGATTGTTCAAGTGGGTGCTCGAGGCGCTCGGCGCCACCACGGCGCTGGAGAGCTACACCACCGTGCTGGGCATGTTCACGTCGGGCCTGGGAGCGCACCTGACCTGGACGCTGCCCTTCGGGCTGCTGATCATGTTCGCCGTCTTCAACCGCTTCAACCCGGCCTACGAAGAAGCTGCGCGTGACCAGGGCGCGACGCCCTGGCAGACCTTCGCCCACGTGGTGCTGCCGCTGATCGGCCCGTCGGTCGTCGGCATCGGCATGTTCGGCTTCACGCTGAGCTGGGACGAGATCGCGCGCTCCTCGCAGGCCATCGGCGACCTCAACACCCTGCCGCTGGAACTGCAGGGCCTGACCACCACCGTCACCACGCCGGCCATCTACGCGCTGGGCACGGTGACGACGCTGGTTTCGCTGCTGGTGATCACGCTGGCGCTGGTGGCTGCTGCCTGGCTGGGGCGGCGCAGCCGGCGCCGCACCTGACGGGGTGATCGACGCCGTGGCGCCGCGCCGCACGGTGCCGGCCGCGCCGGCGATGGCCGCCGACCGTGTCTACCAGGCGATCTACACCGCCGTGATCGACCACCGCCTGCCGCCCGGCGCCCGGCTGCGCGAGGAGGAACTCGCGCAGGCCTTCTCGGTGTCGCGCACGCTGGTGCGCCAGGCGCTGCACCGGCTCGCGCAGGACGGCGTCGTGCTGCTGCGGCCCAACCGCGGCGCGCAGGTGCCCGAGCCGACGCGTGCCGAGGGCGCCCACGTGTTCGACGCGCGGCGTGTCGTCGAATGCGAGGTGATGCGCCGGCTGGCCGGCCGGCTCGACGACCCGCAACTGCTGGCGCTGCGCCGCCTCGTCGATGCCGAGGAGCGTGCCACCGCCACCGGCGACCAGCACGAGGCGATCCGCCTGTCGGGCGCTTTCCACATCGAACTCGCGCGCGCCGCCGGCAACCCGCTGTTCGTGCGCATGCTCGAGGAACTGCTGCCGACCACCTCGCTGCTGATGGCGCTGTACAAGGCCCCGGGCGAGCCGATGTGCGTCGCGCATGGCCACCGCGCGCTGCTCGACTCGCTGAATGGCGGCAGTGCCGCCGCTGCCGCCACCGAGATGCGCCGCCACCTCAACGAGATCGAGCGATCATTGGACACCCCGGCCGTGCGCACGACGCCGGCCCTGCGCGACGTGTTCGCGCCTTACCGGGAGTCCTGATGCCCGTGACCGAACGATTCGGCCCGATCAAGGGCCATGGCCGTTTCGACTACTCCGCCATCGGCGAGCGCCTGCGCTTCACCTGGCCGGGCGGTGCGAAGCTGGCCTTCTACATCGGATTCAACATCGAGCACTTCGCTTTCGGCGAGGGGCTGGGCGCGACGCTCGCGCCGTCGGCGCCGGTCGACGTGCTGAACTACGCATGGCGCGAGTACGGCAATCGGGTCGGCGCGTGGCGCTGCCTCGATCTGTTCGACGATCTGTCGCTGCCGGTCGGCGCGCTGGTCAACACCTCGCTGTACGACCACTGCCCGCAGCTCGTGCAGGCCTTTGCCGAGCGCGGTGACGAGCTGATCGGCCACGGCCACACCAATGCCGAGCGCCAGGGCGGCTGGCCGGAGGGCGACGAACGTGCGCTGCTGCTGCACTGCCGCGAGCGCATGCACGACGCCCATGGCCGCGCGCCGCAGGGCTGGCTGTCGCCGTGGATCTCCGAGAGCCCGCTGACGCCCGACCTGCTGCAGGAGACGGGCTACCGCTACACGCTGAACTGGTGCCACGACGACCAGCCGGTGCCGATGCGCACGCGCAGCGGCGGCACGCTGTGGTCGGTGCCGTACCCGCAGGAGCTCAACGACATCCCGATGATCGTGGCGCGCCAGATGGACGGCAAGGACTTCGCCCAGATGATCGTCGACCAGTTCGACGAGATGCTCGAGCAGACGCAGCGCGGAGAAGACGCGCCGGCGCTGGTGATGGGCCTGGCGTTGCACCCGTACCTGGTCGGCCAGCCCTACCGGCTGCGCCACCTGCGCCGGGCGCTGAAGCACATCGTCGCGCGCGCGGGCTCAGAGGTCTGGCTGACCACGCCAGGCGCCATCGTCGACGTGGTCGCCGGCCCGGCCGCTTGATTCGCGGCCGGCCGCCGCCATGTGTGGCGCTGCGGGCAAGGTGCGCCGCAGGAGTCTTCACGATGATCGAATCGGTGTCGCTGGCCTCGGCCAGCCCCTGGTGGTGGTTGCTGTCGCTGTCGCTGATGGCCGTGGGCGTGGCCGGCGCCATCCTGCCGGTGCTGCCGGGCACCATCCTCGTGCTCGCCGGTGCGGCGCTGGGCGCCTGGATCGATGGCTTCGCCAAGGTCTCTGGCTGGACGATCGGCTTCATCGCCGTGCTGGCGGTGCTGGCCTGGGCGACCGACTACGTCGCCGCGCTGCTCGGTGCGAAGAAGGCCGGCGCCAGCCCGGCGGCCGTGGCCGGTGCGGCGATCGGCACGGTGCTGGGTGTCTTCACCGGCCTCCTGGGCCTGCTGTTCATGCCGCTGGTCGGCGCGGCTGCCGGCGAGTACTGGCACCAGCAGCGCCGCAACGGCGGCTTTGCCAGCCCGGCCGACCACGCAGCCGCCAGCCGCCAGGCCGCACGCGTCGGTGTGGCCACCTGGATCGGCCAGTTGCTCGGCACCGTCGTCAAGGTGGTGCTGGTGTTCCTGATGATCGGCGTGTTCGCCGTCGCCTGGCTGGTGTGACCAGGGCTCGGGCTCAGGCCGGCGAGAAACGGTAGACGCCGTCCTCGCCCAGCGCGCGGCGCAGTTCGCCGCGTTGCCACAGCGCATGCAGGTGGGCGATGGCCTCGCCCATCGCGAACGTGGTCTGGTGCAGGTCCAGCGGCCGGCGGAACAGCACCGGCAGCAGGCTGGCGGCGGTCTGCGGCTCGCGCGCGCAGGCGGCGCGCAGGTCGGCGAAACGTTCGTCGTGGTGCGCCACCAGCTGCGCGATGCGCGCGTGCAGGCCGCGGAAGGGCTTGCCGTGCGACGGCAGCACCAGCGTGTCGGCCGGCAGCGCGCGCATGCGCTCGATCGAGGCCAGGTACAGCGGCAGCGGGTCGGCCTCGGGTTCGATGTCGATCACGCTGACGTTGGTCGAGATGCGTGGCAGCACCATGTCGCCGCTGATCAGCAGGCGCAGTGCGCGGCTGTGCAGGCTGATGTGCTCGGGCGCGTGGCCGTAACCGGCGTGGCAGGTCCAGTCGTGCTCGCCGATGCGCAGCTCGGCGCCGTCCATCAGGCGGCGAAAGCGCAGCGGCACCTGCGGCACCATGCTCGCGTAGTAGTTGCTGCGCTTGCGCACCTTCTCCACCGCGTCGGGGTCGGCCAGCCCGTGGCTGGCCATGAAGGCGGCCGCGGCGTCGCCACCAAAGCCGGTGGTCGACTGGCTGGCCATGCGCGCGGCGTTCCAGTCGGTCGCGCTGATCCACAGCCGCACGCCGAAGCGCTCGGTCAGCCAGTGCGCCAGGCCGATGTGGTCGGGGTGCATGTGGGTGACGATCACGCGCAGCACCGGCAGGCCCTGAAGTTCGTTGGCGAACACCTGCTCCCAGGCGGCGCGCGTGGTGTCGCTGGCGATGCCGCAGTCGACGATCGCCCAGCCCGCGCGGCCAGCCTCGTCGCGGTCGCGCAGCAGCCACAGGTTGATGTGGTCGAGCGCGAAGGGCAGCGGCATGCGCAGCCAGCGCACGCCGGGGGCGACTTCCAGCGTCGCTCCGGTGGCCGGCAGGGTGTCGCCGAAGGGGTAGAGCAGCTGGGATTCGTTGGCGTTCATGGGCTGGGGCTTCGCTACACTTGACGTAAACGTCAATCGAATCAGTGTAAGCCGCCATGCCCGCAGCCGCTGTCGCCCAAGCGTCGCCCAGCCCCGCCCCGACCTACACCATCGGCGAGCTGGCGCGCGAGTTCGACCTGACCACCCGCGCGATCCGCTTCTACGAGGACTGCGGGCTGATCACGCCGCAGCGCAGCGGCCGCAACCGCGTCTACACCGCCCGCGACCGCACCCGGCTCAAGCTGACGCTGCGCGGCAAGCGCCTCGGTCTGACGCTGGCCGAGGTGAAGGAACTCGTCGACATGTACGAGTCGCCGCGCGACACCCAGCCGCAGCTGAAGAAGTTCCTCGTCGTGCTGGCCGCGCACCGCGCGCAGCTCGAGCAGCAGATGGCCGACCTCGACGCCACGCTCGACGAGGTGCGCGCCCACGAGAAGGAAGCGCGCCGGCTGCTGGCCGAGGGCGAGCGGCGCAAGAGCGCCTGAAGCCCGCGCCTGAAGCCCGCGCCTGAAGCCCTGCCGGCTACTTCGCCGGCGCTTGCATCATCGGGCACTGGCCCGCGTTCGCACCCATGCTCTTGCGGTGTTCGGCCATCAGCGCTTGGCGCTCCTCGGGCGTCTTAGCCGCTGCCATCTTCTGCTGCATGTCCGCGTGCATCGGGCAGGCATCGGCGCCCATGCCGCCGCCGTGCATGCCATGACCGTGTCCACGCATCGCGCCGCAACCGGCGAGGCCGAGCAGTGCCGCGCCAGCGGCGGCGATCAGGAAGGATCGGACCAGCGACATCGTCATCTCCTTGGCGCAAGCCTTCGCGCCGATGGCCTCACTCTAGGCAGACCCTTGCCGACGGGCTTGCGCGCCCGCAAGCCAGGCCGCGGAACTTGTCCCCGGGGCTGCTTGGGCTATGATTGACGTTTACGTAAACGTCAATCGCGCAAGCGTGCGCGGGAGAGTCGGATGAAGCCTCACGACGATGCCTACGGCCAGCGCACCCGCGACTCCTTCGCCCGCCAGGCGGCCATGGCCACGCTGGGGGCGACGCTGGAATCGGTCGAGCCCGGCCGCGTCGTGCTGGCGATGGCCCACAAGGACTCGCTGACCCAGCAGCATGGCTTCATCCACGCCGGCATGGTGTCGTGTGCGCTCGACTCGGCCTGCGGCTACGCGGCGTTTTCACTGATGCCCGACGACGCCGCGGTGCTCACCATCGAGTTCAAGATCAACCTGATCGCGCCGGCGCGCGGGCCGCGCTTCCGCTTCGAAGGGCTGGTGATCAAGCCCGGTCGCACGATCAGCGTGGTCGACGGCCGCGCCACGCAGCACGACGACGACGGAATCAACGAGAAGCTGATCGCCACGATGACCGCCACCATCATGACGGTGCGAGGCCGCGAAGCACTGAAACACTGAGGAGACCCATCGCATGAACCTGCCCGGACTCAACTTCCAGCTCGGCGAAGACATCGACGCGCTGCGCGACGCGGTGCGTGATTTCGCGCAGGCCGAGATCGCGCCGCGCGCCGGCGAGATCGACCAGTCGGACCAGTTCCCGATGGACCTGTGGCGCAAGATGGGCGAGCTCGGCGTGCTCGGCATCACCGTGCCCGAGGAGCACGGCGGCGCGGGCATGGGTTACCTCGCGCACATGATCGCGATGGAGGAGATCAGCCGCGCCTCGGCATCGGTGGGTCTCTCGTATGGCGCGCACAGCAACCTCTGTGTCAACCAGATCAAGCGCAACGGCAGCGAGGCGCAGAAGAAGAAGTACCTGCCGAAGCTGATCAGCGGCGAGCATGTCGGTGCGCTGGCGATGAGCGAGCCGGGCGCCGGCTCCGACGTCATCTCGATGAAGCTCAAGGCGGTCGAGAAGGGTGGTGTCTACGTGCTCAACGGCACCAAGATGTGGATCACCAACGGGCCCGATGCCGACACCATGGTGGTCTACGCCAAGACAGAGCCCGAGCTGGGCGCACGCGGCGTCACCGCCTTCATCGTCGAGAAGGGCATGCCGGGTTTCAGCACGGCGCAGAAGCTCGACAAGCTGGGCATGCGCGGCAGCCATACCG
Source organism: Chitinophaga pinensis (assembly GCA_943370595.1). Taxonomy (GTDB): domain Bacteria; phylum Pseudomonadota; class Gammaproteobacteria; order Burkholderiales; family Burkholderiaceae_C; genus Piscinibacter. Next base: position 407,262 of record CALRRO020000003.1, read on the forward strand.
GCGAGATGGTGTTCGACAACGTGGAAGTGCCTGCCGAGAACGTGCTGGGCTCGCTCAACGGCGGCGCCAAGGTGCTGATGTCCGGCCTCGACTACGAACGCGCGGTGCTCGCTGCCGGGCCGATCGGCATCATGCAGGCGGTGATGGACAACGTCGTGCCCTACACCCACGACCGCAAGCAGTTCGGCCAGAGCATCGGCGAGTTCCAGCTCATCCAGGGCAAGGTGGCCGACATGTACACCGTGCTGCAGGCCGGCCGTGCCTTCTGCTACACGGTGGGCAAGAACCTCGACATGCTCGGCAGCGAGCATGTGCGCCAGGTGCGCAAGGACTGCGCGAGCGTCATCCTCTGGTGCGCCGAGAAGGCGACCTGGATGGCCGGCGAAGGCATCCAGATCTTCGGCGGCAATGGCTACATCAACGAGTACCCGCTCGGCCGGCTGTGGCGCGACGCCAAGCTCTACGAGATCGGCGCCGGCACCAGCGAGATCCGCCGCATGCTGATCGGCCGCGAACTGTTCGCCGAGACCATGTAGCGGGGTTCGTGGTCTGTGTCACGAATCGGCACCCCTGAAGCATGTGGTGAATTAAGGGTTAACCCTGGTCTTCTCCTATGATGCGCGCCCATCAGCGCCACGAGCGCGTCCACGGAGTTGCCCATGAAGCCATGCAAGACCGCCGCCCAGCCGGGCCGGCGCAGAGGACTTTTGTTTGCCGCCGCGGCGGCGATGCTGCTCGGCGCGCTGCCGGCACAAGCGGCCGACGAGATCGTCATCGGACAGGTCGCGCCCTTCAGCGGCCCGCAGGCCATCACCGGCAAGGCGATCCATGCCGGTGCCAAGCTGTACTTCGATGCGATCAATGCACGTGGTGGCGTGCGCGGCCGCCAGGTCAAGCTGGTGACGCGCGACGACGCGCAGAAGCCGGAAGAGAGCGTGCGCCTGACCCGCGAACTGATCGCCGCCGAGGCGCCGCTGGCGATGATCGGCACGGTGGGCACCGCCAACCTGGAAGCGCTGGCCAAGGACGGTGTGTTGGCGCAGCAGCGCGTGTCGATGGTCGGCGCGGTGTCGGGCGCCGCCTCGGTCGTGCAGGCCTCGGGCATGCACATCGTCAAGGCGAGCTACCACGACGAGGTGGCGCGGCTGTTCAGCCAGCTGGCGGGCGTGGGCGTGAAGCGGGTCGGCCTGGTCTACCAGGAGGACGGCCTGGGCCGCGACGTGCTGGCCGGGGCCGAGGAGGCCGCCCGCAAGCACGGCATCGATCTGGCGGCGCGCAGCAGCTATGCGCGCAACACCGTCGCTGTGGAGAAGGCGGTCGCCGACATGGTCGGTGCCAAGGTGCAGGTGGTGTTCCTCGGTGCGACGACGGCGGCGGGCATCGAGTTCGTCAAGCAGTACGGCGCGGCCGGCGGTCTGGGCACGCTGTATGGCCTGTCGATCATCGACACCGACGCGCTGTACAAGGCGCTGGGGCCGGAGCGTGCGCGCGGTTATGCGTTCTCGGTGGTGCTGCCGCTGGCGCAGCAGACCAACCGCGCGGTGGTGCGCGAGTACCTGCTGCTGCGCGAGGCCTCCAAGGACCCGAACCTGTCGGCACGATCGCTCGAGGGCTACATCGCGGCCAAGGCGCTGGTCAAGGTCATGGAAGGCGCCGGCAGCCTGACGCCCGCCGGCGTGACCGCGGCGCTGACGGCCGCGCGCGCTGTCGACGTGGGCGGCTACACGCTGGACTTCAGCGCGAACGACAAGCCCGGTTCCCGCTACGTCGACTTCGCGATGTTCGGCGCGCAGGGGCGCATCCTGCAGTAGTCGAGGCTCGGCCCCCGGCCGATACACTGGCAGCGCCGCCTCTTCAACCTGCGGCGCTGCCATGAGCACCCACCTCGACGAACTCTTCGAAAGCAACCGCCGCTGGGCGGCCGAGACCGAGCGCCGCACGCCCGGCTTCTTCACCAGCCTGCTGGCCCAGCAGGCGCCGCAGTACCTGTGGATCGGCTGTGCCGACAGCCGCGTACCGGCCAACGAGATCCTCGGCCTGCTGCCGGGCGACGTGTTCGTGCACCGCAACGTGGCCAACGTGGTGGTTCACTCCGACCTGAACGCGCTGTCGGTCATGCAGTACGCGATCGACATGCTGCAGGTGCGGCACATCATGGTCGTCGGCCACTACGGCTGCGGTGGCGTGATGGCGGCGCTGACCAACCGCCGCGTCGGCCTGGCCGACAACTGGATCCGCCATGTGCAGGACGTGCGCAACAAGCACCGCACCTGGCTCGACGGCATGGAGGACGAGACCCTCAAGCTGAAGGCGCTGTGCGAGCTCAACGTGCTGGAGCAGTCGCTCAACGTCTGCGAGACCACCGTGGTCCAGGACGCCTGGGAACGCGGTCAGTCGGTGGTGGTGCACGGCTGGGTCTACGGCCTGCACAACGGCCTGATCGAGGACCTGAAGATCACGGTGGCCCACGCCGGCGAGGTCGCCGCTGCCTATGGCCTGGCGCTGGGCGCGCTGAAGACCCGCTTCGACGCGATCCGCAAGAACGGCAAGCCCTGAAGGGGACGCGGCGATGTTCCCCACCCGCCTGACCGACTCGCGCGGATTCGACATCGCCCAGGCGCTGCTGGAGGGCTTCAACCGCCACTACCGGCTGTTCCGCGAAACCAGCGCGAGGGCCAAGCGGCGCTTCGAGCAGGCCGACTGGCATGGCCAGCAGCGCGCGCAGCGCGAGCGCATCGAGTTCTACGACAAGCGCGTGGAGGAGGCGGCCGAGCGGCTGCAGACCGAGTTCCAGGCCGGCAGCCTGCCGATGGACGTGTGGCAGCAGGTCAAGCTGCACTACATCGGCCTGCTGACCAACCACCACCAGCCCGAGCTCGCCGAGACCTTCTTCAATTCGGTGACGACGAAGATCCTGCACCGCAGCTACTTCAACAACGATTTCATCTTCGTTCGGCCCGCGGTCAGCACCGAGTACATCGAGAACGACGAGCCGGCCTCGCTGCCGAGCTACCGCGCCTACTACCCGACCAAGGACACGCTGCGCGACACGCTGCTGCGCGTGATCGACAACTTCCAGCTCGAGCGCGAGTTCGAGGACCTGGGGCGTGATGTCGACCACGTGCTGGCCGCCGTGCTGTCGCGCCTGGGCGAGTTCCGCATGCGCGCGAACTTCCAGCTGCAGGTGCTCTCGTCCTTGTTCTACCGCAACAAGGGCGCCTACGCGGTCGGCAAGATCATCAACGGCTTCAACGAGATGCCGTTTGCGCTGCCGATCCTGCACACGCCGCGCGGCCAGCTCACCATCGATGCGGCGCTGTTCGGCGAGGACGACCTGCTGATGCTGTTCAGCTTCGCGCGTGCCTACTTCATGGTCGACATGGAAGTGCCCTCGGCCTGCGTGCAGTTCCTGCGCTCGATGATGCCGCGCAAGCCCAAGAGCGAGCTGTACAACGCGATCGGCCTGCAGAAGCAGGGCAAGAACATCTTCTACCGCGACTTCCTCTATCACCTGCGCCACAGCAGCGACCGCTTCCGCATCGCGCCGGGCATCAAGGGCATGGTGATGCTGGTGTTCGACCTGCCGAGCTACCCGTACGTGTTCAAGGTCATCAAGGACTTCTACCCGGCGCCCAAGGAGACCTCGCGCGAGCTGATCATGAGCAAGTACCTGCTCGTGAAGACGCACGACCGCGTCGGCCGCATGGCCGACACGCTGGAGTACAGCAACGTCGCCTTCCCGCGCGCTCGTTTCGAGGACGAACTCATCGCCGAGCTGAAGCACTTCTGCGAGAGCCTGATCGAGGAGGACGGCGATACGCTGGTGATCCGCCACCTCTACATCGAGCGGCGCATGATCCCGCTGAACATCTACCTGCAGGAAGCCAACCCGCGGCAGATGGAGCACGCTGTGATCGAGTACGGCAACGCCATCAAGGACCTGGTGCGCGCCAACATCTTCCCCGGCGACATGCTGTGGAAGAACTTCGGCGTCACCCGCCACGGCAAGGTGGTGTTCTACGACTACGACGAGATCGAGTACCTGACCGACTGCAACTTCCGCCGCGTGCCCGAGCCGCGCAACGAGGAGGAAGAAATGTCCGGCGAGATCTGGTACCACGTCGGCCCGCGCGACGTCTTCCCCGAGACCTTCGGCCCCTTCCTGCTCGGCAACGTCGCGGTGCGCGAGGTGTTCATGAAGCACCACGCCGACCTGCTCGACGTGGCCTTCTGGCAGGGCCACAAGGACCGCATCCGTGCCGGCCACGTGCACGACGTCTTCCCGTACGAGCAGGACAAGCGCTTCCGCGTGCCCTCGCGTTCGACACGCGAAGCCCATGAAGCCGGCATCTGAGGAAGCTCGCGGTGGATCTGAAGGACGCCTTCGAGCTCGCCAGCTACGTGGTCACCGTGGTGGCGCTGCCGTTCGCGGTGTGGGTGTTCCTCGTCGAGCAGCGCAAGGAGCGCGAGAACGAGGAGGAGGAGGCCTACCAGCACCTCTCCGACGCCTACAACGACTTCCTGCGCATCGTGCTCGACAACGCCGACCTGCAGTTGCGCACCAACACCGCGCTGCCCGATCCGACGCCGGAGCAGAACGAACGCATGCTGGTCATCTTCGACATGCTGATGTCGCTGTTCGAACGTGCCCACCTGGTCGCCTACAAGGAGGGCATGTCGCCCACCGAGCAGCGGCGCTGGAACTCCTGGGACGACTACATGCGCGAGTGGTGCCGCCGCGACGACTTCTTCAATGCCTTGCCGCTGCTGCTGCGCGGCGAGGATCCGCAGTTCCAGAACTACATCAAGCGGGTCGCGCTGGAGGAGCGCGGCACGCCCATCCTCAGCGCCGCCTGAGCGCTACCCCCTGTCTCTTCAAGGAGCCTCACCATGTCCGATCCCATCGTCATCGTCTCCGCTGCCCGCACGCCGATCGGCGGCCTGCTGGGTGATTTCTCCAACCTCGCCGCCTGGGAGCTGGGCGCCGTCGCGATCAAGGCGGCGGTCGAGCGCGCCGGCGTGCCGGGTGACGCCGTCGACGAAGTGCTGTTCGGCAACTGCCTGATGGCCGGCCAGGGTCAGGCGCCGGCACGCCAGGCGATGCGCAAGGCGGGCCTGCCCGACTCGGCGGGCGCCGTGACACTGTCCAAGATGTGCGGCTCGGGCATGCGCGCGATGATGTTCGCGCACGACATGCTGGCCGCCGGCAGCGCGAGCGTGATGGTGGCCGGCGGCATGGAGAGCATGACCAACGCGCCGCATCTGATGTTTGCGCGCAAGGGCATCAAGTACGGCGCCAGTGCCGTCTACGACCACATGGCGCTCGACGGCCTGGAAGACGCCTACGAGCGCGGCAAGGCCATGGGCGTGTTCGCCGAGCAGTGCGTCGGCAAGTACAACTTCACCCGTGAGGCGATGGACCAGTTCGCCATCGCCTCCACCCAGCGCAGCAAGAAGGCCAACGAGGACGGCAGCTTCGACTGGGAGATGGCGCCGGTCACGCTGCAGGGCAAGGCGGGTGACACGGTCATCAAGTTCGACGAGCAACCCTTCAAGGCCAAGCTCGACAAGATCCCCGGCCTCAAGCCCGCCTTCAAGAAGGACGGCGCGATCACCGCCGCCACCTCGTCGAGCATCTCCGACGGCGCTGCCGCGCTGGTGCTGATGCGCGAGTCGACCGCCAGGCAGATGGGCATGAAGCCTGTCGCGCGCATCGTCTCGCATGCGGTGCATGCGCAGGCGCCGGAGTGGTTCACCACCGCGCCGGTCGGCGCGATCGACAAGGCGCTGAAGAAGGCCGGCTGGGCCGCCAGGGACGTCGACCTGTGGGAGGTCAACGAAGCCTTCGCGGCGGTGACCATGGCCGCGATGGCCGAGTTCAAGCTGCCGCACGAGATCGTCAACGTGCACGGCGGCGCCTGTGCGCTGGGCCACCCGATCGGTGCCTCGGGCGCGCGCATCGTCGTGACGCTGCTGGGCGCCCTGCGCAAGCAGGGCAAGAAGAAGGGCGTGGCGGCGCTGTGCATCGGCGGTGGGGAAGCGACGGCGCTGGCCGTCGAATTGCTCTGACATGCCGCACGTCTTGATCATCGGCGCCTCGCGCGGCATCGGCGCCGAGTTCGTGCGCCAGTACCGGGCCGAGGGCTGGCAGGTGACGGCCACCGCGCGCAGCGAGGAGGCGCTGGCCGCGTTGCGCGCGCAGGGCGCGACCGCCATCGCGCTCGACGTGGCCAGCGCCGAGAGCAGCTCGCGCCTGGCCTGGCAGCTCGACGGTGCCGCCTTCGACGTGATCGTCAACGTGGCCGGCGTGCTGAAGCGGCAGACCGGCCTGGAGCCGCCCACCGACGCCGACTTCGACCTCACCATGCACGCCAACGTGCTGGCGCCGATGCGTGTGCTGCCGCAGCTGGCCGACATGCTGGCGCCGGGCGCGAAGCTGGCGCTGATCTCCTCGAAGATGGGCTCGATGGGCGCACGTGCCAGCACCAGCAGCTGGCTGTACCGCGCGTCGAAGGCGGCCGCCAATTCGGTGTTGAAGGACCTGTCGCTCGAGTGGGCCGGCAAGGCCGTCTGCGTGAGCTTCCACCCGGGCTGGGTGCGCACCGACATGGGCGGTGCGAATGCCGACATCACCGTCGAAGACAGCGTGACCGGCATGCGCCGCGTGATCGCTGGCCTGACGCCAAAGGACAACGGCCGCTTCCTGAACTACGACGGCAGCGAGATCCCGTGGTGACCCCGTGAGGAACGACCCATGTTGTTGAGCGACGACCACCGCGCTGTCCAGGAGGCGGTGCGCGACTTCGTGCAGGAGCAGATCGCGCCGCACGCCGCCCGCTGGGACAAGGAGCACCACTTCCCGGCCGAGGCGCTGCGCGGCCTGGCGGCACTGGGCTGCTACGGCGTCGCGGTGCCCGACCAGTGGGGCGGTGCCGGGCTGGACTATCTCGCGCTGGCCGTCATCCTGGAGGAGATCGCTGCCGGCGACGGCGGCACCTCCACGGTGATCAGCGTCAACAACTGCCCGGTGTGTTCCATCCTGATGGCCTGGGGCAGCGCGGCGCAGAAGGCGCAGTGGCTGACCCCGCTGGCGCGCGGCGAGATGCTCGGCGCCTTCTGCCTGACCGAGCCGCACGTCGGCTCGCAGGCCGACGGGCTGAAGACGATGGCGGTGCGCGACGGCGACCACTACGTGCTCAATGGCGTCAAGCAGTTCATCACCAGCGGCAAGCACGGCGACGTGGCCATCGTGATGGCGGTGACCGACAAGGCGGCGGGCAAGAAGGGCATCAGCGCCTTCCTGGTGCCGACGGCCACGCCCGGCTACACCGTGGCGCGGCTGGAAGACAAGATGGGCCAGCACAGCAGCGACACGGCGCAGATCCTGTTCGAGGCCTGCCGCGTGCCGGCGGCCAACCTGATCGGCGAGGAAGGGCAGGGCCTGAAGATCGCGCTGTCGGGCCTGGAGGGCGGGCGCATCGGCATTGCCGCGCAGAGCCTCGGCATGGCGCGCGCGGCCTTCGACGTGGCCCTGGCGTACTCGAAGGAGCGCATTGCCTTCGGCCAGCCGATCTTCGAGCACCAGGCGGTGCAGTTCCGCCTGGCCGACATGGCCACGCAGATCGAGGCGGCGCGGCAGCTGATCCACCACGCGGCGAGCCTGAAGGACGCCGGCCGCCCCTGCCTGAAGGAAGCCGCCATGGCCAAGCTCTATGCCAGCGAGATGGCCGAGCGGGTGTGCAGCGCGGCCATCCAGACGCTGGGCGGCTACGGCTACGTCAGCGACTTCCCGCTCGAGCGCATCTACCGCGATGTGCGTGTCTGCCAGATCTACGAAGGGACCTCCGACGTGCAGAAGATCCTCATCGGCCGCGCGCTGGCCTGAGCCTCGCATGAACATCATCATCCTCGGGGCCGGCCGCGTGGGCGAGAGCGTGGCCGAGAGCCTGGTGTCGGAGAAGAACGACATCACGGTGATCGACACCAACCCGCAGCGCCTGCGCGAGCTGGAAGACCGGCTCGACTTGCGCGGCGTGGCCGGCAACGGCATCCAGCCCTCGGTGCTAGAGGCCGCCGGTGCGAAGGATGCCGACATGCTGATCGCCTGCGCGCCGCTGGACGAGACCAACCTGGTGTGCTGCAAGGTCGCGCACGACGTGTTCAACGTGCCGACCACGATCGCGCGGGTGCGCTCGCCCGAGTTCGAGAACGGCAGCCCGTTGCTGGGCAAGGAGGGCTTCGCGGTCGACGAGGTGATCTGCCCGGAAGAGTCGCTCACCACCTACATCCGCAAGCTGATCGAGTACCCCGAGGCGCTGCAGGTGCTGGAGTTCGCCGGCGGCGCCGTCAGCCTGATCGCGGTGCGTGCGGTGACCGGCGGGCCGATGGTGCGCCACGTGATCAGCGAGCTGCCGCAGCTGGCGCCCGACGTGGAGATGCGTTTCGTCGCGATCTACCGCAGCGACGAGCTCGGCGTCGATCGCCAGGTGGTGTGCGACGGCACCACCCGCATCGAGCCCGGCGACGAACTGTTCGTGCTGGCCGCCACCCGCGACATCCGCAGCGTGCTCGACGCACTGCGCCGCCGCGACGAGCCGGTGCGCCGCGTGATGATCGCCGGCGGCGGGCGCGTTGGGCTGCGGCTGGCGCGCGAGATCGAGGCCGACTGCCGGGTGAAGATCGTGGAGGCCAACCCGACGCGCTGCGAGTACCTCAGCTCGCAGCTGCAGACCGATACGCTGGTGCTGCACGGCGACACCACCGACGAAGACCTGCTCGGCGACGAGAACGTGCAGGACACCGACCTGTTCCTCGCGCTGACCAGCGACGACGAGGACAACATCATGGCCTGCCTGCTGGCCAAGCGCATGGGCGCTCGGCGCGTGCTGGCGCTGATCAACCGCCGCGCCTATGCCGACCTGGTGCAGGGCACGCAGATCGACATCGCGCTGTCGCCGGCGCAGACGGTGATCGGCGAGCTGCTCGCCCACGTGCGCCGCGGCGACGTCGAGGCCGTCTACAGCCTGCGCCGCGGCGCCGCCGAGGCGCTGGAGGCGGTGGCTCATGGCGACCGCAAGTCATCGAAGGTGGTGGGCCGGCGCATCGAGGAGCTGCCGCTGCCCAGCGGCGCGCAGATCGGCGCGATCGTGCGCCGCGTGCGCGACGGCGACGGCGGCGAGCCGCAGGTGATCATGCCGCACCACGACACGGTGATCGAGACCGGCGACCACGTGATCGTCTTCGTGCCGCGCAAGCGCATGGTGCGCGAGATCGAGAAGCTGTTCCAGGTCGGCGCGACCTTCCTGTTCTGACGCATGGCCAGCCTGCGTCGCGTCCTTCCCGTGCTGGCGGTGGTGCTGATGGTGTTTGCCGCCACCATGGCAGTGCCGCTGCTGTTCGCGCTGATCGGCGGGGATTCGGGCCTGCCCGACCATGCGCAGGCCATGGCGCTGACCTTCCTCAGTGGCTTCGCGCTGTTCATGGCCACGCGGGCGCGGCGCAGCGAGCTGCAGCCGCGCGACGGTTTCCTGCTGGTCAGCCTGGTGTGGTCGGTGCTGCCGGCCTTCGGCACGCTGCCGCTGCTGCTGCACCTGCCGGAGCTGAGTTTCACCGATGCCTACTTCGAGGCGGTCAGCGGCCTCACCACCACCGGCGCGACCGTGCTGACCGGGCTGGAGAAGCTGCCGACCTCGATCAACGTCTGGCGCTGCTTCATGGTGCTGATCGGCGGCATGGGCATCCTGGTGCTGGTGGTGGCCATCCTGCCGCTGCTGGGTGTCGGTGGCTCGCAGCTGTTCCGTGCCGAATCGGCCGGGCCGATGAAGGACCAGAAGCTCACGCCGCGCATCGCCGAGACGGCGCGCGGCCTGTGGACTGTCTACTTCACGATGGCCTTCGCCTGCTTCATGGCCTACCACCTGGTCGGCATGGGCTGGGCCGACGCCTTCATGCACATGTGCAGCACCATGGGCCTGGGCGGCTTCGCGGCCTACGACGCCAGCTTCGGCGCGTTCGATTCGCAGGCGATCGAGACGGTGGCCATCGTCTTCATGCTGCTGTCGGGCATCAATTTCGCGCTGTACTTCGTGGCCTGGAAGCGCCGCTCGGTGCTGGCGCTGTGGCGCGATGTCGAGGCGCGCGCCTTCTTTGCGCTGATGGCGGGTTCGGTGCTGCTGGTGGCCGTGTTCCTGCTCGCGCATGGCGTGTATCCCGACTTCGCCACTGCGCTGCGCCACGCCGCGTTCAGCGTGGTGTCGGTCGCCACCACCACCGGGCTGAGCACGGTGGACTACGCGCAATGGCCGCTGTTCGCACCGGTTCTGATGCTGTTCCTGTGCGGCTTCGCCACCTGCGCCGGCTCCACCGGCGGCGGCATCAAGCTGATCCGCTCGATCGTGATGCTCAAGGCCGCCAAGCGCGAGATGACGCGCATCGTGCATCCGCGCGCCGTGCTGCCGGTGAAGATCGGCGGGGCACTGGTCTCCAACCAGGTCATCTTCTCGGTGCTGGCCTTCATGCTGATCTACGGCGGCGTGATGGTCGCCGCGACGCTGCTGCTGCTGTTCAGCGGACTCGACATCGTGACCGCCTTCACCGCGGTGGTCGCGTGCATCAACAACACCGGCCCGGGGCTGGGCCAGGTCGGGCCGTCCGGCAACTACCAGGGCCTCAGCGACTTCCAGACCTGGGTGTGCAGCATCACGATGCTGCTCGGCCGGCTCGAACTCCTGTCGGTGCTCGTTCTGTTCACGCCGCAGTTCTGGCGGACGTGACGGCCCCCGCACGACGAGTACGTCGGGCGACCCCCCGAGGGGGTGCGGGCCGGCTTGGGAGCGGCCCGGCGCTCGGCCCGCGGTGCTCAGTCCTTCGGCAGGTAGCGTTCGTCGGACCAGGTGGCCAGCCACTGCGGCCGGAAGGCGACGAAGATCGCCACTAGCATGCCGGTGGAGAAGGCCTCGCCCCAGGCCATCAGCCAGTGGCCCAGCAGCAGCGAGCCGAGCTCGGTGCCTTCCGGTTCGGGGTGCACGAAGGCGGCGATCGTGCCAGCACCCATCATGGCCAGCGCAGTGACGATGAAGCCGCGGCCGAGGATGAAGACGAAGGGGTGCTGGGGCAGCCAGCGCCGCGTCGCCAGGCCGATGGCCAGGGCGAGCGTGGCCGCGACGATGCCGTTCCAGGCCAGGTGGTCCAGCGCCAGCGGCCAGGCGATGCCGCCCAGCCAGGCGCCCAGCGCGGCGATCGGCAGCAGGCTCAGCACGGCCAGCGGCCAGCCGAGCATCAGCACCATCAGGCAGGCACCCGAGAGCTGCACCGCCACACCGCCGGGCATCACGCGCTGTGCCGCCCACACCCAGGGCAGCAGCACCAGGCAGGCGAGCCAGGGGTGCCAGATCGGCGCACCGCGCAACTGCCGCCACGGCCTCAATGCGAGTGCGACGGCCAACGCGACGAGCACCACGGCGAGCGACAACCCCATCGCGGCGATGCTAACCAGCAGGGTTGCTGCCGACATGACAAGGGTCAACCGGCGCGCTACGCTGGCCACATGAACACCGCCGTGCCGCGCAGCATCGACTTCTACTTCGACTTCTCGTCGCCGTACTCCTACATCGCGTCGGAGTGGATCGACGCGCTCGCGGCTCGCCACGGCCGCACGGTGAACTGGAAGGCCATCCTGCTCGGCGCCACCTTCCAGGCCGCCGAGCTGAAGAGCCCGGTGTCCTACCCGATCAAGCGCGAGTACTCGCTGCACGACTTCGAGCGCTCTGCGCGCTTCGCCGGCGTGCCCTTGACCGTTCCGCAGACCTTCCCGATCCCGACGCAGAACGCGGCGCGTGTGTTCTGGTGGCTGGCCGATGCCGACGTCGAACGCGCCCGCCAATGGGCGCGCCACTGCCTGCGCGCCTACTTCGCGCGCGGCGTCGACCTGAGCGAGGCCGCGTCGCTGCGGCAACTGGCCGCCGATTTCGGCCTCGGTGGGGACGCGGCCGAAGCGGTCTGGAACGACACTGTCTGGAAGCTGCGCCTGAAGGCCGAGAACGAAGCGGCCATCGCCGCGGGCGTGTTCGGCGCGCCCTTCTTCGTGGTCGACGGCGAGCCCTTCTGGGGCAACGACCGGCGGCCGCAGATCGAGCGCTGGCTCGAGAAAGGACCGTTCTGATGCTCACCCTCGCCGGACAGCTTCGCATCCAGGCACGCGCCAACCGCCTTGCCAACCACCGGCTGCACGCGGCGATGGCGGCGCTGTCCGACGCCGAGTTCCACGCCCCGCGGGTGAGCTTCTTCCCCAGCCTCGCCGCGACGCTGAACCACATCCTGGCGGTCGACGGCTACTACATCGGCGCGCTGCATGGCGATGCGGGTCTGGTGCGCGTGTACCGCGATTTCGTGCACGCCACCACCCTGGCCGAGCTCGCGGCGCGCCAGCGCGCCAGCGACGAACGTCTGATCGCCTGGTGCGAGACGCTGACCGACGCCGGCAGCGCTGCGATGGTCGACATGGACCGCGGCACGCACGTTCAGCGTGACCGCGCAGCTCATGTGCTCGCCCACCTGTTCATGCACCAGACGCACCACCGCGGCCAGGTGCACACGATGCTTTCCAGCACGGCGGTGGCGCCGCCGCAGCTCGACGAGTTCCTGATGCCCAGCGACGACCGGTTCCGCCTGGCCGACATGGCGGCCCTGGGCTGGCGCGAGGCCGACGTCTACGGGTAAGCCGCAGGGCGACCCGGGCGATCGACCGGCGTCGCACCGATAGAATCCACGCTTGACGTTTACGTAAACGTCAACCGCAGATCCGGTGCCACAGTCGGCTGCTCCGTGGAGACCCCATGCCCGTTCTCGCCTCCAACCTCAGCCCGCGTGCCGAGGACTTCAAGGCCAATGCCGCGGCAATGCGCGCGCTGGTCGACGACCTGAACGCGAAGCTCGCGCAGATCGCCCTGGGCGGCGGCGAGGCCGCGCGTGCCAAGCACGTGTCGCGCGGCAAGCTGCTGCCGCGCGAGCGGGTCGAGATGCTGCTCGACCCGGACACGCCCTTCCTCGAAGTGGCGCCGCTGGCCGCGCTCGACATGTACAAGGAGAAGGGTGGCGCCGATGCCGCGCCCGGCGCCGGCCTGATCGCCGGCATCGGCCGCGTGGCCGGCATCGAGTGCATGGTGGTCTGCAACGACGCCACGGTGAAGGGCGGCACCTACTTCCCGATGACGGTGAAGAAGCACCTGCGCGCGCAGGAGATCGCGATGCAGAACCGTCTGCCGTGCATCTACCTGGTCGACTCCGGCGGCGCCAACCTGCCCAACCAGGACGACGTGTTCCCCGACCGCGATCACTTCGGCCGCATCTTCTTCAACCAGGCCAACATGAGCGCCCAGGGCATCCCGCAGATCGCAGTGGTGATGGGTTCGTGCACGGCCGGCGGTGCCTACATGCCGGCGATGAGCGACGAGTCGATCATCGTGAAGAACCAGGGCACCATCTTCCTCGGCGGCCCGCCGCTGGTGAAGGCGGCAATCGGCGAGGTGGTCAGCGCCGAAGACCTGGGCGGCGGCGACGTGCACACGCGCCTGTCCGGCGTGGCGGATCACCTCGCCCAGAACGACACCCACGCCCTGGCGATCGCACGCGCCTCGGTGGCCAACCTCAACTGGCGCAAGGCGCACGAGCAGCGGCTCGAACCGCCGCGCCCACCGCTGTTCGACACCAGCGAACTGCACGGCATCATCCCGGTCGACCCGCGCAAGCCCTACGACGTGCACGAGATCATCGCGCGCATCGTCGATGGCAGCGAGTTCGACGAGTTCAAGGCCCGCTACGGCACCACGCTGGTCTGCGGCTTCGCGCACATCGAGGGCATGCCGGTGGGCATCGTCGCCAACAACGGCGTGCTGTTCAGCGAGAGCGCGCTCAAGGGCGCGCACTTCATCGAGCTGTGTGGCCAGCGCAAGATTCCGCTGGTGTTCCTGCAGAACATCACCGGCTTCATGGTCGGCCGCAAGTACGAGAGCGAGGGCATCGCCAAGCATGGCGCGAAGATGGTCACCGCCGTCTCGACGGTGAACGTGCCCAAGTTCACCGTGATCATCGGCGGCAGCTTCGGCGCCGGCAACTACGGCATGTGCGGCCGCGCCTACAGTCCCCGCTTCCTGTGGATGTGGCCGAACGCGCGCATCTCGGTGATGGGCGGCGAACAGGCGGCCAGCGTGCTGGCCACCGTCAAGCGCGACGGCATCGAGGCCAAGGGCGGCGCATGGTCCGCCGACGAAGAGAAGGCCTTCAAGCAGCCCATCCTCGACCAGTTCGAGCACCAGGCCCATCCGTACTACGCCAGCGCCCGCCTGTGGGACGACGGTGTGATCGACCCCGCCCACACGCGTCGCGTGCTGGCGCTGGCGATCAGCGCGAGCCTGAACGCGCCCATCCCGGACGCGAAGTTCGGTGTCTTCCGCATGTGAGGCCGGGCGCATGGAGAACATCTACCTCACCCCCGAGCATCAGACGCTGCGCGATCAGGTGGCGCGCTTCCTCGCCCGCGAGGTGGAACCGTTCGCCGAGCAATGGGAACGCGATGGCTGCGTGCCGCGCGAGGTGCTGCGCAAGATGGGCGAGGCCGGCTTCCTCGGGCTCATGTATTCGGCGCAGCACGGCGGCGCCGAGGCCGATGCGCTGACCAACCTGGTGTTCGCCGAGGCGCTGTCGCAGTCCACCTACGGTGGCTTCATCATCACCGTGCTCGTGCACACCGACATGGCCAGCCCCCACCTGCACCATTCCGGCAACGCGGCGCAGCAGGCGACGTACATGCCCGGCGTGATCGCCGGTCGCACGATCACGGCGGTCGGCATCACCGAGCCCGGCGCGGGTTCGGACGTGGCCGGATTGAAGACCACCGCGAAGCGGGAGGGTGACGCGTGGGTGCTGAACGGCACCAAGCTGTTCATCACCAACGGCGTGCATGCCGACCTGTACTTCATCGCCGCGCGCACCGGCACGGCCCGCCACGCGATCTCGATGTTCATCGTCGAGAAGGGCACGCCGGGCTTCACCGTCGGCCGCTCGCTGGAGAAGACCGGCTGGCTGTCGTCCGACACCGCCGAGCTGGTCTTCGAGGACTGCCGCATCCCGGCCGCCAACCTGCTGGGCGAGCAGGACAAGGGCTTCTACTCGGTGATGAAGAACTTCCAGACCGAACGCATCGCGCTGGCCGCGATGGCCATCGGGCACTGCACGCGCGCGCTGGAGATGACGCTCGAGTACGTGCGCGATCGCCGTGCCTTCGGGGCCACGCTGTTCGACAAGCAGGTCGTGCGCCAGCGCCTGGCCATGCTCGACGCCAAGGTGCGCGCCGCTCGCCAGTACCTCTACCACTGCGGCTGGCTGGTGACTCAGGGGCGCGACGTGGTGCAAGACGTGTCCATGCTCAAGTCGCTGACCGGCGAGTTGGTCAACGAGGTGGTGCAGGCCTGCCAGCAGTTCCATGGCGGCATGGGCTACATGCGCGGCACGGCCATCGAGAGGCTGTGGCGCGACGCGCGCATCCTGGCCATCGGCGGCGGCGCGACCGAAGTGATGCTCGACGAAGCCGCCAAGCGCTACTGAGGTTCACGATGACGACCACCCTCGACGTGCAACGCAGCGGCCCCGTGGCCCGCGTGTACCTGAACCGCCCCGAGGTGCGCAACGCCTTCAACGACGGCGTGATCGCCGAGCTGACGCAGACCTTCGCCGCACTCGGTGCCGACGCCACGCTGCGCTGCATCGTGCTCGGCGGCCACGGCAAGGCCTTCTGCGCCGGCGCCGACCTGAACTGGATGCGCGCGATGGCCGGCTACAGCTGGGAGCAGAACCGTGCCGATGCGCAGGCGCTGGCCGACATGCTGTGGACGATCTATGCCTGCCCGGTGCCCGTGGTCGGCCGCGTGCATGGCGACTGCTATGCCGGTGGCCTGGGCCTGGCGGCGGTGTGCGACGTGCTGGTGGCCGCCGAGGGCGTGCAGTTCTGCCTCAGCGAAGCAAAGCTCGGGCTGCTGCCGGCGACGATCGGACCCTACGTCGTGAAGGCGATGGGCGAGCAGGCCGCGCGGCGCTGGTTCGTCACCGCCGAACGCTTCAGCGCGGCGCAGGCGCAGGCGATGGGCTTCGTGCACGAGTGCGTGGCACCGGAAGCGCTGGACGCCAGGGTCGACGAGCTCGTCGCCGCGCTGGTCGCCAACGGGCCGATGGCCGTGCGTGCCTGCAAGCGGCTCGTGCAGGATGTCGCCGGCCGCGCGATCGACGCCGACCTGCGCGCCGAAACCGCCCGCCGTATTGCCGACATCCGCGCCAGCGACGAAGGCCGCGAGGGCATCCAGTCCTTCCTCGGCAAGCGCGCGCCGACATGGCTGGCCTGACCACGATGCAGGCGCTCGACACCGCCCAGTTGATCGCCATCGCGGCCGCGCTCGGCTGGGCCAGCGGCATGCGGCTGTACCTGGTCGTGTTCCTCACCGGCTTGGCTGGCTACCTCGGCTGGGTCGAGCTGCCGCAGGGCCTGAAGGTGCTGCAGCACCCGGCGATGCTGGGCGCCAGCGGCTTCATGCTCTTCGTCGAGTTCTTCGCCGACAAGATCCCCGGGGTCGACACGCTGTGGGATCTGGCGCACACGCTGGTGCGCATCCCGGCCGGCGCGGCGCTCGCCGCATCGGTGTTCGGCGCCGACCAGGGCACCTGGGCGATGGCCGCGGCGCTGATGGGCGGCACGCTGGCCGCGACCAGTCACCTCGCCAAGGCCACCACGCGTGCGGCGGCCAACACCTCGCCCGAGCCCTTCTCCAACATCGGCCTGTCGCTGGCGGGCGATGCCTTCGTGCCGGCGGCGCTGTGGCTGTCCTGGACGCATCCGCTCGCGCTGGCCATCGTGCTGGCGATCGCCGTCGTCGTGGCGATCGTGCTGATCGTCGTGCTCGGCAAGTTCCTGCGTGCGCTCGCGCGCCGCGTCACCGGGTGGCTGCGCGGTGGTGCGTCTCCTGTCTGAGGTCCCTCATGTTCACCAAGATCCTGATTGCCAACCGAGGAGAGATCGCCTGCCGCGTCGCCGCCACCGCGCGTCGCCTGGGCATCCGCACCGTGGCTGTCTACTCGGATGCCGATGCCAACGCGAAGCACGTCGCCGCCTGTGATGAGGCGGTGCACATCGGCGGCAACGCACCGCGCGACAGCTACCTGCGCAGCGAACGCATCCTCGAGGCGGCGCGTACCACCGGCGCGCAGGCCATCCACCCGGGCTACGGTTTCCTCAGCGAGAACGAGGACTTTGCGCAGGCCTGCGCCGATGCCGGCCTCGTCTTCATCGGCCCGCCGCCGTCGGCGATCAAGGCCATGGGCCTGAAGGCCGAATCGAAGCAGCTGATGGAGAAGGCCGGCGTGCCGCTGGTGCCGGGTTATCACGGCGCCGACCAGGACCCGGCGCTGCTCAAGCGAGAAGCCGACCGCATCGGCTACCCGGTGCTGATCAAGGCCAGCGCCGGCGGCGGCGGCAAGGGCATGCGCATCGTCACGAAGGCCGACGAGTTCGACGCCGCACTCGCCTCCTGCCAGCGCGAGGCACGCAACAGTTTCGGCGACGACGCGGTGCTGGTCGAGCGCTACGTCACGCGGCCGCGGCACATCGAGATCCAGGTGTTCGGCGACAGCCACGGCGACTGCATCTACCTGTTCGAGCGCGACTGCTCGGTGCAGCGCCGCCATCAGAAGGTGCTGGAAGAGGCGCCCGCGCCCGGCATGAGCGAGGCGCGCCGGCGCGAGATGGGTGCGGCTGCGGTGGCTGCGGCGAAGGCGGTGGGCTACGTCGGTGCCGGCACGGTGGAGTTCATCGCCGAGCCCACGGCCGACGGCGACCTGCGCTTCTTCTTCATGGAGATGAACACGCGGCTGCAGGTCGAGCACCCGGTGACGGAAGCGATCACCGGGCTGGACCTGGTCGAGTGGCAGCTTCGTGTGGCCAGTGGCGAGCCGCTGCCGCTGACGCAGGATCAACTGCGCATTAACGGTCACGCGATCGAGGCGCGCATCTGCGCCGAGAACCCCGACGCCAACTTCCTGCCCGCCACCGGCACGCTCGAGGTCTACCGCACGCCGGAGTGCACGACCTTCGAGAGGAGCGACGTGCGCATCGACGCCGGCGTGCGCGAAGGTGACGCCATCTCGCCGCACTACGACTCGATGATCGCCAAGCTGATCGTCTGGGGTGCCGACCGCGCGCAGGCGCTGGCGAGGCTGGATGCGGCGCTGGCGCAGACGCACATTGTCGGTCTGCAGACCAACGTGGCCTTCCTGCGCCGCGTGTCGACCAGCCGCTCGTTCGCGCAGGCCGACCTCGACACCGCACTGATCGAGCGTGAGCGCGCGGCATTGTTCGAGCAGCCGCCATTGGCCTTCGAGGTCGCAGCTGCAGGCGCCATCGCCCACCAACTGGCGCGCGAGCGCGCTGCCGAGGATGCCGACCCGTGGTCGAGGCGCGATGCCTGGCGCATGCATGGCGGCGCGGTGCGTCGCTTCGATCTCGAGGCCGACGGCACGCACCACGTCGCCACGCTGACGCGTACGCATCGCGGCGACACGGTGATGGCCATCGGTGATCGTGCCTGGCCCTTCGCCGCCAGCGCGCGCGGCGGCACGCGGCACGACGTCACGCTGGCCGGCCGCCGCTGGACGCTGTCCGTCTACGCCGTCGGCGAGCGCATGGCGGTGTTCTCGCCCGAGGGCGCGGTCACGCTGCACGCGATCGATCCGATCGCACACGCCGGCGATGCAGCGTCCGAGGCCGGCCGCCTGACCGCGCCGATGCCCGGCAAGCTGATCTCGCTGCTGGCGAAAGCCGGCGACGCGGTGAAGAAGGGCCAGCCGCTGGCAGTGATGGAAGCGATGAAGATGGAGCACACCATTACCGCGCCGCGCGACGGCACCGTGACCGAACTGCTCTACGCGGTCGGTGACCAGGTGCTGGAAGGCGAGGAACTGCTGCGGCTGGAGGCCGCGGCGTGAGCGAGGGGGCTCAGCTGTGGCGCGGCTCGTTGCCGCGGCGGCCCCAGGTCGAGGGCTTGAACCAGCTCGACGGCGGCTCGGACTTCATCTCCAGCTCGGCAGGGCGCGAGACCCCGAAGCCGGAGGTATTGCTGGCCCAGGCGGTGTCTTGTGCCACGGCGCCGACCGGTTCGTCGTTGGCCATTCGCAGCTGGCGTGCCATGGCGGCGAGTGCCGGGTCGCCCGAGGCTTCGCAGACCCAGATGGCTTCACGCACTTCACCCTCGGCCTTCATCAGGTCTCCGATCTCGACCTTCTCGCCGTAGTGGCGGAGCAGCGCAAAATGGATGCGCGTGGCGAGGCGGAGTCGGGTGCTGGTGTCCAAGGTACTTCCTGAATCGATGGATGTATCTTCCTGTATCAAAGCCGTTACCACCATCCCTAGCTGAGGGGAAACGTCGCGCAGCGGCTTCTTTGCACGAGACTTTTTTCATGATTCCTTCGAGTGTGCGCATCGTCGACGTCGGCCCGCGTGACGGACTGCAGAACGAGAAGCAGCCGGTGGCCGCTGCCGACAAGATCGAACTGGTGCACCGGCTGCAGGCGGCTGGCCTGCGCGAGATCGAGGTCACCAGCTTCGTCAGCCCGAAGTGGGTGCCGCAGATGGCCGATAACGCCGAAGTGATGACTGGCATCACACGTCGCGCGGATGTCCGCTACTCGGTGCTGACGCCGAACATGAAGGGGCTCGAAGCCGCACTGCTCACGGCGCCGCACGAGGTGGTCGTGTTCGGCGCGGCCAGCGAAGCCTTCAGCCAGCGCAACATCAACTGCTCGATCGCGGAGTCGGTCGAACGCTTTGCGCCGGTGGTGGCGCTGGCGCACGAACGCGGGCTGAAGGTGCGCGCCGCAGTGTCGTGTGCGCTGGGCTGCCCTTACCAGGGCGAAGTGAGCGCCGACGAGGTCGAGCATGTCGTGCGCTTGATGAAGGCCATCGGCGTCGACCACTGCGGCATTGCCGACACCATCGGCGTCGGCACCCCGAAGCGTGTGCAGGCGGCGATGGAACGCGCGCTGAAGCACTTTCCGCTCGCCGAGGTCAGCGGCCATTTCCACGACACTTACGGCCAGGCGCTGGTGAACATCTACGCCTGCCTGGAGATGGGCATCCACCACTTCGACACCAGCATCGCCGGCCTGGGCGGCTGCCCTTATGCGAAGGGGGCGACCGGCAACGTCGCCACCGAGGACGTCGTGTTCATGTTGAACGGCCTGGGCATAGCCACCGGCATCGATCTCGATGCACTGGTCAACGCCGGCGCGTTCATCTCCGGCGTGCTCGGCCGGCCACCGGTGTCGCGTGCGGGCAAGGCGCTGCTGAGCAAGCGCGAGAAGGCGGCGGCATGAACGACGTTCAGTCCGACAGGCCGGAAGGCTTCAGGCGCGTGGCGCAGGCGCTGGCCGAGCGTGACCACCCGCATCCGCCGCTGTGGCTGGAGGTCTCCGCGCGCACCTCGCAGGAAGCCGCCGATGCGCTCGGCGTCCAGGTCGGCCAGATCGCCAAGAGCGTGATCTTCCGGCGCAAGGCCGACGAGGTCGCGGTGCTGGTGGTGACCTCGGGCGACAAGCGTGTCGACGAGAAGAAAGTGGCGGCGATCGTCGGTGCGCTCGGCCGCGCCGACGCCGATTTCGTCAAGTCGCGCACCGGCTTCACCATCGGCGGCGTGTCGCCGCTGGCGCATGCCACTCCCGCGGTGACGCTGATCGACCGCGAGCTGTTCCGCTTCGGCGAGATCTGGGCGGCCGCAGGGCATCCCAACGGTGTGTTCAAGCTCAGCCCGGCGCAGCTCGAGTCGCTGACCGGCGCGCCGGTGGCCGACGTGGTGCAGTCATGAGCGAGCAGGACACGCCGGTTCCATCCCCCTGCGTCAGCATCTGCAGGATGGACGCCTCCAGCGGCTGGTGCGAAGGCTGCCTGCGCACCATCGACGAGATTGCCGTCTGGTCGGTGCTCGACGAGGACGAGAAGCGCGCCGTGTGGGCGCTGCTGCCGCAGCGGCGCGAGCTGCTGGCCGCGGTCAAGGACGCGCCGACGTGAAGTCGCTGCAGTTCTGGTTCGATCCGATCTCGCCCTACGCGCACCTCGGATTCGCGCAGTTGCCGCAGGCGCTCGAGGGGCTGTCCTACAGCGTCGACTATCGGCCCGTCCTGTTCGCCGGCCTGCTGAAGCAATGGGGGCAGAAGGGGCCGGCCGAGATCGAGCCGAAACGGGCCTGGACCTTCCGCCAGATCGCCTGGCAGGCCCACCGGCTCGGCATCCGCATCGACACGCCGGCGCAGCACCCGTTCAACCCGCTCGCGCTGCTGCGCCTGCTGCATGCGTGCGCCGCAGAGGGCGAGGCGCCGAACCGCTGGCAGTGCGAACAGGTGCTGCACCACGTGTGGCACGGCGCGGCCGACGCGAACGATGCGCAGCGCCTGGCCGAGCTGCGCACGCGCCTCGCGCCTCTGCGCGACCCGGACGGCGACGACGTCAAGCAGTCGCTCAAGGACCTCACCGCGCAGGCGCTCGCGCGCGGTGTCTTCGGCGTGCCGACCATCGAGGTCGACGGCCGCCTGTTCTGGGGGCTCGACTCGCTCGAGATGCTCGCCGCCTACCTGCGTGGCGATGCGTGGTTCGATGGTCCCGACTGGGACGCCGCGGCCGCAGCGCGACCCGGCATCGCCCGCAGCTGAGCTGACCAAGATCAAGCGCGCAGTGCGCGCCGTCAGTTTCACTTCAGTTCCGCGTCAGCCCGCGTTGGCTGAGCGTCAGAGCTTGGTCAGTCCGATCGTGGAGTATTCACGAACGGTCTCGCTGAGGCTGCAACGAACGAGAGGAGACACCCCATGGAAGACGATCTGGTCAGAAAGATCTCGACCCACCCCAAGTACCTCGAGCTGAAGGCGAAGCGCTCGGCATTCGGCTGGTGGCTCACGCTGGCGATGATGGTCGTGTACTACGGCTTCATCATGCTGGTGGCTTTCAACAAGCCCTTCCTGTCGCAGCGCCTGGGCGACGGCGTGATGACGATGGGCATCCCCATCGGCTTCGGCGTGATCGTCTTCACCGTCGTGATCACCGCGTTCTACGTGATGCGCGCCAACAGCCAGTACGACGACCTGACCGAAGCCGTGCGCAAGGGGGTGCTGAAATGAGCCGCTCGATCGCATTCGGGAACACCACCCGCGTCGTGCTGACGCTGGCCGCGCTGCTCGGCGCCGCCGGTGCCGCGCTCGCGGCCGGGGCCGACCTCGGCCAGGCGCAGAAGCAGGCGACCAACTGGACGGCCATCGGCATGTTCGGCATCTTCGTCGTCGGCACGCTGTTCATCACCAAGTGGGCTGCGGCGCGCACCAAGAGCGCAGCCGACTTCTACACCGCCGGTGGCGGCATCACCGGCTTCCAGAACGGCCTGGCGATCGCCGGCGACTACATGTCGGCGGCTTCGTTCCTGGGCATCTCGGCCGCGGTGATGGCCTCCGGCTTCGACGGCCTGATCTACTCGATCGGCTTCCTGGTCGGCTGGCCGGTCATCACCTTCCTGATGGCCGAACGCCTGCGCAACCTCGGCAAGTTCACCTTCGCCGACGTCGCCGCCTTCCGCTTCGAGCAGAAGCCGGTGCGCATCTTCGCGGCCTCGGGCACGCTGGTCGTCGTCGCGTTCTACCTGATCGCGCAGATGGTCGGTGCGGGCCAGCTCATCAAGCTGCTGTTCGGCCTGGAGTACTGGATCGCGGTGGTCATCGTCGGCGCGCTGATGATGGTCTACGTGCTGTTCGGCGGCATGACGGCCACCACCTGGGTGCAGATCATCAAGGCGTGTCTGCTGCTCGGCGGCGCCTCGTTCATGGCCTTCATGGTGATGTGGCAGTTCGGCTTCAGCCCCGAGGCGATGTTCGCCAAGGCCGTGCAGATCAAGGCCGACCTCGCGGTCAACGGTGGCAAGACGGCCGAAGAAGCCGCCAAACTTGGCCAGTCGATCATGGGCCCAGGCAACTTCGTGAAGGACCCGATCTCGGCGATCAGCTTCGGCATGGCGCTGATGTTCGGCACCGCCGGCCTGCCGCACATCCTGATGCGCTTCTTCACCGTGCCCTCGGCCAAGGAAGCGCGCAAGAGCGTCATGTGGGCCACCGGCTGGATCGGCTACTTCTACCTGCTGACCTTCATCATCGGCTTCGGCGCGATCACCTTCGTGCTGACCAACCCGCAGTTCCTCGACGCCAAGGGCGGCCTGCTGGGCGGCGGCAACATGGCCGCCATCCACCTGGCCAATGCGGTGGGCGGCAACGTCTTCCTCGGCTTCATCTCGGCGGTGGCCTTCGCGACCATCCTCGCGGTGGTGGCGGGCCTGACGCTGTCGGGTGCCTCGGCGGTGTCGCACGACATCTACGCGACGGTGATCAAGCAGGGCAAGGCCGACAGCGCCTCCGAGCTGCGCGTCTCGAAGATGACCACCATCGCGCTGGGCATCGTCGCCGTCGTGCTGGGCATCGCTTTCGAGAAGCAGAACATCGCCTTCATGGTGTCGCTGGCCTTCGCGATCGCGGCCTCGGCCAACTTCCCGGTGCTCTTCATGAGCGTGCTGTGGAAGGACTGCACCACCAAGGGCGCGGTGATCGGCGGCTTCCTCGGCCTGATCTCGTCGGTGGCGCTGACGGTGGTGTCGCCCTCGGTGTGGGAAGCCACGCTGGGCAACCCCAAGGGTTCCGCGCTGTTCCCCTACACCTCTCCGGCACTGTTCTCGATGACCATCGGCTTCGTCGGCATCTGGCTGTTCTCGATCCTCGATCGTGGCGCCCGCGCCAAGGAAGATCGTGCAGGGTTCCTGGCCCAGCAGGTGCGTTCGGAGACCGGCATCGGCGCCGCCGGCGCATCGGGTCACTGATGCTTCGTCGCTAGACGAAACTCAAGCCACCGGACGGGACTGCGGGCACACTGCCTGCGGTCCCGTTCCTTCATTCGACGGTCCCATGCCTGACAGCCGCGGCCCTGAATCGCAACGCGAGATGCTCTCGCTCGTCACCGCGAAGGTGCGCGATGCCTACGTGCGCAAGCCCTTCTATGTCGACGGTGCGCTGGACCTGGTGTCGGTCTGCCGGCTGCTGTCGCAGCAGGGGCTGACGGTGGCGCTGGTCCAGGATGCGCAACCCGGCGGCGAGCGCCTGGGCATCTTCACCACCACCGACCTGCGCGACGCACTGCTGCGCGACACGCCGCCGGCGCAACTGGTGGTACGCGAGGTCGCGCGCTTCGGCCTGATCGAGATCGACGCCGATGCCGAGCTGTTCGAGGCACTGTGGCTGATGGTGCGCCACCGCGTGCATCGCCTGCTGGTGCGCGATGGCGAGCAGGTGCTGGGCGTGCTCGGCCAGCTCGACCTGGTCAGCTTCGTCGCCAACCATTCGCACATCGTCGCGGTGCAGATCGACGAGGCGGCCTCGGTCGACGACCTGAAGGCCGCGGCGCAGCGCATCGACGCGATGGTCGAGCTGCTGCACGACGGCGGCATCAAGATCGAGCGCATCGCGCGGCTGGTCGGCGAGCTGAACCACCGCCTGTTCGCGCGGCTGTGGGGCCTGCTCGCGCCGGCCGGGCTGGTGGCGAACAGCTGCCTGCTGGTGATGGGCAGCGAAGGCCGCGGCGAGCAGATCCTCAAGACCGACCAGGACAACGCGCTGCTGCTGCGCGACGGCTTCGAGTTCGCCGGCCTGGACGAGATCGCGGCGCGCTTCAACGCCGCACTCGCCGAATTCGGCTACCCGCCGTGCCCGGGCCAGATCATGCTGACCAACCCGTTGTGGCGCTGCGGCGAGTCGGCCTTCCGCGACACGCTGCGCGAATGGGTCTACGGCAGCGCCGGCGTCAGCGGCAACGACGGCCCGATGCAGCTGGCGATCTTCTTCGACGCCGCCGCGGTGGCTGGCGACGCCACGCTGCTCGACGGCATGCGCGCCCACCTTGACCGCATCCTCGCCGGCGGCGATGCCTTCCTCGCCCGCTTCGCGGCCGCCGCCGACCAGTTCGACGAGCCGCAGAGCTGGTGGCAGAAGCTGACGGCACGCAGCGACGAGCAGCCGCTCGACCTGAAGAAGCTCGGCACCTTCCCGATCGTGCATGGCGTGCGTGCACTCAGCCTGGCGCATGGCGTGCGCGAGAGCGGCACGGCCGACCGGCTGCGCGTGCTGATGGCCAGCGGCGTGGTCGATGCCGAACTCGGCCGCGACCTGCTCGAGGCGCTGCATTACCTGATGGGCCTGAAGCTGCGCCACCAGTTGCGCCAGCGCGAGCGCGGCGAGGCGCCGTCCAATCTGGTCAGGCCGTCGGACCTGAGCACGATGGACCGCGACCAGCTGAAGGATGCGCTGGCCATCAACAAGCGCTTCCGCGCGCTGCTGCGCCAGCGCTTCCGGCTCGACGCGCTGTGACGGAGGAGGAGCAATGTCCGAACGCTTGCGCCACCAGCGGCTCGTCGCGCTCTTCGCCGCCGGCTGGGCGCTGCTGAACTTCCCTCTGCTCACGCTGTGGGACCGGCCGGTGACTGTCGCCGGCATCCCGCTGCTGCCGCTGGCGCTGTTCGTTGGCTGGGCCGTGCTGATCGCCGTGGCGGCCTGGGTGGCCGAGGCAACGGAGGACGACGGCTGATGTCCACGGCCCTGGTGCTCGTCGCATCCTTCGCCTACCTGCTGCTGCTCTTCGCGGTGGCGCACTGGGCCGACCGGCGTGCGCGCGAGGGCCGCTCGGTGATCGGCAACGCGTGGATCTACACGCTGTCGATGGGCGTGTACTGCACCGCCTGGACCTACTTCGGCAGCATCGGCCGCGCGGCCAGCTCGGGCCTGTGGTTCCTGCCGATCTACCTCGGGCCGACGCTGGCGCTGCTGCTGGCCGGCACGGTGCTGCGCAAGATGATCCGCATCGCGCGAACCTACCGCATCACCTCGATCGCCGACTTCATCGCCAGCCGCTACGGCAAGAGCCGTGCGCTGGCCGCACTGGTCACGCTGATCGCGCTGGTCGGCATCCTGCCCTACGTTGCGCTGCAGCTGAAGGCCATCGCCAGCAGCTTGGCGGTGCTGACCGGCGGCAGCGGCCACGCCGACGCCTGGTGGCAGGACAGCACGCTGTACATCGCGCTGGTGCTGGCCGGCTTCACGGTGGCCTTCGGCACGCGCCACCTCGACACCAGCGAGCGCCACGAAGGCATGGTGGCGGCGGTCGCACTCGAGTCGGTGGTCAAGCTGCTCGCCTTCCTGGCCATCGGCGCCTATGTCTGCTGGGGCCTGTTCGACGGGCCGGCCGACATCTTCGCGCGGGCTCAGGCGCAGCCCGAACTCGCCTCGCTCGCCGGCCTCGGCGGCGAGACCCGCTTCGCCGGGGGGCAATGGGCGGCGCTCACGCTGCTGGCGATGCTGTCGGTGCTGTTCCTGCCGCGGCAGTTCCAGGTGATGGTGGTGGAGAACGTCGACGAGCGGCACGTCCAGCGCGCCACCTGGGCCTTCCCTGCCTACCTGCTGCTGATCAACCTGTTCGTGCTGCCGATCGCCCTCGGCGGGCTGCTGTACTTCGGCCCGGGGAAGGCCGACCCCGAGACCTTCGTGCTCTCGCTGCCGCTGGCCAGCGGTGCGCCGGCGTTGGCGCTGCTCGCCTTCGTCGGCGGTCTGTCGGCGGCCACCGGCATGGTGATCGTCGAAGCGATCGCGGTGTCGACCATGGTCAGCAACGACCTGGTGATGCCGCTGTGGCTGCGCCTGCGCCACCGCACCGCAAGCGACCTGAGCGCCGTGCCGCTGCGGGTGCGCCGCATCGTCATCGTGGTGCTGCTGCTGCTCGGCTACCTCTACTTCCGCATCGCCGGCGAGGCCTACGCGCTGGTCAGCATCGGCCTGATCAGCTTCGCTGCGGTGGCGCAGTTTGCGCCGGCACTGCTCGGCGGCATGTACTGGAAGGGCGGCACGCGCGCCGGGGCGCTGGCCGGCCTGTCCGCCGGTTTCGTGCTGTGGGCCTGGACGCTGCTGCTGCCGTCGATCGCCAAGTCGGGCTGGCTGGAGCGGAATTTCCTCGACCACGGGCCGTTCGGCATCACGCTGCTGCGGCCCGAGCAGCTACTCGGCCTGACCGGTCTGGACAGCCTGACCCATGCGCTGCTGTGGAGCCTGCTGGCCAACCTCGTCGCTTACGTGGGCGTCTCGCTCGCCCGTGCGCCCTCGGCGCGCGAGACCACCCAGGCACTGCTCTTCGTCGACGTGTTCCAGCGCGCCAGCACGGCGCCGTTGTTCTGGCGCGGCCGCGCGCGCCTGGCCGAGCTGCAGCAGCTGGCCGTGCGCTTCCTCGGCGCCGAACCGTCCGCCCGGCTGTTCGCCGACTATGCCAAACGCAGCGGCGCGGCCGGGGTCGAGCGCATCGTGCCCGACGCCGCGCTGGTGCAGCATGTCGAGACGCAGCTCGCCGGCGCGATCGGCAGCGCCTCGGCGCGTGCGGTGATGGCCTCGGTCGTCGAGGAGGAGCCGCTGGCCGCCGAAGATGTCCTGCGCATGCTCGACGAAGCCTCGCAGGTGCGCGCCTTGAACCGCCAGCTCGAGAGCCTCGACAAGCTCAAGGACGACTTCATGTCCTCGGTCACGCACGAGCTGCGCACGCCGTTGACCTCGATCCGCGCCTTTGCCGAGCTGATGCGCGACGACCCGGCGATGGACGCCGCGCAGCGCCAGCAGTTCCTCGGCCTGGTGGTGGCCGAGGCGGAGCGCCTGAGCCGACTCGTCAACCAGGTGCTGGACATGGCCAAGATCGAGTCCGGCCACGCGCAGTGGCAGCACGAGGCGATCGACTTGCGCGAGCTGATCGCGCATGCGGTGCAGACCACCGGCGAGGTCTTCCGCGAGCGCGGTGCGGTGGTCACGGTGCTGCAGCCCGATCAGGTGCCGGTGCTGCACGCCGACCGCGACCGCCTGCTGCAGGTGCTGATCAACCTGCTGTCCAACGCGGCCAAGTTCGTGCCGCAGGGCACGGGGCGGGTGACCGTCACGCTGGCCTGCGACGATCGGGCCGCGCTCATCGAGGTGCAGGACAACGGCCCCGGCATTCCGCCGGGCCAGCAGCAGCTGGTGTTCGAGAAGTTCCGCCAGGGCGGCGACGCGGCGAACCGGCCGCAGGGCACCGGCCTGGGCTTGCCGATCAGCCGGCAGATCGTCGAGCATTTCGGCGGGCGCCTGTGGCTGCGCTCGGTGCCGGGGCAGGGCGCCTGCTTCGGCCTCGAGCTGCCCTGGCAGCCAGAACAACGACAGGAGACGACACGATGAGCAAGAAGGTGCTGATCGCGGACGACGAGGCGAACATCGTCATCTCGCTGGAGTTCCTGATGAAGCGCGAGGGCCACGCCGTGAGCATCGCGCGCGACGGTCCGTCGGCGCTGGCCGCGATCCGCCAGGACCCGCCCGACCTGGTGCTGCTGGACGTGATGATGCCGGGGCTGTCCGGCTTCGAGGTCTGCCAGGCGGTGCGCGCTGACGAGTCGCTGGCCGGCGTGAAGATCCTGATGCTCAGTGCCAAGGGCCGCGACACCGACATCGCCAAGGGCCAGGCGATGGGCGCGGACGCCTACATGACCAAACCCTTCTCGACCCGCGAGCTGGCCGAGAAGGTGCGCGAGCTGTTGGGGTCATGAAGGTCGACAAGCGCGAGCTCTTCTCGGCACTGCTGCCCGGCACCGTGCTGGCCCTGTGGGCGCTGGGTGGTGGCTTGCTCTTCGCGGCCACGCTGGAGCCGGCCGATCGCAGCGCGCTCGGCGCGATGCTCGAGCCGCGCGCAGCGCTGCTGCTGCTCGGCTGGCTGGTCCTGTCCGGCGCGCTGGGCTGGCTGTCGCGCGAAGCCTACCAACGCTGGGTCGCGGCGCCGGCACGCCTGGCCGAAGAAGCCCGCGTGCTGCTCGCCGCCGACGTGCAGCGCGAACTCGAGCCGCAGGGCGGCACCGAGGTGCGCGCCCTGGCCGAGGTGATCAATCAGCTGGCCCGCCAGCGAGGCGAGCTGCGTGCCGACATGGCCGAGCAGGTGCGCGAGGCCAGCCGCAGCGTCGAGCAGGAGCGCAACCGCCTGGCTGCGCTGATGGCCGAGCTGACGCAGAGCGTGGTGGTGTGCAACCTCGACGGCCGCATCCTGCTCTACAACAGCCGCGCACGCACACAGTTCCGCGCCCTGTCCACGGCACCGGCGGTGGGCGGCGGTGCCGAGCTGCTCGGCCTGGGCCGCTCGATCTATGCGGTGTTCGACCGCGCACTGATCGCCCACGCGCTGGAGAGCGTGCAGCAGCGCCTGCAACGCGGCGCAGCGCATCCGTCGGCGCAGTTCGTCACCGGCACGCGCGCGGGGCAGCTGCTGCGGGTGCAGATGGCACCCGTCAGGGCCATCGATGCCCCGCCTGGCGAGGTCTCGCTCAACGGTTTCGTGCTGATGCTGGAGAACATCACCCGCGACTTCGCCGACGAGTCCGACCGCGACACCCTGCTGCACGGCCTGACCGAAGGCAGCCGTGCCTCGCTGGGCAACCTGCAGGCCGCCGTGGAATTGCTCGACGACGAAGACCTCGACGCCGCCACGCGCGAGCGCTTCCATGGTGTGATCCGCGACGAGGTGGGCGCGATGAGCCGGCGCATCCAGGACCTCGCCAGCCACACTGCGCAGACCATGAAGACACGCTGGCCGCTGGAGGACATGCTCGGCGCCGACCTCGTGGCCGCCGCGGCACGGCGCATCGAGGTGCACTGCGGTTGCCGCGTGGCCACGCACGAGGTCGATGCCTCGCTGTGGCTGAAGGTCGACAGCTTCTCGCTGCTGCAGGTGCTGGTCTACCTGGCTGGCCGGCTGGTCGACGAGTACGCGTTGAAGATGGTGCAGCTGCGCCTGGCCGAAGCATCCGGCCGCGCCCGGCTCGACCTGGCCTGGATCGGCCAGGCGATGAGCACCGAGACGGTGATGGGCTGGGAGACCGATGCGATGCGCATCGGCGGCGAGACCCTGGCGCTGACGGTGCGCGACGTCGTCGAGCGCCATGACGGCGCGTTCTGGTTCGAGCGCGAGCGGGTGCGCCACGAGTCCTTCTTCCGCCTGCTGCTGCCGCTGGCCGCAGGCGGCGAGCAACTGGCAGCCGCGCAGATCGTGCGCACCGAGAGCCGGCCCGAGGTCTACGACTTCGACCTGTTTCGCGCCAGCGAGCAGTCGCGTGAACTCGCCGACCGGCCGCTGGCCGAGCTGGCCTACACCGTGTTCGACACCGAGACCACCGGCCTGAACCCGGGCGAGGGCGACGAGATCCTGCAGATCGGCGCGACGCGCATCGTCGCCGGCAAGTTGCGCCGCGAGGACGTGTTCGAGCAGCTGGTCGACCCGCGGCGCGACATTCCCGAGGCCGGCATCCCGATCCACGGCATCACGCCCGACATGGTCGTCGGTGCGCCCACCCTCGATGCGGTGCTGCCGGCCTTCCACGCCTTTGCGCAGGACACCGTGCTGGTGGCGCACAACGCTGCATTCGACATGCGCTTCCTCGAGCTGAAGCAGGCCAGCACCGGCGTGGTGTTCGACCAGCCGGTGCTCGACACGCTGCTGCTGTCGGCCGTGGTGCACCCGCAGCAGGAGTCGCACCGGCTGGAGGCGATCGCCGAGCGGCTGGGCGTGAACGTGCTCGGCCGCCATACCGCGGTGGGCGATGCGATGGTCACCGCAGAGATCTTCCTCAAGCTGGTGCCGCTGCTGGCCGAGCGCGGCATCCACACCCTGGCGCAGGCGCGCGAAGCCGCCCAGCAGACCTACTACGCGCGCGTGCGCTACTGAAGCGACTGGACTCAGTCCGCGGCGGCCTCGCTGCTGCGCCACGGGCTCCAGACCAGCCCCGTGCCGACGGCGACGTTGCTGCGCGAGGCGAGCAGCGGGCTCGCGGTGTTGGCCGCCGAGTGATGCGACGTGAGGCTGCCACTGACGAACCACGACAGCTCGCGACTCACGCGCTGGCGCAGCGACACACCGAACTCTGTGCCCAGGTAGCCGGCGCGCGCGCGGTAGGCGGGCCGCGTGGCGGTGGCCTGCGCTGCGTCCACCTCGTAGAAGTAGCGGTGCAGCGGTCGGCTGGCCCAGGTCGGCTCCACCGACAGCGTCAGCGCGGAGGCCGGCCCGGCCACGCCGCGAAAGCGCCAGCGCAGCTCGGGCGCGATGCTGGCGCCGCGCGATTCGACGCGCTCGAAGTCGGTCGAGCCCAGCGCACGCAGCTTCAGGTGCAGCGTCGGCCCGCTGCCCTGGCTGGCCCAGCCCTTGTAGACCAGCTGCGGGCCGATGCCGAACAGGTAGTCCAGCTCGGGCATGCCCTCGCGCAGCTCGTTGCTGCGCGCGTTGAAGGCGGCGCTGGCGGTCAGGTCGAGCTCCCAGTGCTCGGTGTCCAGGAAACGGCTGCGGATGCCGCGCTCGTCCACACGCAGCACCGGTCCGCGGTAGATGAAGTACGGCAGCACGATGCCGCGCCAGTGCGACTGGTCGGCGCCGGGGTAGTCGGGCACCCGGCCGGCGCCGGCGGCGAGGCCGGCCTCCCAGCGCGGCAGTGCGGGGGCATCTGGGGCAGCGGTGGCAGCGGCGGCAGTGCCCTGTGCTGCAGCGTTCGCGGCCAGGCCGAGCACGGCGCACAGGGTTCCCAGGGGTCGCAGGAGTGGGGGAAGGCTGATCATCGGCGCGAGTATCGCCGCCCGTCGGCGCATACCGGCGCGTGCGGATTTGCGCAGCGACAGGCCCGCGCAACGCGCGCCGACGCATGCTGGTGGCATGGCGACCCCGACCTCGCTCCTGAAGTGGCTGTCCGGCGTGCTGCTGGCGGCCGCGGCCCTGGCCGTTCAGGCCCTGGAGCCGCCGGCCGCTTCCGCCGCCGCCCTGCACGCCCGATGGCTGCAACTGCAGTCCGGCCTTCGCAGCAGTGCGTTCGGCGAACCGCTGCTGCTCAGCTCGCGGGAGGCGGCGGACCGCTTCGAGGGCGACGTGCACGCCGAGCTGGCCTATCCGTTCGAGACTGTCGCCGGCGTGTTGCGCGGCGCGCCGGCGATCTGCGAGCTGATGCTGCTGCACCTGAACGTGCACGCCTGCAAGCCGGCCGAGGGCAGCACCTTGCTCGTGGTCGCCGGCCCGAAGCGCAGCGGCGCCGCGGGCATGACGGCGCAGATGCGCTACGCGATGCGCGTCGAGGCGGACGATCCGGCCTACCTGCGCGTGGTGCTGACCGCGCCCAGCGGGCCGCTGTCGACCTCGGACTACCGCATCCTGTTCGAGCTGGTGCCGCTCGATGCCGGCCATGCCTTCCTGCACTTCGGCTTCGCCCACAACGCCGGCGGCCTGGCGCGCCTGGCCATGCAGGCCTACCTGGCGACGGCCGGGCGCGACAAGATCGGCTTCACCGTGGTCGGCCGCGAGGCCGATGGCTCGCCGCGCCACCTGCGCGGCGAACGCGCCTCGGTCGAGCGCAACGTGATGCGCTACTACCTCGCGCTGCTGGCGCACTGCGGCGCTCGCTCAGGCTCGCCTGAAGAGCGACTGCAGGCCCGGCTGCGCGCCTGGTTCGCGCTCACCGAGCAGCACGCGGCGCAACTGCACGAGTACGACTTGGCCGACTACCTGCGCGAGAAGCAGCAGGACCGCGCCCGCGCAACGGCCGGCCCCTGAGCCGAGGGTCGGCTCACGACCCTGCTCGCTTACCCTGAGTTTTCGCATCGAGGAATCGAAAGCGAGGGTTGCACCTGAGTTTGTCAGCGTCCCATCAGTTTGGCGTCAGCTTGCGTTGGCGATGCGTCAGTCGGCGGTCAGAGCACGCCACGACAGTGCGTTGCACATCGCCCAGGGGGGGCGGATCTCAACGTTCAGGAGTTCAACATGGCAACCAGCACGCTAGGCAAGCCCGCCGCCGCGTCGGCGCCGATGACGGCCGAGGAGAGGAAGGTCATCTTCGCTTCGTCGCTCGGCACGGTCTTCGAGTGGTACGACTTCTATCTGTACGGCTCGCTCGCGGCGATCATCGCCAAGCAGTTCTTCTCCGGCCTCGACGCCGGCTCGGCCTTCATCTTCGCGCTGCTGGCCTTCGCGGCCGGCTTCATCGTGCGTCCGTTCGGTGCGATCTTCTTCGGCCGCCTGGGCGACATGATCGGCCGCAAGTACACCTTCCTGGTGACCATCCTGATCATGGGCCTGTCGACCTTCATCGTCGGCATCCTGCCCACCTACGCCTCGATCGGCGTGGCCGCGCCGGTGATCCTGATCATCCTGCGCCTGCTGCAGGGCCTGGCGCTCGGCGGCGAGTACGGCGGTGCCGCGACCTACGTCGCCGAGCACGCGCCGCACGGCAAGCGCGGCGCCTACACCTCGTGGATCCAGACCACCGCGACGCTGGGCCTGTTCCTGTCGCTGATGGTCATCCTCGGCACCCGCACCGCCATCGGCGAAGCGGCGTTCGCCGACTGGGGCTGGCGCATCCCGTTCATCGTCTCGATCATCCTGCTGGGCATCTCGGTGTGGATCCGCCTGTCGATGAACGAGTCGCCCGCCTTCAAGAAGATGAAGGAAGAGGGCAAGACCTCGAAGGCGCCGCTGACCGAGTCGTTCGGCCAGTGGAAGAACCTGAAGATCGTGATCCTGGCGCTGATCGGCCTGACCGCCGGCCAGGCCGTGGTCTGGTACACGGGCCAGTTCTACGCGCTGTTCTTCCTGACGCAGGCGCTGAAGGTCGATGGCGCCACGGCCAACATCATGATCGCGGTGTCGCTGCTGATCGGCACGCCGTTCTTCATCGTGTTCGGCACGCTGTCCGACAAGATCGGCCGCAAGCCCATCATCATGGCCGGCTGCCTGATCGCCGCGCTGACCTACTTCCCGCTGTTCAAGGCGCTGACCGAGGCGGCCAACCCCGACCTCGCCGCCGCGCAGGCGAAGAACAAGGTCGTCGTGGTCGCCGACCCGGCCGAGTGCTCTTTCCAGTTCAACCCGACCGGCACCGTCAAGTTCACCAGCTCGTGCGACATCGCCAAGCAGGTGCTGGCCGCCAGCTCGGTGAGCTACGAGAACGAAGTCGCCGCCGCCGGCACGCCCGCCAGCATCAAGATCGGCGAGACGGTGATCGCCAGCTACACGTCCAAGGGCATCCCGGCCGACGAGGCAAAGAAGAAGGACGGCGAGTTCAAGAAGTCGGTCGCCGACACGCTGAAGGCCGCCGGCTACCCGGCCAAGGCCGACCCGGCGAAGATGAACAAGCCGTTGATCATCGGCATCCTGGTCATCCTCGTGATCCTGGTGACCATGGTCTACGGCCCGATCGCAGCCATGCTGGTCGAGATGTTCCCGACGCGCATCCGCTACACCTCGATGAGCCTGCCGTACCACATCGGCAACGGCTGGTTCGGCGGCCTGCTGCCGACCACCGCCTTTGCCATCGTGGCGCAGACCGGCAACATGTACAACGGCCTGTGGTACCCGATCATCATCGCCGGCGTCACCTTCGTCATCGGCATGCTGTTCGTGCGCGAGACCAAGGACGTGGACATCTACGCCAAGGACTGACCCCTCGCACCCAGGAGCCAACGATCATGTGGAAGATCCTGCTTGCCTTCGTGGTGTTCGCCGCGCTCGCCATCTTCGTGCTGAGCAAGGGCGGTGACATCGACATGGGCGGCGAGAAACACGGCGCCGATGCCATGCACGTGCCGGCGGCGGCTTCGGCCCCCGCTTCGGCGGCGGCGGCCGCACCGGCGGCGGCGGCAGCGTCCGACGCTGCCTCGGCAGCCAAGTAGAAGCTCGCACTGGCCTCGCGCCCGTTCACGGCCGGCCGGTCTCGCGACCGCGCCGGCCGTTTTCATTCCGGCCTGGTGCTCAGGCCGTGTTCACAGCGCGATCTCGAAACGCTGGCCGCGGATGTTGATCACCGCAGCCTTCGGCTTGATCTGCTCCAGCGTGACGCCGGGGCCGAGCGACTCGCCCTCGTGCAGCAGCTGGCCGTTGACGATCAGCAGCCGGTTGGCGGGCGTGTTCGAGTAGATCGAGCCGCCGAATGCCAGGGCCGGCAGCCCGGCGCGCAGGTCGGCCGGCAGCGCGGCCAGCGAAGCGACACGCTGCGGCTCCGGCAGTGCCGGCGCGCTGGCGGCGGCGGCGGGCGGCGGTGTGGCGCGCATCGGCGCAATGGCGGGTGCCACTGCCGGTGTTGCAGCCGGACCGGCGGCGGGCGCCACTGCGGGTGCGATGGCCGGGGCCGTCGCGACCGGTGCCGGTGCTGCGTCGGGCGCGGGCGCTGCCGGCATCGCCGGCGCCGGGGGTTCGGCGGCACGCGCCACCGGCGGTGGTGGCTGCGAGGGTGGTGGCGGCGGCAGTGTGTCGCCGCTGCTGCTCCATTGCCAGGCCAGCGCCACCGCCAGCCCGCCGGCCAGGCCGATGACCACCCAGTGCCAGGGCTGCAGGCCCGCGCGGTGCCGGGGCCGCTGCTCGTCGTCGCCGACGTCGGGCATGGCCTGCGTGTGAAGCCCGGGCACGCCGCCGCGCTCGCGTTCCGCGTCGGCGCGCCGCAGGGCATCGAGGATGTAGGACATGGCTACCTCTGCGCCAGCAGTCGCGGCTCGGCGACGCCGGTGGCGCGGTTGATCAGCATCAGCGTCAGCGGCCCGGCCAGGCCATCGGGCTTGAGGCCCTGGGCGACCTGGAAGGCATCGAGCCGCTTGCGCAGCCCGCTGTCGAAGCGGGTCGGCGCCGGCGGTGCGGGCTCGCCCTGGGCGGCGGCCAGCTGGGCCGACAGCCAGTCCACCGGTGCCCCGTCGGCATAACCCGGCGGCGTGCGCCACAGCGTCGCGAAGTCGCCGCGCCAGACTTCGGCCAGCGCGGCCAGCGGCAGGCTCAGCTCGCCGTCGCCCGTCGCCAGCGTGGCGCTGCGCGCGCTCAGGCCGGTCAGCACCGCGTAGGCGGGCTTGCTGCCCGACTGCAGCGTCAGCAGCACCGGCCGGTCGAGCTGGCGGATCAGCGCCAGCGTGCTGCTGCTGCGAAAGCACTGCAGCTGCTGGCGCGCCGCCGAGGCGCAGGGCTCGCCATCGTCGAGCGAGATCTTCCAGGCCGGTGCCAGCGCACGCCAGGCATCGCCCTCGCTACGCCACGCTGCCGCCAGCAGCGCCTTCGGGTCGGCCGGCGCCGGCGACGACGCGGCCGACGCAGCGGCCGCGGGCGCAGAGGCCGGTGCGGAGGCGGCCTGCGCGAGCAGCACGGCCGAGGCCGCGCTGGCCGGCGCCGCTGCGGCCTGCGGGCGGGCTCCGGCATGGCGCTCGTAGGCCACGCCGGCCCAGAGGGCGAGGCCCAGCCCGGCGATCGCAGCCGCCACCATCGCGGCGCGGCGCCACTGCCCGCCGGCGTGCCGCGCGTCGGGTGGCAGCGTGCCGTCGAACACCTCGGAGGCCGCCTTGTCGACGATCTCCACGTCCACCGCCGGCTTGTTGCCGGCGTAGGCCCCGAGCAGCGCGCGGTCGCACAGCAGGTTGATGCGCCGCGGCACGCCGCGCGACAGCTGGAACACGCGCTTGAGCGCCTCCGGCTCGAAGGGCAGCGGCCGGTTCATGCCGGCGACCGCGAGACGGTGGCGGATGTAGCGCACCGTCTCCTTGGGTGTCAGCGCCTCGAGGTGGAAGCGCGCGATGACCCGCTGCGCCAGCTGCTCCAGCTCCGGCCGTGCCAGCATCGTGCGCAGCTCGGGCTGGCCGATCAGGATGATCTGCAGCAGCTTGCGCTCGTGCGTCTCCAGGTTGGTCAGCAGGCGCAGCTGCTCGAGCACGTCGGCCGACAGGTTCTGCGCCTCGTCGATGATCAGCACGTTGCTCTGGCCGACCGAGTGCGTCTGCAGCAGGAACTCGTTGAGCGCGTCGACGTAGTCCTTCACCGTCGCGCCCTCGGGCCGGCGCGGGATGCGGAACTCGTCGCACACCGAGCCCAGCAGCTCGGTGACGGTCTGCTTCGGGTTGAAGAGGTAGGCGACGTTACAGCGCTTCGGGATCTGCTCCAGGAAGCAGCGGCACACCGTGGTCTTGCCCGCGCCGATCTCGCCGGTCAGCAACACGAAGCCGCCGCCGCCCGTCACGCCATACAGCAGGTGTGCCAGCGCCTCGCGGTGGCGCTCGCTCATGTAGAGGTAGCGCGGGTCCGGCGCGATCGAGAAAGGCTGCTGCCTCAGGCCGAAGAAGCGGGCGTACATGGGGCGCAGGATACCCGGGTCGGGTCGGCCGCCAGTTCACGCAGGCACGGCAGGCACAGGCAGCCCTGGAAACGCTCGCCCAGTTCGGCGCGCAGCGCAGGGCTCAGCGTCAGCGCCGTGCAGGCGCAGGGCCCGGCGCCGCACGCGTCGCCGATGCCGCAATGGAAGGCGCCGCCACAGCGCGGGCAGCGCGATTCCAGCGACGCGGTCTCAGCCACCGAACAGGCCCTTGTGCTGGTCGCGCAGCAGGTTCTTCTGCACCTTGCCCATGGTGTTGCGCGGCAGGGCGTCGACCACGAAGCAGTGCTTGGGCACCTTGAAGTTGGCGATCTTGCCCTTCAGCTCGGCGACCAGGGCCGTCGCCTCGGGCCTCGCGCCGGGCCGCGGCACCACCACCGCCACCACGCCCTCGCCGAAGTCGGGGTGCGGCACGCCGATCACCGCGCTCTCGGCCACGCCGTTCATCTCGTTGAGGTAGCCCTCCACCTCGGCCGGGTAGACGTTGTAGCCGCCGGTGATGATCAGGTCCTTGCTGCGGCCGACGATGGTGACGTAGCCGCGATCGTCGATCTTGCCGACGTCGCCGGTCCTGAACCAGCCGTCGGCGGTGAACTCTTCCTTCGTCTTCTCGGGCATTCGCCAGTAGCCCTTGAAGACGTTCGGCCCCTTGACCTCGATGCCGCCGATCTCGCCGGTCGGGCACAGGCCGCCCTGGTCGTCGCTGACACGCACGCCGACGCCGGGCAGCGGAAAGCCGACCGTGCCGCCGCGGCGTTCGCCGTCCTGCGCGCGGTAGGGGTTGGAGGTCAGCATCACCGTCTCGCTCATGCCGTAGCGCTCGACGATGGTGTGGCCGCTGCGCTCGCGGAAGTCGTTGAAGGTCTCGATCAGCAGTGGCGCCGAGCCGGCGACGAACAGGCGCATGTTGCGGCAGGCCTCGCGGCCGAAGCCGGGCTCGGCGAGCAGGCGCACGTACAGCGTCGGCACGCCCATGAAGACGGTGGCCTCCGGCAGCCGCTTCACCACCGCGGCGGGGTCGAACTTCGCGAACCAGATCATCTTGCTGCCGTTGAGCAGCGCGCCGTGCGAGGCGACGAACAGGCCGTGCACGTGGAAGATCGGCAGCACGTGGATCAGCACGTCGCCCTCGGTCCAGCCCCAGTAGTCCTTCAGCACCCGCGCGTTGGACAGCAGGTTGCCGTGCGTCAGCATCGCGCCCTTGCTGCGCCCGGTGGTGCCGCTGGTGTAGAGGATGGCGGCCAGCTCGTCGGCGGACCTCACCGCCGGCACATGCGTGTCGGCGTGGTGCGCCGCGCGGTCGAGCAGCGTACCCGTGCGGTCCTCGTTCAGCGTGAAGACATGCTTCGTGCCGGCGGTGAAGGCGATCTTCGACACCCAGCCGAAGTTCTTCCCGGAGCAGACCACGACGCTCGGCTCGGCATTGCCGACGAAGTACTCGATCTCGCCGGCCTGGTAGGCGGTGTTGAGCGGCAGGTACACGTAGCCGGCGCGCAGCACGGCGAGGTACAGCAGCAGGCCTTCGACGGACTTCTCGGTCTGTACGGCGACCCGCGCGCCGTCGTGCAGCTCCAGCGAGGCGAGCAGGTTGGCGATCCTCGCGGTGGCGCGGTAGATGTCGCGCCAGGTGTAGTACAGCGGCGCGCCCGCGCCGTCGGCAGTCTCGATCGCGGTGCGGTCGAGCTCGATGGGAAAGGCGTCGCGCAGCGCGACGAACAGGTTCTGATTGGTGCTCATCTCGTCCCTCCGGCCGCGTCAGCCTCTCTGGAAGCGCGGCGTCCTCTTCTCGATGAAGGCCATCACGCCTTCGCGGTGTTCTTCGCTGTCGGCGTAGCCGTAGTGGGCCAGGCGCTCCTCGTCGCTCGGCCCGCCGGCGGCGATCTGCCGCAGCGTTCGCTTGTTGATGCGCGCCGCCTGCGGCGACAGCGCCGCCAGCGACTTCGCCCGCGCCAGCGTGTGTGCCGCCACCTCGGCGTCGGGCACGACGGCATGCACCAGGCCGTGCTGCAGCGCCGCCGCGGCGTTGAACAGGCGCGCCTCGAGCAGCATCTCGCGCAGCACCGCCATCGGCACCACGCGCGACACCACCTGCAGCTCCTGCGGCGCCATCGGGAAGCCCAGCCGGGCGATCGGCGCGCCAAAGCGGCTGCCTTCGCCGCAGACGCGGATGTCGCAGCAGGCCGCGATCTCCAGCCCGCCGCCGATGCAGTTGCCTTCGATCTGCGCGTACAGCGGGATGTCGCAGTCCAGCATCGCGTGCAGCGCCGGCGCCACCACGTTGTCGTGGAAGTCGCGCAGGGTTTCTTCCTCGAAGCGGAAGCTGGCGAACTCGACGATGTCGCCACCGGCGGCGAAGTGCCCGGCCGCGCCGCGCACGATCACCGCATGCGGCGCCTCCTCGGGCTCGAGGTCCTGCAGGTGCAGCATCAGGGCGTGCAGCTCGCGCCACATCGCGATGTCGATGGCGTTGAGCTTGGCCGGGTTGGCCAGCGTCAGGTGGGCGACGCCTTCGACGTCGCCGCGCTCCAGCGTGATCGAGCCGGCCATGAGGCGTCGTCGCTTCAGTCCAGCTTGGCGCCCGAGGCCTTCACCACCTCGGCCCAGCGCTTGACCTCGCCGGAGACGAACTTGCCGAAGTCGGGGCCGTAGGTGTTCGGGGTCTCGGTGCCCAGGCTGGTCCAGGAGGCCTTCAGCTCGTCGGAGTTCAGCGCCTTCTTCATCTCGGCCTGCATCGCGTCGATGACTTCCTTGGGCGTGCCCTTGGGCGCCCACAGGCCGTACCAGGTCGCGACCTGGTAGGTCGGCACGCCGCCTTCCTTGGCGGTGGGCACGTTCGCGAAGCCGGGGGCGCGCTTGTCGCCGGCCACCGCGATGGCCTTGATGCGGCCGCTCTTGATGTGCGTGGCCGAGGAGCCCAGGCCGTCGAACATCATGTCGACCTGGCCGGCGATCAGGTCCTGCAGCGCCGGGCCGGCACCGCGGTAGGGGATGTGGGTGATGAAGGTCTTGGTCTGCAGCTTGAACAGCTCGCCGGCCAGGTGGTGCGAGGTGCCGTTACCGGCCGAGCCGTAGTTCAGCTTGCCCGGGTTCTTGCGGATGAACTCCAGCAGGCCGGGCAGGTCGTTGGCCGCCACCTTCTGCGGGTTGACCACGATCACCTGCGGCACGCTGGAGATCAGGCCGACGGGGATGAAGTCGGTCTCGATGTTGTAGTCGAGCTTGGGGTACATCGACGGCGCGATCGCGTGGTGCACCGCGCCCATGAAGAAGGTGTAGCCGTCCGGCGCCGCCTTGGCCGCCAGGCTCGCGCCGACGGTGCCGCCGGCACCGCCCTTGTTGTCGATGACGAACTGCTTGCCCAGGTTCTTGGTCATCTGCGCGAACAGCGGCCGCGCGAAGGCGTCGGTGCCGCCGCCGGCAGGGAAGGGCACGACGATGGTCACCGGCTTGGTCGGCCAGGCCTGGGCGGCGGCCCAGGGCGCGGCGGCGGCCAGCAGCAGGCCGAGCGTGGCGCGGCGCAGCGGCGAGGTGAACGGTCGGGTCATGGTGTCTCCTTGCTTGTGGTGGTGCATGGCGGGAATCAGAGCAACGACGTCAGGAGGCGTGACTGTGCCACTTCTCCCTGGACGAACTTCTCATGGTGCGTTTCGACCTTGTCCAGGTCGTAGAGGTAGTTGACCATCAGGCCGAAGGACTGGCGCAGGCCCTTGGCCGACAGGTCGCCCAGCGGGTCCAGCCGTTCCAGCCGCGCGCCATTGTCGAGGTGGAAGCGCGCCACCGGGTCGCCGCCGCCCGCAGTGGCGTGCCAGCCGAGGTAGTACGCCGCCAGGCGCAGCAGCGCCTGCGAGGCCTCGGGTTTCAACGCCTTCAGCGTGGCGGCATGGGTCAGCCGGTCGAACTCGCCCTCGCAGGCGTCGGTGAGTGTGGCCAACGCCTCGGCCAGGCGCTGCGCGCGCACCTTGGTCAGCCCCTCGCAGGGCGCGCCGGCGCGCACCCAGCGTGCGAAGCCCGGGATCGGCGACAGCGTGCAGAAGGTCTTGAGCTGCGGCAGCTCGCGCTTGAGCTCCTCGGCCACCCGCTTGATCAGGAAGTTGCCGAGCGAGACGCCCTTGAGCCCGGGCTGGCAGTTGCTGATCGAGTAGAACGCCGCCACCTTGAACTGGCTCGGCAGCAGTGGCGTCGAGGCCTTGTCGATCAGCGGCGCGATGGCATCGGGCATCGCCGGCAGCAGCGCCACCTCGACGAAGATCAGCGGCTCGTCGGGCAGCTGCGGGTGGAAGAAGGCGAAGCAGCGGCGGTCGGGCTGCAGGCGGCGGCGCAGGTCGTCCCAGCCGTCGATCTGGTGCACCGCCTCGTGGCGGATGATCTGCTCCAGCAGCTGCGCCGGCGAGTTCCAGTCGACCCGCTGCAGCTGCAGGAAGCCGGGGTTGAACCAGCTCGACAGCAGGTGCAGGAAGTCGGCCTCGACGGCCTGCAGCTCGGGCTGCCGGTTCACGCGGGCGAGCAGGGCGCGGCGCATCGCGACGATGCTGCCGGTGCCGCCCGGCGTGCGGTTGATGCGGCGCAACAGTTCCTGGCGCGGCGGTTCGGCCACGCGGGTCAGGCGCTGCAGGTTGTCGGCGCTGGGCGACTCGGCATAGGCCTGCGCACTCTGCAGCACCGCCTTCGGGTCGGGGCTGAAGTCGCGCGACAGGCGCTCGAAGAAGGTCGACTGTTCGTCTTCGGGCAGCTCGCGGAAGCGCGCCACCAGGTCGCGGGCGATCGCCACGCTGTTGGCCTCGCCGCGTTCGGACAGCAGCCGCTTGCAGTCGATCAGCAGGCCGCGCAGGTGGCGCGCACCGTTGACCTTGCGGGCAGCGCTCTTCAGTTCATCCAGCATGCGGGGCTCCTTCGGTCTTCTCGTGTAGGCGCAGCGCCTTCAGCGCGGCGAGTTGCGCCATCAGGTGGTCGTGCATGACACGTTCGGCGCGCGCGGCGTCGCGCTGCACGATGGCGTCGATCAGCACACGGTGTTCGTTGATCGAGGCCTCCATGCGTCCCGGCCAGTGCAGCTGGCGGCCGCGCAGCAGGCGCACGAAGCGGCGCAGGTCGCCGGTGGCGCGGTCCAGCCAGCGGTTGCCGGCCAGGGCCTGCACGGCGCTGTGGAACTCGTGGTTGGCGCGGTAGTAGCCTTCGATGTCCTTCGCCGCCGCGTGCTTCTCGAGCTGCTCGTGCAGGCGCTGCAGGCGGCGGATGTCGGCGTCACTGGCCTTGCGCACCGCCTCGAAGGCGCAGCGGCCCTCGAGCAGCGCCATCACCGGCAGCAGCTCGTCGGCGTCGTCCTCGGACATCTCGGCGACCCTGCAGCCCTGCCGCGGCACCGGCACCACCAGGCCCTCGGCGGCCAGCACCTTCAGCGCCTCGCGCAGCGGTGTGCGGCTGATCTGCCAGTCGCGCGCCAGCGCGAGTTCGTCGATCCACTGGCCGGGGGCGAGCTGGCGCTCGAACACCATGTTGCGCAGGCGAGTGGCCACTTCTTCGTGAAGCGAGGAGGGGCGGAGTGGGATCGGATCGACCATGTGGGGCATCCGGCAGCAGGAGTGGCTCACTCTACAATTACTAATTCATAATTACAAGAACTGCGAGAGCATCAGGGGATTGGCTCATGCGGTGGCCGCGCCGCTCGCCACCCCAGGCCCTGGGGGTGGTGCCCGTGTCGACTGCGGCTACAGTGTCCGACTTTCCGACACGCTGCCCGGCATGCCCGTCTCCACGCCCACCCTCCCGCTCGAGCCCGACAGCCTGCTGCGCCTGGCCGCGCAATCGATGTTCGACACCTTCGCGCAGACTGCGATGGGCATGATGGTGGTCGACCGTGCCCACCGCATCGTCTGGATCAGCGAGGGCTACAAGCGCTTCCTGCCGGCGCTGGGCCACGCCGAGGACGACTTCGTCGGCCGGCGTGTCGAGGAGGTGGTGCCGAACACGCTGATGGCTCAGGTCATCGAGAGCGGCCAGCCCATCCTCGTCGACCTGCTGACCAACCAGGCGGGCACCTTCCTGGTCAGCCGGCTGCCGCTGCGCGACGCGAGCGGCCAGGTGATCGGCGCGATGGGCATGGTGCTGCTCGACCACCCCGAGACGACAATGCAGCCGCTGATCGGCAAGTTCAGCCGCCTGCAGCGTGACCTCGACAACGCTCGCCAGCAACTGGCCGAACACCTGACGCGCGAGCGCCGGCCCAAGCACACCATCGCCAGCTTCATCGGCGCCAGCGCGCCGGCGATGGAGGTCAAGCGCCAGGCGCGCCGCGTGGCGCAGACCGACAGCACGGTGCTGCTGCTCGGCGAAACCGGCACCGGCAAGGAACTGCTCGCGCACGCCATCCACGCCGCCAGCGCGCGTGCCGCGAAGCCCTTCGTCGGCGTCAACATCGCCGCCGTGCCCGACACTCTGCTCGAGGCCGAGTTCTTCGGCGTCGCCGCCGGTGCCTTCACCGGCGCCGACCGCAAGGGCCGAGACGGCAAGTTCAAGCTCGCCCACGGCGGCACGCTCTTCCTCGACGAAATCGGCGATATGCCGCTGCCGCTGCAGGCCAAGCTGCTGCGCGTGCTGCAGGAGCAGGAGGTCGAGCCGCTGGGCAGCAACCAGGTGCAGCACATCGACGTGCGTGTGATCGCCGCAACCAGTCGCGACCTCGCCGCGATGGTGCGTGCCGGCAGCTTCCGCGCCGACCTGTTCTACCGCCTGAACGTGCTGCCGATCCGCCTGCCGCCGCTGCGCGAGCGCCTGCCCGATCTCGAATCCCTGGCCGACGCCCTGGCCGACGACATCGCGCGGCGCAGCGGCATGCCGCACAAGGGCCTGGCGCCCGACGCGCTGGCTCTGCTGGCGCGCCAGCCCTGGCCGGGCAACATCCGCGAACTGCGCAATGCGCTCGAGCAGGCCAGCCTGATGACCGACGACGCCGTGCTCGGCGCGCGGCACTTCGAATCGGTGATCGAGGCAGGCACGGTCGTGATCGATCCGCCGACCGCCAGCGCGCCGGTCGAACCGATCGCGACGATCGCGACGATCGCGACGATCGCCGCCAGCGAGTCACCGCGCGTCGCCGGCGTGAAGTCGCTGCCGCAGGCGGTCGCCGAGCTGGAGGCCCAGGCCATCCGCGAAGCGCTGGCCGCCACCGGCGGCAACAAGCTGGCCGCCTCGCGGCTGCTGGGC
The DNA here is from genome assembly GCA_943370595.1 of Chitinophaga pinensis. Classification (GTDB taxonomy): domain Bacteria; phylum Pseudomonadota; class Gammaproteobacteria; order Burkholderiales; family Burkholderiaceae_C; genus Piscinibacter. Next base: position 451,757 of record CALRRO020000003.1, read on the forward strand.
ATCTCGCGCGCCACGCTGTACGAGAAGCTCGCCTGATGCGTGCCGCACACTTTCGGGTCGGCTCCTGTATGGAATCCATCCACACGCTGTGTCGGAACTGTCCGCCGATCATGCAAAGCGTTGTCCTGCTGCTGGTGCTGGCGCTGTGGCCCGGTGTGTCCCACGCGGTGATCACGCCGCTCGAGAACCCCGAAGAGCGCAGCGTTCGGGTGCTGCTTCGCCAGGAGGCACTGGGCTACGAGAATGGCGAAGGCGTCGAGCGCGACGCCACCAAGGCCGCCGAGCTGTACTGCAAGGCCGCCCGGCTGGGCGACGCCGAAGCGCAGTTCAACCTCGGCTGGATGTATGCCAACGGACGCGGTGTCGAACGCAGCGACGCCAACGCGGCCTTCTTCTTCCATGCCGCTGCCGAGCAGGGCCTGGAGCAGGCGATCCGCATGCTCGCCACCGTCGGCGGGCCGCCGAACTATGTGCCCGATTGCATGATCGACCGGGCGCCGCCGCAGATCGCCGCGCCGCGGCCGCGCGTACTGGCCAGCCCGGCCGAAACCATCCCGCCCGACGCACCGAAGCACATCGTCGAGATCGTCAGGAAGCATGCGGCGCAGTACCAGCTCTCGCCGGCGCTGGTGCTCGCCTTCATCAAGGTCGAGTCGAACTACGACGTGATCGCGCTGTCGCCGAAGAACGCGAAGGGGCTGATGCAGCTGATCCCCGACACAGCCGAGCGCTTCGGCGTCAGCCGTCCCTACGACGCCGAGCAGAACATCCGCGGCGGCATGGCCTACCTGCGCTGGCTGATGGCCTACTTCCAGGGCAACGTGCCGCTGGTGGCGGCCGCGTACAACGCCGGCGAGGGCACGGTGAACCGCTACCGCGGCGTGCCGCCCTACGCCGAGACGCGCGCCTACGTGAACCGCATCCTCGCCGGCTACACGCGCCTGAGCCACCCGTTCGATGCGAGCGTGACCGGGCCCTCGCCGCAGATCCATCTGATGCGTTCGATGGGGCGCTGATCAGGGAAAACGCGGTGCCGTGTGGCACATGGTTTGCGACTTGTCGGGCCTGGGCGACCCGCGCCCGACTCGAACCACACACGGAGACACCTCGCATGCTGCACGCCCCCCGCCGCCGCTGGCTCGACGCCATCGCCGCTGCCGTCCTCGCCCTGCCCGCCGTCGCGTTCGCGCAGGCCAAGGGCGAGATCAAGATTGCCCACGTCTACAGCAAGACCGGCCCGCTCGAGGCCTACGGCAAGCAGACCGCGACCGGCTTCATGATGGGCCTGGACTACGCCACCGGCGGCACGATGACGGTGGCCGGCAAGAAGCTGGTGGTGATCGAGAAGGACGACCAGGGCAAGCCCGACGTGGGCAAGAGCCTGCTCGCCGCCGCCTACGGCGACGACAAGGCAGATATCGCGGTGGGCCCGACGTCCAGCGGTGTCGCGCTCGCACTGCTGCCGGTGGCCGAGGAGTACAAGAAGATCCTGCTCGTCGAGCCGGCCGTGGCCGACTCGATCACCGGCGACAAGTGGAACAAGTACATCTTCCGCACCGGCCGCAACAGCAGCCAGGACGCGATCAGCAACGCCGTGGCGCTGGACAAGGCCGGCACGACGATCGCCACGCTGGCGCAGGACTACGCCTTCGGCCGCGACGGCGTGAAGGCCTTCAAGGACGCGATCAAGAGCGCCAAGATCGTCCACGAGGAATACCTGCCGACCAACACGACCGACTTCACCGCCGGTGCGCAGCGCCTGATCGACAAGCTGAAGGACCAGCCGGGCCGCAAGGTGATCTTCGTGATCTGGGCCGGCTCGGGCAACCCGTTCAAGATCGCCGACCTCGACCTCAAGCGCTACAACATCGAGATCGCCACCGGCGGCAACATCCTGCCGGCGATGGCCGCATACAAGAACTTCCCCGGCATGGAAGGCGCGACCTACTACTACTTCGGCATCCCGAAGAACCCGGTCAACGAGTGGCTGGTCGCCAACCACTACAAGCAGTTCAAGAACCCGCCGGACTTCTTCACCGCCGGTGGCATGAGCGCGGCGATCGCGGTGGTCGAGGCGCTGAAGAAGACCGCCGGCGACGCGAACACCGAGAAGCTCATCAAGACCATGGAGGGCATGAGTTTCGAGACGCCCAAGGGCAAGATGACCTTCCGCAAGGAAGACCACCAGGCCATGCAGGCGATGTACCACTTCAAGATCAAGGTGGACCCGGCCTTCGCCTGGGGCGTGCCGGAGCTGGTGCGCGAGATCAAGCCGGAAGAGATGGCCGTCCCGATCCGCAACAAGCGTTGAGCCACGCGAGCGCGGCGACAGCCGCCTGAGGAGGCAAGCATGAAACCGTTCTTCCTGCGAGGATTCGCGGGCGTCGCGGCGTTCGTTTCGTTGACGGCCTCTGCCGCCGTCTCGCTGCCGGCGCTCAACATCGACCCAGCCTCCATCACCGTCTCGGGGCTGTCCTCGGGCGGCTTCATGGCCAACCAGCTCGGCGTCGCGCACTCGGCCACCTTCAAGGGCGTGGGCGTGTTCGCCGCGGGGCCGTACATGTGCGCGGGGCACGCGAACTACACCGCGTGCATGTACAACACAAGCATCTCCAGCACGGCGCTGTCGACGATGCAGGCCGACATCAACAACTGGAGCGGCACGGCGATCGACCCGAAGGCCGGCATCGCCGCGCAGAAGATCTTCCTCTTCGTCGGCAACAGCGACTACACCGTCGGGCCGAACCCGGTGCTGGCGCTGCAGACGCAGTACCAGAACAACGGCGTGCCGGCCGCCAACCTGCAGCTGGTGCGCCGCGCCAGCACCGCACACGTCTTCCCCACCGACTTCGACGCCACCGGCAACAACGCCTGCAGCAGCAGCACCTCGCCCTACATCAGCAACTGCGGCTACGACGGCGCAAAGGCCGTGCTCTCGATGTTCTACGGCACGCTGAACCCGCGCAACAACGCGCCGGCAGCCTCGAACTACATCGAGTTCGACCAGACCGCGTTCACCACCAACCCGGGTGTCGCCGCCAACGGCTGGGTCTACGTGCCGAGTGACTGCGCGGCAGGCGCCAGCTGCCGGTTGCACGTGGCCCTGCACGGCTGCCAGCAGACCTACGCGACGATCGGCGACCGGTTCCTGAAGAGCACCGGCTACACCCGCTGGGCCGACACCAACCGCATCGTCGTGCTGTTCCCGCAGGCGCGCGTGGACAACACCAGCCGCGCCACCGCGGCCAGCGGATCGCTGGCCAACCCGAACGGCTGCTGGGACTGGATCGGCTGGTACGGCAGCAACTTCGCGCAGCGCAACGGCACGCAGGTGGCGGCGATCAAGGCCATGGTGGACCGCCTCGCCGCCGGCAGCACCGGCGGTGGTGGTGGCGGTGGCGGCAGCACGCCACTGCCGGCGCCGACGGGTGTCGGCACCTCGGGCGCCACCGCCAGCAGCATGGTGATCGCCTGGGGCGCCGTCAGCGGCGCGAGTGGCTACAACGTCTACCGCAACGGCGCGCGGGTCAATGCGGCGCTGGTGGCCGGCACCAGCTACACCGACAGCGGCCTGGCCCCGGCCACCACCTACAGCTGGACGCTGCGCGCGGTGGATGCCAACGGCGCCGAGGGCGCCACGTCCGCGCCCGCCTCCGGCACCACCACCGGCACGGCGGCGGTGTGCTTCACGGCATCGAACTACGCCCACGTGAGCGCCGGCCGCGCGACGCAGCGCCTGGGCATCGCCTATGCCAACGGATCGAACCAGAACCTGGGCCTGTGGAACGTGTTCGTGACCACCACGCTGAAGCAGACCGCGCCGAACTACTACGTGCTCGGCAGCTGCCCCTGAACGCCCTCATGCTCGAGACGAAAGACCTCACCATCCGCTTCGGCGGCCACGTCGCCGTCGACCGCGTCAGCTGCCGCTTCACGCCGGGCACGCTGACCGCCATCGTCGGCCCGAACGGCGCCGGCAAGACGACCTACTTCAACCTGATTTCGGGGCAGCTGCGCGCCAGCGCGGGCTCGGTGCACCTCGACGGCCACGACATCACTGCCGAGAGCGCGCCGCAGCGCACACACCGCGGGCTCGGCCGCGCCTTCCAGCTGACGCAGCTGTTCCCCAACCTGTCGGTGCTGGAGAACGTGCGCCTGGCGGTGCAGTCGCGCCGGCGCGAAGGCATGAACCTGTGGTCGGTGTGGAGCGATCACCGCAATACGCTGGAGCGGGCCCACGCGCTGGTCGATCGCGTCAAGCTGGCCGACCGCACCGACGTGCCGGCGGCCAGCCTGCCGCACGGCGACCAGCGCAAGCTGGAAGTGGCGATGCTGATGGCGCTGGAGCCCAGCGTCTACATGTTCGACGAGCCGACCGCCGGCATGAGCGTCGACGACGTGCCGGTGGTGCTGGACCTGATCCGCGCGCTCAAGCAGCAGCGCAACAAGACCATCCTGCTGGTCGAGCACAAGATGGACGTGGTGCGCGAACTGGCCGACCGCATCATCGTGCTGCACAACGGCCAACTCGTCGCCGACGGCGAGCCGGAGGCGGTGATCGCCTCGCCCGTGGTGCAGCAGGCCTACCTCGGCACGAGCACCGTCGAGGAGGCTGCATGAGCGCCGACCTGCTGAAACTGCAAGGCGTGCACACCCACATCGGCAGCTATCACATCCTGCACGGCGTCGACCTCGTGGTGCCCACCGGCCAGGTGACCATGCTGCTCGGCCGCAACGGCGCCGGCAAGACGACCACGCTGCGCACGATCATGGGCCTGTGGGCGGCGTCGGCCGGCACGGTCACGTTCGACGGCGCGGCCATCCATCGCCGCCCCACGCCCGACATCGCGCAGCTCGGCATCGCCTACGTGCCCGAGAGCATGGGCATCTTCGGCGACCTGACGGTGCGCGAGAACCTGCTGCTCGCAGCACGCGGCGCGCGCCGCGTCGACGACATCGACACGCAGCGGCTGGACTGGATCTTCGGCCTGTTCCCGGCGCTGAAGAAGTTCTGGCTCTACCCGGCCGGCAAGCTCTCGGGCGGGCAGAAGCAGATGCTGGCGATCGCCCGTGCGATCGTCGAGCCGCGCCGGCTCCTGCTGATCGACGAGCCGAGCAAGGGGCTGGCGCCGGCGATCGTCGCCAACCTGATCGCTGCGCTGCGAGAGCTGAAGGCAACGCAGACGACGGTGCTGCTGGTCGAGCAGAACTTCGCCATGGCCCGTGCGCTGGGCGACACCGTCGCGGTGATGGACGACGGCCGCGTGGTGCACGCCGGCGCGATGAAGCAACTGATCGAGGACGACGCGCTGCAGCAGCGCCTGCTCGGCCTGTCGCTGGGAGCGCACCAATGAACACCGCCGTCGCACCGACGACCACCGCCGGGGCCGACATCCCCAAGGCCTCCTTCGACTGGCTGCCGCTCGCGCTTGTGCCCTTGCTCGCGCTGCTGGCACTGCCGCTGGTCGGCTCGCCCTCGACCTGGCTGACGCTGACCGTGGCCGGCCTCGCGATGGGCATGATCGTCTTCGTCACAGCGTCCGGACTCACGCTGGTCTTCGGCCTGATGGACGTGCTGAACTTCGGTCACGGCGTGTTCATCGCCTTCGGCGCGTTCGTCGCGACCACGGTGTTCGCCGGCCTGGCCGACTGGACCAGCGTCGACAGCCTGGCGCGCAACCTCGTCGCGGTGTTCGCCGCGATGCTCGCCGCGATGGCGCTGGCCGGCGCCATCGGCTGGGGCTTCGAGCGCGTGATGGTGCGGCCGGTGTACGGCCAGCACCTCAAGCAGATCCTCATCACCATGGGCGGCATGATCATCGGCGAGGAGCTGATCAAGGTGATCTGGGGCCCCGAGCAGCGCCCGCTGGCCCTGCCCGAGGCGCTGCGCGGCTCCATCCTGATCGGCGATGCGGCGATCGGCAAGTACCGGCTGTTGGCCGTGGCCATCGGCGCCTTCGTGCTGGCCGCGATGCTGCACGTGCTGGTGCGCACGAAGATCGGCCTGCTGGTGCGCGCCGGCGTGCAGGACCGCGAAATGGTCGAGGCGCTCGGCTACCGCATCCGCCGCCTGTTCGTCGGCGTGTTCGTCGTCGGCTCGGCGCTGGCCGGCCTGGGCGGCGTGATGTGGGGGCTGTTCCAGCAGAACGTCATCCCGCAGCTCGGCGCGCAGGTCAACGTGCTGATCTTCATCGTCATCATCATCGGCGGGCTGGGCTCGACGCTGGGCTGCTTCGTCGGCGCGCTGCTGGTCGGCCTGCTGATCAACTACACCGGCTTCGTCGCGCCGGTGTTCACCGCCTTCGCGAGCATCGCGCTGATGGTGGCCGTTCTCCTGTGGCGGCCGCAGGGGCTTTATCCGGTGGCCAATCGATGATCGCCCGCCTGCTCTCCCACGACATGCCGCGCAGCCGGGTGCTGGCGGCGATCCTCCTCGCCATCGTGCTGGCGCTGGCCCTCACGCCCTTCCTGTTCCCGGGCACCAAGGCGCTGAACGTCGCGGCCAAGATCATCGTCTTCATCGTGCTGGTGGCCAGCTTCGACCTGCTGCTCGGCTACACCGGCATCGTCAGCTTCGCGCACACCATGTTCTTCGGCATCGGTGCCTATGGCGTGGCCATCGCCAGCACGCGCATGGGCGAGGGCTGGGGCGCGCTGGTGGTCGGCGTCGGCTCGGCGCTGCTCGTCTCGCTCGGGCTGGCGCTGCTGATCGGCCTGGCGTCGCTGCGCGTCAAGGCGATCTTCTTCGCGATGATCACGCTGGCGGTGGCCTCGGCCTTCCTGACCCTGGCCTCGCAGCTGTCGGACTTCACCGGTGGCGAGGACGGCCTGAACTTCAAGGTGCCGGCCGCGCTGCAGCCGGGCACGCAGTACCTCGACGAACCCTTCCTCGGCGCCTCGATCGACGGCCGCCTGCTGACCTACTACCTGCTGTTCTTCACCGCGCTGGTGCTGGTGCTGGCGATGCTGCGCATCGTCAACTCGCCGTTCGGCCGCGTGCTGCAGGCGATCCGCGAGAACGACTTTCGCGCCGAGGCGATCGGCTACCGCACGGTGGTCTGGCGCACGCTCGCGTCTGTCCTCTCGGCCTTGTTCGCCACGCTCGCCGGCTGCCTGCTCGCGCTGTGGCTGCGCTACCAGGGCCCGGACACCTCGCTGTCGTTCGAGATCATGCTGGACATCCTGCTCATCGTCGTGATCGGCGGCATGGGCACGATCTACGGCGCGGTGATCGGCTCGGTGCTCTTCGTCATCGCGCAGAACTACCTGCAGGACCTGCTGAAGCTCGCGTCCTCGTCGCTGGGCGCCATCGAAGGCGTGCCGCTGCTGGCCGCGCTCGTCTCGCCCGACCGCTGGCTGCTCTGGCTGGGCCTGCTGTTCGTGCTCTCCGTCTATCACTTCCCCACCGGCGTGGTGGGGCGCCTGCGCGCGTTGCGCACCAGAACCACCCGAGGGGACAAGGCATGAGAAGAATCAGGATCCTGATCGCGCCGCTGGCGGCAGCCGCACTCGCCGCCTGCGGCGGAGGCGGCAACGAGGCCGCGCCCGAAGCCGCCGCGGCCACCCGTGCCGATGCACAGCACGCCGATGGCGACAGCCGCCGCGGCGACCGTGGGCCGCGTGCCGTGTTCAACCGCCTGCCCGAGTTCGTCGTCGCCGGCAGCGTGCGCTCGGCGAGCTACGACGGCGCCAGCGACGACCTGCTGACCGCCGGCCTGGGCCGCACGGGCCTGGCCAGCGCAGTGCCGCCGACCTACGTCGATGCGCTCGCACCGACCGCGGCCGAACTGCGCCGCGCTGCGATCTACAACAACTACCGCGCCATCGTCGACATGACCGCCGCCGGCGGCTACGGCACACTCTACGGCCCGAACGTCGCGGCCGACGGCACGGTGACGGCCGACGAAGGCCGCATCGCCGGCACCGAAGTGCTCGCCTACAGCCGCGGTGCCGATGGCGGCGCCGCCTCGCAGAACGTGGTGCTGATGGTGCAGATCCCGGCGCTCTTCAACCCGAAGCGGCCCTGCATCGTCACCGCCACCTCGTCGGGCTCGCGCGGTGTGTACGGCGGCATCAGCACCGGCGAGTGGGGCCTCAAGCGCGGCTGCGCGGTGGCCTATACCGACAAGGGCACTGGCGCCGCGCCGCACGACCTCGGCGCCGACACCGTGCCGCTGATCGACGGCACCCGCGCTGCCGCGGCAAGCGCCGGCGACGCCGCGCAGTTCCGCGCGCCGCTCGATGCCGCGCAGCTTGCCGCGTTCAACGCCGCCAAGCCTGGCCGCTACGCCTTCAAGCATGCGCACTCGCAGCGCAACCCCGAGAAGGACTGGGGCCGCTTCACGCTGCAGGCGATCGAGTTCGCCTACTGGGCGCTGAACGACCGCTACGGCCTGAAGCTGCCGCACGGCCAGACGCTGCGCACCATCCGCCCGGCCAACACCACGGTGATCGCTTCGTCGATCAGCAACGGCGGGCATGCCGCGCTGGCCGCGGCCGAGCTCGACCGCGAACGGCTGATCGACGGCGTCGCCGTCTCCGAGCCCTCGGTCGAGCTGCCGCCGGATGCCGGCGTCGCGGTCAAGCGCGGCGGCAGCACGCAGTTCAGCGGCAGGACGCTGTTCGACTACACCACGCAGGCCAACCTGCTGCAGAGCTGCGCGTCGCTGTCTGCCGCCGTTGCCGATGCACCGGGCAAGGGTTTCGTCGTCGCTGCGCTGGCGGCGAACCGCTGCGGCTCGCTGAAGCTCAAGGGCGTGCTCAGCGCCGATACGCTGGCCGGCCAGGCCGACGAGGCCCTGGCGCTGCTCGGCCAGTACGGCTGGGAGCCGGAGTCGGCAGTGCTGCATGCGTCGCTCGCCGCCTTCGAGGTGGCGCCGGCGGTGGCGGTGACCTATGCCAACGCGCTCGCGCGCGCCAGCGTGGCCGACAGCCTGTGCGGCTTCAGCTTCGCCGCGGTCAACGCCAACTTCACCGTCGGCACGCTGCCGCCGGCGTCGCTGGCGGGCATGGCAGCCACCGGCAACGGCGTGCCGCCGTCTTCCGGCGTGCAGCTGATCAACGACCTCAGCCCCGGGGTGGCCCTGCGTGACCTGGTCTCGTTGTCGCCGTCGACCTCCAAGCAGGACTTCAACCTCGACGGCGCGCTGTGCCTGCGCAATCTGCTGACCGGCACCGATGCCCAGGCGCTGGCGCTGCAGCGCGGCGTGGCCGAGACGCTGCGCAGCGGCAACCTGCAGCGTAAGCCGGCGATCATCGTGCACGGCCGTGCCGATGCGCTGATCCCGGTGAACCACAGCTCGCGCCCCTACACCGCGCTGAACAAGCGTGTCGAAGGTCGGCACAGCCAGCTGTCGTACATCGAGGTGACCAACGCTCAGCACTTCGACACTTTCATCGGCCTGCCGACGCTGCTGGGTGGCTACGACACGCGCTACATCCCGCTGCACGTCTACCTGAACCGCGCGCTCGACGCGATGTGGGACCACCTGCGCCACGGCCAGCCGCTGCCGCAGAGCCAGGTGCTGCGCACCGTGCCGCGCGGCGGCACCCCGGGTGCCGCGCCGGCGATCACCGAAGCCAACGTGCCGCCCATTCCGCGCAAGCCGGCGCCGGAGAACGCGATCCGCATGGTGGGCAACACGCTGGTGGTTCCCGACTGAGCACGGAACGGGCATGAGCTTCACGTCGAACTACGTTCATTGCGAGGGCCGCGAGCTCCACTACACCGAGTGGGGCACGCAGCACGCCGAGACGGTGGTCGCCTGGCACGGTCTGGCGCGCACCGGGCGCGATATGGACGACATCGCCGCGCACCTGTCGCAGCGCTACCGGGTCATCTGCCCCGACACGATCGGGCGCGGCCTCAGCCAGTGGAGCCCGGCGCCGGAGCAGGAGTACTGCCTGGACTTCTACGTGAAGCTCGCCACCGCGCTGGTGGATGCGCTCGGCATCGAACGCTTCCACTGGCTCGGCACCTCGATGGGCGGCGCGATCGGCATGGTGGCGGCGGCGACGACGCTGCGCGACCGCGTTCGCCGCCTGGTGCTCAACGACAACGGACCGCAGCTCGCGGACGCGGCGATCCAGCGCATCCGCAGCTACGCCGGAAGCCCGGCGGCCTTCGCGACGGTCAGCGAACTGGAGCAGTACTTCCGCACCGTCTACAAGCCCTACGGGTTCCTCACCGACGCACAGTGGCGGCGCCTGACCGAGACCTCGACGCGCCGGCTGCCCGATGGCCGCGTGACGCCGCACTACGACCCGGCAATGGTGATGCAGTTCACCCACCACGACGACGACTACCAACGCTGGGACGAGTGGGACAGCCTCGACATCCCGGTGCTGTGCCTGCGCGGCGAGGACTCCGATCTGCTGCTGCCCGAGACGGCCGAGGCCATGCGCAACCGCGGCCCGCGCGCCGTGGTGGTGGAGATCGCCGGTTGCGGCCACGCGCCTGCGCTGAATACGCCGGCGCAGTTTGCGCTGGTGGAGAGGTTTCTCGCGGGGTGATTCGACCGGCGGGCAACGGGCAGGTCTCGGCCCGTTGTTGCCGTTCGCGTGGGTCGGCTTTCATGCCTACACTGAGCATCGCGGCAGGCACTACCCGCTGGGGGCTCATGCGGCGGCGGTCGGCGCTGTGCACCGACTGCACTGCGATGCTCACGCCAGGGGGCAGCCGCCCAACTCACTGCGTTCGCTGCGCTCACTCCGTTCAGACAGCCGGCGGCAAGTCAGTCTACGAAGCGCGCTGACGCGCGCTGCCCCCTGACGCTGCGCTTCTCGTCGCCGCCCAAATCGCCCCCAGCGGGCAGCGCCTGCCGCGAAGTCCACCACCGGGGTTCCTCGACCGGCATGCCACCACGGTTCAGCAAAGGTGCGTGCGGGCAGGCTGGCGCGCGCC
>CALRRO020000004.1:0-356715 GCA_943370595.1 Chitinophaga pinensis
AGCGTGACGTTCCGTGGCACGCGAAGGTGCCCCCGGCGCACAAGCAGTACTAGGAGCGCCACACTGGCTACTGCAGCGACTACGGCATAGAGCCAAATGGGTGGCTCGCGTTGCTGCTCGGGCAGGAAGTCGTGCGCGAAAACGAAGAAGGAGACGAATGAGCTCGCCGCAAACGCAAGTTGGAGTAGCGCGGACGGGATGTTCATGACGCCTAACGTTTGAGCTGAGGGGCCGGAACCGGCATGGTGCTTGGCCCGCGAGGCCGATGATAAGAACCACGGGCTCGCGGGCCAAGTGCCATGCCGGTGGAGGTCCCTGGCTCGAGCGAAGGGTTAGCCGTCACTGCGCGACCAGCCCGCTCTTTGCGAGTAGCTCCGGGACGGTGGCTGTGAACTCCACTCCCTTTGCATTCTCCCGAGTGACCTGGAACCCGAGGCGAGCATGGAAGGTCATGGACAGGCGGTTCGTCTTGTAGACATTGCTTCGCAGCGAGGTGATGCCTCGGCGTGATGCGATCTCCAGGAGCTGGCGGAAGAGTGCTCGGAACACTGGAGCGCTGCGATGCTTGGGATGAGTGTTGAATCCTGTGACGAACCACTGACCGGCCTCGCGAGGCTGGAGCATGGCGTATGCGACAAGCGCACCCTGACGACGGACGACAGCGACCTCGGATATTGGAAGCGCGGTCTCGATCGAGTTGCGCAAACGATCCGGATCAAGCTGATCGCCCGCGCGTTCCGTGTGTTCGCGCAACGTCAGTAGATCGAGTTCGAGGATTTCGTGAACCTGGGGCACCTGGTGACGGCTAACGTTTGAGCTGAGGGGCCGGAACCGGGAAGGCGCTTGGCCCGCGCAGCGGATGATGACACTGGCCGGTGCGCGGGCCAAGCGGCTTGCCGGTGGAGGTCCCTGGCTCGAGCGAAGGGTTAGGCCGCACTCCTGTGCCGCCACGGTTGCGAAGAATGCCGAGCGAGGGGCAACCGGAACTGACCGGAAGGACCTTACGCAACAGCACGGCCACTTGGCAGGCCATGCACCATGCCCCCATGGGAACCAATGCGCCTTGATTCAGGCGCTTTCCGCTCGCGCTTTAGCTCTCTCCTTGACCACCGCGTTCCAGATTTCCTCGTTGGGCTCAAGCTCGGGGAAAGCTGCGATCGCAGGGTTGAGGAGCGTCTCGGCAACTGCGCCCATGACACGACCGAAGAGCAGCTTCAGCTCTTGCTGTTCTCGCTCATCTAGGCCGACGAGAGCATCGCGCAGCCCTTGGTTGAGGGCGCCCATTGCGTCGATTCCGGCGTCGCGGACAACTCGTGCGCACTGCTGAGTGGGTAGCTTCATATTCTCGGCGGAGAGGTAAAGGTTGGGGTTGTGCGGCCTAACGTTTGAGCTGAGGGGCCGACGCCGGGATGGCGCTTGGCCCGCGCGACGGATGATGGACCACAACGGCGCGCGGGCCAAGTGCCATGCCGGTGGAGGTCCCGCTCGAGTGACCAGTTAGGCACGGAGCCTGGGATGAAAGACCAGAGGTGCTACGCATGGCACGGAGAGCCTGGCTGGCGTGGCGCCTTGATTCACGCGAAGCGCGAGCCAGAGGCGCGGACCAAGACCAAGCGCCCCGATGCAACGGCGCGAGGCTCAACGCGCCAGAACCAACTGAACCAACGATTCCGAAGCGGCTCGGCAGCGAGGGCGTCTCGAAGCCGTGTCTTCGCGGCCCATGGCCGCGAGCGGCGATGGCGTGTCTCAGTGCTACCCGCCGCTGCCTAACGTTTGAGCTGAGGGGCCGGAACCGGAATGGCGCTTGGCCCGCGAAGCGCAGCATAGACCACGTGCGCTTCGCGGGCCAAGTGCCATGCCGGTGGAGGTCCCTGGCTCGAGCGAAGGGTTAGGCGTCACCCTCTGCGCGGCGCTTGAGGTTGGCCAAAGTGACCGGAAGCCCCTGATTGAGTTGCTTGACCAACATGCGACCCAGCAAAGCGGTGAGCAGCCCGGAGAAGGTGACTCGGTGGATGACTTTTACCGCTGCACCTTGCGGAATGAGTTCGTGCTCGAACACCATGCGAAACAGAGGAATCTTTGACTCGACAGTGAAGCACGAGCCGGGCTCGACCTTGGTGAGCAGCATGGGCACGGTGTTGCCCTTTGTTGGCGTGAGCGATCCGCGTGTTCCAACGGCGAATGGCCCCGCGATTGATGCCCGCTTGGTGTCCGGGTCCCAGGTGTGCCAAGCAGCGACATCCTCGTAGATCCGGAAGATGCGCTCCGCAGGGGCTTGAACGACAACGCTGTGCTCGACTTGCATACAGAAGTGAAGGAGGCGCGGAGTGTGGCCTGTGATGCCTAACGTGATTTAGCCATCAATGTAAAGCAGCTGACGTGACGGCAGTGAACGGAATGGGCGGAACGCATGCGGTGACTCCAACGCGCGATGCATCGAATGAGGTGCGAACCCTTGGGCGACTACTTACGGGAAAGTCTGGTCCCCCTACCCGGCTAGGGATTGCATGCTGGTTCGGGTTCTTTGCAGTCCACATTCGGTGCTGGTGAGGCCTAACGTTTGAGCTGAGGGGCCGGAACCGGAATGGCGCCCAGCCCTCGAGGCGGACGATAAGCCAGAGCGCCCCGCAAGCCAAGTTCCGTGTCGGTGGAAGTCTCATTCAGGCGAAGGGTTGGGCATCAGCTCACACCCTTCAGCGCTTGGCCGCTAGCGCTGCGCGTCACAGGACAGTTGACAACAGGGGCCGTGACCTCGATCGACAGCCCCTGCTCCCCCTCGGGGGCAAGCAACTCTTCTTCTGGCGTGTACTCCCGCTTGAGCGCCGGGCGTGGCACTCGTTAGGTTGCCGCCCGTTGCAGGGCTTGGAAGCCTTCGTACAGGCTCAGCATGTGCCTCTTTTGGTCAATGAACCGTTGCTCCATCCCGATCGATTGGGAGAAGGCAATGTCCTGACGGCGCAATCCAATCAAGTCACGCGGTTCGTTCCAGTTCGGATTGCGCTCTCCATTCACCGTCGCGAACTCCGGCGATGGACCGATAAACGATGGGTAGTCTTCCTCGCTCAGTGCGCCGATATCCCTCAGCTCGTTGGCTACCTCCACTAGATCGGTGTACCGGATGTTCGTGAGGTCGACGCCTACCATCGCTTGCCTAGCTCTGGCTTCGGTGGCAGCGTCAAGGGTGACCGTGCCCTTGCCAGCGGACTTCTCTAGCTCGACTGCTCGTGCCGAGAACTGCACGTGCATCTCGTCACCGCTGGGGGCTGCAGCCGACTTGCGAGGTGTTGCGGTTTCGCCTGCTTGAGCAGTGAAGAATTGAATGTTGGAGGCTGTGATCTTCATGGGTAGTAGTGACATTCGACGGAATCAAGGGTCGCGTCATAGCCTAACCATTGGAGATTGGTCTCGAATGCGGAACAGCGGCATGAAGAGACGCTATCTGATTCTTCGATTTCCCTTTCGTACAGTGGATCTGACTTCTTGTTGAGCGGATCATGGGCCTGATGGCGTTCGCCAGCTTGTCTCGCCCAGCGCCCTCTGCGAGACTTGGGTTGTAGGCGCACGCAGTTGGACCTTGATTGCTGTCTAGGGAATCTGGCTGGATTGGTTCTCGAGTAAGTTGTGGCCGGGCCGTCCTGGTCGATTAGGAGATGCTCATGCAAGCTGCAAGACTCTTAGCCACGCTTGTGGCTATGTTCTTGAGCTCCGACCTTTGGGCCCACGGCGGGGGACTCGACGCGAATGGCTGTCACAACAACCGCAAGACGGGCGACTACCACTGCCACGGAGGTATCACCAAGAGCAGAGCGACATCAGGTGCGCCCTCGCCTGTCGCGACATCCAATCAGCCGGCTCGTTCCGTCTCGCCCGCGCGTATGGATGCCACCCCCACTCAGCGTGCATTACCTCCAGGCTGCTATGTCGGTCCGAGAGGCGGCACATACACGATCACGAAGAGCGGGCGAAAGAACTATTCAGGCTGCTAAGCTCTTTGGGCCAACCCTAGCTCAACACTCGCTCCAGCGATGATGAGTCTCAGTTTGGGCTGATCTCGGCGCAGTGGACCTCTACCCGATCCAGCACTACCGCCCGGCGCAGTAGCACAGCTTCCGCATGCTCGCGATCCAACGGCGAGGAATGCTTGTGCAAGCTCTCCTTGCTCCAAGATTCCATCTCGAGAACGTCGCGAAGATTCAGCGGAATGGCGGCCGCGCTCGCCATAGCGGTACAGCCGGCAAGCGCCCGCGCTTCGGCAAGGCCCTGGTCCCGGCCAAGCTGCCCGAGCAACTCTTGGACACTTCGCGAGAGCTGCGGTGGACCCGCGCCGCTGACCGTTCGGTGATCCAAGATGGATTGGGCTAGCTTGGCTTAGCCGTCTTCCAGTTTCCGCGCCGACTCTGCCAGGCCTTCAAGTTCACCGCGTTCCACGACAAGCCTTGCCTTGGGAAGGGCGATGCCCTGCACCTCGCAGACGATGGCCATGTTTGCGTTCGCGGATCTACTTCATTGCCTGGTTCAGGAATCGAAGGATCCGATCACCGGCGGCCGACTGCCACGACACGCGATCGAATCCGTCGGGGTCGTAGGCTGGTTCGACCCCTCCTCCACCGATGGGACCGGTTCCCGGCTGGAAAGATGCGAAGTGCCCTGCCCCGCGCTCCAGGTGGCAACTCAGCTTGGGCACTACCTCGCAGAGTTCCTGTCCATGCATCACAGAGTTCAGGAGTTCGTCTCGCAACGGGACTTCCAGATGTATGGGCGCTGAGACTGCCCGCAGCGAGGCCACAACGAGCGCGCGGGTCATCGGCGCAAGGCCGACGACCGCCTTTACGCGCGGATCTCGCACACTGACCGCACCACCGTCCCTCCCCGCCGGGGACGCCGGTCGGTCCACACCGAATCCGGCAAGACGACACATTCCCGCATCCTCTTGGAGCCCTCGCCCTGCGGCGCTGCAGTGAGTCATCCACCGCGCTGAGTCAACCTTCGCGCCGGCCATCGCCAGCACGCTGTGTCCACCGGCCGAATGCCCGATAGCCGCCACCCGTTCAGCATCAATCAGCTTCGCCCACCGCCGGTCTGACAACACAGCGTCCAGTTGCGCCGAAAGCTGCCGGGGCCGATCGACGAAGTAAGTCGACTCGGCCAGAGCGCTCTTGTCCATCCAGTTGTCTCGAGGCGCTCGCGGTGTGACAACAACCCAACCGGAGGCCGCCAGCTTGCTGGCAAGCCACGCATGAGCCAGCTCGTGCCCCCCGGTTCCGTGCGTCAGCATCACCAGCGGTAGCTTTGCGTCAGCCGGCGGCGCGCCGAGCGCCGCAGTGACTTCGTAAGGCCCCATGCGCCGAGTCACTGCCGACTCGGTTGTCGGATACCAGATCAGCACAGGGGCGTCAGCAGGAGCCGAAGCGAGGCGTTGCATCCCGACTTGCGCGGCGGCTCCAAGAGTTGTCGCTGCAAGCAGCAGCGCGCTCAGTATGCGTACGAGGTTCAGTCTTGCCTTTGGCGCGTGCACAGGTGGTTTTGGCTCAGAGACTCATCAAGGTTGGGGTGGCCTGGCGGCTCGCCGACCGCTTCAAGCGAGGCGCTCCGGTCGATGACCGGGGCGTCTAGGCCCGGGCCGATCGACTACTCTGCCATCGAGTTCTGCGCCGCCCGACCAAGCTGCCCCAAAAGTACTGTCGCGCATCTGCCACCACGTGAGACTTGGGAACCAAGGGCCCCGATCGCTGGCCGAGTAGGGAGCGGGGACCATTGCTTTAGCTTCCCTCAGTTCGCCGAGGCCTCACCTGTCGCGTCAGTGGCCGGCCCCGATCTGTTTGACCAGCAGCACCAGCAAGAACACGGCTACTGCCGCGGAGCCAACGATTACGATTGGCATTGGCACATGCTCGGTGATCAGCTCGTCTGTTAGACCGCAAACGAACTCAGCGACCTGCATTTCGAGCCCACCCATCAGCAATAGCAAGAGCACGGTGGCGACGGCGGCCAGACCTTTAGGGTCTGCTCCGTTTTGTGCTGCAAGCACGGCTCGCGTCACCAGAACCGCCCCTGCCCCCACGAGAAAGACGTGATGGCCGAGTTGAACCAGCGGCAGTACGAGCCAGCGCCGCAGCACTCGAGCCAGCGGGGCGCCGATCATCGCGCAGCAAAGTGCCAGGAGAAAGAAGCCCAGGATCAGAAGATCCGCATGAACGTGCTTCATCGAGGAGCCAATGAATGCTTCAGCCCGAGACGGCCCTGCCAACGGTCTCACGGCATCCAGAGAAAAGTAGAAGCCGGTTGCAACAGCTCCGGCGATGACCGGCGAGAGGAAGTGCCCGACGCCGTTATGGCTAAACCACTCGACTACACGGGGCCGTACTGACTCCTTCTTTGCGAACTTCGATGAGAGCTCTTGTGCGTTGGCTTCAGACCTTCTTTTGGCGACACCACGTGGACTGGCGGTTTCCAGCGGTAGGACTGTTCTTTGCGTTCGCTTGCGCGTGGGCGATTCCGCTGGAGCGGATTGTTTGGGGGCGTGCCGAACCTTGGGATGTTGTCCTCTGTTGTTCTTCATTGTTGGCAGACGTGTTGATTGGTGTGTTGCTGGTCGCTGATGCGTTCTCGCCAGAGCCTTAGGGGCCTGGAATCTCGCTCAGTCCCCTGCGCATTGCCCGGCACAGAGCTTAGCCGGCGTGTGGCGATGTCACTGGCCGGTCGTCTCTGTCGCGCACAACTTCCCGCCACCGTTGCGTCTCGATATGGCACATCGGGATAGCGCAAGTTGCACACACAAATGCAGATTGCGGGTCCACGGCTTCCCTTTAGTCCAATGGCTCTCAAGCGCGAGCGGCGCTACCTTCGAGCATTGCTGCGTGGTGCCATGGAGAGGCATCGCGCCACTTCCCTCAACGCTGCCGCCTCCGCAAGAGGCCTGCCCAATGACTTCTGTCGACCGTTCGAGCACTCCGTCAGGCTCCATCTTTGACAGCCTCAACCGACCCGCGTCTTCTGCCGCAAGTGCCTCGACAGACGCTCAGCGGTTCCTGACGCTTCTGACAGCCCAGATGCAGAACCAGGATCCGTTGAATCCTCTGGACAATGCTCAGGTCACGAGCCAGTTGGCTCAGATCAGTACGGTCACTGGCATCACTCAACTCAATGAAAGCGTTAGCGCTCTTACTTTCAGCCAGCTGAGAACCGAGGCCTTCGCCGCCACATCAATGATTGGCAAGAGCGTCCTCGTTCAATCGGACAAGCTTGGAGTGGAGTCTGGTGTTGCGGCCGGCGCTCTGTCTCTGGATGTACCAGCCAAGAGCGTCAACGTCGAGGTTCTCGACCGCAATGGCAAGGTCGTCGACACGATCAAGTTGGGCCCCAAAGAAAAGGGGATCCACGACTTCACTTGGAAGGCTCCGAAGGGCTCGGAGCAGAGCGACTACCGTTTCAGGATCCAGGCCACTTCAGCGGACAAGAAGGTCCCCGCAACGCCACTCGTGCGCAGCAAAGTCACCGCAGTGTCCTTCGCCAACTCTCCGGGCGGCAGCCTGGTCCTTGCCAACGGGGTGGAGGCCCCGGTGGCCGCCGTTTGGCGCCTGCAGTAGGACCTATGGCGAACTACCTTGTAAGAGTTGACCTGTTTCCCTGGACGGCCGAGAACTACAAGTCCGTTACCCGCTGGATGAGGGCTGATGGGTTCAGTCCATACATTGACGGCTCAGACGGACCCAACGCGCTTCCCGCCGGCGAGTTTGTGATCAGTGGGCCGCTGTCGACCGCCGAGGTGGAAGAACGTGTCTGCGAAGTCCTTCGCAGCCAAGGCGTGTCCTTCAGTGTCCTCGTCACCCAGTACATCTCCCTTCGCTATCGAGGCGAACCGGTCACGGCGCGCGGGGAGCCAGCGCACTGAAGGGCCAAACCTCTGCCCCGGCTCTCACCGGGGACAGGTAGGCGCACTCAGTCGTACAAGCCGTTTAAAGCATACTTGACTTAACGGCATATCATTGGATATCCTATGGAGGTACTTTGAGCACGAAGCAGGATGCCGACAACTACCTTGAGCGCGTTCGCGCCTTGGTCGCGAACTCCTGCGTGCTGTTCGTCCCTCGCGACAAGAACATCGAGGGCCTCGCGGCTCTCCAACTCACACAGGCTGCGGCCTTGGGCATCATCCGAACCCTCACCCACACTGACTACTGCCGCGGACCGCAAGAGGACCGCGACCGGCCAGGCCAAGAGTGTTGGATTTTCGGGGTGGCAGTTGGCCCGCAGGCGGCCTACATCAAGCTCGTCATCGAGTCGCTGCCGCGCGGCCGCGAGCGCCTGAAGGTGTTGTCCTTCCACCCAGCAGACTTCCCGCTGACCTTTCCTCTGGTCTGACGGAGCGACGCTCCTAGCTACGGGCTGATCATGGACATCCAGCAAGTCATCGCCGACCCCTGCCCCACGTGTGAACGGACCGGTGGGATTGAGTACCTCACTCGCGAAGAGCAGGTGAAGGTCAAGGGCGAAGAGTTTGCCGTTGCGGCTGGCTACTTCCACTGCCGCTCGTGCGACACAACCTTTGAGGCCGCAGGCGGAACCGACTCACTTGCCCTGGCCTACTCGAAGTACCGTGGCAAGCACGGCATGGTCACCCCTGAGCAGTTGCGCGCCTGGAGACTGCGCCTCGAGCTCAAGCAATCCGAACTCGCCACACTCATGGGCTGGAGCACAGCCACGGTCAGCCGCTACGAGAACGGGGCCCTTCAAGACGACGCGCACGACCGCGCCATGAAGGCCGCCATGACTCCAGAGGGACTCTTGGCTCTTGTCGATGCAGCAGACGGCTTATCCGAAGTGGTACGCCAGCGCCTTAGGGCAAAAGCCAACGCTGCAGTGGGAGGGGCCCCCAGCCTGCTTCGCGTCTTGACATCCCGATTCGCAGCTGTGGCCGGCGAAGTGCAGTTCGACCTCAAAAAGACGACCGAGCTGGTCCTCTACTTCTGCCATGGCGCGAAGGTACCGCGTACCAAGCTGAACAAGCTGCTTTGGTACGCTGACTTCCTTCATGCGAAGCACTTTGGACGGGCAGTCACGGGTATGCCGTACGTGCGCCTCCAGTACGGCCCGGTACCTGAGAGCTACGAGCTTCTCTTCATGGCTATGCAGTCAGACGACGTGCTCGAGATCCAGACTGAAGAGTTCGACGACGGCTGGACGGCGCACTATCACGTCGCCAGGCGCACTCCGGATCTGACAGCCTTCAGCGCCACAGAGCTGCAGGCTCTTGCTCGAGTCCAGGCCGAGTTCGAGAAGATGACCGCCAAAGCCATCGCGGACCGCTCCCACGAGGAAGAAGCCTGGAAGCGGACTGCCATGGGCGCAGTTGTCAGCGT
This sequence comes from Chitinophaga pinensis, assembly GCA_943370595.1. Classification (GTDB taxonomy): domain Bacteria; phylum Pseudomonadota; class Gammaproteobacteria; order Burkholderiales; family Burkholderiaceae_C; genus Piscinibacter. The sequence continues at coordinate 9,360 of CALRRO020000004.1, forward strand.
CGAACATGCTTCGACCTTGACGCTATCCCTCTGAACGCCCACTAGCCGACCCCGGCCGCGTCGCGGCCTCGGCAATGGCTGCGCACCCCAAAGGCGCCGGAATGGCGCCGACTGGGCACTCCCTTCCCGCTCTCGATCTTCACTCGGTGACCATCGTCTTGGCCACCACGCGTCCGTGCACGGCTGGCCTCCAATACGCAGCACCCGGCTCCTCCAACGCACCATCGTGGCGCACCGGCCACTTGACAAATCACCGCGCGATAAATATCATATGCTATACACAGTCACAGAACATGCCGTACAACATTCAACACCATGTTCTGAAGACGAGCTGTCGACTGGAAACGCAATGAACATCGAAACCACGCTCAACGACCCCTGCCCGGGCTGCGGCGCAACGGGACACATCGACTTTGTGCACCGCACCCAAAAGGTCCGCGCGAAGTGGAGGGTCGTGAGCTGTCGAGTGGAGTACTTCGCATGCCGCTCCTGCGGTGTGGAGTTCACGACGCCCGCCTGCGCCGACCCACTTGAGCGGCTCTTCGCTCACCGCGTACCGGCCACTCGAGTTCGGGCGAACGCCTTTGTGAGAGAAGGCGCCACCGGACTGCGGCTGCGCCCGACTCGCAAACCAAACCTTCTAGTTGCCTCAAGCGACCAACCTCGTCCCCTGTCCTCCAACACGGTTCAAGCAAAGGAGCTCTCATGAGCGACTCCAACACCGACCTGCACGACACCGCGAGCCAAGAAGCTCGCGGCCGCGGCGAAGACCACGTCAATCTGATCGTCAACGGCCGACCGCGTCGCGTTGACGATCGCGTCTTGGCGTACGAAGAGGTTGTTCGCCTGGCGTTCCCGGACGCCCAGTTCAACGAGAACACGGTCTATACGGTCGACTACATCAACGGCCCGCGCGAGAACCGCGAGGGTTCGCTGGTGGCTGGCCAACAAGTTCACGTCCGCAGTGGGATGCGCTTCAATGTCACTTGCACTGATAAGTCTTAACCCGGACCTGCGGCGACTGCGCGACGAAGGCTACGAAGTCGAGGTCCGCCAAGGCCACCTGCTGATCCATAACATCCCGTACCTGAACGGCAGGCGCGAGGTGTGTCGCGGTACGTTGGTCTCGCCGCTGGAGATGGCAGGTGGCGATCGCACTGCTCGACCTCAAAACCACGTCGCGTACTTCGTCGGGGAACATCCCTGCAGGTTCGCAGGGGGCGAAATCCTGGCGATTCGCCACAGTTCCGGCCGGCATGAACTGGCCCAGGGCCTACCCGTCGACCACTCCTTCTCTAACAAGCCCGCCAATGGCTACGCGGACTACTACGAGAAGATGACGCGCTACATCTCGATCATCGCCGCTGAGGCGAAGGCGGTGGACCCGGAAGTCGACGCTCGCAGCGGGCGGCTCGTTGAACAGCACGATGCGGCGTCAGTCTTTCTCTACACCGACACTGCTTCGAGCCGTGCGGGCATCACCGCGCTGACCGAGCGCTTGGCGCAGCAGCGCATCGCGATCGTCGGCCTGGGAGGAAGCGGAAGCTACGTGCTGGACTTTGCCTCGAAGACGCCAGCCAGCATCGATTTGTTCGATGCGGATGGGTTCTGGCAGCACAACGCCTTTCGTGCGCCCGGGGCGGCTGGACCAGATCTTTGGTCCGGCGGACCACCAGCAAAGGTCGACCACTTTCTGGGCCTTTACTCGAAGATGCGTGGCGGACTGACCGCGCACCGGCTGCGTATCGACGAAAGCAATCTAGCACTGCTGCTCGGCTACGACATCGTGTTTGTGTGCGTCGACAAGGGAAGCGTTCGTCGGCTCATCCTCGACTTCCTGATTGCGGCCGAACGCAAGTTCATCGACTGCGGCGTCGGCGTCCAGTTCAACGAAGAGCGCAGCGAACTGCTTGCGACCTGTCGCGTGACTGCGGGCGCTCCCGGGCGCTACGATCACATCCGCGCCCGAGTGCCGATGGCCGACGATGAGATCAACGCGGACTACGCCTCCAACATTCAGATCGTGGAACTCAACGCCGCCACGGCGGTGTTCGCCGTGACAATGTGGAAGAAGCTCAGCGGCTTCTACTCCGACGAGCGAGGCGAACTGCACATGCAGTGGTCGGTATCGCTTGGATTGCTCAACGTTGCAGCCATGCCTCGCGTCGAACTGCAGGAGGCCGCATGAAGCTCGCGGCCATAGTTCCGGAGTTCGTCGAGTACGTCCCTGAGAAGCTCGAGCCCGGCAAGCTGTACGTCTCCATGAAGTATGCAACTGCTGCTCACCTGTGCGCTTGCGGCTGCGGGCGCGAAGTGACCACACCTCTGTCGCCAACTGATTGGCGGTTGCAGTTCGACGGAGAAGCCGTCACCCTGGAGCCGTCGATCGGCAATTGGGTCTTCGATTGTCGGTCGCACTACTGGATCCGGGCGAACCGTATCCGCTGGTCCGGTGCGCTGTCAGCCCAGCAGATCAGCTCTCTTCGCCAGCGCGACAAGGCTCTCAAGGACGCTTACTACAAGCGTCGTCCCGACTCGACTTAAGTCTGCTTCGCAGGCATCTCGCGGCGGAGACAGGGGCATGGTGTTCAGGCACCGCCGAGAGGAACATCAACATGCCACAAGGCGATCGCGAGGCGAAGCCTTGTCACCTCACCTTGCGAATGACGTCACGGTGTCCTGCTCGCGTTCGAGTCGCGGCAACAGTACGACACCTCTGGAGCAGCAATCAGTCGGCAAACGGCGGTTCTGCGCGAAGCCTTTGCGCGACCGCTAGGCCCGGCCTGCGCCGGCCCCGCGTTCGAGCTGATCAGACCTTGAAGTCCTCGAGTGTCTTGCCCGCAGTCAGGGCGGCGGTTAGCCATCGCGGCTTGAGCCCACGCCCCGTCCAGGTATTGCCGGAGTCGTCGCGATACTTGATCGGCACCTTCTTGGCCGCAAGACCGCTGCGGCCCGTTCCACGGCCTACGCTCTTCTTTGCGGCGCCACGGCCGCGTTTGCCCGCAACGCTAGTCCGCTTGCCAAACAGATCTTCTGCCGAGAGCTCGTAGTGCTCGATGGCTTCCCGAATGCGGGCAATGACGCCAGATACCTCGCGAGACCGAATCTCCTGAGCCTGCTTCTCTAGCAGTTGAATCTTTCGCTGGATGTCTGCAAGGGTCTTGGCCACACTGGCCTCCAAATGGGACAAAAGTACTAGCTTAACCGTTTCTCGTGTTGTGGGATGGGGACGTCAGCCTTTCCCGATACTGACGTCTTGCAAAGTCGAGCCAGGTCAGCGCAGTACGCTGGCACCAATGTGCCTGCTCAGACGAGAACTGAAAGCTTCTACAGCGTTACATTCTTTAAGCTGCAAGGCGGTGCGCTCGCGGAGGCGCTACCGCAGACGTGGCTGCGATGGCTTTGTCTAGTTCGCATCGAACCTAACTCGCCCTCGGGGGGAATCCCTCACCCGCCAGAAGGGGAATACCGATACTCGCCAAGCTCAGTTGCCGACATGAACTGATCCACCTGCGCCGGCGCAATCGCCATCTTCTGATGGAGTTTCAGGAACCACTCCATGCCTGACCTCCACGTCGGCGCCCAACCGCCGGCCCCGGAAGGACCGGTGCATCATCGTGAGACACGTATTGCGGTCGCGCTACCGCCTGAAGCCGCAGGCGGAGCTGGCTTGCATCCGCAGATGCAATTTCAGATGGCCGAAGAGCCTGTTCGCACACAGCTCGCCAACTCAAACGGGCATCGCATCCCCGCCAACGCCGTCGTTCCAGTCAGCACGACGAACAGCAGTTGGTCTAGTGCCGCACCTCGTGGAGTCCCTTCGGTGAACTCTGCGCTCGAGCGCAACTCGCGGCCCCTCCGTTGGCCACCCAGTAGAGCCCCGCAACAAGTGCCGCGCCGCCCAGCAGATTGCCGATCGTGACCATGGTCAGGTTGTAGAGCGCTCCAGCGATCGCTGCCAACTCACCGCGCTGACCAATGACCGACAGCCATAGAAGCGTCATGTTGGCGACGCTGTGCTCGAAGCCACTGGCGATGAAGGCCAGCAGGCACCAGAAGATGACGACGCACTTGGCAACGTCGCTGTCGACTCGGGCGCACATCCAAAGCGCTAAGCAGACAAGCCAGTTGCACAGTACGGCGCGGGCCATGAGTTCAGACGGGCTCGCCGCCATCTTGGCGTGCGCAGTCTTCATGACCAAGGATCCGGCTTCGTTCAGTAGTCCATTCGCGCCCCCGGCCGCGAACAGGGCAGCGACCAGCGCCGAGCCAAGCAAGTTACCAATCCAGCATGCAGCCAGCGCACCAAGCGCTTGGCGCAGCGACACACGCCCAGCGAGGCGCGCGAGCGTCAGGTACATCGCGTAGCCAGTGAAAAGCTCAGCCCCAGCGATCACGACAAGGATCAACGCAAGTGCAAAGGTAAGCCCCATCCCCAACCTCTGCACGGGCGCTGGAAGGTTCGCCCCGACGCTAAAGATCAGGACGATGCCAAGCCCAACGTAGGCACCGCCGGCCATCGAACCCGCTAGGAAGCCCCATGGGTTGTCACGCAGCAGAGCCACCTTGGTCTCGGCCGCCATGACAAAGTGGTCAATGGTTCTTGAGTACATCAGTTCTAGGTCTAAGAAGTGCCTTCTCGGGCTGGCTCGGGCATCAAGGCCCGCCAGGCCAGCCAGGCGGCGTATAGGAAACCAGCTCTCAGCAAGAGGCTACCGAGTCGCTGTTGATCGTCCATTCCGTACTGAGTGCACAGACGGCTGGGGCTATCCAGATAGAGCCAGCCAAGGCGCCAGAAACTGGCCAGCGCCTCGACGTGAACAACCCCGCGCTCCACCGGCCCGAACTGCTCCCAGGCTAGGCGCAAGGGAACACCGGCCAGCAGAACCAAGCTGACTGCCTTCACCCCATCAGTGCTGGCCGACTCCACTGCCAAGTCCAGCAGTCGAGGGATCATCCACACGCTCAGAGTTGCGGCAGCAACGACAAAGGCTGCCCATCGGAAAGCCGCCAGATCTCGCAGCCTGTGACCGGCACTCGTTCCTACCAAGCCGCCAAGCCACCAGCCACAAAGCACGAGCAACGGAATCTGCAGCCCCATGTGTGTAGTCATGGTCCCCGTGAAGGCGCTACCGAGTGGCGGCGACGCAATTGCTGCGGCGACCGCTGCGATTGCCATCCCCGTTCTCACCCGCGACATCACGCCCCCCGCCGCCCGCCAAGCTGGCGAACGGTTGCGATGGCTGCATCAACATCCTCAGCATCCACTATTCGCGCGATGCGACAGTTGCGGTCAACAACATGCAGGGCCGCGTTGTGGTCGAACCCGCCCAAGCCGTCGTCAATGGCAACCACCCCAAAGCTCTTCAGCAGTGACGCGAGGCCATCTCCATCGGTCGGTCGCAGGAGCCGCCACCCACTCGGACTTGGCTCCATGGCAGAACGGAACGCGCGCAATCGAGCCGGCGTGTCGCGACCCGGGTCGAACGAAATCGACACAACCATGGCGTCCGCTGTATCGTCCTGCAAGGCAAGCCTGTGCGCGAGCTGGGATGAAGTCGCTCCGAGAGACTTACAGATCGTCGGGCACTGCGTGTAGACAAAGTCCACAACCAGCACCCGACCGCATAGATCAGCGAGCTCGAACTTCGCCCCCAGCTCGTCCTCTAGCTGCACGCTCGGCAGTTGCCGAGGTGCAGCTTGCACAGCAGCGCGACGCCACGCTTCGCTGGTGAACAGCGACAGGCCAGCTGTCAACTGCCAGATGACACCCAACGCGAAGCATAGGCATGCGAACGTCATCAGTGCGCCGCCGAGCTGCTTGGCAAGGTGTCTATGCGGCATCGCCGTGCTCGTTGTGCGCCCCACCCAAGACGATCCGCTTGGTGATGCCCACTGCCAAAGCAGCAGTCGCCAGGACAACGGTCAGTGCAGCAATGCTCCCAACGCTGTCATACAGCTGCCACTCAGCGATGTGCTGCGCCCAGCGCCTCGGGACACTGGCCCAGCCGCCCAACAGGAATGCAACGCAGAAGACGACACTGCCGGCCGCGTAGACCCAGAACACCACTCGCTCAATCGACTCGTTGAAGTCAAGCCGTCCACGGAAGACATGCAGACAGAAGCCGATGAGCATCGGCAACAAGCCCACGAGAAGATAGAAGTGGAAGTGGCCGGGCACCCACATCGTGTTGTGCATGACCTTGTTGATGTGAATGGTGCCGTCGACAATGGCCGGGATCACACCAGCCGACCAGCCGAACATCGACAGAACCAGCCAACGGGACGCAGCCGCCCACTGGAACCCTGAGCGATAGATCAGCACGAGCGCGCCGTAAGCCGTCACGAGCAGAACCGGGATCCCGCTCAGGTACGACACAACCTGGCCCATGGCGAGAAGCCAGCTCGGCATGACCGTATCCAGCAGCAGGTGGTGCGGATACACGGCCATCACGAACAGCGTGACACAAGCCCACGCGGCGAGAAACGGTCGAGAGACCTTCCACGGGCGCTTGGCGTACTGTGGCAGCAGTTCGTAGACTGCTGTCACCGACATGTAGATGGTCGCGTTGATGAATACGTGCCCGAAGAAGTAGATCATGTTCTTCGCTGCGAGCGCGCTGATACGCAGTTCTGGGAAGTACAGGTTGCACAGGGTCACGATCAGCACAACCGCCCCGACAAGCGTCCCCAGCGTATTGATGATGATGACCATGCTGCTGGCCACCACCGTCGGCGGATGGTCGGGATTCACGCGACCAGACATCAGTTGGTCGATGCCCAGGCCCTGCAGCAAGCTGCCATAGCGCTTCTTGATGCCGATCGCTGCATCGAAGTAGAACGCCAGGAACCCGACGCCAATCAGGATCAGGCCGACGACGAATGCTGCTGCGGCATGTGCGCTCCACTGGCCCATGGACTGTGCTGGCAGCGGCCAAAGGAACGTCCAGCCGCCGGCGTATCCACCGACAAAGATGGCGCCCAGTATCAGAACAACGCCGAGCATGAAGAGCACGTAGTTGAGCCAGATGATGAAGTGGCTGAGCTCGACATAGCGATTCAGGAAGTGCCACATCACGCCCGCGCCGGCGAGGGCAGCGATTCCCACCATGCCCGCACCGTGAGCCGTCATGACCTGATAGAAGAGGTCGGGTGAGACCTCGATCCAGCCTGCCTGAGCAGTACGCATCACAAGGCCCGCCAGCATCATGACTACCAGCACGACTACCGAAGTCAGAAGATAGACCTTCACTGCCAGGCCATGGGAGTTGGTCTTCGCGTCTTGCTGCGGAGCTTCATCGAACAGTTGAATGTATTGGGTCACTTTGGCTCCTTGGCTTGGACCTGGATCTCAGCGACCATGGCGTGATGGGCGAGACCACAGAACTCAAGGCACAGCACTTCGTACTTGCCAGGCTCGGTGAAGTGATGACGGACCTTGTTGACAAACCCAGGCATCGCCTGAATCTGCGCCACGATGCGCCTATTGGGGTCGTACAAGGCAAAGCCGTGAGTCACGTCTTGACTGGTGACGACAAACTCAACGACATCGCCGACGTGTGCCTTGTCGGTTGACAGTTCCCAAGCCCACTGACGCGCACTGATCTGGATCGTCTGAGTCGCCTGCCCGGCACGCGCGTCGTGCGGCCAAGGCGCAAGCGTGGTCGCAGCGATGACAACCCCAGCAACGACAGCAATAGCAAAGAGCTGAGCTCGCAGCCTATACGCCGGCCCCGAGACTTGCTCTAGGGCAGCACTGCCCGCTGAGCGTCTGACGATCCAAACGAATGCCGCGCCGAGAAGAAGCAAGCAGCAGGCAGAGATAAGCAAGGCAAGAGATTGAGCGGACATTCTCGAAGTCTGAGACCAACGCTGTTAAACATTCAGCTAGCGTACATGTTTAGAAAGTCCCTTGCTTCCATACGTGTGGCGTTTGCAGGCTGATCAGCTAGTACCAAAGTACGTTGACGGCAGGCTCGCGGACTCGGCACATTGCTGCTACTCCAGCATCTGCTGCTCACTCGTCGCAGACTTCATCGCTCCGAGCGTTCGCGGGCCGAGCGTGCGCAGATCTCAATCGCGTCGTTGGCTGTGCGTCTGCCAACCCACTGAACCTGACCTCTATGAAGACTGTTTGCCGCCTGGGGATCACAGGCAGCGTGTCTATCCACCTGCGGCGAGCCGTCACTCTGGCTGCTGCCTTGGTATCAGCAGGGTGCGGCTCGCTGGTCAACGATGCCATCGTCGGCAATCAATCGAGCACCATCGAGAAGGCATTGCGCGAGGGGAAAGCAGTACTGATTGCCAAGAAGACAATCTTTGAGCCTTCCGTTGGATCCATTGAGCTCATCAGCCTGGCAGGGGAGCTTCGCCCCCCTCTGACGTACTGGCGCCGTTCGGGGGACAGCGCTCAGCTCGTTCTGGGTGGCAGCAGCACTCAGGAGGGAAGAGGCAAGCTCCTCACGAAGGGCTACCACTTCTTCATCGTCGAACCAGGCCGGTACGACCTGCTCGGGTACGTGCACAAGACCCGGATGCTCTCCAACCTGTACGAACTGCCCAGAGCCACGGATCCCATCAAGTCGACCATCGGCTTTGTCAAGCTCTCCGGTACCACCCTGCCCTCTCTGTACGAGTACCAGGCATGGATCCCACCACAGTCACACATGAGACTGATGCCACAGAACGTGGTGGCTACTTGGTACACCCCGGGTCGTTGGCAGAGCGAGGTCGGCTCCCGCCAGATTTCAGCTGGCTTCGTTGACATGCGCGGTATGGCCTCACACGACCAAGATGGTGAAGCCAATCTTGCGAGCTTCATGCTGCAGCCTGGCCAGTTGGCACAGATCGGGGACTTCGGCATGGAGTTCACGCACGGCAAGTGCGACATTCCAGAGCCCAACCAGTGGGTCTGTCCCATCGTCACACTGACGCTGCGCCCTGCAGTCAGCGACTTCAAGGCCGACCTCCAGAAGGACATGGAACAGACGGGCTACTCGCCCAGTCTTGTGCACAGCGTCCAGACCGCTCGCGTCATCCCAGGTCGCTTCTTCAAGTCTTCGAAACTCGAGCCCGACAGTCTGAGTGGGCATGTGAGAGTTCGTGCAGTGTCTGGAAGGTAGGGCGCCATGAGTCTGCGAACTTTGGCAACTCGTCAGTGCACTCTTGCTGCGCTCGCCCTCGTGTGGACCTCGCCGGCCTCTGCCCTCGATCGAGAATGCCCGAGTGGCACTCTCTACTCGCGCTCCCTCGACGGTAAGGTCGAATGCGTACGAGCCGCAGCGGCTGAAAACGAGCCGAACGCTCCTCGCGCGGATCTCTCACCTGTTGCCGGCAGCTCTGCTGGAAAGCTCAGTCGAGATGCAGGTAGCTGGACACTTCCAGCGGCTTCGGCGACGCGCGGCTCTACAAGTTCGTGCATCGCCACGTTTCAGCAGCGTGGCCAGACCGTCAGCATCGCGCTCGTGGGCGGAACAAAGCCATCAGCACAGTTGGTCTTCAGCGGCCCCTTGGTTCCGAAGCCTCCGAAGTCCAACCAACGAGTCACAGTCAGTCTCCGCCAGCCCGGAGAGGCTGCGCAAACAGTGCAGGCGGGGCACTCCGCGCAAGGCACGGCCGGCAGCTCATTGATGGTCACAGTCCCTTCGGTTCAAGCTGCCTTGGACTCCATCGAAGAGCGCAATGCCTTCGAAGTCGTCCTGAACGGCGCGAAGGTCATCGACATCGCCTGGGAAGACGGCCGAACGGCCAAGACGGCCTTGGAGAAGTGCTGGGCGGGGCGATAGCCGCCACGGCTGTCTAGCGCGAAATCTTTCGCTCCACCTCCGAAACAACGCCGCCTCGGAACGTCACGATGGTGAGCGTCTGCGGGTCGCGGGACTGTGGGAAGTATGTCCAGGTCTTCTCCTCCGGCAGTCCCTTGGCGTTGACGAGCATGGCTTCGTGGTCTGGCTTGCCGATTCGGAACAAGACCTCCCCTTCGTTCATGCCCTTGCGGATGAAGCCGCGCTCCCGCGCGTCTGCGGCCCAGCTCGATCCGCTGGCGACAGCCAGCACCAGGAAGGCCGCAAGCTTCTTGGCCATCATTTCCATTCTCCTCATAACTGACTCTCTCTCGCTCAACACCAGCACTAACGGCAAGAACGCAAAGAGAGATCGGACGGTGTACACGGTCGCCCGCCCCACCTTCGCATCGTGGCAGAACCTCAGCAGAGGTTCCTCCAACACAGTCGGCTACTCGGAGTTTGTCGCGAGACAGTCGACAGCTGCGACAGGCCTTGGCTCACCTGCTTCACGCTGGTGGAGCTACATCCCTGCGGCACCTCGATCAGATAGGTCGGCAATCTTGACCTCAGCGTCAGATTGGCACCCTCATCTGGCAGCACGAGGTAGCAGCTAGTGTGTCCGCCGTGGGGCCACAGAATAGGGCTGAGTGCGACTCGCGCCTAGGTTCGCGAATCGTCGCTTCGACTGCGTCGAAACATCACTGGACGAAAGTCTTGAGTCGGCCTATGCGGGCCACCATGGGCGCAATCTGAGTCAGCCTCAGCCAAGCGCCAGCGCCCGCTGATGCTCTCGGGAAGCCAGCACCCTGAACTCGTCGAGAGCGACGTTCCTCCAACCGTGCCGCTTCCAAACAAGATACGTCTGGCTGATGCCTAGCTCCCCCTCGATCGGATGCGCTCGAACGTCCAGCTTGCTGGGTAGTAGCTTCACGGCCGAATCCGGCAGCAGCCCAACACCCATGCCGGCAGCCACACATGCGTGGATCGCCTGGAACGAGCCGAACTCGAGCATCCGTTGGGGCGTGAAGCCGCTGGCCTGGAACCATCTCTCGAGAATGCGCCGGTAGTTGCAGCCGTTGCGGAAGACCAGCATGGTGTGATTGGCAATGTCTGCCGGCGTCTTGACCTGCGTGTACTGCGAATGAGTCAGCAGCACCAGCTTCTCCTGGCAGAACAGCTCCGACTCGAACTCAGCAGGGTTCGGGCGGCCCGCCACAAAGCCCGCATCGGCCTTGCGACTCGCGACCAGTTCCAGCACCTGATCAGTAGGACCAGTTTCGAGGGTGAGCCTCACCCCAGGCAGCTTCTTGTGGAACCTCGCCAACAGATTGGGTAGCCGCACTGCAGCTGTCGTCTCCATCGAAGCGAGACGAAGCTCGCTGGCCGACTCAAGGCCGCTGATGCGCGCTTGAGCCTCATCCGCAATCTCTATCAGCCGATTGGCGTACTCCAGCAGGAGTGAGCCCGCGGGACTGATCTGCAAGCGCTTGCGCTCTCGCACAAACAGTTCGGTGTTCAGCTGGGTCTCCAGTTGCTTCAGACGCATGGAGACGTTGGACTGCACGCAGTGCAGCCTTTGCGCCGCTCTCGAGATGCTGCCCGTTTCCGCCACTGCCTTCAGAAGCTTCAGCTGCGCAATTTCCATGTTCTCTCCTCGCTCGAGCGCAGATCATGTCATCGTTCCTACTGATGCACCAGCCCTACTTAATCATCTTCAGAGATGCACAGTTCATCTCTTTGAGTGATGTCGTTGCTGGTGCTGATCAAGCGCGCCTAGGCTTCGCATCCTCTCCGACGAGGCCGTCAACTCGCACTTCCGCAGATGTTTGGTCAACGCGCACTTGTGGCGGCACAACCGCTTCGCTACCTCAGCCAGGAAGCCGCAGGCATGGTGAGCTCCGCTGAGTGGCGCTCAACCATCGACGACGGTTGCATGGCGACGTTGGGGGCCAGCTTCGTTGAGCATCGCCTGAGCGACGGCGAGTCGCTTGGCGCCCACACGACTGCGGCCGACTCCTGGATCGGGGTGGTTTCCGGCCTCATCAAGATCTGCTCCCTGTCCGAAAGCGGAACCTCGGTGACCTACGCGGGCCTGGCCTCCGGCGGCTGGTTCGGAGAAAGCGCCCGAGCGTGGCCTCATGGTCAGCGGCTTCAGATCGTCGCGCTGCGGTCTTCGCACCTGGTTCTTCTGCCTCGACATGCGTTTGAGCAACTGCTGAGTCAGAACCCGAGGTTCAACCGGTACGTGATGGAGCGCCTGCAGGCTTGGCTCGGCCACTTCATGTCCATGGTGCTCAGTGACCGCTCGTTCAGCAACGAACAGCGCGTCGCCCACACCTTGCATGCGCTCTTCGATCCAACCATTTGCCCTGGCGTCGGCAAAGTCCTGCAGATCACGCAGTACGAGGTCGGCTCACTTTGCGGCCTCTCACGGCAGAGCACCAACCGCGCACTCCAGTTGCTTGAAGTCTGCGGCGCCATCGAAGTCTCCTACGGCCAGATCCGTGTCTGCAGTCTCGAGCGCCTGCGCCTGGTGGGTTGCGGAGAGCCTGTGAACAAGCCGCTCGCCGCGGCCGCCACTGCGCGCAAAGACACCCGGCCAGCCGTCGGCTGGGCTGCCGCCGGCGTTGCGGCCTAGCCACCTCCTTCTTGCTCCCGTCCAGCAATCGACTGACGCCAACATGCAACTACGAGACACCGGCCTTGCTTTTTCACCGATAACCATCGCCCTGCACTGGCTCGCGGCCGCTCTGGTCGGCGCGATTCTTGTGCTGGCTGTCATGCAATCGACCGCTGCCAGCGCGTCGCAGGTCGATGAGCTCCGACAGTTGAAGACACTGCTTGCAGTCGTGCTCTTCCCTCTGTCCGTGTATCGCCTGTGGGCAAGACTGACCAGCTTTCACCCACTGCCGGTGGGGACACCCAACCCGATCGAGGTGATCGTCAGTCGCTCCGTGGCCACCGCCTTGGTCCTGGCAACCGTGCTGCTGCCGATCGCCGCGTGGCTCGAACTCTCGGCTGCAGGGCAGGCCATCCTCCTTCCAGGCGGCTACCGCGTTCCCGCTTTGATGGCGCCCAGCGAACAGGTCGCCAAGGTTGTCGCCTTTCTCTTCAAGCTGGGTTCGACGGCCTTTCTTCTTGGGCTGGCTTTGCACATCTTCGGAGCCCTCAAGAACCACCTGGCGCTGCGAAACGACACGCTCGCCCGGATGCTGGGCAAGAAGGTCGAACTCTGACGAAGGCACGCTGGCATGACCAAGTACACACGAACCGGCCTGACTGAGCAGCTCGGCATTCGCTACCCCATCTTTCTCGCGGGCATGGGCGGGATCTCCGGCCCGAAGTTGAGCGCCGCTGTCTCCAATGCTGGCGCGATGGGCATCGTCGGAGGCCTGCGTCTTGCGCCCAAAGCGCTGCGCAACTGGCTGCGGGAGACGAAGTCCCTGACCGACAAGCCCTTTGGAGTCAACCTGATCCCGCAGTTCGGTGGGCCTGAGGTCTTCGACGCTCAGCTGCGAGTCGTGATGGAAGAGCGCCCTGCCCTGTTGTCGCTGTTCTATGCAGAGCAGTACCCACAGGCCATCGCTATGGCCAAGAGTGCCGGGATTGCCGTGATGGTCCAGGTCGGCACCGTCAAGCTTGCCGAGCTTGCACTGTCGCAAGGAGCGGACATCCTCGTGGCTCAGGGCAGCGAGAGTGGCGGCCACCTCAATCCCGGGACGATCGGGCTGCTGTCACTTCTGCCCAGGCTGGTCGAGGTGGCCGGAGCGCGTCCCGTTCTTGCCGCCGGTGGCGTCACCGACCGCCAGGACGTTCGAGCCGCCATGTTGATGGGCGCTGCGGGAGTTCTGGTCGGGACCGCCTTCGTCGCGACCAACGAATCCAATGCTCACGCCATCTTCAAGCAACGGATCGTCGACGCGAGCACCGACGACACCGAGTACAGGACTGGCTATTCATTTGGCTGGACCTACGGTACCCCTCATCGAGTGATTCCCAACCGCGAGCGCTGGAACTTGATGCGCTTCATTGGAGGGGGCGCTCGCATCTTCGACAAGCCGAGAGTGGCTCAGAAGCTTTCGCTCTATGCCGGCCAGGGGGTTGGTCGGATCCGAGACATCGTCCCGGCAGAGCAACGCGTGACCGAGTTGGTGGCTGGCCTGTCGCGCCCGTGACTGGATCGCGGCCACGTCAGCCCCTGACAGGCGTACCGATCGCGTCAGCAGCCCGAGGCATCAACTAGACATCCACAGGCGCCCAGCAAGGGCCTGATTGACCATCTGGCGCGAGTCCAAGGCGCCGTACACAGGAGAACCGCATGGGCGCCCCCGAAGCCTTCACCTCCAACACTGAAGTGGGACACTTCATCGCCGGTCGTGCCGTCGCCGGCACCAGCGACCGCAAGCAGGCCATCTTCAACCCCACCACAGGCGCTGTCGCGCGCCAGCTTGCCCTGGCTAGCGCAGCTGAGGTCAATGCTGCCGTCGCCGCGGCCAAGTCGGCTTTCCCGGCTTGGGCCAACACCCCTCCGTTGAGGCGAGCCAGAGTCATGCAGCGCTTTCTGGCGCTGATGAACGAGCATCGAGACACCATCGCCGCGATGATCACGGCAGAACATGGCAAGGTCTTCACGGATGCGCAAGGAGAAGTCACCCGAGGCATTGAGGTGGTGGAGTTCGCTTGCGGCATCCCGCAGCTGCTCAAGGGCGACTACACCGATCAGGTTTCCACCGGCATCGACAACTGGACGCTGCGCCAGCCGCTGGGCGTAGTGGCCGGCATCACGCCGTTCAACTTCCCGTGCATGGTGCCGTGCTGGATGTTCCCGGTAGCCATCGCCTGCGGCAACGCCTTCATCCTCAAGCCCAGCGAGCGCGATCCGTCGCCGTCGCTGTTCATGGCCGAGCTGCTCAAGCAGGCTGGCCTGCCCGACGGCATCTTCAACGTCGTGCAGGGCGACAAGGTCGCGGTCGACACTTTGCTGAACCACGCAGACGTGAAGGCACTGAGTTTCGTCGGCTCGACGCCCATCGCAAAGTACATCTACGAGACCGGTGCGCACCACGGCAAGCGTGTGCAGGCGCTGGGCGGTGCGAAGAACCACATGGTGGTGATGCCCGACGCAGACCTCGATCAGGCAGTCGATGCGCTGATCGGTGCGGCCTACGGCTCGGCTGGCGAGCGCTGCATGGCGATCAGCGTTGCAGTACTGGTCGGCGACGTGGGTGACAGGATCATCCCGAAGCTCGCCGAGCGCACCCGGGCACTGAAGATCGGGAACGGCATGGACCTCGAAGTGGAAATGGGTCCGATCGTGACGCAGCAGGCCCTGGAGCGTATCGAGCGCTACATCGAAGCTGGCGTCAAGGAAGGCGCGAAGCTGGTCGTCGACGGCCGCGGCGTCAAGGTGCCCGGCTTCGAAGCCGGCTTCTTCACCGGCGGCACGCTGTTCGACCACGTGACGCCCTCTATGCTCATCTACAAGGAAGAGATCTTCGGCCCCGTACTCGCCTGCGTGAGAGTGAAAGACTTCGCCGAAGCGCTGGCGCTGGTCAACGACCACGAATTCGGCAACGGTGTTGCCTGCTACACCGGCGATGGCAATGTGGCGCGAGAGTTCGCGCGCCGCGTTCAGGTCGGCATGGTTGGCATCAACGTGCCGATCCCCGTTCCGATGGCCTGGCATGGCTTCGGCGGCTGGAAGAGGAGCCTCTTTGGCGACATGCACGCCTACGGTGAGGAAGGCGTGCGCTTCTACACCAAGCAGAAGAGCGTGATGCAGCGCTGGGCCGCTTCGACACCCAAGGGTGCCGAGTTCGCGATGCCGACATCGAAGTAAATGAGGCCTAGCGCAGCATGAACTTCCTCGGCACGTCCCTACCGCTCATCCAGGCTCCGATGGCTGGCTCGCAGAACTCGCGCCTGGCAATGGCCGTTGGACACGCAGGCGCGCTCGGATCAATCCCTGCCGCCATGCTCGATTCGGCCGGTCTGGAACAGGAGCTGGGCGCCATGGCACGCTCCGGCTTCGCCTACAACGTCAACTTCTTCGCCCACTGTCCACCCGCGCCCGATGCAGCTCGAGACGCACTCTGGATGAGCCGGCTGGCGCCCTACTATGCCGAGCTGGGCCTGTCACCTGGAGCGAGTGCGGGCGGCGCCACAAGGCGACCTTTCGGCGCTGAAGCGGCAGAAGTCCTTGAGCGCTTCAAGCCTCCGGTTGTGAGCTTCCACTTCGGCCTGCCCAGCCGGGAGCTACTCGAGCGGGTCAAGCGGCTAGGTTCGCTAGTTCTTTCGTCAGCGACCACGCTCGCAGAGGCGAAGTGGCTCCAGGCCAACGGCGCCGATGCGGTGATTATTCAGGGCTTGGAGGCCGGGGGACACCGGGGACACTTCCTAAGCACGGACGTGAGCCTGCAATCGAACCTGATGGAGTTGCTGCCGCTCGCCGTAGAGACGCTTGCTGTCCCTGTGATCGCAGCAGGGGGCATCGCGACCGCCTCGGACGTCCAAGCATGCATGAACGCTGGGGCGGATGCGGTCCAGGTCGGCACGGTATTCCTGCTGTGCCCTGAAGCAACGACCAATCCGCTGCACAGGAAGCGCTTGCTTGACCAGGCAGCCCCAACCGCGCTGACAAACCTCTTCTCGGGAGGTCTTGCGCGTGGGATGCACAACCGGGCGATGCAGGAGCTGGGACCGGTCAGCAAGGATGCACCCCCCTTCCCACTGGCGGCGGCTGCCATGGCGCCGCTGCGCAGCAAGTCAGAGGCTCTCGGTAGAGACGACTTCACTCCGCTTTGGTCCGGAACGAACCGAGCCGGATGCGCACCGGTGCCGGCGAAGGAGGTTGTTCAAGCCTTGGCTGCCGGCTTCAGTAGCTAGCCAGGCGCCGCGCTTGCGAGCCGCCGAACGCCGGCGGCCCAAGCAGCAAGTGCTCTCACGCCGTCGCGGCCTCAACAGACTAGAGCACCTGGACTCTGACGATGCCTCCTCGGTAGAGCCCCAGATAGAAGACGCTCGTGCCTTCCTCGACGGCGGCAGCCATTGCCCAGGTGCCACCGAAGAGGTTTGGCTCGTTGAACTCTACGGATTGCCAGGTGGCACCGTCGTCTTCGCTGATGCGCAGATGCAGGCGCTGCGGCTGATCCCAGTTCTTCAGCCACCGCGCCGTGACCCAACGATTCGATCGTGTGGGATCCTGCAGCACGTCGAAGTAGAAGTTGTGGTCATCTGCGAACAGACGCTGCCATGAAGTGCCCCCATTCAGGGTCTGCACGATGCCGCCTTCGCCAGCCACGAGAACTCGTCGTGGATTGTCCGGCGCGAACCGGATCGCCTTAGCGACACTGGGAGCCGGCATGAGATTGTTGAACTGCTCGGGAATGTTGGCTCCCGCCTTCAAAACATACAGCGTCAATTCTTCGAACGAGTTCTGGCCACCAAACCATACGTCTGTGGTTCGTGGGTTGATCGCCAGAGCGCGTTTCGGCTGGCCAAAGGAATCCCACTGGCCCACCATTGGTAGCCACGATCTGCCTCCGTCCGGCGACGTTGCAAGCACGTCGGTTCCAGTGGCGAGCAGTCTCGCCCCTGCCGAGTCGTAGACAAGCGCCTGAATGGCCTCAGAACCGTTCACGCCGCCAAAATCATTGGCAACGTCAGTCCACGATTGACCTTCATTGAGAGACTCGACAAGTCGGGCTCTGCCCGCAGCATCTCGGATACTGGCCATCCAGCGTTGGCCATTGATGGCACGACTGTCAGCGATGGCTGTGGCATCCAGCACCACCATACCTGCCAACCCGCGCGCCTGCCAGCGTCCGCCAGAGCGTTGAAACAGTCCGTCCTCAGTGGCCGCGATCAAGCTGCCTCCGACCTGCCGCAGGCGCAGGATGACACTTCCATTCAGGCCATCGTGCGTGACACGGATCTCTGGTGTATCCAACTGGTCGCCCCCACCGCAGGCGGAAAGCGCACTAGCAAAGGGAAGGGCGCCAAGCGCCGCTAGAGTCTGACGTCGAGAGAACGACATGAGAGTTTGCTGATGACTGAGACAACTAGGGACGCGGCCTCGAAACGGGAGTGTCGCTGTCCCATGGAAACGCAGGCAAGCGCCGATGCCCACCTAAGGTCCGCGCCGGCGCATTGAACCTGGACTATTTGCTGCTTCGGCGCGCCAGCGAGACCGCATATGCACCGGGCCGGGCCAGGAGCACCGGGTCGTCGGAAGGTTCGATGCCGTCCGGCAGTACCAACGGGTTGAACAGCATCGGATCACACGAGGCCTTCTCGTCAACGCGATCCAGCACCAGCCGACCGGCACGAACTTGGCGCCGTTTGCTGGGCCACTGAACGGTCGGATCCAGAACGTTGTCGCCCGGCTCGGCCACCTGCAGGATCAAGTCGAAGGCGATGGTCCTGGCCTTCAGTCTCTCGCGCAGCTCATCGAGCAGGAAGTTGTCAGGCAGGGCCTTCACTTCTTCGTCGGTGAGAGCCACATCACCCGCAGCGGGCTCATAGTGCCATCGCACGAACTGCTTGGCGCCCTGGCGGTCGCGGACCACGAACGCATTGATGCCCCAGTAGCGAGTGCTCGCAAAACTGGCCGGGGCGTTGCGCTGTGCCAGATACTGCCCTTGCCACAGGGTCTCCGGATGCGCTGCGTTGAACTCCGCCAGCTTCTGCTGGTCGACCTTGCCGGTGGCGGGGTCGGCCGTGCGAGCACGCACGAACGGCGCAAAGTCTCGCGGGTCCTTCACGAAGTAGATTGGCACCGACAGGTTGCCCTGCATCCAGACCTGCCCGTTCGGCAGATTGAGCTGAACGGCCATGCCACGCGTGGACTTGCTCTTGTCCGAGGCCTTCGGATTTCCGCCGCCGACAGAGAACCGGACCAAGGCCGGCACCTTGTCCGCCGTGAGAACAGGAGCAACCGTGAACGACCTGCCTTCCGCCGTACCACTGAAGGTGCCCGCCACACAGTAGCCCTTGGCCTGCGAACGGCGCGCCCCCTGTTGCTTGCCAAACAGCCCCTCAAGAGCGTCGACAGAGTCGGTGGGGTTCTGCGCCAAAGACACGGAAGGCACGATCGTCAGGACACTGACGAGAGCGGCAGTAGAGATATTCACGTTAGGGGATGCTCGTTTGGAGGTTGAGTTGGTACGCGCTGCGGCTGTGCCCCTGCGCCGAAGTGCCTGAGCTCAAGCCTCTTTCAGCGCGGCGTAGCAGTGGCATCCTAGGTACCGCCTCTACTTTGAGTAAGGACTTCGACTGCAATTCGTCCTTGGCTCTGCAGTCAACAATCAAGTTGCCTGATTGAGGAAAGCAGCAAGTCCGCGGCGGATACTTGAGAAACAGCCTCGCGAACCATTCGCTGCACGATCGCAGCCGCTGGCTCACTGCTTCGGACCAGATCGACTGCCTCGCCGGCGACGACCGGTGCAATGTCGAAGTCGGCGTTTTGCCTGCGTGCCCTCAGCCGATCGCGCTGCATCCGAAGCTCATCATCCGGTAGTTCGGCCGTTGCGCTCCAACGATCTGCCAGTTCGTCTGTCAACTGGTTGCGCAGAGTACGAAGCTGCCATGGGCCAGATGGCCAGTCGTACCCGCGCAGCTTGTCGAACAGTGAGCTCTTGACGGTGTCATCACCCAAAGCCCTCAAGACACGCAACTTCGCTTGCGGATGCGCCAACGACTCGTGCGAAGCGTAGAAGGCTGTCCCACACAGCACTCCTGCCGCACCGAGCACCAACGAAGCGGCCAATCCACGACCATCAGCGATGCCGCCTGCTGCAACAACAGGCACCTTGCCCACAGCGTCGCAAACTGCCGGCACCAACGCCATCGTTCCCCGCAAGCCTCCGTGACCGCCCGCCTCACCGCCCTGCGCGATGATGATCTGCGCCCCGTGAGCCGCCGCGTCCACCGCTTGCCAGACCGTCTGAACCTGCACGACCAGTACGGCACCTCTGCTCCGCACGCGAGGCGCAAGGGTGTCCAGCTTGCCAAACGACAGAAAGATGGCTCTCGCGCCCGCGTCTATGGCCAGGTCTACCAGCTCGGGCGACTGCTCGACAGCCCAGTTGATAAAGCCAACTCCAAAGTTCCCATCGCGGCAAGCCGCCAACTGCTTGTCAAGCCACTGTCGATCACCATAGCCTGCGCCGATGAAGCCGAAGCCACCGGCGCGCGACACGGCGAGTACAAGCGAACTGCCGGAGATGCCCGCCATTGGAGCGAGCAATACAGGAGAGCTGGCTCCAAGCAAGGATAGAAGTGGGTTCACGATAGCCTCCTGACTTCTGTGGGAGCCCGCACCAGTGCCTTGGACGAATATCATCGTCGCAACCGTGATGAGCTTTAGGCTCGACTGCTAGTGCCACTACTTGATCTGTCGCTCCACGGGCAGCGAGAAGTCTCCCCGCGCGATGTCCGGTAGGAGCACCGCACGGACTTCAGAGATGCATTCGCACCTCAACGCGACTTCGCGCACTGCTGCGTAGATCTGCTCGGAATCGACTCCACTCAGATACACGCTCATTTCCCGTCTGCGCGCATCGAACTCGTCGCCCTCAATCTGGCCAAGGCTCTGAGCTTCGAGCGCAAGCGAAAGCTCCTGCTCCCATTGGCGTACCCGCTCGAGATCGACAAGATTTAGTTTGAACGTCAGTACAACGCAGTAACCCGGCTCGTCGAAATCGTCGTCTGATGATTCGTTCAATCGGCACTCCAGCAAAGGCTGGGGTCGATTCTGTTGGGTGAAGCCGGTGTTCGCAGCCGGGACGGCCCTACCCGCCCCCAAAGTACGAGATACGCTGCGCGGCGCATCGCAGTTTCGGCATCTTGCCCATATGTCCATCTGGCGGCGTGCAGTTCGATGCCACTTGAGAGCGTGCGCTCGTCGAATACTTAACTTCTAGAGCAACACTGTTCTTCCGGTTTGTATGCGTTAGCTGTACACGCCTGCTCCTATGCTGATGACGAGATGCAGACCCACACATGTACGGGCTGCGAAATCACCCTCAAGGCAACGGATCCATATGCAGAAGAACGTACTGAACGTGGCAGCAGTTGGCTTGCTGATCGTCGGATGCGCGAGCGCGAACGTAAACCAGGACGACCTCGAGAAGCGGACATCGCTAGCGCTCGGTCTTCGTCAGGGAACCTTCGCAATCCACGATAGAGCGGTCTCCGGCACGCGGGTCGACTATGTGGTCAAGCAAGGGTCGGCGGTCGTCGCACGCTGCTACGTGGAGAGCATCCAGAGCCTGTTTAGCCTGGTTCAGGGCCCGCAGGTGTCTGACGCAGTGTGCAGCAGGCAGGACGGCGTTCCGTCAAGGAACCCGCTGACCAAGCGCTAGCCGGTTGCTGAGTGCGCCAGGACGCGAGTTCGGCGCACCACCGACGCTCGAAGCGACTACGATCACGGCGGTGAGCTCGACCGAGCGGTCGACCATCAGCGCAAAGCGTCACTCGCGCGTCAGGTGGGCAGAGTCACCGACAAGGTCGCATCCTCACGGACTCGCCATCGCGCCGCTCGCCGGCTGCTGCCTGCGGATGTACAGCAGCTTCTGCGCGATGTACCCGACAACCAACCTGGGGACCTCAAGCTGCGGCCAGTGCCCCACCTCGGCCAATCTGACGACGTCAGCACTTGGGCAAAGCTCCTTGAATCGTTGCGCCATCGCCCGCCCCATGCGTACGTCAGCCTCGCCAGAGACGAATCGCATCGGCACTTTGCCGTCCAGCATGGGGGCAGCCAACGCTTCTGATCGCTGCCGAAGCGATGCCATCAACTGTGCCGTCTGACTTCGGTGGCGATCAATACCCTCAGGTCCCGCCAGTTCGAAGAAGTCCGCCAGCAGTTCCTCAGTGGGCGGCGAGACCGACCCGAACATTGCCCTTATCGACCGTTCGAAGGAAGCCCTGCCACGTGTCAGCCGCAGTAGTCGACCGGCACGCGTCAGTGGCACGCGGTCAGACATATGTGGCCGCCAGGCCTCGGCAAAGGCCGGACCGTTCAGAAACACCGCAGCGTGAACCAGAGGCAATGGCCTTTGTGTGTCACGCAGCAAGAGCTCTTGAGCTGCGTGCGCGCCCAATCCGTGTGCAACCACGTGGAAGCTTGACCATCCTTCGCGCGCGACAAGCTGTTCTAGGAAATCTGCCTGTTCTACCGCCGAAAGCGGCCGTTGATTGGATCGGCGCCTCGAAAGTCCAGTTCCTGGCAGATCTGGCGCCAGAACGCGAAAGCAATCACAGAGATGCGGCCAGGCGACATGCCAGTCATAGGCTCCGAACGGAGTGCCGGGTATCAATAGCAGCTTGGGTCCCGAGCCACCGATCCTGAAAGAAGCTTCGCCTGCGCCATAGGACGTCGAACGACACTCTTGTGCCCAAAGCTCAAGCGACTTGCTCATCTCATCGGGAGCGTCGACAGGATGGACGCAATGGTCGCCAGTCGAACGACTTGGGTTGTGGCTTCGGCCGCCGTGCAGATCGAACCATCGCTGCGCATTGCGCCGACCACGTGAGCAACTCTCGCGAGAAGAAAGACGGCAGCAAGCGTCCACATCTTGGCGGGCTCGTCGATGCAGATGCTTTCAAGCGCAGCGAGCAAGATCAAGAAGATCAACGAGTGATCTCGCGCCTGTACATACAGCGCAACCGCATCGCCCAGCTCGTGCCGGTATGCATGACCCTCAGTCTGATCGCTCCAGACTCGAAGACGCCACTCGTTCAGAGAGAGCGCGGACAGCAGAAGCAATGAGAGCGCGGCTGTAGCAGCGGAAACGTACACGGGGTTCTCAGTCGATCTTGGTTGTTCGGAGATGTGGCCTTAGCGCTTACGTCTGACGCGCGCCACTTGGTGCGGTGTTGACTTGACGGACCAGCCGAGACCGCGGCAGCACTGGCCAGCCTAGCTTCCCATCTGCTCAGGAGCAATCAGACCTTAGGGCAATGCGTCCGACGCTGAGTACGAACTGATCTGAAGGCACGGCGACTGTTGACATTCGTGCCAACGGAGATGTGCCGGGCGCCCGCTTTATCAACTCAGGTGGCAAAACTAGAGTGGCGGCATCGTCACGCCAGACATGCAATTCGCATCGTCAAGTCCAAATGCGAGCTCCTAGCCCGCTCCCTACTGTCTCGCGGTACTCGACAACCGCAATCGTCCTGCACTGGACGTCTGCTGTCCTCATCCTATCGGCCGTGCTGGTGGGTTTGTACATGGTCGATCTCCCTGTGTCAGTTCAGCGACTGAAGTTGTTCAATTGGCACAAGTGGATCGGCGTCGCGGGCCTGCTGACCATCGCCACACGCATCGTGTGGAGAGCCACTCATCGCCCACCCGTCGACAGCACGAGCCAAGGCGACTGGCAGGCTGGAGTGGCTCACGCTGTTCATCTCTCGATGTACGCGCTCATGTTGGCCGTACCACTGGTTGGATGGGCCTATAGCAGTGCGTCTGGCTTCCCAATCATGTGGTTCGGGCTGATTCCGTTGCCGGACTGGGTGCCACGGGATCGAGAACTCGCCGAAGCGCTCAAGCCCTGGCACGGCGCCCTCTCCTACGCACTCATTGCGCTGGTTGCGCTCCATGTTGCAGCCGCGCTCAAGCACCACTTGGTGGACCGCGACGGCTTGCTCCACCGCATGCGCCCCTGGTAGTGGCGCCAAGTTCCACTTTGCCCTGTCAACGGAATTGCCATGAAGTTCATCTCTACAGCTTTAGCCGCGATCCTGTGCGGCACATTCGTGTCACTCGCCAGTGCTCAGGACGGGCCTAAGAAGCCCACTCCTGTCGTGTCCTCGCAGCAGCTGGTGGCTGCCGAAAGCAGCATTCGATTCGTCAGCAAGCAGATGGGCGTTCCAGTCGAGGGCGTGTTCCGCCGGTTCACCGCTCAGAGCCAGTTCGACCCCAAGAAGCCTGAGGCAAGTTCGGTCAATCTGAGCGTTGACCTTCTGAGCACTGAGATTGGAAGCGCCGATACGGAGAAGGAACTGAAGAAGCCTGGCTGGTTCGATTCAGCCCGCCGCCCCACAGCCACTTTCGCCTCCAGTGCAATCAAGGCGTCCGGTCCCGGCAAGTACGAGGTGGATGGACTGCTCTCAATCAAGGGCGTCTCTCAGCGCGTCCTGGTGCCTGTGACGCTGACGCAGCGCGGAGCGGTCACCTACGCAGACGGAACGTTTCAGATCAAGCGCATGGACTTCAAGATCGGTGACGGTGAATGGAACGACATCTCCATCGTCGCCAACGAGGTCGTCGTCAAGTTCCGCCTTGCACTGACCGGCGTCAGCGCTCTGTAGCCCACCGCTGCGCTCGCCGCAAGCGAAACCCGCCGCTAGTTTCTTGCCAGACATCCGGCGGGATTGCCGCGCCGGAAACCTTTCCTTCAACTCACACACTTGAAACGACCATGAAGAAGAGCCTCCTGCAAACCGCAGTTGCCGTGACCGTGACCCTCCTGGGCTCAACCACCGCCCTGGCCCAGGCGACCGCCTACTCGGTCGAACCGACCCATACGTTCGTCAACTGGGAGGCCAAGCATTTCGGCGTGTCGACCAGCCGCGGTCGCTTCGACAAGACCAGCGGGAACATCACGTACGACGCCAAGGCCAAGAGTGGCAAGGCCGAGATCGTGATCGACATGAAGTCCATCAGCACTGGCGTGGGCCCTTTCGACGCACACCTCAAGCGCGACGACTACTTCGACGTCGAGAAGTTTCCTGAAGCCCGCTTCGTCAGCACCGATTTCAAGTTCGACGGCGGCAAGCTCGTGGAGGTCGCCGGAAACCTGACCATGAAGGGCATCACCAAGCCCTTGGTGTTGAAGGCGAACCGCTTCTCCTGCTACGAGAACCCGTTCCTCAAGCGTGAAGTCTGCGGCGGTGACTTCGAGGCAACCGTCGTTCGCAGCCAGTACGGCATGGTGCACGGCCTTCCGGTGATCGTCCCGGACGACGCCATCAAGCTCTCGATCCAGGTTGAGGCAGTCAAGCAGTAAGCTGACTGCACGCGACCAAACGATTGTCTTCTGGGAGGTCCGTTTCCTCCGTTGGCCAAGTCCCTTGGGGGCTTGGCCCTTTTTCTTTGGTCTCTTCCAACGCGTTTAGGAAATTGCCGTTTACCAAGTCCAATCAAACGCCTGGCGTCGCTTCGGTTAGCGGCACTTCAAGCGGACTTCCGACAGGGTTGGGCGACAGGCGTCAGCCTGGCCCTTGACCCACGAGCAAGTTGCTCGACATGCCCTCTGCGGCCGCGCTCGCGCACTTGGGACCTTCAGCCTAGGCCGGAGCCATGACGAACAGCTGGGCTCGCCAATAAGCGCCGAGCACACGCCGCAACAGGGACTGACGCTCCCACGCACTCGGCATCGAGCGCTCGAGGAGCGCTGTCGTTGCGACCGGGTCAGATCGACTCAGCAAGCACCAGCGGCGGGATGACGAACATGCATGTGTCGTCCGCGAGTTCGGGCCGAGCTTCATGAGCGATCGGTCCTCCGGTGCAGCCAAGGCGAATGCAGAAGTTCACGCACTCACCGCAGTGGCGGCGCCAGCAGGTGCCTCGACCGCCTCGCAAGGGACTCTCCTTCCAAGCGCGTGGACGCTTGGCGGTGCAGAGTGTCAAGCTGCTCTTCGGGACGGTGGACCATCCCCGACTTTGGGCACCTCGAGACCTAGCAAGTAGGCAGCCGTCGCCAAGTCCGTGCGACTCGACAACGATTCTGGCTAGATGCCGAGAGCGCGGGTCTTCAGCTGGGTGGGCACCTGGCAGCTGGAGAGGAAAGCGTGTACTACTTCGGCGTCGCCAAGGGAAGGGTATGCCGAGCAGTCGGCGTTACACGAGTCGCAGCCGGCTCGCGAGATCGAGACCGAACACGCCATTCCAGCCCGGATGACCTGCTTACGGACGCGGCTGAGTACGTCGGCGATGGTTATCGGCCCAGAGACTTGGTACCCGATTCGGCTGAAGCCTCTCGCGTCCGCGGCTGGCCCCTCCAGTACCGTGAAGTGATCCTCTTCCAGCCGCCTGGTAAGTTCCAGTTCGGTGTGACTCGCCCACGACTCGAACTCCAGCCGCACTACATAGCTCGCGCATGGAATGTCTTGCGACATCGGGTGCTCCTGATACTGCCGTACGCTGCGGTCATCTCGGATCGGGCTGACCACAGCGTCGGGCACCAATCGACTACTTGTTGCGTGGATCGTCTGACTTGTTGATGTACTCGAGACCCAGCGGTCCAATTGCAGACACCTGCGTGGTGTACTCGCCGGACCTTGCCCAATGGAAGTGCGCAGTACCGCCTGGCAAGACCAGAACCGTCCCTGGCGGATAGGCTCGCAGTTTGTCCGGGTCGAAGGTCTCACCGAGACCGATGTAGAAGACGCCGGCCATGACCGTGTAGATGCGGTCCTCCGGGTGCTTGTGCGGCATGATCTTGGCGTCGGCTGCGACACGAACGCGCACAACGAATGGGCCGGCCTTGCGAGGGTCGCCGGCGACGATGGAGAGCTTGACGTCCTGCGGGAAGGCGGAGAACGACGCCCATTGAATGTTCTCGGGCAACGTATGCCCAAACTTGTCCAATGCCAGCGACTGCGCCTGTACCTGTGCCGCAGCCGCAATGCTCAGCGCCATCACCGAGAGCACTTTGAAAAGTCTGGCTCCGCGAATCGAACTCATGTGCTTGTCTCCATTGCAGGGTTTTGAAGCTGCGTCTTCGCAGCAGGCTGTCACGGCTCGCGTCAATGGTCGACGCGGTAGTCGCGAATGACGTCCGGGTTCGGCGCCAGGCCGAGACCCGATCCCTCGGGAATGGCAATGCAACCGTCCTTGGGGACAATGGCATGGCCATACAGTTGTGCCTCGAGGTCGAAGTACCGCCACTCCACAAGCGACTCGGCACTACCAAGAGCAGCGGTGGCGTGAACACTGGCCAGAAGACCCGGTCCGTCGTAGAAGGTGTGGACCATCACCGTGGTGTTGTGTGCGGCCGCCAGGGCAAACACCTTGCGCAGTTCGGTGATGCCGCCCATCTTGGCTGGGCTGGGCTGGATGAAGTCCACCGCCTGAGCACTCAGCAGGTGCTGGAATTCGTGCAGGGTTGAAGCGTTCTCACCGGCAGCAACCGGGATTCCTCCTTCGCGGCGCACCCTGGCCAGACCCTCGACGTTCTCCGGTGGCCACACCGGCTCCTCCAGCCAACGAAGGCCTAGCGGGCGCAGGCGCTCCGTCATGTCCAGCGCCTGCCTGACGGACCAAGGGCAGTTCACGTCGAGCGTGATCTCAACGTCTGGTCCGGCTGCGTACCGCGCTGCTGAGATCGCGTCCAGCTCCACCTCGTGCAGCTTGATGTGCCGATACCCATCGGCAAGGGCTCTCTGCACGTTCTGTGCAACCAGTTCTGGGTCGGTGTAGCGGATCAGGCTCGCGTAGCAGCGAATCGCGCGCCTGGTCGTACCGCCCAGAAGCGCGTGAATCGGCTGCTGCATTGCCTGACCCCGTATGTCCCACAGAGCAATGTCGAGCGCCGAGAGGCCAAACATGATGGCTCCGCTTCGGCCGAAGATGTGAAGGCGACGCTGCAGATCGAGCATCAGCGCCTCCACTGAGTCGGCCGACTGGCCTACACAGGCCGGCGCGATCACGTGCTCGATTGCAGCCCTGACAGCAGGAATCGAGGTGAACCCAAACGACTCTCCCCAGCCGACGATTCCATCGTCAGTCGTCACCTTCAGCACAAGGGAGTCCACCCGAGTCAATCCGCCCTTGCCCCACGCTCCTGCGTCGGACCGTCCGCCAGCGGTGAACGGAATACTCAACGGAATGGCTTCAAGGCTCGCAATCTTCATTCGCACGCTACCTGTCGAGGTGATGTGCGACTCAGTCTATGGATTGAATCAGTGCTGGAGAAACGGTTCTTTTAGATGCGAGCCATTCGGAATGCAGATCGCCCGCGCGCATTCAGCCGAGTGCTTCCGACATGGAGACGGCGGCGTCGCTGAGCCCGGACAGGCTACCCTCACTGCGGCAGCTCTGACCATTCTTGCCGTGGCAGTCACTCAGCCGCGGGAGCACTCGCAGGAAGCTCCGCAACGCGGCGCTGGGATAGGAGTCGAGACGCCGGATCACGAGGGTCTTGACGGGGATCCGCGCCAAGGGATGAGTCTCTATCCTTAGTTCGTCGCGATAGGAGCACCTCTCCACCACGCTTCTTGGTGTCATCGAGACACCAAGTCCGGCAGCCACGCAGCCAAGCATTCCTTCGATCGTTCCGAACTCGAGTCTCTTCAGAGAGGGACATCCCATCGCTGCAAGACAGGCTTCTAGTCGTGTGCGATAGGAGCATCCCTCGCGAAACATGATGGCGCACAGGGGTCCGGCGGAAAGTCGCTCCGCGATGCTCGGCGCATGGAGGGCATTGACGAGGACGAGTTCCTCGCTGAAGACCGCTTCGGCAGCCAGCTCCGGATGATCAATCGGTCCGACGACAAGGGACACGTCGACTCGCCTGGCCAAGGTTGCTTCCAGCAGCTCTGCGGTCGTTCCGGTCTTGATCGTGAGGTCAACATTCGGGTACTGTCCGCGGTACTTGCTCAGCACTGCGGGTAGCCGAATGGCAGCCGTGGTCTCCAGTACGCCAATTCGGAGCTCTCCATGCACCGCGCCGTCGTCACGAACAGCGGCCAATGCATCAGCCTGCAGTGAGCTGAAACGATCCGCGAACGCCAGGAGGCGCTGCCCGGCATCTGTCATCGTCACTCCGCGACTGTGGCGCTCGAAGAGGACTGCGCCAACCTCCGACTCCAGCATCTTTATGCGTGACGTGACATTGGACTGCACCGTATGCAGCCTGCTGGCCGCAGCACTCACGGAGCCTGTTCTGGCAACCGTCGCGAAGGTGTTCAGTGCAATCAGATCCATGCTGCCTGCGATCTCCTTGAGTACACCCCTCGGTGCTGATGCCGCGGACCCTTTGGCCTGCGTCAGTCACTTCGCCGTTCAGGGTGGGCGATAGTCTGCAGCGACGAAGCTCATCACATCTTCGCAATGCCACTAAAGTACTAGGGTTGAGAACTGATGCCTATACGGTGGACAGCAATGTTCATCGGTAGGCGTCAATGAAGCTCAAGGACTGGGCCAAGCACAACGGGATTTCGTATCGAACCGCATGGCGGTGGTTCCACCAGGGAACCCTGCCGGTGCCAGCACAGCAGGTCAGCACCGGCACCATCCTGGTCCAGGCCTCACCTGACGAGGATGCCGACTGTGTGGCGCTCTACGCACGCGTGTCCTCGTCAGACCAGCGCGCTGACCTGGACCGGCAGGTCGCCCGGCTGACCGAGCACGCCGTCCACAATGGGTGGCGCATCTCAAGCGTCGTAGCCGAGGTCGGCTCCGGCATGAACGGTCGCCGCCCCAAGCTCAAGCGCCTGCTCGCCGATCGCGGCTTGGGCACCATCGTCGTCGAACACCGGGACCGGCTCAGCCGCTTTGGCTTCGAGTACATAGAGGCGGCGCTCCTGGCCAGTGGACGGCGTGTTGTCGTCGTCGACCCAGGCGAGGTCGCCGACGACCTCGTGCGCGACATGTGCGAGGTACTCACCTCGTTCTGCGCCCGCCTGTACGGCCGGCGCAGCGCCAAGCGCAAGGCAGCAGCTGCCGTTGCCCGCGCCCAGGAGGCCTGATGCAGGCCACCTTCCAGACCCGGGTCGCCTTGAGCCGGGAGGACCACACTCGACTCGACCGCTGGGGCGCGCTGTACGCCCGGGTCGAGCACGAACTCTTCGCCGAGTTCAGCAAGACCGGCGAGCC
Source organism: Chitinophaga pinensis (assembly GCA_943370595.1). GTDB lineage: Bacteria > Pseudomonadota > Gammaproteobacteria > Burkholderiales > Burkholderiaceae_C > Piscinibacter. The sequence goes on from CALRRO020000004.1 coordinate 38,970, forward strand.
CAGAACCCTCGACCAGATGAAGACCACCATGTGCACCCGCCACCGCATCACCGCCCGCCACTACAACGCCGTCTCCGCCCTGCTCAAGGGCAAGATCGCCTCGCGCCAGGCGGTCGCCAAGACTGCACTGGCTGAGGTCCGCGAGGACCTCAAGGTGGTGCGCAAGTCGCTTGAACGCCTTCGCAAGCTCAAGGCGCCGCTGGACGCCCGGCAGCGCCGGGTCTGGGCCGGCAAGAAGCGTCGCCTTGCCCGCTTGGAGGCCCGGGAGCGCCAGCTCGACTCCGGCCATGTCTCACTGTGCTTCGGCAGCCGCAAGCTCTTCCGCGCCCAGTTCGACCTCGAGGCCAACGGATACGCCGACCACGCTCAGTGGCTGAACGCTTGGCGAGAGGCGCGCACGAGCCAGTTCTACCTGCTCGGCTCCAAGGACGAGGCCGGCGGCAACCAGAGCTGCATGGCCACGGTCGCCGACAACGGCACCTTCACGCTGCGCCTTCGGCTGCCCGACGCACTCATCGAGCCAGGCCGAGGCAAGTACCTTCTCCTGGAGAACGTCTGGTTCGAGCACGGCCAGTGGGAGCTGTACAGCGCGCTCGACCAGGGCCAGGCCATCAGCTACCGCTTCGTGCGGGATGCCACGGGGTGGCGGGTCTTCGCCAGCACCGCCCGGGCCGACCACAGGGCAAAGGCCGACTTCCAGCTCGGCGCGGTGGGCGTGGACATCAATGCCGACCACCTGGCGGTTGCGGACGTGGACCGGCACGGCAACCTCGTGCATCGGTTCTCGGTGCCTTGTGTCACCCACGGCAAGACAGCGGAGCAGCGGCGCGATGCCGTGCGCGTGGCCACCAAGGAGGTGCTGCGCTACGTCGCCGACACGGGCAAGCCGCTCGTGCTGGAGAAACTGGACTTCAGCCGGCGCAAACAGGAGCTCCAGGGGGATGCTCGCCGGGCCCGGGCGCTGTCGAGCTTCGCGTATGGCGCGATCGTCCAGGCGCTGCACAGCAACGCCTTGCTCAGCGGGGTGGCCACCCAGGAGGTCAACCCCGCCTACACCTCCGTCATCGGCCGCGTGAAGTACGCCAGGCCCCTTGGCGTGTCGGTACATCAGGCCGCGGCCCTGGCCATCGCCCGCCGCGGCATGGGCTTCGGAGAAGCCGCACCCAAGCGTCCGCTCATCCCGGACGGCAAGGGCGACCACCTAGTCATCGAGCTACCCGTGAGGAATCGCGCGAAGCACGAGTGGTCGCACTGGGCGGCGGTTCGCTCCAAAGTCCGAGAGACCCTTGCAGGGTGGCATCGGTTGCGCATCGCCGCAGCCCGAGAGGCCGCTGAAGCAGTGCAAGCTGCGTCAGCCGTCTCGCGTGGTCCTACCGATGCTGGTGCGGTGAGATCCCGCCCCTCGAATCGTCAGCTCAACCGTTCGGCTGGCGTCGGTGGAATAGTTGTCCATCGGATTTGAACGGCGCTTACCCCACCCAGCGCAGCGAAGTTGATACTGCGCCGAGCAGACTCAAAGACGAGCTCAGCGCGCCCCGTTTGCCAGGACCTCAGACATCCCGCGCATCCACCAGTTGAACTTGCGAACTGGCGTCAGCCTGTACTTGGGAAGGTAGGAGGTTGGCCGCGTCCAGTCTTCGAATGACCGCGCAGCCGTACGCTTCATCTGCTCGAGCATCGAGGCTGCTACTTGTTCGGACACGCCTAGCGAACGCTTGGCTCGAAGCGCGAAAGCGCAGAAGCCCGCCATGTCCAACGCGTGGTCGGCATTGCCTGCGTCAGGACCGGCGTCACCAATCGTGGTTCCGCCCGCCAGGTATGCCGGGAAGATGAGCCCGTCATACTCCGGATGCACGATCGCACCCGGATAGAAGCCGCGCGTGCGCGGAGTTGCAAGCCAATCGAAGTAGCGACTGGCCTGCAGGTGAACCTGCCGGCTGGCGCCGGGGTTGAGCTCCGCGTATTCCCGGGCCGCCTGGAAGTACAGAGCACTCATCCAAGGGCTGCTAACCAGGTCCGTCGGAGTGGTACCACCTGGCCCCCCGCCCTCGTGCTTCGTGTAGCTGACCAAGGGTGCAGGTCGACCATTGCAGACCCAGTCCCACTGGTCGAGCATGGCCTGCCCCCTGGAGACCGCTGCGGCACCTCCGCCAGACTTCTGGTGCTCGACCGCGGCATAGAGTGAAACCCAGACTTCACGCTCAGTCCACAGAGAGGCGTCATCAAGATTCGCGCGCGCTGGCCAACCGGCGACTGTCGCGTCAAAGGCCGCTTGCCTCTTGGCTGCGTTCGGACTCCACGCGTGGACGTAGGAGTACTTGGTATCGTCCTCACCCACCTTGTTCATGAATATGCCGCGCCCGTCGAGCCGACTCTCGTAGTAGCCCAAGTCGCTTTGCGCCAGCGCTGCCCAGCGAGGACGGCCTGTCAGCTGTGCCAGCATGTGCCAAGCTTGGGCGCGATCGAAAAGCCAAGGCTCGTACGTAGTGTCTGAGTACTGCCACCACCCTTGGTTGGCGTCGAAGGGCTCGGTGATGTTGTGTCCACCGTAGTTCCAGTTCCTCGCTGCGGTTTCGGCGAAGTTCTCGAGCGTCGCTAGCAAGTAGGACGCGGTCGGGATCTCGCCCGGTGCTGGTGGCGAGGGCGGCGGAGGAGAAGGCGGAGGAGGAGAAGGGGGCGGTGTAGTTGCCGACTCATTCCCCGATCCACCGCATGCGCTGGCCAGCGCAGCCATTGCGAAGGCAGCAGTCAGTTCAACAAGCTTTCGTCTCGTGGTCATGCTGGTTGTGTTGTTTGGCTCTGCCCGAGGGATTCGGGCCTCAAAGGCTTGCTCGTCAACTGGTACTGGAAAGCCCGCGCTACGACTCTCCACTCTCCGCCAACCTTGAGCAAGGTCAGTACGTCCGTGTACTTTTGGGGCGTCAGACAGCTTCGCAGCCTGACGACAGCCATGTGCGGGCCGATGAAGCTCGTTGTGTAGGTATAGCCAGGTCGGTACTCACCCGTCAGCGGCGCGGGCCAGAGTCCGGTGCGAAGCTTGAGAGAGTTTCCGATACTCCAGACAACCGGCTCCGGGCCCAGCGCACAGGCACAAACCGCCGAAGGATGCAGCGAAGACAGGAGCCTGCCTGCATCGCCTTCCTGGATGCCTGCGATCAGATCGCCAACGACGCGGCGAATCTTCTCGCCCTCGGCTGCACTCAACTTGGCATCAACTCTCATACATCACCGCACAAGCGGCACCTCGCCCTTCGCTGCGGCTCTGGCCGCTGCTGGCTACTCGATCGGCAAGGCGCGACAGTTCCTGAACCTTGCATCACCTTCCACTTGCTCTGCGCCTGGGGCGCCGCACTTGCTGGCTACGCCCATCGCCCTAGTTGGCGATGGGCCGGGAGACAAGACGCAGCCTCGGCACCACCTACTTCACGACGTCGAAGTGGAACACCTTGGAGATGATCTGCCAGCGTCCATCGACCTTGATGAAGGTCAGCAGGTCGATGAAGTCCTTCCCGAAGAACGTGCAGTACAGCGTGACCAGCGCAGTCACCGGACCGAAGAGTTCGATCGAAAGGATGTGCTCCTTGCGCGGGTCTCCACGGCGTGCCGGCGGGTCGCGCTTCTCGACCACCGGAAAGTACTCGTCCATCGTCATGAACAGCGGGGCATCGCCTGCTGCAGTGGCGTACAGAGCCTTCGGATGGAACACCTTCGCCAGTCGCTTGGTGTCGCAGTGATACAGACCGTCCAGATAGTCCTGGACGCACGCTCCAATCTCAGCCTTGTCCTGGCTCACTTCGTTCCCCCAGCCTGCCGAGCCCGAATGGCAGTGACGGGCTCACCAGCCACGCCCCAGTTGTCGGTGTCGACCTCTTCGATGACGACGAACGTCGTGGCGGGCTCCTTGTTGAGCACGTTGACCAGCATGTCGGTAGTTTGGCGAATCAGTTCCGCCTTCTGGTCCTTCGTGACCCCCTCGCGGGTCACCTGAATCAGCACGTACGGCATGGGCTCTCCTCAGGCCGCGGCCCGGGCGCGGGCGACGTCAGCCACGCGCTTGCCGAACTGCTCAGCCGTCTGCAGATCGCCGGCGTGCATCTCATCGACGGAAGCGTCAAACGGGGTTGCCGTCATCAGGCCGGTGAAGGACGCCAGGTAGTTCACGTCCTCACGCCCGGACGCCTTGGCGTTGCTGGGCATCATCCCGGTGCTGACCCAGATCATGCCGTGCTGCTGCGACATGGCCACCATGGTCTGCAGCGTCACCAGCTTGTCGCCGTTGATGCCTGCGCTGTTGGTGAAACCCGCAGCCAGCTTGTCCTTCCAGCCCTGCTTCATCCACACAGATGAAGACGCGTCCACGAACTTCTTGAACTGCCAGCTGACATTGGCCAGGTAGGTCGGCGAGCCGAAGATGATTGCCTTGGCTGCCGCCAGCTGTGCCCAACCTGCTTCTGCGACGTTGCCCTCGGCATCGATAGCGACGATCGACGCACCAGCACCCTTTGCCACCGCTTCTGCAACCCTCTTGGTGTGGCCGTAGCCACTGTGATAGACGACAACAACTTCACTGGTCATGGAAATACTCCTTGCGATGTTGATGAAGAAGCCATGACCAGTTTGGTCAATGACTTGCCCAGTCATCGTATTTACGATTGATCTGTTTGCATTTGACTGGAATGCAAACGCACTCTTGGCCTAGCTGTTAACAATGAGAAGCAGGAGACTGATTGGCTCTAGTTCTGCCTAGGCAGGCCTGCGTACCCCCAGATTCCAAGGCCTATTAGCCGAGGCAACAGCACTCGCTTGAACAGAGCTGAGTCGTGAGGAAGTGCACTGGAAGCTGCTTCCCGGCGCGGCACTGACCAGCGCCCAACCGGTCCTCAACAACCTCGTACCGACAGTTGCGACGACGGGTCAGGCGGATTGAACGGCTGCTTCGACGAGAACCTTGATGGCTGAGGCCTTTGCGAATCCGTCGCAGAGGATGGTCGCCTTCTCCCCATCCACGGCCAGCAACTTCGGAAAGCTGCGCAACCCCCACCCACGAACTTGGGCGAAATCCGACTGAGTCTTGCTGCGAACGTCCTGGTCGGACATGGCATTCACAACATCCACGACCGAGCGGTCCACGCTCTGATCAGCCAGAGCCTTCTGGACAACGATGCTCAGCACGGCATCAGCAGTCGTGTCGAGCCCGTCGACGTAGAAAGCCCGCTGAAGCGCGTGGAAGATGGCCAGCTGGTCAGCATCGGGCGCCAAGGTCTTGGCCGCAACGAATGCGCGCGAGATGGGTTCGGTGTCGTACACGAAGCCTACGCGATCCATCAGCGCTTGCCTGTTGAACGGCACACCAGTGAGTGACTCGACACGGGCCCAGTTCGTCAGCCTGAACTGCTTGGCGGCGCTGTCAAGCACGTCACGACCACCTGCCCAGAGCCCCGCCACCTTGATCTCGAATGGAAGCTCAGGAAAGAACTCCAGCGCTTCACCGAGCTCCTTGCTGAAGCCATAGCACCACGAGCACATCGGGTCGCCGGCGAAAACGAACTTCATCATCAGTCCTCCATCAATCGCACGCGCAACCTCGCGCGCATCTGCAGACATATCCATGTAGAGAGGGGAGAGGCGCGCACACGCCCCTCCCCTGACTCTCTCGCACTCTTGTTCCCAACCCGTACGGGATGGAGTCCCTCGGCAATCAGCCGATCAGCCCTTCGGCCTTCATCGCCTCCTGCACAGCCGGGCGCGCAGCGACCCGGGCGTGGAATGCCTTGATGTGGGTCAGCTCGGAGATGTCCAGCTTGATCGGGTTCGTCCAGTTGATCAGCACGAACAGGTACGCGTCAGCGATCGTGAACTGGTCGCCGGTGAGGAACGACTTGCCCTCGAGTTGCGAGTTCAGCCACACGAGCTTCTTCTTGAGAATGCCCTTGAGGATGTCGGTCGAAGGCTGGTCCAGGTAGGCGTGGAAGATCGGGGTGAACGACTTGTGGATCTCCGACGTCAGGTAGTTGCACCACTCGAGCACGCGGATGCGAGCAAGCGTGCCCGTGGCGGGCAGCAGACTGGTCGCCTCCATCTGATCGGCGATGTACTGCGACACGATCGGCCCCTCGGAGATGCGAGTGCCGTCGCGCAGTTCCAGCACGGGAACCTGCCCTTTAGGGGCAATGGTGTAGTAGTCGGTGCCATCGTCCAAGCGATGGTTCTTGGTATCGACCTTGGTCAGCGAGAAGCTGGCCTTGGTTTCTCGCAGAACGATGTGCGGGGCCAGTGAGCAGGCACCGGGTGAGTAATACAGTCGCATCGCTGTTGCTCCAGCAAAGTTGGTAGGGAGCTGAGATACTATTCACGCGTTTGATGTTGATAAACGGGCCTACACTCAACTGACTGTCAAATTGGAGGTTCACAATGACCCGTCAGTTTGAGGGTTTGCTCCTCAGTGGTATCGAGCTCTTCTGCTTGGTTGCTCAGCATCAGGGATTTACTGCCGCAGCTCGGGCCACCGGGCTGACCACTGCTGCGGTGAGCAGGTCAGTCAGTCGGCTTGAGTCACGCCTTGGTGTCCGACTGCTCATTCGAACGACGCGACGCGTTCGACTGACCGACGATGGCCAGCGCTACTACGATCAATGTCGCCTCGCGCTCAATCAGCTTTCCGAAGCAGAGCGGGAGGTTACTGGGCAACAGATCCGACCAGCGGGCGTCGTACGCATGAGTCTGCCAACTTCGTACGGGCACTATCGCGTGCTGCCGGTACTTCCCGAGTTCATGAAGCTGTATCCCGAGATTGACCTTGACCTTCAACTCTCGAACCGGAACATCAACTTTGCCGAGGACGGCTTCGACCTTGCGATACGCGGACGCAACCCACCTGACTCTGGCCTGATTGCGCGCAAGCTCGAAGACGCCGAGCTCCTGATCGTCGCGTCACCCAGATACTTGAAGGCCCGCGGCAAGCCTCGTGCGCCAGAGGATCTGGCCATACATGAGTGCATTCAGTTCGTGCTTCCCAGCACGGGTGCACCGGTACCTTGGCCGTTGCGCGACGGGCAGGAGATCCTGGAAGTCAATACGAACGGGCACCTTCGCTGCACGGAGGACATCCTTGCCCCGATCACCCTGGCCAAGGCAGGCGCGGGTCTCGCGCAGACCTATCGCTATCTTGTTGAGGACCTGCTCAAGGATGGCTCCCTTGTAGAGGTGATGCCTGAGTACGCGGGAGCCTCTCGTCCGTTCTCATTGCTCTACCCGGGAAACAGGCATGTGCCCCTGCGGGTGAGAGTGCTCATCGACTTCCTGACCAAGAAGTTCTCATCGGTCAAACGGTCACGCTAGACCTTCGACTCGGGCTCTATGGAGTGCGAGTCAGCTCAGTTCCCTTGTACGGGCGACAGGTGATGATTGAGGAACGCTCGCAGCTGAATCGGCTTGACTGGGCTGGACAGGACGGTTGCCGCTGTCTCGATTGACTTGTCCTGCACCAGACCAGCGTGATCGTCAGTGAGTATGACCAGCGCTCCGCCCGCAGTAGCCCAAAGCGGTGACCCGATGACACTGTCATCGTGAACTGGCAGGTGGGAGAAGCAGTCGCTGTCCATGACTGCGATGGGACGTTTGCCAGCGTCGAGATTTCGCTGGATGTCCGCCTCGAGCATCGGCGCGGTGGAGGGACAAACATCTACGCCCCAAGCCGCGAGCATACCTTCCACACTTGTGCGCTCGGAGCCTGGGCACATGGCGAGTAGCACAGCGACCTCGCTGGCGCTGCGGGGTGCGGAATCTCCCGCTCTTTCTTCGGCCGCATTCATGATGAGCCTGACGCAGGTTCCCTTGCCGAGCTCTGACTCCAGTCGCACTTCAATCCCGAGGTCGTGACATATCCTTCTGACGATCGGCAGGCCAAGGCCATACCCGCTACCGCTGGAAGAGTCTGCAGCATTGCCCCGGTAAAACTCTTCGAAGACGCGCTCCCGATCCTCAGGTCGGATTCCTGGACCCGTATCCATGACGTCCAGACTGAGCACCCCCGCCTTGCACGCACCACGAACCACGACAGCTCCGACTTTCGTGTAGCGCAGCGCATTGCTGACCAGGTTCCCCACCGCGCGCTTTAGCAAGACGGGATCGGTGTAGACAACAGCTGGGCTTACGTCTACCAAGAGCTTCAGGCCAAGTGACTCAGCGACGGGCCGATGAGTCAGCTCGAGTTCAGCCAAGAGCTTCGCGATCTCTACGCGCGTGAACTGAGGCGCTCCAAGACGACTGTCAGTTCGCGCTACGTCCAGAATCTCGTCGACCAACGCAGACAGATGTTTCACAGACTCTTCGATCACTGAAACCAGCTCCGAAGCCTGTTTCGCTCCGCTCGAGTAGTGATAGGCCTGGAGGGCCAGTCGCATTCCCTGCAGCGGCTGCTGCAAGTCATGTGCGGCCATAGTGAAGAATCGAGCCTTTGAATCACTGCTCCACAGACGCTGAGCAGGTTTCGAGTCGGCCTCTGCCCCGGCTTGCACAGGTGCCGATTGCTCAGGAACACCGAACGACTTTCTGCTCAATGCAACGAGTACAAGCGCCACCGCTGTTGCGAGAGCGTAGCCAAACGGCGTATTTGTCCAGAGATCCGCGACGATCAGAGACGCCAGCGGGACGCGATGCAGATCCAGCGGACGCAAGGGCGCGACATGCGCTGCAGAGCCACGCAGGCGTGACTCCGCGCACGCTCCCCACGAAGCAATCAACACGGCTGCGTGTATCAAGAGATCGGCGACAGGGGAACCTGCCGGCAGAAAGAACACCGCTCCGGCCCAGATGCAAGGCAGTACCACTGCCTCCACCACGGCAACGGGCCAAAGCTGCTCGTCGTTGTCAACTGCGCCTCGCGACGCCGTCAGGGAAGCCGCGACGTGACTCGCAGCGCAACCGGCCAGAAGCAGCACCAGCCAGTAAGCGTAACCCACGGAGAGTCCACTCCGCTGCCCGCCGACAGCCAGAGCAAGCGCGACGACTCCCGCACCGATCAGGCTGGCGCCGACAGTTCTTTGCATGGAGCTCTTACGCATACCTGCCGCTGAGCAGACGCGCAAGCCAGGCTCTTCGGACCGACAGGTTGATGGCCATGGTTGCGGACCGAATCATTGTCAGATGCACCCCAGCTGGCGACCTTTGATCAGCACCTGCGTCCTGCTCTGAGCACCCATGGCCTGGAAGAGCGCTGTAACGTGCGTCTTTACGGTCCGCTCGGTGATTCCCAGCTCAAACGCGATCTGCTTGTTGCGGAAGCCCTGGGCCAACAGACACAGGACTTCCTTTTGCCTGGCAGTCAGCTGAACGTCGTCGAAGCCACTTAGCTCGTCGAGTTGGTCAGCAAAGACCGTGTCTCCGCGCCTGACCGCATCCAGCGATGCCAGTAGTTCAGACATCGAAGCAGACTTGGGAACAAACGCGCTGGCACCAGCTGCCCTCGCACGAGCAGACAGCGTAGGGTCGCTGTGCCCTGAGATCAGGACACGTGCTGTGTGGGGAAAGGCCTCGCCGAACTTGCGCAGACCGCTCAATCCGTCCTCACCCTCGAGCCGGTAGTCGATCATGACGAGATCAACCGCTCCCTGAGTGCGCGCCTCCTTCAAGCCTTCGGCGATGGTCTGCACAGCTCGCATGTTTATCCCCGGGCGAACCTGACGCAATGCGTAGGTGAGCCCAATGGCAAACACTGGGTGGTCGTCAATGAGCAGGAGTTCCATAGACGGGCAATCTAGCTCGCTTGAGACGTCTCCGATACAACGCTTGCTGAGTTGCCCAGTCAGTGGCGCAGGCTCCACCGAGGAAGCGTTGAGCGGGGCTTCAGGGACTTTTGACTTGAAGTCAACAATGCACAGGGCCGCCGCAGCGGCCCGTGCACTCAGCATCGAGTTCATCAAGCCGACTGGACTGTGAAGGCGCTCGTGCTTCTCGCCAGCGACTGCGCCTGTTCACTGAGCTGTACAGACGCCGTTGCCGTGCGCTCGACCAGTGCCGCATTGTCTTGAGTGCCTCGATCGAGGTCCGAAATGGCCTGGTTGATCTGTGCAATGCCCTGCGACTGCTCGTCAATGGCTCGCGTAACCTCATCCACGAGGGCACGTACCCGATTGACGCTGCTGACTACGCTCGCAATCGCGTCACCGGCGCCCTTGGCGCGAGTCTGGCCAACCTCAACAGACTGTGCAGAGCTTTCAATCAGTTCCTTGATCTCCTGTGCCGCCGCTGCGCTTCGCTGCGCCAGCGTCCGGACTTCAGAGGCTACAACCGCAAACCCCCGCCCGTGGTTGCCGGCTCGAGCCGCCTCCACCGCTGCGTTCAAGGAAAGAACGTTGACCTGAAACGCGAGCTGGTTCACGACGTTCACCACTTCGCCGACACGCTGGCTTCGCTGCGAGATCTCCTGGATGCTCTCCAGCACCGCGTGGATGACCGCTTCGCTCTTGCTCGCATCCTCCTTGGCCACCGCAGCCAACTCATTGGCTCGCCCGAGCGATACGGCATTGTTTGCCGCGGTCACCGAGATTTGCTCCATCGCGGCTGCCGTTTCTTCGAGGTTCGCCGCTTGTCTGCTCGTGCGATCACTCAGAGCGGATCCATCCCTGGCGAACGTGCTGGAGACGTGCTCCACGCTCTGGGCGCCCTCCTGGACAGCTCGTATCAACTGCCCAAGCCTTGTTCCCATCCTATCGAGGCTCGAAGCCAGCACGGTCAGTTCGTCGTTGCCGCTGGGGACCACCGCGGCCGAGAGGTCTCCAGCCGCAGCACGCTGAGCAAAGTTCGTGGCGCTCTGCAAGGGCACAGTGACGGACCGTGTGAGAACGATCGTCGCAGCCATGGCGGCGCCGAGCGTAAGCGCCCCCAGGATGAGCCCCAGCTTGAGCCCGCGGCTGGATGCAGACTGGCTCGCCAGGACCTCCTCGCGAGCCTGTTGGTCGTAGAAGCTCTCGAGCTGCGCGATCTGAGCCGCCCAACCCTGGTTGACCAGGGCGAACTTGCCCGTCAGAAGCTTGGCGGCGACGTCGCCAGAGAACGACAGTGTCAGGTCTGCGGCTTCCTTTGCCAGCGCCTGTGCCTGCTCGCGCGACTTCTGGATGGCTACAAGCAGTTCCTTCTCGCGCGGCAACACAGAGCTGGCCTGAAGCTTCTGCTCTGACTGCTTGGCAGCAGTCATGAGCTTGGTCGCGGTGTCGACGTCTGCGTTAACCGCAGCGGCGTCTTGCTGCAACCCTGCATTGCGGATGACCGACACCATCGTGAGCTGCGCTGTCGACAGGTCATGCAGAACGGCGGAGCGTTCCTGCATGCTTTGACGTACGTCCTCAACTCGACGCTGTCCTTGCAAGACGGAAGTGAGCACCATCGCAAAGACAGCACAAAGTACCAGCAGGACTACCGCAAAGCCCAGCGCCAAGCGAGTTCCGACCCGGACACTCCGCAGAATTGTCGCAAGACGTTCCATAGACGTTCTCCTTTGCTAGGAAGGCTTCTCAGCTCTTGGAGGCCGCCACACCGACCAGGGCTTCGTGTCCTGGAACACGTCGGACAAACATGATCCGCGGCTCAACTTGGTTCGACTCCGGGCTCAGGAACTGGAACTCGACCCAGCCCTCGCCTTTCGGGGACTTGGCGATCCCGATGAACTCCTTGACGAACTGCTTGCCTGAAGGATCCTTGGCTTCGATCATCATCTTGCCGACGATGCGCGGATTGATTGCGCTTGCAAGGTTCAGTCCGTCCAGGTTGAACATGACGGTGTTCAGTCCCTTCACTTTCCAGTCCGCTTGCGCGTTGACGTCGGCGGCAGCCTGCGCTACGCCTACCTTCTGTGCGTGGGCGACGGTCTTGTTTACCAGGTCGACGATCTCGGGCCGATTGGGGGTCTGTGCGGCTGCGGTGGCGCATGCGATCAGCAGGACCACACTCTGAAGGCAGCGAATGACGCTTTTGAACATGGAAGCTCCGATAGTTGGTTGATAGGACACCCGGATGAGCACATTCGGGCCATCAGATTTTTTCGGCTGGCTAGCGCCGGGGACCCTGGAAGAACGCTCAAGTCGCTGCTGTGTTCGTCCAGCCCGAAGAGTCGCTTCGACTGGCTCGAATTGACGCCTCACAGTTGACCTCGTACCAAAGGGCAATTGCCCGACACAACCTTGCGCCGGGCGGCTAGATTGGCGACGAATGGAGCTCTTCGATCTGCGCTGCTTGGTGGCGCTTAGCCAAGGCGGGGGCGTTCTCGGGGTGGCTCAGGCCATGGGCAGAGCTCCGTCGAGCATCTCGACGCGCCTACAGGCCCTTGAGCGAGACGTTGGCGTACCACTGTTCATCCGCGGCGGGCGCTCGCTAGTACTTTCACGGCAAGGCCAGGCCTTTCTGGAGAGGGCCACCGTCGCCCTGTCCATCATCGACGCTGCAACCGAGCAGGCCAGGGATGAGGCATCTGGTACCAAGGTCAGGCTCGGCGCCACAGAGAGCACCGCTGCAACCATAGTGCCGGATGTCCTGTCGCGGCTGAGGCAGTCGTCCCCGCGCACCAGAGTCGATGTCGCTTCTGGGTCCTCCCGCGGCCTTGTCGACAAGGTGATCAGTGCGGAACTTGACGTCGCACTCGTCAATCACTTTCCGCGTGACGCACGCCTGAATGCAGCCGCAGTCGGGACTGAAGAGCTGGTCATCGTCGCTCCCCCCGGCGTGGGTACGTCTCGCGACTTGTACAAAGCGCTGCCAATACTGACGCCGATAGTCTCCTCGCAGGACTGCACGTACTGGGAGAGACTGCAGCAGTGGTATGCGACTCAAACGCCCCGTGCACCAGAACCCATGCGAATGCACTCGCTCGGAGCAACGCTTCGCTGCGTCAGCGCAGGTCTGGGGCTTTCAATGCTGCCTCGGAACTCGCTTGGAGACTCGGCCTCCCACAACCGAGTCAGTGTTCATCCAATCGACCCCGAACTCGCGAGGCTGGAGACGACCTTGGTTTGGGCGCGAGACAAGAAGCATCAAGGGGTTGCGGCTGTCAGAGCTGCGCTGAAGCTCTGACGATCTGCCCGACGCGCTCTCGCGCGGGGACTGCCGTACAAAAGGGCAAGCGCCCGCCAATCCGCAGCCAAGTTCTTGTAGTCTGACATCCCTGCACCCGATCCACCGCTTGCTGGTGGTAGAGCGCTAGCCGCATCGGGCCGCCAGGCATTGTTCAGTGAACAAGCCCGGCATCTATCCCACTACGCGAGTCCGCGCCAGCTTGTGGCGCTTCACTGGCATTCACATGTACCTGCCTCGTCAGTTCGAACAAGACGACATCAACCGTCTTCACGACCTCATCAAGGAGCGACCACTCGCGACACTGGTTACGGTGTCTGCTGATGGCCTGACTGCGAACCACATCCCCTTCGAGTTGGACACCAGCGCAGGACTCAACGGGACGCTTCGAGGTCACGTCGCCCGCGCCAATCCGGTCTGGCGTGATTCTTCTGGTAGCGAAGTCCTGCTCGTCTTCCACGGGCCTCAGGCCTATATCAGTCCGTCGTGGTATCCCAGCAAGCAACAGACCCACAAGGCCGTACCGACGTGGAACTATGTGGTCGTTCACGTCCACGGCGTGCTTCAGGTGATTGACGATGCCCGCTGGATGCGGGGTCTGCTTGATCGGCAGACCGATGCCATGGAGTCGCATCGCGACACACGTTGGCGAGTTGCTGACGCCCCCGAGGACTTTGTCGAGCAGATGATGTCCGCAATCGTCGGAATCGAGGTGCCTATCCGACGGATCCTAGGCAAGTGGAAGATCAGCCAGAACAGGACCGTAGCGGATCGTTCCGGCGTGGCCTATGGACTCAGCAAGGAGCAGGATCCTGGCGCGCAGGAAATGGGTCGTCTTGTCATCGGACACCCATGAACTACTCCACCTGAGCCGGCGCAAGCGACGACTGTTGGGCCTGCCCGCGCGCAGACTGCGCACCATCGTTGTCCGTACTTGATTGGGACCATGGTGGCGCTCGTTGAGATCAGGCCATCACGAGCGCCCGAAAGCTGGGCTTACGCGTAGCGAAAGCGGCGTGGGTCGTATGCCTTCGCGTTGATCGGAGTTCTCTTGCCAACGACTTGAGCGGCGACGAGGTGGCCGCCAGCTGCTGCCGTAGTCCATCCTGTGTGGCCGTGTCCCGTGTTCAGGTACAGACCTTCTAGGCGGCTTTGCCCAATCAGTGCAACTCCGTCCGGCGTGACCGGGCGAAGTCCAGCCCAGGTCCGGATGTCTTGCGTTCCGACCTGCTGCAAGTATCGCGGATAGAGACTGGCAGCGAGTCTGCGCAGGTTGTTGGCTCTGTCCGGTCGCACTTTCTGATCGTAGCCGGCGAACTCCGCAGTTCCGGCCACGCGCACTCGGTCTTCGCCGACTGGCACGATGGCAATGTGCAGGTCGGGGTCGATGACCGGCGTCTTGGGTGAGATGTCCTCAGCACCGTCCTTGATGCGCGGCAGTGTCAAGGAGTAGCCTTTGACTGGCCGGATGGGCAGCGTGAGTCCCACAGACTCCGCCAGATCCACACTCCAGGCCGCAGCACACAGGACCACAGCGTCGAACTGCAAGGTGCTTCCGTCACGCAGGCCAATCCCCGCAATGCTCCAGCCGCGAGAGAGGATTCGCGACACCTCGGCGCCGTAGTTCAGCTCGACACCCTCGCGCTTGAGCCACCCCTCGATTGCTGCGCAAAAGAGCTTTGGATCGCCCCCCTCGTCCAGCGGGTGAAACGTCCCGCCAACCAGTTGGTCGGCAACAGGTATCAGCGCAGGCTCCTTGACCACGACCTCATCGCGCGTCAACGCTGTGAACGGCACTCCGTGCTGAGCCAGCCACTCTCGCCATCGAACGGACTGATCCAAGGAGCGCGCGGTTCTCGATACCGACAGTGACCCGCGCGCGTACTCGTCGTATCGGATGCCGCTGGCCTTCAAGCCCTGCATCAGCTCGAGACTATGGATCGCCAGCTCGACATTGGCCCGAGTGTTAGCCAGGAAGCGGCTGGGCCGAGACTGATGCAGGAACTGCATGCCCCATCCAAGCAGAGACGGGAGAGTGCGCAGCCGAAGCAGCACCGAAGCCTCGGCGTTTCCAAGACCTCGCAGCACCTCCCCGACGACGCCGGGCCTGTTCCAGGGCTCGACCATGCTCGGATGCAGCAGGGAGCCATTCATGGAACTTGTCTGTGTGCCCGCAGCATCACAGCGATCAAAGACGCTAACGGTCGCTCCGGCTTGCCTCAGATAGTAGGCGGCACATAGACCCGCCAATCCCGCGCCAACGACTGCAACTCGCATCAAGTCACCACACCCATTTCACCAATCGTCACCAAGCTGCACCCACGAACCCCGGAGTACCTACTGCCAGGATGCCCGGGCCAATGGCGGCGCCTCCACACACTCTTGCGCGCCATGCGTTCGCGCATGCGCACCTGAAAGCCGAATGGGCGGGGCGGCCCCAGTACTGAGCCACCCCGCCCTCGTGAGCCCAAGGCTCAGGTTGCCCCGATCACTCAGAAGCGATGACGAATGCCCACTTCCACACCGCTGGACGACTTGCCGTTGTTCGGAGTCGGCAGAGCCGGCGACGCATCCACGGCATAGGCTGCCGCCCCCTTGTTCTCAACGTAGGAGGCGGTGGTGTACAGCGAGGTCCGCTTCGACAGGTCATAGACGTAGCCCAAGGCCACCTGGCTGGCGTCATTGGCTTCGACGCTGGCGCCATTGGCCGCACGGCCCTTGGCCTTGAGGTCGATATAGCCGAGGCGGACAGTTCCAGGACCGAACGGCACTGCCACACCCACCGACGCCAGAGACAGCTTCTGGCTTGCGTACTCAGTCTCCGAGTACATGCCGAGCACCTTGGCATAGCCCAGGTCGTACGAAGCTCCGACAGTCGTGCGATCGAACTCATCCTCTCCGGCAGCGATCGGCGTCACCTCGGTGCGACCGAACGAAACCGAGACATCCAGCGCACGGGTGGCGTAGCCGAGCCGGAAACCGGCGTACTTCTTGCCCCCGGTGCCTTCGCCAGCGGCAACCGAGACGTGTCCGTAAGCACCGCCCAGGTTGCCAGGCAGGAAGTAGCTGACTTGATTGTCGGCCCGCACGTTCGTCTCGGCATTGGTACCAAGGCGGCTGAGGAACTTGTCAGCCGCTCCGACGCCGTTGGCTCCGAAGACATCAAAGGCGGTGAAGCCCGTGTAGGACGGCGTGAAGTCGCGACCGATACGGATCTCGCCGTACGCGTTGGACAGCGCGACCGTAGCGCGACGGTTCCAGAACCGATTGGCATCGGCCACAGCGCCGGTGTCCAGGCTCAGTCCATGCTCGAGCCAGAACTCTGCCCGCAAGCCGCCACCGAGATCCTCGCTGCCGCGCACGCCCAGGCGATTGCTCTGAAGGCCGTTGCTGGCCAAGCTCGTGACGTTTCGGTCGCCGTTCTTGACGTGCCGCACGGCCGCATCGGCGACGCCGAAGAGAGTGACGTTGCTCTGGGCATGCACGGCACCAAAGACAGATGCCAGAGCGATTGCGACTGCTGTTTTCTTCATTCTGCTTCTCCAGATGATCTTCCAAGCTACGAGGCTGGTGCGTCGCCCATCGATGCATCCACGCCTCGCCGCGAACACTAAGTGCCGTGCACGCGACGAAGAAGTCGCCTTCACACAAGTGGTCCACACCAGTTCGACGTGAGCATGTGCACCTGAGCAAACTGTGGCGTCAAGTCGCGTGACCAGAATTTGTTCAGCGTCTTGTGGCGAGCCGCAGCACTGGCTTTGTTGAATCGCCGTCAACACTCGATTGCTCCCCAACGCCCTGTATCCAATCGACCGACGCGACTAACGTCTAGCTTCCGCCCATCCGGGCCAGGCGCTACTGAGCTCACTGCAATGAAGAAGGCCGATATCAGACTGCTTGCGCAGGCACGTTCTGGCGACGAAGCCGCGCGAGTCGCACTGGGTCGACGCTATCTGCTAGGGGATAGCGATATTCACCAGAACATTGCAACGGGGATCGACTATCTGCTGACTCCAACCCCGACACCGGCCACCCTGCGCGTTCTTGCAGAGACGCTGACTCTCAACGCGTTCGTTGAGCGCGGACTACTTCAGCATCTGGAGACCGCCGCAGTACTTCGCATCTCTGCCGCGTTGGTCAAGTCAGCAATCTGGCGACTCTTGAGCGGGGGAACCTTCTCGCAGACGCGTCAGTTCCTCGAGCACGCGAGGGTCGGCGACGACGATGTGGCTTCGAAGCTCATCGAGATCACGCGAGAGGCTGAGCCTACGGCCGCTCTTGCCGCCCTCCTTCGAGCCTCGGAGCGCATGGGTCTGCTTCACGCGCTGGACATCTCAGTCAAGGCTGCGCAGATGCACCAGCAAACGGGCGCGAAAGACCCGTTCGCCTTGTGCGCGCGCGTCGCAGCGACGATCGATGACGGCGAGAGCGACGAAGTTGACGCGCTGGTTGCAGGGTTGGTCGAACTGGCGCGAGATGACAGCTCAGTTCTGAAGGGGCTTGCGCCAGAGGTTCTGCTTGAGCACCTGGAGAGGCAGGTTGCAGCCGAAGATCCGAGGGCGTCCTATGTGCTGGGCTTGGCACTTTCCGGAATGAGCTATGGCGCCCTGGACGAGTCCCATCTGGGCATCAAGCAGAACAATCGCCGCGGCGCCGCCTTGTTGCTGCGCGCGGCCCACCTCGGCATTGATCACGCCTGGCTCGACCTCCATCACGCCCACAGTGACAACAAGCGCAGCACGGCAAACGCCGAGATGGCGCGCTTCTGTCTCGAAATGGCAGCCAAGCACGGCATACGCGATGCACAGCGAAAGCTTGGCTCGCTACTGCTGCGCGACGCTGTCGGTGTGCAGGACTGCGAGGCGGCCGTCAGTTGGCTGCACAAGGCTCACCTTCAAGGTGACTCACTTGCTACGACTCTGCTGCGCTCTCTGACTGTTCCAGTAAGTGGCCACGACGCTGCAGCCATGCTTGCGATACGCAGCATCTCCGAGAGGGATGCCCTCCTGGGCGCGAGACTTCGACTCGCACGGACGCTAGGGCTGACTCTGCACGAAGCTCTCAACGCAGACCCCGTCGAAGGCTTGCGTCCGTGGGGGCTCCTCGTCGGCACCAACTCTCACCTGCGCAAGCGCCGCATGGCTTCTGGTCGCGCAGTGCCTGTGCTTGATGAGTACGCGATGGCACAACTGCGCGGTGTTGTCAGTCTCTTCGCCAGTCAGACACCGACCGCGTCAGCATCGGCTGAAGGCGATCTCCGAAAGCGCTACTTTCGGCTGCGCTACATGCTGAAGCAGGTTGGTGCCAGGAACGACTACTTCTTCGCCTCGCTATCCGCCTCACGGCGCGAGGCCCTCGCCGGCGGCCGCCCCTGGGCAATGCGAGTTCGCCAAGACCTTGAGCGTGCGATGCGCACGGACATGACGCGGCAGCGGGGCGACTCGACAACAGCTCCAACTCCCGGGCTCGAGCCACACGACAACGACGCGGTGCTTGCCTGAGCTGCGTCATTGCTGACTGCGCTGCTGGACTCGTACCTTTGTTCAATGGTGCATCGAGTCGTGCGCGGGTACCTTTTGTTCGGCCCAACTCATGAAGGTGAATCTACTCATGACACGATCGCTATTCAGTGGCGTTCGAAACCTGTCCATTCATTTCGTCCTGCGCGCGGCCGTTTGCGCGTCGGTCGTTGCTACTGCACTTGCAGCATGCGGCGGCGGTGGCTCTGACGCCGGCGGATCGCCGTTTCCGCCCACGTTCACTTTGACCGTATCGAAGAACGGCGTAAGCACGGTTCTCTCGGATCCCGCTGGAATCCAGTGCGGACCCATCTGCTCGTCTACGTTCGAGGCAGACTCAGTCGTCACTTTGGTGGCCTCGGCCGCCCTGGGTCAACGCTTCGTCAGTTGGGGCGGAGCCTGTAGCGGCACGGCAACGACGTGCCGTGTAAGGATGGACTCAAGCAGACAGGTCACGGCTGTGTTCCAGCCGCAGTCGACCATCACTCCGACCCTGACCGTAAGCGTGAGTGGAAGCGGGGCGGTCACTTCGCTGCCCTCGGGAATCAACTGCACTACCGCGTGTACCGCCGACTTCATCGACGGTACGTCTGTGGTGTTAACCGCTACGCCAGCAGCGGGACATCAGTTCTCAGGATGGGCTGGCTCATGCAGTGGTACCTCGACCACTTGCGTGATTGCCATGAACCAGGACCGGACGATCGCAGCCTCGTTCACTCCCGTCGCGGCTCCTGTCTGGAGTTCACCGATGCAGGTGGAGTCAAGCAACAGCTTCGATGTGCCAACGAGAGTTCTTACCGCCATCGGCTCGACGGGCCACGCAATGGTCCTGTGGGAACAGTCAGATGGCAGCCCGGACGGCAGCGTGCGAAAGGCTTGGTCACGTCGCTATGTCGCCAACCAAGGCTGGGGCCCCGCAGTCGTCATTCCAGGGCTTGCCGCTGGCAGCCCGCTGGACAAGCTCGTCGAAGGTATCCTGCTCATGGACAGCAGGGGTACGGCGACCTGGATCCGTCCCAGTATGCAGACTCGCCGCGCTACCGTGGACAACGGGTGGGGACCCGCGTTCACTCCAGACTTTGTCAGCAATGGGCCGCTGACGTCGGCGGCCCTCGCGGCAGATGGCCATGTTCACGCGCTGATCTCAGGACGCGACGTGTATCACAACAAGCTTCCGCCTGGCGGAGCCTGGCAAGGCTGGACCCGGGTGAATGCCAACACCACGTCCGATGCGCGTGAGGCTGCCATTGCACTCAGCACCAATGGCACAGGGTTTGCTCTTTGGCGCGAGAAGAATCCTGGCGAAGTGTCCTTCAGCCTTAAGGCTGCACGCTACCTCCCTCAGTCTGGCGGCTGGCAGACGCCTCAGACGCTCGACAACAGCACTGATCCAGTCATCGGAGACTCACCTCCGCGCGTAGCTATGGATGCCTCGGGCAATGCGATTGCCGTATGGCATCAAGGCGAGTCGCTGTACCACAGCACCTTCAACAACCTCGGTGGTTGGGCTTCGGCTGTGCAGGTCGACGCCGGACTTGTGAACTCGCAGTTCCCGGCCCGGATTCAACTCGCGATGACAGCTACCGGCCGCGCCGTGGTCACTTGGCGCAGCAACATCTATGCAATGAAGGCAATGCAGTTCGCACCTGGCTCCGGCTTCTCAGCTCCAGTTCTGGTCACACCGTACTCGGGCGATCCGGCGCTGGGCCTGGACACAGAGGGAAGTGCAGTCGTTGTCTACTTCTCACCGGCTCAGTGGCCCAATCCGGTCGCCGGTGCTGATGTCTACTCCCGGCGACTCTCTTGGGGTGTGGGCTGGAGCGATCAAGCTGCCGTTGAGCCTCTGGACGGGCTGGGCGCAAACTTGACAGCAAGCTTCAACGGGGTCGGCCAAGGAATCGCGGCCTGGGTTCGACCCGACAACGCTGAGTCAGCCTCACGCCAGAGTCTGTGGGTCAGTCTTCTGCGCTGAACTCAACAGCGGAAGCTCGCAGCGCGGCTGCTCGGGCGGCCGGGCCTATCGCGGCCGACCTGGGCCTGTAGTGAGCCATCAGCTGCAGGACCAGTGGCCACCCTTCTGAACAAACGCCGGCGACTGCAGCTTGTGCTGTGACGCCCAGAGCTGCTAATGTCGATCTTGTTCGTCAACAACTTGCGTGGGGCAGCCCACCGAGTTGTCAGTCATCAATGTCGCGAGGGCGGCGTTTTCGAAGGAGACTCAGATGGCAGGTTACTTTGAGCTCAAGCATGCTGCAGGCGGCAGGTTCAGCTTCAATCTAAAAGCCGGGAACAACCAGGTCATACTCACCAGCGAGACCTATACAGCCAAGGCTGCAGCGATCAGCGGAATCGAATCGGTCAAGAGCAATTCGCCTAACGACGCGCGATACGATCGAAAGGTGGCAAAGGACAACTCCCCGTACTTCGTCCTGACCGCGACAAACGGTCAGACCATTGGTAAGAGCGAGATGTACACCTCGGCGAGTGCCATGGAGAACGGGATCGCATCGGTCAAGGCGAACGCGCCAACCGCAGAGATCAAGGATCTGACCTAGAAGCTCATCCCTACGGTGAGTCGCGGCACTCAGCGATGGGGATTTCAGCCGTCACCGTCGAAGCACTGCCTGCCAGTTACGGCGACTGCTTGCTTGTGTCCTGTCCGGTTGGCCGCAGGATATGGCGAATGCTTGTGGACACCGGGCCGGACGAATGCCTGCCCGCGCTTAAGCAGCGTCTGCTCAAACTGCCTGCGGACACGAAAGGCGTCAGGCAGATTGACTTGGCAGTTATCAGCCACATCGACCATGACCACATCGGTGGAGCGTCTGCACTCTTTGCAGACACATCACTGGGCCTGTCGTTCAAGGATGTCTGGTTCAACGCACCGAGGCTGACACCGACTCGTGGCGTAGCTGAGGGTGTCGGCCTTGCTTCGCTTCTTGGAAGCGCTGCACTCGGCCTGCCGTGGAACCTGGCGATGGCAGGAGATGACATCGTCACGACGTCGGAACTTTTCCTGGAACTGCCACGAAAGCGCGGCGAGCCACGCGTTACGCTCCTCTCACCAACGCGCAAGAGCCTCGACACCTTGTATGCGGTCTGGGCCAAGGAGCTTTCCAAGGTCAAGCAGCGGCCGACTGAGCAACTACGGGGAGCGGAACGTGGCGGTCTTGACGTCCGCGAACTGGCCGCTCGTTCGACCGCGCTCGATCGTGCTCCCGCCAATGGTTCGAGTATTGCCTTCCTCTTGGAGCATCGCGGTGCGACAGTCCTGCTGACCGCCGACGCCCACCCGACTGTCCTGGTTCCCGCTCTCAGGAGCCTGGCATCCCATCGGCGTAGATCCCTGCCCTGGGTCATAGACTTGATGAAGTTGAGCCACCACGGCAGCAGTGCGAACACGACAACGGAGCTCATGCAGGTCGTACGCGCCCGAGACTACCTGGTGAGTACCAATGGAGCCATGTTCGGACATCCAGACGTTGAAGGCATAGCTCGCGTCGTCCTGGGTTGCCTGCAGGGCAGTCGGCTGTGGTTCAACTATCGCAACGAGCGCACGATGCGGTGGGATCAACCGGCACTGCGGCAACGTTTCGGCTACGAAACCAGGTATCCCGAGTCCAAGGAGCAAGGAGTCGTCATCGACGTTGCTCCAAGCAGCTAGTGCGATGCGACAGCGGCAACGCCGCAGCTGCCAAGAAGGCGCGCCATATCGGGCTTGCTGCTCGACCACATGACAGCTGACCTTAGGGCGGCCTGAGAAGCGCTCTGGGTCCGGTGGCGAACCGCTGGCTCGTGTCATGAGCCTTCGGTGCCGGACACTGGCCCGATGCAGAGTTTCATGCGTACCCGGACCAATCCGCCGCCATGGTGGCGATGCGAGTGCTGTCGCTATGCCGATGTGATTCATCGACCCAACGAGCGCGGCTATAGCTTAGGGTGCTTGAGCCCAAAGGCGCACTATGGTCAGGCTGGAGTTGCCAAGTCCTGTTGTGACTTTGAGCGCGAGCTTGGCACAGACGATGAAGTCGAGTCGCTCGCGCCTACAACCTTCTACTGACTAGCTCCAGTTCCGTCCTGAGTCTTGTCAGGCGATACTCGGGCCTCCGAGAGGTTTCCGATGACCAAGCCAGCACATCCGGCAGTGCGAATACAAGCCATGGTGCAGGTTCGGCTCAATGCGCAGCCCGAGGTCCAGCGACGCGTGGCTGCGGATCCGGGGTCGAAGCCAGTTGTGGGGCCGGTTCAGGCACACGAACGCGACGTGCTCGGCAGAAACTGGAACATCAGTGAGGTGGAGCGTGCCGAAGGTCTGGAGCGCACCTTTCGAGCGATAGTCGACGGCCTGCGCGAGTCGATCGACTTGGGCTAGAGGTACGGCCCGTACCAGCCTGGCCAAGAGGGTGGCGGAGACTTCCACTGGCCGAACTCGGTCCGCTCGATGTGGCTGATGATTCTCGAGCGGATCGCTAGCTCGATCGGCACGTGGTCGGCTCCAACCGGCAAGGTCCCCTGGCAGTTCACATCGCCGTCCAGAGACCCGAACATGCCTTTGCTCGGCTCGCTGACCATGCCAGCGAAGTACGCTTGCGATTCGCTCACCAAGTCGTACGTTACCCAGTAGTGGAACTGCCGGCGACTGCGCAGCTGTAAGTGGTTGCCGTGGAGTGTGGGCATCGCGTGAAATGATAGATCGGCAGATCATCCAAGAATTGCGCGCCTTACGGCCGCCCGGTGTACTGACGCTATCCACCCGACCAGAGTCCGGCCTGGCTTCTGCCTGTCGCGGTACGTCGCCAACTGTCGGATCGGAGCTTGGCCCGGGGGTTGATGCGTTGCAGCATTCGCCAAAGGGTCTCGGCTTGGCACTGTGACTGGGTCAGCCGACAAGGTCAGGGACGAGCCGCTCCCTTCCCGAGAGGCTGCTTCGGCTGCCTCAGCCCAGCGACGCGGGCCCGCCGATGAGTGCTGGCATCCCCAGAATGTAGGTCGCAAACCGAGAACAATGCTCCTACGATGCTCGGACCATAGAGGCGGGGAGTCGACATGGGCCCGAAGAAGGCAGGCGTGCGCTGGCGGTGTGCGGGGCTGGCGGTGGCAATTGCGGCCAGCGGATGCGCGACAGAGCCCCTGGTGCCGGCCTGGCAGGCGCCTGATGCCATCAAGGCAGGCGATTCGATGCCGGGCGCGCTCGGTTACCTGGACTCCCTGCGGACTCGCTACCGCAATGCAGTAGCTACGCAGCTCAACGACGAGCGCAACGCGTCCAATGCTCTGCTAGGCACGGGTGCACTCATCGCAGCACTCGCGCTTGGCAATGTGCATCGCGACGCGATTGTTGGCACTGCTTTCCTGGGCGGCACGGGCTACGCCTTCTCTCAGAGCAACCTCCAGCGCCCACGGCTGCTGGTCTATCAGGCCGGTGTGGAGGCGCTGAACTGCGCCGAACGAGCCGTGACACCCTTTGCCATCTCAGTCGACGATCGAACCCGCTTGTCAACTGCAATCGGGCGGCTCGAAGGCGAGCGCAAGACGCTAGCCGCCGGCATCGCCACAGCCCAGGGCGTTGCTGCAGCCAACCCGGGCGATGTCGGTCTTCCCGACTTGCAGCAGGCGCTGACCGCGGCGCGCGTGCAGTTGGAAGACAGTGAGAAGACACTTCGCTCTGCCAGCGCGTTCAGCGTGGCGGCAACCCGCGGCGCGCGCGACCTAGTGGCAGCGGTAAACAGCATCGATGCGGCTGTGGTGAGGTCTCTGGTCAATGCGACGCCAGACCTGAGCAATGTGCCGAAGCTGGTCTCCGGTCTCGCCGGCATGGTCTCGGCCATTGCTCCCGGGGCAGGCGTGGACGATCTGTTGAACTCGCGCCTCGCGGCGGTGAAGTCCGGCATGGCAATGACGCAAACAGGCGAAAAGACTGCCGTTCTGAAGGCAACCGAGTCGCTCATCAACACCGTGGTGGCCACCCAGGCCGCCAACGCTGACACCGCGGCGCTACTGGCGGGACGCACCGGTCCGTTTCCGGATGATGCCTTCAAGGATTGCGGCGTCGCCCAGGTCGTGACGGCTTTGGCTGTTTCGCCCCAGCGCCTGAGCTTCACAGCGGACCAGGAAGACAAACGCATCGTGGACATCAGCGGCGGCATCAAGCCTTACTTCGTGGAGGTGGAGGGTCCCGTGAGCAAGGCGCTGACCGCCAAAGGCCCCGTGCGCTTCGACACTCGCTCAGATCTCACCTTCGCATCGAACATACTCAAGGGTGCCACAGAGGGAACGCTGCGGGTCAGCGACAGCGCACCCAACGCGCCCAACATCGTGACGATCCCAGTGTCCGTCGCGGCTGCCGCTCCGTCCAACGGAGCCGGTAACGGTGAGAACAAGCCCAAAGACACGGCGAGCAATAAGCCCGCGACGCCTCCGGCAAAGGCCACAGTCCCGGCTCCGACACCTTCGCCGGATGCGGCACTCGACACGGCAATCGCTGCGCTCAAGGCAAAGGCGCAGTTCAAGTTTGGCGGCAAGACCTACGTGCGCAGCGACAACCCGATCAAGGACGGCGGCAGCATCCGCTTCACGGTGACCTGCCCGGACGGCGCCGCCCCCGTCAAGCGCGTCGACTTGGCCTCGGCATACCTTGCTGAAGCCGGCGTCAAGGGCTTGAAACCAGATCAGTTGGCGATTGCCACGCTGCCGGCCAACTGCGCCACACCGTGACACGCCAGCGCGCTGCGCCGGGTCCTGTTGCCGCGTGGCACCGAACGGCCGAACAATCATCGCTGCGTAGCCGGGATCAGCATCCCGGCATGGCTGAAGCCATCGCGCGCTTTGACACACTGGCCGACCCCGCTCTGCGCATGACCCTGGCCCGGGAGATCGTCACAGCTCGCACCGCTGAGCTAACCCTGGCGTACCGAAATGTGGTTGCCATCATGGCTGGCTACAAGGCGCGAGGCGACGCGCAGGGCCGCGAAGTCTTGATGCCAGAGGCCTGCGTGGTCTTTGTGGTGAAGCGAAAGTGGAACTCGGCGCAGACCAACGCCGCGCGGTCGGGCAGCAGCGCTGAACAGCTCCTACCTTCTCGCCTGCTCACCTGGGGGCCAATGCCTGGACAGCCAGCGACGCGCGTGCTCTATGCGGTACCGACTGACGTCCAGAAGGCGCAACGCTTCGCGGGGGCACAGGCGCAGTCGGCATCTTGCGTCGTGATGCAGGACGCCCAGTTCCCTTTGCCCGGCACACTGACCTGTGGCATCCGCATAAACGGTGTAGCTACATCGCCGCTGGCATTGAGCGCTATGCACGTCCTCAGTCCAGTTCCACCGCAGCCCACTCCAGTTGGTCAAACGCCCTTCAGCGACCCGTCAACCAGTCCAGCCGTGCGCGGACTGGCAACACCCTGGGGTGGACATCTGGACCGATCGTCGCGAACCGCGTTTGACGCACAGCTCGCGCGTGTTGGCGACGCAGCATGGTTCAACGCAGCCTTCTCCGGCTGGACCCTTTCGACCTCCCTGCCCTATATCAGCGCACCGGATCTCTTCGACACGCTGGCGCAGGACCGCATGTTCCGCATCCTCGTGCCCGACAACCACCCACAGATTGGACAACCGCGCGACGCAGTGCTGGCACAGTTCAACAGCCACGTTGGCCCAGCCTTCACGATCACATACGAGTTCCGAACGAGCCAAGGACTGACACGCGTAGCCTTGCACCACGCGCAACTGCTGTTGCTGACGATAGCGCCAGGCAGCACCCCGCCGATAGCAGGCGACAGTGGATCAGCTGTTGTTTGTCTCGGCATTGACGGCAAGCCGACTCTCGCCGGCATGTACATCGCGCGCGGCCCGAACGACTCTGCAGGGGCGCGTCAGGCCTATGTGCTGCCCGCATGGCAGCTTTTCGACCCAACAGTGTGGAGTGGGTTGCCTCCAGGCACCGTGTCGCTGAGGCCAACCTTCTCGCTGCCCTGAGGAGATTCTCGATGCGCCAAGGTTTCTCCACCTCACGCCGCTGTGAGGACAAGGCTGCTTGCCTGCAGAGCAGCGAAGTGGACTTCGTCATTCGCTATCACTCGGCGCGCACCACCAACCCGGGAAAGCGACTCTCGCCGCCAGAGGCAGCGGCATTGGCAAGGGCGGGGCTGAAGCTTGTCACCGTGTACCAGGACCGCGCCCGCGAGGTGCAGGACTTCGGCGAAGCGCGTGGGCGCGAAGATGGACTGGCCGCCTTCACGTTTGCAGCCCAGGTAGGACAGCCGCCAGGCAGCGCGATCTACTTCGCAGTCGACACGGACCTCTCAAATGCTCAGATCGACGCCGTGGTGCTGCCCTACTTTCGCGGCGTACGTGCCGCGCTAACTGATGCGGCAAGCGCAGGCATACCGTACCGAGTGGGAGTCTATGGCTCCGGGCTGGTGTGCCAACGCGTGAAGGAGAACGAGGCATTGGCCGAGTTCTCATGGCTTGCGATGTCCACTGGCTGGCGCGGAAGCGATGTCTATGCCTCCTGGGACTTGAAGCAAAGCTCAGCCATTGGCGACCTCTGTGGTTTGGGTCCGAACGACCGCGAGGCGGTCCAATCGAAGGCCGACTTTGACGCCTTCGGGGCTTTCACGCCGGTTGGCGCTGAAGTGGTCGCGGGCAGCGGCGAGCCACGCCGCGTGACCGCGTCCGAGCTCAATCTTCGCCATGTTCCATCCACAGTGGGGAACACCCCGATCGCACGGCTGCGCGAGGGTCAGGTGTTGCGAGTCCTCGGTCCGGCACTTGAGCCATTCGTACGCGTACGGGTGGCGCTGGACGGGGGCGACGTGATTGGCTATGTCAGCGGACGCTTCCTCGCGCCAGTGTCGGAAGCTATCGCAGAGACTGCGGCAACGACGCAGCCAGCTCAAGCGTCCGGCCGCTATCCAGCAGTGCACTATCGTGAAGGCGATGCCCGCTCGCAGCGAGCCAGTGCCGCACGCCGCGCGCAGCCATTGGGTGAACCGGGTCAGCCGCAACGCGATCCAACAGCTGATGCAGCCACGCGGGCAGCTCAACTGGATGTGATCGTGCAATGGCTCGACGTTGAACACAGCCAGCGGTACGCGCGCACTCCTGATGCCACCTTCTGCAACATCTACGCGGCCGACTTCGCGTACCTGGCGCGAGCCTACCTGCCTCGCGTATGGTGGAAGTCCAAAGCGCTACATCGGCTGGACGCTGGTGAAACGCTGGAGGCGCTGTACGACGTGACAGTGCGTGAGATGCGGGCCGACGATCTGCTGGCGTGGCTGATCGAGTTTGGCGCCGACTTCGGGTGGCGTCGAGTCTTCGACGCTACTGCCCTACAGAGCGCCGCAAACGCTGGCAGCTTCGCTGTCATCTGCGCCGACCGCGCCACTGAGAGACTGCCAGGCCACATCGCGGTCGTCGTGCCCGAGACGCCTGCTCTGGCGGCACGACGTGACGCAGACGGAAATGTCGTGATGCCTGTGCAGAGTCAAGCCGGCGGAACCAACCGCGCGCGCTTTCTGCCCGTATCGGCTTGGTGGGACGACGCGGTCACCTATCGCGACCGAGGATTCTTTGTGCACGAAGTGACGCCACCTTGACCGCAGCGCAAGGTGCAACAGGCACCGCGCTGGCTATGGGACTTGGCTTAGCTCGAGGCCG
This sequence comes from Chitinophaga pinensis, assembly GCA_943370595.1. Classification (GTDB taxonomy): domain Bacteria; phylum Pseudomonadota; class Gammaproteobacteria; order Burkholderiales; family Burkholderiaceae_C; genus Piscinibacter. The sequence goes on from CALRRO020000004.1 coordinate 67,207, forward strand.
ATGCGAATGTACTGACGCATGACCTCGTTCTTCGGAAGATGCTCGTCGAACGCCTGCACTCGAATCAAGTGATCCAGATTCGGGTCGAGCTCGACCGTCCTCAGTATCAACGGTGAGCCCGTCACCGGCAAAGGAGTCCGAGTCCGTCGACCTTGCCGGACGGCACGTACGCCGGCTGCGAGCCAGCGGCGATACAGCTCCGCCTGAGACAGTCCTGTAGCCCGGGATTGCGCAGTGAGTTCGCGATCAACGAAGTCGTCGATGTAGATTGTGCGAAGCACCAGATTTGAGTGCACGTCCACGCCAACGACTCCTTGGCCGCGCCGACGCCAGCTGCTTCACAGCCTCACTCTCACCTGCCGCGGCCGGTCTGTCGATGATAGTCACCACCCTCGCCCGATGCAAAGACCTGCCGGACATCGCGGCGTGGATTCTTCAGCGGTGCGCTGCTATCGGTCGCGAGGTCCAAGCAATGATGTTTGTCACACGCTCGATCCACAGACGGCATCACTGACGATTAGGACCAGCCTGTGAGTTCGACTGGAGCCTGTTGGCGAGGACTGCCGTTCATGCAATGGTGGCAGTTCCTCCCCGTCGGCGACAGCGTCGGATCTGAATCAGCATAGACGGCCGGGCCAGCCAACTGGGACAGGGCCGTTCGATGCGGACGGCGTGAGTCAGCGGGTCGCGGACCACGCCGGTGAAGACCAGCTCAGCCGAGCGCTGCGTCCTTCAGCTTCTTCATGGCGCGGACCTTGACCTTGGTCGTAGCCGGCTTGGCAGCGAACTTGCGCTCCTGCTTCGTAAACGGGTCGATGCCCATACGCGCCTTCTTGGCGGGCACATGAACTGACATGACCTTGAACAGGCCGGGCATCGTGAAGGTGCCGACTCCCTTCTTGGACACGGAGGCAGCGATGGTGGCCTCTAGAGCCGCAACAACTGCCTTGACGGCCTTCGGGTCAACCGAAGCGGTCGCGGCGAGATGCGCAATCAGACTCGTCTTGTTGAACGCAGTCTTGATCGGCTTGAGCGGTCCGGTGATGACAGGCTTGAGCGTGGCAGTCACAGCGGTCTTGCTTGCAGCCTTGGGAGCCGCCTTTGCAGCAGGCTTTCCGGCGGTCTTCTTGGTCGAGGTCTTCTTCGCAGTTGCCATGGGTCCAGTGATCCTTGTTGGTGTTGGTAGTGAGTTGGCCCCGCTTCGAGATGCTTGGAGCTTCCGGCGCGGGCCGCCGCGATTCTAGGCGGGCGCAACCGAGCTTCCTACAGGCGCGAGACCACCGGGAAAGTGGCCCCTGCGATGTGCCATCGCTCGACTCCCCACAGTCGGCTACATGCAGTCGGTCACAAGCAAGTTCAGACTGAAGGACGATTGACCTGAGCAGGGCGAAGCAGTGGCCACAGCAGGTTCAGAGCAAGACCGCACAACACCAATCCGGCGGCAGCCAGCTTCCACAAAGGCAGTGGCTCATCGAGCCACCAAGACGACGAGGCTAAGCCGAAGACTGGAACGAACAGTGCCACAGGCATGACGGTCCCGGCGGGATGGCGCGCGAGCAGCCAGCCCCAAGCCGCATAGCCGAACAGAGTGTTTCCGAGGACTTGCCAGAGGACGGCTGCCCAAGCAACAGCGTCGGCGCGCCCCACGGAGAGTGCGATTCGCTGAGGTCCCTCCAGTACGAGTGACAGAGTCAGCAACGGAGGAATGGAGAAGGCGCTGGCCCACACCACGTAAGCCAGCATGTCGACGCGTCCTGCGCGTCGGCTTGCCATGTTGCCAGCCGCCCAGCAGAAGGCAGCACCCAGTACAAGGATCAATCCAAGCAGCGACGAGCTGCTGTCAGCTTGGACACCGATCGTCGCGAGCCCGCTAGCACCCAAGAGCAGACCAATCCATTGCACCAGCTCCAGTCGCTCACCCGCGGCAAACATCGCCATGCCAATGGTGAAGAAGACCTGAGTCTGAATCACCAGAGAAGCCAGACCTGGCGAGATGTGCCCATCGAGTGCAATGAACAGAAGCCCGAACTGTCCAGCGCCGATGCAAACGCCGTAAGCGGCAAGGTTGGCCCACGACACTGCTGGCCGCTTTAGAAAGAACACAGCTGGTACGAGCACCAGGCAAAAGCGCAGGCAGGCCATGAAAAGCGGCGGCAACTGCGCCAGCGCGAGCTTCACGACAACGAAGTTCGTTCCCCACACAACAACCACAGCGACTGCAAGCAAGAGGTGCCGCAACGGCAGGGGGGCTGTCATGGACGAATGCTAGTTCGCACGGCAGAACGCGCGTGCGTCACTGGTACGAAGGTACTGCATCTTCCGAGCCACGCTCGGCTGGGAGGCGACAAAGCCTGTGGGCAGTTCAACGCCATGTCCGCCTTGCCCAAAGCTTTCACGTGGAACTTCGCAATCGCACATCGGCGATCAGCGCCTTCTATCGATCTGGCTGCTTCGTACCGTTTGCTTGCATGCGTTGTCTCGCCTAAAGCAACCGGAAAGGCCACCCGCGATTGATGCGACTACGGCAGCAGTGTGTCAACTCAGGAGGTGCTTTTTGCAACCCAGCCTTTGCTTCATGCTCTCGCCGCGTTGCTTCAACTCGCTCTGCAACAGCCTGGACAGCGCCCTCTGAAGGCCGCCCCTCGGCTGAGCGGTGCTGCCGAAAGCCCACGGTTCAGAAATGACACTCCGCTGATTGCAGGCTGTCCCGAAGGGCTTGGACAAGGTGTGATGCGGTATGGGTCAGAGCCAGGCTCTGATCTGGCGGGAATCCATGCCGCTCGCTGGAAGGGAAAGCCTCTTGGGCTCAATGACAGAACGGTGGTCGCCAGTGCAAAGATCTCCAGCAGCTCGGAATCGAGCACTTGGCAGTGAGGCCCATGGCGACCCGGCCATTTGGAGTTTGACTTGAAGGCCGCCGTCTACCGCAGGTTCGGGCCACCCGATGTCGTTGAGCTCTGTGAGCTGCCAACGCCAACGCCTGGCCCAGGCGAGCTGCTGATTCGATTGCAGGCCGCGACGGTAAGCAGTGCGGACTGGCGACTGCGTAGCCGCACGATGCCTCGCGGCTTCGGCTTGCTGTCGCGGCCCGCTCTCGGCTTCAGTCGTCCGCGCCAACCGATTCTCGGCTCCGAAATGTCCGGGTACGTGGCGGCACTTGGGAGAGACGTTCGATCTTTCAAGGTCGGCGACGCCGTGGTCGCGTTTCCTGGCTCCGCCCTGGGCTGCCACGCCGAGTACCGGTGCATCGCGGCTGATGGAGCCGTCGCTGCGAAGCCACCGAACATGAGCTTTGAGCAGTCGGCTGCCCTGTTCTTCGGTGGTGCGACGATGCTCGACTTCTACGAAAGAGCGCAGCTGCGCGCAGGCGAGAGGGTTCTGGTCAACGGAGCTTCGGGAACGGTCGGTACGGCAGCCGTGCAACTGGCCAAGCTGTTCGGCGCCCATGTGACCGCTGTCTGCAGCACCCGGAAGAAGGCGTTACTTCGCTTGGTTGGCGCAGACGCCGTCTTCGACTACACGCAACAGGAACTCACGGAGATCGGCGAACGGTTCGACGTGATCGTGGACACGGTCGGAACAGCGCCCTACTCCCGGAGCTCGAAACTGCTAACGACAACGGGACGCCTTCTTCTGGTGCTGGCCGACTTGCCCGAGCTCTTGGCTGCGCCATGGCGGTCCACAACGTCGAGCCACCGCGTTATCGCAGGGCCTGCCAAAGAGCGCCCCGAGTATGTCCGCACGCTTGTTGAATGGGCAGCCGCAGGCCTGTACTCGCCGGTTGTGGACAGGTGCTTCCCATTTGATCAAGTCGTTGCCGCGCACCGGCATGTGGACGGTGGTCACAAGGCTGGCAGCGTGGTCCTAGCCATCTAGTGTGGACTGTTGACTCTCAGGAAACTCAGCGTGGATGGCTGATGACCTACTCAGCCTGTAGCCGGCTACTTAGAGTCGCCGCCATGCGACCTGAGCCAGCATCTCCTGACCTTCATTTGCTTGAATCGGCGTTCGAGAAACCACCTTCCCCAAGCCTGCGGTGTGAAGACGGAACGCTCTTGGCTGCCCGCTGGTACGAACCAACGTCTCCTGCTCGTGCCGTTGCGGTGATCAGCCCTGCGACCGGTGTGCCACAGCGCTACTACCGGTACTTCGCGCAGTGGTTGGCCGGCCGCGGCTATGCGGTCCTTACCTATGACTACCGCGGCATCGGCGAGTCCCGCTCGCATCCGTTGCGCCAGGATCCCAGTCGCATGTTCGATTGGGCGCGGCAGGACATGAGCACAGCACTGGCTGAGGCCAACCGACGTCGCGGCAAGACCAGCCCGAGATTGCCGCTACTGCTCATTGGCCATTCCTTTGGCGGCAACGCCGTGGGCTTGGCGCGAGGTCTCGATAGCGTTGATGCGCTGCTGACTGTTTGCGCGCAGTCAGGGGACTGGCGGAACTGGCCACTGCGAACTCGCTGGATCACGTTCATGTACTTCCATGCGGTTCTGCCGGCGATTACCCACCTGTTGGGCTGTGCGCCAGGCTGGACGTTGGGCGGAGACCAAGGCTTGCCCAAACGAGTAGCTCTGGAGTGGTCGCAGTGGTGCCGGCGCCGAGGCTATCTGTTCTCCGATCCCGCGCTGGCCGATGAGGTGCAGGGGTTCGGACGCTATCGAGGCACGGCTCACCTCTGGAGCGTCAGCGACGATCACCTCTTTGGGCCGGAGGCTGCCGTTGATGCTCTGGCAGCACAGTTCCGCAGCGCCCGCGTTTCTCGACAAACACTGGACCCGATCGCGGTCGGGCGGCACGCGCTGGGACACTTCGGCGTCTTCAAGCGCTCTTCTGGGCCGGCAGTGTGGGAGCGGCTTCTTGAGCCGATCGAATCAGACACGCCGGCGCTCCAGGCAGCCAGGCGGTGACCAGCAAGGTCAAAGTTCAGTCCACAAATTGGCTATTGCGCAGGATGCGGTGTCACTGCTTCGGCGATTCAAGCGCTGCAAACGAAAGAGCCGCACCTGATGCGCGGCTCCTTGTCGGCTACGTGAACTCTTAGACCGGGAGTCTGCGGTCAATCTCCTGCAGAACCCCAGCGCGGCTCGCGGCCGACATTGGCAGCGATACCTCACTGCGAAACTCACTCCTGACTCCTTCGGGAGAAATCATTCTGACGTCAATCTCAACGTGAGGTGTGATTGCGCTTGGACGATTCAGCGCCGCGAGAAGGGCGACAAGCAGCCGCGCAAACACGCCAGCGATAGCCAGAATGTGCAACAGTACGAAATGCAGGGCAGATGAATCGCTGCCCTGTTCCATTTCCGGCTCCACAACACGTGGTGCACCGGCTCACGGCATCGGCCTCGCGACTCGCAAGGGCCCAGCTGCCGGACAGCCTGGGTTGCCATCATGCTTCGCGTCTCAGGCGCTAGGCACCCAGGCTCTCGATTTCGAAGGAGCCGAATGCAGCGCCGGGTTGCGGCGGCATTGCCGAAGCGTCGCTGCCGGCACGCGACGTTCTGGAATCAGACAGCACAGCCGCTTGCTTAGCGCGCAAGTGGCAATGGCTACACATGCACTCAACAGCGGAGTGCACATGATCCCCTACATACATCTTGTCAACCATGCGACTCTCATCTCTTCCCCTGCGATCCGGGCCGGCGATAACGTTTTCGACCTCGTGTTCGGTCACAGCAAGCTTGGCACGCTGCAAACCTGCCGTTCGACGCATCTGTCATCCACGGCTGCGGCCACTCTCTCTCGATCTGTTGAGTGTGAAGTACACGTCGTCGCACTCGACATGAACTCGCTTGCTGCCCACCTTCTTGCGGGGCGCCCTCAGTTCGTCGTCACTGGAATAGCCTTCCCCGACGGACGTCGAGTGCAGGTTCTGCCTCACAGACTTCTACGGGTCCGTCGATGGGGCCTTGCGGCGTCGGTTTCAGCAACCGTGCTGGGACTTGGGATTGCCCCCTTAGGGTTTGGGTTCGTGGGCGCCGCCCTTGCCGCGGTCGGGGCTCTTGCGTTCAGGACCTTTGCCGCAATCCCTGGGAAGTCGTTCTGGGGCCACGAGGATGACCTTGGCTTGAACACCAAAGCGCCGATAACCAAGCTTTGCGCTGTGGCCGCCCATCATGCTCCCTCGTGTTCTGCTTCGCCCGTTCTGCTGGATGTGGAATCACAGAATCGTCGCGCTGAGCGTGACAGTGTCCAGTGACGGCTATCGTCACTGGACACCAAGCTGCTCGCGTTGCGCCAAGCGTTGGCCAGCGCGGGATGAGCTACCAGGCGACGTGCGGATTTTCTCGAGCGATCCACGCCAATGAAGCGCCCTGGTAGGGACGCTGGCCAGCGGCAAGGCTGGCCAGCCTGAGCCATCCTCCAGTGGGCGACTGTTCAGCTGCCGTGACTACCGCCGGCTGGTCAAGTGCCAACCGTCCCCATAGGGACACTCGTATGCCCGCAAGGAAATGGCAGAGTGGGCGCCAATTCGACTAGCCGCCTCGTTTGCATCGCCTTCTGTCGGATAGGCGATCTTGCTACTCCTGTCACGTCCCACACACTTGAAGCAAGCTTCAAATGTCGGTCTTGCGGGTTTTGGAGAGAGATGCCAGCAACCACACGTGTGGCACTGGTACGGCCTAAGCGCGGTCTTGTGCACTCTCGCAGAGTAATCGGCCTGATTGGCGGCTTCGGCTTCCCCTGAGTAGGTCATGAGCGGACGGCCATTGCTTCGGCCACGGCAGGTCTGGCTACGGTATGCCATTTCGGTGCCTCCAGCATCGGACTCAGGGCGCGTCTTCGCTGAAGTAGCTGTACTCCGCTACGTCTTGATGCTCGTACTCCTTTGGGCCTCCTGCTCGCTTCGCAGAGACAACCTTTCCGACTTCGAACAGGTGTCGCCCCAATCGGCGAAACTCGACCTCGAAGTCGACTGGCACGCTCAGGTCAGCCTCCTCGGTTGACACCAAGAGTGCGCCTGCACTGCACCAAAGCCAGGTCGAGGACTCCAAGTTCCAGGGCTCCGCGGGAGCTGCTGAGCCCGCTTCCACACCTCTGATCTCTGCGCCGAGTTCTGCGGCAACTACGTCCCAGTCCGCTTGCTTCGCCTCGGAGATCAGGATGGAGGCTACGACCCCCAGGTTCGCGTGAGGCAGGACATAGCGTCCTTGCTCGTTGCGCCCAAAACGCATGCCGTGGATGGCAGCATGGCACGCCTCGCTGGTTGCTTCAGCGCCGAACTCCGCAGAGCGGCGCTTGAGCGCATCGAAGTCAATGAGCGCGTATCCCGTGCGGCCCAATGCCGCTAGGTCGTTGACGCGAAATGAGGCATAGGTTCTATGGCCTAAGCCAGCGGCAACAACCTCCTGGGCTTGACCCAGGCTCAGCCGAACGCGGGGGTTGGATAGCTGCTTCTGTGCACTACGGCACCAGCTCAGAAAGACTGACATGGCAACTCCTTGCCGACGACAGACGTTGAGCGTTTAGGCGTCTGTCGCATGGAGTTCCATGGAAGACAGGGGCGGGTGAAGCAAAACGTGCCCGTTCAAGCCGCTCACAACTTAGGCAGGGCGCCTAGGCACTTGAGTGCCGTGGGCGGAGTATGCCAAAACTCTGGGGCGAACGGGCATAGAGATGGCTCCAGCCTTCAATGTGCCCCACATGCCTAGCTTCTTTTCGCGGCGCTAGACAGGACTGCAACCAGCTCGCGGGCCATCTCTCGTCCCGATTGGCTTGAACCAATGCTCCTGCGTACAGCCAGTTCGTGGATGTGCCAGCCTCTGTAGAGCCTCCTTGTTTCGGGCGTATCGTGATTTGAGACCAAGACGGTCGCTCCGCGAAATGCGGCCTCTTCCGCGGCCTTGACCAGCTCACGCTGATCCTCCCAGCCGAAGCCATCCTGCGTGTAGGCCGAGAAGCTCGCCCCCTTTGAGGATGCCGCGTACGGCGGGTCGCAGTAGCAGACATCCCCGTACCCAGCCTCCTCTATCGCTGCCTTGTATCCACCGTTCAGGAACGTGCAGGTCTTCAGCCTGCCTGCCGCTCTTTCCAGCTCTTCCAGCGGAAACCTTGGCAGTGCCTTGTGCCAGGCGTACGGGACGTTGAAAATCCCGCCCTTGTTCACGCGGAACAGGCCATTGAATCCGAACTTGTTCAGGTAGAGGAACCGGACTGCTCGCTCGAAGCGATCCGTTGACTGGTTGAACTGGTCCCGCACATGCTTGTAGGCTTCCTCGGAGTGGTACTGCGGTGTGAAGTAGTGAGCCGAGCGCTCTGTGAACTCTCGAGGCCGCTCCTTGAGCGCAACCCACACCGCAATCAGGTCGGGGTTCGCGTCATTCAGGAGATTGCTTTCGTAGTCGGTCGCGAGGAATACGCTTCCAGCGCCGACGAAGGGTTCGATGAGGCGGCCCCGCAGCGGCAGAAGGGGCAGCAACTGAGGCAGCAGACGCTGCTTGCCACCTGCCCACTTGAGAAACGGACGGACCGGCTGGAACTGTGGATGACTGAGCATCCACAGTCTTGGGACCGTGGTTTATCTGCGGTCTCCCGCGCGGCCGATGTTGGACGCGCCAAGTGAACTCGCTCGCCCGCTAGCTTCTCGCCTCGAAGTCCTCCAGGTACTCCTGGACTTGTTCCCGGTGTTGCCACTCCTGGTCCGAGCAGTAAGCCTCCAGCATTGCCTTGCTCTCCACCGCCCACTGCGGCCATTCGGTCTCGGGCAAGTGAAGCGGCAGCGGAATGACCGACTGGAGAGACACCTCCACACCCGACACACGGCCCACCGCAAGCCATGCTGTGACTTGGTGCGACCTCTGGCGTACCCCCTGGCCGTTGTAGTAGGGGTCTGTGCTCTCGGGAGCCTCCTCGCGCCAGTCGCGCACGCGCAGCCCGGTCAGGCCCTCGCGTTCAAGGGACTCAATCACGTCCGGCAACTCAGCCGCTGTAAACCCGCTTGCGTAGACGCGCGCTGCCACAGCAGATCGCGCGCCTGTGCCGAACATCGGCCAGAGCTCTTGCGCAATGGCCTGTGCAGGTTCCACTCTCGACACATGGCCACGGCCCATTCCCTGGAAGAGCAAGCCTGTGTGCTCGAGCATCGAGACCAGTTCGAGCGCAACCTCATCCGGCTCCGCCCGATGCACCCAGACTTCGTACTCGTCCGGTAGACCATCGGAGCCACCTTTGGCATTACCGGTAAGGCAGTACCTCGGCGCAGGCTCGAGCAAGTGGTCTTGAGCTACCGCACCTGGGCCATGCCAAGCCGCTGCGGGAGTGAGCTGCAGCAGAGCAACAGCCGTCGAGTCGGTTCCACCTGGCAGGCTCCACCCCAATACGAACTGCAGGACCATTGCGCTCGCACCGAGCGAACTTTCGAGCCAGGCGCGCAAGTCACCATCAACCGAGGGCCCTTCGTGGACCTCCCAGCTCAGCTCTCCGGCCAATGCAGCTGAGTGTCTAAGGTATTCAGCCAGCAGTTCGGCCGTCTCCCGCCGCATCAGGCCGCTGCGCACGAGCACAAGCTCGGCAGCCTGACGCTCGCCCGACCCGCGCGACGGAAGTTTCGCAAGCGCGCTGGCAGCGGAGCTGGCCAACACAACGGCTGCAGGGCGAGGTGCAGTGCCGTCGTGCCGGAAGCCAACAACCACGTATCGCAGCCCGCTGCTCGACTCGGGCGGAGCGTAAAGCCCGCTTTGCTCCCACTGCCGAGCGTCAAGCAGCTTTGCCAGCACGCCCTCGCCCATGGCTGATGCAATGTTCGCGCGGCCGTAGTGGTCGAGTGACTTGTTGTCAGCGTCTCTTTCCAAGGCTTCAGTGAGAGCCAGTAGCTTGACCTCTTGAGTCGGGTAGATGGGGCGAGTCATTCCGTTCTGATGCAGCAGTCAAGATCGTCCGACAAACACGCATGTCGGGTCTAGGAGACAGCGAATCCTCGGCTGAGGCATTCGTCGTCGAGCTGTATCTGTCTAAGGTTTATCGCTCGTCAGTCTGAGCAACGCTCGAGGCGTGGCAATGATCGTTTCCCGTGGAACGATCGCGTACTGCTCAGGAGGGTCACGACCTAAAGAGGAACGACCGCGAATAGTGCTTGTCGTCCGCCGGGTTCAGTCACGACGCATAGCCCAGCCGGCTCAGATAAACGCTGCCGCTTAACGAAGCACTCCGACTCAAAGACCGACCGTGACTGAGATACTGAAACCCGAGACCTTTGGGCGCGAATCCATATCGGCGAAAGCGAGGCCGCGAATGCCGGAAGCGCCAGCGGCACTGGAGCTTGAATCCGCCGTGCGGCTGGCGCTGGTGGCAGTACTGCTGGACATTCGCCGCTACTCCGGTTATGCACTCACCGGGCAAGAGCGCCCTACAAGCGAGTTGCTAACCGCAATCTATGTCCTAGCTGACCTAGCTCACAACATTCCTCAGGCGCTAGGAGCCAACACGCTGCATCCAGATGTCTTCCTTCGGCTGGAGGTCGCTCGACTGCTACGACATCGAAACGAGCATGCATGGCGGTCGCACTTGCGAAACTTCTTGCGTATCTGTCGTGCAGCTAGGAGAAGTGCCGCCGCAACTCTTCGAGTCGAGTTGCAGGAGCCATTACCGGAACATCTGCTGCTGATACCTGGGCGAGAGCAAAGGTGCGATGGCGGCCGTCAACGAAGTGATAGTCTCTCGCCGGCCGCGCAGGAGCCAACGTCATCACACCCAGTGTGAACATGCCACCACGCCGAATCCGCTGCTGATAGAACTCGATTCGATCGGCAAGCGGGAAGCCAGCATCGTGATGAGCGAGCATGAGCTCCGATACGACGATGAGGCTCGGAACCCAGAGGACATCCCACCGGTCTCCATGTAGTCCGAGGCCCACCAGCTCGGAGGCCCTCGGAACCAGCAGTTGAATCTGCTCGGGATAGGCTTGCCCATCCAGCTTGACGATCACCGTTCGTTCGGCATCGTTCCGTGTCATCCGGGAATTTCCCCGGCTGCCAAAGTCGATCAAGTGGATGCAACAAGGGGCCCTCGCCGAAGGCAATGCACCTAAGGCCTCGCTCAGCGCCAGAGCCAAATTGACCTCTAGAAGTTGATGGGAGAAACTCCGCACAGTTTCAGGATATGGCTTGGCTGGGGCACGCCTCCATCGCCTGCTTCTGGGAAGTGACCCGCCGGCAGGCTTGTGACTCCCGTACTACCTGTGGACCGTCTGCAAGATCTCACGCAAGCGCTGCTGGGTCGCTCTCGCTCCGAGCCCGGTCGAGCCTTCGCAGGGGACGAGCCACTCGTGCTGCCAAGGCAGGAACTCGTCAACGCTGTCGTCGATAGCAAACCAGCTTGATGGCCGCCGTCGCTCAAGGTCGTGCGCGATCTGTACGCCACGCGCTGACTGCGCCCACAACTCGTTGAGATTGCGCGTTGGCCCGTGCTCACGTCGGTGAAACGTCGCGCCGACAACGCGCTCGCGCAGGGCCTGAGGCAGGTATGCCTTGGTTCGGTCAAAGCCCAGCACGCGCACCCAACTGGTTGAGAGCACGATCGTCACGCCAGGATACGGCTCCAAGGCTTCAATGAGCACAGGCGCCCACTCGAACAGCGTGTGACCAGGCTCCAGCATGCACGCGGTGCGGCGAGGCCCACGCCGCACGTTCTCGTGGTGCAGGACGCCATCACAGTCCAGGTAGCAGATGGGCATCGGCGTCGATGAGTTACTGGTTCTGAGCCACAGCGGCCAATGCTGGACAGGTCGGTTGCGCGCACTGCAATCCGTAGGCTTGCCCGGGAACCTCGTGGTGCCACGCGGCCATCAGCGTGCCTTGGGCCATGTGGCACCGCCGGCGACTCCTTCGGCAGGCTGGGGCACAAGACAGGCGCATTCTTCAATGTCTCTATCGCAGGCGCCGACTGGTCTTGTGCCGGCACAAGGTTCATCTCATGGCCGGATCAGTCTCTCACACAGCGGGCCGGCGCGGAAGCTTCCTATGGAGCGATAGGTTGCTGCTTCACGGGCTACGTGGCGACCGGCATGCTTGGCAGAACGCATTCTTCTGAGCGCCCATCAGAATGACGATCCAGCTGGCGGGGACTTCAGGCATCGACTCCTCGCTGGCGTAGAACCCACCGGGCCATGCTGCCGCCGCTGACTGGGAAGCCAGTCTGTGCCTCTTCAAGCGCCATGCGCGCGTCTTGGGCCGCGCGGTCCAGTACCTCGTCGAGCGTGGCGAGTACCCATGCTCGGTCTTCGTCGTCACACTCATCCGCGACATCGAACTGGTTCCGAATGGCAGCGATGGTGTCGTTGAGATGCTCCGTAGTGCTGACGTGGATGGTGGCGCAGATGTCCATCACAGCATCAATCACACAGTTCATCGGCATGACCGGCTGAGCGGCTGTCTTCGTCGCCCATAGCGGCTTCGGGAACCGCCAGCGCTGCGATGCAGGCACCGCGTGGAGGGAGGCTCCCGTCACGAAGGAGTGCGCCAGAACGCCAGACACAAAGTTCGAGATGACATAGCGCTTCTCAACGGCGGCTTCGGTCTGTTCTGGTTGAGTCTTCGGGGTAAGGGTCTGCGCGGCCATGGGTGATCTTCCAACGATGCTGTTCCGTGTCCAGATAGGGACCCGATTTATCTGCCTAGGCCGAGCGACGCATCTACGCGTTGCGCCGATTTACCTTGAAGGCGCCGCAGGCGCATGCCACCTCCCATCGAGCCGGGCGCCATCGGACGAAGCAAAGCGCATCGGCTGACGCCCGCTTCTTTAGGAGCGTTTAGATCTGAATGTGGTGACTACACGTGGAGTCAACGTTCATCCTTAGGACACCATGCCCACTATCACTACCCAGCAACTGCTTCCGTCTGCGCTTTCCGAGTACCTCCAGAGCACTTGCGTTCTGTCCAGACCCTTCCCTCAGTCAGCCATTGTTGAGCTTTGCTCTATGGACGAGCCTACGGTGGTCACACTGAAGTCAGGTTCTGGCCCGGTCAAGGACGCTCCCCTCCTCGTTTGGCTTCCCGATGCCCGGCCCGAGCAGCTCCTGGCGCTGGCTCGGACCGAGGCACTGGTCGAGAACCACACCTCCGCGGACCTTCGCACGAATCGGACATACCTCATCTGGCGTTCCGCCGAAGCCGAGATGGAAGTTCGGCTCGATACTTGGGAACTCGCCGGCGTGCCTGCAGACTCTTGCGGCGAGCTGCATATCGTCCTTGTCGGTCCGGGCCACGCCGTTGCTTCGAGACTCTGTATGAGTTCGATGGAGATAGAGGCGCTCGTTTGCAGCCTTCAAGCTGCGGCCATTGGCTCGGGGCCAAACTGGCGGCCCTGGCGCATCTACTCCGACGAGGAGATGTTGCTGGCGGAAGGTCAACTGGACATTGCTGAACCGGGTGTCGTTGTTCCGCGAGTTTTTACGCTCACGCTCGTAGGCTAGGCGCCCCAGGGGCGACACTGCCGGCGCTTCATCTGCATCGTCTGCGCACGATTCCAGGAGTTCCTGCGATCTGCTTGGCTGCTGTCGGGCGTGAGGCAGCAGGCGACGTTCCCTGGCTCACCCACACTCTCACCTTGTTTGGTGGCGCCGGACTCGTCCGGCGCCACATTTCATTCGACCTCGCCACTACAGAGCTGCTCGCTCGTATGGGGTGCTGTTTGGATGTCATTCCTCGCGCAAGGGCGCGTGACTACCAAGTCAGGTCATGAACGTCGAGAGGCGCTCTTTGCTGGCAAGCTGATACCCATCGCCGGACTCCTGCCGAACGACCGAAGCCCATCGCGTTCCGTCGAGTGACTCGATGTACTCTTCGAGCAGGTGCTCATAGTCTTCACCGAGTTCTGCCACCTCAATGTCGCGGACCTCCCCGGTCTTCAGGTCCAGCCGCGCGCGCGAGCGGACTTCGCCCTCGTGCCATGACGATACGAAGGTAACCCGCAGAGAATCTTGTGACGTGCTGGACATTTGCTTGGTGGAACTAGCCTGAGCTTGCTGTAGAGACGTCGCTTAAATGCGGCGCTTTGGCGCTCAACGGATCGCCCCAGCGGTCCACGACTTGTGTGCGTTGACGATCAGGCTTGACCGCCGCCTTCGCCGTCCAGCGCAGCACCCCTGGGCATGTTTGGCGGCATCACTCCGTCCAGGTTGACGGTCTCGCGCTCGAGCGCCTGCATGCACTGCATGAAGAAGGCCATGGAGAACGTCCCACGGTAGAGCTTGTTCTTCACGGAAGCCTCCGTCTCCTCGAGCCCCATGCGACGCAGCCGCTGAGCCAGCTTGGCCAGCGTAATCCCGGCTCTCGCGATCTCGGCCTTCAGTAGCCGTGCTGCGCCAGCGTTCCAGTCGTGGCTCACACCGAGCCCCGCAGCGCTCGACTTGCGTGAGCACGCATAGACACGTAGAGTCTCATTTTCGAGACCAAAGTATCGTTAGCACGACTTTTGGATGTTCGGTTTACGACTGGGAGCGATCTAAAACTGATCTCTTAACCGGAGGGCAAGCGACATCTTCTCGCTGCCTCCGACCCAGCGCGGTTGGAAGTCAAACCAATTCTAGAGGCCAGACCGAATGAACCTTTCACTCGCTCACGACCGCTGCGCCAGCGCTGCGCGGCTGCTGCATCGAGGGTCCTTGGGAGAAGCCCCAGCAACGTACTGCCGAGCAGAAGTCTCGGAAGTGAAGGGCTGACCGCCATGGCCGCGCGCGCACAACCTTTCACCGAAGAGCTCTACCTGTCCAAGCTCAAAGCCGGTCGAGGTCGAGGTGAAGGCGTTGACTACACACCGTGGACGACCCGGGACGAGCTGCTGTCCAAAGGAACCCGCTTTCTGGCGCACTGCGGGCGCTTCGACCGCGAAGTCCATCTGCTGTCCACAACGGAACACAAGGGGTTCCACTTCTACGACGCATGCCTGTGGGTCAGGCAGATTCGTGAGCAGGTGCTGCTTGACCGCGAAGAGACCCTGGACATTGCCTCCGAGGCCGGTATCCCTCACCCCATGGACAGGAACACGCGGCAGTACGTGGCGATGACAACCGACCTGGTCATTGACGGGGTGGACTCTCGGGGACGGCCGATTGCTCTGGCACGTTCCTGCAAGCCCGCAAGCGATCTCGAAGTCTTCAACAACATCGAGCACGCCGAAATCGAACGCCGCTACTGGAAGCGCCACGGGCGCCAATGGGCCTTCTTCACCGACGCCCAGTCGTGCATGCCCGACCTCGTCTATCAGAACCTCGAGCTCATGCGGCCCAATCGCTTCCTGCACAAAGAAGCGGAGCCCTACCCTGGCTGCTTCGACGAAGTCTGCGACACCGTCCAGGACGCTGTCCTCAGCGCCGGCAGGCCGCAGCGGCTGGGCGACTTCGCCAAGACAGTCCAGCCCCTCATCAACGGGCGATACAGCGCCGCCAAGGTCATCCTCTTTCTCATCTACCGCGGTCGCCTGACTGCAGACCTCAGTGGCGCTCCCTTCCTGGACCAGGACGTCATTGACATTGCACGGGCCAGCGCAGCGTTGGTCACGCCGCAGCGGAGATTTGCATGAGACTGCAAGAGCGCATGGTCCTTCGCGAGCCTCAGACTGGCCGCCGATTCCGGGTGGTGCACATCAATCCCGCCCAGACCTGGCTAATGCCCCTGGGCGAGAACGGCTGGCCGTTTGCCGAAGCCACCCAGACCGCAAACGAAATGTTCCGCTCAGGCGCGTATCTGCTCGAGCCCACCAAGGATGCGGTGGGTCTGACACCCGGCGCGGCAGCACATGCCGACAGCACCTACGAAATGCTCAAGGACTACCTGGCAGACACGACCCAGTTGCTCACCAAGGAGGGTCGCTCGCAGTTGTATCGGCTCGTCCAGCAGTCAGGCACTGTCGTCAAGTCAACCTTCTACAAGGTGGTCCGACGGTGGCTGGAGGGCGGAGCGGTCCCACAGGCGCTTGCGGCCAAGTGGGTTTCACACACCCAAGGCATCGACGTCGACAGCCTGGACGCGATCTCGCTGGTCGCCGCAACGAGGGTCGCACAAGCACAGTCCCTGCGCCACCAGGAAGCCGGCAAGCCGATTGTGATTCGTGAGGACTACAGGAGAGACGGCAAGAAGCGCGAGAAGCGGGCCTCCGGTCACCCGACTGCTTACCGGGTCGACCGCGAGACCCTGCGCGTGTTCAGTCACTACTACGCAGCACTGAAGGCTGCGCCGGGCACCACGCTTCCGGGGATGTACGAAGAGATGTGCCGCGAAGTCTTCGCGACGACCACGGCGCTTGGCAACATCGTGCGGTGGCCTGAGTGGTCGGTTCCCAGCAAGCACCAGTTCTTGGACTGGTACTACGTTCTGACCTCCCATCGGGCACGACGCATCAGGCTGCGCGGGACACACCACCATCAGCTCAACGAGAGGGCGCGCCCAGGACAAGGCGTTTCCGCGGCCTATACGGCTGGCGCAGTCGCCAGCGCCGACGCAACCATATGGAACGTCGAGTTGGTCAGCGATCTGCCCGGAGCCGCTCTTATCGGGCCGCCTGTCGTCTTTCGCATCCGTTGCAAGGACACCGGCATGTTGCTTGGCATTGGGGTCAGCCTGGAAAACGCCTCCTGGATGGGAATGGCGACAGCGATTGCCAACTGTGCCGAAGACAAGGTCGCCTTCTGCGCGAAGTACGGCATCGACATCGACACCGAGACATGGCCGGCCCGAGGAGTCCCTCCGACAATTGAGGCTGACTGCGGCGAGACTGACAACAAGAAGCCGTATCGCTTCGTCCGCCGCACCAAGTGCGAGTTGCGGAACCTCCCCCCCGCGCGCCCCGACCTCAAGCCCGGCGTCGAGTCCGACTTCAACACTTTGCAGGTCTGGCTCAACGAACGCATGCCTGGCGCCATCATCAAGGCCTACGAGGACAAGACGCTGCAGCAATGGCGACTTGGCGCCAGGCTGACGCTCAAGGCCTTCATCCGGCATCTGCTGTTGGCGGAACTCAAGCGCATGCACACGCCGCGCCAGTCGCTCAAGCTGCCTGCCGCCATGCTGGCCGATGGCGTCGACGCTTCGCCCGTATCCATGTACACGTGGTGTGTCGAGAACGGGGCCGGAGGCCTCAGGCAGTTCGATGAGAACGACGTCATGCTCTCTGTCATGGAGACTGACAGTGGATCCATCACGTCGGAAGGCCTCGTGTTCAAGGACCTGCGCTATCTCGCCCCCCAGTTAGACGCGGCGCAGGCTCTTGAATACGCACGGCGCAACGGACGCAGAACTGTGCGAGTCGCCTATGACCCACGCATCGTCAACCACGTCTACATCTTGCAGGGCGACCCTGAGAACCCAACGGGCTACACCAAGTGCGAGCTGAACCGTCGCCGTCCCGACCAGCGCGACCTCTGGGGCAAGACCTTCCGAGAAGCGGAGCGCCTGTCCACGAGCCTATCCGACAACAACGCAGGGAAGTTGGTCAGCGTTGCGGACCGCCTGGCCAACTGGACCCGCCAGCAGACCGAGAACGCCAAGACCTTTGACAGACTCGTCAGCGATTCGCGCAAAGAGATACCGCGAAGCGACAACGCCCTGCTCAAGGAACGCAAGCAAGCTCGAGACAAGGCCAAGGACGCCACAAGTCCCGACTTTGCGCTACAGCCAGGCGTCACTGGACAACCGCCAGCCAGTCAGGTCGAGCAGTCCAACATCACGCCGATCACCGGAGCGCCCCGCAAGCGCCGAGGTGCAGGTTTCGCCGACCTCATTGGCGGCATGACAAGCGAGCCCACTAACGTGGAGGCAAGAAGTGATTGAAGTCCAGCGATACCACACGCACCCCAATCGGGAGTACGCCGGCAACCCTCTCATCACCTACATGCCGCATCTGTCGCGCGATGCGCTCAGGGCGGTGATGACCTCCCGGGTTCAGTTCGACCCACAAGACCTGGAGCACGACTGGGAGCTCCGAATCACGTACCCCATGCGCTTGTCGCAGCTTTTCGTGCCGCAAGACCACCAGCTCGACTTTGCTCAGCAGCTCATGAGCCTCGTGCAGCGCGGGTACCACCTGCGAAACCCGCTGTCGCCCTCGGCCGCTGAGGCGTTCTACGCCATGTGCGACTCAATCGTCACGGGCAAGCCCAAGTCGGACGAGAAGGCCTCATTCCTTGACTCTCCTTGGTGCGCCGTGCTCATTGGCACACCGGGCACCGGAAAGTCAGCGACCGCCAATGCATTGCTGCGGGTGCTGGGGCCTGACCTGTTCTGGCACAGCAGCCACGGGGAGCTCTTTCAGCTGCTCTCATTGCATGTGCAGGCGCCAACGCGCTCGTCTGGCAAGACCCTCGCCCGAGAGGTCTTCCTCAAGCTGCGCGCCCAGGCACGCAAGACAGGTCTGCCCATGCCATTCATGGGAGAGCGCATACCGGATACCCGCGCCGAGCTCGAGCACGCGATCGAGGTTCTGGCTGCAAAGCTGAACCTTGGTGTTCTGGTGCTCGACGAGCTCCAGCATCTGTTCTATGGCACTGGCGCCACGGATGAGGACGCCATGGAGTTTCTAACGGGCGTCATCAACAAGCTCAAGATTCCCATCCTGCTCATCGGGACCTGGAAGGCCGCTGGGCTGCTGGCGCTGGAGGCACGCCTGGGCCGCCGCGGGGTGTCGCCAGCGTCCGCTCGCTTCTATCGCACGCCCAAGGACGAGAACTGGGAAGCCATGGTCAAGCTGCTGCTGCAACACCAGTACACGCTCAAGCGCGTGGAGTTCTCGCCGGGACTGTCCAACCTCCTGTACGAGCACACGCAGGGCATTCATGACGTGCTGGTCAAGCTCATGGTCATCGCCCAGATGGAGGCCATCGCCTCTGGCGAAGAAGAACTCTCGCTCACCCTCATTGAGCGTGTGGCGCAAGAGCATCTTCAGCTCATTGCGCCGGCCTGTCGCCTACTGCGAGGCGAACGTCTCGAGGACGACCCGGTGCTATGGGACATCGAGCCTGAGGACTTCACGAAGTATGTGCATGCCCTCAACGGGAAGCTACAACTCCGGGCCGCCGGACTGCGAAAACGCACAGTTGCGGCAAGCGACCGAGTCGTCAAGGCTGCCGTAGTCGCCGCAAGCATCAGCGCCACGGGCGCAGCAAGTCCCGCAGTTGCCCAAGTGCTCGCCGAAGCGTCAGTGGCCGAAGCGCCCGCACGCTCATCGCCAGACCATGTCGTGAGCATCCTCGAAGCGGCCAAAGTGAAGGGGCCGCGTCCGACGAGGTCTCAGAAGCGCATTCAGGAAACTGACCGTGAGTTCGAGGCCCTGGACGACGAGGACCTTCGCAAGGTCGTCTATTTGGGGCAACGACGTGGCATCTCGGCCGAAGCCGCGCTGACGGAAGCGGGTGTCATATGCCGGCCATTGGACGAGCAAACTGTCTAGCGACCTGGGGGCTGCCAGAGCCCTTCCCAGATGAGTTGGGAACCAGCCTCATCGCGCGTTTCCTGTGCAACTGGGGCTACGTCGACCGATCTGGCCTCCTGCGGCAGTCAGTCGGGTCGGCGCGTCGTGTCCTGCACGGCGCCTGTCCGCCAGCGTGCGCAACTATCGGCCCTTCGCTTGGGCTTCGCGGACCCGAACCAGGCATGCAGTTCCTTCAGCGCCACACCCTGGTTCCCTATTTGCTGAGCTCCACTCCTGCTGCCACTGCAGTCCAGTTAGCACATAGGTTGTGCGAGGTGGGTGGTCGCGCCCTTCAGTATGACCTCCGCCTGCGCGCCTTAGGCCCCGTCTTCGACAGTCGCCTACGGTTCTGCAAGATCTGCGCTGCGTGGGAGCGCTACCACTATGGTGTCCCCTACTGGCATCGACTTCATCAAGTGATCGGGCTGGCCCACTGCTCGACTCATGGATGCCCACTTCACAGGTCGACCGCGCCGTTCGTGGCGTACTCGCCGGACCAGATCACGGCCGCATCCGCGGCCACCCGACCCGGTGGCGAGTACCCAGGAGTCGAGCCAGTCTTCGACCGGAAGTTGGAGGCTCAGTTGGCCGGCCAGGTGATGGCGGCTCTCCGGGACCCCGAATGGGGCACTGCCTTGGCGCGCCCGCAGATACGTCGCGCTCTACTTGATATGGGCTATCGAGCAAAGGGCAGCAGAGTTGCAGCTTCTCAGGTGACTGCAGACCTTGATGCATTCCTTCGGTTGCACGCATGCAGCCTGGAGAGGCTGGGAACGAGCGACTGGCCGCTGCGGCTCTTCACGAACATTCCGAGTGTGGCAACGCCACTTCAGCACCAGATATTCATCCTGTTTCTGTGCAGAGGCATGGGGTCACGGTAATTCTCGGGCGACCAGAACTATCGTTGTTCACATTTCCTGGACCTGGCGGCGCCTGGCGCTGTGGCCGGGTTCAGACTCTGCAAGGACGCCCTGCCCGTCGTACTGCGGCTACTCGACTTCGGTCCGCCAACCGATCGGCAGTGGTGCCGCGCCAATGTTGGCCTTGAGCCAAGGCACTTCCGACTTGGTTGCCAGCACAGGCCAGTACTCGAACCCGAGTGCTGATAGCGCCTGAGCCAGCCCCGCTGACGAATAGAACGCCGGCTGCTCGGCCGTACCGCTCACTCGCGGGACTCCCGTGCCAGGAACTCTGCCGGCCTTCAGGGCGGCCAGCGCTTCAGCGCACTCGGTCGAGGAGGAATTGAGCCCCGCAAAGATGGCTTGGGGTATTCGGCTCGCCGGCGCGGACAAGAGTTCCAGCGACTCCCCTTCCCCAAGATCCGACGGGTCCAGCCGCAAGCGAGGGGGAAACGGGCAATCAAGTGTGGCTGGCAAGACAAGTCGGTTTGGTCGGTCAGACATTTGGAGTCAACGGGGCTAAAACTGAAAGTCTAAACGGACAGTACTCACACCCTCTACCAGAAAATGTCCGAAAACTATCAACATCTCATCCTGGGTCGCGTCCAGGACGTCAGCATGTTCTATCTCTGCCGAGTAATCGACTATTTGGCTAGCGGTGCGCATCGGCAGTTGCCGGCACACGCGCAGACGGAGCTCATGGACGCCTTCGACGGCGTAGCCAGGACGTTGGGCCGGTACGCCATGGCCGTCCTCGGAGTTGCGGAGCACCGCCTGGAGGACGAATTGCCCAAGCTGTACGCCTACCTGCGACGCTTGCACGAGGCAGCCAACCCTCTTGGCGTTCTACCGATGGCCTGGTGGCTAAACCACTACCGGCCCAAACTGGTCCAAAGTGGCTTGTCGTACATGGACTCGGAAGACTTGGAGATTCCGATGCCATTACGCCGCGCTGCACCGGCTTGCGCTGCGGATTGAGAACTGCAGTACCTGGCCTGAGACTGCCGTAAGTGGCATTCCAAGCGATCTGCCGGCAGTCTCATGATCTGGCGACTGTTCCTTCGATTCTGCGCGTGAGCTAGCCACGAACGGCAGCGGAGCTCCCGGACATGCTGGAGAGTTCAAATGGAATTCCGCCAGATTCTGTGGGCGACACTCGCCCGCAGAGCTCCTGCAGCCGACTCGCACCACGATCCCACCTCTACTGAACCGTAGGTGACCGGACGTGCGACGCGCCCCGTAAGGCGCTCGTTCTTCTGGTAGGAGCTCTGATGACAGCTTGGCGAGGGGAGTCCTCGGCGCGAGCCTGATCGCGTGTGCGTGAGGCGTCATCGGGATAAGCGCCAGCGCCTATACGGCGCATGACTCCATCGCGCATCTTCTGGACGCAACGGCTGGCCGTACACGACGACCAGTATGTGAAAGTCGTGGCCCACTCATCGGGCCACGGTGAAATCCGTACGGAGAGGGTTCCACTCTTTCGGGCCACGGGACCGTCTCTCAAGCACGGGTTCCCTGATGTCAATTGGGGGTTTGCGGACGCACCCCCGCCAGGGTGGAAGGCTGTCGAGGAATCGGTTCAGATGGATCCGACGACACTGGCCCTCGCACCCGAGGGAACTCCGTTCCCAGTCCCCACTTCGCCGCAGAACCCCCTCTACCGCTTTGAGGTCGCAGGAACGCTCTACCTGGTCGACGCCGTTTCGTTGACTCAGCGGTTTGTGGCCTTGCAGGAGAAGCTCTTCGCCGCGCTGATGAGCCCCTTTCGAAGCCTAATCATTCGCGCCCACCGCGAGCATGGGGTGGTATCGCTGGTGGTGAACACGAAGTTCCTCTACACCACCAGCTTCCCATTGACCATCTTGTCCGACCCTGCAGCCAGTTGCATCGCCTACTGGACCTCACTGCAGTGCCGCCTCGACGAGCTTGCAAGGTGCGGCGCCAGCATCCTTCGAGGTGAGCCGCTGGCTGTGCCACGCCTTGACTGCCCAACCCTGGTGAGAGTTCGAGGGATAACGGACGCAGGAGTGACCTACGTGCAGTCGTTGATGCCCGCATTAAATGGCCCCGGAGCGCGTAAAGCACTTTGGCACGACGGCTGGACATCAATCAGACTGGTTGAGGCGAGGAAGGGTGTCGGGCAACAGATATCCAGCCATAGCCTTGCGCTCGATGAAACCCAATCCTGGCTCCTGACGGCTGGCACGCGTGAGAAGCGCCAACGCCGGCGTCTTTCCGACCGAGAAGTCGAAGAGGTTCGAAGGTCAGTTGGTTGGACTCGCAACTAGGGGCAAAAGGGTGTGATGGCGCAATAGCGCCGACCCGCCGCCCACATCACCAGGCTTCAGCCAATCGGAGCACTGCGGCAAGCTGCCCCTGCGCGATGACTGAGACCACGTCCTGGCCGCCGAGCGCGCCGTGCTGTCGCATGACAAAGATGAGCTTCCGATCGGCGTCGCTCCCACCGAGCATTCTGCAGAGCGCGCTGGACTCGTCAGGGGAGAGCTTCAGCAGCGCCGCTGGATACCAGCGGGCGCCCTCGATGTCGAGCGAGAACAACTCCCCGCGGCCTTCCAACTCGGGCAGCAGTGACGACGGGATGCCACGCTCTGCAGCGAAGTCCGTCGCGGTGAGCAACGTGCCGTCTTGGGTCCAGCCCAGGCGGGCGGCACGACCGCGCTCTAGGACGCCACCGAGGCCGCCTGGAGTTGGCGCAGGGGTGGACGTATTGAGCGTAGCCATAGGCAGACTCAGGATAGCACTCGGCCGTCAGGATGTCGCTTCAAGCTTAGCGGTCATGCTCGTCGACACCGCCGCCACTTCCACCTGCGCCAGACGATCGAGATGAATGACTACAGGTGCTTCGACGAAGCAGGCATTCCATTCCAGCCTATGCAGCCAGGTTCGCCAGATTGGGCAGTTGGGGGCGTGCCGTCGTGCAGTGGTACGGCCGTGAGTTGGACAGGGTCGGAAGAGTTCGAGTTTTGGATTGCGATCTGCTCTGCAGCGATTCTGTTGAAAAGCCAAGTTCGCGATCGAAGTCAAAGGGCTGCTGAGCCTCGCGAGTTGGGAGCGAGTTGTGGCGCTTGAAGGTGCAATGAGGTTCGCGGGGGTTCCCCCGCGCATCTTCTACGCCGGCATCAAGGCTCCTTGCTTTGCTTCCATCAACCGCTTGGCCATTCGTCGTAGGTTCTGAGCGGTTGCCGCGAGCAAGAACTCGTCTCTTGCCCCAGATAACCCCCGCAATCGAAGGCGGTCGAGCTTCAAGATGCGCTTGAGGTGGGCGAACAGCATCTCGACCTTCTTGCGCTGACGCTTCGACTCGCAGTACGCCGGCGTCTTCGCGATCTCGCGCCCCACGTCTCGCGCTTCTTCGTGGACGCTGCGAGCGATCTTGCGGATCGGCGTGTTGGGGCAGCAACTCTGTTTCAGTGCACATCCAGTGCAGTCGTGCTGGCTGGAGCGGTAGATGATCGTGTCGGCCTTGGTGACGTGATCGCGTGGCTGCGCGAAGCTGCGGCGGTCGCTGCGAAGTGCGAAGCCTTGCGGGCACCTGTACTCGTTGGCCTGCGCGTCCCACAGGAACTCGTTGATCGACAGCGATCCGTCCTTGCGCTGGGTCCTGTCCCAGACCGGTACGTGTGGCGCGATGCGCTTCTCGTTGACCATCCAGGACAGCATCTCCGCCGTACCGTAAGCGGTGTCGCCGACTAGGCGCCGAGGCTTTATGCCGAAGCGCTGCTCGACGCGATCGATCATCGCCTTTGTGGACTCCACTTCCTGCGTGCGGTTCGCCGGCGTCGCCTCGACGTCGACGATGATTCCGGCATCCAAGTCGATCAGGTAGTTGGTCGAATAGGCGTACTGCGGTGGACCGCCTGGTGCGGCCGTCCAGTGCGCTGCCGGATCGGTGAGCGATACGTTCCTTCCCGGCGGCGTTGGAGCGTCGTCGCCATCTTCGGCCACGGGGTTGCTCTTCTCCAATCCATCCAGGTACTCACGCACGGCACGACTCGGCTCTTCCCACTCGGGCGTCTCGCCCTTGGGAACACCGCGCGTCCGGTTGGCGTCGGCCCTGATGAAGCTGGCATCTGCTGCAAAGCCTTCTCCGCCAACCAGCCCCTCGCTCATGCATCGCCGAAGCACGGCTTCAAACAGGCACCGCAGCGTGTCGTTCGCACGGAACCGCCCGTGCCGGTTCTTCGAGAAGGTCGAGTGGTTCGGCACCGGCTCATCGAGCTCGAGACGGCAGAACCATCGATAGGCAAGGTTCAGGTGCACCTCTTCGCACAGCCGCCGCTCCGAGCGAATGCCGAAGCAGTAACCGACGATGAGCATGCGCAAGATCAGCTCGGGATCGATCGAGGGTCGTCCCGTGTGGCTATAGAACGGAGCCAGCTGTGCGCGCAACTCGCGCAGGTCGAGGACTTGATCAATGCCTCGAAGCAGATGGCTCGGTGGGACGTGATCGTCGAGACTGAAGCTATAGAACAGTTTGTCTTGGGCCCCAGATCGCTGTCCCATCATGGCGATGTGCTCCTCCAACGCTGCCCTCAACATAGGCGAACGTCGGCGACTTGCCAGGGGAGTTTTTCAACAGAATCCAGCGATTGCCGACCTTAGCCACCGACCGGCGTACTCACGCAAACCAACAGCAAGCTGCCGTTAGGCTTGGCGATCAGTGCCGGTTTTAGGGGCCGCTGTCCGACGTGAAGCGGTCTTAGGCCCTCACGAGGCACGTCAAGGTTTCAGTGACCGCTCCCTCGTGGCACGAACAGGAGGTACCGACCCATAAGCGACATTTTGGTTCCTGACATAGTCGCTCCAGAGCAGCCGGTCGCGTACCCGTAATCGTGGCCATCGGACCGCGGGTCCGTGTCCGGCGCGCAAGAGACAGCGCGCACAGCAGCGGGAGCGGCCAGCCAGCGCTGAAGGGCGGGTCGGCGCGCGGCGGTCAGGCTACGCCACCTCTCAGCACCTTGTACAGCGCGTTGCCGTTGTCGACCTTTGGTTTCCTGGGCGAAGCCGATGCCGGATTGCCCCGAAGTGTCGGATCGGCCTTGAACGTACAGCGAGAGTGCTCAGTGATCAAGGCCGTAAGTGCGAGGAAGAGCAACTGGAAGAAGAACAGGGAAACGAGACTGGCGAGCAAGAGGGCCTGATAGCCAGGCCGAACGCTGACGCCGAAGAACGGAGTTGCGAGGCACACGATGGTTCGCACGCTGCGGAAGGCGTCCGGATGCGCCTTTGCTCCATAGGCAACCGCGCTGCCATCATGGCTGTGGCAAATATCGCCACCGGCACATCGGGTTGAATCGATTTGACCTCCTCGTTTATGAGTTCGCCGGCTTCGCCGCGCGCCAGAAATGGGTTTCGTCCCTTCCACGGAACTGCTCGGATGTCCGGGTCATTCAGGTGCGCTCTCAATTGCCGGCAAAGAAGCGAGTCGGGGCGCGTCCATGGTGCATTCTGCGTGAAGGTCCCGTGCACCAAGAGAATGACCGGTCGCATAGTGGAATGCAATCTGCGGTTACGCCGGGCTTAGCGAACTCCGCTCAGGAGGTGCGTGGCGCGCGAAGCTGCACCTCGAAGAAGCGCAGCACCTCGTCGAAGGCCTCACGGGTCGGGTGGCCAAGGCAGTCGCGAAATTCTTCAGTCAGCACCGAGTGCGCCTGGGCGGGTACGCCGTCTCGGCCGGACGGGATGTCGCGTCGGCAGAATCGATCGCCCAGCAAGAATTGCAGCCGGTCGAAGCGCTCCTTGGGGACCAAGCGATCGCCGGTGAAGCGCAGTCCCAACACACGCGAACCGTTAGCGGGCAACTGCGCCAGACTCGCGTCGGAAATGCCGACGTGCTGCCTGAGGCGTCCGAGCGGCAGCGGCATCGCCGGCTGCGACGCCACGCCTGCCAGCACGTGCTCGTCGGCGAGCATCGCGAGCACGAAGCCGCCCGTCAGACACATGCCGATAACACCGATTCCCGTTGCGCTGCCGCCTTCGTGCAGCCGGCGGCTCAGCGAGCGCAGCCATGCGGTGGTCGAGCGCTCGTCGGTGTCGACCATGCCGAGCGCGAGGCGGCGGAACTCGGCGCGGACGCAGAGCCGGGCGATGTTGCCTGCCATCGCGCGCTCGCCCGCTTCGCCGAATAGCAGCGGCAGATGGACACGGTAGCCGGCGGCAGCGAGTCGGTCGGCCAGCGCGAGGCACTGCGGAGTCATGCCGGGCAGTTCGTGCAGCAGAATCAACGCAGGCCCGTCGTGGCCGCGTAGCAGCACGCGATGGCGCCTGCCCTGATGCTCGTGCCCCTCGGGGATCTCGGCGTGCTGCGACGGCGCCGGCTCGAACCAGCCGCGCAGCGCTGCCAGCACCTCGCGGTCGCGCCAGTAGTCGGTGTGGCCGCGCGGCCCGATCGGCAGGTTGCGCGGGAAGCCATCGACCGAGGCCTCGATCCGGGTACCGATGAAGTCGTCGATCCGGTACAGGTTCCACCAGCGATCGAGGCCGGCTGGCGCTCGATCGGCGAACCGGTAGCGCAGAGGTAGGTAGTGACGATAGAGATCCGAAGCGGGAGAGCCCATCGTCACGAGCGAGACTGTCACGCCGGTCGGCAGAGCCTTGCACGCCTTTTGGCCGTGGACGCGCAGCAGGCCGAGGCCCTGTAGCGCAATCATCGTGCCTTGGCTGTGGGCCACGACAACGAGCTGCTTTGCCCCCGTTTCAGCCAAGGTCGTGTCGATAACGTCGCGAAAGCGCGCCAGCGTTGCCTCCCAGTCGCGCGAGCGGCCTGCCTTGCCACCGCGGCGCGTGTCGGCGCGGAAGTGGGCGACGACGTCGAGCACCAAGTCCAGCCCGTTCAAGAAGTGGACGCGGAACACGGTGACCAGGCCGACGAGGGCGCCGCTGGCCGCTATGGCGAACGGCCTCCAGGCCTCGATAGGGAGAATCCAGGTTGCTACGAAGGGGAAGAGGCCCAGTACCGCCTCTTCAGCCCAACGGCAGAACCATGCCTCCGAGATCCCGCAGGCGCTCCCCGCCGATTCGACCTCGATGTAGACCGAGAACGGCACGAACAGCACTGCATAGGCAATCGAAAAGGCAAGGAATACAGCGGCCACCAGCGGATTCACGATGAATCGGTGACGTTTCCTGCTGCTGCCCTGCGCGTTGAGGAGCCCGTTCGCTGTGGCGACGAGGAGTAGTGTGGCGGCCCCGGAGATGAACGAGAACCACACAAGCGCAAACAGGTGGAGGCCCTGGTCGATGCGTGAGGCAAGGTGACCTGTGGCGCCGACCGCAGTGGCCGCTGCCGTCCACGCCACCATCACGACGAAGACGAACAAGCCGACGCCAAAAGTGGTGCAGAACGCGATGACCACGAGGGGACGGGCTAGCAGATCAAAGTCGCGCAGGTGTCCATCCAGCCCCGACGGGTCGCGGCGCAGCCCTAGGCACCCCCAGGCGAAGCCGGCGCAGGTACACGTCGCAATGGCGGCGAGTGCCATCAGTGCAGCAAACAGCGACATAGCTGTAGTTATCGGCTCGACGAAGGCAAGTGCGAATTCGGCGGGCGGCGGTCGGATCCAGAACCAGACCAACGCTAAGGCGGCGCATACCGTAAGTGCGTTGGCCGTTGTCGTCGACCAGTGCCGCTTTTCCAGCGCGGCGCGCAAGCCGAAACCGGGCAGTCCCACCAGGGTGCAAGCAATCAGAGTCGACAGCAGCACGCCGGCCTGCCAGCCCGGCGCCCAAGCCGCCGCCCACCAGTTTGAGAGGCCGACCGCCGCAGCCAAGATGTTCAAGGCAAACATGGGTCCGCGCGCCAGCCACAGCGCCGCACGCGCCGAACGCTCTGCGCCGGTCACCCAAGCGAATGTCAGTCCCGCGTTCCGGGCCGCGATGCGTCTCGCGTCGCGACGGGCGGCGACGACGATGTGTCGCATGCCGAACATCAGGTCGAACAGGGCCAGCAGCAGCGCGACGACGTTACCCTTCACTCGCGACAGGTCGCCCCAGTACACCTCGCGCAGGTGCAGGCGGTGGCGAGCCGCAGCGGTGGCGTCGGAGTCGTCCAGCACCGCGCGGTGCATCGGGTAGGTCGACACGAGCGTTGCGCCGCTCGCGGCGTCGCCCGGTACAGCGCGGCGCTCGACGCGCCTGGGTTCCGCCTCGCGCAGGCCTGTTGTGGCGGTGAGGCCTTCTACGAAGGCGTTTAGCGCGTCACCGTCCAGCGGATCGCCGACTCCGTGGACGATGATCACCGCTTGGTCCATGCCCCACTCCATCCCTGCCCATAGGCAAGCGTAACGGGACTGGCCGCATCCGTGAAGGGCACTGCTGCAGGTCGGTCCTGCCTCGTGTCGGCATCCGGACAAGGGCGCAAGAACCAGCATCCAAACTGTAGGCCAGTGTGCCAATATACGCTGGCAGAATGCGTTGGCAGACGGGCCCGTAGCGTGGGATCGGACGAGCAGTTACTCTATGCGCCTCCAGGCAGACGCAACAACTTCTTGTGATCGAGCCAGGCTAGCTTGCGCATGCGCCTGGCATCCTTCATGCGTTGACACGGCGGCGTCATATCGGGTGAGTTGCCCCTTTCAGTGTGGTGGGTGTGTTTGCGCGAAGTCCTCGAATGTCCGAAACTGACCACGCTCGAGAAGGATAGTGTTTTCAAGCGCCTCATTTCGTTCCCCATAGGCCCCTCACCGGTCTCAAGCTCTGCACCGCGCTTCAATGGCTCCGATTGCCGCCCACTCCTTGGTGCTTGCCTCAATGCGACGCCGTTCTGGTGATGGGTCTTTGGTTGCTTCCCGCGCAGCGTCGACAAGCAGAACTTCCGGGAACGTGCCCGTCACCACCGTCGGCTGATGGCCGAACTCGCCATTTGAACGACCGCAATGCGCGCTGGGTCGCGCTCTGATCCACGAACACAGCCAGCGGGTAGTGCCTAAGCGAAAATCGGTAGGTGCTCGTAGCGTGCGATTCGTACGCCTTGACGGCAAGGCAGTGCGGGCAGAACATGCCAGCGGCCTCCGCGCGCGAGGAACAACGGAGTACGCTTCGATGACTACGATCAGGATGCCAAGGCAGCAGCATTGCCAATACGCCATCCACGGTGCGGCTTATGTCATGCGGCGTGGCGGGTCCTTCTGGGAGCCCGAGGACGAACTGCAACGAAGCGTTCGGCAGAACAACACCGGTGTCATGCTGGTGGACTGCAGCACCGAAGCGGATGCGCGCCGCGTTCGTCAACTGCTGGATGCGCAGGGATTCGTCCCGGGCGTCGACTATGGAGTGTTCTCGCTCGGAAAGGGTGGCGTCCCGTGTCCCGGCATTGATGCCAGCCGTGACTTCGATGGCTGCTCGGTCGAGGCCTTCGGCGACGGCACCTGGAAATTGCCGCCTAGGCCGCCCGAAGTGGCGGCACGGTTGGAGGCGGAGTTTGAGGCAACCCGCGCAGAACGGTTCGACTTCTATTCCCGCGTCGCGCAAGCCGTGGGTGTGCCTCGTTCAGTCATCGATTCCGCCACTCAAAGGCCGAACGCAGATGAACGAATTCGCGCGCTTCTGGGTGGCATGGGGGCGAGCATCCCCCCTGAGAAGGGTGAGTAGGCAAATGGCGGCGGCGCTGGGCTGCCTTCAATACCGTTCGGTCGTGCCGGTCCTCCGGGGGAGCTTGGTTGGGCGACCGATGGCAGTAAAGCAGCCAGTTGATGCGCCGCCCGTCTATGGCCGGTGCAGGTGAACGCGGTCATTCATGGGCCTGGCCGCGACTGGCTCAGCTCAGTCTGATTCGGCCACTCGATCATCCTCGCTATGCCCGACCGACCTCTGGCTGCCGCCGTCTCCACATGCAAACTCGTAGTGGGCCACGCCTGCGAATTGGTCCCGACCGCTGCAGACCAACACAGCAAGCGATCCCGCGCTTCCTGCCCGCGACGCACTTCGTCGTCTCAAGGAGAGAATGAAGATCTCAGTGTGCGCACACTGACATAGTTGTGAGAGCGCTTCCGATGCCCCGCCCCAACCGCGCTTGATCTCCCCGAGTTTGCGACCAGGCCTCACGGTTTGCGGCCAGCATTCATGACCTCGTTCCCGCTCGTTCCGTATTGCGGAAGCCAGTTCGCGAGCGTTGGCAGTGTCCTAACTCCACAATATCAATGAAATCAAACACTTAGCGGATTCTGGAGTTCGCGAGTGCTGGTTGTGTTGCCACCCTGTGTTCGAGGGGCTGGCGTTCAGGACGTGGCCGCCGCCGGGGTGCGGAAGATGCGAACCGCCTCCGACACCACCTCCGCCTGCCCGCTCAGGGAACTGGACGTCGCCGCCAGTTCCTCGACCATCGCAGCGTTCTGCTGGGTCAGCGTGTCGAGGTTGGCCACCGCCGCGTTCACCTGCACGACGCCCGTGGACTGCTGCTCCGACGCCATGCTGATGTCGTTGACCAGCTGGGTCACACGCTGCACCGCCTCGAGCGTGCGAAGCACGGTCGCGCCGGTGTCGGCCACGAGCTGGGTGCCCGACTCGACCTTGTTCGCCGAATCCTCGATCAATGCCTTGATCTCGCGCGCCGCCGCGCTGGTGCGCTGCGCCAGCTGGCGGACTTCGGCCGCCACCACCGCGAAGCCGCGGCCGGCCTCGCCCGCACGTGCGGCCTCGACGGCGGCGTTCAGCGCCAGGATGTTGGTCTGGAACGAGATGCCGTCGATCACGCCGATGATCTCGGCGATGCGGCCGGAGGATTGGCGGATCTCGCCCATGCGCCGGGTCGCGTCCTCGGCCGAACTGCCGCCGCGTCGCGCGACGTCGCTGGCCTGCTGCGCCAGCTCGGCCGCGGTGCGGGACGCATCGGCGTTCTGGCGGATGGTCGCGGTGATCTGCTCCAGCGCGGCCGCAGTCTGCTGCAAGTTGCTGGCCTGCGACTCGGTGCGCGAGCTGAGGTCGAGGTTGCCGCTGGCAATCTCGCGCGAGGCCGTGTGGATGCCGTCGACCTCGCGGCGCACGTCGCCGACGATGGCCTGCAGGTTGACGTTGAGCTGAGACAGGCCGCGCATCAGCTGGCCGACTTCGTCGAACTGCGCGGCGGCCTCGTCGCGCTGGGTCAGGTCGCCGGCGGCGAGCCGGTTGGCCGTGTCGCAGGCCTGGGCGAACGGCGCGATGGCCATCGCCCGCAGCACGAGACCGGCCACCACCGCACCCACCGCTCCGATGGCCAGGCCGCTCCACAGCGGCGCTCCTGTCCACACTGCGGCCAGCGCCACCACCATCGGCGCCGCAGCAGCGGCCAGGCCGATGCGGCCACCGAAGCCCGGACGCAGGTGTTCGGAGAGCCAGCCAGCGAGGGTGCGCCGGTGAACCTCGCCAGAGCGCAGCGTGGTCACGATGCGGCCCGACTCGGCCTCCGCGCGCATCTGTGCGTAGAGCGCCTGTGCGGCGTCGACTTCGGCACGCGACGGCTTGGTCCGCACCGACATGTAGCCCGAAATGCGGCCGTTCTCCTTGACCGGCGTGACGTTGGCCCGCACCCAGTAGTGGTCGCCATTCTTGCGCCGGTTCTTCACCAGCGCCGTCCAGGGCAGACCGCTTTCCAGCGTGGCCCACATGTCGCGGAAGGCCTCGGCCGGCATGTCCGGGTGACGGATCAGGTTGTGCGGCTGGCCGATGAGTTCGTCGCGATCAAAGCCACTGGCGGCGACGAAGGCCGGATTGCAGTAGCTGATCCGGCTCTTCAGATCGGTGGTCGAGACCAGCGTCGTGCCATCTTCGATGACGTATTCGCGCTGGGTGACCGGCCCTGTATTTCGCATGTACTACTCCTTGCGACACCGGGGGGGGTGTGCAAGGGGATTCTCGACAGGTCCTGCCGCGACTGAAGAGCAAAGGCAGCCCACAAATGGGCCGCAAATCCATCAGCGTCGCGCGGAACTGAGCTAGATCAAGGCCACGCCGATCAGCCACGCATGCCCGACCTTCACGAACAGGCCGTACAGCACCAGCCCGCCGACGATCGCGATCACGTCGTTGAAGCGCCCGAACGGCGCGCCCGGCACTGCGCGCGCCACGCGGCGCTTCATCGAGATGCGGTCGGCCACCGCCCAGGCGAGGAAGCCGCCGAACAGCAGCACGTCGGCGAGGTTGCCGTTGGCCAGCAGGTGAGCCGTAGCCCACAACTTCGTGGCCAGCAGCATCGGGTGCTTCGCTGCCGCCTTGATGCGCCCGGGCAGGTAGGCGGCCAGCAGCAGCACGAATACCGGCAGCATCAGCAGCAGCGCGACGTGGCGCAGCGCCACCGGCGGCGCGTACAGCACCACCGGCGCCTGGCGGGCCTGGCCATAGCCGATGACCAGCAGGGCAAAGCCGACGATGGACAGCAGCGTGTAGACCCCCTTCCACGGCATCTCGCCCAGGCGCGCCGCCTGCGCATCACGCCAGGCCGGCGCGACGATGGACACGGAGTGGACGCCGAGGAAGATCAGCAGGCCGAGGATCAGAAGGGTCATGGCACGCATCCAGGAGTCGGGATGCGCGCGAGTCTAGGGCTTCGGGCGATCGGCTCCGGGAAAGGGCAGCCCGTTCCTCGCGACGCCGGCTGGCGCCGGTGCGCCATCCTTCAGTTGGATTCCTTGATCAGGCGCCCCGAGGCCGACTGGATGGGCCGTGCATTCATCGGGTACAGCCGCGAGAAGATCGCGATCTGGTCGGGCGAGATCGGCACCGGCTGCTTCATCACCATCCACAGCACACCCTCGCTGCACGGCGGCGTGGTCAGCGAGCCCATGTAGGTGAAATAGCTGCGGTCCGGCGGCAGCAGCGCGTTCATGTCGATCGCGCCCTTGGCCGCCACCTCGTCGCCCTTCTCGAGCGGCAGGTTGTTCCAGATCGTCTGCACCAGCGGCTGCGCGCTGCCGCGGTCGAGCAGCACGGCGACCACGGCCAGGCGGCCCTCCAGGTCCTTGTGCACCAGGTGCGCCACCATGTCGAACTGGCGGCCGTCGATGCGCTCTTCCGACGGACGATGGAAGTGGAACTGCAGCAGCTCGTAGCGGCGCCCCATCACCTCGATCGAGTTGCCGGCGCCGACGTTGACCTGGATGGTGTGGCCGTTGTCGACAACGCGGAAGCCGCTCGGCCTGTAGTCGAACTGCACCGGCTCGAGCTGCACCTTGATGCCGCCGCGGATGTCGATCGGGCTCTGCCGCTTGCCACTGCTGCAGGTGGCGAACTCGGGCTTCATCGCCCCCCAGCTGCCCGGGCCGCCCTCGCCGTCGTAGCTCCAGTGCGCGGCATGGCCGGCGTCGTGGGCCGCTGCGGCGGGCTTGGGCCGGCTCACCGGCGCGGCGGCACGGGCCGCGGCCGCGGCCGGCGCGTGCTCGGGCTCCGCCGCTGGGCGCGCCGCCACGCGCACCACGTTCGGATTGCTCGGTGCCGCCTTGGTGGCGCCGAGCTTCTCGGCGAGCCGCTCACGCAGCTTGTCCATCGGGTCCTGCGGCGGCGTGGCGCGCTCCACCGGCTTGGCTGGCTTGGCGTCGCCCGCTGGCGCGTGTTCGCCATGGGCCTCGGCGGCCGCCTTCTTCGGCGCTGCAGGTTTGGCTTCGGGCTTGGCATCGTGGCCATCGGCCGTCCACGCGGGCACGGACAGCCCGGCCAGGATCAAGGCGGCGGCAAGGCGCGCGAAGCGCGGGGCGGTGGCAACGGGCATGGCGTCGAACTCCGTGACCCCGCGAAGACGCGGGGACTCGACGCGATATCGGCGCCTGCGGCCTCGGCTTGAGGCCTGCGGCAGCCGCTCAGGTCACGCGCGGCTTGACCCAGATCCAGGCCACCACGCCGATGCTCATCATCAGCAGCGAGGCGGTGGCCAGCGCCACGGTGGAGTGCATCACCAGCGGCGCGATGACACCCGCAACCAGCCCGTTGGCCACGCTGCCCACGCAGGCCTGCAGAGAGCTGGCCATGCCACGCCGGTCGGGCGCGAGGTCCAGCACCATCAGCGTCACCACCGGCACCATCAGAGCCCAGCCGAAGGCGAAGATGGCGATCGGCCACAGCGCCCACCAGGCCTGCGGCTCGAACAGCAGGTTGAGCACCAGGTTGGTCACCGAGATCAGCAGCATGATCACGAAGCCGTGGCGGATCTGGTGGTGCGGCTTGATGCGGCCAGCGAGCCGCCCGGACAGGAACGAGCCGGCCATGATGCCGGCGATGGTCAGCGTGAAGAACCAGAAGAACTGCCCCGGCCCGAGGTGCAGCAGTTCGCCGAGGAACACCGGCGCCGACAGCACATACAGGAACATGCCGTTGAACGGGATGCCGCTGGCCAGCGCGAGCATGAAGAAGCGCGGGTTGGAGGTCAGCTGCCAGTAGCCGCGCAGCAGGTGCGGCACGTTGAAGGGCTGCTGCTGCGTGACATGCAGCGTCTCGGGCAGCAGCTTCCAGTTGGCGACCCACAGGATCACGCCCACCGCCGTCAGGAACCAGAAGATCGCGTGCCAGTTGGCATGGATGAACAGGAAGCCGCCGACCATCGGCGCGATCGCCGGCGCGACACCGAAGTAGATCGTCACCTGCGACATCACGCGCTGCGCATCGGCCGGCGGGAACATGTCGCGGATGACCGCGCGCGAGACGACGATGCCGGCACCGGCCGACATGCCCTGCACCGCACGCCAGAACACCAGCGTGCCGATGTGGTCGGCCAGCGCGCAGCCGGCCGAGGCGATGGTGAAGGCGGCGATGCCCCACAGCACGACGGGGCGGCGGCCGAAGCTGTCCGACAGCGCCCCATGGAACAGGTTCATCACCGCGAAGCCGAACAGGTAGGCCGACAGCGTCTGCTGCATCTCGGTCGGCGTCGCGCCGATCGATTGCGCGATGCCGGAGAAGGCCGGCAGGTAGGTGTCGATCGAGAACGGCCCGAGCATGCCCAGGCAGGCCAGCAACAGGGCCAGGGCCCAGCGCGGGGCGCGCCAGAGGGTGTTTGCGTCGGGATTCATCGATCGGCTCGTGAAAGTGTGAAGCGGGCCGATAGGCCGGATTCTGTGCGGCGGCAACTTCTTGCGAAGTCGCCACCGTGACCGCCATTCCTCTGGGCCGTGCATCACTGCACGGCTCGGTGCCACCTACCCGCCGGCTCCGCGGGGCCACATCAATGCCGGCCTATTCGGTGTTGCTGCGCGTAGAGATTGCCCGTTTCACCCGAGGCAGCCCTCTTGCGAAGACCACCCCGACTCGTCTCTGTTGCTCTGATCCTCGGCTCGCGCCGGACAGCCGTTAGCTGCTACGCCGCCCTGTGCAGTCCGGACCTTCCTCCCGTGCAACCTTTCGGTTCCTGCACCGGCGGCGGTCTGGCCCGCTTCACGCGGTGGATTATCCCCGCGACGGGCCGATGTTGCCGGCGTCAGGCCTTGGCGGCCTTCGCCTGGCGCTTGTCGCGCAGCACGAACTGCGAGCCGCGGCGATCGAGTTCGAACAGCTGGGTCGCCTCGATCAGGTCGATCAGCTTGCGATAACCGTAGTTGCGCGGGTCGAACGAGGCCTGGTTGCCGATCTGCTGGCCGACCGAGCCGAGCGGGGACCAGCCGTCCTCGCCGGCGGCCGACTCCACCGCGTTGCGCAGCAGCGAGACGAGCCGCGCGTCGCGCTTGAGGGCGGTGCTGTCGAGCTTGCCCGGCGCAGTATCGAGGACGATGTCGACGTCGACCGGGACCAGAGCGGCCGCCATTTCGGTCTTCTTGCCGCTGCGCGACTTGCGGCCCGCCGCGGAGCGTGCACGCGCCGGCTTGTCGCCCTCTTCCGGCGCGCTCGCCTCGCCAGTACCGCCGGCGCCGCCGAGGTGCTCGAGGAACAGGAAGCGCGAGCAGGCGTTGACGAAGGGCATGGGCGTCTTCTTCGCGCCGAAGCCGAACACCTGCGCGCCCTTGGCCCTCAGGTGCATGACCAGCGGCGTGAAGTCGCTGTCCGACGAGACGATGCCGAAGGCATCGGGGCCGTCGCTGTACAGCAGGTCCAGTGCGTCGATCACCAGGCCCATGTCGGTGGCGTTCTTGCCCTTGGTGTAATCGAACTGCTGGATCGGCCGGATCGCGTACTCGTGCAGCACGTTCTCCCAGCCCTTCAGCCCGTCCTTCTTCCAGTTGCCGTACGCACGCCGAACGTTCACTACGCCGAGCTTGGCCAGTTCGGCGAGGATGACATCGATCTTGCTCGACGGTGAGTTGTCGGCGTCGATGAGCAGCGCGATGCGCGGTTGTTTCTCGATCATGGGTGGCCTTTCGGACCGGTGGTCGTTCAGACCTGTTGCCAGGCCAGGATCTCGCCGCCACGCAGCGGCTTGAGCTGCGCCTCGCCGAAGGGCACGCTCTCGGGCAGCGTCCAGGGCTGGCGCTTCAGCGTCACCGTGCCGGTGTTGCGCGGCAGGCCGTAGAAGGCCGGACCGTGGAAGCTGGCGAAGCCCTCCAGCTTGTCGATCGCGCCGACGGCATCGAAGGCCTCGGCGTACAGCTCCAGCGCCGACAGGGCCGTGTAGCAGCCAGCACAGCCCGTGGCGTGCTCCTTGAGCTGTGCCGGGTGCGGTGCACTGTCGGTGCCGAGGAAGAACTTCCGGCTGCCCGAGGTGGCGGCATTGACCAGCGCACGGCGGTGCTCCTCGCGCTTGAGCACCGGCAGGCAGTAGTAGTGCGGCCGCACGCCGCCGAGGAAGATCGCGTTGCGGTTGTAGAGCAGGTGGTGCGCGGTGATGGTGGCCGCCGTCTTCGGCCCGGCCTCGCCGACGTACTGCACCGCCTCTCGCGTGGTGATGTGCTCGAAGACGATCTTCAGCTCGGGGAAGTCGGCGCGCAGCGGGATCAGCTTCTGGTCGATGAAGGCCTTCTCGCGGTCGAACAGGTCGATCTCCGGGTCGGTGACTTCACCGTGCACCAGCAGCGGCAGGCCCTCGCGCTGCATCGTCTCGAGCGTCTCGTGGCAGTGGCGCAGGTCGGTCACGCCGGCATCGCTGTTGGTGGTGGCACCGGCCGGGTAGAGCTTGACGGCGACCACGCCGGCCTCCCGGGCGCGGCGGATCTCGTCCGGCGGCAGCTTGTCGGTCAGGTACAGCGTCATCAGCGGCTCGAAGGCCGTGCCCTGGGGTACTGCAGCGAGGATGCGCTCGCGGTAGGCCAGCGCCTGCGCGGCCGTGGTCACCGGCGGCTTCAGGTTGGGCATGATGATCGCGCGGCCGAACTGGCGGGCCGTGGCCGGCACGACGGCGGCGAGTGCCGCGCCATCGCGCACGTGCAGGTGCCAGTCGTCGGGTCGGGTGATCGTCAGGGTGTCATTCATCGGGTCATTCTCGCATCGGCCCCGCGCCGCCGAGATGACCCGGAGTTCCCACTCTGATCGGAGCTTTGCCGGCCTCTGCCGTGGCGATCATCCGCGCTACCCACGACTTGCAGACGCCAAGCATGATCCCCAGCGCCCTGCGCATTGCCGCGCCCCTGGCCGCGACCCTGGCGGCCGCCTGCGCCACCCTGGTCAGCGAGCCCGCAGGCAACCCGGCGCGTGAAACGATTCATGCAGTCACCGCTTCCGGCAAGTTGCTGTCGTTCAACGCGGGGCAGCCGCAGAAGATCCTCTCCAGGCGCACGATCACCGGCCTGCGCGAGGGCGAACAACTGCTCGGCATCGACTACCGCGTGGCCAAGGGCCAGCTGTTCGGCCTCGGCCGCAGCGGCCAGCTCTACCGCATCGACGCCGCCAGCGGCGCGGCGATGCCGGTGGGCACGCCGGTCACGCTGCCCGCCGGCAACGAGTTCGGATTCGACTTCAACCCGACCGTCGATCGGATCCGGGTGGCCAGCGACGCAGGCTTCAACCTGCGCCTGCAACCGGACACCGGCGCCGTGGTCGACGGCGATGCCGGCCAAGCCGGTGTGCAGTTCGACGGCCGACTGGCCTACGACGTGGCGGACCGCCTCGCCGGCCAGGTGCCACGCATCGTCGCCGCCGCCTACACCTACAACAAGGACAACGAGAAGATCACCACCAACTACGCGCTCGACGGCGCCGGCGGCATGCTGGTGCACCAGGGCACGAAGGAAGGCGCGACGCCGCCGGTCTCGCCGAACAGCGGCCGGCTGTACAGCGTCGGCGCGCTGGGCACCGGCCCCTTCGCGCAGGCGAGCTTCGACATCTCCGACGTCTCGAACGCTGCCTACGCGGGCATCACCGAGGCGGGCCGCACCCGCTGGTACCGCATCGACCTGGCCAGCGGCAAGGCGACTCTCATCGGCACCGTCGGCGGCGGCGAGCCGATCACCGGCAGCGCGATCGAGCCCTGATCGCACGCTGAACGCCGCGCCCGCGCGGCGCCCCGGGTCAGTGCTGCAGGATCTTCGAGAGGAATTCCTTGGCGCGCGGGCTGCGCGCATCGGCGTTGCCGAAGAACTCGTCCTTCTTGCAGTCCTCGACGATCTTGCCGGCGTCCATGAAGATGACCCGGTGGCTGACGCGCTTGGCGAAGCCCATCTCGTGCGTGACGACCATCATCGTCATGCCTTCCTTGGCCAGCAGCACCATCACGTCGAGCACCTCGCCGACCAT
This sequence comes from Chitinophaga pinensis, assembly GCA_943370595.1. Taxonomy (GTDB): domain Bacteria; phylum Pseudomonadota; class Gammaproteobacteria; order Burkholderiales; family Burkholderiaceae_C; genus Piscinibacter. Next base: position 106,083 of record CALRRO020000004.1, read on the forward strand.
CTCCGGGTCGAGCGCCGAGGTCGGCTCGTCGAACAGCATCACGATCGGGTCCATGCTCAGCGCGCGGGCGATCGCCACGCGCTGCTGCTGACCGCCCGAGAGCTGGCCGGGGAACTTGTCCTTGTGCGCCGACAGGCCGACGCGGTCGAGCATCTTCAGCCCGCGCGTCTTCGCTTCGTCGGGCGAGCGGCCGAGCACCTTGATCTGCGCGATCGTCAGGTTCTCGGTCACCGACAGGTGCGGGAACAGCTCGAAGTGCTGGAACACCATGCCGACGCGGCTGCGCAGCTTGGGCAGGTTGGTCTTCGGGTCGCTGATGCTGACGCCGTCGACCACGATGTCGCCCTTCTGGAAGGGCTCGAGCGCGTTGACGGTCTTGATCAGCGTGCTCTTGCCGGAGCCGGACGGGCCGCAGACCACGACGACCTCGCCCTTCTGGATGCTGGTGGTGCAGTCGGTCAGCACCTGGAAGCTGCCGTACCACTTGCTCACGTTCTTGATGTCGATCACGGCGATGCCTCCTAACGAATGATCTGGATCTTCTGCTGCAGGCGACGCACGAGCATCGACAGGCTGAAGCAGATGATGAAGTAGACGACCGCGGCAACGAGGTAGGTCTCGACCGGGCGGTTGAAGTTCTTGCCGGCCACCTCGAAGCCCTTGAGCAGGTCGTAGGCGCCGATCGCGTAGACCAGCGAGGTGTCCTGGAACAGGATGATGGTCTGCGTCAGCAGCACCGGCAGCATGTTGCGGAAGGCCTGTGGCAGCACCACCAGCTGCATGCACTGCGCGTAGCTCATGCCGACCGCGTAGCCGGCATGCACCTGGCCCTTGGGCACGCTCTGGATGCCGGCCCGCATGATCTCCGAGTAGTAGGCCGCCTCGAACACCGTGAAGGTGATGATGGCCGACAGCTCAGCACCCATCGGCCGGCCGATGAGCAGCGGAATCAGCAGGAAGAACCACAGGATCACCATCACCAGCGGGATGGAGCGCAGCGTGTTGACGTAGAACGCAGCCGGCATCACCAGCCACTTCTTGCCCGACAGCCGCATCAGCGCCAGCACCGTGCCCAGCGCGATGCCGCCGATCATCGCGATGACTGTCAGTTGCACCGAGAAGATCAGGCCCTTGAGGACGAAGCCGGAGACGACGTTCCAGTTGAGGAAGCTGAAATCGAGGGCGGTCATGATGCCTCCCGCCGGGCCGCCCCAAGGGAGGCATGCGCCCCCTCGGGGGGCAGCGAACGAATGTGATCGTGGGGGCGCATCATTTCCCACCTCCGATCATTCCCGGGACCTGGACTCGTTGTTCGATGAACAGGGCGATGCGATTGATCGCGAAGGCCGAGATGAAATACAGCGCGGTGACGGCAAGGTAGATCTCGACGCCGCGCGAGGTTTCTTCCTGCGCCTGCATCGCGAACATCGTCAGCTCGGCGATGGAGACAGCGAACGCGACGGACGAGTTCTTGATGATGTTCATCGACTCGCTGGTCAGCGGCGGGATGACGATGCGAAAGGCCATCGGCAGCAGCACGTAGCGGTAGGTCTGCGGCAGGGTCAGGCCCATCGCCAGGCCGGCGTAGCGCTGGCCCTTGGGCAGGGTCTGGATGCCCGCCTTGACCTGCTCGGCGATGCGCGCCGAGGTGAAGAAGCCGAGCGCGAAGACCACCAGCACGAAGCTCGGCACGCTGCGCAGGCTGGTGAAGATCGACGGGATCACGTGGTACCAGAGGAAGATCTGCACCAGCAGCGGGATGTTGCGGAACAGCTCGGTCCACGCATTGCCCAGCAGCACCAGCCCCTTGCTCGGCACGGTGCGAAGAATGCCCATCAGCGATCCCACCAGCAGCGCCACGACCAGCGAGCACAACGCCACCGAGAGCGTCCAGCCCCAGGCCGACATCAGCCAATTGAGGTAGGTCTCTCCGCCCCCGGTGTCCTGCAGGAACACCTCCCAATCCCACTTCATCGTGCCGCCTCCTGTTGTTCTGTGCCGGCCGGCCCCCAAAAAGAAAAGCGCGACGCGGATGGCCCGACGCCGCGCTCCCCCAGCATAAGCAAGCCCCGCGCCCGCAGGCGTCAGGGCTTGCCAGGGGGCTGGCTTACTTCTTCATGTACTCCTCGACCGGCTTGTCGTTCGGGCTCGCCCAGGCGGCCTTGGTCGCGTCGCTGGCCGGCAGGCCGACCTTGGTGTTGGACGGCGGGATCGGCTGCGTGAACCACTTGTCGTAGGTCTTGGCCATGTCGCCGCTCTTGATCTGGGCGACGATGCTGTCGTCCACCGCCTTCTTGAAGGCCGGGTCGTCCTTGCGGATCATGATCGCGATCGGCTCGACCGACAGCACCTCGCCGACGATCTTGAAGTCCGCCGGGTTCTTCGCCTTGGCGATGTTGCCGGCGAGGATCTGGCCGTCCATCACGAAGGCATCGGCACGGCCGGACTCGAGCAGCAGGAAGCTGTCGGCGTGGTCCTTGCCGAACACTTCCTTGAAGTCGATGCCGGCGCCGCGCTCGTGCTTGCGCAGCAGCTGCACCGAGGTCGTGCCGGTGGTGGTGGCGACGGCCTTGTCCTTCAGCTGGGCGATCGAGGTGATGCCCGAGTTGGCCTTCACCGCGATGCGCACTTCCTCGACGAAGGTGGTGACGGCGAAGGACACGTCCTTCTGGCGCGTCGCGTTGTTGGTGGTCGAGCCGCACTCGATGTCCACGGTGCCGTTCTGCACCAGCGGAATGCGGTTCTGCGACGTCACCGGCTGGTACTTCACGTCCAGCTTGGCCAGGCCGAGCGACTTCTGCACGTCGGCCAGCACGCGGGTGCAGACCTCGTAATGGAAGCCGGCGTACTTGCCGTCGCCCAGCGTGTAGCTCAGCGCGCCGGAGGACTCGCGCACGCCCATCGTCACGCTGCCGCTTTCCTTGATCTTCTTCAGCGTGTCGGCCTGGGCGCCGACCGCGACGGTGGCCGCGGCCAGGGCGATCGCCTTGATGAGCATCGTCTTCTTCATGCTGACTCCTGCGTGTGAGGGTTGAGAGAGTGAGAGATTGAGAAACGGGATTCTAGGGAGCGCGGACACGCGGGTTTGCCCGTGCTTGCCCTTGAAGCGGTGTAAGGGTGCAACCTTCGTGCCACCGACACTCATGCCACCAGCCGCACCGGCTGGGTCAGGCGCTCGGGCACCAGCAGGGCCTCCATCTCGGCACGGCCCATGATGCCCAGCCGTTCGGCGGTCTCGGCGATGGTGCCGCCTTCGGCCAGCGCGGTCTTGGCGATCAGTGCCGCCTTCTCGTAGCCGATGATCGGGTTCAGCGCCGTCACCAGCGTCACCGACTCGGCCACGCGCCGGCGCAGCAGCTCGTGGTTGGGCGTGATGCCTTCGACGCAGTTGACCTGCAGCGTGCGGCAGGCGCGCGTGAGGTGCGAGATGCTCTTGTGCAGCGACCAGCCCATGATCGGCTCGAAGGCATTGAGCTGCAGCTGCCCGGCTTCGGAGGCCATCGTGATGGTGACGTCGTTGCCGATCACCTCGAAGGCGACCTGATTCATCACCTCCGGGATCACCGGGTTGACCTTGCCCGGCATGATCGACGAGCCGGCCTGGCGCGCCGGTAGGTGGATGTCGCCGAAGCCGGCCTGCGGGCCGCTGGACAACAAGCGCAGGTCGTTGCAGGTCTTGCTCAGCTTGCAGGCCACGCGCTTGAGCACACCGCTGAGCTGCACGAAGGCACCGGTGTCCTGCGTGGCCTCGACCAGGTTGGCCGCCATCACCACCGGCACACCGCTGGTCTGTGCGAGCAGCGGCACCACCGTCTCGGTGTAGCCGGCCGGCGCGTTGATGCCGGTGCCGATCGCAGTCGCGCCGAGATTGACTTCGCCGATCAGCGCACGCGCCTCGCGCAGCCGCTGTTCGTCTTCGCCGATCATCACCGCGAAGGCGAGGAACTCCTGGCCCAGCGTCATCGGCACCGCGTCCTGCAGCTGCGTGCGACCGATCTTCAGCACGTTGCGGAACTCGGCCGCCTTGGCCTCGAAGGCCCCGCGCAGCGCGGCCATCGCGGCGATCAGCTGGTCGATGCCGGCCCAGGCCGCCAGTCGCAGCGCGGTCGGGTAGACGTCGTTGGTGCTCTGCGAGGCGTTGACGTGGTCGTTCGGGTGCAGGTACTGGTACTCGCCGCGGCCATGGCCAAGGTGCTCGAGCGCGCGGTTGGCGATCACCTCGTTGGCGTTCATGTTGGTCGAAGTGCCGGCGCCGCCCTGGATCACGTCGACGACAAACTGCTCGTGCAGCGCACCGCCGATCAGGTCGTCGCAGGCACGCTCGATGGCCTCGGCACGCGGCGCGTCGAGCACGCCGAGCTTGGCGTTGGCGCGCGCCGCCGCCTTCTTCACGAAAGCCAGTGCGCGGATCAGCTCCGGCCACTGCGCGACGGTCTCGCCGGAGATCGGGAAGTTCTCCACCGCCCGGGCGCTGTGCACACCCCAATAGGCCTCGGCGGGGATCTGCTGGGTGCCGAGGAAGTCCTGCTCGGTGCGGGTGGCGCCGGGCGCCTGCGGGGTGGGTTTCGACATGGGGGCGGACTGTAGGTCCGCGGGTCACTGGCAGGCCAATGCCGTTTCAGGGCCACCCCATGCGCGCCGCGCATGACGGCTCAGGGTCAACCCGTAGATGACAGTTTTGGATCGCTGCGCAGGAACTCCCACAGCGCCAGCGCGCCGGCCTTGTTGTGGCGCGCCAGTTCGGGGCGTTCACGGTAGATGCGCACTTCCATCGTGATCTCGTACTGGCCCGCGTCGGCCGCGCGCACGAGTCGCTTGCTCTTCAGTTCCTTCTTCACCGAGCTGGCCGGCAGGAAGGCCAGCCCGTGGCCTTCGAGCGCCATCGCCTTCAGGCCCTCGGCCATGTCGGTCTCGTAGATGGGCTCGAGCTGCGGCGGCACCGCCGCCTGCTTGACGATCACCTCGACCAGCCGGCCCAGGTAGGCGCCTTCGCCGTAGCCGAGGTAAGGCACCTTGCGGGCGGTCGAACCGGGCAGGCGGAACAGCGGCGCGCCGGCATCGTCGCCTCGCGCATAGGGTGCCAGCGTCTCGTGGCCGAGGCTGAGCATCTCGTAGCGCTCGGGGCTGAGCTGCAGCGGCTGGCTGGGGTGGTGGTAGGCGATCAGCAGGTCGCAGCTGCCTTCGGTGAGCTGCATCACCGCGTCGTGCACGTTCAGCGTGATCAGGCGGCTCTTCAGCGCGCCGAATCGGCTGCGCAGGTCCATCACCCAGTGCGGGAAGAAAGTAAAGGCCAGCGAGTGCGGCACGGCGAACTCGATCATGTCCTGCGCGCCGGTCTGGTGACCGCGCATCATGTTGCGTGTCGCCTGCAGCGCGCCGAGGATCTCCAGCGCCTGCGAGTGGAAGGTTTCGCCGGCGGGCGTCAGCCGTGTCGGGTAGGACGAGCGGTCGACCAGGTCGATGCCGGCCCAGGCCTCGAGCGCCTGGATGCGTCGCGAGAACGCCGGCTGCGTGACGTGGCGCAGCTGCGCCGAGCGCGAGAAGCTGCGCGTCTCGGCCAGGCTGACGAAGTCCTCGAGCCACTTGGTTTCCACGGGCGTGGAGTGTAGCGAGCGGCGCCGGGCCGACCCGGGCCTGCGGTGAAGGCACACTGCCGGGCCGATGACACCGACCTCCGCCCCGGCGCACGCCGCCACCCCCGCTCCTGCCTCCGCCGCATGGCTCGTCTTCGCCGCCGGCGTCTGCGCCGCGCTGCACGTCGGCAAACTGCCGCCGGCCATCGCCACGCTGCAGCGCGAGCTAGGCATGTCGCTGGTCGAGGCCGGCTTCCTGCTGTCGCTGGTGCAGGCCGCCGGCATGGCGGCGGGCATCGCCTTCGGCGTGGTGGCCGATGCGCTGGGCCTGCGGCGCAGCATGATCCTCGGCCTGGCCGTGCTCGCCGCGGCCAGCGCACTCGGCGCCATGGTGCCGGGCGTGGCCTGGCTGCTCGCGCTGCGCGCGGCCGAGGGCTTCGGCTTTCTGATGGTCGTGCTGCCGGCGCCGGGGCTGATCCGCCGGCTGGTGGCGCCGGCACGGCTGCCGCTGATGCTGGGTCTGTGGGGCACCTACATGCCGCTGGGGGCGGCGCTGGGCCTGCTGGTTGGCCCGTGGTGCATCTCCCTGCTCGGCTGGCGCACTTGGTGGGCCGGGCTCGGTGGGCTCTCGGCGGCGATGGCGCTGCTGCTGTGGCGCGGCGTGGCCGATGCGCCCGCGCCGGTGGCGGGTTCGCAGGGCCTGGGCGTCGTGCAGCGCATCCGCCTGACACTGGGTCGCAGCGGGCCGTGGCTGGTGGCCATCAGCTTCGCGCTGTACTCGAGCCAGTGGCTCGCGGTGATCGGCTTCCTGCCGGTGATCTATGCCGCCGCCGGCGTGAGCCCGGGCCTGACCGGCTTGCTGACGGCGCTGGCGGCCGCGGTGAACATGCTCGGCAACCTGGGCGCCGGCCGGCTGCTGCAGCGTGGCGTGGCGCCGGCAAGGCTGCTGGCCGCGGGCTTCGGCGTGATGGCACTGTCCGCGGCCGCGGCCTTCGCCGGCGAGGGCAGTGCCGGCCTGCCGCCGGCCTGGCGCTATGTGGCCGTGCTGCTGTTCTCGATGCTCGGCGGCATGATCCCGGCCACGCTGTTCGCGCTGGCGATCCGTGTCTCGCCGGGCGAGCAGACGGTGTCGACCACCGTTGGCTGGATGCAGCAGTGGTCGGCGTTCGGCCAGTTCGCCGGGCCGCCGATGGTGGCCTGGCTGGCGGCGCGCGCCGGCAGCTGGCAGTGGACCTGGCTGGCCACCGGCAGCGCCTCGCTGGCGGGGCTGCTGCTGGCCTGGGGCCTGTCACGCCGGCTGCGCGACCCGCTGCGCTGAACGGCCGATTTCAGGCGTGGCGAGGCCGTGCGAGGCTCGCCGGATCGACGCGCCCCAGACCCTGGAATACCGGGAGACTGAACAAGTAGCCCTGCATCAGCGTCACGCCCTGGTCCAGGAAGAAGTCGCGCTCGGCTAGCGTCTCCACACCTTCGGCGAGTGGCTGGATCGACAGCTCCTCGCAGATGCGCAGCACGCCGCGCACGATGGCCTGGCGCGGGCGGCTGGTGTCGACACCGCGCACCAGCGCCATGTCCAGCTTGATGATGTCGGGCTGGAAGTCGGCCAGCAGGTTGAGGCCGGCGTAGCCGGCGCCGAAATCGTCGATGGCGGTCAGGAAGCCCATGCGCTGGTACTCGCGCAGGATGTGGGACAGGCGCCGTCCGTCGCTGATGACCTCGCCTTCGGTCGCCTCGAAGATGATGCGCTGTACGGCGAAATCGTGTGCACGCGCCGCCTCGAGCGTCGTGCGGATGCAGACCTCGGGCTGGTAGATGGCGTTGGGCAGAAAGTTGATCGACAGGCGCTCGCGGACGCCGAGCTGGGCTGCGCCCTTGATCGCCTTGACGCGACAGGCCTGGTCGAAGCGATAGCGGTTGCTGTCGCTGAGTTGAGCCAACACGCTGGCTGCAGACTCGCCGGCCGGCCCGCGCACCAGGGCCTCGTGACCGAACACCGAACCGGTGGCCAGGTCGACGATGGGCTGGTAGGCGTAGCTGAATCGGAAGTCGAGCGCCTCGGCGTCGCCGCATCCGTTGCAGGCCGGGATGCCCTCCAGCGGGGCAAAGTTCGAGGGCTGGATCGGGAACTTCATGTCAGGGCTCGTCCGCCCGGCGCCGAGCCTGCACGGCGCGGCCACGTGCCCGAGGGCGGTGACGAACGGACCCCAGGGGTCCGTTCAGGGCGAGATGCTGGAATCGTCGGGACGTCGCCGCTCAGCGAGCCGACGCCTGCACCACCGTGCCGCGCAGCGTGCGCGACAGCTGGTGGGCCAGCGCCACGATCACCGTCTGGGGCGTGGCCGACTCGCTGCTCGCGACCACCAGGTCGGTCGAGCGGTAGCTGCCGTCCGCACGGTCGAGCACGGCGACGCGGAAGGTCACTTCGCTGGGCTGCGCGCCGCAGGCAAAGCGGCCGGCGACCGGCGTGAGGGTGAGCTGGCGTCCTTCGGCCGGCGACACGCCGGCGAGCTGGGCGGCGTAGCGCAGGTCGGCCTCGGCGCTGGTGCGCAGGGCGGCCAGGGTGCCCTGGGCATCCTCGGCGGCAGGCACGGCGGCCAAGGCCGCGCAGGACTCGAACCCGAAGCTCTCGTTGTCGACCCACAAGGCGGCAGCAGACGTTTGTGCACCGGCCAGACCGGAGGCGGCGGACAGGACCAGGGCCGAGACCCATCGCGTGGTGTTGTTCAGGCTTTTCATGACGGGCACTCCGGGTGGTGGGAACGTGCCGCGATCTTGCGGGTCGGTTCCGCTCAGTGCACGGGCTGCCGGCAGAAGCAATGCGCCAGCGTCACCCAGTTCACGCCACGATTTCACGCTCCTCGGCACCGCTTTGCTGCAGGCGCCACATCTGCGCATAACGACCGTCCATCGCCAGCAGTTCGGCATGGCTGCCGCGCTCGACGATGTGGCCGTGCTCCATGACCAGGATCTGGTGCGCGTCGGCCACGGTCGACAGCCGGTGGGCGATCACCAGCGCGGTCTTGTTGCGCGCGGCGCTCTTCAGCTCTTCCTGGATGGCGCGCTCGTTGGCCGAGTCCAGCGCCGAAGTAGCCTCGTCGAAGATCAGCACCGGCGGGTTCTTCAGCAGCGTGCGTGCGATCGCCACGCGCTGCTTCTCGCCGCCGGAGAGCTTCAGGCCACGTTCGCCGACCATGGTGTCGTAGCCCTTGGGCGTGGACGTGATGAAGGCATGGATGTGCGCCGCGCGCGCTGCCTCTTCCACCTCGGCGCGCGAGGCGCCCGGGCGACCGTAGGCGATGTTGTATTCCACCGTGTCGTTGAACAGCACCGTGTCCTGCGGCACGATGCCGATGGCCTGGCGCAGGCTCTTCTGCGTCACCGCGCGGATGTCCTGGCCGTCGATGCTGATGCGGCCTTCACCCACGTCGTAGAACCGGAACATCAGCCGCGCCAGCGTGCTCTTGCCCGAGCCCGACGGGCCGACCACCGCGACGGTCTTGCCGGCCGGGATCTCGAAGCTGACGCCGTGCAGGATCTCGCGGTCGCTGTCGTAGCCGAAGCGCACGTCCTCGAAGCGCACGGTGCCGCCGTGCGGCTGCAGCGGCTGGGCGCCGGGAGCATCGGCTACCTCGCGGTTCTGGCCGAGCAGCGCGAACATCTTCTCCATGTCGATGGTCGACTGCTTGATCTCGCGGTAGATCACGCCGAGGAAGTTCAGCGGGATGTAGAGCTGGATCATCAGTGCGTTGACCAGCACCAGATCGCCCAGCGTCATCGAGCCATCGACCACGCCGACCGTGGCGCGCCACACCAGCAGCACGACCGCCGCCGAGATGATCAGGCTCTGGCCGAGGTTGAGCAGCGAGAGAGACGTCTGCGATTTCACCGAGGCCTTCTCGAGGCGCTGCAGGTTGTCGTCGTAGCGGGTCTGCTCGAAGCCTTCGTTGCTGAAGTACTTGACGGTCTCGTAGTTGATCAGCGCATCGACGGCCTTGGTGTTGGCCTTGCTGTCCTGCTCGTTCATCGCGCGGCGGAAGTGGGTGCGCCACTCGGTCACCGTGACGGTGAAGGTGATGTAGATCGCCAGCGCCGACAGCGTGATCACCGCGAACCAGCCGTCGAACTTCGCCGACAGCAGCGAGATCACCAGCGTCATCTCGACCAGCGTCGGCAGGATGGTGTAGATGGTGTAGTTGAGCAGCGAGTGAATGGCCTTGGAGCCGCGCTCGATGTCGCGCGAGACGCCGCCGGTCTGCCGCTCGAGGTGGAAGCGCAGGCTCAGCGACAGCAGGTGGTCGAAGGTCTCCAGCGACACCCGCCGCGCGATGCGCGCCGCCACCGGGTAGAAGAGGAACTCGCGCATCTCGGTGAAGAGGGTCACCGAGACCCGCAGCGCGCCGTAGGCCATCAGCAGCGCCACCGGCACGACCAGCACGCTGCGCGGGTCGCCCGGCTTCAGGTCCAGCGCATCGACGAGCTGCTTGAGCACCAGCGGCACGCCAACGTTCGCCACCTTGGCCGCCACCAGGAAGCCCAGCGCCAGCAGCACACGCCAGCGCCACTGCCACACGTAGGGCGCGAGCTTCTTCAGCGCTCCCCATTCGGAACGCGGCGCCGAATTGGGCGCCGCCGGGGCAGCGGGTGCGGGCAGGCTGTGGGGGCGCATGGGAAGGGGGACGTGGGCGGCGGCGTGAAAGAATGCGGCAACAGCCAACCGCAGGTGCAGGATCATGCCCGAGACTTCAAGCCCCACGCCGCACCCCGATGCCCAGCACCTCTCGCCGACGACGCTGCCGGAGGATCGGCAGCTGGTGCTGCGCGTGATGCCGATGCCGGCCGACGCCAACGGCAACGGCGACATCTTCGGCGGCTGGATCATGGCCCAGGTCGACCTGGCCGGTGCAGTGATTCCGGCCCGCATCGCCAAGGGGCGCATCGCCACCGTGGCGGTCAATCAGTTCATCTTCAAGCAGCCGGTGTCGGTGGGCGACCTGCTGAGCTTCTACGCCAAGGTCGAGCGGGTCGGCACCACGTCGATCACCGTGCACGTCGAGGTCTATGCCGAACGCAACCCGGCCAACCTGCAGGTGGTGAAGGTGACTGAGGCGAATCTGACCTACGTGGCCATCGACATGCAAGGCCAGCCGCGCAAGATCCCGAAGGACTGAGCTACTTGGCCTTTCGCGGCGGCAGCCCGGTGTGCTGCGTCAGCACGCGGCCCTTGGTGACCGGCGAGGTGCGCGCGCCGCTGGGCGTCGAGTTCTTGCGCCGCGCGCTCTGGTAGCTGCCGTCGGTGCTCGGCTGGAAGGTCGGCACCAGGTGGTGCTTGCCGTTGCCGATCAGGTCGGCCCGGCCCATGGCCTTCAGCGCGTCGCGCAGCAGCGGCCAGTTGTTCGGGTCGTGGTAGCGCAGGAAGGCCTTGTGCAGGCGGCGGCGCTTCTCGCCGCGCACGATGTCGACCCGCTCGGCGCGCGTCTCGTCGCGGCTGATGCCCTTGAGCGGGTTCATCCCCGAGTGGTACATCGCGGTGGCCGTGGCCATCGGGCTCGGGTAGAAGGTCTGCACCTGGTCGGCGCGGAAGCCGTTCTTCTTCAGCCAGACCGCGAGGTTCATCATGTCCTCGTCGCGCGTGCCCGGGTGCGCGGCGATGAAGTACGGGATCAGGAACTGCTTCTTGCCGGCCTCGGCGCTGAACTTGTCGAACAGTTGCTTGAAGCGGTCGTAGCTGCCGATGCCCGGCTTCATCATCTTGGACAGCGGGCCGTCCTCGGTGTGCTCAGGCGCGATCTTCAGGTAGCCGCCGACGTGGTGCGTCACCAGCTCCTTGATGTACTCGGGCGACTTCACCGCCAGGTCGTAGCGCAGGCCGGAGCCGATCAGGATCTTCTTCACGCCGCGCAGCGCACGCGCGCGGCGGTACATGTGGATCAGCGGGCCGTGGTCGGTGTTCAGGTTGGCGCAGATGCCGGGGTAGACGCAGCTCGGCTTGCGGCAGGCGGCCTCGATCTCCGGGCTCTTGCAGCCGATGCGGTACATGTTCGCGGTCGGGCCGCCGAGGTCGCTGATGACGCCGGTGAAGCCCTTGACCTTGTCGCGGATGTCCTCGATCTCGCGGATCACCGAGTCTTCGCTGCGGCTCTGGATGATGCGACCCTCGTGCTCGGTGATCGAGCAGAAGGTGCAGCCGCCGAAGCAGCCGCGCATGATGTTCACGCTGAAACGGATCATCTCCCAGGCCGGGATCTTGGTCGGCCCGTCGTGGCTGCCGGTCTCGTCGGCATAGCTCGGGTGCGGGCTGCGCGCGTAGGGCAGGTCGAAGACGTGGTCCATCTCCGCGGTCGTCAGCGGGATGGGCGGCGGGTTCAGCCAGACGTCGCGGTCGCCGTGGCGCTGCACCAGGGCGCGCGCGTTGCCGGGATTCGTCTCGAGGTGCAGCACGCGGTTGGCATGCGCGTAGAGCACCGGGTCGCTCTTGACCTGCTCGTAGCTCGGCAGGCGGATCACCGTGCGCTCGCGCGGCGGCAGGTTCAGCTTGCCGCTGAGCGAGGGCACGAAGCGGATCGGCTGGACGCTCGCGCCCATCGGGCCGGTGCCGTCTTCCTTCGCGCAGGTGCCGCCTTGCTCGGCGGCTTGCTCGCTGGTCGTCTGGTACGGGTTGATGTGGGTGTCGATGCGCCCCGGGCGGTCCACCTCGGTGGAATCGATCTCGAACCAGCCCTCTGCCGTCGGGTCGTCGGTGCGACGCATGAAGGCCGTGCCGCGCACGTCGGTGATCTGCGCCACCGGCTCGCGCCGTGCCAGGCGGTGCGCGATCTCGATGATCGCGCGCTCGGCATTGCCGTACAGCAGCAGGTCGCACTTGGCATCGACCAGGATCGAGCGGCGCACCTTGTCCTGCCAGTAGTCGTAGTGCGCGATGCGGCGCAGGCTGCCTTCGATACCGCCCATCACGATGGGCACGTCGTTCCAGGCCTCCTTGCAGCGCTGGGCGTAGACCAGCGATGCACGATCGGGTCGCCGGCCACCCTGCCCGCCCGGCGTGTAGGCGTCGTCGCTGCGGATCTTGCGGTCCGCGGTGTAGCGATTGATCATCGAATCCATGTTCCCGGCAGTCACGCCGAAGAACAGGTTCGGTTTGCCCAGCGCCTTGAACGGCTCGGCCGACTGCCAGTCGGGCTGCGCGATGATGCCGACGCGAAAGCCCTGGGCCTCCAGCGTGCGCCCGATGACGGCCATGCCGAAGCTCGGGTGGTCGACATAGGCATCGCCAGTGACCACGATCACGTCGCACGAGTCCCAGCCGAGCGCATCCATCTCGGCGCGGCTCATCGGCAGGAAGGGCGCCGGGCCGAAGCGCTTGGCCCAGTGCGGCTTGTAGCCAGTCAGGGCGCGGGCGGCGGGCGGGCTGCGGCGGGTGGCGAGATCGGTAGACACCCCCTATTGTCGTAGCTTGGCCCTGTCCTGGCATGGCAAGGGGAAACAGGACCCTCGGTGACATCCCGCAACGCCGATTCCGCCGACTCGGCGACACTCGCCTCACCATTCGACCCTCTGGAGGACGCCATGACCCGGACGCCCCGCCTGTCACTGATCTCCCTGCTGGCTGCCGCGGCATTGGCCGCCTGCGGTGGCGGAGGTGGCGGTGGCGGATCCACACCCACGATCACCGTCCCGACCGCGCGCGCCGGCGCTGCGTCGTCGGGTGCAGACATCACGGTCGCCAACTTCCCTTCGAGTTCGACCCAGTCGGTCGATGCGCTGCTGGCCACCGTTGGCGGCGGGCTGGCGCTGTCGCAGCCGCTGTCGGCCGGGCGTGCGAATGCGGCCTCGGTGGGCCGCTGGGCGGCGGCGCGCAGCGCGACGAGCATCGCATCGGCAGCGCGCAAGCAGGCCCAGGCGGTCGAAGCCGACAGATTCGAGTGCACCAACTACTCGGTCACCAGCGGGTACATCGACGTGACGATCAACGACGCGGACAACAACAGCCTGCTCACCGCCGGCGACTCCGCCAGCTTCGCCTTCGTCGACTGCATAGCCGAAGCCGGCACCCCGGCCATCGACGGCGGCTTCACGCTGGTCTTCAATGCGCTGGTGCTCAACTCGCAACAGGAGCCCACCGCATTCGACGCCACGCTGACGATGAGTGCCTTGACGGTGGAGGGTCTGGCGAGCCTGAACGGCTCGGCGCGCCTGTGGGTGGTGCCGGTGGCGGGCGGCGAGCGCAGCTTCGTGCGCTACGAGCGCATGACCTCGGTGACGGCGGGCGTGACCTCGGTGCTCGATTTCGACGCCGACGAGACCATCGTCGGCAGCACCGCCAGCGCGCGGATCGACGGCAACCTGCGCCTGGGCAGCCAGACCTATGCGGTCGCCCAGCTCGCCGCCTTCGACACCAGCAATGGCGACCCGGCGTCGGGCCAGCTGCGCATCACCGACGCCCAGGGCGACAGGCTGTTGATCACGGCGCGCGGCACGCTCGTCGACCGCGAGTTGTTCCTGGTCGGGAACACCAGCAGCACCCCGGACGCCGCCATCATCGGCACCCCCTGGTCCGCGTTCAAGCAGTGAGAGCGTGCGCTGCAGCGGCATCCGCCGCTGCGGCAACTCAGCCGGTGAGCTGCTCCTTGATGATGACGGAGCCGTTCTCCTGGGTGTGGACCATGCCGCGCTCTTCCAGGTCCTTCATCACCCGGCTGACCATCTCTCGCGAGGCGCCGACGATCTTGGCCAGGTCCTGGCGCGAGACCTTGTTGCGGATGATTTTCTGGTCGCCGTCCATCTCGGCCATGTCGAGCAGCGCACGCGCCACGCGGCCGTAGACGTCGAGCAGCGCGAGCGACTCGATCTGCCGGTCGGCGCTGCGCAGGCGCTGCACCAGGCCGCGCATGATCGCGTAGGAAAGGCTGGAGTTTTCCGGCAGGCAGCGGGCGAACTCGGCACGGCCGAGGATCAGCATGTCGGTCTGCACCTCGGCACGAACGGTCGCCGAGTGCGGCTCGTTGTCGATCAAGCTCATCTCGCCGACGTAGTCGCCCGGCTGCAGCACGGCCAGGATGACTTCGCGCCCGCGCGAGTCGGAGGTCAGCACGCGGGCCCGACCGGTCAACAGAATGAACAGCGCGTTGGACTTCTTGTTGTGCTCGACGATGATCTCGCCTCGCCGGAAGCGGCGCTTGACCACGCTGTCGGCGATGCTCTGCGCCTGATCATTGGTGAGCATCGAGAAAAGCGGCACGCGCCGGATCAGGTCCAGATTGGAGAGCATCGCCATACGTTCTTCCCTTCGAGTTGTTTCGGCCGCGGTGCGGGGGTAGCGGCGTCGCCGGGTTGCGCACGCCCACCGTGAAAATGCCACAACATTCAGCCGCCGACTATTGTCGTCATTACGAGAGATGACGCCAGTGGATTCCGGCCCCATGTCAGACTTGCGACCCTGAGTTGTGGTGTCATTGCCGACACTTCCCCCCGTTTTCAAGGCGTTTCCCATGAGTTCCACCCCGCTGCACGCCCAAGTACTGATCCTCGGCTCCGGCCCGGCCGGCTACACCGCCGCCGTCTACGCCGCGCGCGCCAACCTGAAGCCGGTGCTGATCACCGGCATCGCCCAGGGCGGCCAGTTGATGACCACCACCGAGGTCGACAACTGGCCTGCCGACGTCGACGGCGTGATGGGCCCGGAACTGATGGCGCGCTTCCAGAAGCATGCCGAGCGCTTCAACACCCAGATCGTGTTTGACCACATCAATGCGGTCGACTTCTCGAAGCGGCCGTTCACGCTGAAGGGCGACTCGGGCACCTACACCTGCGACGCGCTGGTCATCGCCACGGGCGCCAGCGCGAAGTACCTGGGCCTGCCCTCGGAAGAGAAGTTCATGGGCCGCGGCGTCAGCGGCTGCGCGACCTGCGATGGCTTCTTCTACCGCGGGCAGGAGGTCTGCGTGGTCGGCGGCGGCAACACCGCGGTCGAGGAGGCGCTGTACCTGTCGAACATCGCCAGCAAGGTGCATCTGGTCCACCGGCGCGACAAGTTCCGCGCCGAGCCGATCATGGTCGACAAGCTGATGGACAAGGTCAGGGCCGGCACCATGCAGCTGCACCTGTGGCACACCCTCGACGAGGTGCTCGGCGACCCGAGCGGCGTCACCGGCGTGCGCATCAAGGACACCCGCAATGGTGCGGCGTCCGAGCTGACGCTCAAGGGCTGCTTCATCGCCATCGGCCACCAGCCCAACACCGACATCTTCAAGGGCCAGCTCGAGATGAAGGATGGCTACATCATCACCAAGGGTGGCCTGAACGGCATGGCGACGATGACCAGCGTGCCCGGCGTGTTCGCGGCGGGCGACGTGCAGGACCACGTCTACCGCCAGGCGATCACCAGCGCCGGCACCGGCTGCATGGCCGCCCTGGACGCCCAGCGCTTCCTGGAGCAGTGAAGCGCTGCTGAAATCAGCTATACTCGCGGTCTTTGCCGAAATCCGTCGGCATGAAATTCATTGGTTAGTCTGGAGCGAGGTAGCGAGCCATGGCACGCGTCTGTCAAGTCACGGGGAAGCGCCCTATGGTGGGGAACAACGTCTCCCACGCCAACAACAAAACGAAGCGTCGCTTCCTGCCGAACCTGCAGTACCGCCGCTTCTGGCTGGAAACCGAAAACCGCTGGGTGCGTCTGCGCGTCAGCAACGCCGCGCTGCGCCTGATCGACAAGGTCGGCATCGAGCAGGTCGTGGCCGACCTGCGCGCCAAGGGCGAGCTCTGATCTAGGAGAACGACATGGCCAAAGGTGGACGCGAAAAGATCAAGCTGGAATCGTCGGCCGGCACCGGTCACTTCTACACGACCGACAAGAACAAGAAGACCACGCCCGAGAAGATCGAAATCATGAAGTTCGATCCGAAGGCGCGCAAGCACGTGAAGTACAAGGAAACGAAGCTGAAGTAAGCGCTTCGGCGTTTCCCAGAGAAAGGGCCGCATACGCGGCCCTTTTTCTTTGGCTGTTGTCTGTGGCGTTGCGCGGGCGCCGAGATAGACCGGCCCAACGAAAACGGGGTCGCATCGCGACCCCGTCTTGTTGCGCCGAAGCGCCAGGAACTCAGGCGTGAGCCGCGCGCAGCTTCAGCGAGAATTCCTGCAGCGCAGCGATGCCGCTGTCCTCGGCCTTGCGGCACCAAGCCTGCAGGTCGGCCACCAGCTGCTCAGCCGACACGTTGGTGCGCGTCCAGAGCTGGCGCAGTTCTTCGCGCATGGCCACCAGCTTGGTCAGCGAGGCCGAGCTGGCCGCCGCCTGGGCCACGCTGGCGCGCAGCTCGGTCGGGATCTTCTCCTCGTCGCGGTGCAGCCAGCGCTGGGCCAGCAGCAGTTCCTTGGCCCGCGCGGTGTTCTCGCCGCCCTGCGCCTTCAGGCGCTCGAGCTCGGCGCCGCAGGCGGCACGCAGTTCCTTGGCGTACTTGGCCATCACCTCGTAGCGGTTGGCGATGATCGCCTCCAGCGTCTTGTCGTCGGCCACCGGCTTGACGTTGCCGAGCTTGAGCATCGGCGGCGTCTTGCGAACCTTGGCCCAGCCGATCATCTCCATCGCGCGGATGTAGGCCCAGCCGATGTCGAACTCGTAGGGCTTGACCGACAGCTTGGCGGAGGTCGGGTAGGTGTGGTGGTTGTTGTGCAGTTCCTCGCCACCGATCACGATGCCCCAGGGCGAGACGTTGGTCGAGGCGTCCTGCGCCTCGAAGTTGCGGTAACCCCACCAGTGGCCGATGCCGTTGATGATGCCGGCCGCGGTGATCGGGATCCACAGCATCTGCACCGCCCACACCGTGGCGCCGATCGCACCGAACAGCATCAGGTCGATGATCAGCATCACGCCGACGCCTTGCCATGAATAGCGGGTGTACAGGTTGCGTTCGAGCCAGTCGTTCGGCGTGCCGTGGCCGTACTTGTCCAGCGTCTCCTGGACCTTGGCTTCTGCACGATAGAGCTCGCTGCCCTCGAGCAGCACCTTGCGGATGCCGCGAGTCTGCGGGCTGTGCGGGTCGTCGACCGTTTCGCACTTGGCGTGGTGCTTGCGGTGAATGGCGACCCACTCCTTGGTCACCATGCCGGTGGTCAGCCACAGCCAGAAGCGGAAGAAGTGCGACGGGATCGGCCCGAGGTCGAGTGCGCGGTGCGCCTGCGCGCGGTGCAGGAAGATCGTCACGGCCGCGATGGTGATGTGAGTCGCCACGAGCGTGAAGGCCAGCACCTGCCACCAGGTGGTCTCGATCAGACCATTGCCCAGCCACGACACGAGGCTGCCCCAAACCGACGAAAGAATGTCCATGAACCCGCCTGAACTGCCGTCAAGATCGACGACGGAAGGATTGTAAGTGCCAGGGGCCCCGAACAGTCACGGAAACTACGTGGATTGCCTGGGCTAGTTACCGTCAGTTGGCGGCATTTTGCGGCCGATCAAGCCCGTTGCCAGACAGCAGCAAAAAATCCGTCGGTGGCATGCCGATGTGGCCACAGGCGCAGGAAGCCGTCGCGCACCAGTTCGGGGGCTCGTTGCACGTGCGCGGACGCCAGCAGGTCTTCGGCTGGAATCGGGCGGAAGCTGCTCTTGTTCGTCTCGGTGAATGCCAGCGCGACCGCTTCGTTCTCGGCGTTGAGCAAACTGCAGGTCGCGTAGACCAACCGGCCGCCCGGCTTGAGCAGGCGCGCAGCGCTGGCCAGGATCGCGGTCTGCTTGGCTTGCAACTCTTCCACCGCCTGCGGCGTCTGCCGCCATTTCAGGTCGGGGTTACGGCGCAGCGTCCCCAGGCCCGAGCACGGCGCATCGACGAGCACCCGGTCGATCTTGCCGGCGAGTCGCTTGATGCGGTCGTCGCGCTCGTGGGCGATCTGCACCGGATAGACGTTGGACAGCCCGCTGCGCGCCAGCCGCGGCTTGAGCGCCGCGAGGCGGTGGCCCGAGGTGTCGAATGCGTACAACCGCCCGGTGTTGCGCATCGCCGCGCCGAGCGCGAGCGTCTTGCCGCCGGCGCCGGCACAGAAGTCCACCACCATCTCGCCGCGCTTGGCATCGAGCAGCAGCGCGAGCAGCTGGCTGCCCTCGTCCTGCACTTCCACGTCGCCGCGGGTGAAGACATCGAGCTTCTGCAACGCCGGCTTGCCGTGGATGCGCAGGCCCAGCGGCGAGAACGGCGTCTCCTCGGCATCGAACCCGGCCTGGGCGAGTGCCGCCTTCACATCCTCGCGCTTGGCCTTGAAGGTGTTGACCCGCAGGTCCAGCGGCGCACTAGCGGACATGCTCTCGACGAAGGGCCAGAAGTCCTCGCCCAGTTCCTGCTGCAGCCGCTCGGCCAGCCATTCGGGCAGGTTGTGGCGCAGCTTCTCGGGCAGCGCGCTGCGCTCGACCGCCTGCACCTGAGCCAGCCAGTGTTGCTCGGGCTCCGACAGCGCCGCACGCAGGAAACCGTCGTTGCCCTGCCAGCCGAGGATGGCCAGGCGCCGCTCCATCTCGCCCTTGCCCGATTGCGCGAGGTGCTGGAACAGCAGGCGCTGGCGCAGCACGGTGTAGGTCGTTTCGGCCAGCGTGTGACGCTCGCGGCTGCCCAGCGCGCGCTGCTGGCGGAAGAAGTCCGACACGACGTTGTCGGCCGGTTGCTTGAACTGCAGCACGCGGTGCAGCAGTTCGGTGGCGAGTTCGAGCAGGGCGTTGGGATGCATGTCAGTGGCGCACGGCCGTTCCGAAGCCACTGAGCGCCCCCTCGGGGGGCAGCGAACGAAGTGAGCTCGGGGGTTTCATCAGACAAGGAGCTGTGGTTCGCCGCGCACATGGCGCACGCTGTTGCCGTCGACACGCAGCAGGTCCTCGACCAGCCAGCGCACGACGCGCGGGTAGAGCACGTGCTCGCGGGCCAGTACGCGGGCGGCGAGCGTGGCCTCGGTGTCACCGGGCAGCACCGGCACGATGGCCTGGGCGATGATCGGCCCGTGGTCGAGTTCCGCGGTGACGAAGTGCACCGTCGCGCCGGCCGCCTTACAGCCGGCCTCGATCGCACGCCGGTGCGTCCACAGCCCGGTGAAGGCCGGCAGCAGCGACGGGTGCACGTTGACCATGCGCCCGGCGTAGTACGACACGAAGCCCGGCGTGAGGATGCGCATGAAGCCGGCCAGCACCAGCAGGTGCGGCGCGTGGCGGTCGACTGCCTGCTGCAGCGCGGCGTCGAAGCTCTCGCGCGTGGCATGCTCGCGGTGGTCGACCACCGCCGTCGGGATGCCGCGGGCCCGCGCGAAGGCGAGGCCTGCCGCGTCGGGCTGGTTGCTCACCACCGCCGCGATGCGCGCGTTCCAGCCTTCGGTCGCGCAGGCCTGCACGACCGCCTCCATGTTGGAGCCGCGGCCGGAGATCAGCACGACGATGTTCTTCATTCCTCGGCCATCAGCTGCGCCAGCGCCTGCACCACGTCGTGCTCGGTCACGCCGTCGCCGCGCGTTGCCGGCAGCCCGACCAGCGCCGCGCCGCCTTCGCGCTTCAGGCGCGCGACCCACTGGCCCGCCTCCTTCCCGCTGGCGAAGCCCTCGCTCTGCAGCAACAGGCGGCCGTCGCCGGCGAGCAGCTTGAAGAAGAAGCGGCCATCGGCCTCGCGGTACTGCTTGAACACCGGCATGGCGACCTTGGCCTTGGTCGCAGCCTCGGTCTGCACCATCGAGATACCCACCATGCGCCGCAGCCCGACGGCTTCGCGCAACTGCGCCAGGAACGGCGCCGCGATGGCGCGCGCCTTGCGCGCCCCTTCCATCAGCGTCTCCTCGATGCGCGCCGGGTGGGCGATCAGCGAATCGTAGTGCTCGCGCATCGGCGCGATGTCGCGCTCCAGGCGCTGCGCCACCCGCTGCTTGGCTTCGCCCCAGGCGAGTCCGGCCTTCAGGTCGGCGCGGAAGGCGGCGCGTTCGCCAGCGTCGGCAAAGGCTTCGTAGATCGTCACCAGGTGCGCGGTGTCCGGGTCCTTCGGCTCGCCGGGCAGCTTCGAGTCGGTCACCACACGCGCAACCGCCGCCTGCAGCCCCTTGGCGCCGCCCTCGAACAGCGGGATCGTGTTGTCGTAGCTCTTCGACATCTTGCGGCCGTCCAGGCCCGGCAGCGTCGCCACCTGCTCGTCGATCACCACCTCGGGCAGCACGAAATGCTCGCGGCCTGCGCCGAACAGGTGGTTGAAGCGCTGAGCGATGTCGCGCGCCATCTCCAGGTGCTGCACCTGGTCGCGGCCGACGGGCACCTTGTGCGCGTTGAACATCAGGATGTCGGCCGCCATCAGGATCGGGTAGCTGAACAGGCCCATGGTGACACCGGCGTCGACGTCCTCGCCTGTCTCCAGGTTGGCATCGGCCGAGGCCTTGTAGGCATGCGCCCGGTTCATCAGGCCCTTGGGCGTGACGCAGGTCAGCAGCCAGGTCAGCTCGGGAATCTCGGGGATGTCGCTCTGGCGGTAGAAGTAGACGCGCGCCGGGTCGAGGCCTGCGGCCAGCCAGGTGGCGGCGATCTCCAGCCGCGAGCGCTCGATGCGTGCCGGGTCGTCGCACTTGATCAGCGCGTGGTAGTCGGCCAGGAAGAAGAAGCTCTCGACGCCGCTCTGGCGGCTGGCGGCAATCGCCGGGCGGATCGCGCCGACGTAGTTGCCCAGGTGCGGCGTGCCGGTGGTGGTGATGCCGGTGAGGACTCGGGTGGTCATGGCGGTGGAGGCAGAAACACGGAACCGCGCCGGAGTGCGCAGCCCGCTATTGTCGTTGGTCGCGCGGCACCGCCGGCGCGGGGGTCTAGATGGCCGCGGTGACGACGATCTCGATCTTCCACTCCGGCTTGGCCAGCCGCGCCTGCACAGTCGCCCGCGGCGGCGCGTCGCCCGGTGGCACCCAGTCGTCCCAGACGGCGTTCATGCCGTCGTAGTCGGCCAGGTCGGCAAGGTAGATCTGCGCCATGAGGATGCGCGCGCGGTCGGTACCGGCTTCGCCGAGCAGTTTGTCGACCATCGCCAGCACCTGCGTGGTCTGGCCGCGAATGTCCTGCGTCGCATCGTCGGGAACCTGGCCGGCGAGGTAGACGGTGCCGTTGTGCACCGCCATCTCCGACAGACGGTCACCGACGTGGAAGCGATGCAGGCCATGCGCGAGGTTCATCGCTTCCCTCCATGCGCCTTATCGTGGTGCGCGGCTGCGGCCGGCGCCGCCGCTTTCTGGCCGAGCTTGCTTTCGGTGCCCTTGAGCAACTTCTGGATGTTGGCGCTGTGGCGCCAGATCAGCAGCAGGCCCATCACTGCCACCGCGCCGGCGACCGGCCCCGCTCCCCAGATCAGCAGCTGGTAGAACGGTGCGAACGCCGCCGAGACGATGGCCGCCAGCGACGAGTAGCGGAAGAAGGCCGCGATGATCACCCAGGTCAGCAGCGTCGCCGCACCCAGCCAGGGATTGAGGCCGAGCAGCACGCCGGCCGCGGTGGCCACGCCCTTGCCGCCCTGGAATCGGAAGAACACCGGCCACAGGTGGCCGATGAAGGCCGCCAGCCCGACCAGCGCCGCGGTGCCGTCGCCCAGGCCGTGGGCCGGGCCGTACAGCACCACCAGCAGCACCGGCACGTAGCCCTTGAGTGCATCGAACACCAGCGTCAGCACGGCGGCGAGCTTGTTGCCCGAGCGCAGCACGTTGGTCGCGCCGGGGTTGCCCGAGCCGTAGGTGCGCGGGTCGTTCAGCCCCATCAGGCGGCTGATGATGACCGCGAAGGACAGCGAGCCGATCAGGTAGGCCGCCAGCGCGGCGAGGAAGGGGAACAGACTCTGCATGCGGCCGGGAGCGCGGAAGTGAATGGGCGCCATTCTGCACGCGCCGCCCCGGCGCGCACCCGCGTTTGCCCCGGTGTCAGATCAAGGGCAGTGCGAGCACGAAGATGCTGCCGCCACCGGGACGGGACTCGCAGCGCACGCTGCCGCTGTGCCGCTGCGCGATCTGCCGCACCAGGCTCAGGCCGAGACCGACGCCGCCGGCCTGCTCGGCGTGGCCGGGCAGCCGGTAGAAGGGCTCGAAGATGCGCTCGCGCAGGGCCTCCGGCACGCCCGGGCCACGGTCGCAGACACGCACCTCGGCGCCGGCCGAACTGCGCAGCAGTTCGACGCTGACCTCGTCACCGCCGTAGCGGCGTGCGTTCTCGAGCAGGTTGCGCAGCGCACGGCGCAGCAGGCGCTCGTCACCATGCACCTGCAGGGCCGGGCCATCGACTTCGGCATCGACGCGCGAGGCCTCCTCCGCCGCCAGCCCGAGCAGGTCGACCGGGTCGCGCCGGTCCAGCGCCTCGGCGGCATCGAGCCGGCTGGCCAGGAGCACTTCCTCGACCAGCGCGTCGAGTTCGCCGACGTTGGTCTCGATCTCGCGCTTCAGCTCGGCCCGCTGCGCCGGCGACACCTCGTCGAGCATCGACACCGCCATCTTCATGCGCGCCAGTGGCGAGCGCAGTTCGTGGCTGGCGTTGGCGAGCAGCGACTTGTTCGACTGCACCAGCGCCTCGACCCGGGAGGCGGCGTGGTTGAAGCTGGCCGCAACGGCCGCCACCTCGTCGCGCCCGCTGACCTCGACGCGGTGGTCCAGCCGGCCGGAGCCGAAACGCTCGACGCCCTTCTTCAGTGCTTCGAGCCGGCGCGTCAGCCGCCGCACCACCGGGTAAGCCCCCGCGGCGACGGCGAGGAACAGCACCGACAGAAACAGCGCCAGGCCGACGCCGCGCGGCAGCGTCGGCGGCAGGAAGGGCAGCAGCACATCCCCGGGTTGCGGCCCCGGCGGCCCGCCGCGGCCCTCAGGCCCCGGCCCGTCACCCGGGCGCGGCGGCAGGCGCAGCCGCGGCCGCACCAGCCAGAGCGTGCGGCCGTCGTCCAGCCGCACCGAAGCCACGCGCGCACCCTCCTCTTCCTGGCGGCGCACGAAGGTGTCGGTGGCGACGATGCGCGCGCCCTGTTCGTCGTCGAGCGCGATCGGCAGTCGCAGGCGCTGCGACCAGTCGCGCACGGCCGCGGCCTGCTCTTCCACCGGCGCGCCCGGCCCGGGCAGCGAGCGCTGCAGCAGTTCGGCCCAAGCCACCATGCGGTCGCCGACCAGGCCTTCGACACGCACCCGCTCCTGCTCGAGGTGGCGCTGGAACACCCAGCCCGAGACCGCCGCGAACAGCAGCAGCACGGCCACCACCGTGAGGTAGATGCGCAGGTAGAGCGACTTCATCCGCGGTCGGCGCCGGTCACGACTCGTCGTCCGCGTCCTGCTTCTTGGCGAACACGTAGCCGGCACCACGCACCGTCAGCACGCGCCGCGGTGCCTTCGGGTCGTCCTCGATGACCGCGCGGATGCGCGAGATGTGCACGTCGATCGAGCGGTCGAAGGCTTCCAGCGGGTGGCCCTTGAGCGAGTCCATGATCTGGTCGCGCGACAGCACGCGCCCCGGGCTCTGCGCCAGCACGACCAGCAGGTCGAACTGGTGGCTGGTCAGGTCGCAGGCCTTGCCTTCCAGCCTCGCCAGGCGCGCGCCGAGGTCGATCTCGAGGCGGCCGAATCGCAGCACCTCGTCGTCGGCCGGTTGCGGCTGGGCGCGGCGCAGCAGCGCCTTGATGCGCGCCAGCAGCTCGCGGGGCTCAAAGGGCTTGCCGAGATAGTCGTCGGCACCGAGTTCGAGGCCGACGATGCGGTCCAGCGGTTCGCCGCGCGCGGTCAGCATCAGCAGCGGCAGCGAGCGCGTGCGCGGGTTGCCGCGGAGTTCGCGGCACAGGTCCAGGCCGTCACCATCGGGCAGCATCAGGTCGAGCACCAGCGCGTCGAACAGCTCGGCAGCCAGCCGCTCGCGCCCGGCACCGAGAGAGCCGGCGGTCGTCACCTCGAAGCCGGCATGACGCAGGTAGTCACCGACCATCGCGGACAGGCGGGCGTCGTCGTCGATCAGCAGCAGGCGGGACGTCATGGTGCGTGGCGCGCTCTCGGCGTGGCGATCGAGCAAGGATAGCGTCATGGCCGGCCCCTCAGCGTCATTGGCCCGGCTGCGCACGCTCCATGCGCTGCATGCGGTCCCGCATCATCTCGCCACGCTGCTTCATGCGCTCGGCCAGCTTTGCACGCTGCTCCGGCGTCAGCACCTTGCTGGCGTCGAGCGTGGCCTGCAGCATGCGGCGGCTGGACTGGTCGTGCTGCTGCAGCATCTGCTGGCGCACCGACTCGGCAGCGGCGGCGTCCACCGTCGGCGCCGCGAAGATCTGCAGGCTGCGCTCGTGCAGCGCACGGCGCTGTTCGCGCTGGGTCTTCAGGTCGTCGGCCGCGCCCTTGTAGATCTGCTTGATCTGGCTGCGCTGCGCATCGGTGGCGTTCAGGCCATCGAGCAGGTGGTCGACGCCCCGGCCGTCCATCCACAGGCCCGGGCCGCCCATGCCGTGGTGGCCGGGGCCGGCCGGCTGGGCCCAGGCCGTCAGCGCGAAGGTGGCAGCGACCGCGACCACCATGCCCGACAGCATCCACTTCATGCCGCGCGCGCTGAGCGGCCGCGCGGCGACGAGGAACTTGTTCTCTTGCATCTCTGGCTCCTTGCAGCGGGCCGGGTCGGCCCATGGACAGAGATGCTCGCGGGCGGGGGTGAAGTCGCGATGGCCTGGGGGTAAAGATCTGTGAATGGGCGGCGCGACGCCGACCTGCCTCAGCTCGAGAAGACGTAGTCGCCGACCACGGTGGACGCCGTGCCGCTGAGCGTTGCCAGCAGCGTCAGTTCGCTGGCGCTGACCGTGTTGTTCGCGTCGGCCGCCGTGAACAGGTACACGCCGCTGCTGGCGCCGGTGTCGACCACGAACAGGGCCGTGCGGCCGACGGCGTAGGCGCTGCTGGCCGAACCGATCGCCGCAGCGGCCGTCGACGTGCTCAGCGACGCAATGTTGCTGCTGAAGATCACCAGCTCGGCACTGCTCGAGAAGCCACCTGCGGCCGTGCGCGTGACCGCGCCTTCGACGAGCAGGTCACCGTCGCCGACGGCCAGCGTGCCCATGCGCAGGCGCAGGTCGTCGGTGCCGGAGACGAAGTCGAGCAAGGTGTCGCTGTGGCTGCGGTTGTCGAGTACGACCACGTCGATGCCGGTGCCCGTGGTGATGCGGTCGATGTCGGCGCCGCCGTAGAGGATGTCGTTGCCGGCACCGCCGACCAGCGTGTCGTTGCCCGATCCCCCGCTGAGCAGGTTGGCCGCCTCATTGCCGGTCAGCAGATTGCCCAGGCTGTTGCCGGTAGCACGGTTCGCGCCCGAACCGCTCAGTGTGAGGTTCTCCAGCGTGTTGCCCAAGGTCCAGGTGATCGAGGACAACACGGTGTCGCGATCGCCGGCGGCGGTGCCGCTGTCGGTGACCAAGTCGCCCACCGCATCGACGTCGTAACGGTCGCTTCCTGCGCCACCGTCGAATGTGTCGTTGCCTGCACCGCCATTGAGGATGTCGTTACCCGCACCGCCAGTCAGACGGTTCGCCGCTGCATTGCCGATCAGAAGATTCGCCGCCGCGTTGCCGGTCCCGTCGATCGCTGCGCCGCCGGACAGGGTCAGGCGTTCGAAGCCCGTCGCCAAGGTCCAACTCACGCCCGAGACCACGCTGTCGACTTCGGAGGCGACAGTGCCGGTGTCTCCGAGGCGGTCGCCGGTGCTGTTGACGTAGAACAGGTCGCTGCCTGCGCCGCCTTGCATCGTGTCGTTGCCGGTGCTGCCGTTGAGCGTGTCGTTGCCGGCGCCGCCGACGACCGAGTCATTGCCCAGGCCGCCATACAGGTTGTTGGCGGACGAATTGCCGATGATCGTGTCGTTGCCGCCGCCACCGACGGCGTTCTCGATGACCGCTCCGTAGGCGATCCACACGTTGTTCTGCACGTACTGGCTGGTCGCCGTGTACACGTACAGCGTGTTGCCCAGCCGTGAGCCGCCGGTCACGCCGGCATTCAGGTCGATCTCGCCGCCCGTGTTGGACTGGTAGGTGATGGTGTCGGTGCCGCCGGCGTCCCAGATCGTCCGGTGGTAGTCGACGCCGGACTGGTACACGTAGTTGGTGTTGCCGGCGTTGGTGCTGGTGTTCTTGCCGTACAGGGCCTGCAGCGCCTGGATGTCGAGCACCATCGGCGTGGTCGGCTCGTAGCTGAACGCCGAGTCGGCGTTGCCCGGGTCGGCCGAGTAGCTCATCACCGTGAACGAGCGCGAATCCAGCGTCGGATCGAGCAGCGTGGGCGACTGCGAGCTGGTGTCGAACGGGTGCTTGAGGCCGAGCGCGTGACCGATCTCGTGGACGGCGGTGAGGTACTCGAAGGTCCCGGCGTCCCAGCGGTTGGTGAACGAGGTGCCACGGGTGTTGAACCACACGTCGCCGCCGATCGGCCCGCTGCCCGGGAAGTAGGCGTAGGCCTGCGCACCGTCCATCTCGGCGCCCCAGGTGTAGGCAAAGCGGAGGTCGCCGACAGTCGTGCCGTTGTCGGCCATCTCGGTGAAGGTGAGGCCGGACACCGCCTGCCAGGACTGCAGCGCCGTGCGCACGGCGGCGATGTCGCTGTCGACCAGTGCCCGTGCATCGGCCGACCACGGTTCACCGCTGCCGTTCGTCGGGCCGTAGCCACCGCCGGACGACGTCGACCAGTTGGTCGAGGTGAAGGCCGTGGGGAAGCTGAAGGTCAGCGCCTTCGACACCCACTGCGTACCACCGAGCAAGGCGTCGATGTTCTTCACGCCGGTGAAGTTGGTGAAGGTCCAGGGCGTCTCGGAGGTGGGGTTGGCCATCGGGCGTGCGCGGTGAGGTGATCCGTCGGTCGCGCCGGGCGGTCCGGCGCGTGCTGCGAGGGTCAGTATCCGGGCGCCGCGAAGGCCGCGTCAACGCGTGCGGCGTCAACCTTGACACGCTCGCCACATCTGCGCGATGTGGGGATGGACGATGTCGTCACTGGCGGAGAAGGAGGGATTCGAACCCTCGATACGGTGAAACCGTATACCGGATTTCGAGTCCGGCGCATTCGACCACTCTGCCACCTCTCCGGTGCCGATCGTCGTTCGGCGGATTTACGCCGAGCCCGAGATTGTAATGCAGCCGGGCAGCCTGCTCAGCCAGTCACGGTCAGGCGCAACCCCGCCAGGCGTGCATCGCTCACGGCCGTGTGCCACTCCTGCCCGGGCGCCAGCGGCCAGGCGTCGGTCAACGTGCCGGTGGTGACCACGTCGCCGGCACCGAGGGGCCAGTGCGGCGTGCGCTGCGCCATCGCGTCGATCCACAGGCGCAGTGCCGTCAGCGGGCCGCCGAGCACGTTGTGCCCGCGGCCGCGCTCGACCTCGCGGCCATCGCAGCCCAGTGTCAGCGACAGCGCCGCCAGTTGTTCGCCCAGGTGCTCGAACGAGGCCACAGGCACCCGCGGCCCGACCAGCAGCCGGCCGTGCAGCGCAAAGTCGGCCACCGTGTCGGGCGCGCTGAAGCGCCAGTCGGCGAAGTGCGTGTGCACGATCTCGAAGCCATGCGCCACCCAGGCCAGACAACCCGTCAGCGCCGCCTCGTCCATGCCGGCGCGCGGCGCGGCCGAGAAGCCGAAGACGATCTCCGGCTCCAGCCGCGGCTGCACCAGGCCACTGAGCGAGACCGTTGCCGCCTCACTGTCCAGCAGTTGCAGCGTGCTGCTCCACACCGGCGCCCAGATCGGCTCGAAGACGCCGTAGCGCGGCCAGATCGTGCGGTTGGTGAAGCCGATCTTGTAGCCCTGTGGTCGTTCGCCGCGGGCGATGCGCGCGCTGCGCAGCCGGTCGGCCACGCCGAACGCCTCGGCCATCGACAGGCCGCCGGGCAGCCCGCTGGGCAACGGCGACAGCCGTGCCCCGTCGTAGGCGGCCAGCAGTTCGCCGGCGAGCGCGGCGCCGTCCACGCTTCAGGCCTGGATCAGCTCGAGCCCACCGAGGTAGGGCCGCAGCGCCGCCGGCACGCGGATCGAGCCGTCGGCTTGCTGATGGTTCTCGAGCACCGCCACCAGCGCGCGGCCGACGGCCAGGCCCGAGCCGTTGAGCGTGTGCACCAATTCGTTCTTGCCCTGCGCGTTCTTGAAGCGCGCCTGCATGCGCCGCGCCTGGAAGGCCTCGCAGTTCGAGCACGAGCTGATCTCGCGGTAGGTGTTCTGCGCCGGCAGCCAGACCTCGAGGTCGTAGGTCTTGCTCGAGCCGAAGCCCATGTCGCCGGTGCACAGCGCCATGACGCGGTACGGCAGCTCCAGCTTCTGCAGGATGGCTTCGGCATGGCCGACCATCTGCTCCAGCGCCTCGTAGCTGCGCTCGGGGTGGGTGATCTGCACCATCTCGACCTTGTCGAACTGGTGCTGGCGGATCATGCCGCGCGTGTCGCGCCCCGCACTGCCGGCCTCGGAGCGGAAGCAGGGGCTGTGCGCCGTCAGCTTGATCGGCAGCACGCTCTCGGCCAGCACCTGCTCGCGCACGCTGTTGGTCAGCGAGATCTCGCTGGTGGAGATGAGGTACTGCTCGCGCTGCTCCTCGTCGCCACCGCGGCTCACCCAGAACATGTCCTCCTTGAACTTCGGCAGCTGCCCGGTGCCTTCGAGGATCTCGCGGTTGACGATGTACGGCGTGTAGCACTCGGTGTAGCCATGCGCCTGCGTCTGCGTGTCGAGCATGAACTGCGCGAGCGCGCGGTGCAGCCGCGCCACCGGGCCGCGCAGGAAGGTGAAGCGCGAACCCGACAGCTTCGCGCCGGTGTCGAAGTCCAGCCCCAGCGGGCCACCGAGGTCGACGTGGTCCTTCGGCGCAAAGTCGAAGGCGCGCGGCGTACCCCAGCGGCGCACCTCGACGTTGCCGGTCTCGTCGGCGCCCGGCGGCACGCTGTCGTGCGGCAGGTTGGGCACGGCCATCAGCATCTCGGACAAATCGGCCTGGATCGCCTCCAGCCGCTCGGCCGAGGCCTTCAGGCCGTCGGCGATGCCGGCCACCTGCGCCATCAGCTCGCCGGTGTCCTGCCCCTTGGACTTGAGCTGCCCGATCTGCTTGGACAGGCTGTTGCGCTGCGCCTGCAGCTCCTCGGTGCGGGTCTGGATCGACTTGCGCTCAGCCTCCAGCGACTGGAAGCGCGGCACGTCGAGAAACGCCTGCGGCGTCTTGCGCGCCTCAAGGCGGGCGACCACGTGCGCCAGGTCCTTGCGCAGCAGATTGATGTCGAGCATGGGAAGCCGGGCGCCGACGGGCACCCTCCGGAGGACAGAGACCTCAGGATTGTAGGCAGCAGGCGCAGGCTTCGGCCGGTGCCGGCACGGCGCAGCGCGCCTCGTGCAGCACGGCCGTCGCGCAGTCGGCACAGCGACCGCACTGCGTGGCCACGCCGAGCTCGAACTGCAGGCACTCGAGGCTGACCGCCCCCTCGGCGGCCGCTTCGCGGATCTGATGGTCGGAGATTCGGCGGCACACGCAGACGATCATGCTGTCCTCATGAGGGTTCGCCCATCATCGATTGAAGGTAGTTCTGCACGCCGACCTTGCCGAGCAGCTCGATCTGCGTCTCGAGGAAGTCGATGTGCTCCTCGGTGTCGTCGAGGATGTCCTGCAGCAGGTCGCGCGAAACATAGTCGCGCACCGATTCGCAGTAGGCGATGCCGTCCTTGATGGTGCCCTGCGCGCCGGTCTCGAGCTTCAGGTCGCACTCGAGCAGTTCGGGCACGCTCTCGCCGATCATCAGCTTGCCCAGATCCTGCAGGTTGGGCAGGCCGTCGAGCATGAAGATGCGTGCCATCAGCTTGTCGGCATGCTTCATCTCGCCGATCGACTCTTCGTATTCCTTCTTCGCCAGCTTGTCCAGGCCCCAGTGCTTGAGCATGCGGTAGTGCAGGAAGTACTGGTTGGTGGCCGTCAGCTCGTTCTTCAGCTGGGCGTTCAGGTGCGCAATCACTTGCGGGTCGCTCTTCACGGGGCTCTCCTGGGTTGGTGAAAACCCGGCCATTGTCGGATCGGCCGGCACACTCTCCGCAGAACCGCAGCGAGGCGCGTGGACGAACGAAGTATAGGTGATAATCGTTCGCATTTGCAATACACTTCTGCCATGAGCCCGACGCTGCGCCTCACCGACCTGCCCGACGGCACCCATGCGCGGGTGCTGGCGGTGGCCCCCGCCTCGGCCGAACTCGAGGCCTCCGACCTGCGCCGTTTGGGCGAGCTCGGCTTCATTCCCGGCGAGCCGCTGCACCTGCTGCGGCGCGGGCCGGGCGGCCGCGAACCGCTGGCGGTGCAGGTCGGCGACACGCTGTTCGCGCTGCGCTGGCTGGAAGCCCGCTGCATCGAGGTCGAGCCGGTCTGAGGCCATGAGCAGCTGGTGCATCGCCCTGGTGGGCAACCCGAACTGCGGCAAGACCGCCCTGTTCAACCGCCTGACCGGGGCGCGGCAGAAGGTGGCGAACTACGCCGGCGTGACCGTCGAGCGAAAGACCGGCACGGCCACGCTGCCCGACGGCCGCACGGTCTCGGTGGTCGACCTGCCGGGCACCTACGGCCTCACCCCGGTCACGCCCGACGAGCAGGTCACGGTCGAGGTGATCGAGGGCCGCCGCGCCGGCGAGGACGTGCCGGACGCGCTGGTCGCGGTGGTCGACGCCACCAACCTGCGCATGAACCTGCGCCTGGTGCTCGAGCTGCGGCGGCTCGGCCGGCCGATGATCGTCGCGCTGAACATGGCCGACGCCGCACGGGCCCAGGGCCTGACCATCGACGCGGCGGCGCTGTCGCGCGAACTGGGCTGCCCGGTGGTCGAGACGGTGGCGGTGCAGCGCAACGGCCACGCCGCGCTGCTGGCGCAGATCGAGGCGCTGGCCGGTGCCACGGCCACGGCGGCGGCAGGCCCAGGCCACGCGCAGTCCGCCACGGAGCTGCAGCAGGAAGTGCGCCGGCTGCTGGCCATCGCCGCGCCCCATGCACCACGGGTGCAGCGCATGGGCCACCGCGTCGACGCCGTGCTGCTGCACCCGGTGTGGGGGCTGGCCATCCTGGCCACGCTGCTGTTCCTGATCTTCCAGGCGGTGTTCTCCTGGGCCAGCCTGCCGATGGACGCGATCAAGTCCGGCATGGCCGCCCTCGGCGATGCCGTGATCGCCTCGATGGACGACGGCCCGCTGCGCAGCCTGCTGGTCGACGGTGTGATCGCCGGCGTCGGCGGCGTGCTGGTGTTCCTGCCGCAGATCCTGATCCTGTTCTTCTTCATCCTGCTGCTCGAGGACTCCGGCTACCTGCCGCGCGCCGCCTTCCTGCTCGACACGCTGATGGGCAAGGTGGGCCTGTCGGGCCGCGCCTTCATCCCGCTGCTGTCCAGCTTCGCCTGCGCGGTGCCCGGCGTGATGGCCGCGCGCACCATCGCCAACCCGCGCGACCGGCTGGCGACGATCATGATCGCGCCGCTGATGACCTGCTCGGCGCGGTTGCCGGTCTACGCGCTGCTGATCGGCGCCTTCGTGCCGGAGCGTGACGTCGGCCTGTTCAACCTGCGCGGCCTGACGCTGTTCGGCCTGTACGTGGCCGGCGTGCTGTCGGCCTGCGCGGTCGCCTGGTGCATCAAGCGCTTCTGGACGCGGCGCAGCTACCAGCCGCTGATGCTCGAGCTGCCGCCCTACCGTCGGCCCAGCTTGCGCAGCCTGGCGCTGGGGCTGTGGGAGCGCACGGTGATCTTCCTGCGCCGCGTCGGCACCATCATCTTCTCGCTGATGGTGGTGCTGTGGTTCCTCGCCTCCTACCCTGCGCCGCCCGACGGCGCGACGGGCCCCGCCATCCAGTACAGCCTGGCCGGCATGCTCGGCCGTGCGCTGGAGGTGGTGTTCGCACCGGTCGGCTTCAACTGGCAGATCTCGATCGCGCTGGTGCCGGGCCTGGCGGCACGCGAGGTGGCGGTCGGCGCGCTGGGCACGGTCTACGCGCTGTCGGCCGCCGGCGATGCGGTGGCCGATTCGCTGGCACCGGTGATCGCGCAGCAATGGTCGCTGGCGACGGCCTATGCGCTGCTGGCCTGGTATGTGTTCGCGCCGCAGTGCCTGTCGACGCTGGCGGTGGTCAAGCGGGAGACCAACTCCTGGCGCTACCCGCTGCTGATGCTGGCCTACCTGTTTGCGCTGGCCTACGCGGCCGCCTTCGTGACCTACCGGGTCACGCTCTGGTTCGGAGCATGACGCCGTGGGCGCTCAAGCCGTCATCGCCGCGCTGATCGTCGCCGCCTGCGCGGCCTGGTCGATCTGGACGCTGCTGCTGCGCCCGCTGCGGCGCTGGTGGCGCAAGGAGTCGGGCGGCTGCAGCGGCTGCGGTGGTGCCGTCAGCCCAGGTTCGCCATCGACTTGTCGCCCAGGCCCAGCGGCAGCGGGAAGTGCACCGACTCCGCCACGCCGGGCAGTGATCGCACTGACACCGCACCCAGCGCACGCAGCCGCTCGATCACCTGCTGCACGAGGATGTCCGGCGCCGACGCGCCGGCCGTGAGGCCTACGCGGCGCTTGCCGTCCAGCCATTCGGCCATCAGGTCCTCGGGCTGGTCGACCATGTAAGCCGGCGTGCCCAGGCGCTGCGCCAGTTCCTGCAGGCGGTTGCTGTTCGAACTGGTCGGACTGCCGACGACGATGACCACGTCGACCGACGGCGCCAGCACCTTGATCGCGTCCTGGCGGTTCTGCGTGGCGTAGCAGATGTCCTGCTTCTTCGGCTCGCGCACCTTGGGGAAGCGGCGCTTGACCGCCGCGAGGATCTCGGCCGCGTCGTCGACCGACAGCGTGGTCTGCGTGACCACCGCGAGCCGGTCGACCTGCGGCAGCTCGAGCCGCTCGACGTCGGCCACGTCCTCGACGAGGAAGATGCCCTCGTTGAGCTGGCCCATCGTGCCCTCGACCTCGGGGTGGCCCTTGTGGCCGATCATCACGAAGTCGTAGCCTTCCCTGTGCAGCTTGGCGACCTCCACGTGCACCTTGGTGACCAGCGGGCAGGTGGCGTCGAACACCGAGAAGCCGCGCTGCGCCGCCTCCTGGCGCACCGCCTGCGACACGCCGTGGGCGCTGAACACCAGCGTCGAGCCTGGCGGCACATCGGCCAGGTCCTCGATGAAGATCGCGCCCTTGGCCTTGAGGTCGTTGACCACATAGGTGTTGTGCACGATCTCGTGGCGCACGTAGATCGGCGCGCCGAACTTCTTCAGCGCGCGCTCGACGATCTCGATCGCCCGGTCCACGCCGGCGCAGAAACCGCGCGGCTCGGCCAGCAGCACCTCGTGCAGGCCGTCCTCGATGACGTCACGGCCCATCACAGCACCCCGATCAGTTGCACTTCGAAGGTCACCGGCCGACCGGCCAGCGGGTGGTTGAAGTCGAACAGCAGCCAGTCCTCGCCCAGCTCGCGCACCACGCCGGCATAGCTGGCCTGGCCGTCGGGCGTGGGGAACTGCACCACATCGCCGACGTGGTAACTCGCATCCGGGTCGCCCAGTTCGGCCAGCAGCGAGCGCTTGACGCGCTGCAGAAGCTCCGGGTTGCGCTCGCCGAACGCCTCGCCGGCAGGCAGGTCGAAGACGCTGCGCGTGCCCTCGGCCAGGCCGAGCAGGCGTTGCTCCAGCGCACCGGCGAGCTCGCCCGTGCCCAGCGACAGCGTGGCCGGCTTGTCGGCAAATGTGTTGACGATGTCCGCGCCGTCAGGCCCGGCGAGGCGGTAGTGCAGGGTCAGGAAAGACCCCGGCTGCACGAGGTTCACGGCGAAGCCCGCTCCAGTAGACTGGCCTGGATTTTACGAGGCATGGCCCGGCGGCCCTCACGATCGTGATCAAGGACCTTCCACCCGACGCGCGACCGCGAGAGAAACTGCTCGCCCAGGGCCCCGCCGCGCTGGCCGATGCCGAGCTGGTGGCGCTGCTGCTGCGCACCGGGTTGAAGGGCGTTTCTGTGCTGCAACTCGCCCAGCAGGTGCTCGATGCCTTCGGCGGCCCGGCCGGGCTGCTGCACGCGAACACCGACGAACTCAAGCGCATCAAGGGCCTGGGCCCGGCCAAGCGCGCCGAGCTGGCGGCGGTGGTCGAGCTGGCGCGGCGCTCGCTGCAGCAGCGGCTGGCCGACCGGCCGGCTTTCGAGTCGCCCGAGCGTGTGCGCGAGTACGTGCAGCTGCAGCTGGCCGCGCGCGAGCACGAGGTCTTCGCGGTGCTGTTCCTCGACGCCCAGCACCGCCTGCTGCAGTTCGACGAGATGTTCCGCGGCACGCTGACGCAGACCAGCGTCTACCCGCGCGAGGTGGTGCGGCGAGCACTGGCGCTGAATGCGGCGGCGGTGATCCTGGCGCACAACCACCCGTCCGGCGTGGCCGAGCCCTCGCGCGCCGACGAGTTCCTCACCCAGTCGCTAAAGAGCGCGCTGGCGCTGGTCGACGTGCGCGTGCTCGACCACATGGTGGTCGGCCGTGCGCAGGTGGTGTCGTTCGCCGAACGGGGGCTGCTGTGAGCGCGGGCAAGGTGACGTCGCTGGCCGACCTCGGCGCGCTGCGCAAGGCGATGCGCGAGGCCGAGCGCGAGGCGGCTGCAGCGGCGGCGCGCGCGCAGGCCGAGCGGGCCCGGCTGCAGCGCGAGCGTGACCTGTTCGCGCTCAGCGTCGGCCCGGTGGTGCCGCTGCGCCCGCCGGCGCGTGCGCACCTGCCGGCGCCGCGGCCGAGCCCCGAACCGCGACAGCGGCTGCGCGACGAGGCCGCGGTGCTGGCCGAATCGATCTCCGACGAATTCGACGTCGAGTCGCTGCTCGACACCGACGATGCGCTGTCGTTCCGCCGCCGCGGCGTCGGGCCGGAGGTGGTGCGCAAGCTGCGCCGTGGCGTCTGGGCGATCCAGGCCCAGCTCGACCTGCACGGCCTGCGCCGCGACGAGGCGCGCGAGCAGCTCGCCGCTTTCCTGCGCGAGGCGGTGCGCGCCGGGCTGCGCTGCGTTCGCGTGGTGCACGGCAAGGGCAACGGCTCGCCCGGCCGCGAGCCGGTGCTCAAGGGCAAGGTGCGCAGCTGGCTGGTGCAGAAGAACGAGGTGATCGCCTTCACCCAGGCGCGTGCGCAGGACGGCGGGCACGGAGCGCTGATCGTGCTGCTGCGGCCGTCCAAGGCCGCTGCAACCTAACCGCCCTTGTTGCGCATCCAGTCGGCGGTGCCGAAGAAGGCCTGGGCGAGGCGCTCGGCCAGCGCCGGATCGATCTCGCGCTCGCGCATCGCCTGGCTCATGCAGGCCAGCCACTGGTCGCGCTCGCGGATGCCGATCGGGAACGGCAGGTGCCGCGCCCGCAACCGCGGGTGACCGAAGCGTTCGACATAGTGCTGCGGGCCGCCCAGCCAGCCGCACAGGAACCAGAACAGCTTGTCGCGTGCGCTGTCCAGCGTGGCGCCGTGCACCGCGCGCAAGGCGGCGTAGTCCGGCTCCAGGTCCATCAGGTCGTAGAAGCGGTCGACCAGGCCGCGCACCGCCGGCTCGCCGCCGATCAGGTCGAAGGCCGTGGCCTCGGTGGACTCGGTGGACTCGGCGGGCTCGCTCATTCGTGCAACTTCTCGGCCGCCGACGAGATGCCCCGTGCCGCCGGGCAACCCGGCTGCAGCTCGAGCAGCAGGCGGCGCTTCTGCACCGCTTCGCGCACCGCGGAGTCGATCGGGATCTCGCCCACCAGGTCGAGCTTGAAGGGCAGCGTCGGATCCTGCATTTGCGGCGTCACGTAGCGGTCGATCACCTGCTGCAGCTGGCCGCGGATCACGCGGCCCTCGCCGACGCGACCGACCTGGTTGACCAGCAGGCGCACCGCGGCCCGGTTCTGCTGCGTGGCCAGCACCTTGATGGTGGCGTAGGCATCGGTCAGCGAGGTCGGTTCGGGCGTGGCCACGACCAGCACCTCGTCGGCCAGCGAGACCGCGTACAGCACCACGTCGGAGATGCCTGCACCGGTGTCGAGGATGATGCGGTCGAAGCGCGGCGCCACGGTCTGGATCACGTCGAGCAGCTTCTCGCTGACCTCGGGCGTCAGCCGCGAGTACTCGACCAGCCCCGAGCCGGCCAGCAGCACCGAGAAGCCGCCCGGCGCCGGCAGCACCGCCTGGTCGAGCGTCGCCTTGCCGGTGAAGACGTCGTGCAGCGTGATCTTGGGGAACAGGTTCAGCACCACGTCGAGGTTGGCCAGCCCGAGATCGGCATCGAGCACCAGCACGCGCTCGCCGCGCTGCGTCAACGCCGCCGCCAGGTTGGCTGCAGCGAAGGTCTTGCCCACGCCGCCCTTGCCGCTGGTGACGGCAAGGATGCGGGCGCGCGGCGGCGTCGTTCGCTCCGGGGTGCTCATTCGAGATCCTGAAATTGGGAGTGACCGAAGAGCAAGCCCTTCTCCTCGGCGCTGACATGCGACACCGGCGGCATCTCGAGGCAGGCGCGGTTGCGGCCCTCGCTCTTGGCGCGGTAGAGCTGCTGGTCGGCGCGCTCGACCCACAGCGGCGCC
This sequence comes from Chitinophaga pinensis, assembly GCA_943370595.1. Classification (GTDB taxonomy): domain Bacteria; phylum Pseudomonadota; class Gammaproteobacteria; order Burkholderiales; family Burkholderiaceae_C; genus Piscinibacter. Next base: position 143,144 of record CALRRO020000004.1, read on the forward strand.
GACGAGCGCACCCACTGCGGCGCATAGGCCCCGCCGATGCTCACCGTGACGCTGACGTCCACGCCCGGCGCGACACTCACCGGCCGCGACTGCACCTTGTTGCGCACCCGTTCGGCCACCGTCTGGCCGAAGGCGGGCGGGCAGTTGGGCAGGATCATGGCGAACTCCTCGCCGCCGAACCGGGCCACCGTGTCCATCGGCCGGATGCAGTCGTGCAGCGCACGGCCGACGGCGCGCAGCACCTCGTCACCGGCCGGGTGGCCGTGGGTGTCGTTGACCTTCTTGAAGTGGTCGATGTCGATCATCAGCACCAGCGCGGGCTCGCCGGCGCGGGCGACCCGGTCGATCTCGCGCGCCATCGCCAGCTCGAACTGGCGGCGGTTGGCCAGCCCGGTCAGTGCGTCGCGGCTGGACAGGTCGCACAGCCCGTCGAGCACGGCCTGCAGCCAGCCGGCCGGATCGCTGTGGCGGGTGTCGGGAAGCACCACGCCGGACTGCTGCAGCAGTTGCAAGGCCACGTCCAGGCGCAGCGAGGCACCTTGGGGGCGGGCGGGCGGGGTGGGAGCGTCCAAGTCTTGACGGGCGGGGTTCGGGCCAGTCTAGCAGCCGGACTCCGGGCGAAAGCCGCGAAATGACCGCGGTTGACGTGTCTCATCGTGTCTGACGCTTTCGGGCTCAAGGCGTCCGCCGGCGCGTCGATAACCCGGAAGACCACGCCGCCCGTGTCCTTCGGCCCGGGTGTGCCGTACCACGGGAGACCTGATGACCGCCCTCGCCGCCGCCTCGCCAAGGACAGCCCCGATCGGCGCCCCTGCGGCAGCTCCGGACCAGGAGTTCAGCTTCGGCCAGGGCGACTTCGAGCGCGTCCGCACGCTGATCTACCAGCGTGCCGGCATCAGCCTGCACGCCGGCAAACAGGCGATGGTCTACAGCCGCCTGTCGCGGCGCCTGCGCGAGACGGGCCACCGCAGCTTCGGCAGCTACCTGCAGTGGCTGGAGACGCACTCCGGCGCCGCCGGCGAGGCCGAGTGGCAGGAGTTCATCAACTGCCTGACCACCAACCTGACTGCGTTCTTCCGTGAAGAACATCACTTCCACGCCCTTGCCGACGACCTGAAGGCACGCGGCACGAGCAGCCCGCGCATCTGGTGCAACGCCGCGTCGACCGGCGAGGAGCCGTACTCGATCGCAATGACGGTGGCCGAGACGCTGGGCGCGAGCAGCGGCGCGAAGATCGTCGCCAGCGACATCGACACCAAGGTGCTGTCCACGGCGGCGCGCGGCGTCTACCCGGCGGATTCACGCGGCCTGTCGCCCGAACGCCTGCGCCGCCACTGCCTGCGCGGCACCGGCGCGAACGCGGGCTTCATGCGCGTCCGGCCCGAGCTGGCCAAGCTGATCGAGTTCCGCACGCACAACCTGATGGCGGCGCAGTGGTCGCTGGGCGAGCCCTTCGACTTCGTGTTCTGCCGCAACGTGATGATCTACTTCGATGCGCCCACCCAGCGCCGGGTGCTCGAACGCATCCATGCGGTGATGAAGCCCAAGGGCCTGCTCTACGTCGGCCACTCCGAGAATTTCTCCGACTCGCGCGAGCTGTTCCGCCTGCGCGGCAAGACCATCTACGAGCGCGTCTGAGCTTCAGGCTTCAGCCCCGCCCCCGTCACGCCGATATCGCACGCACCATGGCCCTTGCCTCCAGCATCACCACACCGCCCGCATCGCGCCTGGCCAAGCTCAAGGCCGAGCCGCGCAAACCCGGCGAGGCCTCGTTCTTCTTCTACGACGCGCATTTCAAGAACGATGCAGTCAAGATCCTGCCCGGCGAGTACTTCGTGCACGACGAGGACATCCTGGTGATGACCACGCTGGGCTCGTGCATCGCCGCCTGCCTGTGGGACCGCAACGCGCATGTCGGCGGCATGAACCACTTCATGCTGCCCGACGCAGGCAACGGCGCGCTGGACAGCGGCCGCTACGGTTCCTACGCGATGGAACTGCTGATCAACGAATTGATGAAGCGGGGCGCGACGCGTTCCACGCTGGAGGCCAAGGTGTTCGGCGGCGGCCAGGTGATCAGCGGCATGAGCACGATGAACGTGGGCGAGCGCAACACCAGCTTCGTGATGGACTACCTGCGCACCGAGCGCATCCCGGTGGTCTCGAAGGACGTGATGGAGATCTACCCGCGCAAGGTCTGCTTCCTGCCGCACAGCGGCAAAGCGATGGTCAAGCGCCTGTCGCCGGCCAACCCCGAGGCGCTGGTGGCGCAGGACCGCGCCGCCGCGCAGAAGTCGGTGCCGCCGTCCAGCGGTGCCGGCTCGGTGGACCTGTTCTGACGACCACGACAAGGAGGAGATCGAATCATGGCCAAGACGCGCGTGGTGGTGGTCGACGACTCGGCACTGGTGCGCAGCCTGCTGTCGGAGATCATCAACCGGCAGCCGGACATGGAGTGCGTCGGCGCCGCCGCCGACCCCTTCATCGCCCGCGAAATGATCCGCAACACCAACCCCGACGTGGTGACGCTGGACGTCGAGATGCCGCGCATGGACGGCATCGACTTCCTCGGCAAGCTGATGCGCCTGCGCCCGACGCCGGTGGTGATGGTGTCGACGCTGACCGAGCGTGGCGCCGACGTGACGCTGCGCGCGCTGGAACTCGGCGCGGTGGACTTCGTCGCCAAGCCGAAGATCGGTGTGGCCGACGGCCTCAAGCAACTCGCCGAGGAGATCACCGACAAGGTGCGCATCGCCTCGAAGGCACATCTGCGCCGCCTGGCGACGCCGGTGGCCGGCCCGGCCAGCAACGGCGAAGCGACGCCGAATAAGCCCGCACCGGTGGCCAGCATCGGGCGGCTGTCGACCGAGAAGATCGTCTTCATCGGCGCCTCCACCGGCGGCACCGAGGCGACCAAGGAAGTGCTGATGCAGTTGCCGCCCGACGCACCGGCGGTGATGATCACGCAGCACATGCCGCCGGGCTTCACGAAGAGCTACGCGGCGCGGCTGGACGGCCTGTGCCGCATCCGCGTCGCCGAGGCACGCGACGGCGAGCGCGTGCTGCCCGGCCATGCCTACATCGCACCGGGTGGCCACCACCTCAGCGTCGAACGCAGCGGCGCCAACTACGTCGCCCGCGTGCAGGTCGGCGAGCCGGTCAACCGCCACATGCCCTCGGTCGAAGTGCTGTTCAAGTCCGCGGCGCGCGTGGTCGGCCCGAACGCCCTGGGCATCATGCTCACCGGCATGGGCGCCGACGGTGCCCGAGCCATGCGCGAGATGCGCGATGCCGGCAGCTACAACTTCGTGCAGGACGAGGCGAGCTGCGTCGTCTTCGGCATGCCGCGCGAGGCCATCGGCCACGGCGCCGCGAACGAAGTGCTGCCGCTGACGCAGATCGCCGGCAAGCTGATCGAGCGGCTGCGCAGCACCTCGGGCATGTCGATCAACCGGGTCTGACTCCGCTGTCGCGCGGGCCTCAGTAGAAGCGACCGAGGCCGCCGCGCGCATCCAGCCGGTCGGGCGACGGGCCGCGCTCGTACTGCTCGCGCCGCGCCCGCGCCTCCTCCTGCATCCACAGCGGCATGCCCATGTCGCGCAGCGTCGCCTCGTCGAGGTCGAGCGCATTCTCGAGCGCGCGGCGCTCGCGCCAGCGTTGCCAGACGCCACGCAGCCAGGCGCGCGCGTCGGTGGCCGCGTCCCGCACACGGGTGCGCCAGCCGCGGTGCAGGGGAATGGTCACGGGCATCGTGCAGTGATTCATGGCGTGTTCTCCGGTGGTGTGCTGGTAAGAATAGGTCGCCAACTACGCCAGAGGAATCGAATAGTTCCGGCCAGTTTGGTCAGCTATGCTTACCAGCATGGCCCGCCTGCCGTTGCACACCCTGCCCACCTTCCGCACCGTCGCGAAGCTCGCCAACCTGCGCGCCGCGGCCGAGGCGCTGCACCTCACGCACAGCGCAGTGAGCCAGCAGATCCGTCTGCTCGAGGAGCAGATCGGCTTCCAGCTGTTCGATCGCATCGGCCGCCGCGTGGCGCTCAATGCCGCGGGTGCGGCGCTGCTGCGCACCGTCGAGCCGGCCCTGGCGCAAATCGACGAGGGCGTGCATGCCGCGCGGGCCGCCAGCGCCGGCACCGGCGACGAAACCCTGCGCGTGAGCACCCTGCCCTCCTTCGCTCAGCGCTGGCTGCTGCCGCGCATGGCGGCCTGGCGCGAGCGCCATCCGCAGATCGCGCTGGACCTGCACACTTCGCAGCAGCTGGTCGACCTGCAGCGCGAGGGCTTCCACGCAGCGCTGCGCACCGGCGCCGGGCCGTGGCGCGGCCTGGAAGCCGAGAAGTTGTTCGACTCGAACTGGATCGTCGTGGCGGCGCCGGCCCGCGCACGCATGCTGCACGCTGCCGCGCCGGCTCAGCTGGCTGGCGAGCCGCTGCTCGGCGACGGCACGATGTGGCAGCGCTGGTTCGAACAGGCCGGTCACCGCACGCGGGTCAGGCCGGTGGCCGAGTTCAACGACGGCGGGCTGATGCTGCAGGCCGCCGAGCAGGACCTCGGCCTGGCCTTGATCCGGGAAGTGCTGGCGGCCGACGCGCTGGCGGACGGACGGCTGGTGCGCCTGTCACCGATCGCGCTGGACGACCCGGACACCCACCCGTACTGGCTGGTCTACCCGCCGGCGCTGGCGGACTGGCCACCGCTGCTCGCGTTCCGCGGCTGGCTGCGCGAGCAGCTCACGGCGCCGGAAGGAACAGCGCCTGCAGGTCGGACAGGAAGTCGAAGCCGCGCGGCGTCGGGCGCAGCCAGGAAGCGTCGGGCTCGATGAGGCCGCGCTGCCGCGCTTCGGCCAGCGGCGCCGCGATGGCGGAGAGCGGCAGGCCGGTGCGCTCGGTGAAGCGCACGGCCTCGACCCCCTCGCGCAGGCGCAGCGCATTGAGCATGAACTCGAAAGGCAGCGCGCGGCGCGCGACTTCCTCGTCATTGGAGATCGCCTGCCCGGCCAGCGATTGCGCCATGTAGGTGGCCGGGTCGCGCCAGCGCACTTGGCGCACGATGCGGTGCGGGAAGCTCAGCTTGCCGTGTGCGCCGGCACCGATGCCGAGGTAGTCGCCGAACTGCCAGTAGTTGAGGTTGTGCACGCAGCGCTGGCCGGGCTTCGCGAAAGCCGACACCTCGTAGCGCTCCAGGCCTTGTGCCGCGGTGCGCTCGGTGATCAGGTCCAGCATGTCGGAGGACACGTCGTCGTCGGGCAGCCCCGGCGGCGGCGCATTCGCGAACAGCGTGTTCGGCTCGATCGTCAGGTGGTAGATCGACAGGTGCGGCGGCCCGAAGGCCAGCGCGGTGTCGAGTTCGCAGGCCAGATCGGCGAGGGTCTGCCCCGGCAGCGCATACATCAGGTCGAGGTTGAAGGTGTCGAAGCAGCGCGCCGCCTCCTCGAGCGCGGCCTTGGCCTGCGCGGCGTCATGAACACGGCCGAGCGCGCGGAGGCGTTCGTCGTCGAAGCTCTGCACGCCGACCGACAGGCGCGTCACGCCCGCGTCGCGGTAGGCGCGGAAGCGGTCGCGCTCGAAGGTGCCGGGGTTGGCCTCCAGCGTGATCTCGCAGCCCGGCTCCAGCGGCAGCCGGGCACGCAGGTCGGCGATCAGCGTGCCGATCGCCTTCGGCGAGAACAGACTCGGCGTGCCGCCGCCGATGAATACGCTGACCACGCGCCGGCCCCACACGAAAGGCAGCGCGGCTTCGACGTCAGCGCGCAGCGCGGCGAGGTAGCGCTGTTCGGGCGGCGCGCCGCCCTCGCGCCACTCGTGACTGTTGAAGTCGCAGTAGGGGCACTTCTTCAGGCACCAGGGCAGGTGCACGTACAGCGACAGCGGCGGCAGCGCCTGCAGCGACAGCGTGCCCAGGCGCGTGTAGCGAGCAAGACGGTCCGCGGCCGACTCCCCTTCGGCCGCGGCCGGCCGGATGGGAATCTCAGCCAAGGTGCCAGGCCTCTCGCATCAGCATCAGCATCTGCGCTGCCGCCAGCGCGCGGTGGCTGTGCTGGTTCTTGGTCGTGCCGTCCAGCTCGGCCACGCTGGTGCCCAGCGCCGGGATGAACATCAGCGGGTCGTAGCCGAAACCTCCGGCGCCGCGCGCTTCGGTGAGGATTTCGCCCTGCCAGCGGCCAACGGCCACCAACGGCTCCGGGTCGTCGGCCGAACGCAGTGCCACCAGCGTGCTGACGAACTTCGCCCGCCGATCCGCCACGTCCTCGAGCCGCTGCAGCAGCAGCGCATTGTTGGCCTCGTCCTGAATGCGTCGCTGCGCTTCACGTTCCGTGGCCGGCAACACGATGCTCGCGAAATGCGCCGAGGCCACGCCCGGCGCACCGCCGAGCGCGTCGACGCACAGGCCCGAGTCGTCGGCAATCGCCGCACCACCGGTGGCGCGCGCCGCATGCCGTGCCTTGGCCAGCGCGTTCTCGATGAAGGTGTGGTGCGGCTCCTCGGTCTCGGCGACGCCAAGCGAGCCCTGCGTGACGATGTCCAGCGGCAAGGCCGCGAACAGCGCCTTCAGCTCAGCGAGCTTCTTGGCGTTGTTCGACGCCAGCACGAGTCGCATCGGATCAGACCCCGAGGGCCGCCTTCTGCGCCAGCACCAGTTCGCGGATGCCCTTGTCGGCCAGCGCCAGCAGCTGCGCCATCTCGGCATGGCTGAACGGCACGCCCTCGGCGGTTCCCTGCACCTCGACGTAGCCGCCCTCGGCGGTCATCACCACGTTCATGTCGGTGTCGCAGGCCGAGTCCTCGACGTATTCGAGGTCGAGCAGCGGCGTGCCCTCGACGATGCCCACCGACACTGCGGCGACGAAGCTGCGGATCGGCGACGCAGCGATCTTCTTCTGCCCGAGCAGCCAGCTCACCGCATCGTGCGCAGCCACGAAGGCGCCGGTGATCGCCGCGGTGCGCGTGCCGCCGTCGGCCTGCAGCACGTCGCAGTCCAGCGAGATGGTCCGCTCGCCGAGTGCCTTCAGGTCGAACACGCTGCGCATCGAGCGGCCGATCAGGCGCTGGATCTCCTGCGTGCGGCCGCTCTGCTTGCCCTTGGCCGCTTCACGGTCGCTGCGCGTGTGGGTGGCGCGCGGCAGCATGCCGTACTCGGCCGTCACCCAGCCCTCGCCGGAGCCGCGCTTGTGCGGCGGCACCTTCTCCTCGACCGAAGCGGTGCACAGCACCTTGGTGTCGCCGAAGGCGACCAGCACCGAGCCTTCGGCGTGGCGGGTGTAGTGGCGGGTGATGGTGACGGGCCGCAGGGCGTCTGCGCCGCGGCCGTTCGAACGTTGGAAGGGAGTCATGCTGCGATTGTCGCAGCCGAAGGCGGGATCAGCTCTTCTTCTGGGAGGAGCGGCGGATCGCCTCGTTGATCTCGCGGATCGAACGCTCGATCTCGGCATCGTCGAGTTCGTCGGGCGCGTCGGTGCCCATCACGCTGGCCTGGATGGTGGACGCGAAGACCTCTTCGCCGAGCGACTGCGTCGAGATGCCCAGGCCGCTGTCGCTGTCCTCGGCGGCTTCCCACTCGACGGCCAGCACCGAGACGTTGTCGCTCTTCGGCCCGCCGTTGCGCAGCGCCTGCTCGACCAGTTCGGGCACCGCATCGGAGATGGCGTTGCGCGACAGCTGGTCGGTGATCTCGGCGTCGGAGACGCTGCTCCACAGCCCGTCGCTGCACAGCAGCAGGCGGTCGCCGGCCTGCAGCAGCAGCGGGCCGACGGTGTCGACCACCGGCTTGCCGGGGCTGCCCAGGCAGGTGAACAGCACGTTGCGGTTGAAGCGCTCGCCCATGGGCACGACCTGGCTCATGGTCTCCTGCAGTTCGGAGTAGGAGTGGTCGCGCGTGCGGGCGATCAGCTTGTCGCCGCGCACCATGTACAGCCGCGAGTCGCCGCAGTGCGCCCAGTAGGCGGTGTTGCCCTGCAGCAGGCAGGCGACGATGGTGGTGCGCGGGGTGTCGATCAGGGCCTTCTGCGTCGCGTAGCGCAGCAGCTGGTGGTGGCCGGCGATGATGGCTTCGTTGAGGAAGCGCATCGGCTCGGGCAGCGTCGGCTTGGAGTCGCGCTGGAACATCGCAGCCAGCGTCTGCAGCGCGAGCTGCGAGGCGACCTCGCCTTCCGGATGGCCGCCCATGCCGTCGGCCAGGGCGAACAGGCCCGAGTCCCGCGTGTAGCAATAGCCCATGCGGTCTTCGTTCTTTTCGCGGCCGCCCTTGCGGCTGACCTGGTACACGGAAAAACGCATGAAGGTGCTTCCCTGCCGGCGCTCAGGCCTTGGCGCCGGTGGTCAGGTTCTCGATCTGCAGCTTCAGCCGCTCGCTGAAGCTGAGCTTGGTGTAGCGGCGCTCGGTCTCGCGCGCCAGTTCCTTCTGCAGCGCGAACACGCTCTGCGGGCGCGACAGCGGGTCGAGCGACATGCACCACTCCGTCACCTCGATCAGGTTGTCGGAGTAGACATTGCGCAGGCGCGAGAGACTCAGCGCCAGCCGGTCCTTCTCGATGCGCTGCGGCGCGTCGTTGGGCGGGTAGCCCTGCATGCAGGCGTAGATGCAGGCGCCGATCGCGTAGATGTCGGTCCAGGGGCCGAGCGTGCCGTCGCGGCGGTACATCTCGGGCGCGGCGAAGCCGGGCGTGTACATCGGGCGGATGAAATTGCCTTCCTTGCTCAGCACCTCGCGCGCCGCGCCGAAGTCGAGCAGCACCGCCTTGTTGTCGTTGGTGATGAAGATGTTCGCCGGCTTGATGTCCAGGTGCAGCATCTTGTGCTGGTGCACGATGCGCAAGCCGCGCAGGATCTCGTCGAACAGGGAGCGGATCGTCGACTCGCGGAACACCTTGTCGCGCTTGAGGTCGCGCGCGGTGACGATGAAGTCCTGCAGGGTGTCGCCCTGCAGGTAGTTCATCACCATGTAGACAGTCTCGTTCTCGCGGAAGAAGTTCAGCACCGAGACGACGCTCGGGTGGCTGATCTGCGCGAGCGAGCGACCTTCCTCGAAGAAGCTCTTCAGGCCCAGGCGGTACAGCGGCTGCTTCTCCGGCTTGACGCGCGGCGTCAATTCACCGGGTGAGCGTTCGGCCAGCGACGAGGGCAGGTATTCCTTCAACGCCACGAGGTGTCGATCGGGGTCTTCACAGAGGTAGACGACACCGAACCCGCCGGCCGCCAGCTTCTTGATGACCTGATAGCCGCCCACCACCGTGCCGGAAGGCAAAGGTGCTGGTTTGGGCTTTGACATAATCGAGGTTTTCGAGGGAAAAAGGCGAATGTCAGTCTACAGCATGACCGGCTATGCCAGCGCCACGGCGGGGCCACCGACGCCGGGCGAAGAGGCCGGAAATGCGGAAACTGGCACGCACCGCGCCCCGTCCGCCACCGGCTCCGTGACCATCGAGCTGCGAAGTGTCAACAGTCGTTTCCTGGACCTCGTGCTGCGCCTGCCCGACGAGTTCCGATCGCTCGAACCGGCGCTGCGTGATCTGGTCGGCGCGGCTTTCCGCCGCGGCAAGATCGAACTGCGCCTGAACGCCCACAGCGAGAGCGAGAGTGCCTGGCCGCAACCGCAGCCGGAGCAGCTCAATCGCCTGTCGCGGCTGGAAAGCACCGTGCAGGGCTGGCTGCCCAAGGCGCAGGGCCTGTCGGTGCACGAGGTGCTGCAGTGGTGCAAGCATGGCAGCGGTACGGTGCGCCTGGACGACGCCGCGCTCGAGGCCGCCAGGCGCTGCATTGCCGGCCTGCGCGAGGCGCGCGCGCGCGAAGGCGACAAGCTGGTCGCCATCCTGATGGAGCGGGTCAAACGACTGCGCGAGCTGGCGGCACAAGCCGAACCCCTGGTGCCCGCGGTCGTGCAGCGCCAGCAGCAGCGCTTCCTCGAGCGCTGGCAGGAGGCGCTGGAAGCCGCGAACGCCGGCCAGAGCGTGCCGCGCGAAGCGCTGCAGGAGCGTGCCATCAACGAGGCGGCGGCGTATGCCATCCGCGTCGACGTCGCCGAGGAACTGGCCCGGCTGCGTGCTCACCTGGAAGAGATCGAGCGGCTGCTCAAGGCTGGCGGCGAGGTCGGCAAGCGGCTCGACTTCCTGATCCAGGAACTGCTGCGCGAGGCGAACACCCTGGCTTCCAAGGCGGCCTCGCTGGAGCTGACCAACGTGTCGGTGGAGATGAAGGTGGCGATCGAGCAGCTGCGCGAGCAGGTGCAGAACATCGAGTAGTTCGTCGGCGGTCGCAAGAGGCCTCCGAACTCGAGCTGAGCGACACCACCCGCTTCAAGGCGTCGCCGAACAAGCCCTAGCGCTTGCCCCACAACTGTTCCAGCCGCGCATCGCGGCCGCAACTGGCCCGGTAGTAGGCATAACGCACCGGATTCTTCTTGTAGTAATCCTGGTGGTAGGACTCGGCCGGGTAGAAGGTGGTGGCGGGCAGGACGGCCGTGACGATCGGCTCCTTGAAGGGCTTGCCCTTCTCGAGCGCCTCCAGCGACTGCTTCACGACAGCGGCCTGCTGGGCGCCATGGGTGAAGATCGCCGTGCGGTAGGGCGAGCCCACGTCGCAGAACTGGCGGTCCCGGGTCGTCGGGTCGATGGTGCGCCAGAAGTGGTCGACCAGCGCGGCATAGCTCACCTTCGCCGGGTCGAAGACGATCTCGACCGCCTCGGCGTGGCCGGTGGCCTTCGACGACACCTGCTCGTAGCTGGGGTTGGCCACGGTGCCGCCGATGTAGCCCGAGGTCGTCGACAGCACGCCGGGCACCTTGTCGAAGTCGGCTTCGACGCACCAGAAGCAGCCCCCGGCGAACGTCGCCTTGGCCGTGGTCTGCGCGAAAGCCGGAGCGGCAGCAGCCAGGGCCAATGCGAGCCCCGGCAGGCTGGCCACTGCGCGCAGCGTGACGATGAAGCGCTTCATGCGACCGTCGGCACGAACTTCAGTGCCACGCCGTTGTTGCAGTAGCGCTTGCCGCTGGGTCGCGGGCCGTCGTCGAAGACATGGCCCTGGTGGCCCTCGCAGCGGGCACAGTGGTACTCGGTGCGCGGCAGCAGCAGCTTGAAGTCGGTCTTCGTGGCCAGCGCGCCGGGCAAGGGAGTGTGGAAGCTCGGCCACCCGGTGCCGCTTTCGTACTTCGCTTCCGACGAGAACAGCGGCAGCTCGCAGCCTGCGCAATGGAACACGCCCTTGCGCTTCTCTGCATTCAGGGGGCTGCTGCCCGGGGCTTCCGTGCCTTCCTGACGAAGCACGCGGAAAGCGGCGGGCGGCAGGCGCTGCTTCCACTCAGCTTCGCTCAGGCGCAGCACGGCAGGGCTGGCCGCTGTGTCAGTGGCGTTGGCGGTGCTGACCTCGGCCCCGAGGCCGAACAGCGTGAGGAAGCTCATGGTCTGGCGGCGGTTCATGGTGTGCTCGGGTGGTCGCAATGAGGATCGGAGGTCCATGGTCGTTTCGGCAGCGCCAATCTTTCAGCGAAGGCACTGTTGCGTGAAGGGATGTCTACGCCTTTGCGAGGGCAATCTCGCCAAGCCGGGTCGTGCAGCGCGGTGATCGCCGTTCCTGCCTCGACGCGTGGGCACTCGGGCCCGGGCGTCGTGCTGCCGAGGCGACCGTCACGGCGTCTCGCCCGAAGCGTTGATTCAATGCATCCATGGCAGTCATGAGACTTGCGCGATCGCGTTCCGGTGGTTCGGGCGTTTGAGTCGACTCGAACAAGTCCAGTTCCGATTGCTCCTGACTTGCCTGCTGCAGCTCGACAAGCGTCACGCCAGCCTTCACGTAGTTGTAGCCCGGGCGGAAGAGGCCGCGCAGCGCTCGCACGACGGCACTGATCAGCACCCGGGTGTCGCTGGTGGGCTGGTTCAGGGGCAAGGTCGCGCTCGGGGCGTGCTGCCGGTCCTGCCGGCGATACGGGCTGGTGGTGATGAAGACCTGCACCGCGGCGGCCAGGCTGCCCTGCTCCCGGAGCTTGCGGGCCACCTGGGCCGCGAACTGGCTGACCACTTCGATCAGTGTGGGCAAGTCCGTGACCGGCCTGCCGAAGGAGCGCGAGCACATGATCTGTTGGTTCGGCTGTGGCGCGTCGTCGACCTCGAGGCAGGGCGTGCCGCGCAACTCGCGCAGCGTCTTCTCCATCCCGATGCCGAACTGGCGCCGCAGCGTCGGGACATCGGCCTGGAGCAGGTCCTGCACGGTTCGCAGTCCGGCGTCCTCCAGCCGGGGGGCCGTCTTGCGGCCGATGCCCCAGACGGCATTCACCTCGGTGGCGGCCAGCACCGCGTGCAGTTGCTCGGTCGACAGGTCGAGGAAGTTGCAGACCTGCGCGTGCAGCCGCGGGTAGCGCCCTGGCTTGCGGTCGGCCGTCTTGGCGACATGGTTGGCGAGCTTGGCCAGCGTCTTGGTCGCGCCGAACCCGATGCTCGTCGGAAGCCCCGTCCAGGCCAGCACCTTTGCACGCAGCTCACGCCCGATGGCCACCAGGTCGCCGGGCACGCCGTCGAAGTCGAGGAAGCACTCGTCGATGCTGTAGATCTCCTGCCGCGGTGCGTACTCGGCGGCCAGGGTCATCATGCGGCTGGACATGTCGCCGTACAGCTCGAAGTTGGCGGAGAGCGCAATCAAGCCGGCCTCGCGCTCGAGGTGACGCACTTCGAACCAGGGCTGGGCCATGCGCACGCCCAGGTCCTTGGCCTCGTTGCTGCGCGCGATGCAAGCCCCGTCGTTGCTCGACAGCACGACCACGGGCCGCCCGTTGAGCGCCGGGCGGAACACCCGCTCGCAGCTGACGTACATGTTGTTCACGTCGACCAGCGCGAACATGGCGACCCTAGGCAGCGAGCGGCCGGATGACGTGCGTGACGACGCCCCAGATCTGCAGTTCCTCGGCGTCGCCCGGAACCCAGTCGGGCAGTGCCTGGCCGTCGGATCGAAGGCGAACCTCCTCGCCGCGACGGAACAGACGCCGGCAGACGAACTCGTCGTTCACGATGGCGATGACCACGTGGCCGTTCGCCGCGGTGATCGCGCGATCGACCAGCGCCAGGTCGCCGTCGCAGACCCCGGCCTCGCGCATCGAGTCACCGGCGATGCGCATCATGAACGCCGCCTGCGGGTGGCGGACCAGGATCTCGTTCAGGTCCAGCCGGCCGACACCGCTCTCGGTGGCGGGCGAGCCGAAGCTGATGGCCACGCTGCTGCGCGGCGGCACCGCCGCGGCGGGGCGATCACGGGGCATGAGGCGCGACGCGGTCGCCGTTGACGAACACATCGTTGCCTCGCACCTCGATGACGATGGTGCCGAAGCGGCTGTGCCAGACCCATTGCTTCGCCGCCCGATCCGGCGGGTTGACCGGCGCAGCGTCGTACGCGTGTGGCGCCAGACGCCACGGAAGATGCTGATCCGCGGGCACGGGCATCGGTGGCAGGCTGGCCGGCGACAGGTGATGCTGGGGTGGGTACGCGTGCATGGGGCGCTCGGGTTGGATGTACTGTACAAAACAACAGTATCATGCACAACCAGCGCGTCGAGGCAGACTCGGCCAACATTTGAACGGGGGAGACTCAATGCCATCACCTGTGCTCAGCGTCGCCGACAAGCGGCAGGCGTTTCATCGCCTGCACGAAGCCGGCTGCTTCGTCATTCCGAACCCCTGGGACATCGGCAGTGCGCGGATGTTGCAGGGCATGGGCTTCCAGGCGCTGGCCAGTACCAGTTCGGGCTTTGCCTGGTCCCAGGGGCGGCCCGACAACGGCATCTCGCGGGAAATGGCGCTGGAGCATCTCGCTGAACTGGTCGCGGCGACGGACGTCCCCATCAACGCCGACTTCGAGAGCGGGTTTGCTGCCGACCCCACCGGCGTGGCGCAGAGCGTGCGGCTGGCCGTCGAGACCGGCGTGGCCGGACTGTCGATCGAGGATTCGACGGGCGACGCCGCTGCGCCGCTCTTCACGCTCGAGGACGCAGTCGAACGCCTGCGCGCGGCGCGACGCGCCATCGACAGGGCCGGCCCCGACACGCTGCTCGTCGGGCGTGCCGAGTGCTACCTGGTCGGCAGGCCTGATCTGCAAGAGACCATCGCCCGACTGCGGGCCTACGCCGACGCAGGGGCCGACTGCCTGTACGCCCCTGGCCTGCGCACCCGGGACGAAATCGCCGCCGTGGTGGACGCAGTGGCTCCCAAGCCGGTGAATCTGCTGATCGGCTGGACCAGCGATCTCACCGTGGCGGACGTCGCGGCGCTGGGCGTGCGGCGAATCAGCGTCGGCGGCGCGCTCGCACGTGCTGCGTGGGGCGGCTTCATGCGCGCGGCACGGTTGATGGCCGAGCAGGGGCGGTTCGATGGCTTCGCAGAGGCTGCCTCGGGCAAGGACCTCAATGCATTCTTCGCGGCGGACCAGCTGACGGGTCGCCCCTGAATGACTGCGGCCTCGCAGACCGGTTGCTCGACAGGGCCGGATCACGCCGCCCAAGGGGGCGTGAACGCGGGCGCATCGCCGATCGACGCCTGCCCTCCGACAGGGAACACCGCCAGGGCGCGAAACGGCTGTGCCCCGGCGTTCGACAGGGCCAGCGTCTGTCCCGCCTCGACGACGAGCGCATTGCCGGCTGCCAGTTCGTGACGCGTGCCGTCGACCTCGACGACAGCGCTGCCCTCGAGCGCGACGAAGGTCTCTTCTCGCGTCAGGCGGTGCGGAGAGCCGGCGACGCCGGGTTCGACAGTAACCTCCCAGACGGCGTTTTCACGGGCGCCGCGGCTGGGCGAGGATAAGGTCGTGAAGCAGATGCCGGGCAGCTTGAAGGTTGGGGCGTTCAGGCGGGTGAGCAGTGACATGTGGCTTCTCCTGTATGATTAACCGTAGTTTATTAACAGTGGTTAAACATGTCAAGCTCTGAGCCGCTGGACTTTGGCGTACTGCTGAACGTGGCCTTCGCGGCGTTCAAGGACGCCCTCGACGCCGACCTTGCCTCGGCCGGGTTCGACGACATCGGCACATCGTTCGGCTACGTGTTCCGCCTGCTCTCCGAGGCGCCCTGCAACCTGAGCGAACTGGCGCTGCAGCTCGGCATGAGCGCGCCCGGTGCGCTGAAGGTCGTCGACGACATGGTGGCCAAGGGCTATGTGGCACGCAGCACCGACGCGGATGACCGACGCGTCAAGCGGCTGGAACTCACCGGTCGTGGTCGTGCCGCCCTGTCTCGGGCCCGGGCGTTCCACGAACACTACGAGCAGGCACTGGTGCAACGGGTCGGCGAGCGCCAGGTGTCGGCGACCCGCAAGCTCCTGGAGGCCATGGCCGCCTCACACGCCGAACGAGGCGGGCGTGTGCCGCGACCGGTCTAGCTTGCCTGCCCTGCCGCGACTGCCAAGCTGCCTCGCCTCGAACTCCGGAGGATGTGCCGATGGAACTCGTTCTCGTCAGCACCTGCCTGATCGGCAGCCCGGTCCGGTATGACGGCTCGCACAAGCGCTCCGGAAGCGAGGTGTTGCAGCGCTGGTTGAGTGAAGGACGCGTGGTCCCGGTGTGCCCGGAGGTCGCGGGAGGTTTACCCGTTCCCCGCCCGCCGGCAGAGATCGCGGGCGGCGCGGGAGGCGCTGCCGTGCTGGCGGGTTGGGCCAAGGTCGTCGACCCTTCTGCGAACGACCTCACCGCCGTTTTCATGGCCGGCGCCATGCATGCGCTCGACCTGGCTCGGTCCAAGGGCATCCGCATCGCGGTGCTCAAGGAGGGCAGCCCGTCCTGTGGCTCCAGCCAGATCCATGACGGCACGTTCAGCGCAAAGCGAGTTCATGGGCAGGGGGTCACAGCCGCGCTGCTGACGAGCGCCGGGCTTCACGTCTTCAGCGAAGAGCAGTTTGACGCGGCGTCCGAGCGACTCCGGTCGATCGAGTCATGCGACGCGGCCGTCTCGTCGCGCGGTCAATGAGGCGGGGCCGGCCTTGGCAGCCTCGGCAGGCTTGTCACGGTGCGCTCATCGACGCGCACTACGCTGCGCGGCATGCACTCAACCCCGCAAGAAGAGGCCGCGGCCACCTTGCTGCAGCCCAGCCGGCGCAGATGTTGCACGGCGCTCGCAGCCTCTGTGGTGACCGCCCTGGCGGGCTGCGCCGGTCCGCGAATCCAGACTCCGATGGCCTCCGCGTCGCGTTTGGTCCCGCCGTTCTCCGACACCCCCACCCCTGCGGAACTGCCGGTCGGCTGGGCGCCCCACATCATGCGGCGCGACCGGCCAGCCACGCAGTACCGGCTGCACGAACGCGACGAGCGGCGCGTCGTGCACGCCGTGGCAGAGCGCTCGACCTCGGGGCTGCGTTGCGACGTGAACATCGATCCGCACACGCAGCCCTGGCTCAGCTGGGAGTGGCGCGTCGACCAGTTCCCTCACGGCGCCTCGGTGGCCGACGATGATCGCGACGATTCGCCCGCGCGCGTCGTGCTGGCGTTCGACGGCGACATGCGCCAGCTCCGCCTGCGCGATCTCATGTTCATGGAACAGGTCGAGCTCTTCACCGGCAAGACACTGCCGTTCGCGACGCTGATGTACACCTGGGACGGCGAGGCGGAGGTGGGCAGCGTGATCGCCTACCCGCGCAGCAGCCGCATCCAGTACCTGGTCGTCGAACAGGGGCCGGCCCGCACCGGCCGCTGGCTGCGCTACCGGCGCAACGTGGTCGAGGACTACCGACGCGTGTTCGGCGCCGACCCCGGGCCGATACGCCACGTCGGCGTGCTCACCGACAGCGACGACCTGAAGCTGCGCGTCGAGGGCTGGTTCGGTGACATTGCCTTCGCGGCGCGCTGAGGAGGCCGGGCATTCCGCGCATCACGGATGAGCCCGATCGACCCGGCACTGGAAGCAGTTGTACCTGGAGCGGATGTGAACATAGGCCACGTCGGCATGGCCCAGGATCCTCTGGCAGGCGGCGGTGAGTTCGCTCCCTGCCACCACGTCGCCGGTCTCGTAGCGGATCTCGTCGTGCGCGTCGTAGCCCCTGATCAGCGCGGGCTGGAGATGAGCGAACCAGGCGGGCAGCCGCTCGGCTTCGTAGCGCTGGCACGCGCGCTCGTGCAGGAAGATCGGGCCGAGTTCGGCATACGGCTGCAACCCGTCGAACGGGCGATGGGCCAGCACCAGCATGCCGTCGCCTTCCGCGATCAACTGCAGGCAATGTCTGCACGGATTGGCCAGCCCGACGGCCTTGCGGCTCAGGGCGGGTTGTCCGTTGGCGTCTGCGCCGCCTCCGCGGATCGATTCGACAAACTCCGTGTCGATTCCTCGTACTGCCAGCTTCATCGTGTTGCTCCCTTGGATGGCGAGTCCTTCCCGCCTCGAGGTGCATTGCAACGACAATCCGCACGCTCGGCTGGCCGATTGCGGACATGTGGACACGATGCAGCACCGGCCAGATGCGACACACAGCGCACCGCACGGAGATGACGTCCCATGGGCACGACGACTGAACTTCGCCAGGCGCTGAAGGCCGAGATCTTTCCGCGACTGGTTGAACGCGGCTTCGCGATCGACCAACGACACGCACCGCATTTCGTCGACTTCCGGCGTTCGCGCGGCGACCGGGTCGACTTCATCGAGTTCCAGTGGGAGAAGTACGGCCGGCCGCGCTTCAAGCTGTCGTTCGGCCACGTCAGTGCGCAGGGAACGATCGCCAGCGGACTGCACACGCCGGCGCAAGACGTCGGCCCGGGGCAGGCGCCGCGGTACATCTGCCTCTATCCCAGGGGCAACGGCTCCAGCACCCGGCACTGGTTCTGCCAGGATGCTGCGCTGTGGGCACGGCTGCTCGGTCGATCGCCACGACCGGCGACGGAGGTCGCCGCAGAACTGGCCGCGCTGCTGCCCGAGGTCGATGAGTACCTGGTTCACGGGCGGCTCGGGCCCCATTGCGTCGACCACCCGAACCCGCCGTTCGCTGACGTGGCCTGAACTGGCGCGCAGCGGGTTCAGACCTCGCGCAAGGCCCTCGGCCGGGGCAGGCCGCGCACATGCACGAGCCCGATGCTGATCCACACAGCCACGCTGAAGTACAGCGTCATCCAGACGAACTCCGTGCGCCAGTGCTCCCAGCGGTGCGACACCACCCACCGTGTCGATGCATCGACGATGCCCTGGCCCAGCGTCAGGTACTCGCGGCCAGCCGCCTCGTCGGCCACCCAGCGGGCCCAGTACATCGGCACGTCGATGGCGAACATGTAGGCGGTGTACGCCACGCCCGCCACCGCAGCGAGGCGCAGCAACTGGCGCGGCCGGCCCTGATGCCGGCGGGACAGCGCGAACAACGTGATCGACGACGCCGCGGCCGCGGTGCCCCACAGGCACTCTTCGACCACGTGGCCGAAGTTGGAAGTCGTGAGCACCGCATGCCACGAGAAGCATTCGGCCACCGCGATCGTCGGCACCAGGGCCGCGGCGACCCATCGCCCCGGCCGGCTGCCGGCCAGCATCGACGAACCCGCCAGCAGCAGCGACCACTGTGCGGCGAAGCAAAGTTCTGCCACCGTCGCCACCGAGCGGCCGACGATGACGCTGGACGCCCAGCTGTCGACCAGCACCAGGCGCTGCACGTCGAACACCGGCAACGCACAGCGGTAGGCACAGCCCAGCACGTAGCCACCCGACAGCAGGAGCTGCAATCGCATGCTCCCGGCTGTCTCGCCGCGCAGCCGGTGCGCCGAGGCCAGCCAGAAGAGGATGTTGAGCACCGCGATGCTGCACAGCAGCATCCACCAGGCGCGAGTTTCGACGTCCATGCGTCGCCCGAGGAAATGAGATATACGATTTATACTATTTTTAGGTCCTCGTGTGGTGTCGATCTTCGCGACGTGCTGCAGGTCGCGCGGCCTGATCAGGGCAGTGCGAGCGCCCGCGCCACATCCTCCCAGGCGACGTACTTGAAGTTCTGCGGGCCGTCGGGCAGGCGCTTGCGGCCGTCCTGGACCACCAGCATGCCGCCCACGAAGCCCGGCGCGAGCGTCACGGCGGTGACGTCCAGCCCATCGGTCTCCGAGACCCCGTCGATGCCGGCTTCGAGGTTGATCCCGATCCGGAAGGCGCCGCGAAAGCGGTGCGGCGGTGCGGCGTCGAGTACCGCATAGCTGTCGTTGCCCTGGCTGCTGACCACCAGGTAGGCCTGCGCCCCGCCACGGTGGATGGCCATGCCTTCCACATCGGCGCGCAGCAGGCTGCCGACAGGCAGCACGAGTCGGCGGTCGCCGGCCTTCGCATCGGCCGGGTCGGCCGACATCGCCCAGACGCCACGCTTCTCTTCGCCGGCGAACAGCGTGTCTTGCGTGTCGTCGACGACACAGCCCTCGGGCTGGGAAGCCAGACGGAACTCGCGAAGGCGCCGCGCGACCACGGCACCGCCGGCATCGCGCTCGATGCGCAGTTGCAGGAAGCGCCCGTCCTTGTCGTTGACGATGACCTCAGCCTCCCCCCGCGCGGTGCGGCGCATGCACAGGCCGTAGATGTCTTCGTAGCCCAGCGGCAGGCGCGCGAGCTCGCTGACGCGGCGGTCGGCGCCGATGCCGAACAGGACGATGCCGTGCTCGTCGCGCTGCGTCGCCGCGGCGAGGTCCACCCGTTCGTTGCCCAGGCGGACATCCCGCCGCAGGTCGACGTTGTTGATGCGCCCGACCGGCAGGAACTGCAGCTCGCGCCCCTCGAGGTCGTAGACCGCGAGGCCACGCTTCTTGTCGGTGGCCAGCACCAGCGAGGCGGAAGGATCGCTGGGGTGGACCCAGATCGCGGGGTCATCGGCCGCATCGCCGGTCTGCGCGACCGGCACGGTCTGCACACGGGCCGTCACGATCGGAAGCACCGCTGCGGCCGGCGTGCGAACCGGGAAGCTGCGCAGCCTCTTGCCGTCGCGCACGGCCACTTCATCGCGGCGCACGACGAGTTCGCCGCCGCCCTCGCGCAGCGGCCCGTGCGGGCGGCGCAGTGCGATCACCTCGCGTGCGTCGCTGCCTTCGGGTTCGGCATGGTGCTGCCACACGCCGTCGGCGGCGCTGACGAACAGGCGGTCGCGGCCGTCCTCGCTGCGGCAGTGCTCGGTCTCGGGCGCGACCGCGAACTCACGCACCCGCCGCGGCGCGGCGTCGTCCGCCAGCAGCCACTGCTGGGCAAAGCCGTTCTCGGCGATGACGAAGGCGTGGACGAGGCCCTGGGCGTCGCGGTACAAGCAGGCCGCCGCGATGCCGCGACCGCCGTCCGGCAGCGGTGGCAGCGCGTCGAGCGTGCCGCGGGCCGCGTCGAAGCGCAGCGGCACGGTGCGCTCGGCGTTGCTGTCGATGAGCAGCGCAATGCCCTGCCCCCCTTGCAGCGTGCGGGCGTCGAGCGATTCGCCGCGAACCGCCCAGCGGGCGCGGACGCTGCCCTTCGCGTCGAGCAGCTGCAGTTCGCGCTTGGCCAGCATCAGCCCGGCGCCGCCGGGCAGCGCCACCCGTTCTTCGGCCTGCGCCGGTGCGATGGCCACGGTGGCCCATGCCGCGCCTGCCAGCAGCGCGGCCAGCGCGCGTCGCGCAGCGCCCAGTGGATCTCGAGTCATGAATGTCATCGTCGGTGAGTGTGTTCAGAATGCCCAGCGCGCCACCAGCTGGAATCGGGCGCCGGCCTTCTCCGACTCGACCTCGTATTCATCGTAGTTGCGGTTCAGCTGGTCGGCCTGCGTGTCGAACTTGTGGAAGACCTCCTTCTTCTTCGCGTTGAGCAGGTTGGCCGCCGACAGGCGCACCGAGAAGCTCTTGCCGACGCGCTTCTCGACGAACATCTCGAGGTCGCCGCCGTAGGTGGTGGTGACTTCCTCGCCGAGCACACGGCTGCTGGCCCGCCCCTGCTTGCGGTAGCTCGCACCGAAGCTGCTCTGCCACTCGGGCAGGTTGTGGATGAAGCCGATGTTGTAGAGGCTGCGCGCCTGGTTGTTGAAGCGGCGCTTGCCCATGAAGTCCTGCACCGAGCTGTCGAGCCACGAGTAGTTGAAGAACACGCCGGTCTCGGGCAGTCCCAGCACCGTCAGCGGCGTCGACAGGTCGAGCTCGATGCCCCACACCTTGCCATTGCCGACGTTGCGGCTGGTGTAGACGAAGCTGTCGGGGTCGAACGGCACGGCGGCTTCGGCTGTGGCGCGGTCGACACCGTTATCGTCCATGTAGTCCTGGACATCGTCCTGCCAGTTCTCGACCGATGCCTCGCTCGGCTTGCCGGTGTTGCTCAGCTCGATCAGGTTCTTGACCTTGCGGTAGAAGAAGTTGATGCCGGCCACGCCGCGCTTGCCCAGGCGCCGCTCGAAGCCGAGGTCGAGGCCGTCGGCAATCTCCGGCCGCAGCCGCGCATTGCCGATGTAGTCGTTGTCGCCGTACTCGCCGTCGAGCAGTTCGGGAATCATCTCGTTGAAGGCCGGGCGGCGCACCGTGCGGGCCAGCGACAGGCTGATGCGGCTGGCGTCGTCCAGCCCGTACTTCAGGTGCAGCGAAGGCAGTGCCGTGCGGTAGTCGCGCTGGGTCGTGCCGCTGTCGGACTCGACCTTCGCCTTCGTGGTCTCGTAACGCAACCCCGCTTCCCACTCCAGCCCACCCTGGCGGCCGGAGAACATCAGGTAGGGGTCGAGCCGCTTCTCGCGGATGGTGCTGGCGATCTCGCCGTCCAGCGCATACACCACCGGGTCGCTCTCGGTCGCACCCTCCCAGGCGTACTCGGTGTAGCGGGTCAGGCGGCTCTTGTGGCGCAGGTCGAGGCCGGCTTCCATCTCGGCCGAGGCGATGGCGCGCCGGTGCGCCAGCTTCAGGCCGCTTTCCCTGTCCTGGGAATCGAACGCCGTCTTCTCGCCTTCGCTCGAGTCCCAGATCCTGTTGACATAGGAGAACGACTCTTCGCTCTCCACGCTGTCGTCCTTGAAGCGCGCGTGCTCCAGGCTGAGCGTCGTGGTGCCACCGGCCATGCCGAACTTGTACTCCCCGCCGAGACCCCAGTTGGTCTGCTTCACCAGCGTCAGGCCGGGCACGTTGCTGGTCACGGTGTCGCCGTCGTCGAACTCGGTCTCGCTCGAGACCTCCTTCTGCTTGCGGTCGGTCCTGACCACGAAGCCGTCCAGTGTCAGGCGGCCAGTCCCCAGTTCGGCGGCATAGGACACCGTGCCCGAGTAGTCGCGCCCGTTGCGGATGTCGGACTGGTCCTCGAAGCTGACCAGCTCGCCGCCCGGCTGGTCGAAGCGGTCGCTGCGCTTGCGCTTGGGGTTGTAGCGGTCCTGCACGTTCAGGCTGACGAGGATGCGGCCGCCCAGCGCCTCGCCGGAGCTGACCAGGCCGACCGTCGGCTGGACCTTGCCGTCGTCGTAGCGTGACACCCCCACGCGGATGTAGCTGCCGTCGAAGGTGTAGGCGTCGCGCAGCACGATGTTGATCGCGCCGGCCATCGCGTCGCCGCTGCGGTCGGCGCTGGCGCTGCGCAGCACTTCCACCCGCTCCACCATCTCCGCGGGGATGCGATCGAGCCAGAAGGAACGGTCATCGGCACCGCCCGGCACCTTCTTGCCGTTGACCAGCACCTGGGTGTAGGCCGGGGCCAGCCCGCGCAGCTGCACGGCGTCGTACTCGAGCACGTCGCTCACGAAGGTGGCGCTGGGCACGCGCTTGACCATGTCGCCGGCCGTCGAGGGCTCGAAGCGCTGGAAGTAGTCCTGGCCATAGGTCAGCGTGGGCGCGATGGCCGGTGCGCGGTCGCGGTAGGCGATCTCGCCGGTGATGATCACCGGCGGCAGCTGCTCGGCCTGATCCTTTGCGCCCGGTGCGGGCTGGGCCATGGCGTTGAGCGCAGCCACGGCGGCCCATGCCGGGAGGGTCTTGCGGAACACACGACGGGTCGAAGTGGGATGGAGCACGGGGGAACCTTGCAAGGCGGAGGTGAGAACGCCGCGCAGTCTCGGAGCGCCGCATGGCGCTTCGGTGACAGCTGCGGCGCGGCGTGGCGCCCGGGCGCGCGGCCCCGGCCTGCGTGAGCCCTTTCGACCGCTGCCTCCTGCCGCGCCCGGTCGGTCTCAGTCGGTTGGCCGCGGCACCTCGAATCCGCAGCGCGTGAGCCGATCCGACCCGTGCATGGACGCAACACCCACCGTCGCGGCGCCACGCCACTGTCATGAAGCCGCAACAACATGGCAGGTTGCCTTGCCGACTCCATGCCGATGACGCCGTCCAATCGCCATATTCAGACCTGCACTGCGCTGGCCGCGGCCGCCCTCGCACTGCTGTACGCGCTGCTGGGCAACGCACGACCGCCGGCCGAGTGGCGCTGGCTCGACCTGGTCGGCGAAGGCGGCACCGCGCTGATGGCGGCGTACTGGATGCGCATCGTCCTGCACAGCCGGCCCGCCGGACGGGTGACGCTGCTGCTGGCGCTCGGGCTGGCGGGCGTCGCGCTGGGCATGTGGGCCGACGCGCTCGACGAGCTCTTCTCGATGAAGGACGTGCTGCGCATCGACAAGTGGTTCGAGTCCGGCCTGGTGCCGCTGGGCATGGCGCTGCTGACCGCGGGGCTGGTCGGCTGGCGGCGCGAGCAGTTCCGCCTCAGCGAGCACATGCAGTTGCGCGAGCGGCTGTTCCGCGAGCATCGCGACTTCGACCGCATCACGCAGCTGGCGCGCATCGACTACCTGCGCGAGCAGGTCGCGATCGAACAGCAGGCGCACCCCGACGCCGCAGCCGCGCTGGTGATGATCGAGGCCACCGGCCTGCAGGCCCTGCTGCACGACCATGGGCGGCGCGATGCCGTGCGGGCGCTGCAGGCGGTGACGCACCAGATCCTGCTCAACCTGCGCAACGACGACCTGCTGTGCCGCTACAGCGGAGACCGTTTCGTCCTGCTGCTGCCGCGCACGCCGCTGGCCGAGGCGGTGCGCATGGCGCGGCACCTCGAGCAGATGGTCGGGGCGACGGCCTTCCACGGCAGCGATGGCCGCCGCGCCGCGCTGGCGCTGCACACGGCCTGCACCGCCGCCACCGGTGACATCGGCGACCTGCTGTCGGGCCTGAACCGCGAGATCGAGCTCGCCGGCACGGGGCAGCGCGACCCAGCCTCGGCGCCGGTGTGAGCAGACCCCGATGCTGACCTGCTACGACGCCGCCACACTGCTGATCCCGGCGCCGCACCAGCCTGCCGTGCTGCTGGAGCACCTGCGCTCGCTCGATCTCGACCCGGCCCCCCTGCTGTCGGCTGCAGGCCTGCCGGCGTTCGAGCTCGACGGCGCGGAATCGCGGCTGTCCCCTTCCCAACTGCTGTGCCTGCTGCGCCACGCGGCGCAGGCGGTGGGTGATCCGGAGCTGGCGTTCCAGCTCGGCCGCCAGCTGCTGCCGGGCCACTATGGCGCCGCCAGCCACGCACTGCTGACGGCCGGCACGCTGCGCCGCGCGCTGCAGGTGCTGCAGCTGCACGGAGCGCGGCTGTCACCGCTGCTGGTGCCCCATGTCGCCATCGACGGGCCGCTGGCCGTGCTGTACTGGACCGAGGCCTGCGCCGGTGCGGGCATGCGCAGCTTCCTGGTCGACATGCAGATGAGCGCCGTCGCCGCGGCCTGCCAATGGCTGGCCGGAGAGCGGCTGCCGTGGACCTTCCTGTTCAACCGCGGCGAACCGGGCCGGCGCGATGCGCACGAGGTTCACCTGGGCACCCGGCTGCGCTTTCGCTGCCACCTCGACGCGATGGTCATCGACGCCGATCAGCTGGACCGGCCCTGGGCCAACCCGCGCGCCCTGCGCTCGACGGCGATCGCCGAGGCGCTCGATCGCGAGGCCACGGCGCAGGAGCCGCGCCGCCATCTGCTCGCGCTCGTCTATGCCCACCTGCTCGAACGCGTGCGCTGCGCGCCGGGGCTGGACGACACGGCCGCGGCGTTCGGCATGAGCCCGGCCACCTTCAAGCGCCGCCTGGCGGCCTGCGGCACGCACTTCCAGGCCGAACTCGACCAGGTGCGGCTGCACACCGCGCTGCGCCTGATGCATGCGCAAGGCCTCGACAACGAAGCCATCGGCCGCCATCTGGGCTTCGACGACCCGGCCAACTTCCGTCGTTCGATGAAGCGCTGGGCCGGGCTCACGCCCGCCCAGTTGCGGCTGGGTCTGTCCTGACCCGCCGGCCGTGGCGCAGCCCGCCGCGGGTTCAGGGCCGCACCGTCAACTGGCCGAAGCAGGACAGGCTGTCGCCGCGGTAGGTGGACGACAGCACGGTGTCGCTGGTGCGCCGCTGGTGCGCCAGATCGCAGCCGAGGCTCACGCTGCGCGCCGCGGCGTAGCGCAGGCCCAGCGACACGGTGCCGCTGCGCTCGCGGCCGGCTTCGTCGTTGAGCACCACGCCACCCGTGCCGAGCCGCGAGCTGGCCGCGAGCTGGCGCTGCGCTGCCTGCAGCCCGAGGTTCACCGAGACCTTGCCGGTCAGGTCGTGGTCCAGCCGGGCGGCCAGGCGCGTGGTGAGCTGGCTGTTGTCCCCAATGCCTCGCACCTGCTGCCCCAGCACGGCCACGCTGAAGAAGCTGGACTCGCTGCCGGTGTCGCGGCTGAGTTCCGCGTTCAGCCGGGTCTTGCCGGTGGCCGCCCAGGTCCAGCCGAACTGCCCCGTGGCGCCGCTGAAGTCGCGGTCGCTGAGCAGGTCGTAGCGCTGCCGTGTCAGGCTCACGCGGCCGGTCACGGTGCTCGCCCCGGTGACGGACCACACCGACGACAGGTCGATGTCCTGTCGCTCGAAGCGGTCGGCGCTTGCACTGCCATCGGCATTCAGCCGCGCTTGCGGGAAGCGGCCCTGCGTCAGCCGCGGCCCGAAGGTCACGCTCAGCGGCCCCAGCGGCCGCCACTGGGCGCTGAAGCCCAGGCTGTCCAGCCGGTACTGGTCCTGCGCGTAGGCTGCGGCCGAGTAGTCGATGCTGCGGTGGCTGGCGGTCACGCTGGCCACCCACTGCGCGACGCGACCGAGCTGCGCCGCCGCGATGAACTGCCGGCTGGTCTCGACATTGGCGACGCGCCGATCGGGTTCGATCACGCTGGTGTACGACGCCAGGCTGCGGTTGGTCGCGTAGGAGATCTTCCAGGACAGGTCACCGGCGGTCGAGCCGCTCCAGTCGCTCGACAGTCCGTAGCCGGTGTTGTCGAGGTCGTCGAGGCGGCTGTAGTCGCTGCGGCGGACGGTGAGGCCCGCCTGCAGCCGCTGCCGGCCGAAGGTCTCGTCCACCTGGGCCGACAGTGACGCGCCCACGTAGTGATCGCTCGACTCCTGCCCTGGCGGGGCACGGAAGACGTTGGTCTCGCTGCCGGCCGACAGCCCGGCCCCGAATCGAAAGGCGTCGCCGTCGGCCCGCGCGGAATGCACACCGCCGGCGAGCGCCGCCGCGATCAGCGCCACGCGCTCAATGCGCATGGCGGTCGGCGATCACGAGCTTGATGGTGCGCGCGATGATCTGCAGGTCCAGCGCCAGCGACCAGTTGCGCAGGTACTCGAGGTCGTACTCGACGCGGGCCTGCATCTTCTCCAGCGTGTCGGTCTCGCCGCGCAGGCCGTTCACCTGCGCCCAGCCGGTGATGCCCGGGCGCACCTTGTGGCGGACCATGTAGGCCTTGATCAGCCGCGCGTACTGCTCGTTGTGCGCAACGGCGTGCGGCCGCGGCCCGACGATGCTCATGCGCCCCTGCAGCACGTTGACGAACTGCGGCAGCTCGTCCAGCGAAGTCCGGCGCAGCACGGCGCCGAAGCGGGTGATGCGGGCATCGCCACGCGTGGCCTGGCGGACCACCGCGCCGTCGTCCATCGTGCGCATCGACCGGAACTTGTAGACGACGATCTCTTCGCCGTTCAGGCCGTTGCGCCGCTGCTTGAAGATCACCGGGCCCGGCGAGCTCAGCTTGACCCCGAGCGCGAGCACCACCAGCAGTGGCGCCAGCATCAACAGGATCAAGGAAGCCAGCACCAGGTCGCTGGCACGCTTGACGGCCTCGTTGACGCCGGTGAACGGCGTCTCGCAGATGCCGACCACCGGCACGCCGTTCACGTCCTGCAGACGGCCCTGGATGATGCTGATGCCGAACACGTCGGGGACGAAGTAGATCGAGGCCGTCGTGCCCTGCAGCGACTCGAGCAGTCGCACGATGCGCGGCTGCGAGCCCAGCGGCATCGTGATGTAGACCTCGCCGACGCCATGGCGCAGCACATAGGCACCGACGTCGGCCAGACCGCCCTGGCGCAGCTTGCGCGCCTCGGCATCGATGCGGTCGCCCTGACGGTCGTCGAAGTAGCCCAGCACCTCGGTGCGCCGGTCGTTGCGGCCCAGCAGCGCGCGGCTGGCCTTCACGGCCAGCGGCCCGGCGCCGACGATGATGGCGCGCCGAGCCGCGCTCGGCGCCCGCGCGCGCCAGCGCAGCCAGTCGCGGCCGGCGATGACGACGCACCACTGCACCAGCGGCGTGGCCAGTGCCCACAGCCCGATCACCGGCCACTCGAAGTAGGCGAGGCTGCGCGTCGCCCAGCCGCACAGCAGCAGCAAGGCGAGCAGCCACAGCCACGACAGGCCGATGTCCACCGCGGACGACAGCGGCCGGTCGCGGAAGCGGTCGGTGCCGGGGAAGGTCAGGGCCAGCACCAGCAGCAGCAGCGTCATCGACGCACGCGAGAAGGGCTCGTCGTGGTACCAGTGCGCGCCGACCAGCATCACGGCGCTCAGCCCCGGCTCGAGCAACGCCGCGATGAAGGCCGACAGCGACTGCGGCGCATGGCGGAACAGGCGGCGTGCGCCGGTGGCGGCGAACATGCGCACCGGCGTCTCGGGCACCGCGGTCGGTGTCCGGATCAGGTCGGCAGGGGGGTCGAGGAGGCTGGAGCGGGACATGGGTGATCCGACAGGAAGCGCCGTGGCAACGCGCTGCCTTCGTGCACCGCACCATAGGCCCGCGCCGTGACTCGTCGGTGAATCCGCCGCGCGCGCCCGGCATGGTCCGTTCGGATCACGTTCGATGCCCGTTGCGTGTCGGCATGCCCGGGCGGCGCATGGGCTGGACGGCCTGTCATGAATCCTCAACCGGGCTCCCCTAGCCTGCGTGGATGACTCTCCGCTCAATCCGGTGCGGGCTGGCTGCCCTCGCCCTGGCGCTCACTGCGCCCTTTGCCACGCCCGCCGCCGCGGCCGACCTGCTGGTTCGGCTGCACACCCCCGACGCGCACACGGCGCTGGCCGTCGCCACCGGGCGCCCCGGGCTGGCGCCCGTGGCCACGGCCGTCGGCCCGGCCTGGTTCCGCCTGTCGAGCGCACAGGCGGTGTCGCGCGAGGAGCTGTCGCGGCTCGCCGCCGAGCTGCGCCGCGACCGGCGCATCGCCCTCGTGCTCGAGCCGCGCCACGAATCGCTGACGCGCGTGCCGAACGACACGCTGTTCAGCAGTGATCAGTGGTGGCTGGGGGAGCGCACGGCCGGTTCGACCGGCGTGCCCGGCCTGCCGCCAGCCTGGGACCGCAGCATCGGCCAGCCCGCGTCGGGCCTGCCGCCGGTGATCGCGGTGCTCGACTCCGGCTACACCAGCCACCCGGAGCTGGACTCGCGCTGGGTCGGCGCCGGCCATGATTTCGTGTCCTCGGTCGACTATGCGAACGATGGCAACGGCCGCGACAACGACGCCCGCGACCCGGGCGATCGCCTGACCGAGGCCGAGATCAAGGCCAACCTCGCCCTGTGGGACGGCTGCGAAGCGCGTGCGGCCAGCAGCTGGCACGGCACGCTGATGGCGGGTCAGGTCGGCGCCGTCAGCAACAACGCCAAGGGCGTGGCCGGCATCCATTGGGACGCCCGGCTGCTGCCGGTGCGCGTGGCCGGCAAGTGCGGCGCGGCGGTGGACGACGTGGTCGACGGCCTGCGCTGGGCGGCCGGGCTGCCGGTGGCCGGAGCGCCTGCGAACACGACGCCGGCCAAGGTCATTGTCGTCGGCGTCGCCGGCTTCTCGTCGTGCAACCCGGCCGACAGCGACCCGAACGTGGCCGCTGCGGCGCAGCTCTACATCGACACGCTTGCGGAAGTGCGCAACGCCGGCGCCATCGTCATCGCCGCCGCGGGCAACCAGCGCGGCGCCGTCGGCCGGCCGGCCTCGTGCCCCGGCGCCTTCGCGGTCACCTCGCTGAACCGGCAGGGCTTCAAGGCGATCTACGCGAACTACGGCGCCCAGGTGGCGCTGGCCACGGTCGGCGGCGACGCCGCCAACGGCCGTGACTGCGACACCCAGCTCGCCGACACCGGCATCGCCTCGACCTTCAACCTCGGCACCGGCGCGGCCGGCGAGTTCGGCTACGCCGCCGCCAGCGGCACCAGCTTCGCGTCACCGGTGGTCGGCGGCGTGGCGGCGCTGATGTGGTCGCTCAACCCGGCGCTGACCGTGGCGCAGGTGGAGGCCGGGCTGCGCGCCTCGGCGCTGCCGCACGTCAAGGTACCGCTGCTGCAGGCCTGCGACGCCGCCTCCGGTAACAAGGGCGGCCGCTGCCAGTGCGACAGCACGATCTGCGGTGCCGGCATCCTCGATGCCGACGAGGCGCTGGCCTACGCCGCCGATCCGGCGGCCTACACCGCCCCCGCGCGCACGGCCACGACCCTGGACACACCGCAGATCCGCGCCTGCGCCGTGTCGCTGGGCCTGCCGGTGCCCGGCGATCCGCCGCCCGACAACGGCGGCGGAGGGGGTGGCGGCGGTGGCGGCGCGCTGGGGCTGACCTGGCTGCTGGCGCTGCTGGCGGCCGTGGCGCTGCTCAGGCGCGCCGACCGCGCGGTGTGACGGCTTCCTCGAAGCCCGAGCCGCCAGCCCGGAATTGGTGTGACCGGAGGGCTGGCGGCTAGACTGCATCGCGGATGTTGCAGGGAGCAGTCATGGACAGCGTACAGACGGTCAAGGTGTACAGCTTCAGGGTCTTCGAGCTCGTGCCGGAGGCCTACCACGTCTCCAGCTTCAAGGCGCCTCGCCAGGCCATCGTCGAGCGCTATCGCGGCGAAGTGCTCGAAGGCACCGGCGAGGAAATCGACGTGTCCGAACTCGATGCCCAGGGCCGCTATCGGCGCGTGGCGACGGGCTGGGGCGCGCTCGACTGATCGCGCCCCCACCGCTGCGCCGTCTTGACAACAGACGGCACACAGTCGTGCTTTTCTGCCGTGTGCTCGACATCATTCGGGCGCAACATCGGGCTCGCGTACCGACTTCGTCCAGCCGCACCCGTGCTGGAGACCTCGGCCACGCCTGCCCCAGGAGGCCGACATGCTGACCGCGTCCCTGATCTCCCTGCCCCCGGACACCGTCCGTGGCATGGTCGAGGCTGAGTCGGCGGGTGCGCGGGGCACCGGTGGCGGCAACGCGACCGAGCGACGCTGCGGCCTCGTGCTGCTGGTGCTGGCCGTCGCGGCGGCGTCGATGTTCGCGCTGCTGCTGCACTGACCCGGCCCGAACGGGCCATCCGGCCGCTGCCGGTTCATGCGGCGTCATGCCGCGTCCGTCGATCGGGCCATGGGCACTCTGCCCACTCGATGAAGGCTTGACACGCTCCCTGGGTACTCTGTCTGTCGGGATGCCTTCAGACCGCTTCGCCGCAACGCGGCGGCAGCGCCTCCACAACCTGCCAGGAGAGTACTCATGCAGTTCCGCCGCAAGGCACTCCATCGGAGCCTGTGGGCCGCCGCGACGCTGCTGTCGCTGCTGCCTGCGGCCCATGCCGCCGACTTCGTCACCCGCACGCAGGACCTCGGCACGCTCGTCGCGCCGGTGACGCTGTCCTACAACCACTCCTTCAACGACACCAACCTGTCGCTGGCCGGCCTGCAGCTCGCCGAGCTGCCCGGCAGCACGCTGTTGTCGACCGACCGCTTCTACGACACCTACGCCTTCCGCGTCGATGGTTCGACCTTCAACTCGCTGACCGCGACCATCGACCTGGGCAGCTGGTTCGACATCTCCAACCTGCAGGTCCGCCTCTACCGCGGCGACCCGCTGACCACCCTCACCGGCCCGCTCGACCCCAACCTGCTGCTCGCCTGGACTTCGCAGTCCCTGACGGCGCAGAGCACCGGCGGCGACGTGCAGGTGATCGTCCCGACCGACCTCGACGCCGGCAGCTACGTGCTGCAGGTGCGCGGCAACATCACCGGCACCTATGGCGGCAGCTATGCCGGCGTGCTCAACCTCGCGCCGGTGCCCGAGCCCGGTGCCGTGGGCATGATGCTGGCCGGCTTCGGCCTGCTCGGCTTCATGGCGCGCCGCCGCCAGGCTTGAACCCGACAACAGCAAGAAGAAGGGGCCGCGCGAGCGGCCCCTTCGTCGTTCCAGCGCCGCCGAGACGGCGCGCAGCCGGGTTCAGTCGACGCGACGGCGTCGCGAAGCGCCCGCGACGACACCCAGGCCGGCGAACATCAGCGCCAGCGCGCCGGGCTCGGGGATCGGGGCCAGCGCATTGACGGTGACCATGTCGAAGCGCCAGGTTCCGCTCGTGGCGTAGGAACTGGCCGGATTCGACGCCACGTAGCTGCCGGCGGGGCCGAAGCCCGACACCACGCGGAAGCCGAACAGCGGGTTGTTGTCGGCCCCGGCGATCGACGACAGGTCGATACTGCGCCCGTTGAACCAGGTGTCGCCGGCATTGCCGATGAAGCTGGCCACGTCGGCGAAGCTCGCGCCGCCATCCAGCGTGATCTGCACGAACTCGTTCGCGGCTGCAGTGTTGCTGTGGCGCAGGTCGTAGGCGATGGAGATGTCCTGCCAGCCGAGCGTGCTCACCAGGAAGAAGGCGCCGGCCGTCTTCGGGCCGTTGCCCTGGCTCGGGAAGGTGGTGATGCCCCAGCCGGTGTCGTCGACGGTCACTGGATCGGACGAGCCGCCGTTGGCCGAACCACTGGCGAACGATGCGCTGGTGCCGCCGATCGCCGACACCGTGCCCGCGCCGATCGACGCGACGGTGCTGCCGGTGCTCGTCGAGGCGTCAGGCACCACCGAGTTGAAGTTCCACTGGGTGACGATGCCGGCTTGCGCCGTGCCGGCGAGCAGGGCCGCGGCGGCGGCGGCGAGTGCGTTCTTGACGAGCATGGCGGTGGTCCTGGTCAGGGTTGCGAAACGGGCTTGCGGCGGCGTCCGGCAGCGGCGGCGATGCCGAGGCCGGCGAGCATCAGCGCCAGCGCACCGGGCTCGGGCACCGGCACGACCTGCACGCCGGTCACCGCGAGTGTCGAGGTCACGCTGTAGTCGGCGACGTCGACCACGCCGAAGGCCAGCGTGTGCAGGCCGCTCGACGCGAAGCTCAGGCTGAAGCTCTGCTCGCCGGTCTGCAGCAGGTTGCCGAGACGGCCGGGCAGCGTGGCCTCGCCGGACCCTCCCAGGCGGATGAACTGGCCGTCGATGACGGCGAAGGCATAGTCGGCGAAGGTATCGCTGGTGCCGAAGTCCCAGCGGAAGCTCAGCGTGTCACCCGCGGACGCGATGAAGGACTGCGAGGCCGCGGATCCTTCGTAGGCCTGCAGGCCACCGAGCGGATCGGGGTCGAGCGTGCCGCCGGCCAGGCCGACGAAGGACTCGACGCCGCTGACCTCGGCAGCACCCTGCCCTGAGCGGTTCAAGGCGCCTGCAGGCAGCGGGAAGTCGTCCTCGAAGGCCAGCGACGCGGTGGTCAGCCAGAGCTCGTTGGTGCCGGCACCGGCTTGCACGCTGGCGTCGCCGAGCACCTGCCAGCCGGCCAGGCCGGAGCTGAAGTTGCCGTTGCCGAGGGCCTGGGCATGGGCGCCCAGCGAAGCGGCGGCGAGCGCCGCAGCCAGGGCGATGGAGTGAAGGGTTCGCATGGCAATGTGGAGTTCGAAGTGAGGGGTCAGCGCAACACGAAATCGCGCGAGGGGACGATCGCCGCGGGGCTGACGCCGCGCAGCGTGGCCAGCGTGCGGGCGGCCGCAGGGCCGGTGCCGTCGACGTCGATCTGCACCAGCACGCCGGCGGGCGACGCCTGCAGGCGAACGATGCCGTCGGCGAAGGCGGTGTCGGGGTTCACGCCGATCGCCTGCAGCAGCAGCGACAGGTCGATGCGGTCGCTGCCCGGTGCGAAGTCGGTGACGGTGTCGCCGGCATCGCGCAGCGAGCGGTAGACGAACAGGTCGGCGCCGCTGCCGCCGGTGAGCGTGTCGGCCCCTTCGCCGCCGGTCAGGCGGTCGTCGCCGGCCGAACCGAGCAGGGTGTCGCGCCCGGCCGTGCCCAGCACGGTCCAGTAGATCGACAGCCCGACCACCACCGGGTCGTGGTCCGACGAACGGTACGGTGTCGCGCTGAAGTAGTCGGGGCCGCAGGTGGCGCAGGCCGGCTGCTTGAACTCCAGGTTGTAGTCGATCACCGAGGGCTCGTCGGCATTGATGTGCCATTCGGTGGCACCACTGACCTTGTCCGACAGCGAGGCCGACGCCATCGCGTGGTCGAGCCGGCCGGCAGCGCCGTCGAACACGTAGGAGTAGCCGAAGCTGTTGAACACGCCGATCTGGTCGACGAAGCCGCTGGCCGCCAGCGAGGCGATCGGGTCTTCCTGCGCGTAGGCGTTGAAGTCGCCGATCAGCAGCACGTCGCCGCTGCCGGTGCTGGCCTGCAGGCCACCGACAAACGTGGCCAGCGCCTGCGCCTGCTGCGTGCGGCGATCGTTGAAGCAGCCCTGCCCGTCGCCCTGATCGAGATCCGCCCCGGCCGCGCCGTCGCAGCCCTTGGACTTGAAGTGGTTGACGACGACGACGAAGCGCTCGCCGTTGGCGGCAGCGAACAACTGCGCCAGCGGCGGGCGGTTGTGGATCGGGTCGGTGTCGGACAGCGAGCCGCCCACCGGCGCCACCCGCGCGGCGCGGTAGATCATCGCCACCTTGATCGCGTCGGTGCCGGTGCCGCTGGCCGGGTCGGCCACACGGCTGTAGGTGCCCGCGCCGAGCTTCGCGTTGAGCGCGTCGACGAGGTTCTGCACGGCCGTTGCGCCGTTGTTCTGGATCTCCATCAGGCCGACCACGTCCGCGTCGAGTGCCGCGATCGATTCGACGATCTTGCTGCGCTGGCGCACGAACTCGGCCAGGCTGTCGGCGCCGCGGCAGTTCGCCGCCGACACCGCACCGCCGAGCGAGCAGCCCTGGCCGGTCTGGCCGGTCGCGGTGCTGCCGTCGGTGAAGGTGGTGAAGTAGTTCAGCACGTTGGCGCTGGCCACGCGCAGGTTGCCGCCGACGGGCTCCGGCGTCGTGCGACGCGCGTTCTCTCGGGTGAAGCTCAGCGGCGCGGTCGGCTGGATCTTGTAGTCGCCGAAGCCGGTGTTGCTGTTCGTCGCCAGGCCGTAGTCGATCACGCCGGTCACGGCGTTCACGGTGTCGCCGGCCCGCAGCGTGTTGTCGGCAGCGAGGTACGGCGTCGGGTTCGGGTTCTGCACCGAGGTCGCGTCGTCCAGCAGGATGCGGGCGCGTGCATTGGCATCGGCCAGCGCCTGCGCATCCGGTCCCGGGCGGTGGCGGTTGGTCGGCGTTTCCATGCGGCCGCCGGCCGACAGCGTCACCTGGCCGTAGCGACCGAGGAAGAAGTTCTGCGACACCGTCAGCGGCCCGCGCAGCGTGACCAGCATGCCCTCGAAGCGCTCCAGCTCGTCGTTGACCGCCTCGGGCAGCACCACCTCGAGCGGCGTCACGGCGAAGCCGCTGCCCAGCACCGTCAGGCCGGCGATGCCGGTCAGCTCGGTCACCGGGTGGGCCAGCGTGTCGGCATTGCTCGCCGCACCGGTGTTGAACTCGGTGACCGTGCCGCTGAGCTGCACCAGCTGGCCGGCGCTCACGGTCGGTGCCGTGCTGGTGAAGACGAAGATGCCGTCGGAGGTGTCGGGGTTGCCGTCGCCGGTCGCATCCTGCAGGAAGAAGCCGTTGTTGGTGCGCAGCGTGACGACACCGCGCGTGGTCACCGTCTGGCCGGCCAGCGGGCTGGTTCCCGTGCTGCCCTGGATGTCGTAGATCGGCGTGACCGAGGCGATGCTCACGTTGATCGTGCACGAGGCCGACTGCGTGGCGTTATTGCTCCAGTTCAGCGCGATGGCATACGCCCCCGGCGCCGCGGTGGCGGCCACGTTCAGCGTGAACTGCGCCGTGCCGCCAACGGCAGTGGCCGGCTGGAAGGTGCCGAGGCTGAAGCCCGCCGGCAGCGTGCCGGTGACCGTGGCCGCGTTGACGATGCTGTCGGCATCGCGGGCCGTGGCCTGCACCGTGCCCGCCGTGCCGACGAGCAGCGTGGTGGCCGGGCAGCTCGGCACGATCGGCTGCG
Source organism: Chitinophaga pinensis (assembly GCA_943370595.1). GTDB lineage: Bacteria > Pseudomonadota > Gammaproteobacteria > Burkholderiales > Burkholderiaceae_C > Piscinibacter. The sequence continues at coordinate 178,451 of CALRRO020000004.1, forward strand.
CCACGGCGCTCCCGCAGGGCTGCAGCGCCGTGGCGCTGTTGCGCGGGGTCGGCGTGCCGGCGCTGAAGTCGGTGCCGTTGTTGTCGCTGTCGGTGCAGCCGCCGGCGCTGCGCAGCACCGCGCTGGTCGCCACCGTGGCCGGCGCGGCCGCGCCTTCGAAGAACGTCGCGGCACCCCAGCCGACCAGATCGACGAGTGCGCCGCCAGTGGGCGCGCTGCCGCTCAGTGCGGTGGTGGACGCGACCAGCGCCACCTTGCCGCCAGTGGCCGACATCGGGATCGTGCCGGTCGCGTCGGGCGTCGGCAGGTTCTGCGTGCCGCCACCCTGTGCGGCCTGCTGCACCAGGTAGTACTGGCCCGGTGCGAGCGTGGTCGCCGTCAGGTTGGTGACCTGCCAGCTCGAACCGGCGGTCGACGCGTACTGCACCGACCAGCCGGCCAGGCTGACCGGCGAGGCGCCGGCATTGAACACCTCGATGAAGTCGTTGCGCAGCGTGGTGCCGCCGTTGCCGCCACCGCCGTAGACCTGGCTGATCACCACGCCGCTGACGGACGCCTGCGTGGCCGCGGCCGACAACATCAGCGCGGCCGCACCGATGGCACGAAGAAGGGAACGATGAAGTCTCATGTGGGTCTTTGTCATCTGCCGGCGCCGATCGGCACCCCTGGTCAGGAGCCTGAGGCCGGGCCTTGGCAGGGTCATGTCGGCAGACCCGGCGCGCATGCGCCGATGCGCTCACGCATCGATGACAGCGCTCGCGCGGCCCCTCGCGACTTGACGCGTTGATGTCGTTGCGACGTCATCCCCCCGCGAATGTGTTGGTCCGTGCGGCTCATGACCCTGTCGCGGAAGCTTCAACTCGCGAGGCCATCATGGTTCCGCAGGCTCCGGACCGGGAGTGGAGCCCGCCCGTTCGAGCCATGCAGACAGTGCGTACGGACACGCTTGCGCGTTCATCGAGTGGTCACCAACTTCTGGATCGACTTCACAGGGACATGACCATGAATCACAGAACCTTGGCCGCGGCGCTCGCGCTGGCTGCCGGCTGCGCTGCGATGCCGGCCTTCGCTGCCGAGCGAAGCAACGACGACAGCTTCCACGACCGGCTGCGCGAGATCGCCGAAGAGCGGCTCTCGTTCACCTGGAACCGCTCGAACGACGAGGACTGGCTCGAGCGCCTCGGCCCGCGCGTGAACCGCGACGACTGGGAGGCCGCCTGGCGCCGCATCGAGGAGCGCTTCGAGAACCGCGGACGCGACCACGACAAGCCCGGCCATGGCTGGGGCGGCTGGTCCGGCTGGGGAAGCTGGGGCGGTTGGCACGTCGGTCATGGCGATCACGGCGGCGGCTACGGCCACGGCTGGCACGGCAAGCCCTGGCTCGACCCGCACTGCGTGACGCCGGTGCCCGAGCCGGCCAGCGCCGCGCTGATGGCCGGCGGCCTGCTGGCCCTGGGCTGGGTGCGTCGTCGCCGGCGCTGAGCCTCAGCGCGCCGGGGCCACGACCAGGCGCTGCGCTTCGATCTCGCTGCGCAGCGCTTCGGCGCGGTTCTCCAGCTTGACGCTGTCCAGCCCGATCAGGCCCTCGCTCCCACCGAGCCGGCGCACCTCGTCGAGCAGCCGGCGCGAGATCGCATAGAGCTCGCCGTTCTGCGTCTCCGCGCGACCGAGGGCCTGCGTGCTGCGCTCCAGCAGCGTGGTCGTGGTGGTCACGGTCTGCGTGCGCTCGGCGAGCAGGCGCTGGTGCTCCTGCAGCGCCTTGCCGAGTTCGTCGATGCGCGCCAGTTGCGCCGCATCACGTTCGGCCGCGCTGCGCTTGAGGGTCTCGAGCTCGGTGCGCAGTTGGGCCAGCTCGCCTTCCGTGCGGGCGAGGTCGGCGCGTGCACGGCCGGCCTGCGACTGCAAGGCACCGAGCTGCGCATTGCTCTTCTTCGCCGCGGCATCGAGCTTGTCCTTCTCCGCGGCCAGCTCGGCCTTCTCGCGCTGCAGCGCCGACTGCTGCTCCTGTGCACTGCGCAGCGCCTGCTGGGCGCGACGCAGGGCCTCGCGCTCGCGGCTGGCGCGCTTGTCGTCCTGGGCCAGTGCCGGCACGGCCAGCGCGGATCCGAGCACGGCGGCGAGCATGGCGGCGAGCAGGCGGGCTCGCCCCGGGGTCATCAGCTTGTCCATGGGGTGCGCGGGTTCAGAAGCGCGACTGCACTTCGAGCTGGATCACCTCGATCTTCAGCGGCGCGCTGCTCAGGTTGCCGCTGACCGAGGTCGGGTCGGTCGGCACCGCGAGGAAGCGGTAGCCGTCGTCGAGGTTGCGCGTGCTGGTCCAGCGTGCGCCGAAGGTGGTGTTGCGGTCCAGCGTGTAGCTGCCGCCGACGCTGAAGCCCTTGTAGTTGGTGCCGCCCAGGTGCCAGGTGGTGTCGGTGAAGGCGTCGACCCAGGCATCGCGCTCGAACTTGCGCAGCGCCACGAAGCCCTGCCAGTCGCCGCGCTCCGCGAGCTTCGGCGTGCCGATCACGCCGCGCAGCTGCACGCCGGTGGTCTTGGGCAGCACCACGTCGACGGCATTGGTGCCGGCACGCTGGCGGATGTCGGCGAGGTCGAAGCCGGTGTTCTTCACCCAGTCGGCGCTCAGGCCCACCTGGTAGGGCTCGAAGTGGCCGAAGGTCACGGCCGCGCTCAGGTTGACCGGGCGGAACTTGGAGGCCAGGCCCCACACCGGCGCGGCGGTGCTGGTCGGGTCGTTGAGGTTGATCAGCGTGTTGCCCTTCTGCCGCACGGCCGCCGGGTACTGGCTGAGCTGGTAGGCCACCGTGCCGGCACGCGGCCCGGTCGGCGGCGGGTCGTTCTCGCGCACGCCCTCGACGTTCTGGAAGTCGTAGACCGCCAGGCCCAGGCGCAGCTGCGTGCGGTCGGTGACGGCCCAGTCGGTGCCGAGTTGAACCCCGTACAGCCACTTGTCGTGCCGGGTCAGCGCGAACTCTTCCAGCGCGAACGCGCCGACGGTCGCGAAGGCGACCAGCCCGCTGGCCAGGTCGCGCTCGCCGCGCATCGCCACGCCGTCGAGCGACAGGTCGTCCGGCCAGATCAGGTCGGAGCCGAAGAAGGGGTTGGCCATGCGCCCGCCCTCGAAGCGCAGGTCGTAGCGCGGCTCCCAGCGCAGCCAGGCGCGGTCGAAGCTCGCGCTCAAGCGGTTGAAGTTGCTGCCCAGCGTGCTCGATGCCGAGGTGGGCCCGCTGTTGCCCGCGGCGACGATGCGCAGCCCGGCGCTGACGTCGTCCGACACCTTGGCCAGCGCCCCGAGCCGCGCGCGCAGCGTCAGCCGCTGGCGCGACACCTGGGTGTTGGTGAGGTCGGGCGCCCAGGCCGGCGAATCGAGCTGGCTGCGGTAGACCTCGGCCGCCAGGTTGCCTTCGTCGAACAGCTCGCCTTGCGCGCGCACGCGGATGTCGCCTTCCAGCGTCAGCCCGCGCACCCACGGCGGGATGCGGCGCGAGTCGGCCCAGCCTTCGTCGCGGGCGGTGGCCATCACGTCGTTCCGGATGTCCTCCTTGATCTGCGCCTTCAGCGTCTCGGGGATGTAGGGCACGCGCACGGCCGTGGCCGGGGTGCCCCACTGCGGCGGCTGCGCGGCCGCTGCAGCGGCGGGCCCGGCAGCCTGTGCGGGGGCAGCCGCGGCCTGGCGCAGCAGCGCCGCGGCGCGCTCGCGGCTGATCAGGCCCTGGTCGACCAGCGCCTGGATCAGCGCCTGCGTGGTGGCACGCAGCTGTTCGAGTTCGGCGCGCTCGGCGCTGGGCGCGGCCGCCGGGGCCGAGGCAGCGGCGGCGGGCGCCGGTGGCGCCGTCTGCGCGGTGACGGCGGTGGCCAGTCCGAGGCCGGCCAGGGCCAGGGGAAGGCGGCGCAGGAGCAGCGTGGGGTTCGACATGGTGTGCGAAGGGTTCGAGGTTCGAAGAAGGGAGCGGTGCGTCAGCCCTGCGGCCGCACCGTGAGGCGGAAGCGCATCGGCTGGGCCAGCGCGCCGGGCGGCGGCAGCTTCAGCGCGCGCGAGGTGCCGTCCAGCGCCTGCTGCAGGCTCTCGTCGCGGGTGCTGTCGCCGCTGGGCACGAGTTCGAAACGGCGGATGCGGCCATCGGACTCCACCCACAGCGCGAAGGTGGCGGTCAGTTCGCCGGCGTCCTGGCGCAGGTTGCGTTCGATCTCGTCGCGCAGCAGCTGCCGCGCCGAGTTGGCGTAGAAGCGCTCGAGCGCGCGGTCGGAGCCGGTGCCGGCGGCGGAGGCCGGCGTGCCCACCTGCGGCGGCCCGCCCTTGTAGTCCTGCGTCACGGTGCCGGCGGCGAACATGCTGTCGCCGCTGCCGGCCGCACCTTCCATCTTGATCGGCGCCTGCGGCGGCGGTGCATCCGCCGGCTTGGGCTGTTCCTGCTGCACCGGCTTGGGCTCGTCGCGCGGCGTCGGCTTGGGCGGCTCCTCGCGCGGCGGCGGGGGCGGCGGAGGCGGCGGCGTGTCGGGCAGGATGGAGATCTTCGCCACCTGGCGCTTCGGCGCGTCGGGCTTGGAGAGCATCGTGCGCGCCAGTACGGTCAGCCCGGCGACGAAGCCGACCAGCACCAGCGCGACGACGATGCGCATCAGCCAGGTGCGGCCGCTGGTCGGCGCCATCGAGTTCTCGGCGAGCGGCATGGCGGCGGCCTCAGGTCCCGATGCGGGCCGTCACCAGGCCCATGTTGACGCCGAGGCGGTTGCACAGGTCGATCACCGCGACCACCTGCGCATAACGCGCCGCCGCATCGCCCTTGATCGCCACCGACATCTTCGGGTCGCGCGCCTTCGCCTCGGTCAGCCGCGCCTCCAGCTCGCCGACGCTGACGCCGACGCCGTTGAGCACCAGGCTGCCGCCGGGCACCACCTGCACGATCAGCAGTTCATGCTTCTCGGTGGCCGGCTTGTTCGATGGCTTGGGCATCGAGATGTCCAGGCCCTGCACCGAGGCGGTGGTCATCAGGATGAAGACGACCAGCAGCACGTACGCGAGGTCGAGCATCGGCGTCACGTTGATGGTGTCGTAGGGCTGGGTGTCGTTGCCGACCTGGATGGCCATGTGTTGCTCCTCAGGCCGCGCGTTTGGTGACCAGGCCGACTTCGGTGATGTCGAGCTTCTTCAGCACCTCGAGCACCTGCATCACCTTGTCGTACTGCGCGGCCGCATCGCCCTTGAGCACCACCGGCAGCGCCGGGTTGGCGGCCTTGTACTGGCCCAGCGTGGCAGCCAGCTGCTCGAGCGAGACCGGGTAGGCATCGAGGTAGATCGCGCCGTCGGCGGTGATCGTCACCGCCCGCGTCTGCGGCTTGGCCAGGTTGTTCGCCGCCAGCGTCTGCGGCGAGTTGACGCGCACGCCCTGCACCGAGGCGGTGGTCAGGATGATGAAGGTCACCAGCAGCACGTACGCCAGGTCCAGCATCGGCGTGATGTTGATGTCGTCGTAGGGCTGGTTGTCGCCCTTCACATCAGCGCTCATGACGACCCCTCGTCCGACGGGTACGTCGACCGATCCCCAAGGGCCACACAGTGGCCCACTCCGTGGACCACGGGGATGCGGGCCGGCTTGGGAGCGGCCCGGCGCTCGGCCCGCTGCGTGGTGTCAACCATGACTTGGCTCAGCGCTGGCCGTAGGTCTCGGCCACGCGGGTGACGAACTCGTCGACGAAGATCTGCATGTCCGCCGAGATGTTCTTGATGCGCGAGGCCAGCCAGTTGTAGGCGAACAGCGCGGGGATCGCGACGCCCAGGCCGGCCACGGTGGCCAGCAGCGCGGCGGCGATGCCCGGCGCGATCGCGTTGACGTTGACGTCGCCGGCCGCGGCGATGGCGGCGAAGGTGATCATCACGCCGACCACCGTGCCGAGCAGGCCGAGGAACGGGCCGCCCGAGATCGCGATGGTCAGGAACACCATCTGCGCGTTGAGCTTGTGGTTCTCGCGCACCAGGTCGGCGTCGACCGAGGCCTTCACCGCGTCGAGCGAGGCGCCGCTGAGCGCCGCGTGCGAGACCTGCTCGTCGGTGCCGACATTGCGCTTTCTCAGCTCGCGCACGCCGGCCTGGTAGAGGCGGAACAGCGACGAGTGCGGATGCACCGCGCCCTTGTCGAGCAGCAGCAGGTCGCCGGTGGCACCGCGGAAGCGCTGCAGGAAGTTGCGGTTGTCGCGGTCGGTGCGGCCGATCATCAGCGTCTTCACCACCATCACCCACGCGGCGACGAGGAACATCAGCCCCAGGATGATGATGACCACCCAGGCGTCGACGGTCAGGTTCTTGACCAGGATGCCCATGTAGCCGTGCTCGCTGCCGCCGGCGTCGGACTCGCCGGCGCTTTCCTGCACGCTGGCGACGAGCTTGCTGCCCGAGCCTTGCGAGGCCGCAGCCAGGCGGATCCAGTAGGCGCTGCGTGCGCCGGCGATCACCTGCAGCTCGTCGAGCTGACCGGCCAGACCGGCGCCGACGGCCAGCGGCGCGTCGATCGCCGGCAGCGCCGCATCACCCTCGGCCGCCTTCGCGCCGTTGACGTAGATCGCCGCCTTGCCGCCGGCCATGGCGAGCACGACGTGTGCCCAGGCCGCCGGCGGCAGGCTGCCACCGGCCACCTGCGCGCTGCCCAGCGCAAGCTGCACCGCGCCATCCTTCAGCGTCGCCTTCAGCGGGCCCCAGTCGAGCAGCGTGCCCTGGCTCGGGTTGTCGGGCTTGATCCACAGGGTCAGCGTCAGCGCACCGCCGGCGGCCACGCGCAGCTTCTCGCCGGCCGGCCACACCACCGGCTGGCCGGCCAGGCGCAGGCTGCCGGCGAGCAGACCGTTGACCTCGCGCAGCACCGGCTGCTCGCTGCGGATCGCGCCGGAGGCATCGATCGCCGGGCCGTCGGCCTCGCTGAAGCGCAGCGCCAGCGTGTCGGCCGGCACGACATTGACCGCCGGCTCGGCTGCGGCCTTGGGGTTGCCGGCGTAGACATGGATGAGGTTCTTGTCGGTGCCCGGCAGCACGCTGGGCAGCTGCACCCACAGCACGGCCAGCTCGTTGATGCCGTCGTAGCGCTCGATGCTGAACTTCAGCGGCGTCTTGTCGTCGGCGGCGACCACGCGCAGGTCGCTGCCGTCTTCCTTCGCCGCCGCGAAGTCGAAGTTGCCGGAATGCAGGCGCACCGGCACCAGCGCAGCGCTCACCGCTTCCTGCGTGGGCTCGCCCTTGGCGGAGGTGTCGAGCGTGACGCGGGTGCGCATCGTCCAGTCGGCGCTCCACCACGCATGGGCGGCGGGGCTGAGCGTGGCCAGCAGCAGTGCGGCGGCGGGGCCGGCGAGGGAGCCGGCGAGACGGGCAGCGAAAGAGCGGTGGGTCATGGTGTGGGTACGGCGGAGGTCAGGAACGGTCCGGGCCGAAGCCCAGGAACTCGAGCAGCAGGTTGCGGCGCGCGCGGCGCTTGCGCTTGTCTTCTTCTTCGTCGGCATTGGCAGCGGATGGCCCGGAGCGTGTGGCCTCCTGCGCGGTGTTGCCCAGGCCCGCGGTGGCGCCACCGGTCGGTGCCGCCGGCGGCGCACCGACCGCGATGCCGCCGACCGCGAGGTTGTCGGCGCCGACGAAGCGCACCGCACCGAGGAAGGCATTGCCGGCCGAGGCGATGCCGGCGTCGCCGGCGTTGATCTCGCCCAGCGGTGCGTACAGGTCCAGCGTGCTGTCGCTGTCGAGCACCGCGATGCCGCTGCCGCTGAACGAGCCGCTGGTATCGACGACGAACTGGCCGTCCTCGTTGATGCGGAACACCGGCGGCGGCGCGCCGACGACGGTCTTCGCGCCGCGACCGGCGTCGAGGTTGCCCAGGCTCGCCCACAGCAGCACGTCGCCGCGCGCCAGCGTGAAGACGCGCGACTGGTTGACTTCGAAGCTCAGCCGCGTGGCCGCCTCGATCGCACCGCCGGCGACGCTGACGATGCCCAGTTCGCTGGCCGACTTGACGATGCCGCCACCGGCGAGGTCGCCGACGTTGACGCGCCCGCCCGGCGCCGCCAGGCGGATGTCGCCGCCCTGCTCGGTCTTCACCTGGCTGTTCGACAGCGTGATGTCGCCGCGCACGCGGGCGCCGGCGAACAGCGTCTCGAGTGCGTCGTAGCCGCGCAGGTAGTCGATGCGCTCGCCACTCAGCGCGGCGCGACCGGCGCTGCGCAGTTCGCCGGAGAGCACGCGGTTCATGAACAGCGCTTGCTGCTCGAGCGGCAGCTCGGTGAAGCGCTGCGCGGCCTGGGCCGCATCGAGCTTCACTCCCACGCGCTGCGACACGTAGGCACGCAGCGATTCGGCATAGGGCGAGATGGCCAGCGCCAGCGAGTTGCGCGTGCCTTCGGCCAGCGACTCGGCGCGCTGCGCCAGCACCGCGGCCAGGGCACGGCCCGCCAGCGCCTCGCGCAGCTGCTCGCGCACCTTCGCCTGTGCCGCCTCGCGCTGCGCCGCAGTGGCGTTGCGCGGCAGTGTGGTGTTGCCGGGCAGCAGTTCGCTGCCGGGCACCGGCAGCGCGTCGTCGCCGCGCACCGAGCCCGAGATCGACCCGGCGTCGGTGGCCGCAGTGGCTGCGGCGCTGAGCGCCTCGGCCTGCGCGATCGCCTTCACCAGGTAGGCCTCGACGTCGCGGTCGAAGGCTTCGGTGCCGACCAGCGCACGCACACGTTCACGCTGCTGTGCCGGCGTCAGCGCGGCATAGGCCTTGGCGGCGGCGCGCTGCGCGGCCGCATCGAGCAGTTGCCCGCCGGACTGCAGCGCCTCGAGCTGCACCAGCAGTTCGGCCGGGAAGTTGGCGAAGCCGCTGCCCAGCAGCTGGAAGCCGCCCTGTGCCGCCTGCGCATAGTCGGACAGCGTCACGCCGGCCAGCAGCGTGATGCCGGCACCACCGCGCGGCAACTGCAGCGGGTTGTCCTGGTTGCCGACGCTGACCATGCCGGGGCCGCGACCGAAGTCCACGTCGCGCCCGGCCAGCGCCAGCAGGTCGCCCGGGCCGCCGATGCGCACCGAGCCCTGGCCGGCAAAGCGCAGGTCACGCCCGGCCTGCAGCAGCGACAGTTCGTTGATCGTCTGGTGCTGGATCTGCAGCGGGCCGTCGATCAGCAGGTCCTCGCCGGCGATCAGCCGCACCGGACGGGCACTGAACGAGGGCTGGCTGTCGGTGGCCACGCTGCCGAGTTCCGACACCACGCGCACCGGCGTGCGGCTGCTGCGGTCCAGGCCGATCTCGCGGCCGGCCCACTCGCCGAGGTTGCTGTTGTAGAACTCGCCCAGCTCGGCCTGCGACAGCGGCACCGGCACCACCGTGGCGGCGTCGGTCGCCACCGGCACGCGCATGGCATCGACCTTCACGTCGTCGCGTGCCAGCACGGCCAGCGTGCTCTCGCCGATCGGCTTCTGAACCAGTGTCGAGGTACTGATGGCGCCTTGCGGCGCGGCCAGCAGCAGCTCGTCGGGCACGATCTGGGCGGCAGTGCCCGGCGCCGAACCGGAGCCCGACTGGGGCCGCGTGCCGACCACGCTGAGGTCGCCGGCGGCGCTGACCACGCGGGCGCGCGCCGTGGCGGCGAGGCCGTCCACCACGTCGGTGCGCGGCGAACGTTCCAGGCCCTGCGCCGTGCCGGCCAGCAGCGCGGCGTTGGTCGGGCTGCCGATCTTCAGGTCGCCGGCCGACTCGATGCTCCAGGCGGTGTTGGCGTGCAGGATCTGCGTGGCCGCATAGGCGTCGGTCGCACCGCTGTCGCCGCGCACGTTGCCAAGCGCGCGCAGCGAGGCCTCGGCGCCGCCCGCGTAGAGCAGGCCGCCGACCACGTCGCGCCCGGCGCTGACATCCAGCGCACCGCCAGCGAACCAGCGCGACTGTGCGGCCTGGTAGTCCGCAGTACCCGGCGTGCCGGAAGCACCGACCGTGTAGCCGGCCATCGGCGTCGACACGTCGAGGTCGACCACGTCGCGGCCGGCGGCGACACGCACGTCACCGCCGCCGAAGGAGGCAATGCCCTGGGCGAACAGGTCGTAGCGCGACCACAGCCCGGCCGGCTTCGCCGCATCGGTCGGGTCGGCCTGGCGGTACCACCAGTCGGTCACGTACTGCACACCCTGCGTGAGGCCGTTGGCCAGCACGATGGTGGCCGGCGAGCCCTGCACGTCGCGGCCGGCCGACAGCGTGATGTCGCCGGCATCCTCGAAGAACGGGCCGACCGGGCGGCCGAGGCCACGCACCAGTTGGTCGACCGCGCGCACGCGCAGGCGTTCGAAACCGGGCATGTCCTCCGCCGCCACCGGCGTGCCGGTGGTGTAGACGCGTGCCTGGCTGTTGAGCTGCTGGATGTCGCGACCGGCAGCGATGTCGATCGAGCCCGTGGTGCTGCGCACGAACACCGGCGATGCTGCCCCGCCGGAAGCGGACTCGCGGCCGATCACCACGTCACCCGACGCATCGCTGCGCACGGTGGCCATCACGTCGGCCGACGTCAGATCGGCACCGCCGATCAGGCGGTAGGACGCTGCGGCCTGGTCGAGCGCGATGCCGTTGGCCGTGATCGCGGTGCGGTTGCTCGCGCCGGGCGCCGGGCCGAAGCCGTCGCTGAGACTGTGGGTCAGGTTCAGGTTGCCAGCGGCGCGCAGCGTCAGCGCGATCGGCTCGCCGACGCGGTTACCCGTGCTCGGCTGGAGGTTCCAGTCGCCGCCGAGCGTGAGGTCGCCGCTGGAGCGGATCTCGACCCCGGCCACGACGGCCACCTTGCCGGCCAGGTCGCTGCGCCCACCGGCGAGCCGGTTGGCGATGGCGGTGGTGTTGCTGGCGCCCGTGCCGATGAAGGCGGCGTTGTCGGAGGCAACGACCGAGGGCTTGAGCACCGGCGCGCTGGCCGGGGCGGGTGCCGGTGCCGGTGCCGGTGCCGGTGCGGGCGCAGGCGCAGGTGCCGGTGCGGGTGCAGGCGCCGGCGCAGGTGCAGGCGCGGGTGCAGGAGACGGCGCCGGCGAGCCCGTGGGCGGCGTCGGCGGCGTGTTGCCCGGCGTGGTCGGGCCATTGCCGCCCGACGCCGGCGCATGGGCGGTCTTGCGCTGCTGCAGCGCCTTCACCACGTCCAGCGACTGCGCCAGCATCGGTGCCGGGCCGACCGGCGGTGTCGGCGGCGTGTTGCCTGGCGTGGTCGAGCCGTTGCCCGCCGAGGGATCGGGCGATGGCGGCGGTGCCGGCGTCGGAGCCGGAGCCGGAGCCGGAGCCGGAGCCGGCGCAGGCGCAGGCGCGGGTGCAGGCGCCGGCGCGGGCGCAGGTGCAGGTGCAGGTGCAGGTGCAGGTGCAGGTGCAGGTGCAGGTGCAGGTGCAGGTGCAGGTGCAGGTGCAGGTGCAGGTGCGGGTGCAGGTGCGGGAGCAGGCGCCGGCGGCTGTGTCGCCGTCTCGCTGATCAACTCCACGCCCTCGTAGATGCGCACGGCCTCGGCCTCGATGCGCCGCACGTTCTCGAACGCCGCGGCGATCGCATCGATGCGCACGTCGGTGCCGCCCGGCGTGGTGCTGCTCACACCTTCGCGCTGCGCACGCAGCTTCACCGTGCCGCCGTCGCCGTCCTCGCCCGCCGCCGTGCCGATCACGGCACCCTGCTGCAGGCGGATGCGGCCGTCGGTGCTGAGCACCTGCACGCGGCCACCGTCGACACCGTCGCCGCGGTTGTCGGCGCGCACACGTGCACCGTTGCGCAGCGTCACGTCGCCGCCGGCGGCCAGCGTCACTTCGGCACCGCGTTCGGCGCTCGCGAGCAGCGTGCCGCGCACGTCCAGCGTGCCGGCATCGGCCACCACGGCGATGTGCTGCGAGCGCAGCGTCGCGTCGGCCGCCACGGTCTGGTTGCCGGCGCGATTGCGCACGCTGATCGATCCGTCGAAGTTGGGCGCGGCCGCGCTGCCCTGCGCTGCGATCGTGCGGCCCAGCGCCGCCAGGTCGACGGCGTTGCGGCTGTCCAGCGACAGCGTGGCGCCGGGGCCGTCCTGGCTGGTGCCGCGCAGCGTGCCGTCGAGCGCGAGGCTGCCGCGGGTGGCCGACAGGGCCAGCGTCCCGGCGCTGGCATCCCCCTGCGCCGAGACATCGAGCAGCGCGCCGGCCTCGACGGCCAGCGAACCGGTGCGCGCCTCGGCGGCGATGCGCCCGGCCGGGCTGTCCACCGCCACGCCGTCGATGCGCCGGCTGCTGCCGGCCACCGTGGTCGTCGAGCCTTCGCTGAAGACCAGCGAGTTGCCGCTGCCGCCTGTGGCGGTCAGTTCCAGCGTGCCTGAAGGCAGCTCGATGCGGCCGTCCTGCGTCAGCGTGCGCGCCTGGATTGCCACGCGCGCACCGGCGCCGGCCTCGCTGGCCGTGCCGCTGCCGGCACGCAGCGTGACGTTGCCGGCCGCCGTGAGCCCGTGCTGCGCGCCCTGCGTCGCGGTCAGGCTGGCCGCGGTGAGCGCCACGTTGCCGCCGCTGGCCAGGCTGCCCTGGCCGTCGAGCACGATCGAGCCATTCGCGCGCACGGCCAGATCCGCCGCTCCCGCCACGGCCACCGCACCGGCACCCACGGTCACGGCGCCATCGGTCGCGATGAGGTCGAGCCGGCCCGTGCCCGCAGCCACACGCGCGGCGCCGCCGCTGCTGTTGCCGATCTGCAGTTCACCGGCGCGCACGGAAGCCCGTGCGCCCTCTTCGAGCCGCAGCGTGCCGGCGTCGAGCACCAGGCGGTCCTGCGCGGCCGAGCCGAGCGTCGCGCCGTCGGCGAAGACGATGTCGCCATAGCTGCGCAGCGTCAGCGAATCGGTCGCGTTCAGCCGCTCGGCCAGTTCGCCACGCACCTGCAACGCGTTGCTGCCGGGCCGGGCTGCACCGCCGACACGCACCTGCGCCGCACCCAGCGTGATCGCGCCGGCGTCGAGGATGGCCGAATCGGCCAGGCGCGTGCTGGCGGTCGCCTCGATGGTGATCTGCCCGGCATCGCCAGCCTGCAGCCGCGCACCTTCGCCGATCTCCACACGCGCGCTGCGCTGCGTGGTCGCCGCGGGCACGCCGCTGCGCGTGACGCCGGCACCCGAGGCATTCACCCGCAGCGAGGCGCCGTCGCCCGTGACGTTCAGCTCGACCGGGCCGGACGCGGCCGGCGCGGCCGCCGCCGTGGCGACCACCACCGCACCGGCGCCGACACTGACCTGCTCCTTCGCGAGCAGCACCAGGTCGGGCACCGTGAGCGCCTTCTGGTCGTTGGCGAGCACCACGCTCTCGGCCACCGCCTCGCCGACACGGCTGCCGTCGGCAGCCTGGCTGCGCACGCCGCCGAGCAGCACGCTGCCGGCACCGCTGCGGTTGATCTGGTCGGGCGTAAGCACCAGCGCGTCGCCGTGGCCGCTGCGCGTCTCGTCGACGACGATGCGTTCGGAGGCGATGTTCAGCTCGCCGCGGCGGCCGCTCGAGGCGAAGCCCAGCGTGCCGTCCAGCGCCAATTGCTGCGTGCGCAGGTTCAGCGTGCCGGCATCGGCCGGCAGGTTCGGCACGCTCGCGCCGTCACGCTCGGCGCGGTCGCGGAAATAGCCCGAGGCCTCGGTGGTGCGGATCTCCGACGACTGCCGTGCCACCGCGGCCGGCGTGATCACGAAGGACGAAGCACGCGCATCGAGCTGGTCGGTGCCGGCCACGCCGAGGCGGGCGCCGACGAGCAGTGCGCCGTTCGGCTGGCGTGCGGCCGAGCCATCGCTGGGCGCGGTGCTGCCCGACTGCACGAGGAAGGCGCCGGGCAGCATCGCATAGCGGGCCGGCAGCAGTGCATAGGTGCCTGCGCGCAGGGTCTGGCCACCGAAGCGCAGGTCCTGCGTCAGCGTGATCTGCCGACCGGCCGATGCACCGGCGGTTGCGCCGGACGCATCGAGCTCGGAGAGGATCTGGCTGTCCAGCGGCGCGAGGCCGGAAGCCGTCGGCACGATCGCGTACGCACCACCGGCGGCACCGGCAAACACATCACGCGAACCACCCGGGCCGGCGACGAACTCGTAGGCCACCAGCTCGCCGCCGCCACCCAGGTCCACCGTCGGTGCCGTGGTGGTCTTGCCATCGGCTCCGGTGACGCTGCGCTTGCCGATGTCCACCGAGGGCGCGTCGAGATCGACGCGTTTGTCCGGCGGCGCCGTGACGGTGTTGCCGGGCACGCCGTGGTACCAGTCGGTGCCGCCGACGGTGCTGCCGTACAGCACGGTGCGGCCTTCGGCGCTGACCGAGGTGAGGCTCTGGTCGGCGAGTTCGATGCGGCGCGTCGCCTGCAGCGAGATGCTGCCTTGCGGTGCGCGCAGCACGCCGCCCTGGACGATCTCCTCGGCCTTGAAGCTGAGTGCCGCTCCAGCAGACAGCGGTGCGGCCGGCGTGGCCGTGCCGGCACCGTCGGGGCGCCGGATCTCGAGACGGTGCCCGCTGGCATCGACCTCGAACTGCGTCGCGGTGGTGCCGTAGACCTGCGCGGCGCTGAGCGTGAGGTCGCCATCGACGGCCAGGCCGCCACGTGTCTTGCCGTCGGAGATCACGCCGTGCAGGCGGATGTCGCCGGTGCTGCGCAGTTCCACCTGCTCGGCACCCGACACCGCGAAGCGGCCGACCACGTCGAGGCTGCTGCTCGCACCGGCCGCCTGCGCCGTGGCGCCGCGCCCGGTCGGCGCCGCCTCCAGCACCAGCCTGCCGCTGCCACCCGTCGATGCGACCGCGCCCTGGCGCCCGCTGGTGTTGCCCACCTGCACGCTGGCGGCGGACAGCTTCGCGTCGGCGCCCTGGCCGAGTTGCAGCGTCGGCGCGTCGAGCACGACACGCCGCTGCAGCGTGAGGTCGATGTCGCCGGCGAGTTCCACGGTATCGAGCGCGGACAGCGACAGGTCGCCGAGCCTCGCGTTCTTGACCAGGTCGGTGCCCAGGGTCACGGTCTTGCGGTCCGGGTCGGCCGCAGCGGCCGCGCCAGTGCCCTGCAGGCGCAGCGTGTGCGCCGGCACCGTGGCGTTGCCGTCGGTCTGCACCACCGCCACCGACAGCGCACCACCGCCTGCCCCCGCACCACCGGCGCGGGCCGAGTAGCTTCCGGCCAGCGTGCTGTCGCCGCCGCCACCGGCCTCGATGCGCACGCGCAGGTTGCCGCCGTTGCTGGCCACCGTGGTCGGGCCCTCGGGCCAGGCCGCGCCGCTGGCGCCGCCCTGCAGCCGGGCCTGCGCGCCGTCGGCGCGCAGTGCGGATCCGGCGCGCCAGTCCAGCGTCACTGCGTTGAGCGCGATCGTGCCGCCGGCCTGCACCTGGCCACGGGCCAGGCCGTCGGTGCTCGGTGCGCGCAGCACCTGGCCCGACACGTCGACGCGGCTGGTCTCGCCGAGCCGCAGCACGTCGTCGGCGCCGGTGCCGCCAACGCTGCCGGTCTGCGTGACCGTCACCGTGCCACCCGGCGCAGTGAGCGTGCCGTCGACGAGCACGCTGCGCGCACCGCGCAGCGTGAGGTTCGCGCCCGGCTCCAGCGCGATGCGGGCGTCTTCGGCCACGCTCAGCGCGCCGCTGTCGGCACGCGAGGCCTGGCCGCTGGACTGCAGCGTCAGATTCGTCGGCCGGCGCTGCACGTCGGGCAGCGTGCCCAGCGTGGCCGAATCGGCGAGCCGTGATCCGGTCGGGGCCTGCCGCGTGGCGGCACCGGCGATCAGGTTGCGCTGCGTCGGCGCCAGCGTGGTACCGGAGGCGACGTCGAGCGACACGATGCCGTCGACGTCGTAGCTGCCGAAGCCGCCCTGGGTGAAGAACGAGGGCGCCAGCGAGAGCACGCCGCGCAGCGGGTCGGACGCGGCCTCGCCGCCGATGTGCACCTGCGCCGCGCGCAGCGTCAGGCTGCCGCCGCGGCCGATGGCGGCACCGCGCAGATCGCCCTGCACGTCGAAGCGCTGCGCCTGGTCGTTGAGCAGCGAGCTGGTCAGCGTGATCGCGCCGGCGTTCCCGCCGCTGATCGCTCCGCCGGTGGCCACGCTGGCGCCGCCCGACACGTCGAGCACGGCGCCCTCGCCCACGGCGAGGCCGGCGCCGGAACGCAGTGCGATGCTGCCGGCATCGATGCGGCCGCTGGCGTCGGCGCCATCACGCTGGCGGTTGACGATGCGGCCGGCGACGTCGAGCGTCGTGCCGTCGGCCACGCGGATGTCGCCAGCCACCGCGCCCGCCACGTTCGGGTTGCCGACCGTCTGCGCGCTGACGGTGCCGCCGCTGGCGACGATGTCGCCGGCCAGTTCGATGCCGGCCGGCCCGCGGTTGTAGAGCGTGACGCTGCTGCCGTCGCCGAGCGACAGGTCGGCGTCGGCATCGCTGCGGATGCCGCCATCGCTGCCGATGCTCAGCGAGCCGATGCCCGAGGCCTGCAGCATCGCGGCCGAGAGCCGGGTCTCGCCACCGGCCGGCGTCGCGGCCAGCGGGTTGGTCCAGAACGCGGTCTGCGGCGCGTTCGACTCGACGATGCGCACGCCCGATTGCAACCCGGTGCCGTTGACGTTGCCGGTGACACCGAGCTGCAGGCGGCCCGTGGCCGCCAGGGCATCCTGGCCGCTGCGCTGGCGTTCGCCGGCCACGGTGTGCGCGTCGAGCCGGCCGTCGAGCACCGCCTGGCTGCCGAGGATGCGCACGCTGCCGGCGGCACGCCCTTCGGCATAGCCCTGTTCGAGCCGGCCGCGCGGGCTGGCGCTCCACTGCACCACCGGGCCCCAGCGGTCGTACTTGCCGCTGCCGGCGTTGTTGATCTGCGTGTAGCGCTGGTTGGCCGGCGCGTCGTTCAGCGTGTAGCGCTGCCCGGTCTCGGAGACCAGCGTGGTCGGCGCCACCAGCGCCGCGGTGTAGTCGACCTTGCCGCCGGAGACATCGATCACCGAGCTGGCATGCGTGGCCACCACGCCGGTGCTCTCCAGCAGCACCGAGCCGCCGGTGGACAGACGGTCCGAGGCAGTCTTCTCGATGCCCTTCAGGTAGCTCGAGGTGTCGCCGAGGATGGGTGCGTCCTCGCGCACGTCGAAGGTCACGCGGCTGCGGTACAGCGGGCCGTCCTTCTGCAGCGGCGCGTCCCGCAGGTCGCTGGCGCCGAGCAGTTCGGTGGTGACGAAGTTGCGCGCCACCGAGACGCGGGTGTCGGTGGTGCCCGACACGTCGATGCGCACGCCTTCGCCGAGGATCAGGCGGGCCGTCGGGTCGAAGGCGCGCTCGGGGCGGCCCGTGTCGGGTGAATCCAGCGCCTGCAGGCTGCCCGAGGGCAGCTCGTAGTCGGGCACCGACTCGGCACGCACGCGCATCGCCGCGCCGGGGGCGATGACCTCGGCGTCGCGGCGGAATTCCACCGTCTTGCCGGCCATCTCGATGCGCGAGGTGGTGAAGGCAGACTGCTCGGTGGACGTGAGCGGCTTGCCGTTCTTGTCGAGCGAGGTGTCGGCGCTGATCTCGATGCGGCTGCCCTCGCCGAGCACCAGCGTGCCGCCCTCGGTGGCGCGCTTGGTGATCTGCGCGCCGGCCGAGACCGCGCTCGCACCGCCGCGCGCCAGCAGCAGCACCGAGCCGTTCTCGCTGACGCTGGTGGTGGCGCTGATGCGGCCAAGCTGGTTGACGGCCATGCCGACGAGCGTGGTGTTGCCGCGCGGCGTGACGATCTCGCCGGAGTTGGTGACCGTGCCCGTCGTGCCGCCCACTTCCACCAGCAGCCCGCGCACCGCCGGCACCTGCGGGTTGACCTCGGAGGCGTAGATGCGCTCGGCGGTCGGCGCCTGCAGGTAGATCTCGCGGCCGGCGCCGAGCACGGTCTGCCCGCCGGGCGTCTCGATGCGGCCGGCGTTGCTGACCTGCTCGGCGAACAGGAACACCCGCCCGCCCGTCGCGCTGACGATGCTCGCGCCACGCGCCACCTCGACGAAGCCGGGGCCGACCGCCGGTGCACCCAGCACGCCGGGGTCGAGCGACAGGCTGGGCCGGGAGCCGTAGATGGAGTCGGTGAGGCCGCTGGCGAAGTCGGCGTCGCTGACGTTCATCGTCGAGGCAACCAGCGAGCCCACGTTCACCTTCGCGCCGGCACCGAACAGGATGCCGTTGCCGTTGAGCAGGTAGACCTGCCCGTTCGACTTCAGCGAACCGAAGATGGCGCTCGGCTGCGTGCTGTTGAGCACGCGGTTGAGCGCGCTGCTGCTCGAGTCCGGCATGCGGAACTCGACGCTGCTCGCGCCGCCGATGTCGAAGCTGTTCCACTGGTAGACCGCGCGGTTGCTGGTCTGGTTGATCAGCTGGTCGACACCGCCGCGGTTGTTGAGCGTGTTGACCGGTGCCGCCGCGCCGCTGCCCGAGATGCGCCAGGCCGTGGCCGGCACCGGCACCACGTTGGGCATCGGCACCGCCGGGCGGGCCGCCGACTGGCCGACCGACTGCAGCGGCCAGATCGCCGCCAGCGCCATCGCCAGGCGCGTGAGTCCGGCGTGGCCGAGGGAATGGGCGCGGGCGTTGACGCGAGCATTGACGCGAAGGTGGCGGGGCATGGTCGGTCTCAGAAGGTGCCGACCAGGCGGGCGTGCACGCGCACGTCGCGGTCGGGCGATCGGGAGGTGGCCTTCAGCGGCCAGGCCAGGTCGAGCTCGGCATTCCAGCGGCGCCAGGCCTGGGCGCGCAGGCCCAGGCCGGTGCCGGCCAGCGGCGTGCGCGCGGCCTGGCCGGCGGTGGGCAGCAGCGTGTACAGGCGCGCCACGTCGACGAAGCCGATCACATTGAGGTTGTTCAGCAGCGGGCTCTCGCCGGCCTCGGGCGCGCCCATCAGGTTGCCGCTGCGCCACTCCAGCGAGCCGAGCAGGCCGTGGTCGCCCGAGCCCTCGCCCTCCAGGTAGCCGCGCACCGTCTCGGCGCCGCCGGCGGTGAACTGCTCGCTGCTGGGCACCGGTTGCGAGGCGACCTGGCCGCCCAGGCGCAGCAGCAGCGCGCCGCCGATCCACGGCGCCGGCCGGTTGTGCCGCCAGTCCAGGCGCAGCGTCGAGAAGCCGCCGTCGGCACCCTGGCGCTTGCAGGCGAACTGGTCGACCGGGCCGATGTTGCCGGGGCAGGCGACGTCACGCTGCAGCAGCCGGCGCAGGCCGAAGCTGCCGGTCAGGTTGAGCTGCGTCTGCTCGGCACCTTCCTGCCACAGGCCGCTGTAGGCCGCCATGAAGGGCAGGTAGCGCAGCGGCGTGGACAGCGCGTCGACACCCGCCGACTCGATGCGCTCGCGCAGGTTCTTGTAGTCGGCACCGAGCGTGACGCTGTGCGAGCCCTGCGAGGGTGCCACCGCCAGCGGATGCACCCAGCGCAAGCCGGCAGTGATGCCCTTGCCGAACACCGTGGCGGCGCCCAGCGGCTCCAGCGTGCTGTCGCTGGCGACGAGGTAGCCCACCAGCGTGCGCTGCGCGGGCAGCGGCACGGTGTAGGTCATCGACAGCACCTTGCTCTCCTTGGGCTCGGCTGGCGCGGTGATCGCGGTGACGGCCAGCGCATGGTCGAGCTGCCACAGGTTGGCGTAGCGCAGCGTGCCCTGCAGCCGCCACGGCGTGGTGTCGGCCGCATGGCGGTTGTTCAGCTCGACGCTCGCCTCCAGCGGCAGCTCGTCGGTGACCTTGAGTTCGATCTCCACCGTGCCCGGCGTGCGGCCGGGCCGCAGCAGCGGCTGCACGCGGCGTTCGTCGCTGCGGTTGACTTCGCCCAACTGCGCCTGCGCGACGTTGAAGTTCGGCACCTGACCCTCGGCCAGTTCCGCCACGCGGTTGCGGATGTAGCCCTGCGAGAAGTAGCGCGAGCCCGACACCATCAGCCGCTCGACGCGCCCTTCGAGCACACGCAGCGTGATCACGCCGTCGGCCACACGCTGCTCGGGCACGTCGACGAACACCGTGAGGTAGCCGGCGCCCTGGTAGACCTTCTCGAGCGCGGCACGCGCCGCCTCGACGTCGGCCATGCTGCGCTGCGGGCCCATGTGCGGCATCACCGCCGCCTCGATCGCCGTCACACCGAGCACGCTGTTGCCTTCGACCACGTACTCGAGCACGTCGAAGCGCAGCTCCTGTGCCGCGGGCTCCGGCGCCTGCGCGAGCACGGGCGCGGCCGAGCCGCCGAGGGCGATCGTCACGGCCAGCGCATGCAGCACGCGCAGGCAGGGGTGGGCGATGACGCGCGTCGGGCTCATGCGGCGCAGTGTGGGCAGCCGCAGTGAACCGGCGATGAACTGGCGTGGTTCCATCGGATCATGGTCATGGTCCGTTCGGCGCACCGTGGCGCGCCGCGCGGGCGTCAAAGAATCGGCCGCCGCGATGGGCGGCCGCAGGGGCGAACCGGAGGCCGCTCAGGCGCGGCGTCTTGCGCGGCGCGCGGCGGCCAGCGCGGCAGCGCCGGCCAGCAGCAGCAGCACCGCAGGCGGCTCGGGCACCGGCGTCAGCGGCACGTAGCCGGTGTATTCGCCGACCGGGTTGTCGATCGGCGTGGCGCCCAGGCCCGCCAGGTACTCGACCAGTGCGGCGCGCGCGCGGCCTTCGGCCGTGGCGATGCGCGCCTGCGGCAGGTAGGGCGAGAGGGTGTAGCTCAGCAGGTAGCTGCCGGCATAGGGGGAGTTCGGGTACAGCGCGGGGTCGACGTAGATGAAGCCCCAGTAGCCGTCGCCGCTGCTGCCCGGGTTGAGGTTGTCGAACTCGTCGACGGTCACCGTGGCGAGCTGGTTGCTGCCAGAGCGGGTGAGGTAGTAGAACCAGGACGACTGGCCCACCGCATTGGCCAGCCCAAAGGGAGCGTTGCCGTTGAGGTTCGGGGTCAGGCCCACGCCGCCGTCGCCGTAGTAGCCGTTGCCGGGATCGGCATCGCTGTTCACGCTGCTGCCGTTGACGGCGAAGTCCGGCACCGAGCCCGCCGCCCCATGCGTGCCGGTGGTGTTGATGGCATTGAAGAAGGTGCCCGCCTGGGCCCCGCCCGTGCCGTTGGTGAACAACTGGTTTGTCAGCGTTCCAATGCGGGCTTCGTCACCCTGCTGCACCGTCGTGAACATGCGCACCGCGCCGGCGGCTATGCCCCCGGTGGTGTCGAAGCCCAGCACCGACCAGCGCAGGTTGCCCGCGTTCACCTGCGACAGGAAACTCGACCAGCGCGGGTCATCGACTTCCCAGAATCGCTGACCGCCTGCATCCTGCTGGCCATCGACGAAGAAGTCGTCGAGCGTGGTGCCCAGGTCCAGCGTGTAGGAGATCTTGGCATCGCCGTCGAACACCGACAGGAAGAGTTCGCCATTGCCGGAGTACGGCGCGGCCGTTCCGCTGAGGAAGCCACCAGGGGCGATCGCAGCGTGGGTGGAGATGCAGGCCAGCGCGGCGGCCAGGCCGCACAGTCGCGTCAGGGTGCGAAGGGTCTTCATGGGCATGCTCGGGAGTCGCTTCGTTCAATGCCGAAGGGGCGGCGCCAGGCGCCGCCCCCGCGGTCCGCGAGCGGTGCGACCGTGAGGCCGCCCCGCTGCGGGGTCTGCTCACACCATCACTTGACGGCCGTCATCGGGTTGCACGAATTGCCGGCGCGGGTCACGCGCGAGCCGAACGTGATCTCGTTGGCCGTGCCGGTACCGAAGGCACCCGCGTACGAGGTCGGCAGCGCGGCCACGCCGTTCTGGTTGGCGCTGCTCAGGCGCGCCAGCGCGGACGGCTTGGCGATTTCGGTGATGAAGCCGTTGATGAAGGCGCGCTGCGAGGCCGACGTCACCGCGTTGTTGTTGAACGCCGCCGTCTGGTACTGCACGGTGGATTCGACCGTGTAGTCGTACTTGCCGGCCTTGGCGTTGTCGCGCAACGGGTTCGCACCTTCCAGGCGCACATGCTTCCACAGGCCGATCGTGCCGGTCGTGGCGGGCACGTTCTCCTTCGAGACGTGACCGATGGCGTAGCCCTGGGCGTTGTTGGCGCGGTTCAGGCAGCTGACCACGTCGCCGGTGCCCGGGCCTTCGAAGATGAAGGTCGAGTCGGTGGGCATCGGGCCCGTGCCAGTGCCGCCGCCCATGTTGGCGATCAGGTAGTTGGCGATCGACACGCCCGTCTCGGTCGTGACGGCGGAGGCCGAGATGGCTTCCGGTGCGGCCGACGAAGAGAAGGTCCAGTCGGCCGGAGCGACCGCGCTGCCATTGCAGGGGAAGCCCATCAGGTGCACGTTGGCAGCAGCCTGGGTGCCCGAACCATCCACGCGGCGGCAGACGTTGACCTGGCTGTTGAGCAGCGGGTCGGTCGTGCGGACCAGCACGCGCCAGTTCGGCTCGGTGCCGGCGAACAGCGAACGGGCCTCGGCGTAGCCGATGCTCGGAATGCAGTTCTCGTCGGTCGACGCGGTGGTGCAGAGCACGCCGGCGCTGGAGAACTTGGTGGCCAGGCCTTGCTTGGCGAACATCTCGTCGTACAGGCGGTTGTTGACCGCGACGCCGAAGATGGTCTGGAGCACCGGCTTGATGGTCAGCTGGCCCTGCTGGGCGGGCGTCAGGCCGTCGACAGGGTAGGCGTCGTCATCGGCGTCCAGCGGATCCTTGGGCACGTTGAAGCCCTTGAACAGGCCCGGCTCGACGTCGGAGATGCCGACGTTCGGGCGCTGGTTGCGCGTGGCCGGGCAGCCGGCGTAGACGCGGTCGACCGTCGTCACGGTCGTGCAGCCGGCCAGCGGCACGGGCTGCACGAACGGGCGCAGGTCCTGGAAGAAGACCGGGAACACGCCCTGGGCGGAACCGCCCGCGTCGCTCTTGAAGAAGGCGATCGGGGTGCCGGCGGCCAGGCCGACCAGCGCGCCGCCGGCGGCGGTCACGTTGCAGGTGATGCCCCAGAAGTTGCTGCCGAAGCTGAAGCCGGTGCCGGACTCGGCGACGTTGTACAGCGTCGTCGACGCGTTGGCGGCGCTGCCGCCGCAGATGTCGTTCAGCACGATGCCGGCGACGGCGGCGCGCAGGGCGCTGGCGCCCGACATGTAGATGCGGACGGTGGTGGCACCGTCGACGGCGACGGCGGGAGCGGCGAAGGCCGGGGCGGCGGCGAAGACGGCCGCGGCGGCGAGGGCGATGGAACGCAGTTTCATGGTTGACTCCTCAGGGGAAGGGCTCCGCCAGCCACCCGTGGTTCACGGGCGGTGGCGGAAGCGGGTCGTGGGGTGGGTCTGCCGGGTTCAGCGAGCCTGGCGGCGACGGGCGACGAAGCCCAGCGCGCCGAGGCCGGCGAACAGCAGCGCCAGCGAGCCGGGTTCCGGCACGGCGGCGATCGTGTAGGTCAGCGCGTAGCCCGTGGCGGTCTGCGCCAGCAGGAAGGTGCCGCGGCCACCGGCGTTGTCGAACGGATCGAGCAGAACGCTGGCCAGCTGGTCGCTGCCCGAGCGGGTGATGTAGAAGAAGTCCGAAGCCGTGCCGATGCTGTTGCCGCTGGAGAACGGGGCGTTGCCGTTCAGCGTCGGGCCGCTGCCCGGGATGCCGAAGTAGGCGTTGCCGGCGTCGGTGTCGAAGTTGACGCTCGAGCCGTTGATGGCGTTGTTCAGCGCCACGCCCGGCGTGCCGTGCGTGCCGGTCGTCTGGATGGCGTTGAAGAAGGTGCCGAGCTGGGACGCGCCGGTGCCGAGCGTGTACAACTGGTTGGTGAAGGACGCGACGCGCGACTCCTGGCCCTGGGCGATCGTGGTGAACAGGCGCGAGCCGCCGACGGCGGTGCCGCCGGTGGTCTCGGTGGCCAGCACGGTCCACTGGGTGTTGGCCGCGGTGGCCGTCGACAGGAACGTCGCGAAGAACGAGTCGCCCTCGAGCGACCAGCTGCGGGTGTAGCCGGTGGACTGCTGGCCGGCCGTGAAGAAGTCGTTCTGGGTCACGCCGAGGTCGAGCGTGTACGACACCTTGGCGACGTCGTCGTAGACCGACAGGAACAGCTCGCCGTTGCCGGACGTGCCGTTGGCGATGGCAGCCATCGAGGGCAGCGAAGCCACGGCCAGGACGGCAGCGGCGATTGCCTTCAGTTTCATCATGCTTGGATCTCCCAATGAAAGTTGGACATCTCGGAACTCATGACCCGGGACCGGTTCTCAGAGACGGTCTCGGGTTGCCGGACACCTGAACCAACTGCGCTGTTGCTGCGGCTGTCGCCGGGGCCGGCGCAGAGGTCGGATGCTTGGCCGCAGGAAGCGGCCGGGGTCAAAGAGCGAGGGATGTCTTGTCAGACGAGGGAGAGTCTCGTGACTGCAGATGACATGGGCACGGTCGCAGCAGTTGTTTCGCGACGCCCGAAAGAACTACGCGCCGGCGTCGCCGCCGCGGGCGCCGTTGGCACCGTGGCCGAGCAGGTTCAGCGTCATCGCCTTGGCCACGGCCTGCGCGCGGTTGGCGGCACCGAGCTTGCGCAGGATCTTCTGCACGTGGTTCTTGACCGTCAGCACGCTGATGCCGAGCTGGTCACCGATCTCCTGGTTGCTCTTGCCCTCGCGCACCCAGTAGAGGATCTGGCTCTCGCGGTCGGTGATCAGCGGGCGGTTGCTCTCCACCCGCAGGCTCACGGTGCTGCCCTGCACGACGCTGAGTTCGCGCTCGGTGGCCTGCACGCGCAGCCAGGTGGCGTGCACGTGCGGCAGCAGCAGTTCCAGGTACATGGCCTGCTGGGCCGTGCTGCGCCGCAGTCGCGACGCGAAGATGAACAGGCTCTCGAGCTCGGACGGGCGCTGCGGCCGCGAGATGCCATGCACCAGCAGGTCGTGGAAACCGGCCTCGACGAGGCGGTCGCGCTCTCCGCCGGCGGCCACGCCGGTGAGCGACTTCAGGTCGAGCGTCAGCGCGCGGCCGCGCCGCTCGATCCAGCAGCCGACGACCTGCTGCAGCAGCGCCGAGCCGCCGTCGGTCACGGTCGACAGCAGCGCCGGCGCCACCGGGATGGTGTTGAAGGCCTCGAAGCTCATGTCCTTGCGCGCACGCTGGTACGCCCCGCACACGGCCAGCTGGTGCGGCACCAGCGCCTGCAGGTAACTCTGCGACCAGACGAAGAACTGGTAGCGGCGGCGGACCTCCACCGCCGTCTCGATGGCGCGCACCAGGGCATGGGCGTGCTGCGATGACAACAGGTCATCGATCGGAGGCACGGGTGTGAGCTCCGCGGTGGCTTCGGTGACGCGGTTCATGGGTTCGACTGCTTGGGATGAGTCAGGCTAGCTGCCTGCGGTGACTGGCGTTTGACCCCCGGCTCCGACCATGAGCCGTTCGGATCAGGGTTGACCTGCGGGGCCACGTCCTGGGGCACGCCGCTGGCGGCGGGCGGCGGGGCGAGCACTTCGATGAAGACATGGTCCGAGATGCGGGCGCCCTGCCCCGGCTCGCGGCGCTCGGCGTCCGGCGGCAGCATCAGCGCCGGCGCCTGCGAGCGGCTGCGCACGCCGCGCCAGCTGGCGTCGTCGGCCAGCACCGGCTCCCAGTCGGCCTGGCCGGTGAACGGGTCGGTGTAGGCGCGGCGCAGGTGCCGCCTGAGCTGCGGCGCCCGGCGGTCGTCGACCAGGTCGTCCAGGCTGCGCGGCCCGCCGCCGCCCACGGCGCGGTAGGCGGCAATGGCCTGGGCGATCTCGCCGCCGCGGAACAGCAGCTCGTGCTCACGCTCGCGGGCCGCCACGTGGCTCCAGCGCTGGCCGGCCGCCGCCAGCAGCGCCGAGCCGATGGCCACGATGAACAGCAGCCACAGGTAGGTGAAGCCGCCCATCCGGCGCGAGTTACCAGTCGGCATACAGCCTGCCCTCGCCGTCGCGCCCGGCGGCACCGCTGCGGATGTCGTAGACCGAGCCGCCCCAGGCCGAGTCGGGTGGCGGCGGCAGCGCCACCCAGCTGTCGCGCCGGCCGGTCAACGGGTCTTCGGGCACTTCGCGCAGGTAGCGCTTGTCGGCCAGTTCCTGCAGCGAATCCGGGTAGCGGCTCTTGTCGGCGAGGTGCTGGTCGATCGCATCGCGCATCACCGCCAGCGAGGTGCGCAGCGTGTGCTCGCGCGCCCGGTCGACGCTGCGGAAGTAGCGTGGCGCGGCGATCGAGACCAGCAGCGCGACGATCGCCATCACGACGATCAGCTCGATCAGCGTGAAGCCACGGTGGCCGAAGGGCGTGCGCATCGTCGTCACCATTCGCGCAGCGGCGTGCCGTCCAGGCCGTTGCGCTCGCTGGTCGAGTGCACGTCGAACACGTCGCGGCCGGGCGCCGGCGCGTCGGGCGCGCTGTCGTAGCTGCGCAGGCCCCAGGTGCGCTCGGCTGGCAGCGACGGGTCGGCGAAGGGGTCGCGCGGCAGGCGGCGCAGGAAGTAGAACTTGCGGTCGGTCTGGCGCAGGTCGGGCACGCCATCGACCAGTGCACGCAGCGAGGGCGGGTAGCCGCTCGCATCGGCCGGCGCCGCGATGCGCTTGTCGTCGACGGCGCGCTTGTAGGCATCGATCGCCTGGCGCAGCGTGCGCAGCGACTGGCGCAGCTCGACCTCGCGCGTGCGCTGCAGGCTCAGCTCGAGCACCGGGTGCGCGGCTGCAGCGAGGATGCCGACGATGGCCACCACCACCAGCATCTCGACCAACGTGAAACCGCGCTGCCTCGCCTTCATTGCTGACCTGCCTTCGGCGCGCTGACGCTGAGCGCACCGTCGCCCTGCACTTCGACGGCCAGCGTTCCGCCCTCGGGCTTCTGCGCGCTCAGGCCGACCACGCTGACCTCGCCGTTCTGGCCCGCCGCCTCGGCCAATGCACGCAGCACCACCACCTGCTCCGCGCCGGGCGCGAGCGTGAAGGGGATGCGCCCGGGCGCCGGCGTCTGGCCCTGCGCGGCCTGGAACAGCCGCGTGTCGAACTGCAGTTCGCCGCTGACGATGGCCGCGCTGCGGTTCTGCAGCGTTACCGAGGCCGTGCCGCCGGCAGCCACCTCGCCGCTGGTGGCCAGCACCAGCGTGCCCGTGCGCTGGCCTTCCGCACCACCTCCCGCCGTCGCGGCACGTGTTGCCGCCAGTGCCGCGGCACCGGCCGGCGGCATCGACACCCTGCCCTTGCCGCGCAGGCGCATCGGCTCGGCGCCCGGGCTGGCGTCGATGCCGGCCGGCGTGGTCAGCACATCGGCATCGGGCAGCGGCAGGTTGCGCAGCACCCGCGGCGTGATCAGCAGCACCACCTCGCTCTTGACCCGCTGGTCGGTGTGCACGCCGAACAGCCGGCCGGCCAGCGGCAGGTCAGCGAGCACCGGCAGGCCGCTGATGCCCTTGGTGTCGTCGTCGCGGATCAGGCCGGCCAGCACCTGCGTCTCGCCGTCGCGCAGGCGCAGCGAGGTGCTGGCCTGGCGCGTGCCGACCTGGTAGCCGACCGAGCCGGCCGGCCCGGCCACCTTGGCGATCAGCGTGCTGACCTCGAGGTTGACCTTCATGACCACGTCGTTGTCGAGCTGCACGCTGGGCTCGACATCGAGCTTGATGCCGACGTCGAGGTAGGTGACGGTGGTCGTGCCGGACACGTTGGCGGTGGCCGGCGTGCTGGCAAAGACGGGCAGCTTCTCGCCGATCAGGATCTTCGCCTTCTCGCGGTTGCGCGCGCGCAGCCGCGGGTTGGCCAGCGTGTTGCCGCGGCTGACGGTCTCGCGCAGCGTGGCCACCAGCGCCGGGTTGGCGACGCTGGCGCGCAGGTTGTCGCGGTCGGCCCGGGTGACCTCGGTGATCGCCCGCCCGAAGGCATCCAGCGTGGGCAGGCCGTAGGAAATCTGCTCCGGCCACTGCAGGCCCAGCTCGTCGAGCTTGTTGCTGCTGATCTCCAGCACCTCGACCTCGAGCATCACCTCGGGCTCGGGCAGGTCCAGGCTGGCGATCAGCTTCTCGACCAGGCGCACCACGTCGGGCGTGTCGCGGATGATCACCAGGTTGAGCCGCTCGTCGACGAACAGGTCGCGCGTCTTGGCCACCGTGCGCACCAGCGCCTGCGCCTGCTTCACGTCGGCATTGACGAGGTAGAAGCTGCGCGTGACCAGCTCCTGGTGTTCGCGCTGCTTGGCCTGCGTGTTCGGGTAGATCAGCAGCGTGCTGTCGTTGAGCAGCTTGCGCTCGAGCTGCTGCGCGCCGAGGATGACACGCAGCGCATCGTCAATCGCCACGTCCTTGAGCAGGATGCTGACCTTGGTGTCGACACGCACGTCCTTGTCGAACACGAAGTTGACACCGTGCGTGCGGCCCAGGCCTTCGAGCACCGCGCGCAGCGGCGCGTCGCGGTATTCGACGGTGACCGGCTTCTGGAACGCCGGGCCGAGAGAAGCAGGTGCCTCGGCCGGGCGGCGGCGCTCGCGCAGCTTCAGCAGTTCGCCGCGCGCCTGCGGGTGGCCCGGTGCCTCGGCCAGCAGCGGTCGCAGGCGCGCCTCGGCCTCGTCGTCGCGACCGCGTGCGATCGCCTCGCGCGCCTCGGCCATCCAGCGTTCGTGGCGTTCGGCGCGCTCGAGGTCGGCACGCGCCGCCATGCTTCGCGGGTGCTCGGCGTCCAGCGCCTGCAGCCGCGCCAGCGTGGCCCGCGCGGCATCGAGCCGGCCGGCGGAGCGCTGGCCCTCGAACTGCGTGGCCAGCCGCGCCAGCGCCAGCTCGCGCTGCCGGGCCAGCGCCGCACGCAGTTCGATGTCGCCGGGCTTCTCTCGCAAGGCCTGGTCGAGCAGCGCGACGGCTTGTTCGGGCTGGCCGGCCTGCGAGAGGCGCTCGGCATCACCCACGACGGAGGCACAGCCGGCCAGCGCCGCCACAAGGATCAACGAAAGGCGGAACAGGAATCGGGTCATGAGCTGCGGAAGGCGACGGTCTTGCGCTGCCCGCCGGGCAGCCAGGTGAGGGAGACGCCGCGCGCATCGACGGCCTCGACGCGCCACTGGCCGTCGATGACATCGAGCGCCTTGACACCCAGCGTCTGCGTCGGGCTGGACAGCAGCGCGTGCACGGCGCTGCCGTCGTCGATGCGGCCGATCAGCGTGTACGGGAACGGTGGCGGCTGCGGCACCGCCGAGGCCGCGGCCAGCGGCGCGGCGATCACTGGCCGCGGCGCCGGTGGCGGAGGCGGCGGCGGTGGCACCACCCAGGCCTGCGCCCGTTCGGCATCGAAGGGCCAGGCTTCGCTGGCGCGCCGTGCCGGCGGTGCGGGCCAAGCCGCCTCGGGCGCGCGGGCCGTGCGAAGCGCACTCGGCTCGGGCCGTGAGCGAGCCTCGGACCCGGCGCGCGGCTCCCGGGCCAGGCCGACCTCGTCGTCGGGCGCTTCGCCGGACAGCCAGGCCGTGGCGCCGAGCGTCGCCAGCAGCGCCACCGCCATCACGACGCGACGGTTCATCGCCCGCTCCGCACGGCCGACGCGGCGGCGGCCGCATCGGTGGCCGGCTGCATCCACAGCGACCATTGCAACTCGGCGCGCAGCTCGCCCTGCATCGCATCGGGGCGCTCGGCGCGCAGCAGGTCCAGCGTCAGCGCCGGGTCCTCGCGCAGGGCCAGGTCGACGTAGCGGCGCAGCGCTTCGTACGAGCCGTTCAGCGGCATCACGAAGCGGACACGCACGAGGCCGCTGGCACCACCCGGCGCATCGCGCACGTCGCCGCGGCGTGGCTGCAGGCCCATCACCGTGGCCATGCTGAGCAGCCGCTCGATGCGGCGGTGGCGGTCCTGCAGCGGCGGGAAGGCGGCCACGAAGCGCTGCGCCGGCGCGAGGGCCTGCTCGATGCCACTGCCGCGGCGCGCCTGCGCCGCCAGCCGCGCGGCGCGGGCCTCGCGCCAGGCGGCTTCGTCGGCCTGCAGGCCGGCCTGGCCGCGCGGCAGCTCGACGGCGAGCAGCCACAGCGCCGCGGCGCCGAGCACCGCCGCGAGCAACCCAGGCAGGCCCCAGCGGCGCAGCTCGCGCTGCAGCTGCCGCCACCGCACAGAGCCTGCACCGACACTCCAGCGCGGCATCGCCAGGGCCCGCACTAGCGCGCTCCCCGGGCGGCATCGGCCGCGGCGACGCCGGCCAGGCGTGCGCGCAACTCGAACTGCACAGCGTCGCCGCCGGCCTCGCCGGCGCGTGCGGATTCGATGCGCAGCAGCAGCACGTCCTGCCACTGCGGGTCGGCGGCCAGCGCTTCCAGCGTCTTCACCGCGGCATGCCGGTCGGGCGCCAGGCCGGCCAGGCGCACGTCGCCACGCTCGGCATCGTGCTCCAGGCGCAGCCAGCGCACACCGGCCACCGCATGCCGCTCGCTGGACTCGAACAGCGCCCGCCAGGGATGGGCCAGCCCGCGGGCGATGGCCTGCGCCGCCTCGGCGGCACCCGTGGTGAAAGGTGCACCCACCGCAGGCCGGGCGCCCGCGCGCGGCTCCACGGGGCGGGCCCGTTCGGCCTGCGCACGCAGGTCCGCCCGTGCCGCCTCGAGCACCAGCCAGTCGTCGACCGCCAGGGCGAGCGCCACGCCCGCACAGAGCAGCGCGACCCAGGCCAGCAGCGGCGGACGCGCCGCGCGCGGCAGAAAGTCGGGCTGCGGCCAACGCGTGGCCGCGGCGAAGGGCCAGGCCATGGTCAGGCGCCCAGCCAGCGCGGTGCCGGATGGTCGTCGTGCAGCGTGCCCAGGCAACGCAGGCCGTGCACCTCGACGGCGCCGGGCGCGATGCCATAACCGAGCACCCAGCTGCTCTGCGGCGCGATGCCGGCACCGGCGATCAATGCCGCCAACGCAGCTGGCTCGGCCTGCGCGAGCCAGTGCTGCTCGATCTGGCGCACGCGGCCGCTGCCGCAGCGCAGCCGCATCACGCGCCGGCCCTCGACGATCCACAACTCGGCCGGATCGGCCAGCGCCAGCGTCGGCGCCTCCAGCGTCGCGGCCTGCAGCGCCACTGCCCACCAGGGCTGCACCGAGCGCACCCGCACGCCCTGGCCGCCGGCACGGCGCACCAGCGCGTCCAGGTCGAGGCCATGCGCAGCGCTTGCACCGCGCTGCGCGCCGCTGAGCCAGGCCGACAGCGGCCAGTTCTGCGCAGCAGCGCCGTGGTAGTGGACGAACTGGTGGCGTGCCCAGGCGAGCAGCGCATCGACATCGTCCAGCGGCAGGGCCGGGTCGCTGACCACCAGCTGGTGCGTCAGCGCGGTGGACAGCACCAGGCGCACCTTGCAGCCGGCGTGATCGTCCAGCCAGGCGTCGCTCGATCCGAAGCGCCGGCCGGCGTCATCACCAGGCCCGTAGCCCCAGGCGGCCTGCTCCTGCAGGAACAGTGTGAGCACCGGGTCGCGCGCGACGGAGGGCCACCAGCGGCGCTTGCCGGCAGCCCCGGGGCTGGTGGCTCGGGGATCGGTGGCCGACGGGGTGCGTTCAAGCAGCGAGAGTGACACGGTCGAGCTCCTCGAAGGTGGTGTCGCCACGGCACACCGCGGCCAGGGCGGCGTCGCGCAGCGTGCGCAGGCCGCGGCTGCGTGCCGCGTCCTTGATGCGGCCCATCGGCGCGCGTTCGGCGATCAAGTCGCGCAGTTCGTCGTCGAGCAGCAGCAGCTCGGCGATGGCGCGGCGGCCGCGGTAGCCGGTGCCGCGGCAGTGGCCGCAGCCGATGCCGCGGGCGAACGGGTGGCCCGTCTCCAGCGACAGGCGCTGCAGCAGCTCGCGCGGCGGGATGAAGGGCGTGCGGCAGTGCGTGCAGGTCATGCGCACCAGCCGCTGCGCCAGCACGCCGTTGAGCGCCGAGACGACGTTGTAGAGGTCCAGCCCCATGTGCATGAAGCGGCCGATCACGTCGAAGGCGGTGTTGGCGTGCACGGTGCTGAAGACCAGGTGGCCGGTCAGCGCCGCCTGCACCGCGATCTGCGCCGTCTCGGCGTCGCGGATCTCGCCGACCATCACGCGGTCGGGGTCGTGGCGCAGCACCGAGCGCAGGCCGCGCGCGAAGGTCAGGCCCTTCTTCTCGTTGACCGGGATCTGCACCACGCCGCGCAGCTGGTACTCGACCGGGTCCTCGATGGTGATGATCTTGTCGCGGCCGTCGTTGATCTCGTTGATGGCGGCGTACAGCGTGGTCGTCTTGCCGCTGCCGGTGGGCCCGGTGACCAGCAGCATGCCGTGCGGCTGGCGCGCCAGCGTGCGGATCGACTCGCGCATGCTGGCCTCGAAGCCTAGCGCGTCCAGCGTCAGCGCACCGTGCGACTGCTCCACCTGCGCGCGGTCGAGCACGCGGATCACTGCGTCCTCGCCGAACACGCTGGGCATGATCGACAGGCGGAAGTCGATCTCGCGGCCCTGCACGCGCAGCTTGAAGCGGCCGTCCTGCGGCAGGCGGCGCTCGCCGATGTCGAGCTCGGCCATCACCTTCAGGCGCGAGACCAGCTGCTCGGCCAGGGCAGTGCCTTCGGCGTCGCGCACCGGCAGCATCACGCCGTCGATGCGGTAGCGGATCGCCAGGCCGCGCGCGGTGGTCTCGAAGTGGATGTCGCTGACGCCGTCCTGCAGCGCGTCGTACAGCGTCGAGTCGAGCAGGCGCACCACCGGGTGGGCCTGCTGCGCGAGCTGCAGCGGCGACAGCTCGGCGGTGACCGCTTCGTCGGCCGCCGGTGCGAAGCCATCGGCGATCTGCGCCAGCGCGCGGTAGTCGGCGCTGCCGGCGCCGAGCAGTTCGTCGAGCTCGGTCGTCTCGCAGGCCACCCAGCGCGCCGGCGCGTGAAGCGTCGCCTCGATGCGCTCGTGCAGCGGACGCTCGGCGCCGCGGTCGGCCAGCAGCGCGAGCGCGCCGCCGGGGTGCGCGGCGAGCACCACGCGCCAGTGCATCGCGTCGGACTGCGACCAGCGTGCGAAGTCGAGCTGCCAGCCGCTGTCGCCCAGGCGTGCCAGCAGCACCGCCGGTACGCCCGCGGGGCCCGCTTCGCGCAGGACGGCGCTCATGCGGTCGACCCCTCGGCGCCGGCGCTCATTGCACCGACTCCATCAGCTGGAAGATCGGCAGGTACATCAGCACCACCACCGTGCCGATCACGCCGCCCATCAGCAGCATCAGCAGCGGGCTGATCAGCCGCGTGACCACCTCGGTCAGGCGGGTCAGCTCCTCGTCGTAGAAGGCCGCGGCCTCGCCGAACATCGCGCCGACGCTGCCGCTGCGTTCGCCGACGCGCACCATGCGCACCGACACCGGCGTCGTGAGCCCCTGCGCGAGCAGCGCCTCGGACAAGCGCTGCCCCTGCTCGACACCGGCCGTGGCCGCATCGAGCGCGGCGCGCAGGTGCGGTGCGATCACGCCGCGCGCAGTGCGCAGCGCCGCCACCGCGGGCACGCCCGCGGCCAGCAGCATGCTCAGCGTGCGGTACAGGCGCGCCAGCGCCAGCAGGCGCAGCCGTGCCGCCAGCAGCGGCACCGACCAGGCCAGGCCGAGCAGCTTCTCGCGCAGCCAGGGCTGCTGCCAGGCCGCCCAGGGCGAGGCCAGCAGCAGCACGGCCACCACCGCGCTCGACCAGGGGTGCGCACCGGTCCACTGGCCGATGCCCAGCAGCGCGCGCGAAGCGGCCGGCACGTCGCCGTCGATGCCCTCGAGCAGCCCGGCAAAGCGCGGCACCACGTAGATCAGCAGGAACAGCACCACCGCCGCACCGGCGAACAGCAGCAGCAGCGGGTAGACGCTCGCGCTGACCAGCCGGTCGCGCAGGGTCTCGACCCAGGCCAGGTAGTCGGCATGCGCGCGCAGCGCATCCTGCAGCTGCCCGGTGCGCTCGGCCGACGAGACCACCGCGATGAACAGCGCATCGAAGGCCTCGGGCCGCACCGACAGCGCCGCCGAGAACGACTCGCCGGCCTGCAGCCGCTGCTCGACGGCGGCCAGCGCGGCGGCGGTGGCCGGCAGGTCCTCCTTCTCGCGCAGCGTCACCACCGCCTCGAGCAGCGGGATGCCGGCGGCCAGCAGCACCGACAGCTCCTTGCTGAACAGGCGCAGCGGAAAGCGCGTGGCGCGCGAGCCGCGCGGCGCCGACGGTTCGTCGTCGACCCGCACGACGCCGAGCACCTGCTGCGCCGGCAGCCCGAGCAGCGCAGCCACCGCCTGCGCGTCGGGCGCATCGATGCGGCGCGACACGATGCCGTCGGCCTGCAGGCAGCGCACGTCGAAGGTCGGCATCGGGTTCACCAGTTGCCGAAGTCGGCGTCCTCGCCCTCGCCGCCCGGGCGGCCGTCGCGGCCCTGCGTCGACAGGTCGAACTCGCCGTGCTCGCCGGGGCTGCGGTAGAGGTAGTCGTGGCCCCAGGGGTCCTTGGGCACGGCCTTGGTCAGGTAGGGGCCGGCCCACTTCGGCTCGTCGGCCGGGCGCGCGCGCAGCGCGGCCAGGCCCTGCGTGGTGTCGGGGTAGCGGCCGGTGTCGAGGCGGTACTGGTCGAGCGCCTTCTGCAGGCCGTCGATCTGCGCCCGTGCCACCTTCACTTCCGACTTGCCGATCTGCGCGAACAGCCGCGGCCCGACATAGCCTGCCAGCAGGCCGATGATGACCATCACGACGAGCAGCTCGAGCAGCGTGAAGCCGCGGGCACGGCGAGGAATCGGGGGCGTGTACATCGGTGCGGGAGGGTTCGGCCGGGGCAGGCGGCGTGCCGCCCCGAATCACGCCTTCAGGCTATCGCCCGCCCATGACTCTCGCGTGAAGAGACGCCCCGAACGGCTCATTCGTCATGAGCCGTTCGGACTACGTCACGGTCCTGGCTTTCAGGCCGTGCGACACCCGCGGCGGCGTGCCACCGCGCCGACCACGCCCAGTCCGGCGAAGGCCAGCGCCAGCGCGCCGGGCTCCGGCACCGGCGTGACGTAACCGTCGATGCCGGTCGCGTAGCTGTGCAGGATGCCGGGCAGCAATGCGTACTGGCCGGTCACCGAGGCGGCCGCACCGCCGGCGGTGAAGAAGCAGCCGCTGGTCAGGCCGATCGGGCACTGGATCGAGCTGGCGTAGGGGTCGGCATCGCTGAAACGGAAGTAGACGTCGTACTGCGTGCCGGCGCCGCTCTGCGTCACGCTGTAGTCGTTGTCGGTGCCGGCGAGCACGAGGTAGCGGCCGTCGGCCAGCTGCGGGCCGATGGCCAGGCCTTCCCACTTCTCCGGCGAACGGCCGCCGAGTGCGGCCAGCGTATTGGCGTCGAGGTCGATCACCTTGCCGCCCTTGACCACCGCGCCGGCGAAGACACCGCTGGCCGGCAGGTTGACGTTGGTAACGTCGGTCGCGGTGCTCAGGTCGATCTGGTAGACCGACTTGTCGGCCGTCGCCAGCGTGGCGCCGACGCCGACGCCGCGGTTGTTGCGCTCGAGCACGAGGAACTTGTCGTTGCCCAGCGCCACCAGCGCCGAGATGCCCTGGCCCTGGCCGGCGCGGTCGAGCTGGTAGGCGTACTGCGCCACGGCCAGGCCGGTCTCGGTGTCGAACTTGACGATGCGCGTGTACTGGCCGCGCGACGACGCTGTCCAGCCGTCCTGGATCGTGCCGTTCTGCAGCATCGCGTAGGCGTAGCGGCCGTCCGGGCTGATCGCCAGGCCCTCGAAGCCGCGGTTGCCTTCGCGGCCGGAAGTCAAGGTCGGCGGCGCGGCGTTGTAGTTCACCGTGCTGCCGGCGCGCGGCACCAGGTTGTCCGGGATCGTGTACTGGCGCACCAGCTGGCCGCCGCGGTTGAACTCGTAGACCGACGGGCCGTACTCGTCGGAGACGAGGATGTTGCCGGTGACCGGGTTGATCACCATGCCTTCCGGGTCGAACGAATTGCCGAGCACGGACGGGTTCGACGGTGCCAGGCCGTTGAGCGCACCGGCCGGGCTGCTGAAGCGGATCGTCTGCTGCACCTGGAAGCCGCTGATCGCGCCGGTGGCCTGGTTCACGTCGAGCGTGAAGCGCTGCAGCCGCGTCTCGTAATTCAACACACCGCCGCCGGGGCCGCGGTCGGACAGGCCCCACCACTCCCTGCGGTTGGCGTCGTAGTAGAGGTCGGAGAAGAAGCCGAGGCGGCGTTCCGTCGCCGAGCCGCTGCTCAGGTCGGGCGAGGCGCCGTCGATGGCGATGCCGTTGACGAACTGGGCGGGCGAGACGGTCTGCGCGCCGGCAGCGCTGCACAGCAGGCCGGCTGCAAGGGCAGCCATGGTCTTCTTCATGGGGTGACTCCTGGGGTTTCGAGGTTTTTGGATCGCCGGACGCTAGGTGCCCGCCGTGTCGCGCGCATGTCGCCGCATGACGAACCATGGGCCGTTCGGCACGGGGCCCCGAAGGAGCTATGCCGGCGCCGTGCCGAGCCATCGGTGCGGAACATTCGGACACGAGCATTCGTGCGTTCGAGACGAGCACGCCGCGACCGGCGTGCCGCAGTACCCACCACCCCAGGAGAACCCATGGATCGCCAGCCGACGCAAGCCTACGAGACCCGCGGAGAAGACATCGAGGACATCGCTGTCAACCCGAGCCGCCACCCCGACTTCGCCAGCGTGGTCGCTGCCGCGCAGTCGCGCCGCGGCTTCCTGAAGAGCGGTGCCGGCGCCGCCGCGCTGACCTTCTTCGGCGTGCCCGCGCTGACCACCCCGACGCCGGCGCGCGCCGCCGGTGCCGGCGCCAGCGTCACGCTCGGCTTCTCGTCGGTGCCGGCGATCGGCAACGACACCGTCGTCGTGCCGCCGGGCTACAACGTGCAGGTGCTCTACGCCTGGGGCGACCCGATCGGCAAGGCCGGCCTGCCCGCCGGCACCCCGGCCTGGAGCGGTGACGCCAGCGAGACCGCTGCCGAGCAGGAGCTGCAGTCCGGTGCCCACCACGACGGCATGCACTTCTTCCCGTTCCCGGCGCGCGGCGCCGGTGCCACGGCCGGCCTGTCGAACGTGCGCGGCCTGCTGGTGATGAACCACGAGTACGTCGACCAGGGCCTGCTGTTCAACGACGGCATGACGAACTGGAACCTGAACAAGGTGCGCAAGTCGCAAGCCGCGCACGGCGTCTCGGTGGTCGAGGTGCAGAAGAACGCATCCGGCTGGCAGCTCGTGCGTCCGTCGGCCTATGCACGCCGCGTCACCACCAACACGCCGGTGAAGTTCAGCGGCCCGGCGGCCAGCGTCACCGGCGCCACCGGCTTCGGCACGCTCAACAACTGCGCCAACGGCTACACGCCCTGGGGCACCTACCTGACCTGCGAAGAGAACATCAACGGCTACTTCGGCGCGAAGACGCTCGACGCATCCGGCAACCCGGTCAACGACACCACCTATGTGCCGGCCGCCACCAGCATCGAGGCACGCTACGGCTTCAACGCCGCCGGCTTCGGCTACAACTGGCACCACTACGACGACCGCTTCGACCTGAAGGGCGCCGGCGCGACCGAGCAGCTGCGCTTCGGCTGGGTGGTCGAGATCGATCCGTTCGACCCGACCGGCACGCCGATCAAGCGCACCGCGCTGGGCCGCATCAAGCACGAAGGTGCCGAGTACACCTATGCCAAGGACGGCCGCATCGTCGTCTACATGGGCGACGACCAGGCCGGCGAGTACATCTACAAGTTCGTCACCAGGAACAAGTACAGCCCGACCAACCGCGCTGCCAACCTGAACCTGCTCGACGAAGGCACGCTGTACGTGGCGCGCTTCGACGCCGGCGCGGCGAGCGGCGACAACATGGGCACCGGCCAGTGGTTGCCGCTGACGCTGGACAACCCGACGCTGGCCGCCGCCTTCGCGACGCTCGGCGACCTGCTGGTCAACACCCGCAAGGCCGCCGACCTGGTCGCCGCCACGCGCATGGACCGCCCGGAGTGGATCGCCGTCAACCCGACCGCGCCTGGCGAGATCTACTGCACGCTGACCAACAACAGCGGCCGCACCGCCGCCACGGTCGACGAGGCCAACCCGCGCGCCAACAACCGCTACGGCCACATCATCCGCTGGCAGGAAGCCGGCGCCGACCCGGCCGCGCTGACGTTCGAGTGGGACCTGTTCGTGCTCGCCGGCGACCCGACGCTGGCCGCCAACGTGGGCACGGCGCAGGCCGGCAACGTCAACGGCGACTACTTCGGCAGCCCGGACGGCCTGTGGTTCGACAAGTCGGGCCGGCTGTGGATCCAGACCGACATCTCGTCGGGCACGCTGGGCACCGGCACCGGCGCCGGCGGCTACATCAACATGCCCAACAACATGATGCTGGCGGCCAACACCGTGACCGGCGAGATCCGCCGCTTCCTCACCGGCCCGAAGGGCTGCGAGGTGACCGGCATCAGCGCGACGCCGGACAACAAGGTGCTGTTCGTCAACATCCAGCACCCCGGCGAAGGCGCGGGTGACAACAGCAACCCGGCCGATCCGCTGTACCCGAACAAGGTCGGTGCCTGGCCGAGCAGCCAGGGCTACGGCTTCCAGGGCCCGGTGGGCGACGACAAGACCCGCCCGCGCTCGGGCACGATCGTGATCACCCGCACCGATGGCGGCGTGATCGGCGCCTGAAGGAGCACACGATGAACAAAGTCATCCGCTTCGCGGCGCTGGCCGCCGCGCTGGCCACGGCACAGGGCGCGGCGCAGGCCGCGCTGATCACGGTGGCGCCGAACGGCGCTGCGGTGATCGACTTCGATGCTGCGGCCGGCTATGTCACCGGCGGGCCGACCGTGCAGATCGGCGGCGCCATCGGCCAGGACGTCCAGGTCTCGGCACTCGGCGGCACGCTGATCTTCGGCGCACCCTTCGGCGCCTGGACGCTGACCGACAACGGCGAATGGACCGGCGCGTCCTTCGTCGGCGTCGACGGCGCCTTCCAGGACGAGCCGAGCGGCATCGCCGCCTCGCTGGTCTTCGACCTGGCCCTGCCGCAGGGCTCGGTCGGCGGCTTCCTCAACTTCGACCCGGGCTTCACCTACGGCGGCGGCCTGCCGCTGCCGCTGTACATCGCGGCCTACGACAGCACGGGCGCGCTGCTGGAAGACCACTTCGTGCCGGTGTGGACACCGGGCGGGCTGAACGCCGGTGCGTTCTTCGGCATCAGCCTGGACAGCAACTCGATCGCACGCTTCGAGGTGTCGGGGCCGTACGCGGTGCTCGACAACCTGACGCTCGCGCCGGTGCCTGAGCCGGGTGCGATCGCGGCGATGCTGGCCGGCTTGGGTGTGCTCGGTGCCGTGGCGCGCCGCCGTCGCGGCGCGTGAACGCCGCCGCGCCGCTGCGCTGCTCTGCGGCGCGGCGGTCAGCGTGGCGGGCGCGCAGGTGCCCGCCACGGTGGTGCTCGTCCCGGTGGCCGACACCACGCTGATCGAAGAGCCCACCGGCGCGCTGGCCAACGGCGCCGGCGAGCGCTTCTTCGTCGGCCGCGTCGGCGCCAACGCGGGCTCGACACGCCGACGCACGCTGTTGCGCTTCGACCTGTCGGCACTGCCCGCCGGCGCGCAGGTCAGCGCGGTCAGCCTGACCCTGAGCCTGGAGCGCTCGCGCCAGGCGGGCGACCTGCCGATCACGCTGCACCGCGTCACGCAGAGCTGGACCGAGGGGCCATCGGCCTCGGTGGTGGGCATCGGCGAACCGGCCGTCAACGGCGACACGACCTGGCTGCATCGATCGCGTCCGGGCTCGGCATGGACCGTGGCGGGCGGCGACTACGTGGCGCTCGCCTCGGCCTCGCGCATCGTCGGCGCGACCGGCGGGCCGGTCACCTGGGCCAGCACGCCCGCACTGGTGGCCGACGTGCAGGCCTGGCTGGCGCAGCCCGCCGCCAATCATGGCTGGGCACTGGTCGGCTTCGAGGCGGGCGGCACGTCGGCCAAGGGTTTTGCGTCGCGCGAGGCGCTTGCGCCGGCAGACCGCCCGCAGCTGCGGGTCGACTACATCGGCCCCGTCGCCGTCGACGAGGCCGACATTCCGATCCCGCCCTGGGCCCTCGCGGCACTGGGGCTGGGCCTGGCCGCCGCCCTGGCGCGCGGCCGCACGCCACGCAAACGGACACTGCCATGAACATGCTGCGCCACGCCATCGGCTCCGCCTCGCTGCTGACGGCCCTCGCCGCCACCGGCGCGCAGGCGGCCACGCTCGACGAGGCCGTGGCCGGCGACTTCTCCAACGACCGCCTGGCGCCGACGCCATGGCTGCTCGACGGCAGCAGCCTCGCCGCCAATGGCGAGACCGGCCACAACGTGCTGGCAGGCCGGACGGGGCGTGGCGGTGCGGTCGATCGCGACTACGTGCACATCGTCGTGCCCGAGGGCTATGTGTGGAGCGAGCTGCGCGTCGGCCAGCAGACCACCACCGGCGGCAGCGGCGGTTCCTTCCTCGGCGTGGCGCTGGGCGGCAGCATGCCGGTCGACCCTGCGGCCACCAGCGCCGAGGGCCTGTACCTCTGGACCCACTACGACACTGCCGACCGCGGCACCGACGTGCTCGGCGAGATGAAGCGCAACGGCAGCCTCGCCGGCGGCTACCTCGATGGTGCGATCGGTGCCGGCAGCTACACGCTGTGGATCCAGGAGCTCGCCGTCGGCAGCTACACCTATCGATTCAACATCGTGCTCTCGCCCGTGCCGCTGCCGCATGGCGGCGTGCTGGCGCTGGCTGGCCTCGCTGCGCTGGCGGCCTGGCGGCGGCGGTGCTGATGCCGGCGAGACTGCAGCGGCGGCGCCTGTGCGGTGCCGCCCTCGCAGTCGGGCTGCTGCCGACGGGCGCAGCGCATGCACTGATGGCCGGTGCGCTGCCCGACACGCCCGCTGCCCGCATCGATGCGAACACGGCTGCCTCGCCCTGGTCGGGCGCGGTCAGCGTGGTGGCCGGTGGCTCGGCCTTCAGTGGCGTGGCGATCGGGCCGCAGCACGTGCTGACCGCTGCTCACGTCGCCGCCGGCCAGGCGCCCTCGGCGCTGCGCGTCGTCGTCAATCCGGCGGCGACGCCGCAGTCGCTCGCGGTCGGCACCGCCACGGCCTACCCGGGCACGGTGTTCCCGTATGACGACCTGTGCGTGCTGCGCCTGGCCCAGCCGCTGCCGGCCGGCGTGGCGATCTACCCGATCGCCGATGCACCCGTCGCCACCGGAACGCGGCTGACCCTGGTCGGCTACGGTGCCTCCGGCAACGGCTCGGGTGCGCCGACGGTCAATGCCTCGTCGAGCGTCAAGCGGCGCGGTGCCAACGTGGTGGACCTGCTCACCGACCAGCTCGACGCCTCCGGCCGCAGCAGCCCGTTCTGGGTCTGCGACTTCGACGGCCCCAGCGGTAGTGGCCCGCTGGGTGGCGCCTCGCTCGGCAATGCACTCGAGACCTGCATGGCCAGCGGCGACTCGGGCTCGCCGGTGTTCATCGACTCGGGCATCGGCCCCGCGCTCTACGGCCTGTCGACACTGGTGCTGAACTTCGGCAACGG
The DNA here is from genome assembly GCA_943370595.1 of Chitinophaga pinensis. GTDB lineage: Bacteria > Pseudomonadota > Gammaproteobacteria > Burkholderiales > Burkholderiaceae_C > Piscinibacter. The sequence goes on from CALRRO020000004.1 coordinate 219,791, forward strand.
TGCGGCCTCGTCGACCTTCGGCAGCGGTGGTGGCGGCCCGGTGCTGGCCCATGCGCCGTATCTCGCGTGGCTGCTGGCGCAGACCGAGGGGCAGGCGAAGCTGCTGTCGCAGGTCGACACCGCCGACGTTCCCGTGGCGCCGGCCTGGGCGCTGGGCCTGCTCGGTGCGGCGCTGCTGTCGCCGCTGCTGCACCGGCGCAAGGACTCGCCGCATGGCTGAGCAGCGCGGCGCACGCTGGTGGCGCATCGGCCTGTTCGTGCTGCTCTACGCCGCGGCGCATGCGGCCTACCGCGCGCTGCGCGAGCAAGGGGCCAGCCACTGGCTGGTCGACACCGCCACCGCGCTGCCCGCTGCGGCCCTGATCGACCTGCTGTTCCCGGCCGACGCGGTGCAGGCGGCCGGGCCGCGGCTGGTGTGGCCGGGCGGTCGCCTGCAGCTGCTGGCCGGCTGCGACGGCTTCGAGGTGATGGCGCTGTACGTGCCGGCGGTGCTGGTCGCGCCGGTCGGCTGGCGCCGCGGCCTGGTCATGCTCGGCGGCGGCCTGCTGCTGATCTGGGCGCTGAACCAGGCTCGGCTGCTGGGGCTGTACCTGGCCTTCCGCCACTGGCGCGAGGGCTTCGATGCGCTGCACATGCTGTGGGGCCCGCTGCTGCTGCTCGGCGCCGTCGCCGGATTCTTCGCATGGCAACTGCGCGCCGACTCGCGCGCGTGATGCCGGCCCTGGCCGCGGCCGTGCTGGCCCTGTGGCTGGCGCTGGCCGGCACACCCGTGTTGGCCGCGCTGCGCCCGCTGCAGGCGGCCGTGCTGCAGTGGCTGCTGCCGGAGTTCCAGGTCGAGCGTGTGGCGCTCGAGACCACGGCCGGCACGCTGCGCCTGTCGGCGCGCGCCATCACCACCGAGCACCTCGTGCTGCGCGGCCGCGTGCTGGCGCCGGGCATCGTCTTCGAAGCCCACACGCCGGCCCGGCAGACGCTGCGCGTGGCCACCGTGTCCGTGCTGGTCTGCGCGCTGGCGTGGGCGCTGGGCGCGGCGCGACACATCCGCACCATGATCGCCGCCGCAGCCATCGGACTCGGGGCCACGCTGCTCGCCGCGCCCGTCGTGCTGGCCGGTCAGATGTGGGCGCTCGGCGTCGACGGCCTCGGCGAGCCCAGCCGGCGCGCGCTGCTGGTCGAGGCCTCGCGGTTCCTGCTGCACGGTGGCGACATGGCGGTTGTCGCCGTGCTGTGCATGGTTCTTTCGGACCATGCCCGACCGTGGTCCCGACGGACCATGGCCGGCCCCGCAGACGAGGGAGTCGACACCCCTGCAAGCCGCGCGGCATGACGCGGAGTTGTCACAGCGCCTGCCTAGACTGCCCTGCGAACGACGAGCCGAACGGCTCATCGACATCGACCCCGCCCTGCGGCGATGCGCGGGCCTCAGCGCCAGCCAGACCACACCATGATGACCTCTCCCATCGCTCGTCCCCACGCCGCACGTGCCGCGCTGTGTGCCTTGTCCGCTGTCGCGCTGCTGGCCCTGGCCGCCTGCAGCAAGGAGGACAGCAAGCCGGCCTCGCAGGTGGCGGCAAAGGTGAACAAGGAAGAGATCTCGGTCCACCAGATCAACTTCGTGATGCAGCGCACGCCGGGCCTGAAACCCGAGCAGGCCGAGACCGCCGGCCGCCAGGTGCTCGAGCGGCTGATCGACCAGGAAGTCGCGGTGCAGAAGGCGCAGGAGCAGAAGCTCGACCGCGACCCGCGCGTGCTGCAGGAGCTGGAGGCGGCCCGCCGCGACATCATCGCCAAGGCCTACCTCGCCAAGGTCGGCGAGGGCGTGGCCAAGCCCGCGGCCGACGAGATCAAGGCCTACTACGACAGCAAGCCGGCACTGTTCCGCGACCGCCGCATCTACTCGCTGCAGGAGCTGGTGGTCGAAGGCAGCGCCGAGCAGATCGCCGCGCTGCAGGAGGCCATGGGCAAGGCGAAGTCGCTGCAGGAGGTGATCGACCACGTGCGCGCGCAGAAGCTGTCGACGCGCGCCTCGCAGAACACGGTGTCCGCCGAGAACCTGCCGCTGGCCCTGCTCGACCGCTTCGCCGCGATGAAGGACGGCCAGACCGTGCTGCTGCCGATGCCCGGCGGCGCCCGCCTGCTGACGCTGGTGCAGTCGCGCAATGCGCCGGTGACCGAGGAGCAGGCGCGCCCGGCGATCGAGCAGTTCCTGATGGTCGACCGCCGGCGCAAGGCGGTCGAGGAAGACCTGCGCACGATCCGCGCGTCGGCACATGTCGAGTACGTCGGCAGCTTCGCCTCGGCGGCGTCGGCGGCCGCAGGCGCGGCATCGGCGCCGGCAGCAGTGCCCGCCGTCGCCGATCCGGCTGCACCGCCGCCGGCCGCATCGGCCGCCGCGATGGATGCCGATTCGCTCAGCAAGGGCCTGTCGGGGTTGAAGTGAAGGCTTTGTCGTCGAACGCCGTGCGCCCGCTTCTCTTCATGGTCCGCTGGCTCAAGCTCGCGCTGCTGTCTCTGATCCTGGCAGCACCGCTGGCCCGGGCTGCCGACCCCGTGCGCGACTACGTGATCGCCGCCGGCGACGTGCTGCGCATCACCGTCTACCAGAGCCCCGACCTCACGCTGGAGGCCCGCGTCAGCGAGGCCGGCACCATCAGCTACCCGCTGCTCGGCGCGGTGCGCCTGTCCGGTCTGTCGGTCGGGCAGGCGGAGGCCACCCTCATCAAGGGCCTGCGCGACGGCAACTTCCTCAAGCAGCCGCAGGTGTCGCTGCTGGTGGTGCAGGTGCGCGGCAACCAGGTGTCGGTGCTCGGCCAGGTGAATCGTCCCGGCCGCTACCCGCTGGACATGGCCGGCATGCGCCTGAGCGAGGTGCTCGCGCAGGCCGGCGGCGTGGCCACCGGCGGCAGCGACATCGTCACGCTGACCGGCAGCCGCGACGGCAAGCCGTTCCGCCGCGAAGTCGACCTGCCCGCGCTGTACGCAGCGACTTCGCGCGGCGAGGATCCGCTGCTGCAGAACGGCGACACCGTCTTCGTCGACCGCGCGCCGACGGTCTACATCTACGGCGAGGTGCAGCGCCCCGGCCCGCTGCGCCTGGACCGCGACATGACGGTGATGCAGGCGCTCGCGGCCGGCGGCGGCGTGACCCTGCGCGGCACCGAGAAGGGCCTGCGCGTGCACCGCCGCAATGGCGATGGTGCGCTCGAAGTGATCCAGCCGACGCTGGACGAGCGGGTGCGCGGCGGCGACGTGATCTACGTGCGCGAGTCGCTGTTCTGACCCCGGCGGATGTGACCCCATGAGCCTCGGACAATTCTTCGCCATCCTGCGTGCCCGCTGGATGATCATCGTGCTGGCGCTGCAGCTCGCGCTGGGCACCGCGGCTGCGCTCAACCTGCTGCTGCCGAAGAAGTACTCGGCCGCCGCGTCGGTGCTGCTCGACGTCAAAACACCCGACCCGATCTCCGGCGGCATCTCGCCGGGCATGATGAGCCCGGCCTACATGGCCACGCAGGTCGATGTGATCCAGAGCGATCGTGTGGCGCAGAAGGTGGTGCGCGGCCTGCGCCTGGCCGAGAACCCGGCCACGCGCAGCCAGTGGATGGAAGCCACCGGCGGCGCCGGCAGCTACGAACGCTGGCTGGCCGACCTGGTGCAGGGCAGCCTGGAGGTGAAGCCTTCGCGCGAATCGAACGTCATCAGCATCGCCTACAAGTCGGTCGATCCGAAGTTCGCCGCCGCGCTGGCCAATGCCTTCGCGCAGGCCTATGTGGACGTGACGCTGGAGATGCGCGTCGAGCCGGCACGCCAGTACACCGGCTTCTTCGACGCACGCGCCAAGCAGCTGCGCGAAGCCGTCGAACAGGCGCAGGGCCGGCTCTCGGCCTTCCAGAAGGACAAGGGCATCATCGCGGTCGACGAACGCCTTGACGTCGAGACTGCGCGGCTGAACGAGCTGAGCAGCCAGCTGGTCGCGCTGCAGGCGGTCACTGCCGACAGCCGCAGCCGCGACGCGCAGGTCAGGGCCGACGCGGGCCGCGTGCAGGACGTCATCAACAACCCGGCGGTGGCCGGCCTGCGCGCCGACGTGTCGCGCCAGGAGGCCCGCCTGCAGGAGATCTCGGCGCGCTTCGGCGATGCACACCCGCAGGTCGTCGAGCTGCGGGCCAACCTCGCAGAGCTGCGCGCCAAGCTGCAGCAGGAGACCGAGCGGGTCGGCACCAGCCTGGGGACCAGCAACACCATCAACGTGTCGCGCGAAGCGCAGACGCGCGCCGCGCTGGAGGCACAGCGCGCCAAGGTGCTCGAGCTGAAGGGCCTGCGCGACGACATGGCCGTGCTGACGCGCGACGTCGAGAACGCGCAGCGCGCCTACGACGCGGTGCAGACCCGCGGCAGCCTGACCAGCCTGGAGAGCCAGACCACGCAGACCAACATCGTGGTGCTCAGCGCCGCGACCGACCCGGTGGAGCCCTCGTCGCCGCGGCCGCTGCTGAACTTCCTGGCCGCCACCTTCCTGGGCGTGCTGATCGGCGTGTCGGCGGCCGTCGCCATCGAGATGCTCGACCGCCGCGTGCGCAGCGATGAAGACCTCACCGGCGCACTGCAGCTGCCGTTGCTGGGCGTGCTGCCACGTGCCAGCACCGCCCGCGCCCGCCCTCGCTTCCATCTGGCCTTCTGGCGCCGCCGCCGCGGCGGCGAGACGCGCTGGGCCGACCTCGCCCGCGGCGCCTGAGCCCGCCGGCACCCCTGCCATCACCATGTACCAAGACGCCACCGCCCCCGTGACCCTGGGCGCCAAGCCGCCCGCGCCGAACCCCGGCGCGGTGCCGCTGCGTCCGGCCTCGAACGCCGAGGCACGCAGCATCGGCTCGATCATCCAGGAAGCGCACAAGCTCAGTGCCGAGCAGGTCGAGCGTGTGCTGGCCCACCAGCGCCAGCACGGCACGATGTTCGGCGAGGCGGCGGTCGCGCTCGGGCTGATCCGTCACGACGACGTGATGTGGGCGCTGAGCCAGCAGTTCCAGTACCCGAACGCGCTGACCCGCGAGCTCGACCGCGAACTGGTTACCGCCGTCCAGCCCTTCTCGCCGCAGGCCGAGGTGTTCCGCAGCCTGCGCAGCCAGGTGGTGATGCGGCTGGCGTCGTACGGTCAGCCGCAGCCGGCAATCGCGGTGGTCAGCCCGGAGTCGGGTGACGGCAAGACCTTCCTCGCCGCCAACCTGGCGATCGCCTTCAGCCAGCTCGGCGGGCGCACGCTGCTGCTCGATGCGGACATGCGCAGCCCGCGCCTGCACACGCTGTTCGGCGTCGACAACGCCACCGGCCTGAGCCACATCCTCAGCGGCCGCGAGACGACGCGCGTGGTGCACCCGGTCGCCGAGCTGCCCAGCCTGTACGTGCTGCCGGTCGGCACGCTGCCGCCCAACCCGCTGGAGCTGGTCGAGCGGCCGGCGTTCGCGCTGCTGCTGCACGACCTGCAGGCCAAGTTCGACCACATCGTCGTCGACACGCCCGCCGCCAGCCACGGCGCGGACGGCTCGGTGATCGCCGCACGCTGTGGCGCCGCGCTGGTGGTGGCCCGTTCGGGCCGCTCGCACCTGCGCGGGCTCGAAGGCCTGGTGGCGTTCCTTCGTGCAGGCCCGGCGCAGATCGTCGGCGCCATGCTCAACGAGCACTGAGATGGATCTGTCGAGTTCCACCGCGGCCGCACGCCGCCCCGGCAGGCTGGGCGATCTGCTCCCCGCCGGCGCCGACCTGCCCACGCTGGCGATGGTGATGGCTGGTGCGCTGCTGCTGTATGTGCCGACCTGGCTCGACCTGTCGCGCACGCTGTGGGTGACCGACGAGCAGGGCCAGGGCCCGATCATCCTGATTGCCAGTCTCTACCTGCTGTTCACCAAGCGCGACAGGCTGGCCGCGCTGCCCGACGTGCCGGCCAGCGCCGGCAGCATGATGCTGCTGGTCTTCGGCCTGCTGCTCTATGCCGTCGGGCGCTCGCAGAACATCTGGCTGTTCGAGGTCGGCTCGCAGCCGGTGGTGCTGGGCGGGCTGCTGTGGATGTTCAAGGGCACGGCCGGGCTGCGCCTGTGCTGGTTCCCGCTGTTCTTCCTGATGTTCATGGTGCCGCTGCCGGGCCAGCTGGTCGCGGCGCTGACGGCGCCGCTGAAATCGGCGGTGTCCTACGTGGCCGCAGGCGCGATGTACCAGCTCGGCTACCCGGTGGCGCGCTCGGGCGTGGTGCTGATGGTCGGCCAGTACCAGCTGCTGGTGGCCGACGCCTGCGCCGGCCTGACCTCGATGTTCACGCTCGAGGCGCTGGGCCTGCTGTACCTGAACTTCGCCGGCCACGCGGCCGCCTGGCGCAATGTGCTGCTGGCGGTGCTGGTGGTGCCGGTGGCCTTCGTCGCCAACGTGATTCGCGTGATCGTGCTCGTGCTGGTCACCTACCACTTCGGCGACGCCGCCGGCCAGGGCTTCGTGCACGGCTTCGCCGGCATCGTGCTGTTCGTTGCCGCGCTGCTGCTGCTCATCGGCATCGACGGCGGCATCACGCTGCTGCAGCGCCTCTTCCGCCGGAGGCCGGCATGATGGCCAGCCGCCGCAAGGCCGCACTCGCGCTGCTGGGCATGGCGGCTGCCGCGGGCGCGGCCGTCGCCGCGCGACCGCGTGTGCAGGCCAAGGCCATGGGGCCGGACCTCAGCCTCGAGTTCGAGGTGCCGCGCCGCTTCGGCACCTGGACCATCGACCCGAGCATCCTGCCGCTGCAGCCGGACCCGCAGCTGCAGAAGGTCGTCGACGAGACCTACGAACAGACACTGGCGCGCACCTACCGCAACGCCAACGGCTACCGCATCATGCTGTCGATGGCCTATGGCGGCCGGCAGGACCGCTCGATGCAGACGCACCGGCCGGAGGTCTGCTACCCGGCCCAGGGCCTGTCGGTGCGGCGCAGCACCTTCGACGCCTCGCTCGACCTGCCCGAGCGCGCGCTGCCGCTCAAGCGCCTGGTGGCCGGCAACGGCCCGCGCAACGAACCCATCAGCTACTGGCTGGTGATCGGCGACAGCGTCGCCACCTACGGCTACAGCCACCGCCTGGCGACGCTGCGCTACGGCCTGACCGGCCGCATCCCCGACGGCATGCTGGTGCGCGTGTCCTCGGTCGACGACGACGTGTCGCGCTCCTTCAAGAACCAGGACGAGTTCCTCTACGAGTTCTTCTCGGCCCTGCGTCCCGACTTTCGCAAGCGCCTGCTCGGCGCGCTCTGACTCCACCCACGCCATGACGAAGAAGAAAGCCCTCATCACCGGGGTGACCGGCCAGGACGGCGCCTACCTGTCCGAACTGCTGCTCGCCAAGGGTTACGAGGTGCACGGCATCAAGCGCCGCGCCTCGCTGTTCAACACCGACCGCATCGACCACCTGTACCAGGACCCGCACGAGGCCGACCCGCGCTTCATCCTGCACTACGGCGACCTGACCGACAGCACCAACCTGATCCGCATCGTGCAGCAGGTGCAACCCGACGAGATCTACAACCTCGCCGCGCAGAGCCACGTGGCGGTGAGCTTCGAGGAGCCGGAGTACACCGCCAATGCCGACGCCGTCGGCACGCTGCGCCTGCTGGAGGCGATCCGCATCCTCGGCCTCGAGAAGAAGACCCGCTTCTACCAGGCCAGCACCTCCGAGCTGTACGGCCTGGTGCAGGAGGTGCCGCAGCGCGAGACCACGCCGTTCTACCCGCGCAGCCCGTATGCCGTGGCCAAGCTGTACGGCTACTGGATCACGGTGAACTACCGCGAGGCCTACGGCATGTACGCCTGCAACGGCATCCTCTTCAACCACGAGAGCCCGCTGCGCGGCGAGACCTTCGTGACGCGCAAGATCACCCGTGCCGTAGCCCGCATCGCGCTGGGCCTGCAGGACTGCCTGCACCTGGGCAACCTGTCGGCGTTGCGCGACTGGGGCCACGCGCGCGACTACGTCGAGGCGCAGTGGCTGATGCTGCAGCAGGAGCGTGCCGAAGACTTCGTCATCGCCAGCGGCGTGCAGTACAGCGTCCGCCAGTTCGTGCAGAAGGCCGCCGCCGAGCTGGGCGTGCAGATCGAGTTCTGCGGCGAAGGCATTGCCGAGGTCGGCGTGGTCGAGAAGGTCTCGCCGGTGAAGGGCGAGACGCGGGCGCGCTGCAAGCCGGGCGACACCGTGGTGCGCGTCGACCCGCGCTACTTCCGCCCGACCGAGGTCGAGAGCCTGCTCGGCGACCCGACGCGCGCTCGCGAACGGCTCGGCTGGAGCCCGGCAACCGACTTCGACTCGCTGGTGCGCGAGATGGTGGAGGCCGACTACGTTGCCGCACGGCGCGACAGCCTGGTCAAGCTGGCCGGCTTCGCCGCCTACGACTACCACGAGTGACGCCGGCCGCCATGGACCTGGTCGAGCGCAACCTGCTGCAGCGCGAGAGCGAGACGGATCCGTTCACCGAGGACCGCTACCGCCAGTTCCTCGCCTGGCTGCCCGCCGATGCGATCGACGTGCTGGACGTCGGCTGCAACACCGGGCGCGGCGGCGCGGTGCTCAAGGCCGCACGGCCGGCGCTGCGCCTGCGCGGCCTCGACATCGTGCAGGAGCGGGTCGACCGCCTGCCGCGCGAGGTCTATGCCGGCACGGTGTGCGGCTCGGCGACACAGATGCCGGTGGCCGACGAGTCGCAGCACGCCATCGTCGCCGGCGAATTCATCGAGCACCTGACGCCGCGCGACGCGCAGGCCTTCCTGCACGAGGCCTTCCGGGTGCTGGCGATCGGCGGCGTGCTGCTGCTGACCACGCCGAACCCGGCGGACCTCAAGCGGCGCTGGCGCGGCCGCAGCATCCTCGGCGGCGCCCATGTGTCGCAGCACCACGCCGACGCGCTGGCGCTGCAGCTGCGCATGGCCGGCTTCGGCGACGTGGCGCTGCGCGGCAGTGGCAAGGTCAGCCGCTGGCTGGGCACGCACCTGCCCTGGCTCGGCGTGTACGGCAGCTACCTCGCTGCAGCACGCAAGTTCTGAACAAGTTCTCCGCCATGAACCTCGACGCCCCCATCCACGTCGCCGGCCACCGCGGCCTGGTCGGCTCGGCCATCGTGCGCCGGCTGCAGGCCGCCGGCCACACCCGTCTGCTGCTGCGCACGCATGCCGAACTGGACCTCACCGATGCGCGCGCCACCGACGCCTTCTACGCGGCCGAGCAGCCGGCCTATGTGTTCCTCGCCGCCGCCAAGGTCGGCGGCATCCATGCCAACAACGCCTACCCGGCCAACTTCATCGCCGACAACCTGGCCATCCAGGGCAGCGTGATCGGCGCGGCGCACCGTCACGGCGTGCAGCGGCTGCTGTTCCTCGGCTCGAGCTGCATCTACCCGCGGCTGGCACCCCAGCCGCTGCGCGAGGACAGCCTGCTGACCGGCCCGCTGGAGCCGACCAACCGCGCCTACGCGCTGGCCAAGATCGCCGGCATCGAGCTGTGCTGGAGCCACAACCGCCAGCACGGCACACGCTTCCTCGCGGCGATGCCGACTAACCTCTACGGCCCGGGCGACAACTACCACCCGGTCAACTCGCACGTGATCCCGGGGCTGCTGCGGCGCTTCCACGAAGCGAAGCTCGCCAGTGCCCCGAGCGTGGCGGTGTGGGGCAGCGGCACGCCGCGCCGCGAGTTCCTGTTCAGCGACGACATGGCCGATGCCTGCGTGCACCTGATGAACCTGCCCGACGCCCGCTTCGACACGCTGCTGGGCAGCGACGAGACGGCCAGCGGCCGCTTCGACCCGCCGCTGGTCAACATCGGTACCGGCGAAGACCTGAGCATCCGCGAGCTGGTCGACCTGATCGCCCACACCGTCGGCTACCGCGGCGAGGTTCAGTTCGACACCAGCCGCCCCGACGGCACGCCGCGCAAGCTGCTCGACGTGAGCCGCCTGCATGCGCTGGGCTGGCGTCACCGCGTCGAGCTGCGCGAGGGGCTGGCACGCGCCTATGCAGACGCGTTCGGCGCCGACGTCACGCACTGAGCACCGTGCCCGCCGTGGTCGCCGTACCGTCACGCGCGGCGAGCGCTGCCAGCGGCATGCGCTGGGGCCTGGCCAGCCTGGCCGTCAACGTCGCTGCGCAACTCGGCTTCACGGCCGTGATGGCGCGGCTGCTCGACCCGGCCGCCTTCGGCCTGATGGCGATGGCGATCATCGTCATGCGGCTGTTCGCCTACGCCTCGCAGGCCGGGCTGGCCGCGGCGCTGGTGCAGCGCCGCGAGCTGGAGCGCCGCCACGTCGAAGCGGCGCTGGGCCTGACGCTGACCATCGGCGCGCTCGCGACGGCAGCGATGCTGCTCGCGTCGCCACTGCTCGCCGCGTTCTTCGCCGACGCGGCGCTCACCGCGGTGCTGGCCGGGCTGGCGCCGAACCTGCTGCTGGCGGCGCTCGGCGCGCTGCCCATCGCGCTGCTGCGCCGCCGGCTGCGCTTCAAGGCCATCGCCGCGGTGGAGACGGTCGCCTACATCGTCGGCTACGGCGCCGTCGGCGTGCTGCTGGCCAGCCTGGGCGCCGGCGTGTGGGCGCTGGTCGCTGCGACGCTGGCACAGAGCGCACTGACCTGGGTCATCGCCTATGCGCTGGAACGCCACTCGCTGCGGCCACGCCTGTCGGCCGAGGGCCGCGAACTGCTGAACTACGGCTCTGCTTTCTCCGTGGTCGGGCTGCTCGAGTTCCTCAGTGCCAACCTGCCCGGTGCGGCGATCGGCCGGATGCTCGGCGCGCCCGCGCTGGGCGTGTTCAGCCGCGCCTGGCTGCTCACCAACCTGCCGGTGGAGAAGGCCACGGGCGTGGTGGCCCGCGTGCTGTTCCCGCTGCTCAGCCAGATGCAGGGCGACCGGCCACGGCTCGGCGCGCTGTTCCTGCTGTCGCTGTCGGCCGTCGGGCTGATGGGCGCGGCGGTGACGCTGAGCATCGCTGCGGTCGCCGAGCCGCTGGTCGCGGTGCTGCTCGGCCGGCAATGGGCAGCGGCGGTGCCGGTGGTGGAGGTGCTGTCGCTGTCGGTGCCCTTCATCTTCATGTCGACGCTGGCCGGCACCGTCTGCGACGCCAATGCACTGCTCGGCCTGAAGCTGCGCATCCAGCTGGCGACGCTGCTGCTGATCGCCGCGCTGATGCTCGCCTGGCGGCATCACGGCCTGGTGGGCGTGGCCTGGGCGCTGGTGGCCGGCGAGGTGCTGCGGCTGCTCGCCTATGGCCTGCTGCTCGGCCGCACGCTCGGCTGCCGCCATGCCGAACTGCTGCGCACGCTGGCGAGCATCGTGCTCACCGGCGTGCTGGCCCATGCCATCGGCACGCTGCTGCTGATGCCGCTGCGCGACGCACCCGCCTGGCTGCAGGCCGCGACAGGTGCGCCGGCGGCGCTGTTCGCGCTGGCGGCCGGCATGTTGCTGTGGTCGCGCTGGATGGCGGGCAGTGGTGCCGCACAGCTGGCCGAGCGGCACCTGCCGCGCTGGCTGCGCCGTGGGGGCCAGGCATGAACGCGCCGATGCTCGCCTCGCTTTCAACAGACGACACCGTGTTGCCGTGGCGCCCGCTGCGCCTGCTGCACCTGCCCAACGAGGCTCAGCCCGGCTTTCAGGTCGGCCCGCGCGAAGCCTTCGCCACGATGCTGGCGCGCGGCGAGCTGGCCGCCTGCGAGACCTACTCCTTCCTGCACGAGTCCGCACAGCGCGGCGTGGCGGACAGCCTGGCCGGGTTGCTGCAGCTCGCGGCGCAGTTCCGCCCTGATGTCGTGGTCTGGCAGCACGTGGGCCACTTCCCGCTCGACGCGGCCTTCCTGCAGCGGCTGCGCGAGGTCATCGGCCAGGCGGTGCTGGTCTACCACGAGGGCGACGTCTACGGCCGCTGGCTCAAGCCGCTGCCGGCGCCGGTGCGCGCGCTGGCGGCGCAGGCGGATGTGATCTCGCTGGTCGGGCTGGGTGAGCTGGCCGAGCTGTTCCGCCGCCACGGCGCGCGCCGCATCGTCTGGTCACCGCATTCGTTCGACTCGCAGCGCTGCGATCAACCCTGGGCGCCCACCGACCGGCGGGAGCTCGACGCCCTGATGATCGGCAACCGCATCACCTCTCGCCTGCCACTGCGCGACCTGCCCGGCGCGCGCGAACGATTCCGGCTTGCCGAGCTGCTCGGCCAGCGCCTCGGCAAGCGCTTCGCGGTGCACGGGGCCGGCTGGGGCTCGCGCCCCTACGCACGCGGCCCGCTGCCCTTCGACCGCCAGGAAATCGCCATCCGCAGCGCCTGGCTCGGCGTGAGCTGGGACCACTTCGACCAGGTGCCGTGCTACTTCTCGGACCGCGTGCCGATCGCGATGGCCGCAGGTGTCGTCCACGTGACCAACCGGCAACCGGGCTACGACGAGATCTTCCCGCGTGGCTGCGGCCTGCTGCACGCGGGCAGCGTGGTCGAGCTGGGCGACATCGTCGACGAGCTGCTGAGCCGCCCACGCGACGAGCTGATCGCGCTGGGCGAGCAGGCCCGCCGCTTCGCCCGCGAGCGCCTGAGCGCCAGGCGTGTCTACCGCGACCTGCTGCGCTGCGTGGCCGGCCTGTTCGCCGAGCGCCTGGCCCTGCGTTGAGCCGACCCATGCGCATCGGCATCCTCGGCCCCATCTCGACGGACAGCGTCGCCCACCTGCTGCCCGCGCTGCCGGCCGGCACGGTGCGCGGCGCGACCAGCGCGCCCGTGCTGGGCACGCTGATCGAGTCGCTGCTCGCGCTGGGCCACGAGGTCGTGGCCTACACGCTGGTCCACACCGAGACGCTGGCCGCGCCGGTGCTGCGCCACGGCAGCGGCCGTTTCGTGCTGGTGCAGTGTCAGGGCCGTGCCCACACCTTCCGCTTCAGCGGCGGCCGCCCGGGGCGCACGCTCGACGGCTTCCGCGTCGAGCGCGAACGACTGGTGGCGTCCCTGGCTGTCGACCGCCTGGACGTGGTGCATGCGCACTGGCTGTACGAGTACGCGGCCGCGGCGCTCGATCAGCACGCTGTGCCGGTCGTGATCACCGCCCACGACGACCCCTGGCGCGTGCTGCGGCACATGCCCAGCCTGTACCGCCTCGGCCGCTTCCTGCTGGCGCGCGGCGTGATGCGGCGTGCCGCCGAGATCACGGCCGTCTCGCCGAGCCTGGCGCGGCGCATCGCGGCGTTCACCGGGCGGCCGGTGGCGGTGGTCGCCAACCCGCTGCCCGACCTGCTGCCCGTGAGGAGCCCTGCCGCGGCAGGCGACCCGCAATGCATCGGCGTGGTGCTCAACGGCTGGAGCACCTTGAAGAACGGCCGCGCCGCATTGCAGGCCTTCGCCCGCCTGCGCACGCGACTGCCCTCGGCACGCCTGGCGATGTTCGGCACCGACCACGAGGTGGGCGGGCCAGCGCAACGCTGGGCGCGCTCCCACGGTCTGGCCGAGGGCGTCCAGTTCGTCGGCGAACTGCCGCGCGACGAACTGCTGCGCCACATGGCCGGGCTCGACGTGCTGCTGCACCCGTCGGTGGAAGAGTCCTTCGGCCTCGTGCTGGCCGAGGCCATGGCGATGGGCGTGCCGGTGGTGGCCGGCCGGCGCAGTGGTGCGGTGCCCTGGCTGCTGCAGCACGGGCGCTGCGGCCGCCTCGTCGACGTCGACGACGCGGTCGCGGTCGGCGACGCGCTGCACGAGTTGCTGACCGCCGGCAGCGCCGAGGCCGCCGCGCGCGCCGCGGCCGCGCGCGAACGTGTGGGCGTGCTGTGCTCGGCCCGGCACGTGGCCACGTCCTACGAGACCAGCCATCGCCGCGCCATCCACCGTGCGCGACATGCCGACAGCGGCACGAACGCCGCCCCGCTGCGGGTGTTGCACGTGCTGAACACCCTGATGCCCTCGGGTGCCGAGGTGATGCTGCGCAACGCCGGGCCGCACTGGGCCGCGCATGGCCTGCACTGCGGCGTGCTGGCCCTGGGCGAGCAGCGCGGCCCGTTCGCCGCCGAACTGCAGCGCGCCGGCTACGAGGTGCACCACCTGCCCTTCGAACCGAGCGGGCGCTTCGTCCGCGAGTTCCAGGCGCTGCTGAGCGCGCAGGGGGTCGACATCGTCCACCTGCACGCCGAGCGCGCCAGCATGTGGCTCGCGCTGGCAGCGCGGCTGGCAGGGGTGACGCGGGTCGTGCGCACGGTGCACGGCAACTTCCTGTTCGACGGCTGGCTTCGCTGGCGCCGCATGCTGTCGCGCACCGTGATGCGCGCGCTGGGTGCGCAGCAGATCGCCATCTCCGAGACCGTCCGCGCCACCGAGCGGCAACGCTTCGGCAACCCGAGCCTGCTGATCGCCAACTGGTTCGACAGCGTGCGCATCCTGCCGGTCACGCCCGAGCGGCGGCAGGCGGCGCGCACAGCGCTCGGCCTGAACGATGGCCGCTTCGTGCTCGTCAGCGTCGGCAACTGCTCGCCGGTGAAGAACCACGGCGCGCTGATCGAGGCGCTGGCGCAGCTGGGTCGTGACGACTGGCATTACCTGCACGTCGGCTGCGAGGAAGACGATCGACCCGAGCGGGCGCTGGCCCAGCGGGTGGGCGTGGCGGATCGCATCGCCTTCCTCGGGCCGCAGGGCGACGTGCGTCCCTTCCTGGACGCGGCGGATCTCTACGTGATGCCGTCCTTGCGCGAGGGCCTGGGCGTGGCCGCGCTGGAGGCGCTGGGCAATGGCGTCCCCTGCCTGCTCGGTGATGTCCCGGGGCTGCAGGAGCTCGGGCGCGGCTTCGCGTCGGTCACGCTGAGCGCAATCGATGCGTCTTCCCTCGCCGGGGCCTTGACGCGCGCCATGGCCGGCGATGCCCGGTCACGCCGCGACGCTGCGCTGCGCGATGCAGCGCTGGCGCGCGAGCGCTACGGCCTGGAGCGCGGCATCACGGCGTATGCACGTGTGTACCGGGGTGGTGGACACAACGACACGGCCGCGGGCGAGCCGATGCCCGCCACCACCAGAGCGGGCTGAACGATGTCCTGGATGTCCTACCTCAGCCTCGGCACGGTGTTCGGCATGGCCGCGCTGTTCGGCCTGCTGATCCCCACGCTGGTGATCGGTGCACAGCGCTCGCCGGCCTTCGGTGCCGGCGTGGTCGGCGCGATGCACCTGATCGACACCTGGTTCGTCGGTGCGCTGGCACTGCCCCTGGGCCTGACCGTCACGCCCTTCGACCTCGCCTTCGTCGTGCTGGCCTGTGCGCTGCTGATGCGCGCGCGCGAACTGCCGACGCACGACCGACTCGTGCGCCTGTGGCTCATGGCCTGCGCCGCCTGGTTCGTGCTCTTCGTGGCGGGCGCGCTGCTGCACAAGACACGAGCCGGCGTCGAGTACCGGCACTACTTCTACCTGAGCGCCGGGGTCACGTACCTGCTGTCGTTCCACATGACGCCAGCCCTGGCCCGTCGTGTGCTCGCTACCGTCGCGCTGTTCGCCACGGGCACGCTGGCGATCGCGCTGTACCGCTGGGGCATGGAGCTGTTCGCGCCGGGGCTGCACTACTGGCAGGAAGCGCCGGGCCAGCTGAACTGGCGCGTCATCAATGCACAGCAGACCTTCGTGCTGGTCACCGTGCTGCTGACGGGCCTGTCGGCCCTGATGTCCCGCACGCACCGGTCATCGGGTGGGTGGTGGCTGCTCGTCCCGGTGCTGCTGGCCGCCGTCGCGGTGCTGCAGCACCGCACCGACTGGCTGGTGCTGCTGGCCGGCATCGGCATCCTGGTGGCGGCGCAGCGGGGCGCATCCGGCGGCCGCACCGCTGCCACGTTGACGCTGCTCGTGGTCGGCATCGGAGTGATCGCTGCGGCGACGATGGTCGGCGGCTTCGGCCATGCCATCCAGCAATCGGTGGCCGAGCCCTTCAAGCAGAACAGCACGCTGAACTGGCGACTCGACAGCTGGCGCGAGGTGATCCGCGGCTGGGCTGCCGGAGGCCCTTCGGTCTGGCCCCTGGGTTTCCCGTTCGGCCATGGCTGGCGCCGCTTCATCGAGAGTTCGGGCCAGGGCGGGCTGAACTGGGAGGTGTCGCCGCACAGCTTCTACGTCACCACGCTGGCCCGCGGCGGCATCGTGGCGCTCGGGCTGTGGCTGGCCGTGATGGTGGTGGCGGCGCGGCGCCATCTCCGTTCCATGGCATCCGGCGCCGCAGACTGGCCGGACGGCGCTTTGATGGTCACCCTGCTCGCCGCCCAGTCGATCTTCTTCATCAGCTACTCCGTGGTGCCGATGGCCACCGTGCTGATCGGGCTGGCCCTGTCCACCGTCGTGCATCGCAAGCCGCAGGCTGCAGCGCACCTGGCGGTACCGAGCGCCTGGCGCAGACCGGGACTGGCGCGATGAGATGGATGTGCGGCGTGGCCGTCGCGGCGCTCATCGCCAGTTCCGCGGGCCGGGCCGCAACGGAAGGCGGCGATCGCGTCCCGCCCGAGTTCTTCGGCATGCACATGAACATGGGCACAGTCCGTTCGGACTACGGCTGGCCCCGGGTTCCGTTCGGAAGCTGGCGACTGATCCATGCCCACACCGTCTGGAGCCACCTGGAGCCGGCGCCCGGTCAATGGCAGTGGGAGGTGCTGGACCGCGCCGTCGCCGACGCGCAGGCGCGTGGCGTCGAGCCGCTGATCACGCTCGGCTACACACCGTCCTGGGCCGCACGTCGCAAGGCGGGCGCGCCGACGCCCCACGAGGGACAGGCGGTCTTCCCACCCGCCGACCTGGCGACCTGGCGGCGCTACGTCACTGCGGTCGCCGAGCGCTACCGCGGCAAGGTGCGCTGGTTCGAGCTGTGGAACGAGCCGCACTTCACCGAGACCGACAAGGTCGACTACGGCTTCTCGGTCAACGACATGGTGGCGCTCGCGCGCGAGGCGCGCACGGCGCTGCGCGCCGTCGATGCGGGCAACCGCCTCGTGTCCTTTTCGCCGCCGGGGGCGGAGCGCGGCATCCGCCGCCTCGAGCTGTTCTTCGAGCGCGGCGGCGGCGCCCATGTCGATGCGATCGGCTTCCACTTCTACACCACGCCTCCCTCGCCGGAGGCCATCCTGCCGCTGGCCTTGAAGCTGCGCGCGGTGGCCGACCGCCACGGCCTGTCCGCGCTGCCGATCTGGAACACCGAGGCGGGCTACCAGACCGAAGACCCGGAGCACGGCATCGTGCCGGGGCGCATCAACCGCCAGGGCGATCGTTACCTGAGCCAGGCGGAGGCCGCCGCCTTCGTCCCGCGCACGCTGCTGATGGCACTGCAGGGCGGCATCGAGCGCTTCTACTACTACGGCTGGGCCTTCAAGGGCTACCAGCTCGCCGCCGATCGCGGCCGCGTGCCGAGCGCGGCCGGGCTGGCCTATGCCACCAGCCAGCGCTGGCTGCTCGGCATGCGCTTTCGCGGCTGCCGCCAGCCCGAGCCGGCGATCTGGCGCTGCCGCGTCGAGCGCCCGGCCGACGCTCAGACGGCCGAAGTCGTGTGGAGCACGAGCGACGACAAGCCGCGTGTGGACGCCGGCGAGGCACGCTTCGCCGAGACCATCTACGGCGAGACGCAGCCGCTGGTCGCCGGCGAGCAACCCGTCGTCGGTGCGGCGCCGCTGCTGCTCAAGCGCAGCGCGGCGCGCTGGTCGGCCACGCCATGACGGCGGTTCACCGGCGTGTCACGCCACGCTGCAAGACTGACCGCGACGCACCCTCCCGCGCGCTGCCGCGATGACCGAAGTCCACCACCCACCCGCCGCTGCGTCGCTTGCCGTGTTGATGGCCTGCCACAACCGGCGCGCCAAGACCGAAACCTGCCTCGTCGCGCTGCGCGCCGCCGCGCAGGCCGCCGGGCTGCCCTATGCGCTGTACGTGTTCGACGACGGCAGCACCGACGGCACCTCGGAGGCCGTGCGCGCCATCGAGCCGGCCGCACGCATCCTCCATGGCGACGGGTCGCTGTTCTGGAACCGCAGCATGCATGCGGCCTTCGGTGAGGCCATGCGCCACGGCCACACGCACTACCTCTGGCTGAACGACGACACGACCCTGCTGCCCGACGCGTTGAACGAACTGACGGCGACGAGCCGCCAGGCGCGAGCAGGAGATGTCATCGTGGTCGGCGCCGTTCGCGACCCCGCGACCGGCCGCCTGAGCTACGGCGGCAGCCAGCGCGTGTCGCCGCGCTGGCGGCCGTTCCTCGCCCGCTCCATCGAGCCCTCCGGCAGCCCGGTGGCGGTGGACATCATCAACGGCAACGTCGTGCTGGTGCCGCATGCGCTGGCGCTGCGCCTGGGCAACCTCGACCCGGTGTTCGAACACGCGATGGGCGACACCGACTACGCCTTGCGGGCACGACGCGCCGGCATCGCCATCCTGCAGACCGGCCGCTTCGTCGGCGACTGCAGCCGCAACCCGACCCGCGGCACGCTGCGTGATCGCGCGGCGCCGCTGCGCCAGCGGCTGGCCGACGCGTTCTCGCGCAAGGGCCTGCCACTGCGCTCGTGGTGGACGCTGTGCCGCCGGCATGGCGGCTGGCTGTGGCCGGTGCATTTCACCTGGGGCTACACCAAGGTGATCCTCGGCCGGAGCTGGTGACCGGCATGCGCATCCTGCTGTCCGCATTCGCCTTCGCGCCGAACACCGGCAGCGAGCCCGGCGTCGGTTGGCGCTGGGCCGTCGAGCTGTCGCGCGAGCACGAGGTCACCGTGATCACCGACCCGTCACGTGCCGCGAAGGTCGAGCCCGTCCTGGCGGCGCAGCCGCTGCCGCGACTGCGGGTCGTCTACTGGCGGCCGGGCTGGCTCGCGCGCACGCCACTGGGCGCGCGCACGGCGCACCTGATGTACCTGGCCTGGCAGTTCGGCCTGCTCGGCCGGGCGCGGCAGCTGCACCGTGAGCAGCCTTTCGACCTGGCGATGCACCTCACCTACGGCGTGTTCCGCCACCCGTGCTTCCTCGGCTACCTGGGCGTGCCGTTCGTGTTCGGGCCGGTGGGCGGTGGCGAGGATGCACCCTGGGCGCTCAAACGCTCATTGGCGCCGCGAGAGAAGGTGAAGGAGGCGCTGCGCAGCGTGGCCAACCTCGCCGCCCGCTTCGACCCGCTGCTGTGGCTGGCGATGCGGCGGACCGACCTGATCCTCGCCAAGACGGCCGATACGCTGCAGGCCTTGCCGGCGGCATGGCGCCGGCGTGCTGTCGTGCTGCCCGAGATCGGCATCGACAGCGTCGCGGGCCGATCGCCGTCGCAACGCGCCCCCGACGAACCGCTGCGCGTGCTCTTTGCGGGCCGCCTGATCGGCTGGAAGGGCGCCCACCTGGCACTGCGGGCCGCCGCCCACGCGATCGGCCAGGGCGTACCGCTGCAGCTGACCCTGGTGGGCTCAGGCCCCTACGGCACGAACCTGCGCCGACTCGCCGAGCAGCTGGGTCTCGGCGCGAACGCCGTTCGCTGGCACGCGCACATGCCGCAGGCGGACCTGTTCGGGCTGTATGCAGCGAGCCATTGCTTCCTGTTCCCCAGCCTGCACGACTCCAGCGGCAACGTGGTGCTCGAGGCGCAGTCCTTCGGCTTGCCGATCGTCTGCGTCGACCGTGGCGGCCCGCCGCTGCTCATCGGCAAAGGGGCCGGTCGGATCGTTGCGACCCACGGTCGCACGGAAGAAGACGTGGTCCGTGACCTGGCGGCTTCGCTGGTCGATCTTGCTGCCGACGAACCTCTGCGCATGGCCATGGCGCACGCTGCGATCGCCCACAGCCGCGCCAGCAGCTGGCGTTCGCGCGTGGACCAGGCGATGGTCCTGGCCCGCGCCTGCATGCCGGCCACCGCGGCGTCACCGGCATGAACTGGGTTTCGATCCCGGCGGCTGCTCTGCGCCGCGCTGCCACCGCGTGGCGGCTGTGGCGCGCGGGAGGCCATGTGCTGGTGTCCGGGCGCGACGTTCATGTCGGCCCGCGCTGCCGCTTCTGGGCCACCCGCGGCATCGAGATCGGTGACGGCAGCTACCTCGGCAAGGACGTGCTGATCGAGACGAACTGCCGGATCGGCCGGTACGTGCTGGTGGCCAATCGGGTCGGCATCGTCGGCAGGCACGATCACGACTTCCGCACTGCAGGCGTGCCGGTCCGGTTCGGCCGCTGGGTCGGCAGCGAGCAAGCCCCATCGCCCCACCGCGAAGACACCGTCGTGATCGAGGACGATGTCTGGATCGGCTTCGGCGCCATCCTGCTCAGCCCCGTCCGCGTGGGGCGAGGCGCGATCGTCGCGGCCGGTGCGGTGGTCACGCGGGATGTCGCACCGTATGCCATCGTCGCCGGGAATCCGGCCGCTCCCGTCGGTCGCCGGTTTGCCACGGCAGAAGAGATCGCTGCCCACGAGGCCATGGTGCAGCGCGGTCGTTTCGTGTTCTCGGAACGCGGCTTCGACCACTGGACCGTCGAACCCGGCGTGGCGCCCTGACGT
Organism: Chitinophaga pinensis; assembly: GCA_943370595.1. Lineage (GTDB taxonomy): Bacteria > Pseudomonadota > Gammaproteobacteria > Burkholderiales > Burkholderiaceae_C > Piscinibacter. The sequence goes on from CALRRO020000004.1 coordinate 240,277, forward strand.
CGATGACATCCGCCAGGAAACCCGAAGTCGCCGTGCTGCAGCACCGCCTGCTGCAGTACCGCGTCCCGCTGTTCGAGCGCCTGCGCGCCGCCTGCGAGGCGCGCGGCCTGCGGCTGCGCCTCGTGCATGGCCAGCCATCGGCCGCCGAGGCGGTGCGCCGCGACACCGCGACGCTGCCCTGGGCCGACGTGGTGCACAACCGCTTCTGGCATGCGGGCGGCAAGGACCTGCTCTGGCAGCCCTTCCCGGCCGCGCTGCGCCAGGCGCGGCTGGTGGTGATGATGCAGGAGAGCCGCATCCTGTCGAACTACCCCTGGCTGTTCGGCACCGGCGGCCCGCGCCTGGCCTTCTGGGGCCACGGCCGCAACTTCCAGAGCAGCGCCCCCGACGGCCTGCGCGAGCGCTGGAAAGCCTGGCTGCGCAACCGCGTCGACTGGTGGTTCGCCTACACCGAGCGCACCCGACCCATCCTGACCGAAGGCGGCTACCCCAGCGATCGCATCACCGTGCTCGACAACGCAATCGACAACGAAGGCTTTGCGATGGACCTGGCGGGGGTCACGGCACAACAGGTCGCCGCGCTGCGCGCGCGCATCGGTGCGAGCCCGGGCGCACCGGTCGGCCTGTACTGCGGCTCGCTCTATCCGGACAAGCGGCTCGACCTGCTGGTACAGGCCGCAGAACGCGTGCAGCGTGCGCGGCCCGACTTCCGGCTGGTGGTGGTGGGCGACGGCCCGAGCCGGCCGCTCGTCGACGATGCCGCGCGCTCGCGCCCCTGGCTGCATTGCGCCGGAGCACAGCACGGCCTCGAGAAGGCCGCCTGGTTCCGTGCCGCGGACTCCTACCTCAGCCCCGGTGCCGTCGGCCTGCACGTGCTCGATGCCTTCTGCGCCGGCCTGCCGATGATCACGACGGACAGCGCGCTGCACGGCCCGGAGATCGCCTACCTGCAGTCGGGTCGCAACGGCTTCATCGTGCCGGCCGATGCGGCCGACTACGCCGCCACCTGCCTGACCGTGATCGAGGACGCTGCGCTGCGCGAGCGGCTGCGCCAGGCGGCGCACGCCGACGCGCAGCGCTACACGCTGGACAACATGGTGCGCCGCTTCATGGGCGGCATGCAGGCCTGCCTGGCGGCATCGAGACGGACATGAACGACACCCCACGACCCGACACCACGCCGCGCCAGCGCCTGCCGGTGCTCGGCGTCCCGATCGACGCGCTGGACTGGCCCGAGGCGCTGGCGCGCATCGCCGGCTGGGCGGCGCGGCGCGAGTCGCGCACGGTGTACCTGTGCAACGTGCATTCGGTGGTCACCGCGAGCTCGGAGCCCGCCTTCGGTGCTGCCGTTCAGGACAGCGACCTCGCCACGCCCGACGGCGCGCCGGTGGCCTGGCTGATGCGCCGCCTGGCGCGCAACGGCCAGCCGCGCATCAACGGGCCCGACCTGATGTGGCGCTACTGCGCCGAGGCGGCACACCGCGACGAGTCGATCTACCTCTACGGCGGATCGCCGCAGTCGCTGCAAGGGCTGCAGCAGCGCTTGCGCACGGCCTTCCCGGGCCTGCGCATCGCCGGCGCGCACTCGCCACCGTTCCGCCCGCTCACGGCCGACGAGGACGAGGCCGTCGTGCGCGAGATCGTCGCCTCCGGCGCCGGCACGGTCTGGGTCGGCCTGGGCTGCCCGAAGCAGGAGCTGTGGATGGCGAGCCACCGCGACCGCATTCCGGCCGTGCTGATCGGCGTGGGCGCCGCCTTCGACTACCACGCCGGCACCCTGCAACGGGCACCGCTTTGGATGCAGGCAGCAGGGCTGGAGTGGCTGTACCGGCTGCGCAAGGAGCCGCGGCGGCTGTGGCGGCGCTACCTGCACACCAACAGCGTGTTCGTCATCGGCGCACTGCGGCAGTTGCTCGGGCGCTCGATGCAGCGTTGAACGGCGACAGCGCCTCAGGCCGCGGTATCGACGATGACCTGCAGCGCCAGCCGCAAGGCCGCTTCGTAGACCGCATCGACCGGCGCCGCCGGCGCGCCGGGCACCGCATCGGCCTCGGGCAGTCCGCTCGCCACCGGCCATTCCGAGACGGCCAGCAGGCGGTCGGTCCCGTCCGGCCCCGGCAGCGACATCCCGGCGAGCAGGCCGGCGCGATCGAACACCGGCCCGCCCCGCGCGCCCGCCGGCATCGCCACACCCAGCGGGCGCGGCCCGCTCATCGGCACGCGACCGAAGAAGCCCAGGCGAAGCCAGGGCCAGGCCGCGCCGGCAGCGTCGCCGCCAGGGGCGAACTCGACCGCGGCCGCCGGGCTGCCGGCAAACGGCATGCGCCGGCTCATCGCCAGCTCGGCTGGCATGCTCAGCGCCTGCTCGAGGCGCAGCACGGCCACCCCCGTGGCCTCATCGATGCCATCGACACGCGCACGCACCGTCTGGCCCAGGCCGTTGCGCAGCCGCAGTTCACGCGCGCCACGCACCGTGGCCGAAGGCACCAGCGCCGATTGCCCGCCCTCCACCAGCGTGGCCGTGCCGGCCAGGCGTGAGCGCGATTCGTCGACGTCCGCGCCATGGCCATACGGGGCAGCGCGCAGCGGTGCCGTCAGCAGCGGACCCTGCGGCAACGGCCAGGCCGTAACGAGCTGCGCGCGGGCGATGCGCACGGCCTCATCGTCGGGTTGGCGCTCGGCCGCCTCGGCGAGCAGCCGCTGGGCGATCACCGACTGGCCGCCGAGCTGCAGCAGCCACGCGTACAGCGCCACACCGCCGGCGAAGCCGCGGTGGGCCAGTGCCGCATGGGCGCAGAACGCGAGGGCCTGCCGGTACTGGCCGGCCTGCATCTGCGCCCGCACGATCGAACACTCGGTGTCGGGCGCGTGCATCAGCATCGCGGCGCGCTGGAAGCTGTCCTGCGCCGCCTGCGCATCGCCGGCGGCCAGCTGGGCCTCGCCCTCGGCCAGCAGGCGCACGCGCTGGGCCGCGTCGACCGCCGCTTCGGGGCCGCCGAACAGACGGCGCCAGTTCTCGAAGCTGCCGGGCAGCGGCTGGGCCGCCACCGGGCCGGCGGCCGCGGCCAGCGCCACGAGCAGCGCGCGCCTGCCGATCAGGTGCGGTGCGCGCGCCGGAACGTCGCTCAAGGCAGGCGGACGATGCGCGGCTTCTTCAGCAGGGCCGACGCCGGGTCGTAGGCCGCGGCCGGCGCCTTGTAGCCCGCCATGTAGGCGACCAGCGCATCGATGTCCTGCGCGCCGCCCAGCACGTTCGCACCGCCGAGCAGCGTCGTGAAGCCGTCGCCGCCGGTGGCGATGAAGTTGTTCACCGTGACGCGGTAGGTCCTGCCCGGGTTGAGCACCAGGCCGGCCTGCACGATCTGCTCGGGCGCGCCGGTGGTCACGGGCGGCACCACGGTCAGGTCGGTCGGCGTCAGCCAGACGTCCTGCACCTTGCTGCACGGCGCCGCCGAGGCGCTCCAGGTGTAGCTCAGCCCGTTGGAGATCTGCAGGATGCGCTGCGTGGTCTGGCCGAGGCAGCCGACGAACTGCTGCTCGAGCAGGTTCTTCAGCTGCGTGGCGGTCAGCGTCATCGTCACCAGGCTGTTGCCGAAGGGCTGTACGGTGAAGGCGTTGCCATAGGTCAGGTCGTACGGGTATGCCGCGCCGGCAAACGCGAAGCCGGGGTTGCGCACACCGCCCGGGTTCATGAAGGCCATGACCGCGCCGCCCACGCCGGCCGGCTGCGTCGCGGCAAGCTGCGCATCGGCGATCAGGTCGCCGGCGGGCATTTCGCCGGCCGCGTCGGCGGCGTTCGGCATGGCTGCAGTGATGGTGCCGATCACCTGGTTGGCCAGCGGCGAGACCGCAGTGCGGTAGGCATCGACCGTCTGCTTGACCTGCGGGCTGGCGGCAATGCGCGCGGCGATGTCCGCATCGGTGCGATCGACCAGGCGGTTGGCCGGCGCGACCGCGATCACGTCCTTGCTGCGGCGGTCGATCTGCACGTCGATCTCGGTCAGCACGCGGCCGAAGGCGCTGGCGCTGGTCACCGGGATCAGCCGGCCGACGCTGTTGGGCAGGCCGGTCGGGCGCGGTGTGGCCACCGGCGCGCCGTTGACGGCGACCACGTCGACCGTCTTGGCCGAGCAGTTGTAGGCCGCATGGGTGTGGCCGCTGATCACCAGGTCGACGGCGTTGTCCAGCCGGGCCACGATCTTGCGGATGTCACTGTCGCTGCCGTCGGTGTTCTTCAGGTCGCCCAGGCAGCCGTTGATGTCGCTGGCGTTGCCGCTGCCGTTCTGGAAGCCGCCCTGGTGGACCAGCACGACGATCGCCTCGACACCGCGGCGGCGCAGTTCGGGAACCAGCGCGTTGACGGTGTCGGCCTCGTCGCGGAACTCCAGCCCGGCCACGCCCACCGGCGTGACGATGGTCGGCGTCGCCCTCAGCGTCATGCCGATGAAGGCGACGCGAACGCCACCCTCGAACTCCTTGATGCCGTAGGGGCGCAGCAGCGGCCGGCCGGTGTCCTGGCGGATCACGTTGGCCGACAGCCACTTGAACTTCGCACCGTCGAAGCTGCCCGGTGCGATCGAGCCGAAGCCCTTGCAGCTGTTCGGGTCGGGCACACCGTTGACCACCTTGCAGCCGCCGCGCTGCAGGCGCAGCAGCTCGGCCGAGCCCTTGTCGAACTCGTGGTTGCCGACGGCGTTGAACTCGAGACCGATCTGGTTCAGCGTCTCGACCGAGGGCTCGTCGAAGAACAGCGACGAGATCAGCGGCGTGGCACCGATGAAGTCGCCCGCGCCGACGACGACGTGGTTCGGGTTGGCCTCCTTCATGCGCTGCACGTAGGCCGCCATGTACTCGGCGCCGCCGACCGCCGGCCGCTGCGCTGCCGGGACGGTGGTGTTGGCGCCGAAGGTGCCCGGTGTCTCGAGGTTGCCGTGGTAGTCGTTGAAGCCGATGATCTTCACGCTCACCGGGCGCTTGGGGTGCTTGTCGCGGCCCCAGCCGCGGTCGTCGTCACGGTCGTGGGCCAGCGCGGTGCCGGCGAGCACGGCAAGGGCTGTGGCGGCGCACAGGGTGCGAAGGCTGGCGGTCATGGTCTCTCCCGGCGTGTTCGAAGAATGGGGCGAGGGTGTCAGGGCCACGTGTCAGGCGCGTGACGGCGCCGCCGTCATCAGCCCTTCACAGCCCGCCTCGACACTGCGCGGCTTCGACAACCTGATCCGGAGCCCGCACCATGAGCCAGCCCAATCGCCGAGAGTTCCTGCGCACCGTGGCCGTCGGCTCGATGGCGGTCGGCGGCGCCGTCTCGCTCGCCGGCTGCGAGCTCGGCGGCTTCGAGTTCCTGCACGGCGTGGCCAGCGGCGACCCGCTGGCGCACCGCGTGATCCTGTGGACGCGCATCAGCGCCGATGCGGCGATGCAGGACATCTGGACGAAGCTCGAGGCCGAGGCGGCGAGCGACCTGCAGGCCCGCCAGCGCTGGCTCGAGTCGCGCCGCATCCCGGTGCAGTGGGAAGTGGCGCGCGACGCCGGCTTCCGCGAACTGGTGGCGCGTGGCGTGACGCTGGCCCGCGCCGAATCGGACTTCACGGTGAAGGTCGACGTCGGCGCGCTGCGGCCGGCCACCACCTACCACTACCGCTTCATCTGCCTGGGCGTGCCGTCGCCGGTCGGTCGCACGCGCACCCTGCCCAGCCGCAGCGTCGCACAGGTCAAGCTGGCCGTGGTGTCGTGCTCGAACTACCCGGCCGGCTTCTTCAACGTCTATGCGCGCATCGCCGAACGCGACGACCTCGACGCCATCCTCCACCTGGGCGACTACCTGTACGAGTACGACGCCGGCGGTTATGCGTCGGGGCAGGCGGCGCAGCTCGACCGCGTGTCCGAACCCGCCAACGAACTGCTGACCCTGGCCGACTACCGCATGCGGCACGCGCAGTACCGCAGCGACCCGGACGCCCAGGCCATGCACGCCTCCTTGCCGATGATCGCGGTGTGGGACGACCACGAGATCGCCAACGACGCGTGGAAGAACGGTGCCGAAAACCACAGCCCGGCGACCGAGGGCGAGTGGACCGCGCGCCGCGCCGCGGCGATCCGCGCGTACCACGAGTGGATGCCGATCCGCCTGCCCGATGCCAACCGCCCGGAGCGCATCTTCCGCAGCTTCGACTTCGGCGACCTGGTGTCGCTGCACATGCTCGACACGCGCCTGATCGGGCGTGACGAGCAGTTCACGCTGACGCAGTTCTTCGGCGCCACCGGCTTCGACGCCGCCGGCTTCGCGGCGGCCATCGGCAACCCGGCGCGCCAGCTGCTCGGCGCCGAGCAGTCGGCCTGGCTGCAGACGCAGCTCGCCCGGTCGCACGCGAAGTGGCAGGTGCTCGGCCAGCAGGTGCTGATGGGGCGCATGAACGTGCCGCTGCCTCTGCTGACGGGCACGTCGGTCTCGGTGTATGCCGCTGCGGCCGCCAAGGCGCAGGCCGGGCTGCCGCTGTCGCCTCAGGAGCAGGCGCTGCTGGCCCAACCGTCGCTGCCCTACAACCTCGACGCCTGGGATGGCTACGCGGCCGCGCGCGAAGCGGTGTTCGGCTACGCGCGCACGCTGGACCGCAACCTCGTGGTGCTGTCCGGCGACACCCACAACGCCTGGGCAAGCGACCTGGTCGATGCGCAGGGTGTGGCCATCGGCGTCGAGTTCGCCACGCCGTCGGTGACCTCGCCGGGCTTCGAGACCATCTTCCCCGACCAGGCACCGCTGGCTTTCGCCGGCGCGCTGCAGCAGCTGATCGGCCCGCTGGTCTACACCGACACCAGCCGTCGCGGCTACATGGTGGTGACCGCGACGCGCGAGGAGATGCAGGCGGAGTGGATCTATGTCGACACCATCGCCACGCGCGGCGGCACGGCTGCAGTGGGCCGCACGCTGCGCACGCTGCCCGGCGCCGGCCAGCGGCGCATCGTCGAGGTGGAAGCCGGCTCGGCCGCCTGAGCGCCTGAGCGCCTGAGCGCCGCCCGGCGGCGCATGGATCGAACGGACCAGGGCAGGGTCGGCAGGGCGACACGCGGCGGCGCGATGCTGCTCGGCCAAGTCCAACACTGCCCGAGGAGGTCCAGATGCGCCGCTCAACATTCATCCGCCAGGGTCTGGCGCCGCTTGCCGCGTCGCTGCTGCTGTGCGGCGTCGCGCAGGCCCAGTGGCTCACCGGCTGGGCGCGCATGCCGGCCGACACCTTTGCCGATGGCCCGACCTCCGGCCAGTTCGCGGCGGCCAACCCCTACGGCAGCAACCTGCCGCCGTATGCGAACCGCCAGCCGGTGCAGGGCTTCTCGGGCGTGCTGCAGGGGCCGAAGCCGGACGTGTTCCGCTTCCTGGTCGACAACGGCTTCGGCGCCCAGGCGAACTCCGCCGATGCGCTGCTGCGCGCCTACGCCGTCGAGGTGAACTGGCGCGGCCGGCGCGGTGGCCCCGGCACGGTCAGCCCGGCGGACTGGCAGACCGGGCGCGAGCGCAGCAGCTTCGACGCACGCACCCGGCTGCAGCTCAACGACGAGAACCGCCGCCTGACGCTGCCCATCCAGGCCGACCTGGCGAACTACTACGGCGACCCGGCGCGCCCGGCGGTCGACCCGGCCATCCGCGCCGGCCGCCTGCTCACCGGCGCCGACTTCGACATCGAGGCCATTCGGCGCGACCACCGCGGCCACTACTGGTTCGGCGACGAGTTCGGGCCGTACCTGATCAAGACCGACGCGCACGGCACGGTGCTGCGCAGCGAGATCTCGATGCCCGGCGTCTACGCGCCGCAGCACAAGGACGTGGTGGCCGGCAAGGCCACCGCGAACCTGCCGTCCTCCGGCGGCTTCGAGGGCATGGCGATCAACCGCAGCGGCACGCGCCTGTACACGCTGCTCGAGCGCAGCGTCGCCGGTGACCCGGCGGGCACGCTGCGCATCGACGAGTTCGATGTCGATGCCGAGGCCTACACCGGCCGCCGCTTCGCCTACCGGCTCGAGGCGGCCGGCACCAACATCGGCGACATGGTGGCGATCGACGACCGCCGCTTCATCGTGCTCGAGCGCAATGGCGGCACCGCCACGACGCCGCAGACGCTGCCGTTCAAGAAGGTCTACCTGATCGACCTGGAACAGGTCGAGCCCGGCGGCACGGTGCGCAAGCTGGAACTGGTCGACCTGATGAACGTGGCCGACCCGTTCGACCTGAACGGCGACGGCAGCAAGGTCTTCACCTTCCCCTACGTGACGATCGAGAACGTGCTGATCCTCGACGAACGCACGCTGCTGGTCGTCAACGACAACAACTTCCCCTACGGCGGCGGCCGTGAACTGGCCTCCGACGCCACCGAGTTCCTGCGCATCCGGCTGCCGGTGTCGCTGGACCTGCCCGAGGCCGATCGCCACGGGCACCGGCCGCACGACGACGAGGACGATTGAGCCCGGGCCGGGGCGGCGGCCCCGGACGACTCAGGCAAAGATGGCGACGATGCGGCCGATCGACCAGTAGGCAGCGATGCTGCCCATGCCGTACAGCACGGCCGTGCGCAGCTTCGCGATGCCCGGCCACGGCGCCAGCGCGCGCACCAGCAGCCAGGCGGCCGCCACCACCAGCAACTGGCCCAGTTCGACACCGACGTTGAAACTCAGCAGCGCCACGGCCAGGTGGTTGTCCGGCAGGCCGAACTGCTTGAGCGCGCCGGCAAAGCCCAGCCCGTGCACCAGCCCGAACAGGAACGCGACCAGCGCCGGCCAGCGCCGCGACAGCGTCTGTTCCTTGTGCAGCGCCTCGCCGGCGACGAGCATGATCGACAGCGCGATCGTCGCCTCCACCGGCGGTGGGCGCAGCACCAGCCAGCCCAGCGCACCGAGCACCAGCGTGACGCTGTGGGCAGCGGTGAAGGCCGTGATGGTCCACACCAGCCGGCGGCCGAAGCCGACCAGGAACAGCAGGCCGAGCACGAACATCAGGTGGTCGAAGCCGGTCAGGATGTGCTCGACGCCGAGCACGGCATAGGCCGAGGCGATCTCGCCCATGCCGCGTTGGTCGTCGGCCGAGCCGAACAGCTGCACCGACGGCTGGCCCGAGGTGAGCGTATAGACGCGCATCTGGCCGTCCAGCCAGTAGACCTTCACCAGCACGGCCGAGAAACGCTTCCCGACGCCTTCCATGCCGAAGCGGCCGCGCAGGCCGCCGTCGGCACAGCGCAGCACGCCGGCGTCGTCGCGGCAGGCATCGGGCCACAGCGGCTTCAGCGCGCTGTCGCCGCCGCGCATGCCGGCGGTCCATTGCCAGAGGAACTCGGTCGGCGAGGCCTGGCGCAGTTCCATCTCCGCCATGCTGATCTCGTGCGCGGTGGCCGGCATGGCGACCCATGCGAGCAGCGCCAGCAGCCAGACACGCAGCACGCGGTGAAGCGAATGGCTCATGGCGTGCCGCCCTCCACCCGGACGCGGTACTTCTGCGCCAGTGCGCGCACGGCTGCGGTGCGCTGCTCGGCCATCACCGCGTCGGTCCAGTCCTGCAGCACGACACCGCGCAAGGCGTCGAACGAGGCCTGCTTCGCCGGCGTCGTGGCGTCCAGGCGCACCACGCGCCAGCCGTCGCCCTGGCGCAGCGCGCGCCACTGCCCCACCGGCAGGGCCGCCAGGGCCTGCGCGAACTCGGCGCCGTAGCTCTGCACCAGGGTCGGGTGCGGCCGCGCCTTGAAGACACGCAGGCCGGCCTTCGCATCGCCCGGCGTGCCGGCGTTCAACGCGGCGGCAAAGGCGGTGGCAGCCGCCTCGGAGGCGTCGCCATCGAGCACCGCCTCCTCGAAGTCGTGGCGCGCCGGCTCGTCGTAGCGGACCCGGTTCTGCTCGAACCAGCCGCGCAGCAGCGCATCGTCGAAGGGCGGGCGCTTGAGGCCCGCGTTGATCATCGACAGCGCCTTGAAGATGACGCGGTCCTTGATGGCCTTGTCGCCCTTGTCCATCTGCAGCGCCAGGCCCTCGCGGTAGAGCACCTCGTTGTCCAGCCAGACGCGGCGCAGCGCGTACAGCTCGTCCTCGTTCGGGTCGCGGCCGCGCGCCTCGCGGAACACTTTCAAGGCCTCCTGGTCGACGGCCGCATCGACGACGATCACGCGCGCATCGTCGGCGCCGCCGTTGACCGCGTGGTCGACGGCGAACAGTGCGCCGCCGAGCAGCACGAAGTGCAGCAGCGGTTCGCGCAGCCAGCGCGGCCAGGTCCGGCGCGATGGTGTGTCGGAGGGCATGGCCTGGGACCGTGGATCGGACATCGGGGGTTGGCTCGAAGGTGTCATGGGGCAGGAACGACAAAGGGCGCCGCACGTCACCGCGCGGCGCCCGAAGGAGAGAAGCGGCCTACTTCGCGGTGGCGAGCACCGACGAACGATCCGACTTCACGCCGGCGACCGCCGTCGAGCCCTGCACCTCGACGAAGATCGGGTTGCTGTAGAACCACAGGTCCGCCCAGGCGGCGACGTCGAAGGCGACCATGCGCTGGCCATTGACCACCGGCAGGTGATTCGGGCAGCCGTCGATCTTCGGCACGCCGACACCGGTGTACAGCGTGCCGTTGTCGGGCACGTTGCTGCCGGCCGTGGTGCAGGGGATGCGCAGCATCGAATTGGCCGGGAACTCGATCGCGCTGCTGGTCTTGGACTGGATCTCGCCGGCGTTGGTCCACAGGTCCGACAGCGGGTTGCCGGCCACGTCGGTCTCGTAGGGCACGGCCGGCGGCAGGTTGGTGCCGCGCAGGCGCACGTACTGCGAGGCCTGCACACCGCGCAGGCGGAAGCTCATGGTCTTGAACTCACGGTCGTGGTGCGACGAGCGCCAGCCCTTGCTGCCGAAGGTCTTGATCACCTTGGCCGTCTCGTTCTTCGCCGCCGCCGGCACGCTGGCCAGCGAGCGCAGCTGCTGCGGGTTGGCCATGTCGACCCAGTCGTCCGGCCACGCACCGGCGTAGCTGGCCGAGCCCGGCGCCTTGTAGCCGCTGACCATGCCGCCGATCACGTCGATGTGGTCGAGCACCGGCTCGTCCAGCGGCTGGGTGATGCCGACCTGCAGCAACGACGGGTTCGGGAAGCTGTACGGGGAGTAGCTCTTGCCCTTCGGGTCGCGCACCGCGATGGCGACGATGATGTCCGAGCCCGGCTTGACTTCCAGCTTCTCGCCCATCGTCGCGCACTGGCGCAGGTCGATGTCGGAGTTCTGCTTCGCGGAGGCCAGCGCCAGCGCCTCGACGGCAGCCTCGCCGATCGACTCGAGGTAGCGCCCGGAGCGGTCGGCCACCCGCGGCGGCACCGCGCAGGCGACGAAGGCGAGGCGGTCGATCAGCTGGCCGCTGTCGACCCAGTTGTTGCCGCTGCGCAGGCCGTCGACGATCATCTGCGGGCTGACCTGCTTCTTGTCGGTGCGGCCATGGCGGACCATCGTGTAGTTGCGCTGGTACTCGCCGGGCCAGAAGTCGTTGTCGCTGCGGCGGTCGTCGACGCTGAAGGCGCCGCGCGAATGCCAGTCGGAGCTGGCGAAGAACCACCAGTTGCGGCCCTCGCCGAGCAGCGCATCCCACACGCCGCCGACCTGGCCGGCATACACGCCGGTGCCGCCGAAGGTGGTGCCGCCGACCGAGTCGAAGCGCACGCTGCCGAAGGCGTTGCGGCGCAGGTTGTACTCGCCGCGGCGGTCCGAGGCGCCGTGGCCCGGCTGGCTCTCGAAGCCGAACGCGACGCGCGGGCCGGCGTTGTTGAAGTTGCGCAGGTGCTCGATGTTGAAGCCGTTGTTGCCGGCGGTATTGAACGGGCCGGCGCGCTCCAGGTGGGCCGGCACGTAGTAGCTGCCTTCACCGTGGAAGGCAGCCATCCACTTGATCGCCTCGACGGTCTTCTGGTGGCCGAGTTCGCCGTTGGCACCGTTCAGCTTGGCGCCGGCCACGTTCCAGTCCGGGCTACCGGCGTTGGCGCTGCCCGGCACCGAGCAGTCCCAGTTGTTGCCCACGCCGGTGTTGACGTTGCCCGGCTGCGTGGTGGTGTTGCCGCGGCTGGTGTCGCTGTTGCCACGGTCGAAGCAGTACTGCCACTGCGCCAGGGCGTTGGCGTTGCCCAGCGGCGTGTAGCCCTTGGTCGTCGGCAGCTTCTGCTTGTAGACGGCGGCCGGGATCTGGCCGGTGATCACGCCCATCGAGGTGTGCTCGTGGCCGGCCACCACCGACTCCACGCCCATGAAGATGGGCTCGTTGCGGTAGGCCGCCAGGTACTCGAGCAGCGGGTACTGGAAGGTCTGCACGCCTTCCCAGCGCCACATGTTCTGCGTCGCGCCCGAGCCGGACAGGTTGCCCTTGGGCGTCACCGACGGGTTGCTGTTGACCCAGGTGGTCGTCGGGCCCTGCAGCGTGGTGCCGTCGGCCGCGTACACCAGCGGGTAGGCCGGCGTCGCGAGGCTGGCGTCTTCCGCCAGCGTGCAGTTGCGGTTGCCGGTGCCGCCGTGGCCGGCCTGCACGAACCAGTCGAGGCCCCAGGGCGTCGCCTCGGTGCGGTCCATCGACTTCTTCACCTTCTTCTGCAGCGACACGGCGCCGTCGGAGCAGGTGCTGTGGTTGTGGAAGTCGCCGGCGAGGTAGGTGCCGCGCTGCGCCCTGTCTCCGTTGGCTTGTGCGGTCGGCGCCGTGGCGGTGATGCCGAACGCGGCCACGACCGCCAATGCGATCGGGCTCTTCGTCATGTCGAGTTTCATCGGGACTCCTGAAGGTGTTGGTTCTTGTCGCCTGAAGCGCCGTACCGCATCGCCCTGCGCGGCCCCGTTACGCCTTGACGCATGCTAGGAAGCGCGCGTGACCGTTCGGTGACGGTCCGGCGCGGCGAACGGCCGGGAGGGTGGGCCGGCGCGCTCAGCGGAAGCGCGCGAAATCGACGTTCAGCTTGGCCAGCACCAGGCCGGAGCGCTCGAACTGCAGGTTCAGCGGGTAGATGCGCCCGACCTCGAGCGCATGCTTCAGGCCGACCAGGCGCACGAAGCTGCCCTGCTCGCTGAGCGCCGACGACATGCCGGCCGGAATGGCGAAGTTCACCTCGCGACCGGCCGACAAGCCGCCCATCTCGGCACCTTCGGCCACCGGCGTCTCGACGGCGATCAGACGGTCGTCCGCGGTGACCTCGTCGAAGCCCATGCACAGGATGGCCGTCGTCGCCCCCGGCGCCGTGGCACGCGTCCAGGGGTGCGAGATGCGCAGGCCGTCGGCGAAGTACTCGCAGGCCCGAGCCGGCGGCAACACCAGGGGCAGACTGGCCGCGAGCCCGGCACGCAGCGCGAGACGACGGGTGGGGCGCGTGGAATGGTGCATAGCGACTGCTGCGGCGTGAGGTGTCGCGAAACGCTAGGGCCTGTCCATGAAAGATTGATGACGGTCACCGGCCCGCCCGGACAATGCCCGGCGCGGCCTGGCGGGCCGGAGAATCGGCGCATGAGCGAAGTGTTTGGCCTGTTCCCGACGCCCTTCATGCGCGTTCCCGCCGTGCTGCCGCCGCTGCTCGTGCGCGGGCTGGTCGACCACTTCAGCAACCGCGCCGACCGCGACAACAGCTCGTCGCCGAACCTGAGCCACACAGCCCTGCTCGGCCCGGCGGACAGCCCGCTGCTGGTCGACGTTGCCGGCCTGGTCACGCCACGGCTGGGCGAGTTCGGAGACCTGCTGTTCGGCGAGCGGCTCGGCTGGTCGATCAAGGAGATGTGGGTCAACGTGCTCGACACCGGCGGCCGCCAGGCAATGCACAACCACGCGAACAGCTTCATCTCCGGCGTGCTCTACCTGACCGACACCCACCCGGACTCGCGCACGGTGTTCATGAAGTCGCCCGGCGGCGTCGAGTTCTCGTTCAAGAACGACCACGCCGGCGTCGTCACCGGCCCCTACAACGCCGACAAGTGGATCAGCCCGCAGCCGCAGCCCGGCGACCTGGCGCTGTTCCCGAGCTACCTGATGCATGCCGTGCCGGTGAACCCCGGTGAGCGCCGCATCACGCTGGCCTTCAATGCCATCCCCACGCACATCGACTCCTGGGGCTATCGGATCCGCTTCGGTGGCTGAGCCCGCGCCGACGGCGGCGGCAGCCCGCGCGGCACCGACGGCAGGCGCGCTCGCGCTGATGCTGCTGTCCGGGTTCGCCGCACTGGCCTACCAGGTCGTCTGGACACAGCAGGGCACGGTCTGGCTCGGCCACGAAGCCGGCGCCGTGCTGGCGGTGATCGGTGCCTTCTTCGGCGGCCTCGCGCTGGGGGCCTTCGCACTTGGCCGGCGGGTCGATGCCAGCACCAGGCCAGCGCGCTGGTATGCGGTCTGCGAGCTGGTCATCGGCGCCTGGAGCCTGGCCCTGGTGCTGCTGATGGCGCCGGTCGGCGAGGCCTTGCTGGGGCTGATCGGCGAGCGCCCGTCGGCGGTCTGGCAATGGACGGTCGCCTTCGTCGGCAGCTTCGTGCTGCTGCTGCCTGCCACCGCCGCGATGGGCGCCACGCTGCCGGCGATGGAACGTGTGCTGGCCGCGGGCCGCGGGCCGGGTGTGTCGCTCGCGGCCCTGTATGCCGGCAACACGCTCGGCGCCGTGCTGGGCGTGCTGGCCGCGGCGTTCTGGCTGGTCCCGGCCTACGGACTGACGCGCACCGCGATGCTGTGCGCCGCGCTCAACCTGGTCTGCGCGATGGCGACCCCGTGGCTGTTCCGCGCCTTTCCGCAGCACCGCATCGACAGCGTCACGCCACCGCAGGCCGGCACGCCAGGTCTGCTGCCGATGCTCGCGGCCACCGGCCTGCTGGGCATCGGCTACGAGGTGCTGGTGGTGCGTGTGTTGCGGCAACTGGCGGAGAACACCGTCTACACCTTCGCGCTGCTGCTGGCCGTCTACCTGGTCGGCACCGCGCTCGGCGCGGCCGGCTACCAGCGCGGCTGGGCCGGGCGCGGCGAGCCGCGGCGCATGCGTGCGCGCTTGTGCAGCGCACTGGCCGTGGCCTGCCTGATCGGCATCGCCAGCCTGTGGGGGGCCGAGTCGCTCAAGCGCATCGTTCTCGACAGCACGGCCGCAGGCATGCCCGCCGCGCTGGCGGCCGAGGCGCTGATGGCGCTGCTGGCGTTCGGGCTGCCGACCGTGCTGATGGGCGCGCTGTTCAGCCAGCTGGCGACCGAGGCGGCACAGTCGGGCATCGGCTTCGGCCGTGCGCTGGCCGTCAACACCCTCGGTGCGGCGCTGGCGCCGCTGCTCTTCGGGCTGCTGCTCGCGCCGGCCTTCGGTGCCAAGGCGGCGCTGCTGCTGGTGGTGGCCGGCTACCTGCTGCTGGGCCTGCCGCGAGTTCGCCCATCGCTGCCCTGGGGCGCAGCCGGCGTGGCCGCGCTCGCGATGGCCGTGTGGGCGCCGGCACTGGTGTTCGTCGAGTTGCCCGAAGGCGCTCGGATGGTGAGCTACCGCGAGGGCGCGCTCGGCGCGGTCAGTGTCGTCGAGGATGCGCAGGGCGTTTCGCGACTGCGCATCGACAACCGCCAGCAGGAAGGCAGCAGCGCGACGCTGTTCGCCGACGCGCGCCAGGCACTGCTGCCGCTGTGGCTGCATCCGGCGCCGCGACAGGCGCTCTTCCTGGGCCTGGGCACCGGCGTCACGGCCGCATCCGCAGCGCAGGACCAGCGCCTGCAGGTCGACGCAGTCGAGCTGCTGCCCGAGGTGATCGACGCCTCGGCCCATTTCACGCGCGAGCTCGGCGCCGCCGCGGCGCCGACACTGATCGTCGCCGATGCGCGCCGCTTCGTGCGCGCCACGGCAAAGCGCTACGACCTGATCGTGGCCGACAACTTCCACCCCGCGCGCAGCGGTTCGGCGGCGCTGTACACCGTCGAACACTTCCAGGCGGTGCGCGCGAGGCTGGCCGAGGGCGGCCTGTTCTGCCAGTGGCTGCCGCTGCACCAGCTCGACCTCGACACGCTGCGCAGCATCGTCGCCGCCTTCGTGATCGCCTACCCCGAGGGCTGGGCGATGCTGGCCACGAACAGCCTGGAGACCCCGGTGCTGGGCCTGGTCGCGCGGGCGGATGGCGGGCGCTTCGATCCGGCCGTGCTGCGCGGCCGACTCGGCGATGCCGCATTGCCGCGCGCGGCGGCCGACTTCGGCGTGCCCGACGAGCTGGCGCTGCTGGGCGGCTTCGTCGCCGGCCCCGCTGCACTGGCGCGCTTCGCCGGCGACGCGCCGGTCAATCGCGACGACCACCCGGTGGTGGCCTACCGCGCACCGCGCATCACCTACGCACCCGATTCCGCACCGAAGGACCGGCTGTTCGCGCTGCTCGAGGAACTGCGCATCGCTCCCGCTGAGCTGCTGGCGGCGCACACCGACGCCGCCTGGTCGGGGCGGCTGGCCGCCTACTGGCAGGCGCGCGACCGCTACCTGGTGGCGGGCCGGTCGGTCCAGCCCAGCGGCGATGTGCGGCGCATGCTGGCGCAGGTGCAAGAGCCGCTGCTGGCCGTGCTGCGCACCAGCCCGGACTTCCGCCCGGCCTACGACCCCTTGCTGCAGATGGCGCTGGCGCTGGCACGGACCGACGGCGCCGGCGCACGCAGTCTGCTCGGCGAACTCGCCCGCGTGCAACCGGCGCGCGGCGAGGCCCAAGGTGCATTGGCCCAGCTCGACGGGAGCCGGCCATGACGGTCGGCGCCATGGGCCCATCGCTGCTGGCCGACACGCTTGCGCCGGCGGAAGCTGCCGCCGAGCCGCACTTCGGCGACGGTCCACCCCGCACCTGGCAGCCGCGAAGCGGCAGCGCGTGGCGCACGCCGTCACGCCGGGTCGTGCTGGCGGCGACTCTTGGGGCGCTGATGGCCACCGGCGCTGCAGCCGTGGTGCACTGGCTGCCGTCCGCACCGTCGCTCGGGGCGGAACCGGGCGGGCCGCCGGTCAGCGTGGCCGACGCAGCCGTTGCCCGGCCGCGCGACGATGCCATCGACGTCGACGTGGACGTTGACGTCGGCGACCACACCGGCCCGACAGCCATCGCACAACCGGCACCGGTGACCACGCCGTCACTGAACATGGCTCGGCACGGCCAGGGCTGGCACATCGCTGCTTCCGGCGCGTCGCGGCTGGCGGCGGCGCAATCCTTCGCGCAGCTCAGCGGCTCGCCGCTGCGAGGCCATGTCGAGGCGCTGGCGGGCTCGCGCCCGCTCGAACTGCACTGGCAGGGGCGCGACCCCGCGCAGGCCTGGCGGGCACTGCTCGGCAGTGAAGTCAGCTACGCGCTGCAGTGCGATGCGCGCCGCTGCCAGGCGTGGATCATCGGCACCGACGCCGCCGGCACTCCGGCACCGTCGCGGGCGGTTCCCGATGGGCGCGCCGTGCGGCCGACCGCAGCTCTGCCTGTGCCGTCGAGCCTGACGCCGCAGCCGGAGCCCGCCGTGCTGCAGACCGACAGCCCCGACCCGCGCGTCGCCTCGCACCACGACTGAGCGGGCCACGGCGAAGGTCGCGGGTGCGCAGCATCCGGACCGCCCTGCCCGCGCCCCCGGGCGCAGGGTACAGTTCGGCCACTGCGAAGCCGCAAGTTCAGGCGCAGTACATCGAATGAGCATGGAATACCCCGGCAACCTGTTCGTCGTCGCCGCGCCCAGCGGGGCCGGCAAGTCGAGTCTGGTCAAGGCTCTGCTCGAGCTCGACTCGCACCTGGCGGTGTCGATCTCCCACACCACCCGGGCGCCGCGCGGCCAGGAGCAGGCCGGGCGCGAGTACCACTTCATCGATGAAGCAGCCTTCCGCGCCAAGATCGCGGCCGGCGACTTCTTCGAGTGGGCCGAGGTGCACGGCAACCTCTATGGCACCTCGCGCGAGGCGATCGAGTCGCGCATCGCCGGTGGGCAGGACGTGGTGCTCGAGATCGACTGGCAGGGCGCGCTGCAGATCAAGAAGCTGTTCAGGCACGCCGTGCTGATCTTCATCCTGCCGCCGAGCTGGGAGGAACTGCGCCAGCGCCTGATGCGTCGCGGCGAAGACGGCACCGAGGTCATCGAGACCCGCATGGCCAACGCCCGCATCGAGGTGGCCCAGGCCCGGCATTTCGACTTCGTTATAATCAATGCCCTGTTCGAGACGGCGCTTTTCGACCTGAAGACCGTCGTCCACTCGCAGCGTCTCAAGTACGCCGCCCAGCGCCGCAACAAGTCCCAGGTGTTCGCAGCGCTGAACCTGATCTGAATATCGACCGAGTGTCGATTCCTCCCGGAGCACCCGCATGGCCCGCATCACCGTCGAAGACTGCCTGCACAAGATCCCGAACCGCTTCCAGCTGGTGCTGGCCGCAACCTACCGCGCCCGCATGCTCAGCCAGGGTCACGCCCCGAAGATCGAGACCAAGAACAAGCCCGGCGTGACCGCGCTGCGCGAGATCGCCGCCGGCGAGATCGGCATCGAGATGCTGCGCAAGGTCCCGGTCTGAGCCAGATCTGAAGCGAGTTTGACCCCGAGCGGCCCTCCCCGGGCCGCCATCTGCCCGGCGGGTTGCCATGCGGCCTGCTAAATTCCGGGAATGGGCGCCCGCTCCCCCGATGCACTGCGTGATTCGACGGCCTCGCCGTCGCGGCGCAGCGCTGCCGTGCCCAAGCTGGTCACGGCCGACGCCGCCGCGGCCTCCTTTGCCGCGCTGACCTCCAAGCTCGACTACCTCGACGCCGCCGACATCAAGCGCGTGCGCGACGCCTACCGCTTCGCCGACGAGGCCCACCTGGGCCAGTTCCGCGCCAGCGGCGAGCCCTACATCACGCACCCGATCGCAGTGGCCGGCCTGTGCGCCGAGTGGAAGCTCGACGCCCAGGCCATCATGGCCGCGCTGATGCACGACGCGATGGAGGACTGCGGCATCGCCAAGAGCGAGCTGATCGAGCGCTTCGGTGCACCGACGGCCGACCTGGTCGACGGCCTCACCAAGCTCGACAAGCTGCGCTTCTCGACCCGCGAGGAATCGCAGGCCGAGTCCTTCCGCAAGATGCTGCTGGCCATGGCGCGCGACGTGCGCGTCATCCTGATCAAGCTGGCCGACCGGCTGCACAACATGCGCACGATGGAGGCGATGGCGCCTTCGAAGCGGGTGCGCATCGCCGGCGAGACACTAGACATCTACGCGCCGATCGCCCACCGCCTGGGCCTGAACCAGACCTACCGCGAGCTGCAGGAGCTGTCGTTCCAGCACCTGCGTCCGTGGCGCCACGCGGCACTGTCGAAGGCAGTGCAGAAAGCGCGCGGCTACCGGCGCGACGTGGTCGAGCGCATCCAGCGCGACGTCGAGAAGGCCTTCGCGCAGTCCAAGCTGCCGGTGCAGGTCTACGGCCGCGAGAAGACGCTGTTCTCGATCTACAAGAAGATGAGCGAGAAGCACCTGAGCTTCGCGCAGGTCAACGACATCTTCGGCTTCCGCATCGTCGTCGGCACGCTGATGGAGTGCTACATGGCGATGGGCGTGCTGCACCAGCTGTTCAAGCCGATGCCGGGGCGCTTCAAGGACTACATCGCGATCCCCAAGGGCAACGGCTACCAGTCGCTGCACACCACGCTGGTCAGCCCGCTGGGCACGGCGGTGGAGTTCCAGATCCGCACCGAGCAGATGCACGCGGTGGCCGAGAAGGGCATCGCCGCGCACTGGATGTACAAGGCCAAGGGCGCCGGCGCGAACCCGCAGGACGCGCAGCGCCTGGGCGCGATGTGGCTGCAGAGCCTGCTCGACATCCAGGACGAGACGCGCGACGCGAGCGAGTTCCTCGAGCACGTCAAGATCGACCTGTTCCCCGACTCGATCTACGTGTTCACGCCGAAGTCCAAGATCCTCGCGCTGCCCAAAGGCGCAACGCCGGTGGACTTCGCCTACGCGATCCACTCCGACGTCGGCGACCACTGCGTGGCCGCCAAGGTCAACGGCGAGCCGGTGGCGCTGCGCACCGAGCTGCGCAGCGGCGACGTGGTCGAGATCGTCAGCGCACCGAACGCGCGGCCCAACCCCGCCTGGCTGAACTTCGTGCGCACCGGCCGGGCGCGCTCGAAGATCCGCCACTACCTGAAGACCATGGAGCAGGAGGAGTCGCAGGACCTGGGCGAGAAGATGCTCGCGCAGTCGCTGCGTGCCGAAGGCATGCCGCTGCCCGACGAAAGCGAGGAGAACGCGCCGCTGTGGCAGCAGGTCACGCGCTGGAGCGGCAATCGCAACCGCGCCGAGCTGCTGACCGACATCGGCCTCGGGCGCAAGATCGCCAGCATCGTCGCCAAGCGCATCGCCCGTCTGCTGGCCGAGGACGGCCAGCGCCCCGACGCACTGACGCTGACCATGGGCCGCTACGCCAGCGACGACAACGCGCCGCTGCAGGGCATGGTGCTGATCGACGGCAGCGAAGGCGCCTCGGTGCAGCTGGCACCGTGCTGCCGGCCGATCCCCGGCGACGCGATCGTCGGCTACCTCGGCCG
Source organism: Chitinophaga pinensis (assembly GCA_943370595.1). GTDB lineage: Bacteria > Pseudomonadota > Gammaproteobacteria > Burkholderiales > Burkholderiaceae_C > Piscinibacter. The sequence continues at coordinate 260,763 of CALRRO020000004.1, forward strand.
CGGCGAGGGCCTGACGGTGCACACCGGCGACTGCAGCGTCGGCAAGCGCCTCTTCGAGCGCGACAGCGAACGCTGGATGACGGTCGAGTGGGCCGAGCAGCCGGTGCGACCGTTCGAGACCGCGATCACGCTGCTGCTGAAGAACGGCAAGGGCGTGCTCGCCGAAGTGGCCTCGGCCGTTGCCTCCGCCGAGGCCGACATCACCCACATCGACATGGGCGACGAGCGCGCCGCGCAGACCAGCGAGCTGAAGCTGCTGCTGTCAGTGCGCGACCGGCTGCACCTGGCCGAGGTGATGCGCACGCTCAAGCGCACCGCCGCCGTCCTTCGAGTGACGCGCGTGAAACCCTAGCCCGACGCGGGCGCCGGGTAGTTCACCTCCACCACCTCGATGCGCTCGACGCCCCCTGGCGTCTGCAGCACCACCTCGTCGCCGACCCGTGCCTTCAGCAGCGCGCGTGCGATCGGCGCGATCCAGCTGACCTCGCCGCGCTGGTTGTCGGCCTCGTCGATGCCCTTGATGGTGATGGTGCGCTCCTCGCCCTTGGCGTTGGCATAGGTCACCGTGGCACCGAAGAAGACCTGGTCGTGGCCGTGGTGCGCCGATGGGTCGACCACCTCGGCGATGTCCAGCCGCTTGGTCAGGAAGCGGATGCGGCGGTCGATCTCGCGCAGGCGCTTCTTGCCGTAGAGGTAGTCGCCGTTCTCGGAACGGTCGCCGTTCTTCGCCGCCCACGACACCACCTCGACGATCTTCGGCCGCTCCTCGTCGAGCAGGCCCATCAGCTCGGCACGCAGGCGTGCGTAGCCCTGCGGGGTGACGTAGTTCTTCGTGCCCTGCGGCAGGGCCGGCAGCGCGATGTCGTCGTCGTCGTCGCCGGCGTCTCCCGCGTCGGATTCCTTGGTGAAGGCCTTGCTCATGTGCGCGGGATTCTGCCAGCCGCGGCTAGCATCGCTGCATGGTTCACGACACCGAGGTGATCATCGTCGGCGCAGGCATCGCCGGGGCGTCGATCGCCGCTTTCCTGTCGGCCACACACCGTGTCGTCCTGCTCGAGGCCGAGGCACACGCGGGCTTCCACAGCACCGGGCGATCCGCCGCGATGTTCATGGAGAGCTACGGCACGCCGACGATCCGCGCGCTCACCCGCGCCAGCCGCCCGTTCTACACCGCCCCGCCTGCAGGTTTCACCACCACGCCGCTGGTGGCGCCACGCGGTGCGATGTACGTCGGCACGCCGCAGCAGCTGGCGATGCTCGACGCGCTCGAGGCCGAGCTTCGCCCGCACACGCCGACGCTGCAACGCCTGCGCGCCGCCGAGGCGGTCGCACTGGTGCCGGTGCTGCGGCCCGAGCAGACCGGCGGCGCACTGCTCGACCCCGATGCGGCCGACATCGACGTGCATGCGCTGCACCAGGGTTTCCTGCGCCGCGCGAAGGCGAACGGGGCCGTGCTCGTCACCGATGCGCGCGTCGACACGCTCGAACGCGAGCCAGGGCGCTGGCGTGCGCGCTGCGGGCAACACGAGTGGCGCGCCGGCACCGTGGTGAATGCCGCCGGGGCCTGGGCCGATCGCCTCGCGCAGCTCGCCGGCGTGCCGGCCATCGGCCTGCAGCCGAAGCGCCGCGCGGCCTTCCTGTTCGCGCCGCCGTCGGATGTGCTGACCGCCGGCTGGCCCTGCGTCTGCGGCGTCGACGAAAGCTGGTACTTCAAGCCCGACGCCGGCGCGCTGCTGGGCTCGCCGGCCAATGCCGATCCGGTCGAGCCGCACGACGTGCGTCCGGAAGAACTCGACATCGCCACCGGCATCGCCGCCATTGAGGCGATGACGACGATGACGATCCGCCGGCCCAGCCACACCTGGGCCGGGCTGCGCAGCTTCGTGGCCGACGGTGACCTGGTCGCCGGCCTCGACCCGCTCGCGCCGGGCTTCTTCTGGTGCGCGGCGCAAGGCGGCTACGGCATCCAGACGGCGCCCGCGATGGGTGAACTGTGTGCCGCCTGGGTTCGCGGCGAGCCGACGCCGGCGCACATCGCCGCCGAAGGTGTGGATGCTGCGTACCTGCACGTGCGACGCCTGCGGCCAGAATCGGCGCCTTGAGTCGTTGCGCTGAACGGAGATCCTCATGAACAAGTCCCACCGCATCGCCGTCATCCCCGGCGACGGCATCGGCCGCGAAGTGATGCCCGAGGGGCTTCGTGCGCTCGTGGCCGTCGGTGCGCGCCACGGCATCCGCTTCGACTGGGTCCACATCGACTGGGCCAGCTGCGACTGGTACGCGAAGCACGGGAAGATGATGCCGGACGACTGGTTCGACCAGCTGGTCGGCATGGATGCGATCTACTTCGGCGCCGTCGGCTGGCCCGACACGGTGCCCGACCACATCTCGCTGTGGGGCTCGCTGCTGAAGTTCCGCCGCGACTTCGACCAGTACGTCAACCTGCGCCCCTGTCGGCTGATGCCCGGCATCCCGTCGCCGCTGGTCGACCGCACCGGCCGCGCGCGGCAGCCCGGCGAGATCGACTTCTACGTGGTGCGCGAGAACACCGAGGGCGAGTACTCCAGCGTCGGCGGCCGCATGTTCGAGGGCACGGACCGCGAGGTGGTCATCCAGGAGACGGTGATGACGCGCACCGGCGTCGACCGCGTGCTGCGCTATGCCTTCGAGCTGGCGAACAGGCGCCCGAAGAAGCACCTGACCTCGGCGACCAAGAGCAACGGCATCGCCATCACCATGCCCTACTGGGACGAGCGCGTCGCGGCGATGGCCAAGCACTTCCCGGACGTGAAGGTCGACAAGTACCACATCGACATCCTGACCGCGAACTTCGTGCTGCACCCGGACTGGTTCGACGTGGTGGTGGCGAGCAACCTGTTCGGCGACATCCTGTCCGACCTCGGCCCGGCCTGCACCGGCACCATCGGCATCGCGCCGAGCGCCAACATCAACCCGGACCGCAGGTTTCCGTCCCTCTTCGAGCCGGTGCACGGTTCGGCGCCGGACATCGCTGGCAAGGGCGTGGCCAACCCGATCGGCATGGTCTGGTCGGGCGCGCTGATGCTCGAGCACCTGGGCCACGCGCAGGCGGGTGCCGAGGTGCTGGCGGCGATCGAGACACTGCTGGCCGACCCTCAGGCGCCGAAGACGCGCGACATCGGCGGCACCGCCGGCACGGCCGACGTGGGCAAGGCGCTCGCCGAACTGCTGCGCTGAGACCGCGCCAGCGCCCTCGCGCGCCGGGGCTCAGCCCAGCTTCAGGTGCTGGCCGTGCACGGCCGCGCCGGCGCCCGTGGCCAGGAAGGCGATCGCATCGGCGGCTGCGGCCGTCGAGACCCAGGCCGAACGGTCGGCGTCGGGCATCGCGGCGCGATTGGCCGGCGTGTCCAGCGTGGTCGGTGCGACGCTGTTGACGCGGATGCCGCTGCCTGCGAGTTCGGCCGCCAGCGATTCCACCAGCCGCTGCAGCGCACTCTTGGACGCGATATAGGCGCCCTTGAGCGCATGCCCGCCGCCGGCCGCCGCGGCGCTGACGGCCACGATGCTGCCGCCGCCCTGCAGCTTCATCTGCGCCACCACCGGCGTGGCCAGCGCGACGAAGGACCAGGCGTTCAGCGAGAGCATGCGGTCCCACGAGGCGCGCGTCATCGTGGCCACGCCCTCGCCCATCTCGAAGCCGCCGGCCACGTGCACCAGCGCGTCGATGCGGCCGAGCGCCGCGGCCGCGCGCTGCACCGTCGCAGCCACTGCCGCCTCGTCGGTGATGTCCACCGCGTCGGCAAAGGGCGCCTGCGGGAACAGCTGCTTCAGCACGGCCGGGTCGCGGTCGAGCAGGGCCAGGCGCGCACCGTCGGTGGCGAAGCGCTGGGCGACCGCGCGGCCCAGCGCGCCGGCGGCGCCGGTGATCAGGATCACGGGGGGTCTCGTGTTCATCGTGGGTTCTCCGAAGGGGCCAGGGCCTGGGCCAGCGCCTGGGCCAGGTCGTGCTGCAGGTCGTCGGGATGCTCCAGCCCGACCGACAGGCGAACGAAGTTCGGCGGGATCCCGGCCGCGGCCATCTGCGCCTCGTTCATCGTGCCGGCCCACATCGCCGCGGTGTGCACGATCAGCGACTCGACGCCGCCGAGGCTGACGGCATGCGTCGGCAGCTTGAGCGCGGCGACGAAACGGCTGGTCGCGTCGTAGCCGCCCTTCACCGCAAACGCGATCACCGGCCCGCCGCCCTTCATCTGCACCCGGGCCAGCGAGTGCTGCGGGTGGCTCTCCAGCCCCGGGTAGTGCACCCGCTCGACCTGCGGCTGCGCCTCCAGCCAGCGGGCAATCTGCAAGGCATTGGCATTGATGCGCTCGACGCGCACGGCCAGCGTGCGCAGGCCGCGCAGCAGCAGCCAGGCGTCCATCGGGCTGAGCACCGAACCGAGCGTGATGTGCATGCGCCAGATCCGCTCGGCCAACTCGTTCGAGCAGCAGATCGCGCCGGCCGTCAGGTCGTGGTGGCCACCGAGGATCTTGGTCGCGCTGTGCACCACCACGTCGATGCCGAGGCGATGCGGCTGCTGGTTCAGCGGCGAGGCGAAGGTGTTGTCGCAGACCGTGGTGATGTCGTGCTCGCGGGCCAATGCCGCCATCGCGGCGAGGTCGGTCAGCACCAGGGTCGGGTTGGCCGGCGTCTCCAGCATCATCAACCGGGAGTTCGGGCGGATGGCCGCGCGCATCGCCGCCACGTCGCTCTGCTCGACCAGCGTGGCCTCGACGCCGAAGCGCGGCAGCACCTCGTCGAACAGCTTGGCGGTGCTCATGTAGTGGCGCGTCTGCGCGACCACATGGTCGCCCGCCTTGAGCAGCGCCAGCACGGTGGTGCTGATCGCGCCCATGCCGGAGCCGGTGAGCAAGGCCGTCTCGGTGCCTTCCAGGCCGGCGAGGATGGCGGCGACCCGTTCATGCACCGGGTTGCCGTAGCGGGTGTAGTAGGCCGGGTGGCGCGCCCGGTTGGCCATGTCGCTGAACTCGGCAGCGTCGCGCGCGCGGAAGGTCGCGCTGTAGTGGATGGGCGCCACCACCGACGCATCGTCGGCGAAGGCGGCATCGTCGTGCAGCACGCGGGTGTCGGCGTGCCAGGGGGGCTGGTGGTCGTTCATGGTGCGGATCATCGCAGGAGCGGATCCGGGGCGCTGCTGCCACGACGCCTGCCTGGCGTCGCGGCCGGCACCGGGCACTTGTCCGGCATCAAGCGCCGCAAGGCCGCGCGAGCGAAGAATGGGACCAGGATTTCCAGGAGCCCCACGATGTCCCACAGCTACCCGCTCGACCCGCGCAGCGACGCGGCAGCCCAGGTGCGGAGCGTGCTGCAGGCGCGCCAGCAAGGCCTGCGCAACGAGGTCGACGCCACCCGCTCGCGCAATGCGAGCGCGCCCGGGCGCGTCGCGCGCGAAGCAACCGACCGCTCCGAAGACGCCGAGGCGCAGGTCGCGTCCGGCCTCGACGACGCCGAGGTCGCCCGCGACCAGGCCGAGCTGAACGCGATCGGCGAGGCGCTTAACCGGCTCGACGCCGGCCGCTACGGCCTGTGCAAGGACTGCGACGAAGCCATCGACCCGCGCCGACTCGCGGCCGAACCGTTCGCCGTGCGCTGCACGGCCTGCCAGGGCCGCTTCGAGCTGGCCGGCTCACGCTGAGCACTCATTCGTTCAGGGTCAGCGTCAGCACCGCCTCGCCGCGCAGCACGACCAGGCGCGTGCCGCGCGTCTGTCGCCAGCCGAGCAGGCTGCGCGCCAGGTCGGCGCTGCTGGCCACCGGCCGGTCGTTCATCGACACCACGATGTCGTCGACCTTCAGGCCCATGCGCTCGGCCAGGCTGCCGCGGCGCACGATGGTGATCAACGAGCCCTGCGTGGTCGCACGGCCGCGCGCCAGTGCCAGGTGCGCGCTGAGGTCGTCGAACTCGGCACCCAGTCGGGGCCGCACGATGCGGCCGCCCGAGCGCAGCTCGGCCACCACGCCGAGCACGATCTCGATCGGGATCGACAGGCTCACACCCGGCGTGCCGTAGGCGCTGACCACGGTGCGCATGTTCATGCCGACGATGTCGCCCGTGCTGTCGAGCAGCGGTCCGCCCGAATTGCCGGGGTTCAGTGCCAGGTCGGTCTGCAGGAACAGCAGTTCGGGGTCGTCGCTGAAGTGCCGGTCGGTCCCGCCGACGATGCCGGCCGCGACCGAGCCGTTCAGGCCGTAGGGCTCGCCGACCGACAGCACCCAGTGTCCCGGCCGCAGCGCGCTGCTGCGGCCCAGCGGCGGCGCCACCGGGCCGGGGCTGGCGATGCGCAGCACGGCGATGTCGGTGTCGGTATCCAGGCCCAAGATCGTGGCGGAGATCACCCGCTGGTCGGCCAGCTTGACGATCACCTCGTCGCAGTCGGTCACCACGTGCGCGGCCGTCACCACGAAACCCTGGTTGTCGATGAAGAAGCCGGCGCCGATGCGCGCGTAGGGCAGCACCGGCTCGCCGCGTTCGCTGTCGGTCGCGCCCGCCGGCACCACCGGCGACGGGTTGCGCGCAATGCCGTAGACCCCGACGGCGAAGGGAGCCGCACGTGCCAGCGCGTTGGCGAAGCCGGCGCGCGGCACGGCCGCAGGCGGCGTCGAACCGCAGGCGGCCAGCAGCGCCAGCAGCGGCGCGACGATCAGCAGGGCGAGGGGGCGGTTCATCGGGAGCGTGCGGCATCATGCCGGCGTGGCGGGCCGCCAGCCTGACACAGATCAAGCGTCCGGGCAGGCCCGTCCTGCGCATGCGCAAGCGCGTTCCAGCGTCAAGCGGTGAATGCCGGATCGCCCGGCTGGCTTGACAGATGCCAAGCCGGTGTCTAATCGCAGGAGTTCCCTTTCCGGTCGACGACCCCGTGTCCCACCCTACCCACCTTGCCGTGCTCGACGACGAAGTCGACATCACGCGCCTGCTGGGCCACTACCTGGAGACGCAGGGCTTCCGTGTCACGCAACTGCACACCGGCAGTGCGCTGATCGAGCTGATGGGCCGGGACCCGCCGGCGCTGGTGCTGCTCGACCTCGGCCTGCCCGGCGAGGACGGCTTCGCGATCGCGCGCCAGCTGCGCGAGCACTGGCATTGCGGGCTGGTGATCGTCACCGGGCGTGGCGATGCGATCGACAAGGTCGTCGGCCTCGAAGTCGGTGCCGACGACTACGTCACCAAGCCCTTCGACCTGCGCGAGCTGGTGGCGCGCATCAAGGCCGTGCTGCGCCGCCTGGAGCCGCCCGGCACGCGACCCGCGCCGCTGTCTCCCGCCGCCCCCACCGCGCCCGGCGAGAAGACCCGGCTGCGCTTCGCCCAGTGGGTGCTCGACACCGCCGCACGGCGGCTCAGCGATGCGCAGGGCCGCGACATGCCGCTGACCAGCGGCGAGTTCGACCTGCTGTGCGCGTTCGCCCGCTCGCCGGGCCGCGTGCTCTCGCGCGACCACCTGCTCGAACACACGCGTGGCCGCAGCGCCGGGCCGTTCGACCGCACGATCGACGTTCAGGTCGGCCGGCTGCGGCGCAAGCTCGAGGTCGACCCGGAAGACCCGCAGATCATCAAGTCGGTGCGAGGCGCCGGCTACATCCTCGTCTCGCCGGTGGCCGCCGAGTGAGCACGGCCGCGCCGCCGCCGATCGGCCAGGCGCTGCCGCCGGGGATGGACGAGCACGGTGTCTTCCGCTCCCTGTTCGCCGCCTACCCGGACGGCCTGATCGTCGCCGATGGCGAAGGCCGCATCGTGCTGGCGAACCCGGCGGCGGCCGAGCTGCTGGACTACCCGGCGCAGGACCTGGTCGGCCTGACCGTCGAGGCGCTGGTGCCCGACGCGATCCGCCCGCGCCACGCCAGCTACCGCGGCGCCTACCTGAAGACGCCACGCGCGCGGCCGATGGGCACGCAGATGGAGCTGGTGGCGCGGCGGCGCGACGGCAGCGAGGTGATGGTCGAGATCGCGCTCAGCCCGCTGCAGGACCACGGGCTGCCGTATGTGGTCGCGGCGATCCGCGGCATCGGCGCCTACCCGCGGGTGCGCCAGGCGCTGCAGCGTGCCCACTATGCCGAACAGGTGGCGCAGTTCGGCCGCCTGGCGGTCGATGCGCGCGACCCGCAGCAGTTGCTCGAACAGCTGCCGCGCGTGGCTGCCGAGGCACTGCAGGTCGACTCGGCGATGGTGTTCCTGCTCGAGGCCAACCGGCTCGACTTCCGCGTGGCCAGCAGCGTCGGCCCCTTGCCGGGCGAGGCGGTCGGCGACCATGTGCCGAACCGGCCCGATACCCTGCCGGGCCAGGTGCTGGCGCAAGGGCAGCCGGTGCGCTGCGACGACTGTGCTGCCGAAAGCCGCTTCGTCGTTCCCGAGAACTGGCGCCGTGCGGGCGCGGCGAGTGCGATGGCCGTGCCGCTGGGCGATCGGGGCCGCGTCATCGGTGCGATCGTCGCGCGCTCGCGCAACGCCAGGCGCTTCGGTGACGACGAACTGCGCTTCCTCGAATCGATGGCCAGCCTGCTGGCCACCAGCCTGCAGCGCGCCCAGACCGAAGAGGCCCTCAACCATGCGCAGCGGCTGGAGAGCGTCGGCCAGCTGACCGGCGGCATCGCGCACGACTTCAACAACCTGCTGACGGTGATCTCCGGCAACCTGCAGGTGCTGGAGGAACTGCCGCCGGTGGCCGGCGACCCGTTCGCGCAGCAACTCGTCGGCGCAGCCTCGCGCGCCAGCCGGCGCGGCGCCGAGCTGACGGGCAAGCTGCTCGCCTTCTCGCGCCGCCAGGTGCTCAAGCCGACCGCGCTCGACGCCGGGCTGCTGCTCAAGTCGCTGGCCGACATGCTGCGGCGCACGCTGGACCAGCGCATCCGCATCGAGGTCGACACGCCGGAAGACTGCCCGCCGGTCATCGCCGATGCCGGGCAGCTCGAGTCGGCGCTGCTGAACATCGCGATCAACGCACGTGACGCCATGCCCGAAGGCGGGCTGCTGTGGTTCGCCTGCCGCGCGGTGCCGGCACGCTCGCCCGACCTGCCTGCCGAGCTGGCCGAGAGCGAGGACACCGCCTACGTGGCGATCGCCGTCGGCGACACCGGCACCGGCATGAGCGAGGACGTCAAGGAACGCGCCTTCGAACCGTTCTTCACCACCAAGGACGCCGGCCGCGGCACCGGCCTCGGCCTGTCCACGGTCTACGGCTTTGCCAAGCAGTCCAAGGGCGCGCTGAGCCTGGACAGCACGCTCGGCGCCGGCACGACGATCACCTTGTTCCTGCCCAGCGAGCCCGATGCCGCCAGCCCCGAGGTCGCCACCGACACCGCCGCCGAACTGCCGCGGGGCCTGCACGTGCTGCTGGTGGAAGACGACACCGAAGTGCGCAGCGTGGCACAGCGCTTCCTCGCGGCGCTGGGCTGCACGGTCGTCGCCTGCGCCAGCGGCGAGCAGGCGCGCCACGAACTGCGGCCCGGCGCCGGCATCCAGATGCTGATCACCGACATCGCACTCGGCCCCGGCATGCGCGGCACCCAGCTCGCCGAGCTGGCACGCGAGCGCCTGCCCGGCCTGCCGGTGCTGCTGATGAGCGGCTACGCCAGCGCGCTGCTGGAAGCACCGCCGGGCTGGGAACTGCTGCGCAAGCCCTACACCCGTGCCGAACTCGGCCGGGCCATGGCCAAGGTGCTGGCCGGCCGCGGCTGAGCGGCGCTGCCGTCGTTCAGTGCACCACCGCGGCGGCGGGCGCTGCCACGGCAGGCGCCATGCAACGCTGGATGAAGGCCTCGAGCGCTTCGACGTGCGGAATCTGGATCTCGCGGCGGCCCTTCTCGGCGAAGCGGATCACGTCGGTGCGCGCCAGGCGCGACAGCGCGCGGCTGACCGTCTCGAGCGTCATGCCCAGGTAGTTGCCGATCTCGGCGCGTGTCATGCGCAGCGTGATCTGGTCGGTGCGCAGGCCGCGGTCGGCCAGGGCTTCCGCCCAGTTGCGCAGGAAGTCGGCCACGCGGGCATCGGCCGGCAGCGTACACAGCGACATCATCGAGTCGCGATCGCGGCCGATCTCGCGGCTCATCGCCTCGTGCAGCACCTGCAGCAGCGCCGGCTTGGCGGCACAGGCCTCGAGCAGCGCGTCGTAGCGGAACGACCAGACCTCGCCGGTGTCCATCGCCACCACGTCGCAGCCGTAGTGGCCGGTGGCGATGCCGTCGAAGCCGAGCCAGTCGCCGCGGAAGTGAAGACCAACCACCTGCTCGCGGCCATCGGGCGACAGGTTGACCACCTTGACCATGCCGGAGTTCAGCACGTGCAGGCAGGTGAAGCGCTCGCCGGACTGGTAGATCGTGTCGCCGGCGTGCAGCACGCGGCGCTGGATCGGCAGCGCATCGCGCAGCAGGTCCAGGCAGGCCGCAATGCGCTGGCTGTTCGTCAGGTTAGGCAACCGCTGGCTGGCCAGCGGGCGAGAAATGATCGGGGCGGCGGTGGTGCTGGTGGTGGTGGTGGCGTTCATCGATTTGCTCCGTGTCAATGAAGCCAGTCTCGGAGTTGAGCGAAAACAAAGCGCGAACGTCGCGCCACGCTCGGTAACGCTGTGTGAATGGACTGTCGCAGAACGGTGTCATCGCCCCCAACGCAGCTCATATTTGACCGCGATCAAGCTCTCGCGGATGCGCCTGCGTAGTGTGCGAACCTGAGATGTTTCCCCGCCGCACCATCCACCATCGCAACCTGTGGTCGGTCGAGAGCCTGTCCCACAGCGAGTTGCTGGACGTGCTCGACACGGCACGGCAGCTCAGGTCTGCCCGCCAGGATGGCCGCACCGCTGCGCCGCTGCGCGGCCGCAACCTCGCGCTGCTCGACGACGCAGCGCCCTCCGAGGCCGTCGGCAACCTGCGCAGTGCCGCGCTCGGCCTGGGAGCGCAGGTGTCGCACCTGCGGCCGGTCGATGCGCGCATCTCTCAGCAGGCCATCGACACCGCCACCGCGCGCATGCTCGGCCGCCTGTACGACGCCATCGACTGCGAGTCGATACCGCCGCAGCGGGTGGCGGACGTGGCCCGCGAGTCCGGCGTGCCCGTGTTCAACGGGCTGGGCGGCCGCCAGCACCCGACACGCGTGCTCGCCGAACTGCTGACGTTGCAGGACCACTGCGCCAAGGCGCTGGACCGCCTGAGCGTGTGTTTCGTCGGTGATCCGCTCAGCCCCTGCGGTGATGCGCTGTTGCGGATCGCCGCGGCCACCGGCATCGAGTTGCGCGTCGCCTCGCCGCGCAACCGCTGGCCGCCGCCCGACCTGTGGGAGCGGCTGAAGGCCGGCGCCGTCGCACGCGGTGAGCGGCTGCACCTGTACGAGACCCCGGCCCAGGCCGGCACCGACAGCGATGTCATCGTCGACGGGGCCGACGCCCCACCTTGGCCGCTGGTCGGCGCGAGCATCGCGCCGGCGGAGCGCAACGGCTACCGCGAGGCCACCCTGCAGGCGATGCTGGTCGCGGCGGTCAGCTGAGGCGGGACTTCAGGCGCGACAGCGCGTCGCGCGCTGCCGTCTCGGCGGCCACGGCCATGCCCAGCGGCGAGCGGCACAGCCCGGCCTGGGCGTAGTGCAGGTTCTCGTACAGCTCGGCCACCGCCGGGTGCAGCGTCAGCACCGCCTCCAGGCCGTCGGCCGGCAGGTCGGCGCCGAGCGCGTGCTTCAGCCGTTCGACCAGGGCGAAGTACTGGTCGGCATCGACGCTGTCGGTGCGGCGTTCGACGCGTTCGAACAGACCGGCCAGCATGGCCAGGATCTCGAGATTGGTGCGCTGCGTGCCAAGAATCGGGGCGGACATTGAGGTTCCCTCGCGCCGTCGTGAAGGTCGGCGCTACGGGTACATGCGGCCGCCCCGGGCCGCTTCAAGGTCAGGCGTTGCGGATGCGCGAGACCAGCGCCTTCGTGAATTCGCCGGTGGAGGCCTTGCCGCCCAGATCCCCGGTGCGCACGGTGTCGATGTTCAGCGTGGCGTCGATGGCACCGCGCAGGCGGTCGCCCAGGTCCTGGCGCTTGACATGGTCGAGCATCATCGCGGCCGCCAGCAGCAGCGCGGTCGGGTTGGCCTTGGCCTGGCCGGCGATGTCAGGTGCCGAGCCGTGCACGGCCTCGAAGATCGCGGCGTCGCGGCCGATGTTGGCGCCCGGCGCCATGCCCAGCCCGCCGACCAGGCCGGCGACCAGGTCGGACAGGATGTCGCCGAACAGGTTGGTGGTGACCAGCACGTCGAACTGCCAGGGGTTGAGCACCAGCTTCATCGCGCAGGCATCGACGATCACCGAGTCCATCACGATGCGGCCCTTGTACTTCTCCTCGTACATCTGCTCGGCCGTCTCCTTGAAGATGCCGGTCAGAGCCTTCATGATGTTGGCCTTGTGCACGATGGTCACCTTCTTGCGACCCAGGCGGATCGCATGCTCGAAGGCGAACTCGAGGATGTGGCGGCAGCCGGCGCGGGTGTTGATGCCGGTGGCCATCGCGACGGCGTGCGGGTCGTCGTCGATCTGCACGTAGTGCTCGTGGCCGATGTACAGGCCCTCGAGGTTCTCGCGCACGACGACGAGGTCGATCTTGTCGAAGCGCCCACCGGGCACGATGGTGCGGGCCGGGCGCAGGTTGGCGTAGAGCTTGAACTCCTCGCGCAGGCGCACGTTGCTCGAGCGGTAACCACCGCCCGACGGCGTCTCCAGCGGGCCCTTCAGTGCCAGTCGTGTCTTGCGGATGCTGTCCAGCGTGGCCTGCGGCAGCGGGTCGCCGGCGGCCTGGATGCCGGCCAGGCCGGCGGCCTGCGGGTCCCAGTCGAACGGGGCGCCGAGCGCGTCGAGCGCGGCCAGCGTGGCCTCGACGATCTCGGGGCCGATGCCGTCGCCGGCGATCAGGGTGGCAGGGATGCGGGTGGACATGGTCGGGTCTTCCTGGAAGCGGCGCGAATTCGCCGAGGATAAACCCGCAGGCCCGCTGCCTCGCTGACAGCGGGCGCCCCCGTCGCGCTCAGCGTTTCATGCCCTGGCAGGCATCGCGCCGCGGCTGGGCCGGCATCGTGATGCCGCGCTCCTTGGCGCGGGCCCCCATCTGTTCGTGGTGCTTGTCGCGCAGCGCGACGCATTCCTGCTCGGTCTTGGCTGCACGCATCTGCGCGCGATGCTCGTCGCGCTCCTTGGCGTTCATCATGGCCCAGCCCGGGGTGTAGTCGGAGCCCCAGCGCGGGCCGCCGCGCATCATGCCGCCGCCCGGACCCATGCCCATGCGTGGCGCACTCGCTCCCGCGGCGGGGCCGGGTCCCGGCCCACCGGTCTGCGCGCCTGCCAGCCCGGCGCTCGCGGCGATCAGCGCCGCCCACATCAGCTTGCTCGAAGTCTTCATCGTCCGTCTCCATCGTGCGATGCACGGACTGCCACGATGAGCTCTCCCAGCAGGACCACGGTTGAGCAGGCGCAAGCAAGGGCAGATGGCAGACGAGTCGCTAAGCTGCGCGCCATGACGAACCCCAGCTTCCCCGATGCCGCCACGATGTGGAACCAGCGCTACCAGGGGGAGGAACTGCTGTTCGGCGAGGCCCCCAACGAGTACCTGCGATCGCAGCAGGCGCGGCTGCCGCGCAGCGGACGCGCGCTGTGCGTGGCCGATGGCGAGGGGCGCAACAGCGTCTGGCTGGCCGAACAGGGGCTGCAGGTCGATGCCTTCGACATCGCCGAGACCGGTGTGGCCAAGGCACGGCGGCTCGCCGAGAAACATGGCGTTGGCGTGAACTTCGCGGTGGCCGACTGCGATGCGCTGGCCTGGCCCGAGGCGGTCTACGACGTGGTGGCGGCGATCTTCGTGCAGTTCGCCGACCCCGCCCAGCGCGAGCGGCTGTTCGGCCGCATGGTCTACGTGCTGCGCCCCGGCGGCCTGCTCGTGCTGCAGGGCTACACGCCGCGGCAACTGGAATACCGCACCGGCGGCCCGCAGCGGCTCGACCACCTGTACACCGAGGCCCTGCTGCGCGAGGCCTTCGCATCGCTGGAGATCATCGAGCTGCGCGCCTACGACGCCGAGCTCAGCGAAGGACGGCAGCACACGGGGATGTCCGCACTGATCGGGATGCTGGCGCGCCGCCCATGAGTACTTATTCGCTTCTCGACTAAGCAAACTCGATCTGAATCGTTGATTGCATAGGCGGCGCTGCGCAGAATCCGTCGGTTTCCCGCCCGCCACCGATGAACTTCCAGCAACTGCGCGCCGTGCGCGAGACCGCCCGCACCGGCTTCAACCTGACCGAGGTCGCCCAGGCGCTGAACACCTCGCAGCCGGGCATCAGCCGCCAGATCCGCGAGCTCGAGGACGAACTCGGCATCGAGATCTTCCTGCGCGCGGGCAAGCGCCTGACCGGGCTGACGCCGCCCGGCGAGTCGGTGCTGCCGATCGTCGAGCGGCTGCTGCTGGATGCGCAGAACCTCAAGCGTGTCGGCGAGGACTTCACCGCGCAGAACGCCGGGCCGCTGTCGATCGCGGCGACGCACTCGCAGGCACGTTATGCGCTGCCCGCGGTGGTGAAGGATTTCCGCGCCCTCTACCCGCAGGTGACGCTGACGCTGCACCAGGGCTCGCCCAAGCAGATCGCCGCGATGCTGCTGTCGGGCGAGGCCGACGTGGGCATCGCCACCGAGGCGCTGGCCACCTATCCGCAACTCGTCGCGATGCCCTGCTACCGCTGGACGCACAGCATCGTGGTGCCGCCGGGGCACCCGCTGCTGAACCTCGCGGAGCCGGTCTCGCTGGCGCAGCTGGCCGCCTTCCCGATCATCACCTACGAACTCGGCTACACCGGCCGCACCCACATCGACGAAGCCTTTGCCGGCGCCGGGCTGCAGCCGGACATCGTGCTCAGCGCGATGGATGCCGACGTCATCAAGACCTACGTCGAGCTGGGCATGGGCGTGGGCATCGTCGCCTCGATCGCCTTCGACGGCGAGCGCGACCGCAATCTGCGGGCAATCGACGCGCGCCATCTCTTCGAGGTCAACCTGACACGCCTGGCCGTGCGCCGCGGCACCTGGCTGCGCGGCTACGCCTATGCCTTCGTCGAGTCCTTCGCACCGACGCTGACGCGCGAGGCCGTGCAGCGCGCGCTGGCCGGCGAGGCCACCGGCGAATGACGTTGGGCCCTGTCGCGTGAACTAGTTCCAGAGCCGACCGCACGACTGGCCCGCCGCTTGCGAACGGGGGCGCTCGTCGTGCCGCAGCGCCCCATTGCTGCGCACCCAACCCTGGTCGGAGTCATTCGATGAATCGTTTTCTGGGTTTCCTCAAGGGAACCGCTTTCGCCGCGGCATGCATCGCCGCATCCGCTGCACTGAGCTCGTGCAGCCGCACCCCCGACGTCGTGAAGATCGGCGTCGGCCAACCCCTGTCGGGCAATCTCGGCGCGCTCGGGCGCGACCTGCTCAACGGCGTGCAGATGGCCGTCGACGAGATCAATGCGAAGGGCGGCGTGCGCGTGGACGGCAAGTCGGTGCGCTTCGAGGTGGTCAGCGCCGACGACCAGGCCAATCCGGAGGCCGGCAAGGCGGCGGCGCAGCAGCTCGTCGATGCCGGCGTGCTGGTGGCGGTCGCCCACCTGAACTCGGGCGTCAGCATCCCCGCGGCGCCGATCTACGCCGCCGCCGGCATTCCACAGCTGGCCATCTCGACCAAGCCCGACTACACCCGACAGGGCCTGCCGACGACGCTTCGCCTGGTCGCCAACGACGACCTGCAGTCCAAGGCGATCGGCAGCTATGCCGCGCAGTTGCCCGGCATCCAGCGCATCGCGGTGGTCGACGACAGCACACCTTATGGCAAGGGCCTGGCCGACAGCGCAGCGAAGGTGATCGGTGAGAACGGCCGCACGATCACGGTGCGCCAATCACTCGACGACAAGGTCACGGACTTCTCGGCGCTGGTCGCGGACCTGAAGAAGACCGACACGCAGCTCTTCGTCACCACGCTGTCCGACTTCCAGGTCGAGGCGCTGATCGAGCAGCTGGCCGCAGCCGGCATGGGCGACATCAGCATCCTCGGCGGCGACACGATCAAGACCGACAAGCTGCGCCGCGTTCAGCACAAGGTGAAGGCGGTCTACGCCACCTCGTCGATCCTGGAGGCACAGGAGTTCCGTGCCGGCCAGCGCTTCCTGGAAGACTTCCGCAAGCGCTTCAAGGGCGACCCGGTCTATGGCGCGCACTACGCCTACGACGCGGTCTACGTGGTGGCCGATGCGCTCGTGCGCAACGACTCGGTCGACAAGGCCCGATTGCTCGCCCGGATGAAGGAGTTCGACGGTAACGCCCCGGTCACCAGCATGATGCGCTTTGCCGACGACGGCGAGCAACGCTACGGGGCCATCGGCATCTACCAGCTCAACGCCGAACGCTGGGTCCCGCTGATGCGCTCCGACAGCTGGTAGACGCACCACGGGCGGCACCCTGCGTGGCAGGGCACCGCGGCTCACTTCGCGGCCTGGATCTCGGTCACCACGTAGCCCGAGTCCAGCTTCTCCGCGGCGAAGCGGATCTTGTCGCCGGCCTTGACCTTGTCGAGCAGGGTGGCGTCCTTCACCTGGAAGACCATGGTCATCGGCGGCATGTCGAGGTTCTTGATCTCGCCATGCTTGATGGTGAGCTTCTTCGCGTCCTTGTCGACCTTGCGGATCTCGCCGTCGGTCATGTCGGCGGCCCACGCGGCCGGTGCGGCCAGCGCGGCGAGCAGGGTTGCGATGACGATGTTCTTCATGGTGGTGTTCCTTTCGAATCGTTGGGGAATCGTGGTGCAGCCGACCCGCTGGCCACTGGCCGTCATTTCGCGGTGACGGTGACCTTGCCGACCATGCCCGCCTGGAAGTGGCCTGCGATCAGGCAGGCGAAGTCGAAGCTGCCGGGCCGGTTGAAGGTCCAGACGATCTCGGCCTTCTTGCCCGGCGGCACGTGCGCCATGTAGGGCTCGTCGTGCTCCATGTCCGGGAACTTGAGCATCAGGGCCGCGTGCTCCTCGAGTTCCTTCTTCGTGCCGAGCACGAACTCGTGCAGCTGGCGACCGTCGTTGTGGAAGACGAACCGCACGGTCTCGCCACGGCGCACCGTGATGGACTCGGGCGAGAAGCGCATCGCGTCGCTCATGCGCACCTGGATGGTCCGCTTGACGGCGCGCGCGTCTCCCGCGATGCCCCAGTCCTTCTGCTCCTTGCGGACGGGTCCGTCAGCCTGCCTGTGCGCCTCGTCGCCGTGCGCTCCCGCGCCCGCACAGAAGGCCATGGCCGTGCAGAGCGCCGCGATCCTGATCGTGTTCATGCTGCTCCTTTGTGAACGCTGCCGGGCCGCACCGGACTCAGTGGCCACCATGGCCACCCACCGGCTTGCGCACCTTGACTTCCACGTCGCTCTTCGGCCGGGCGACGGGCTTCATCGACCCCGCGCCACCGGCCGGGCCGTCCCGTGGCGCCTCGGCCAGCGCACCGGTCCACTCGCTGGCGACCGTTCCGGGCGGATGCGCGAACCAGCCCGGATCCTTGTAGTCGCCGCGTGGCTGGTCCTTGCGCACCTTGACGACGCTGAACATGCCACCCATGCCGACGGCGCCGAACGGGCCCGTGCCGGTCATCATCGCGGCGGTGTTGTCGGGCAGCGGCATCTCCATCTCGGTCATGTCGTGCATGCCGCGCTCGCCCATCACCATGTAGTCGGGCACCAGCTGCGTGATCTGCCGTACCACCTTGCGGTGGTCGACGCCGATCATGGTCGGCACGCCATGCCCCATCGCGTTCATCGTGTGGTGGCTCTTGTGGCAATGGAAGGCCCAGTCGCCCTCCTCGTCGGCGAGGAAATCGAGCTGGCGCATCTGCCCGACGGCGATGTCGGCCGTCACCTCGGGCCAGCGCGAGCCCTTCGGCGTCGGCCCGCCGTCGGTGCCGGTGACGGTGAACTCGTGGCCGTGCAAGTGGATCGGGTGGTTGGTCATCGTCAGGTTGCCGATGCGCAGCCTCACCTTGTCGTTCTTGCGCACGACCAGCGGGGCTATGCCCGGAAAGATGCGGCTGTTCCAGCTCCACAGGTTGAAGTCGAGCATGGTCATGATCTTCGGCGTCGCGCTGCCCGGCTCGATGTCGTAGGCGTTGAGCAGGAACACGAAGTCACGGTCGACCTCGTCGATCAGCGGGTGCTTCTGCCGCGGATGCGTCACCCAGAAACCCATCATGCCCATGGCCATCTGCACCATCTCGTCGGCATGCGGGTGGTACATGAAGGTGCCGGGGCGCCGGGCGACGAACTCGTAGACGAAGGTCTTGCCCGGCTCGATGGGCGGCTGGGTGAGGCCGGTGACACCATCCATGCCGCTGGGCAGGCGCTGGCCGTGCCAGTGCACGCTGGTCACCTCGGGCAGCCGGTTGGTGACGAAGATGCGCACGCGGTCGCCCTCGACGACCTCGATCGTCGGGCCCGGGCTCTGCCCGTTGTAGCCCCACAGGTGGGCCTTGAAGCCCGGCGCCATCTCGCGCACGACGGGCTCGGCAACGAGGTGGAACTCCTTGACGCCGTTGTTCATGCGCCAGGGCAGGGTCCAGCCGTTGAGCGTGACCACCGGGTTGTAGGGCCGGCCCGTGCCGGGCAGCAGCGGGGGCATCGTGTCGGGCCTGGTCTGGATGACCGGCTCGGGCAGCGCGGCCATCGCGACCTTGCTGACCGAGGCGGCGGTGGCCGCTGCGGTGACGGCGCCGGCGCCGCCGATGAATGTGCGTCGTGAAACCATGGGTCGTGTTCCTGGATTCAATGGCCAGCGTCGCCACCGTTGCTGGCCGCTGAAGCGGGGCCGGCCACGGGCGTGAGGCTGGGCTTGCCGATGAGGGCCATGTCGAGGTCGGCCTGCGCGAGCCAGAAGTCGCGCCGGGCCTCGATGGCGGCGTTGACGCTGGCGATCTGCACGCGCGCGTCGGCCAGCAGTTCGAAGACGCCGATCAGCATGCCGTTGTAGCGCAGCAGGTTCTCCTCGGCGATCTGCTTGCGCAGCGGTACGATCTCATCCTGGTGATGGCGTGCAATGTCGTAGGCCGAACGCCAGGCGCCGTAGGCCTCGCGAACCTCCGAACGCGCGTTGATGGCGGTCTCGGCCGCACGGTGAACGGCCTGCATGTAGACCGCCTCGGCACGGGCCACGCGGGCACCGCCGCCGTCGAACATCGGCAGCTCCACGCTGATTTCCCAGCCGCGCTGCGTGGGCGCCTCGTTGGAGCTGTTGCGCACGGCGCCGAGCTCGAGCACGTTGATGAAGCGCGTGGCCTTCGTCAGGCCGAGGTTGCTTGCGGTCTGCTCGGCGGCCAACCTGGCACCTTGCACGTCCAGCCGCTGCGCCAGTGCGACCCGCTCGATGTCGGGCTGGTCGGCGATGTCGCCGGGCAGGTCGGGCAGGCGGTCCGGCAGCGTGAACTGCGTCTGATCACCCCACAGGCCGAGCAGACGCGTCAGGCGCTCGCGCGCGGCGCGCCGGGCCTGTTCGGCGCGGGCCAGGTTCAGGCTGGCGTCGGCATGGAAGCCCTGCTCGCGGGCGCGCTGCAGCTTGTTGAAGTTGCCGACCTGCTCCATGCGGCGGGCCAGCTCGGCGCTGGCCTCGGCGGCCTGCTGCACCTGGCGCATGTAGCGCACCGTCTCCTCGGCCGCCAGCGCGCTCACCCAGGCCTTGCGCGTCTCGGCGGCCACCGCCAGCATGTTCATCGTCACCAGGCGCTGGGTGGCTTCGAGACGCCGGGCCTCGACATCCCGGATCATCGGCAGCGCGATCAGGCGCGCGAGGTTGACGTGGATGCCACGTTCGAGCTCGATCTCGTCGCCGCGCCGGAAGCGGCCGAAGCTGAAGCCGGGATTGGGCAGGCGACCGGCCTGCACCACCTCGGCCTCGGTGATGCCAAGCTCCTGGAAGCCGGCCTGCAGCCCCCGGTTGTTCAGCAGCGCGATCTGCACGGCATCGTCGGCCGACAGCGGTCGGGCCAGCAGTTCGGCGACGCGCCGGTCGATGCCGTCCTGGTCGGCTTCGGAGCGGGACCACAGCAGCTGCTTGCCGAGGCGTTCACGGGCGGTTTGCTCGACTCCGGAGAAGCCGGCATCGGTGCCGACCGAGGCACAGCCGGACAGCATGGTGACTGCGGCGAGCAGCACGATCGGCGAGCGCCGGATCGCCGGGAATGGCGCGATGGTCTTCATGGCTTCTGGTGGTCGCCATGACCGTGCGGCATGGGACGCGCAGGTTGTGCAGCACCGGCCGGCGCGGCCACCGGCGAGGCCGGCGCTGGCTCGGCGCGCTGCGCCTCGCGGGCATAGGCGCGCCAGCCGCCGATGCGGACGGCGGTGTCGTTGGCTTCACGCCAGGGGATCGCCTGGCCGTTCGCTGCAGGCGGGTCACGGCGGAAGACCGACTCGTAGACCACCGCGGGCACGCGGGCAGCAGCGTCGAGCGGGTCGCCCCGTGGCGTGGACGCGGCCGGGGTCTGGGCCATGGCCGCGGTGGCCGCGGCGCACAGCGCAAGGGGGCTGAAGCGATGCGTCAGCCAGCGCGTGGGAAAAGCATGCATGGTGTCCTCGTGTCGACGTCGAGACCCCCGCGCCGTTGGCGCGGGAAGCGACAGCGGCCGGTCACCGACGGCGTGCCGGGCACGCCGGCCTGGTGCCGGCTACACGAGGAGTGAACGTGGAGGTCGGTCGGGCCCGTCGGACGCGAAGGCGTCGACGCTGACCCCTGCGTCGGCGAACACGACGGCTGCGGCCGTCGGTTCCGGCAGACGGGGCGATGCGCTGGGCAGTGCGGAGCCGGCGCAGCACGTCGCGCAGGCGCTGCACTTGAATTTGCTCAGGTCGGCGCGCTTGCCGGTGTGTGCCTGGGCCGAGTCCGCTGCGCCGGAGTCAGGCAGCTCGCCGACTTGCGATGTGTCAGCGTCATGGTGGTGTGACACCCCGACATCGTGCGCCGCAGCGTGGTGCTGGGCATCGCCCATGGTGGCTGCCATGCGCTCGTGGCTGGCTCCGCAATGCGCCATGCTCACGCCGGCGATGCCCTGGACGGGCAGCGCGATGGCAAGGAACCAGACGGTCAGGACACGGAGCCAAGCTCGCATGGGACGCACTCTAGCCGATTCGTCGTGGCCGCACCCTCGTATCGAGCATTCGCCTCACTGGGCAGCGCCTTGACGATGTCCGAGCAGCCCGTGGCGTTGCCGGTCGTCACACGTTCGACTGGCTCGGGCATCGCGATGTAATCGCCGACCATTGGGCTTCGACCGAGGAGCACTCAAGCACCACAGACGCTCCCAGCGGGATCGATGCCTGACACAGGCACGTGGTCAGGCGCAACGCCCGCACGAAGCGAGCGATCCCGATGGTGGATCGCTGCGCCTGCGCGCGGCATCCCTCGGGGTCACCACACTGTGGCAAACGGAACGAACAATCTGCCGGCCGAAGCACTTTCCGATCTCGAGATCGGACAAGGTCTTCACATCTACTCCACCGTGCTGCAGGGGGCCGGTGGCGAGCAGGTTCAGGCCCTGATGCGCCAGGGCGGCGATCGCAACGTGTGTGCGGCGCTCTACGCGGCGCCGCCGTACGACCTGCGCGTGCCCGGGATGGACGTGGCGCGGCTGTCGCTGAACCTCACCCCCTCGTGCGTCACCGGTGGCATCGACGGCGACCGTGCGCGCAGCTTCGACGCGCACCGCTATTCCTTGTTCCTGGCCCCTGCAGGGGCCGAAATGCAATGGCGCAAGGATGCGCCGAGCCGGCACCTGACGATCTACTTTCGACCGGACCTGTTTGCCGACAGCGAGGCGCCCCCAGCGCCACTGTTGCGCAGACAGGCGCTCCACAACCTGGTCGTTCCCGGCCTGCGACCGCTGGCCGACCAGTTGGTCGACGAACTGCGCCAGGGCGGCCCGCACGACACGGACGCCGCCGATTGCCTGGCCCGGCTGCTGCTGATCCAGGTGTCCCGCCATCTCGGCAAGGCGCGGGAAGAACCCGGTGGGATGGACACCACGTCGATCGCCCACCTGAAGGACTACGTGATGGCCCATCTGGGCGAGCGGATCCTAGTCGCCGACCTGGCGTCGCAGCTGGGCATGCCGATCGACCGCTTCGCCTGGGCCTTCAAGGCGCGCACGGGCAAGTCACCGCACCAGTTCGTCGTGGCACTGCGTCTGCAGCAGGCCAGCCACATGCTGCGGACGTCGCGCCTGCCCATCGCCGACGTGGCCCTCGCCTGCGGCTTCGCCAGCCAGCAGCACCTGACGAACTCGCTGCGCCGCCATGCCGGTGTCACGCCGGCGCGGCTGCGCCAGGGCTGGACATCCGGGTGCGCGCCGGAACCGCAGGCATGCAGTGATCGACACCTCGACATGGGTTGACAGAAAACCCGTGGCAGGCGAACCGATGCCGCCCGACCTTTTTTGCAAGACCGATGCTGCAGGCCTCGGCAATCTCCGCAGCAAGCCCCCCGGTCGCGCAGGCGCGCCATGCAGCGCGTGCCTCGCGCCGCCTTCAGGGCCCCACGCCGCCGCCGGCAGCGTGCATCAACCGTCACCCTGGAGATCGCCCATGTTCCCCAACTTCCACCGCCGCCAGGCCGCACGGCTGCTCGCCACCGCTGTCGCGATGGCTTGCTTCGGCATGCACGCCGCGGCACATGACCACGACGATGACGACGGCGACAGCTTCCGCCGAGGCAAGCTGTTCATGAGCACGAACGCTGCGGCCGGCAACGTGCTGCAGGTGTATGCACGCTCCGCCAACGGCCCGGGCACGCTGCTGAGCAGCTTGGCCACCAACGGCCAGGGCACCGGCTCCGGCCTGGGGTCGCAGGGCGCCGTGACGCTCAGCACCAATGGCCGCTATCTCTTCGTCGTCAACGCCGGCTCGAACTCGGTGTCCACGTTCAAGCTCTCCGACGGCGGCCTGGTGCTGGTGTCCACCGTCGACTCCGGCGGCACGAGGCCGATCAGCGTGGCCGAAAGCGGCGGCGTCGTCTACGTGCTCAACGCACCGCCGACCGACATCGGCAACACGCTGGTGGGCTTCCGCAACGAAGGTGGCGTGCTGCGACCGCTGGCCGAAGGCGCACGAGCACTGGCAGATGCGTCGGCGCCCGCCCAGGTCGGCTTCGACGCCGACGGCGAGGTGCTGGTGGTCAGCCAGAAGAACGCGACCCAGCTCGTCTCGTACCGCGTGCGCGGCAACGGCACGCTGGCGGCAGGCGCCGAAGTCACCCCGTCCCCCGGTGCCGTTCCGTTCGGGTTCGGCATCACGAAGCGCAACGTGCTGGTCGTCTCCGAGGCGGGCACGAGCAGCGCGTCGTCGTACCGGATCGGCGACAGGGGCACGCCGATGCTGCGGCTGGTCACCCCGGCGCTGTCCAACGGCCAGGGTGCCGCTTGCTGGATCGCCGTCACCCCGAACGGACGCTTCGCCTATTCGGCCAATGCCGCTGCCAGCAACGTCAGCGCCTATGGCATCGACCGCGCAGGCCGGCTCACGCTGCTGCAGGCACAGGCCGGATTCACCTCGAACAACGGCGCACTCGACATGGCCGTCACGCCGGATGGCAGGCAACTGCATGTGTTCGCGTCACGAGCACCCCAACAGATCGTGTCGTTCACGATCCGCAGCGACGGCAGCCTGAACAAGATCGGGAGCCTTAACGTGACCGCGGGCGCCGGCCTGGCGGCGAACTGACGCTGCGCGGGCGGGAGTGGGCTGCAAGGGCAGCTCCCGCCTCCTCACCTCCCGATCACGGCCCGGCAGCAGGTCGTCAACCCGTTGCCTTGCATGCGGCCTGCACCCGCAGGCCGATGCCGATCACCAGGCACATGACGGCGAACGCGGCCCAGGCATAGGGCCACAGCAGCGGCATGCCCAGCAGCACCAGCCCGTCGTTGCCGCCGGGGATGAGCAGGCTGCCCCAACCCATCAGCAGCCCGCCGCAGAAGCAGCGCAGCAGGACCGGTACCGACGGGCGAGTCGGCCGCCAGCGACGTGCGAGCACACCACTGGCGGTGGCGCCGAGCAGCACCGCCAGCGCAAGGGCGAGCCGCTCGCCCAGGCCTGCGCCATGCCACGTGCAAGGTCGGCCAGCACGTCGGTGTAGGCCCAGGCGCCGCTCAGCAGGACGAGCGCCAGGAAGGTCAGACCGATCACCGTCGTGGCCGTGTGCGGCGACCACGCCTGCGCGCCGCGACGACGCAGGCTCCATGCCATGCGCAGCGCCACGGCCATCGCCAGTGCCCACACCAGCCAAGCGGGTGCGGCGAGGATCGGCGAGGCGCCTGCCAGCACCTGCGGTTCGGGCGGCGCGAACACCCAGCCGATGCTGAGGCAGCCGGCGTAGAAGCCCAGCGGCGTAGCGCCGTAGGCCCATTGCCCCGAGCCCAATCGGGCAATGGCGCCGAACACGCACGCGCCGTTGACGACGGCGCCGGCACCCAGCAAGGCGGCACCGGCCAGCGTCCAGCCAGTCAGCGCATAGCCGACGGGCAGCGCCATCGGGCCGATGAGCTCACGCGCCACCAGCAGTCCCACGCCGACCCACAGCGCAGCTTCGACGATGGCCAGCAAGCGCCGCTGCGTGCCGCCGGCCAGCAGGTCTTCGACCGCGGCCACGGTGCAGGTCGCGCCGCGCTGGATGGCCAGGCCCATCACCGCGGCGCACAGCAATGCCAGCGTGAAGACGATGCCGCTGGCGCCCGCCACGTTCAGCGGCCGGTCAGGCGCGCCAGCCAGCCGAGCCAGATCTCGCGGCGGATCCAGAGCAGCGCCGCGCAGGCGAGCCAGACGCCGCAGGCCAGCGCGAAGAGCTCGCCACCGTCGCTGCTGCCATCGCCATTGACGACCGCTACGCCCAGTGGCGTGAACAGGTGGAAGAAGATCGCACCGCTGATCACGCCCAGGCCCATGCCCGCACCGAGCACCTGTACCCAGCGCTGCGAGGCCAGCGCCGCGCCCCCCAGCAGCAGGCCGGAGGCGATCAGCTCGAAGCTGCCCACCACCTTGGCCGAGAAGATGCCGCCGGGCGCGAACACACCGGCGAACCCCAGGCTGGCCGCCCACGGATCGAGCTTGCCCTCGAAGATGTAGACGGTTTCCGGCGAGCCGGTGAACTTGAAGAACAGCGACTGGATGAAGACGAAGGCCACGTACAGCGTGAGCAGCCAGTGGCCGTGGCGGGCGAGCCATTTCATGGGAGTCCTCTCGGCGGGCACGGCGTGAGCGCGATTCATGGTCACTTCTTCAGCAGGGCCTGGAACTTGGCATCGGCCTGGCGGATGTAGCCCGCCGGGTCCTTCAACCAGGTGTCCTGCACGCCGGCGTCGTAGTTGAGGTAGAGCTTGTCGTCGACGATCCGGAACTTGTCGGGCTCGATGCTCACGAGGTGGTCCTGCGAGACGCCGTAGGCGCAGTAGCCGCCGTACTGGGGCGCGTACTTCTGCGGGTTCGCCTTGAACAGGTCGAGATGAGCCTGCGACGAGAACTTCCACTTCGCGCCGAGGTACTCGAAGACCAGGTCGTCGCGGCCCTTCACCGGCTTGCCCACGGTGAAGTAGGCGACCGGGTCGTAGCCGAGGATGGCGGTGTCGCTGCGGCCACCGAAGAGCCCGCTCTTGAGGGTGTTCACCGGCGGCGCGGCGGACGCGGCGCTGCTGACGAAGAACAAGGCGGCGCCCAGCAAGAGCGTGTGCCGGCGGTTCAGGCTGCGGGTGTGGACGGGGGACATGGTGTTTCCTTTGCGGTGTCGTGGGGTGTGGCAGTGGCGCGCGCGCGTTCGTGGGCCACCGTCGCCGGTGCCTTGCCGAAGTCGTCGCCGATGGAGATGCCGTGCTGCCGGCAGTGCAGCTGCAGCAGGGCGAAGTGATGCACGGCGTGGCTGGTGACGAAGAGCAGTTCGCGGCCAACGCTGGACTCGGCCATGCAGCTGGACTCGCCCGCCATGCCGATGTCGGCGCGCACACGCAGCGGCGTGGACAGTTGCAGCCTCGGCCAGTGCGCCAGCCGCTGCTGGATGGACTCAAGGCGCGTTCGTGCCAGCGCAGGGCTGCGCTCGAGAGCAGCGTCGCGCGCCCGCCGGTCGTAGTCGATCTGCTCGCCGCCGAGCGCCCCCAGCCAGGACTCGTAGTGCTCGATCACGTGGCGCAGGTGCGGGCCCACGTGATCGGCGAATGGCGGAGCGCCCGGCCGCTCGTGCGCGGCAGCCAGCGTCAGGGCCTGGCCGAGTACGTTGCTGGCATAGGCCAGCAGGTCTGGCGCGTCGGCGGAAGTGGGCTGCATCGCGGGGTTCTCGTGTGCCACGTCGTGGCGCTGCTCGGTAGTCGGCTTGGACCGCCGCACATTACGGCGCCGCTGTCGGCGGCCTCAGTCGGTGGCCGGGTACTGCGGCGTCAGCAGCTTCTCGCGCCGGTAGGCACGCACGAAATCGCGCCAGGGCATGGTCGCGAAGCCGCGCTTTCGGTTGGCATGGCCGATCTCGAACAGCCAGCGGTACTGGCGCATCAGTGCGCGCCAGGCTTCGACCAGGCCGGTGCTGCGGTCCCAGATGTGGGTGCTCTCGGCACCGGCGCCATTGACCTCGACGATGGTGAAGTTCCGGCCCGCCTGCAGCTGGGTGAACTCCTCGAAGCGGACATCGAAGCGCCCGAAATGGAACTCGGGCAGCGCGCGGGCGATGGCGTCGAATCGCGCCTCCATCTGCGGCGTCACCAGGTGCGTGCCGTTGCGGAAGATGGCGCCACGGCTGTGGCTGCCGGCGAAGGCCAGCCGGATGGCCTGGCCTGCCGCGGGCACGTCGTCCAGCCGCGCCGTGTGCCGCCGCAGGTACAGGTGCGACAAGCGGCCGGCCCGCGGGTCGGCCAGGATCAGTTCGCGCAGCGTGCTGCGGCCATCACCCACCACGTGCGGAAAGTACTTCAGCGTGATCGAGACGATGCGCCCCTGCGCCTGCCCTGGGCGGCGGCAGTAGAAGACGCCAGCTTCGCCTTCGAAGGGCACCAGCCGCTGCAGCAGGAAGCTCGCGCCGGCCGGGAATCCTTGCACGTAGGCCAGCAGATCCTCCGGCGTGCGCACCAGCTTCACGCCGGCACCGCGGCAGCCCAGGTCGGGCTTGGCCACCACGGGCAGGCTCAGGCCGGCGGCGGCCATCGCGGCAAGCGCAGCGTCGCGCTCGGCCACCGGACTCGACACCTGCAAGGGGCGATCGATGCGCACGAACGGCGCCACCCACTCGCCCACGTGCTGCAGGGCCAGGCTCAGGATCTCGGCCTTGGACTCGCCGAAGAAGCCGCCGCCCGGGAACGAGGGGTTGGCCACCGTGGGCAGCAGCACGCCGCGGTGGCGCAGCATCAGCCACCCGGCGTACAGCGCCACCGGCGGGTAGAAAGCCCACATCGGCCAGAACTCGAAGAAGCTCAGCGGCGCGCCGTCCTGGTCCAGCGGCGGCATGCCCTGGTGCGGGCGGGTTGCCGGCGGCGATGCGCCGGGCATGCGATCGATGCCTGCCGGCTCGGTGGTGGTCGGGGATGGGATCAATGCGTTCACGTGGGCGCTCGCTGGAGGTGTCGACGAAGCGACCGCAGCAGCGGCACCGCTGCGGCCAGAACAAGAATCGGCAGGGCCACCGCCACTGCTGGCGGCACGCCCAGGTGCTCGGCCACGGCGCGGCCGATCAGCACGCTCAGGGCGTAGAGGCCTGCCGTCCACAGCAGCACCGCCACGGCCACCCAGGCGGAGAACGGCAGCAGCGGCACGCGGACGAAACCGCTGACCGTGTAGGTGAGCAGGCGCAGTCCCGGCACGACGCGAGCGACCAGCACCGCGCTGGGCAGGCGGCGCACGAGCTGATCGCGCGCCCAGCTCGACTTGTCGCCGATGTAGCGCCGCCGCAGCCAGGGCACGCGAGTGGCGGCCACGCCCAGCGCGTACAGGCCCAGGTCGCCCGCCGCGATGCCACCGGCGACGGCGGCGAACGACAGCGGCCAGGAGATGGCACCCTGGGTGGCCAGCGCCACGCCCGCAGCGATCGCCAGGTCCTCGAGCAGCAGCGTGGTCAGCACCAGCACCACGGCGATCAGCCAGGGCTGCGCCATGCCCGCCAGCACGGCCTCGAACCCGGTGGCGACTGCGTGCCAGCTCATGCGCAGGCCGGGCGCAGGGCCCGTTCCACCGCCGCGCGCACATCGGGCGCCGAGTTCCAAGGCAGGAAGTGGTTACGCCCTTCGAGCAGCACCGTGTCCACGCAGCGCGCGCCGCTCAGCCTCGCCTGCATGAAGGCCACGTTATCGACCGGCACCAGATCGTCTCGCGTGCCGTGGACGATGACGACGCGGGCGCGGATGCCGGCCAGCATCGGCGCCAGCGCCTGCAGTTCGGGCTCGAGTGCCATCAGCTCGGCATTGGCGTTGCGGATCGCCCGCGGCAGCATGCCGCGCACGAGCGCGGTCGCCCCCAGGCGCTGCAACGGGTGAATCGTCTCCAGTGCCGGGTCGAGTGACGCCGCGAGCAGCACCAGGCCCGTCACGCGGCCCGGGTGCTCGGCCGCCACGCGTGCCACCACTGGCCCGCCGAGAGAATGGCCCAGCAGCACCACGGGCCGGCCGTCTTCAGGCAGCAGCGCGACCACGGCGGCCGCCTGCTCGGCCAGGCTGGTCACGGCGCCTTCGGGGCCGCTGGCGCCGAAGCCGGGGCGATCGAGCGCGAGCACCTCCATGCCCGGCGGTGGAGCCAGCAGGTAGTCGGCCCAGCTCGCTGCCGAGCCGGGCGTGCCGTGCACCAGGATGAGCCGCGGCCCCGTGCTGCTGCCTGCGCGCAGCACGCTCAGATCAACGTTCAGCGGTTCGCCCACCTGGACGACGGAGCGCAGTGCATCGGTGGCCGACGCGGGCGCCTGCGGCCCGGGCGGCGCACAACCGACCGCGGCCAGTGCCACGCTCAGGCCGCTCCACAGCCGACCGCGCGAAGGCGCATGCGCGCGATGCCGTCGTGACGGTGCGGCGGAGGGCGTGGCTGGTGGCAGCGAAGGGGTCATGGGGTGGTGCCGGGTCCGGCGTCGGTCTCGCCGGCGCCCGGCCGCTCCCCTGTGTCGTGCCCACGAACCCGACATTACGGAGCGGGTGCGTAAGCCGTGCGGCGCCAGCTCGACGAAGACTGCAGCGGGCATCTCCTGGTGCGCGCGCCCAAGATGCACACCACACCCGCAACAGCACCATCGACAGCGCCCCACGGCGCCTCGCCCTATCGCGTGCGTCTGGCCGACAGTGCCGCGGCGGTGCGCGCGGCACAGGCCCTGCGGTTCGAGGTCTTCAACCTCGAGCTCGACGAAGGCCTGGCCCAGTCGTACGACAGCGGCCTGGATGCCGACCCCTTCGATGCGGTGTGCGACCACCTCATCGTCGAAGACGCTGACACCTGCGCCGTGGTCGGCACCTACCGGCTGCAGACGGGCACGCGCGCAGGTGCTGGCCTGGGCTACTACAGCGAGCGCGAGTTCGACTTCGCACCCTTCGAGGCCCTGCGCGGGCAGATCGTCGAGCTCGGCCGTGCCTGCATCCACCGCGACCACCGCAACTTCGCCGTGCTGAACCTGCTGTGGAAGGGCATCGCCTCGTACGCACAGTCGCGCGGCGCACGCTACCTCGTCGGCTGCAGCTCGCTGACCTCGCAGGACGAAGCCGAGGGCGCAGCCGCCTATGCCGCGCTACTCGAGCACCTGGCGCCCTGCGCCTGGCGCACCGTGCCGATGGCCGCATTCGCCTGCGCGATGCAACCGGCTGCGCCGCAGCCGCCGAAGATCCCCCGCCTGCTCAGTGCGTATCT
This sequence comes from Chitinophaga pinensis, assembly GCA_943370595.1. Taxonomy (GTDB): domain Bacteria; phylum Pseudomonadota; class Gammaproteobacteria; order Burkholderiales; family Burkholderiaceae_C; genus Piscinibacter. The sequence continues at coordinate 290,637 of CALRRO020000004.1, forward strand.
CGCACTGGGTGCCGGTATCTGCGGCCCGCCGGCCATCGACCGCGAGTTCAGGACGATCGACTTCCTGACCTGGATCGACATCCAGTCGCCAGTCCTGCGCGCCATCCAGCGCCGGGGGCGCTTCACGGCCTGACGTGGCAGAAGGCGGCGTCGCGCTTCAGCGCTGTGGTGACTCTGGGGGCTCGTCGCGACCGAGCTTGCGCATGGCCTTGCGCAGGAAGGCCATCTGCTCCTCGACGTTGCGGCAGGCGTCGCACATCACCAGGTGCAGCCGGAGTCGGGCCCGTTCGGCAGGCGGCAGCGGCTCTTCGTTCTCGCGGCTGAGCAGGCGCGAGACTTCCTTGCAGTCCAGCTCGATCGTCATGCCTGCCCCTCGAACCAGCGTTGCTGCAGGCATTCGCGCAACTGCATGCGCGCCCGATAGAGCATCACCCCGCAGTTGTTCGCGGTGATGCCCAGCTCGGCGCAGATCTCGTCGACCTCGCGCTCGAGCCACTCGCGCATCATGAACACCCGGCCCGTGCGGGCAGGCAGGCGGTCGACGCAGGCCTGCAGTGTCTCGAAGAACTGGCTCTGCTGCAGCGCCCGCTCGGGATGCTGCCAGGGCGCGGGCTCGTCACGCCAGTGGCCATCGGACTCGAACATCGCATCGATCGCTTCGTCCACGCTCTGGTCGTCCTGAGGTTCGATGTGCACCTCGCGCCCGCGCTTGCGCAGCACGTCGATGATCTTGAACTTCAGGATCCCGGTGGCATAGGTGCGCAGCGTGCTGCGGCCTTCGAAGTTGTCGGGCTTCTCGAGGATGGCAAGAAAGGTCTCCGAGACCACGTCCTCGGCCATGGTGTCGTTGCGCAGTTGTGATCGCGCGAAGCGCAGGAGGGGTTGATGCAGGGCCGCCAATTCGGATTCCAGGCTCATGGGATGACACACGCATCAGTGGTTCGAGAGGCTGCAGATTACAGGCAAACCGACGCGCGCTGCCTTCGCGGCACGGCAGGTCGATGCCGGCATCGAAGGCCGGATCGGGGCTCAGCGCCGCGCCGGCGCGGTGACGGCCACAACCAGGCCGACCATGGCCAGCGCCAGGCCCGCAGCCTCTGCGCCCGCTGGCACATGCCCGAGCACGGGCCAGGCCATCAACGCGGCCAGGCCCGGCGCCAGGGCCGGGAAGACAGCAGCGCGACCCGGGCCGAGGAGCGAGACCATCTTGGCGTAGGTGAAGAGCGTGCCGGCACCCGCGATCACGCCTTGCACCAGCACCTCGGTCCAGAACACCTGGGGCGCGACGGCCATCAGGCGATCGGCACCGACCGACAGGAAGTAGACCGGCACATAGGTCAACAGCGCCGACAGCGACACCACGGCCGTGGCCAGCAGCGGATCCAGCCGGTGCTTGCGCAGCACGATGCCGAAGCCGGCCCACAGGGTGCCCGCGGCGAGGAACATCAGGTCGCCGAAGGCGGCACGCGCCGTGAAGCTGGCCGCATCCACGCCGGACACCAGCACCAGTCCCAGCAGCACCACGCCGATGCCGACCAGCTTGCGCCGGCCGAGCCGCTCGCCCAGCACTGTGGCAGCGAGCACCATGCCCATCACGCTCATCGCCGTGAACGGGAAGACGGCGGCATGGCTGGCGGGCGCGAACTGCAGCGCGCCGAACATCAGCAAGCCGAACGGCGTACCCGCCAGCAGCGCCACCAGCGCCCAGACCCGCCAGCGGGTGGTGAACTGGGCAGCGTCCCGGCGCCAGGCCCACCACAGCACGGGCAGCGTCAGCACGCCGGCCACGCCGAATCGCAACACCGTGAGGTCGGGCGAGTGCAGCCCATGGGCAATGCCCCAGCGAGCGAACACGGTGTAGAGCGCGCCGATGCCGGCCGCGAGCAACCCCACGGCCACGCCGGCCAGCAGCCTGGGAGGGTCGCCTGCGGTGGCGGGCAGGGGAAGCGCGAGCTGAGCGGCGTTCATGGCGGGCCTTCGTGCAGTGAGGGCGTGGAGGGTGCGGGTCAGTTCGGCAGCGCAGGTGCAGGCGGGAAGTCCACCGGCACCTGCGTCGTGGCGTGCAGATAGTTGGTGACGGTCTTGTCGCCGATGACGACGATGGCATCGACCAGGTTCTCCTGTGTCCAGCCGGCATCGAAGAAGGCCTGCACGCGCGCCGGGTCTGCATGGCCGCGCTCGCTGGCGATGCTCTTCACCAGCCTGGCCAGCGCGTCCAGCTTCGTGTCGAAGGACGCCCCGCCACGGCGGATCTCGATGATCTGGTCGGGCGTGAAGCCGACCATGCCGCCGATCACGGTGTGCGCCGCCAGGCAGTACTGGCAGCCGTTGACCTGGCTGACGACGAGGTTGACCACCTCGCGCGCCTTGCCGTTGATGCTGCTCCTGGCGTTCTGGAAAGCGAGGTAGTTGCCCAGCGCGTGCTCGGACAGCGCCAGCGTGGCATACAGGTTGGGCACCATGCCCAGGCCCTTCTTCAGGGTGTCGAACAAGGCCTGGTTGGCAGGGGATACCTGGTCGCGGGTGGGGACGTTGATGGTGGTCATGTCGATTCTCCGGATGTGTGGGGTCGAAGGTCGTTGAGGGTCAGTCGGATCAGATCGCGCGGCGTTACTGCGCGGTGAAGCCGCCATCGACGGCCAGGCACTGCCCCGTGAGGAAGCGCGCCTTGTCGCTGGCGAGGAAAACGATGGTCTGTGCGATCTCTTCGGGGCGGCCGGCGCGGCGTGCCGGCAGGCTGGCCAGGAAGCCGCTCTTGGCGGCTTCGTTGCCACCCGTGAAGCGGTCGAGCATGTCGGTCTGCACGGGGCCCGGCGCCACGGCGTTCACGCGCACCCCGGCCGCGGCGCCTTCGAGGGCCGCGCTCTTCGTCAGGCCTTCCACGGCGTGCTTGCTGGCCACGTAGACCGAGGCGCCGGCGATGCCCACCTGCCCCGCGACGGACGACAGGTTGACGATGGCGCCAGCACCTTGCTTCAGCATCACGCGCATCTCGTGCTTCAGCGCGAGCAGCGTGCCCAGCACGTTGGTGTCGAAGGTGTTGCGGTAGTTGTCTTCCGACTGCTCCGACACCGGTCCGAGCTGGCCTTCGGTGCCGGCGTTGTTGACGGCCACGTCCAGACGGCCGAAGCGTTCGATGGTCTGCTCGACGAGGCTGCGCACCTCGGCTTCGATGCGAACGTCGGCACGCAGGTACTCGGCTTGCACGCCGAGCGTGCGGAGTTCGGCTGCCAGCGCATTGCCGGCCTCGTCGCGGCGGCCCGAGACGACCAGGGAGGCGCCTTCGCGGGCAAAGGCGAGCGCGGTGGCGCGGCCGATGCCGGTGAGGGCACCGGTGATCAGGACAACGGGTGGGCGGGTGTTCATGGTGGGCTCCAGGCAGTGGGTCGGGTTGCGATGGGACGAACTGTGATTCGTGCCGAACGTTCGCACTAGGCCATCTATCGAACTAATATCCAGTCCAGACAGGAATTAATAAGGACGCCTCATGGACCGGCTGACTGCGATGCAGACCTTCGTGCGCGTCGTCGAAAGCGGCAGCTTCTCGGCCGTGGCGCGGGAGGCGAACGCCACGCAGAGCGCAGTGAGCAAGCAGGTGGCGGCGCTGGAGCGCGCGCTCGGGGCGCGCCTGCTCAGCCGCACCACGCGCTCGCTGGCGCTGACCGAAGAAGGCGAGCGCTACTTCGAGCAGGCGCGGCGCCTCGTGGCCGAAATCGCCGAGGCCGAAAGCAGCCTGCGCCAGGGCGAGCAACAGCTCACTGGCTGGCTGCGCGTGGCCGCCTCGGTGGGCTTCGGTCGGCTGAAGCTCCTGCCGCTGGTGAAGACCTTCCTGGCCGCGCACCCGGACGTCAAGATCGACCTGCGGCTCAACGATGGTTTTGTCGACCTGGTCGAGCAGGGCATCGATGTGGCGGTGCGCATCGGTGAGCTCGCGGACAGCTCACTGGTGGCGCGGCGCATCGGGACAACCCGACGCGCGCTCGTGGCCAGTCGGACCTATCTGCGCGGGCTGCCCAACGGGCTGAGGCCGCCCACCGAGCCCGATGATCTGCTTCGGCACAACTGCATCGTCTACACCGAGCTCAGCACCCAGAACGCCTGGACCTTCACGGCCGGACCCGGGGCCCCCGCGCAGCCGGGGACACAGGTCACCGTGCGTGCACAGGGCAATCTGCAGACCAATAGCAGCGAAGTCGTGCGAGCAGCCGTGCTCGCAGGCATGGGCATCGGTTTGTCGCCGACCTGGCTGTTCGAGGATGAGATCGCGAGCGGCGAACTGCAGGTGCTGCTGCCCGACTGGCCAGCGCCGTCGATGCCCGTGCACCTGATCAGCCCCAGCCAGCGGCGTCAGTCGGCGAAGGTGAACGCATTTGCCGAACACCTGGCCGCGACGAAGGTGTGATTGGCGGGCATAGGGGAGCAGGCGGCATCAACCTTGCTCCATTGATCTGATCCGACAAGGAGTGCCGCGATGTCCCGACGAGTCTTTCAGGTTGCCGCCCATCTTCAGCCGAACGAAGGAGAACCGATCCGCTCGGTAGTGCACGAGACCGACGATGCCGCCATCGTTGCCTGGACGGTGAAGCCGGGGCAGCGCATCAGCCCGCATGTGCACCCCAGCGGCCAGGACACGTGGACGGTGATCGCGGGTGTCGGCGACTATCAGGTCGACGCGTCCGGGGCCATGGTGCAGATTGCAGCAGGTGACATCGCGGTAGCACCCGCCGGCGCAGTGCATGGCGTGCTGAATACGGGTTCCCAGGACCTCGTCTTCGTTTCGGTGGTGAGTCCGGCCCATTCCGGATTCGAACTACTGTGAGCGGGGAACCCATCCAGGACGCCAAGCACAACGGGCGCGGCACGAGCACTTTGCTTGGTCGGCTTCGCTCGTTGAGCAAGAGACTGTCAATCTTGGCCTTCAGGCATCGTCTGCCAGCCGAAACGGAGTCGGCGATCGCCTGAAGGGCCACGGCTCTACTTCTTCCCTTCGACGACGTAGTCGAACGGCGTGTCCTGGCTGATGAAGAACAGGCACTCGTGGCCGGACAGGCACTTGGTGACGTGGGCTTCGCCACCCTTCTGGGACCAGTAGGATCCCACCGGCAGCTGCACGTCAGCAGCACCAGGCACACCGTTGGCGGCGACGCCACTGATCACGATGCCCCAATAGGCACCAGTGTGGTTGTGCATCGGACTGACAAAGCCCGCCGGCATGCGAATGAAGGTGCCATGCGGGCCCTTGCCGAGGCTGCCGTGAACCGGGCCTGCGAGCAACTCGCCGGTCTTGCCGTCCTTCACGCCGGTGGGCCCGAACGGGATCTTGGTCACGGGCACGTTGACCGAGGGCTGCGAGTCGGGTGCTGCCATGGCGATGATGGACGCGGACGCGGCAAGAGCGGCGGCAACGGTGATGGCCAGGCGGCTCAGGGAGTTGGTCATGATCAATGTTCCTTGTGAAAGTTGAATGTGAGGTTGTGCTTGAGGTAGCAGGGTCTGCATCGGTGCAGTGAAGGAATCTTCGCGGCGCCGGTCCTCCTTGAGTAGCCAGTCGATTCAGGCAACACCTTCTCAAGAACTGAGAAACCATGGACAAACTGGATTCGATTCGCGTCTTTGTGGCCGTGGCTCGCGCAGGCGGCTTTTCCGCGGCTTCGCGGGCGCTCGGCCTGCCGGTGGCCACCGTGAGCCGCAAAGTGGCGGATCTCGAGGAATCGCTCGGTGTGCGCCTCTTCGAGCGCTCCACACGCCAGGTCGCGCTGACGGATGTGGCCCGGGACTACTTCGAGTCCTGCCAGCGGCTTATCGACGACATGCGAGACGCCGATGAAGCCGTGATCGGCGAGTACCGTCATCCCAAAGGCGAGCTGACCGTTACCGCGCCAACAGGCTTCGGGCGGCAGCACTTGCAGCCGGTACTCATCGACTTCATGCGCGAGTTCCCCGAAGTCACACTGCGGGTTCTGCTGGTGGACCGCCTGGTGAACCTGCTCGATGAACACGTGGACGTGGCCGTGCGCATCAACAACCTGCCCGACAGTTCGCTGGTAGCGCGTCGGGTTGGAGATATCCGCATGGTCGTGTGCGGAAGCCCAAGCTATCTGCAGGCGAAGGGTGCCCCGACGCATCCCGCTGATCTGAGTGCCCATGCCTGCATTTCGTGGGCAAGTTTGGGCCCGCAGAAGGCTTGGCTGTTCAGCGAGTCGGGCACGGAGACCCTATTCCCAGTCCCGATCCGGCTGACTGCGACCCTCCCCGACATGGTTGTGGCCGCTGCCGTAGCCCACCTGGGCCTGGCGCAGGTCACGTCATACCAAGCGGAAGCAGCGGTGCGCGCAGGCCAGCTGGTGCCAGTGCTGCGCGACTTCGAAGCAGCGCCTACCGCGGTTCATCTGGTACACCCCAGCAGTCGGCGAGTTCCATTGAAGTTGAGGGCCTTCCTGGATTTCGCGGCGCCGCGCTTGCAAGAGAGACTGCAGCAGGTGGGGCAGGCGTTCTGATTCCGTCTCCATGGGGTAGCGAATGCAGCTGCGGATCGGGCTGCTGCGGCGCTGTCGAGGAACCGGTGCTGGATCTGCCCGGCTCCCGCTTGCCTCGAGCGGTTGCTTCGCGCATGCGAATCGCGTGGAGCCGAGGATTGTCTGGATGACAGCCTTGAAGAACGGGGCATGGTCGTGGGTTGAGAGCGCCTGATCGCCTTGTGCGTGAGCGGTCCTTCGCCCAGCACTCCAGGCCAGAATCTGACCACGGTCCGCTCTGGGGCCATGCTGTCACTCAAGGCTCGACGCAGCGAGGGGCCGGCGTTGCCGACAGCTGTTGTTCAACCCCACACGGCCAATGTCTCGGACCAGTCTTCAACGGTCTGTCGCGACCCGCTTACGTCGGAGTCTCGTCAACTCTGTCGCCGCTTGCTGGTGGGATACAGCAGCCGTCCCGAGCGATCCCGGAACGTCCTCAGCGATCCCACCATCGCTGGCCCCCTGGGTGGACCCCCAGCGCCCGGAAATGGAAACGGGTCAGCCCCTTGTGAGAGCTGACCCGTCGATGTGATTGGCGCGGCTGGCAGGATTCGAACCCACGACCCCTTGGTTCGTAGCCAAGTACTCTATCCAACTGAGCTACAGCCGCGCGAGCCGCACAGTATAGCAGGGTTGAAACGCAGTTCAGTCCAGCCGGGCTGCCGACTCGTACGCGCGGGCGGCGCGTTCGCTTTCGCCCTCCTGCGCGGCGATGCGTGCCAGCGTGAGCCAGGCCGTGCGGCGCGCACGTGCCGGCAATCCGGTATCGCCAACCGACTCCTCCAGCAGCCGTCGCGCCTTGCCCCACAGCTGACGTTCGGCCAGCGCCATGCCGACGGCGTAGCCGATGGCAGCCTCGCGGCCGTAGGCCTGCGCCGCGGCTTCGAGCCGGGGCAGCCATTCCACGCCCAATCCGGACGTGGCCTGCGCGAAGGCCAGTGCCAGCGTGGCGCGCTCCTCGACCGACAGTTCGCCGAGCCGGTCCCAGAAAGGCCTCAGCCAGCCGCGTGCCTCGTCACTCGCGCCATAGCCCGCAGCGCGTCCGGCCGCACGCGCGGCCACGAAGGCATCACGACGGTCCAGCGGATCGAGCTGCATCCAGACGCGGCGCAGCTGTTCCGCGTCGCGTGCCGTGTCGAGCGACTCGAAGGCAAGCGATCGCAGCAGCCCCTGGGCCGCCTCCTTGGAGAAACCCTGGTGCTTGGCCAGCAGACGCGCGGTCTTGAGCGCCTCCTGCGGCTGGCGGCCCAGGCGCGTGGCCTGCAGCTTCAGGCGCAGCGCGTGGGTGCGCCGCGCCACGCCGGTGGGCAGTTCGCCGAGCAGTTCCAGCGCGCGCGCAGCGTCACGGTCGTCCAGTGCCCACTCGGCAGCGAGCAGGCGTGCGCCCTCTTCCGCCGAGCGCGCCGCCGAACTCTGCCGCGCCAGTTCGAGCGCACGCTCGATCGATCGGTCGCGGCCGGCCCGGTCCTGCAAGCGGTGCGCACTGCCGGCGGCCAGCAGGTGGCCGAGGACGGTGAACTCGTTGTCCTGCACCAGTTCGGGCGTGTCGGCCTGGATGGCAAGCGCTCGCTGGGCGGCCTTCTGGGCGCGGCTGTAGCGGCCGCCGAAGTACTGCGCCAAGGCCTCGCGCAGCGAGGCCTGCGCGGTGCGATCACGCCGCGAGACGCGCCATTCGCGGGCGCGCCGCGGCAGGCCGATCAGCGCGTTGACGGTGTTGAACACCGCGACCAGCGCACCGCAGGTCAGCAGCAGCAGGATCAGGAACAGGTTGAGCGACAGGTCGACACGCTGCCCCGCCCAGTAGAAGCTGACCAGGCCGTCGTTGCTGCCCAGCGTCGTGGCCGCGACGACGGCCACGACGAACAGCAGCACGAACCAGATGACGGCTCTCATGCGCGCGGCCGCTTGCTGTTCAACGCCCCGCCGCCGCCGTGGCCAGCGCCGCGAGCGTGTCGTCGGGGCGGGGCAGCGAGGTCTGGCGTGCCTGGGCCGTCACCTGGCGCAGCAGTTCACTGGCCACCGTTGCGCGCCGCGTGCTGCGGTCAAAGTAGCGGTCGATGGTGGCCTGCGCGGCGATCAGGTCGGCCTGTGCCGTCGCGAACTGGCGGCTGAGCAGCGCCAGCCGCGCATTGAGCAGCTTGAGCTTGAGGTTCTCGCGCACGAAGAAGGCCTGCTCGGGGGCGAGCAGCGCGGCATCGGGGTGGTCGATGCGGGTCACGCGCACCAGGGCGCGCACCTCGTCCCAGACGCTGCCCCAGGCCCGCTGCCAGGCCGAGTCCCAGGCCGCCGGCAACCAGCCAGTGGCCGGCGCGGAGGCCGAAGCGCCGGCACGCGCGGCGCTGGCCGGCGCCGCGGGCGTGCGCGGCAGGTCGCGGCGCGGCTCGGCCACTGCCAGCAGCGGCAGTTCGTCGACCATGCGCATGGCCTCGTCGAGCTTGATGGTCAGCGAGGCGATGTCCAGCGCGCCGGCGGAACGCACGCGGTCGAGGTCGCGCGCGATGGCGCGGCGCACGCCTTCCAGGCGCGGCTGGCTGTAGCGCGCCAGGCGCTCGTCGCTCTGCCGCAGCACCAGCACCAGCGGCTCGGTGCTGCCGGTGATCGCGCCCTGCTGCAGCGCCATGCGCAGCGCGGCCTCGATGTCGACGAGCAGGTTCTCGTCGCGCGAGCGCGAGAGCGACTGGATCAGGTCCTCGAGCTGCGTGCGTTGCAGCGCGACCTCGGCCACACGCGCCTCCAGCAACGCCACCTTGGCCGCGGCGGCGCCGACGCTCTCCTGCGCCTGCTTGGCCAGCATCTGGGCCTCGACGGCCTGCTTGGCACTGTCCTGCTGGCGACGCACGAGTTCCTGCTCGAGGGCCGCCACGCGCTGGTCGGTGCGCCATGCCAGCACGAGCGCGACCACACCCAGCGCCAGCAGCAGTGCAGCGATTGCCACCCAGCCGCGCCCCGGTGCAGCGGCCGCGCGCGCAGCAGCCACCGGCGCGGCCACAGGGGCCGCGGCGGGTACAGGGTCGTTGCCGGAGGGGGGTGGCGAGATGTCGCTCACGGGTGCTGGCGAGGTGAAGGCTCGATCGATTGTAGGCAGGCCACCACCGCATCGAGCGCAGGCCGGCATTCGTGCACCGCACCGAAACCTGCCTCGCGCGCGCGCGCAGCGATGCGTGGGTGGGTGGCCAGTGCACGGGCTCCGCGCCAGTCGACCTCGGGCGCCAGCGCCAGCAGCTGATCGATCGATTCGGAGCTGCTGAACATCCAGGCGTGGCCGGCCGGGGCCGCCAGCGCGCCATTCAGCGTGTCGCGATCGGCGGCCGAGAGCACCGGTGAGGCACGTTCATAGGCAGTGACGAAGCCGACCTGCGCGCCGGCTTCGCGCAGCCGATCGGCCAGCCAGTCGCGGCCGCTCTCGCCACGCACGATCAGCACGTCGGCAGCACGCCAGTCGCGCTCGCGCAGGCGCTCCCACAGCGATTCCGAATCGAACTGCGCGGCATCGGCACTCGGCGCCACGATGCAGGTTTCCGGCACGCCCAGCGCGTGCAGCACGCGACTGGTGCCCGGGCCCGGCGAGCCGGCCAGCGTGCCCGGCGGCCAGTCCAGGCCAGCCGGCCGCAGCGCGAAGAACTGCTCGGCCGCGTTCGGGCTGACGAACATTACCAGCCGCTGCCCCGCCAGGCTGTTCCAGGCCGCTGCCACCGGCGCGGCGTCGCGCGGCGGGAAGATGCCGATCAGCGGCATCGTGACGGCGTCGACGCCGTGGCGGCGCAGTTCCTCCACCCACTCGGCCGCCTGCGTGGCGGGACGGGTGACGATCAGCCGCATGGAGAGGCCGTCAGGACTCGGCGAGGTAGGCGCCCGAACCCTGCGCCTGCAGCGCCTGCGCGGCACGCTCGCCGAGCGCGCGGGCCTGGGCGTCGCTGGTCACGGCGTCGTCCACCTCGGCACGCAGCAGCGCGGACAGGGGCTTGGTGGGGTGGCCCAGCGCGGCACGCAGCCACAGCCGCTCGTCGCGCCACACCGCGTGGACGGCCAGCGGCATGCTGCAGCTGCCGCCCATCGCGCGCGAGACGGCGCGCTCGGCCTGCACGGCCAGCCAGGTCGGCCGGTGCGTCAGCGTGGCCAGGCGTTCGAGCAAGGACGCATTGTCGGCGCGCACCTCGATGCCCAGCGCGCCCTGGCCGGCACACGGCAGCATCTCGCCGGGCTCGAAGACGCTGCGGATGCGCTCGGCCAGCCCCAGCCGCTTCAAGCCGGCGGCGGCCAGCACGATGGCGTCGTAACCGCCTTCGTCGAGCTTGCGCAGCCGGGTATCGAGGTTGCCGCGCAGCGGCTCGACCACCAGGTCGGGGCGCAGCGCACCGAGCTGCACCCAGCGGCGCAGCGACGAGGTGCCGACCTTGGCACCCTGCGGCAGGTCGGCCAGGCGTTCGTAGCGCGGCGAGACGAAGGCATCTCGCGGGTCCTCGCGGTCGAGCACGCAGGCCAGCGCGAAGCCGTCGGGCAAGTCCATCGGCACGTCCTTGAGCGAGTGCACCGCGAGGTGGGCGCGGCCCTCCTCGAGCGCAGTCTCGAGCTCCTTGACGAACAGCCCCTTGCCGCCGACCTTGGACAGCGTGCGGTCGAGGATCTGGTCGCCGCGCGTGGTCATGCCCAGCAGCTCGACCTTGGCGCCGAAGCGCTGGCCGAGCAGATCACGCACGTGTTCGGCCTGCCACAGGGCCAGTCGGCTTTCTCGGGTGGCGATGACGGTGGTTTCGGCCATGCCCGGCATGCTAGCAGGCGCGGGTCTTGCGTCAGCCGCTGCGCGGACCCGGGCTGTTAGCATCCGGGGGCGTAACCAAGTTACAGCTTCGGAGGAGGCCCATGAACAACGCGACACGCCGCAGCGCCAGCGACGCCGCCGAGAAGAACCGCCCGCTGGTGGAAGACATCCGCCTGCTCGGCCGCCTCCTCGGCGACGTGATCCGCGAGCAGGAGGGCAAGGACGCCTTCGAGCTGATCGAGCGGGTGCGCAAGCTCTCGGTCGCCTACCGGCTCAAGAGCGATGCGCAGGCCGGCCGTGCGCTCGACCGTCTGCTGAAGAACCTGTCGGGCGACCAGACCGTCAGCGTGATCCGCGCCTTCAGCTACTTCTCGCACCTGGCCAACATCGCCGAGGACCGCCACCACGTGCGCCGGCGCGAACACCACGAGGCCGAAGGCCACCTGCAGGAAGGCTCGCTGGCGACCGCCTTCGAGCGCCTGGCCGAAGCCGACATCCGCGCCAGCGAGATCGTGAAGACGCTGCGCCACGCCTACATCAGCCCGGTGCTGACGGCGCACCCGACCGAGGTGCAGCGGCAGAGCATCCTCGGGGCCGAACGCGCCATCGCTGAGCTGATCGGCGAGCGCGACGAACTTCGCACCGACCGCGACCGCGCCGACAACGAAGCGCTGATCCGCGCACGCATCACGCAGCTGTGGCAGACGCGCATGCTGCGCACCGCCAAGCTGACGGTGGCCGACGAGATCGAGAACGCGCTGTCCTACTACCACGCGACTTTCCTGCGCCAGATCCCGCGCATGTACCGCGAGATCGAGGAGCAGCTCCCCGGCCACGAGATCGCGCCCTTCTTCCGCATGGGCAACTGGATCGGCGGCGACCGCGACGGCAACCCCTTCGTCACCGAGGCGACGCTGCAGATGGCGCTGCGCCGGCAGAGCGAGACGGTGCTGCGCCACTACCTCACCGAGGTGCACCACCTGGGCAGCGAGCTGTCGATGTCGGCGATGCTGGCGCCGGTCACCGCCGAGATGCAGGCGCTGGCCGAGCGCTCGCCCGACCACAACGCGCACCGCGAGGACGAGCCCTACCGCCGTGCGCTGATCGGCATGTACGCGCGGCTGGCCGCCACGCTGCACGAGCTGACCGGTACCGAGGCGCTGCGCCACGCGGTGGCGCCAGAGAGCCCGTACCTGCACGCGGGGGAGTTCCTCGCCGACCTGAAGGTGATCGAGGCCTCGCTGAAGTCGCACCACGCCGGCGCGCTGATCGGCCCGCGCCTCGCGCCGCTGATGCGCGCGGTGCAGGTATTCGGCTTCCACCTCGCGACCGTCGACCTGCGGCAGAGTTCGGACAAGCACGAGGCGGTGGTGGCCGAACTGCTGAAGGCCGCGCGCATCGAGGCCGACTACAGCGCGCTGCCCGAGCCCGCCAAGCGCGAGCTGCTGGTGCGCCTGCTGAACGATGCCCGGCCGCTGCGCGTGCGCGCCGCCAGCTACAGCGACCATGCGGTGGGCGAGCTGGCGATCTTCGAGACCGCGGGCCGCATGCTGCAGCGCTTCGGCCGCGAGTCGCTGCGCCACTACATCATCTCGCACACCGAGGACGTCAGCGACCTGCTCGAGGTGCTGCTGCTGTTCAAGGAAACCGGGCTGATGCGCGGCGAGCTCCATGAAGCCGCGGTGGCCGACCTGATCGTCGTGCCGCTGTTCGAGACCATCGGCGACCTGCGCAACGCCGCGCCCATCATGCGTGCCTACTACGCGCTGCCCGGCATCGCCGCGATGATGAAGGCCTCAGGCGCCGAGCAGGACGTGATGCTCGGCTACAGCGACAGCAACAAGGACGGCGGCAGCTTCACCAGCAACTGGGAGCTGTACCGCGCCGAGATCGCGCTGGTCGAGCTGTTCACTTCGCTGGGCCAGCAACACGGCCTGACGCTGCGCCTGTTCCACGGTCGCGGCGGCACGGTGGGCCGCGGCGGCGGCCCGAGCTACCAGGCCATCCTGGCGCAACCACCGGGCACGGTGAACGGGCAGATCCGACTGACCGAGCAAGGCGAGGTGATCGCCTCGAAGTATGCACACCCCGAGATCGGCCGGCGCAACCTCGAGACCCTGGTCGCCGCGACGCTGGAGGCGACGCTGCTGCACCCGACCAAGAGCGCACCCAAGGCCTTCCTCGAGGCGGCGGATGCGATCAGCGCAGCCAGCTTTGCGGCCTACCGCACGCTGGTCTACGAGACCCCGGGCTTCACCGACTACTTCTTCAGCGCCACGCCGATCCGCGAGATTGCGGAACTCAACATCGGCTCGCGGCCGGCCTCGCGCAAGGCGACGCGCGCGATCGAGGACCTGCGCGCGATCCCGTGGTCGTTCTCGTGGGGCCAGTGCCGCGTCGCGCTGCCGGGCTGGTGCGGCTTCGGCTCGGCGATCGAGACCTTCCTCGGCAAGGAGCCGAAGCAGCGCAAGGAGCGCCTTGCACTGCTGCAGAAGATGCACAAGCAGTGGCCGTTCTTCCGCACGCTGCTGTCCAACCTCGACATGGTGCTGGCCAAGAGCGACCTGGGCATCGCGGCGCGCTACGTCGAGCTGGTCGAGGACCGCAAACTGGGCAAGCGCATCTTCGGCCTGGTGCAGGCCGAGTGGCAGCGAACCAACGATGCGATCTCGCTGATCACCGGCGACAAGAAGCGCCTCGCGTCCAACCCCACGCTGGCGCGCTCGATCGAGCACCGCTTCCCCTACCTCGACCCGCTGAACCACCTGCAGGTCGAGCTGATGCGGCGCTACCGTGCGGGGCGCGACGACGACCCGGGCATGGACCGCGTCAAGCGCGGCATCCACATCTCGATCAACGGCGTGGCGGCGGGCCTGCGCAACACCGGCTGAGCACCGCAGCCGTTCAGGGCCGCGGCGGGGCGAAACGACGCACCGCGGCGACCTCGCCCTGCGTCGCCACGGCGGCGAGGTAGTCGAGCTGGCGCTGCGAGGCCGGACAGTCGTGTGCGTCGGCACCACGGAAGTTCTCGGCGAGGCGGTTCGCGGCATCGAGGTCGCGCGCTGCCGCGGCCATGCGCTCGGGGAACCAGCCGAGTCGCTTGCCGACCGTGCGGCCGCTGACCACGTCCTGCAGCGCGCTGCCGCGCAGCACCAGGTGCTCGGCCAGCTGCTGGCACAGCTCGCGGCGCCCGGCCGCGGCCAGCGCCGACGGATTGCACCAGGCCGCCACGGCCACGCCGCCGGGCTCACGCCAGCTCGCGCGCAGCGCCTGCAGCGCCTCGCCCATCTGCAGCCGTTCCTGCACACCGGCGTCGGCGGGCTGGGCGGCCTGCACGGCGCTGAACAGCGTCTGCTCGGCCAGGCGGCCGAACGGCACTGCCAGGGCGCGGCGCAACGCATCCTCGGCCGCTTCGCCCTCGCCGCGCGCCTGCTCGGCAGCGGCGAGCAGCAGCCAGGCCTCGGCATGGCCCGGGTTGGCGGCGACGCCGTCCTCCGCGGCGAGGCGGGCGCAGGCGCTGGTCTCGGCGGGTCGGGAACCGGTGGCGCAGGCCTGCAGCGCGAAGGACAGCAAGCCCGGGTCGCGGCCGACTTCGGCCAGTTCGGCCACACGTTCGCGCTGCGACACCCAGGCCGAGGTGGCGGCTGCGGTCGACAGGGTCGCGCAGTCGGCGTCGTCGGCGCAGGCCGGGCGCACCGGAGCCGCCGGCGGCGCCGCGAGCACCGGGGCCAGCACCAGCGCGACCGCCTTGCCGCGCGGCTCCGGCGCCGACTGGAGCGCTTCCAGCCAGCGCTGCATCACCGGCCGCGTGCGTTCGGCGCGCAGGCGCCGCGCGGCCAGGTCGGGCCCGCCCGTGCCGGCGGCCACGCTGCCGAGGCCGCAGACGCGCACATCACTCTGCGCCGCGGCTGTTGAGCCGGCCTGCGGTGCGGAGGCCAGCGCCGGCATCGGCAGCGCAGCCACCCGACCCGCCGCCGGGGTGCTGGCCGGCCGTGCAGCCGGCGGGGGATCGGCCGCTGCCAGCACCGGCGCCGCGGCCGGTTCGGGATCGTCCCGGGTGTTCGCAAGCCAGATCGCAACCAGCGCGCTGCCCAGCGCCGCCAGCAGCAGCGCACGTGGCCAGCGCACGCCGGGGCGATCGAACCAGATGCGCACGGGCCGCATGGGTGTCGGCTCCTCAGTGTCCGGCCGCGGAGAGCGCTTCGCGCACCGCAGCGAGCTGGCGGCGCGACACCGCCAGCCATTCATCGACCGGCGCGATGCGCACCGCCCAGGCCTCGCCGCCTTCGCTGCCATCGTCGCTTCCTTCGCCGGCGAGCGTGCGGCGCTCCAGCGCACGCACCGCGGCGCGCGACACCAGCGCGTTGCGGTGCACACGCAGGAAGCGCTCGCCCAGCCGCGATTCGAGCTCGGACAGCGAGTCGTCGAGCACGTAGCTGTGCTGCGCGGTGCGCAGCGTCACGTACTTCAGTTCGGCCTTCAGGTAGAGCACGTCGGCCAGCGGCACACGCAGCACGCGGCCGCGATCGCTGACCACCAGCATGCCCTCGGGCTCGGGCGCCGCCGCGGCCTGGCCCGACCGCAGGGCCAGGCGCTGTGCGACCCGCTGCAGCGCCGCCTGCAGGCGATCGCGCTTGACCGGTTTGGTGAGGTAGTCCACCGCCTCTAGCTCGAAGGCCTGCAGCGCGTGCTCCGCATGGGCGGTGACGAACACCACCGCCGGTGCATCGGGCTGGCTGCGCAGCCGCGCGGCGAACTGCATGCCGTCGAGGCCCGGCATGTGGATGTCGAGCAGCAGCAGATCGCAGACGTGCGCGGCGAGGAAGTCGACCGCCTGCGCCGCGTTGGCCGCCTCGCCGACGACCACCGCCGGCACCTCGCGGCAGTCACCCACCAGCGTGCGCAGGCGCAGGCGGGCGAGTTCCTCGTCGTCGACGAGCAGGACACGCAACGGAGCGTTCATAGCGGAACGACCAGTTGCACGCGGAACGCCCCGTCGACACGCCGCGCCTCGAACTGCGCGGCCATGTCGTGCATCAGGTTCAGGCGCTCGCGCACGTTGTTCAGCGCCATGCCATTGCCCGGCCGCGAGGCCTGGCCCGGAACGGTGTTGGCGATCACCACCTGCGCGCGACCGGCCTTGACGCGGGTGCGGATGCGCACCGTGCCGCCCTCCGGAGAGGGCTCGACGCCATGGCGCACGGCGTTCTCCACCAGCGGCTGCAGGATCAGCGGCGGCACGCGGGCGCTGCCGGCCTCGTCGTCGAGTTCCCAGACGATGTTCAGCCGCGCGCCGAAGCGCACCTGTTCGATGTCGAGGTAGCGCCGCGCCAGCTCGACCTCCTCGGCCAGCGACACCGATTCGCCGATGTCGGTCAACGCGACGCGGAACAGTTCGGCCAGGTCCTCCAGCACGCCCTCGGCCCGCGCCGGATCGACCCGCACCAGCGCCAGCGCGGTGTTCAGCGTGTTGAAGAGGAAGTGCGGGCGGATGCGCGACTGCAGTTCGGCCAGCCGCGCGGTGGTGTCGGCCGGCAGCAGCGCGCGGGCGCGCCAGCGCAGCCAGCCGTAGACCGCGGCCGCGCCACCCGCGCCGGCCAGCACCGGCGCCAGCAGCGGCTGCGCGCCCAGCACGTCGAGGCCCAGCGGCAGCAGCAGCATCGACGGGATCGCCGCACACAGCGCGCCGAGCGCGATGGCCACGGCCCAGCGGCCCGCCGGCGGCAAAGCCCCGAGCGGGCGCTTGAGCAGGCAGGCCGTGCTCAGCCAGAGCAGCACCGCCGGCACCGCCACCGACGAGCCGGCGGCCAGCCGCGTCAGCCAGTCCTGGAAGCCGGCCGAGACGAACAGCACGCCCAACCCGACCGCGGCTTCCACGGCCAGCAGCGTGCGCAGCACCACGCCGGCATGGCAGACGTCGAACACCGAGGCCGTGCGACGCGCCGCCGCCTCGCCGGGCATCAGCGTGTCCAGCACGGTCGAGCCGAAGCCGGTGCTGCGCGCATCGGCGGCGGACGGACTGGCAGGAAGGACGCTGGGCTCGGCGCTCATCGGGTGCTGGAAGGGGGCGCCGATAGAATTCGACGCCTCCTGCATTGTCGCCAAACCCGGCGCCCCCGCCATGTCCTCCAACCAACTCGACAAGAAGTCCCAGGCGTGGTCCGCGCTGTTCTCGGAGCCGATGAGCGAGCTGGTGCAGCGCTACACCGCCAGCATCGAGTTCGACAAGCGCCTGTGGCGTGCCGACATCGCCGGCAGCCTGGCACATGCCGAGATGCTGGCCGCGCAGGGCGTGATCGGCGCGCAGGACCTGGCCGACATCCAGCGCGGCATGGCGCAGATCCGCAGCGAGATCGAAGCCGGCGCGTTCGAGTGGAAGCTCGCGCTCGAGGACGTGCACCTGAACATCGAGGCGCGGCTGACGCAGATCGTTGGCGACGCCGGCAAGCGGCTGCACACCGGCCGCTCGCGCAACGACCAGGTCGCCACCGACGTGCGGCTGTGGCTGCGCGACGAGATCGACGGCATCGCCGCGCTGCTGGTCGAGCTGCAGCGGGCGCTGGTCGAGGTGGCCGACAAGAACGCCGAGGTGATCCTGCCCGGCTTCACGCACCTGCAGGTGGCGCAGCCGGTGAGCTTCGGCCACCACCTGCTGGCCTATGTGGAGATGTTCTCGCGCGACGCCGAACGCTTCGCCGACGTGCGCCGCCGCACCAACCGCCTGCCGTTGGGCAGCGCGGCGCTGGCCGGCACCAGCTACCCGCTGGACCGCGAGCGTGTCGCGAAAACACTGGGCATGGAAGGCGTATGCCAGAACAGCCTGGACGCGGTGAGCGACCGCGACTTCGCCATCGAGTTCAGCGCCGCGGCCAGCATCGCGATGATCCACGTCAGCCGCTTCAGCGAGGAGCTGGTGCTGTGGATGAGCCAGAACTTCGGCTTCATCGACCTGGCCGATCGCTTTTGCACCGGCAGTTCGATCATGCCGCAGAAGAAGAACCCGGACGTTCCCGAACTGGCGCGCGGCAAGACCGGCCGCGTGGTCGGCCACCTGATGGGGCTGCTCACGCTGATGAAGGGCCAGCCGCTGGCCTACAACAAGGACAACCAGGAAGACAAGGAACCGCTGTTCGACAGCGTCGACACGCTGCGCGACACGCTGCGCATCTTCTGCGAGCTGGTCGGCGGCATCGTCGTCAAGCCGGAAGCGATGGAGCGTGCGGCGCTGAAGGGCTATGCCACGGCGACCGACCTGGCCGACTACCTGGTGAAGAAGGGCCTGCCCTTCCGCGATGCGCACGAGGCCGTGGCGCACGCGGTGAAGCTCGCGATCGGCCAGGGCGTCGACCTGGCCGAGCTGCCGCTGGCCACGCTGCAGAGTCTGCACCCGGCGATCGGCGAGGACGTGTTCGCGGTGCTCACGCTGCGCGGCTCGCTCAACGCCCGCAACCTGCTCGGCGGCACGGCGCCGGCGCAGGTGCGCGCGCAGGTGGCGCGCCACCGCGCGCGGCTGGCCTGATCAATCGAAGCTGATGCGCCGCGCGGTCACGCGCGAGCTCTGCCCGGCGATGACGCCGCGCACCTTCACCGAGCGACCCTCCACCAGCTCGGCTGCCGTGCCGTCCGAGAACTGCACGCTGTTGGCGCCGTAGAAGACGGTCGTGCCACGCACGACGAAGGTCTGCTGCACGGTGTCGACCGACTCGATGGTTCCTTCCAGTTCGACGGAGCCCTGTTCGTCGTTGCTGGCGCCGCCACGGCGGTCCAGCCGCACGGTCTCGGCCACGATCACGCCATTGACCACGCTGCCGTCGACCACCAGCGGAGAGCCCAGTGCCAGGTCGCCCGGCGGGCCGATGCGGCGCGCCGCGCGGGCATCCACCGGCTGGCCGTTGAGGCTGAAGTCGATGGCCGACACGAAGCGCGTGATGGCCCCGCGCAGCTTGACGCGGTCCAGGTCCGGCAGCTCGCGGGCGCCCGAGGCCACGCCGGTCACCACCCAGCGGCCGGCCACCGGCGTGGTGGCAGCGCGCACACGCAGGTAGGCGCCGTTGGCCAGCAGCGGCTGGCTGCCGTCGTAGCTGAACAGCGCCGCGCCGAGGCGGAAGGTGCGCGCGGCGGTGTCGAGATCCTGCACCGTGCCGCGCGCCTGGTAGAACGCCGGCACGCTGCCGTACGGCGCGATCAGCGTGGCCACGTAGCGGTTCGCCGCAGCATCGAAGTGGGCCGAGACCGCCAGCGGTGCGCCCGCGGTCACGCTGGCCAGTCCGTTGGCGAGGGCCGGGTCGAAGGCGGTTGCGCCATCGACCACGAGCACGGTCTGGTCGAACACCACCAGCGTGTTGTTGGCCACATCGATGGCGCTGGCCAGCCCGACCAGCTCGGCAATCATGCGGATGCGCGTGGCCACGGCGGTCGGCGCAGCGTCGGTGCCGCCGATCGCCTCGCCGTCGACCTCGGTGCTCATGCCCAGTCGCAGTGCACTGCGTGTGCGCTCGGCGCCGTCTTCGTCGAGCACGGTGGCGCGGCTGTCGTCGAACTTGATGCCGCCGACGAAGATCGAGCCGAAACCGTCGATCGGGCCGGACGAATACGACCCCGTGCCGCCCACGCCCACGCTGCCACCACAGCCGGCGACGAGCGCGGCCACGCACGCCACGGCCGCAGCCGCGGCCCGCCAGCCCTGGTGGGCCAGCGCTGCGATCGGATTCGGATTCATGTCGGGTCTCCTTCGTCGCGCCGTTGCGCACGGCGTCCCGGCTTTCGTTCCATCGCTGCGGACGGCGCCTCCCCCGGCACGTCCACCGGCACCTGGTAGCTGAACATGCCGATGCGCATGCGGTTGCCGGGGCCCAGCGTGCTGCCGATGCCGCGGACGTCGTCATCGGCGATCATCTTTTCGATGCGCGGTACGAGCTCGCCGGTCATCGCGCGCCAGTGCTGGGTGACGAGCTCACGCAGCTCGGCCAGCGATTCGTCGGACAGCCCGTCGGCGTAGATGGCCTGCTCGAAGTGCTCGCGCCCAGTCGCGAGAACGTTGTCAACAGCGGCGCTGAAATGGTCGCCGAGGTTCTCGCCCATGAAGCCGACCATGCGCGCCTCGTCGCCGCGCGGCACGAAGGCTTCGCGGCGCAGCGACACGGTGTCGGCGGCGCCGTCGTGCTCGGCCAGCCCGAGCCGCATCAGCTCCTCGAGCAGGCTGCGCGGATGCATGTCGCGCGTCACCGACTGCGCCAGGGTCTCGAAGCTCGGCGCGGCGCCGAGTCGCGGCAGCACACGCGGCCGGCCCTCGCCGTCCAGGTATTCGGAGTGCGTGGACCAGCGCGCGAAGGCCTCGCTCGGGTAGGAGCGCTCGGGCTCCGCGCGACGCTTGCGCGCATCGGTCAGGCGCGTCACTTCTCGCCGGTTGATGCCAGTGGCTGCGCTGATGCGGCTGACGCGACGGTGTTCGAGCAGCTGCGGGTACGCGGCGTGCGCCACGTCGACGAAGGCGGCACGCAGCATCTCGTCGACGGTGGCGTGGGTCACGCCGCGCGAGACGGCCAGCCGGGCCAGCGGCATCAGGAGGCGACGGAGAGCGTCGATCAGCGCCGGCTGCTCGCCGGGCGCCAGGGTTTCATCGATGGAAGGTTGGGGTTCATTCACGGTCTACCGTGATGGTACCCGGCGCGATCAACGTGAATGGGGCGGCACGGTATCAAAACCGTACCGCCCCGCCCGTGTCCGTGCGGCAGTGCGCAGTTGCGCACCCCGCATTCGTGTGGGTCAGTCTTCGAACTTGATCAACGCTGCGGCGAGCGTGCTGCGATCGGCCGACAGCGTGCCCTTGACCTCGACCTTCGCACCGTCGACCAGTTGCGACGCAGTGCCACGCTCGAAGCTGACGCTGCCGGCGAACGACACCTTCACGCCGCGCAGCACGAAGGTCTTGGCGGTGGCGTCGACGGCGCTGATGGTGCCGTGCAGTTCGACACCGCTGACCGAGTCGTCGCTGCCGTTGAGCACCTTCACGCGCTCGGCGACGATCGTGCCGTCCTTGGCCGAGCCGCGCACTTCGACGACCGAGTCGGCCGTGACCGGGCCCTTGTCGATGCGTGCGCTGCTGGCGTCGACCAGGATGCCGTTGACCTCGAACGAGGTGGCCGAGGTGAAGGCCGTCACGTTGCCCTGCAGGCGCGCGTCGCCGTGGTCCTCGACCTTGCGGTCACCGCTGCGAATGCTGGTGGCCACCCACTTGCCATCGACCTGCGCGGTCGCGACTTTGACACGCAGCTTCATGCCGTTGGCCAGACCGGCCGGGATGTCGGCGGCGTTGAGCGACGCGTAGGAGATGACGGCATCGCCGATCTGGAACGTCTTGGCCGTGGTGTCCAGCGCGCTGACGGTGCCGCGCAGCTTGAAGCTGGTCGCGCCGTCTTCGGCTTCGATGCGGGTGGCGACGTAGTGGCCCGTGGCGGCGTCGCGCTGCGCATGCACCTCGACCACCTTGCCCACCAGACCGGCCACATCGCTCGCGCCCAGCGAATCGTCGAACACCGTTTCCGGCTTCACGTCGATGGTCTGTCCGAGCACCACGAAGCTGTTCGCCGCGGCATCGACGCTGGCGACCGGGCCCTTGATCTCGCTGCCGAAGCGGATGCGCACGGCGGTCGCGCGGCCGGTGCTGTCGTCGATGCGGCCGCTCTCGACCTCGACCATCGAGCCGAGCTTGATGTCGTCCTGGCTGCCGCGAACGCCGTCTTCGTTCTCGATCTCGGCACCGCTGTCGTCGAAGCGCACGCCGTTGACGATGATCGATCCGAAGCCGCGCACCGGGCCGGCCGTGAACGCGGTGGCGGTGGTGCCGCCGCCGGCGTTGCTGCTGCCGCCACCCCCGCCGCCACCGCAGGCGGTGATCAGGCCGACCGCCATCAGGGCGGCCGCAGTGGTCTTCCAGCCGAATTGGCGGCGGGTCCAGGCGGTTTGCTTGCTGTCCATGTCTTGCTCCTTGGTGAGAGTGGTGCAGCACGCCCCCGCGCTTCACACCATGGACGCAAGAATACTTGGGATATTTTTCCCAGTCAACGCTTTGGGCTATTTTTCCCAACTCATATTGGTAACGAACTGCGCGGCTCACCGAACGGGGCGCAGTACAGCCAGACCGGCTTGCCCGCCCCCGCGCGCAGCACGGCGGTTGGGCGCAGCCCGGCGGCCTCGAACTCCAGGCTCGCCAGCCAGGCACCGGGGCGCAACTCGGCGCGGGCCTTGGCCACGGCACGCGCCATGCTCTCGGGGCGCTGGAAGAGATAGACAAGGTTCTGGCCCGACCAGTCCGCCGCCCAGATGTCGCCGCGCCGCACGCGGGCGAAACGACAGCGCCACGCGCAGGCCAGGCGCAGCGGCCAGCTCCACTCGATGCCCGCCAGCCGCGCGCCGGGGTATTCGCGATGCAGTTCGCGCAGGCCGTCGCCGAGGCCGCAGCCCGCGTCGAGCACCGCGGCGCCAGGCGGTAACGGCACCAGGCCGGCCAGGCCTTGCAGGGCGCCTGCGGGGGTGGGGAACATCGGCGCATCGCGCCACGCATGCAGCGGATAGAGCAGCAGCAGCAGGCCGAGCGGCAGCAGCCAGGCCCAGGGCGGCAGATGGCCAGCCAGGCCGGACGCGGCCAGCGAGAGCGGAAAGCCGGCCGCCACGAAGAGCCGCCGCCAGCGTGTTCCAGCCGGCAGCGCCAGCACGCCGCCGAGCGCCACGCCGAGCGACAGCGCGATCGGGGCCGCCGCGCCGAGCCGGATCAGCCCGACGAACAGCCCCCAGCATGCCGCCCAGGCGGCCAGGGCGGGCAGCGGCCAGACCACGGCGAAGCGCGCCCGCTCAGAACTGGAAGGCGAGCCGCAGCCCACCCCAGTGGCGACCGCCGACGACGATCGGCGCGGCCACTTCCTTCATCACGACGAAGCGGCCGCCGCCCATGTCGCGGCGATAGGTCTGCAGCAGGAACGGCCGCTGGTTGCGCGCCGAGGCCAGGCCGGTGCGGTCGTTGAAGATGCGCCGCCAGCGGCTGTTCGCGGTGTTCCACACCGGGTCGCCGGCGCGCTGCGGCTGACAGTACTTCTGATTGTGCGTGGCCACGTAGCCGTTGCGATCGACCGCGATGCAGTAGACGACCTTCGGGCTGATCCCCAGGACATGTTCCTGCACCTGAGGGAACAGGCGGTCGGCCAGTGCGACGAAGCGGGTGGTGTGCTGCTGAGGGTCACTCGCCGGCACCCCCTGGTAGGCCTCGTCGAACAGGTCGGCCATCGAGGTGACGCCGGTGCGCAGCGCACCCTCGAGCAATTGCGAGATCTGCGCCGCCGCCTGCTGCGCGGCGTGGATGTAGGGCGTGTCCTCGGTCTCGATGCCGCACTGCGCGACGGTCTCGATCATCCGCTCGGACAGCCGCAGGAACGACTCGCTGCGCGCCATCGCCGAGTCGAGCGCACGGCCTGTGGTGTGCATCTCGCCTTCGATCGCACCCATGCGCTCGCCCAGGTCGGCACAGATGGCACGGCTGCCGTCGGCGGCCTCGTCGATGCGGCCCACGCCGGCCTGAACATCGGCCAGCGCGCGGTGGAAGGCGCCCTGTTGCGCGGCACCGGGATCGCTGCGGATCTCAGTGGCCAGCGCCTCGATGCGCGTGTTCAGTTCGCCGACCGTGCTCATGATCTGCTTGGCACTGGCGTCGACCTTCGCGGCCAGGTCCTTCACGGCGTCTGCCACCACGCCGAAGCCCCGGCCGGACTCGCCGGCGCGCTTGGCCTCGACCGAGGCGTTGAACGCCACCAGCCGGGTCTGCAGTGCAATCTGCGTGATGCCGCCGGCGGCGTCGGCCACCTGCCGCAGCGTCGCGACGATCGCCGCGACCTCCTGACCGACACCCTCGACGGCCTCCCGTGCACGCTCCACCGCGCCCAGGCTCGCCTGCGTGGTCTGGCCGATGGCCTGCTGCGCCTGCGTGACTTCCTGGACGCGACGCGCCAGCGCAGACACTGCCTGCGCACTGCGCTGGGCGGCCTTCGTGGTGTCGTCGATCACGCCACGCACCTCGGCGGCCTCGCGGCCCATCGAGCTGGCGCCGTCGGAGATCGAGCGCACCGCGGCCTGCAAGATCGCCGCGTCGGCTGTTTCAGTGGCCGGCTGTACTGCTGCCAGCTCGTCGGCGCCCTCGCGCCGGCGAAGCAGACTCCACATCGCTATGTCCTCCGGTGATCAGTACTCGCGCAGCTTCACGCGCAGGCGCGCGATCGACTGGCTGTGCAGCTGGCAGACGCGCGACTCGGTGACCTTGAGCACCGCCGCGATCTCCTTCAGGTTCATGTCGTGCTCGTAGTACATCGACATCACGTACTGCTCACGCTCGGGCAGGTGCTTGATGGCTTCCACCAGCGCCTCGCGCATGCGGTGGTCCTGCAACTGCGCGAGCGGGTTGGCCTGCTCGTCGGCGACGTGGCGGTCGAGGTAGTCGTTGTCGCCATCGTCGCCCGACATGTCTTCCAGGTAGACGAGCTGCGTGCCGCGCACCTTGCCGAGCAGCTCCTGGTACTCGACCAGGCTCAGGCCCATCTCGCGGGCGATCTCGCTCTCGGCCGGCGCGCGGCCGAGCTTCTGCTCGAGCTTGTGCACTGCCGATTCGATCGAACGCTGCTGCTTGCGCGTGCCGCGCGACAGGTAGTCGTTGCCGCGCAACTCGTCGAGCATCGCGCCTCGGATGCGCTGCGTTGCGAAGGTCTCGAACTGCACGCCCTGCGCCTCGTCGAAGCGGCTGAGCGCATCGGCCAGGCCGATCATGCCGACCTGGATCAGGTCGTCGAGCTCCACGTTGGCGGGCAGCTTGGCGATCATCTGGTGGGCCAGCCGGCGCACCAGCGGGCTGTACTGCTTGAGCATCGAGTCGAGGTCGAGGCGTCCCTTGGCGGTGTACATCGCGTGGCTCCCGAGGTCAGTTCATCGCCCAGCCGGCCGCGGCGCGCTGCGGACGGTCGACGTAGTACGGTGCGGCCATCGAGGCCGGCGTGGCGTCCAGGCGCAGCGTCTCGCGCACCCAACGGCGCAGCGGCTCGCACGGCGGCTCGCTGGCATCGGTGGCGGGGTCGAGGCGGATCCAGTCGCGCAGCACGGCGCCGAGGAAGTCGTCGGCACAGGTGGCCAGCTGCATCGCGATGCGCTCGGCGCGCGGCGAGTTCGGCGCCGCGCCGAGCAGCAGATCGTGCACGACCAGGCCGGCACGCTGCGACAGCAGCTTCATCGCTGCATAGGCATGGGTGACACTGGCCGGCCGGTCGTCGGCCAGCAGCAGCGGGCGCACCAGCGCGCTGTCGTCGCCGCTGCGCCGCGCCAGCTCGGCACCGCGCGCGAACAGGCGGCAGAGTTCGGTGGCCGGCGCGTGCACCAGGATCACCTCGGCAAGCGGGGCGGCATCCGACAGCGCCTGCAGGAAGGGCGCGGTCGAGCCAGTGGCGTCGACATGGCGGATCGGCAGCCCGCGCGCCGCCAGGTACGACACCTGGTCGGACAGCGGCTCGATCGCATCGCGCAGGTCCATCACCGCCAGCTCGGAAGCCGCGCTGGCGCGCTCCGAGGCATCGGCCACCAGCACGTGCAGGCCATGTTCGGCGAAGCCGACGCACAGGCGCTCGAGCAGCACGCCGCCGAAGGCGACATTGGGGTTGGAGACCACGGGGATCAGCTTCACGCGGTGGCGGGCGAACAGCCGGCGCAGGCCATCGGCCTGGTCCAGCGGCATGGTCTTGGAGTCGTAGTCGCGCATCGTCGGCGGGGTGCGGTGGTGTTCTTGTCGGTGTTCGTGTCGGGCCGGGATCGGGCGCTCAGTGCGCGGCCGCGGCGTGCAGCAGGCCGCTGCGCGGTGCTGCGAAGATCAGGTTGACGTCGCCGGCGTCGAGCTTGTAGGCCGAGCTGCCGCCACCGCGCAGCGCGCGGTGCACCAGCGCGTTGGCCGACAGGCGGTGCCAGTCTTCCGGCACCCGCTGGCCATTGGCGACGCCCACGACCTTCAGCTTGTGGCGGATCAGCGCGTCCAGCGCCGGGCCCAGCTTGACGGCTTCGTCGAGCTTGGACAGCACCACGCCGCAGCAGCTGGCAGCGCGGTACGAAATCATCACGTCCTCGATGGTCTCGCCCTGCGAAGCGGCGTTGACCACCAGCAGGCGCTTGATCGCGCGGTGCTGCAGCATGTCGAGCAGCTCGCGGGTGCGGCTGTCGCGCTGCGCCATGCCGGCGGTGTCGATCAGCACCATCTTCTTCTGCGCCAGCAGCTCGAGCAGGTCCTCCAGCGAGGCGCGGTCGTGCGCGGTGTGCACCGGCACGCCGAGGATGCGGCCATAGGCGCGCAGTTGCTCGTGGGCGCCGACGCGGTAGGCGTCCAGCGTGATCAGGCCGAGGTTGCCGGCACCGTACTTGGCGGCGAAGGCGGCGGCAATCTTCGCCGTGCTCGTCGTCTTGCCGACGCCGGTGGCGCCGACCAGCGCGTAGACGCCGCCCTGGTCTTCCAGCGCGCCATCAGCTTCGCCGGTGACGATGTTGCGCTCGAGCACCGAGGCGGCCCAGCTCGTCTCGTCGGTCACCTCGTGCGGCATCGCGTCGGCGAGCTTGCGGATCAGCGCCGGCGAGAAGCCGCAGTCGAGCAGCTTCTGCGTCAGGCGCGCCTGCGCCGGCTGGCGCTGCAGCTTCTCCATGAAGGCCAGCGCGCCGAAGCGCTCCTCGATCAGGCCCTTGACCAGGCGCAGCTCCTTGATCATCTCTTCCTGCTCGCGGCGCGTGGCGGCCGGCGGCAGATCGGCGGCCGGCAGCGCCGGCATGTCGTGCAGCACCGGCACCGGCGCGGCGGCGCGCGTGGGCGCAGCCGGCGGCGTCGCACCGTTCATGCGGGCGTTCAGTGCACCGCTGCGCTCGACCACCGGCTCGGCGGCGCGGGCCGCGGGCCGTGCCGGCGCGGCGGGGCGCGGCGTCTGCACCGGCGGTGCCGGCGGCACCTCGGTGTAGGAGCCGATGATGGGCATGTCGACGGCGTCGTCGGGGAAGCGCGAGACGTCGCTCATCGCCTCCTGGCGGCGCTTGAGCATGCGCTCGCGCACGAAGTCCTGGAACGACAGCGTGCTCATCGACAGGCGGCGCACGTCGTCCTCGACCGGCGCAGCGGCTTCCGGCTCGATGCGCTCGGCCAGCTTGCCCTTGCGCGGCGCCGGGGTCGGCGTCTGCTTCACCGCGGCGGCCGGTGCCGACACCCGCGGCGCCGTCGCCGAGAGCTGCTCGATGTGCGCCATGCCCTCCGGCGCCATCGCCAGCACCTCCACACCTTCGGCGCAGGGCTTGGTGGACAGCACGACGGCGTCTTCGCCGAAAGCCTGGCGCACCAGGGTCAGCGCCTCGCGGGAATTGCGGGCCGTGAAGCGTTTGCAGTTCATGCCTGTGCTCCTATCACCGAGCCGATACGGATCGAATGCGTTTCAGGGATCTCGCTGTGGCCGAGCACGCGCAGGCGCGGCGCGGCGCGCTTGAGCAGCCGGGCCATCGGCGCGCGGATCATGTCCGGCACCAGCAGGCAGGCCGGCACGCCCAGGTCTTCCTGGCGCTTGGCCGACTCGGCGGCTCTGCGCGCCAGCGTGTCGGCCACGCCGGGGTCGAGCACTGCGCCGTGCGGCGAGTTCAGCGCCTGGGTCACCAGGCGCTCGAGGTCGGGTTCGAGCGCGATCACGTCGAGCTCCTTGGTCGGGCCGTAGATCTGCTGAACGATCGACGGCGCCAGGTGGATGCGGATGCGGCGGGCCAGCTCGGCCGGGTCGGTCACGGTGGCGCTGTGCTCGGCCAGGCACTCGACGATCGAGCGCATGTCGCGGATGTGCACGCCCTCTTCCAGCAAGAGCTGGAGCACCTTCTGCAGCGCGGCGATTCCGACCATCTTGGGCACGACGTCCTCGATCAGCTTGGGGGCCAGCTTGGTCACATGCTCGACCAGCTGCTGGGTCTCGACTCGGCCCAGCAACTTGGCCGCGTGGAGTTGCATCAAGTGTGAAAGATGGGTCGCCACGACGGTCGAGCAATCAACGACGGTAAATCCGCCCATCTGCGCTGCTTCGCGCTGGCGCTCCTCGATCCACACCGCGGGCAGTCCGAACGCCGGGTCGACGGTGCGTGTGCCGATGAGGTTGGTGCTCGCTCCGCCGGGGTTGATGGCCAGCAGCATGCCGGGGTAGGCCTCGCCCTCGCCGACCACCGCACCGCGCAGCGTGATGCGGTACGCGCTGGGCTTGAGCTCGAGGTTGTCGCGGATGTGCACCGGCGGCGGCAGGAAGCCGACGTCCTGCGCGAACTTCTTGCGCACGCCCTTGATGCGCGCGAGCAGGTCGCCCTGGCGGGTCTTGTCGACCAGCGCGATCAGGCGGTAGCCCACTTCCAGGCCGAGCGTGTCGACCGGCTGCAGGTCGTCCCAGGTCGCCTCGGGGTTGGCCTGCGCGGCCTCGGCCGGGCGCACCGGTTCCTGCTCCTTGAGCTTGCGGTCGCGCTCCTTCATCCACCAGGCCGAGTAGCCGAGCGCCGAGGCGATGGTGATGAACACCAGGTTGGGCATGCCCGGGATCAGGCCGAGCGAGCCGATCACGCCGGCGGTGATGGCCAGAGACCGCGGCGAGTTGAACACCTGCTTGGCGATCTGGCTGCCGACGTCCTGCTCCTTGCCGACACGCGACACCACCATCGCCGCCGCCACCGAGATCAGCAGCGCCGGGATCTGCGCCACCAGCGCATCGCCCACGGCCAGCAGGATGTAGCTGTTGGCCGCCTCGCTGGCCGACAGGCCGTGCTGCGCCACGCCGATGACGAAGCCGCCGATGATGTTGATGAACAGGATCAGCAGGCCGGCGACGGCATCGCCGCGCACGAACTTGCTGGCACCGTCCATCGAGCCGAAGAACTCCGCCTCGTCGCCGACTTCCTGGCGGCGCCGCTTGGCCTCCTTCTCGTCGATCAGGCCGGCGTTCAGGTCGGCGTCGATCGCCATCTGCTTGCCGGGCATCGCGTCCAGCGTGAAGCGAGCGCCGACCTCGGCGATGCGCTCGGCGCCCTTGGTGACGACGATGAAGTTGATCACCACCAGCACCGCGAAGACGATCAGGCCGACGGCGAAGTTGCCGCCGATCAAGAAGTGGCCGAAGGACTCGATCACCTTGCCCGCTGCGCCGGGGCCGGTGTGGCCCTCCATCAGCACGACGCGGGTGGAGGCCACGTTCAGTGACAGGCGCAGCAGCGTGGTCAGCAGGATCACCGTCGGGAAGGCGGCGAAGTCCAGCGGCTTGACCATGTAGGACGCCACCATCATCACCATCAGCGCCATCGCGATGTTGAACGTGAACAGCAGGTCCAGCGCGAAGGGCGGCAGCGGCAGCACCATCATCGCCAGGATCATGATCACCGCCAGCGGCGCCATCATCGCGCGCAGCGCGCGGCCGTCGGCGCCGAAGATGTCCTGCATCTGCTTCAGCACGGGGTTCATTCGAAGTGCTCCATGTCAGGCACGGGGGTGTGGTGCGGGTCGAGCTCGGGCGGCACCGGCAGTTCGGGCAGTTCGCCGGGCGCGGCGCCGCGGCCGGCCATCGCGGCGCGCAGCCGGTAGACGTAGGCCAGCACCTGGGCCACCGCGGCGAACAGCGCCTGCGGGATCTCCTGGTCCAGCTTGGTGTGGGCGTACAGCGCCCGGGCCAGCACCGGCGCCTGCAGCACCGGCACCTGCGCACCCTTGGCGATGTCGCGGATCTTCAGCGCCAGCAGGTCGGCGCCCTTGGCGACGACACGCGGCGCGGCCATCCCGCCCTCGTCGTACTTCAGCGCGACGGCATAGTGGGTCGGGTTCATCACCACCAGGTCGGCCTTCGGGATCGCGGCCAGCATGCGGCGTCGCGAGACCTCGCGCATCTTCGCCTTCTGCTTGCCCTTGACCTCCTGGTTGCCCTCGGCCTCCTTGTGCTCCTGCTTGGCCTCCTGGTGGCTCATCTTCAGCTGGTCGGCATGCAGCTTGCGCTGCAGCGGCACGTCGACCGCGGCGAACACGGCCAGCGCGAGCACCAGCAGGCCGAGGCCGCCGAGCACGGTGGTGGCGGCGCTGCTCACCGCGGCCGGCAGGCTCATGCCCAGCATCGCGGTGAAGTCGCCGACATGCGCCTTCAGGTACAGCGCGCCGATGGTGCCCAGGATCAGCGCCAGGCCGCAGGCCTTCAGCGCCTCGATCAGCTGGCGCTTGGCGAACAGCCGCATCACGCCGCCGATCGGGTTCATGAAGGCGAACTTCGGCTCCATCAGCGGCTTGAGCGTGAAGTTCCAGCCGCCGGAGGCGACACTCACCCCGATGGCCACCAGCGTCATCAGCAGGCCCAGCGGCAGCACCATCCACATCATCGTCACCGCCAGCTCGGCCAGGCGCTCGATCATGTAGTGCGGGTTGGCCACGGCCCGCGCGTCGAAGCGCAGCGCCTGCGCCAGGCCCTGCTGCAGCCAGCCGGTGGCCATCGGCATCGCCGCGACCAGCACCGCGCCGCCCACCGCAATGGCCGCGAAGTGGCCCAGGTCGCGCGAGCGCGCGACCTGGCCCTGCTCGCGAGCCTTCTGCAGCTTGCGCGCTGACGCGGGGAGATTGCGGTCTTGTGAGTCCTGTCCGGCCATGGCGTGGTGACCCCGCGCGGATTGCGGGGTACCAGGCCATTGTTCCGGGCGGTCACCGGAACTTGAGCCGGATCAGCCAGTGAAAAGGGCCGCTAATCGCGGCCCCGGGTCTGGCATGTGCAGGAGTTGGCTAGAAGCCGAGGCTGGCCAGCAGGTCGTCGACTTCGGCCTGGTCCTTGACCACGTCGGTGCGGCCCTCGGGGTTCACCACCGGGCCGTTGAGCACGCTGGACTCGACTTTCTGCGCTTGCTCGGGCGGCGCGGCCTGCACCAGCAACTTGACGAGGCTGTCCTCCAGCTCGGTGGCCAGCGAGACCACCTTGGCCACCACCTGGCCGGTGAGGTCGTGGAAGTCCTGCGCCATCATGATGTCGGTCAGGTGAGCGTCGATGCGCGCCGTGGCGGCCTCGACGTCGCCGACGAAGTTCATCACCGCGCCGGAGGCCACGGCCTTGACCGGGTCCTTGACGATGGCCTCGGCGATGCGCCGGGTCTCGCTGGAGATGTGGGCGTGGTCGGCCTTGGCCGAGTCCACCGAGTTGAGCACCTTGTTGGCGGCGTCGCTGGTCTTGGTCGCGATGTAGCTCAGCCGGCTGCGCGCGTCGGGCAGGCCGTCGGCAGCGATCTGCAGCTTGGGCATCACGCCGAGCTGGGTCAGCGTGTCGTGCAGCTGGCGCGTGATCATGCCGAGCTGCTGAAACACCTCGGGCGAAGCGCCGGCGGCCATCTGGGGCGCCAGGTCCGACAGGTCGTCCATCTTCATGTTCTTGTCCCTTCGGGGTTGGCGGCCGGTCAGGCGGTGGCGGCGAGCTTCTGCAGGATCTTCTGCACCTTCTCTTCCAGCGTGGCCTTGGTGAACGGCTTGACGATGTAGCCGGCCGCGCCGTCCTGCGCAGCACGAACGATGTCTTCCTTGCGGGCCTCGGCGGTCACCATCAGCACCGGCAGGTGCTTGAGCGACTCGTCCTTCTTGATGGCCGACAGCAGCTCGAAACCGGTCATGTTGGGCATGTTGATGTCGCTGACGACGAAGTCGAACTTCGCGTTCTTCAGCATGTTCAACGCGACCGCGCCGTCCTCGGCCTCCTCGGCGTTGTTGCAGCCCATCTCCTTGAGCAGGCCGCGCACGATGCGGCGCATGGTGGAGAAGTCGTCGACGATCAGGAATTTCAGGTCGGTGGGGTTGCTCATGTCGGTCCTCGTTGCGGACAAGCTCGGATGTTTATCGGGCCGGCGGCACGAAAGTTGAGACCGGCTCCACCACCTTGTGGTCGACAAGTTCCGGTTGTGGCGCGGGTTCGGGTTCGGCCGGCGGGCCGGGACGCAGGACGCGGTCCTCGGCCTCGCGGTTCATCACGATGATGCTGATGCGGCGGTTCGCCGGGCTGGCCGGGTCGCCCGGCTCGAACGGCTGGCTGGACGCGAGGCCCTGCACGCGCAGCACGTGCTCGTCGGGCATGCCGCCCATCACCAGCTCGCGGCGCGAGGCGTTGGCACGGTCGCTGGACAGCTCCCAGTTGCCGTAGCCGCGGTCGCCGGCGGCGAATCGCTGTGCGTCGGTGTGGCCCTCGAGCGTCAGGCGGTTGGGCACCTCGGCGAGCACCGCGCCGATCTCGCGCAGCAGCTCGCGCATGTGCGGCTGCACGACGGCGCTGCCGCTGTCGAACATCGCCCGGTTCAGTTCGTCGACGATCTGGATGCGCAGGCCGTCCTCGGTCATGTCCAGGCGGATCTGCGAGCGCATCGCGGCGAGCTTGGGGTTGGAGGCGAGCACCTCCTCGACCTTCTCCTTGATCGCCTGCAGCTTGGCCAGCTC
The DNA here is from genome assembly GCA_943370595.1 of Chitinophaga pinensis. Taxonomy (GTDB): domain Bacteria; phylum Pseudomonadota; class Gammaproteobacteria; order Burkholderiales; family Burkholderiaceae_C; genus Piscinibacter. The sequence continues at coordinate 323,413 of CALRRO020000004.1, forward strand.
GGCCCGCTTCTGCTCGGCCTTGAGCGCCTGCAGGTTGATGGTGCGCCGCTTGGCCTCCACCTCGCCCTGCTTGACCTGGCCGCCGCTGCGCGAGAGGTCGGAGCCGCCGCCCTTGATGATCGACGACGAGTCACCCGAACCCGAGCCGCCCATCATCGAGATCTTCAGCGGCGAGTTGAAGTAGTCGGCGATGCCCTTCTTGTCGCCCTCGGTCGTCGAGCCGAGCAGCCACATCAGCAGGAAGAAGGCCATCATCGCGGTCACGAAGTCGGCGTAGGCGATCTTCCATGCGCCGCCGTGGTGGCCATGGCCACCCTTCTTGATCTTCTTGATGATGATCGGCTGGAGCTTCTTCGAATCGCCAGCCATTTACTTCTTCCCCTTGACGTGGCCTTCGAGCTCGCTGAACGTGGGGCGCTCGGTCGAGTACAGCACCTTGCGGCCGAACTCGACGGCCACCTGCGGCGCATAGCCCTGCATGCTGGCCAGGAGCGTGGTCTTGATGCACTGCAGCTCCTTGGAGCCCTCGTCGACTTTCTGTTCCATCAGGCCGGCCAGCGGCTCGGCCACCGCATAGGCCAGCAGGATGCCGAGGAAGGTACCGACCAGTGCCGAGCCAATCATGCCGCCGAGCACCGCCGGCGGCTGGCCGACCGAGCCCATGGTGTTGACCACGCCCAGCACCGCCGCGACGATGCCGAAGGCCGGCAGCGCACCGGCCAGGCGCGCGACGGCGGCAGCGGGCGCGTGGGCCTCGTGGTGGTGGGTCTCGATCTCGCTGTCCATCAGCGACTCGATCTCGTGTGCGTTGAGGTTGCCGGAGACCATCATGCGCAGGTAGTCCGTCACGAACTCGACCACGTGGTGGTCGTTGCCGACGGTGGCGTACTTCTGGAACAGCGCCGAGCTGTGCGGGTCCTCGACGTCCTTCTCGATGGACATCAGGCCTTCCTTGCGCGCCTTCTGCAGGATGTCGTAGAGCAGCGCCAGCAGTTCCATGTAGCGCGCCTTGGTGTACTTGGAGCCCTTGAACACGCCGCCGAGGCCGCCGATCGTGGCCTTCAGGATCTTCGGCTGGTTGTTGACCACGAAGGCACCGATGGCGCCGCCCAGGATGGCGAGCATCTCCGTGGGCAGCGCCTTCAGGATGACGCCCATGTTGCCCCCGTGCACCGCATAGGCGCCGAAGATGCAGCCCATCGCAACGACCCAACCGATGATGACGAACATGACTTGCGCTGTTTCGTGGTGGTGCGCCGGACGCAGCATCGCGCCGGCTTCGAGTCCTTATCGGCAGCGCACAGGGTCGTCTTGAGCGGGAGAAGGCGGGGAAAACCGGACGCCCAAAGAAAAGAGCGGGCCCCGAAGGACCCGCTGAGAAGGCACTAGGGACGTGCCAGGAGGAGACAAGCAAGAAAAACTCTGTCGCTGACCCGTTATCGGCGGGTCGGCCGGGAAACTTGAGCGCGATTCAGTGCGCCGTGGCGCGGGTGGCGTCGACCTTGATCGAGCCGGCCGCGTGGCCCTTGCCGGCGCGTGCCGGCGGGTTGCACAGCCCGCAGACGTAGTGTTTCGCAATCTCGTGCGGGTGGCTCACGAAGTGGCCTCGGCATTTCGAGCACTTCGTCATGGAGAGCATGCCGTTGTCGACGAACTTGACCAGGCGCCAGGCGCGGGTCACCGACAGCAGCGCCTCCAGGCCCTGGGCAGTGGTCTGCTCCTGGTAGAGCTGGTAGGCCTTGATGACGGTGTCGATCTCGTCCATCTCGGCGACCTTGTTCAGGTACTCGTGGATGTTCAGGAACAGGCTGGCGTGGATGTTCGGCTGCCAGGTCATGAACCAGTCGGTCGAGAACGGCAGCTGGCCCTTGCTCGGCGACTTGCCGGAGACTTCCTTGTACAGGCGCAGCAGACGCTCGTACGAGAGATCCGTCTCGGATTCCAGCACCTGCAGGCGCGCACCGAGGTGGATCAGCGTGACCGCACGCTCGATCTGCTTGGCCTCGGTCAGGATGCTCTTGCTGCGGGCCATGATCAGGCCGCCTCTTGGTGACGGCCGGCCATCAGGATCGAGGCGTGCAGGCGCGTCGTGGTGTCGTTGGCGGCCGACTTGCCGTGGTTGGTGAGCAGGCCCCAGACCAGGTCGTCGTCCATGCGGAACTTGCACAGCAGCGTGTTGCCGGCGGCGATCTTCATCATCTGCGCCGGGGTCAGCAGGCCGATCATGGACGCCGTCTCCTCGCTGATGCCCAGGCGGTACAGCGCCTGCTCGCGGTCGGCGCGGATGAGGCTCTGCGCCAGCATCAGGTACGACAGGTTGGCTTCGCGGATTTCGGTGAGGATCTGGTCGGCGTTCATTGCAGGGCTCCGTGATTGCTTATTGGGGGGTTGTCGGTCACTCGGGTCTTGCAGCCGCCTTTCGTGACGGCATGGAAGGAATTGTGAGCAGGACAACTGGGCTGGAACATCAGCCCATCTCCAGGGCTTGAGTCCACTTTCATCCACAGCGCGTGTCAGACAGATTCCTACACGGGCGGCTACACCTGTGTCCGGATGTGCAGCCCGTCACGAAACGACCTCTGCCGGGTCGCGCATGCAGAATGGGCGCCCTACAGGCGCACCGCATGACCACCCCTTCCCTGCCCCCCGCACTGCACGCCGACAGCTTCGATCTGACGGGCCCGGCCGGCCGCCTGCGCGTCTATGCGTCGGCGCCCGCCCCGGCCGCGGCGGCTGCGGCACCGCTTCTGCTGGTGCACAGCATCAACGCTGCCGGCAGCGCGCGCGAGGTGCGGCCGGTGTTCGAGCGCTACTGCGGCCAGCGCCCGGTGTATGCCCTCGACCTGCCCGGCTTCGGGCTGTCGGAGCGCAGCGACCGCGTCTACTCGCCGCGGCTGATGACCGATGCGGTGCTGGCCGTCGCCCGAGCGGTGCAGGCCCGGCACGGCGCCGCACCGATCGACCTGTTCGCCGTGTCGCTCGGCAGCGAGTTCGCCGCCCGCGCGGTCAGCGAGGCGCCGGGGCTGTTCCGCAGCCTGGCGCTGGTCAGCCCGACCGGCTTCAACGGCACGGCACGGCGCGACGGCGCACCGGGCAGCACGCGTGCGGTGCCGGGCCTGTACCGCGTGCTGTCGGCGCCGCTGTGGAGCGCCGGGCTGTTCCGCACGCTGACGCGGCCGGGCGTGATCCGCTTCTTCCTCGAGAAGACCTGGGGCAGCCGGCAGATCGACGAGGACCTGTGGCAGTACGACGTCGCGATCACGCGCGCGCCGGAAGCCCGCTTCGCGCCGCTGTACTTCCTCGGTGGCGGCCTGTTCAGCGCCGACATCCATGCGATCTACGAGGGCCTGGGCCTGCCGGTGTGGATGAGCCACGGCAGCCGCGGCGACTTCGTCGACTACCGGCGCCAGGCTGCCTTCGCCGGCAAGGCAAACTGGCAGTTCGACCGCTACGACAGCGGCGCGCTGGTCTACTTCGAGCAGCCCGACGCCTTCTTCGCGCGCTACGACGGCTTCCTCGCGCAGCGCTGACGGCACTTCGCGCCGCGTGGCGCCGTTTCGTCGCGGGCGCCTCGCCACCGCGGGGCGTGCCGCCGAGACTGGCGCCATGAACACCACCCCCACCTCCCGCACGCACGCCACGGCGCGCCACCTGCTCATCGCCCTGGCCACCGGCGGCGCCCTGCTCGCCGGCGCCATCGCCTGGCCGACCGAGGCACCGCCGCCGCTGGCCAGCATCGCGCAGGCCGCACGCCGCATCGACGCCAAGGACGCCCCGCCGCTGCAGACCCTCACCGCGCGCGACGGCACGGCGCTGGCGCTACGCGCCTACCTGCCGGCCGGCACGCCGACCAAGCTGGTGCTGATGGCCCACGGCTCCTCGGCCGACAGCCGCAACATGCACCTGGTCGGCCTCGCGCTGGCTGGGGCCGGCCACGCCGCCTACGCGCTGGACATGCGCGGTCACGGCCGCAGCGGCCGGCGCGGCGACATCGACCACGTCGGTCAGCTCGACGAGGACATCGCCGACCTGGTCGCCGCGCTGAAGCAGCGCCACCCCGGCCTGCCGCTGGTGATGGTCGGCTTCTCCTCCGGCGGCGGCTTCACGCTGCGCACCGCGGGCGGCGCCAACGGCGAGCTGTTCGACCGCTACGTGATGGTGTCGCCGATGCTGCACCAGTCGGCACCGACGGCGCGGCCGGACACCGGCGGCTGGGTCAAGGTGAACATGCCGCGCATCGTCGCGCTGAGTCTGCTCGACCGCATCGGCGTGACGGCGCTGGGCCACCTGCCGGTGCTCGCATTCGCGCTGCCGCCGCAGGCCGCGGCCGAGCGCACGGCGGCGTACTCGTACCGGCTGCAGCTGTCGTACCGCCCGCACGAGGACTACCTCGGCGACGTGCGCGCCATCCGCCGCCCGGCCACCGTGCTGGTGGGCGAGCGCGACGAGCTGTTCCGCGCCGAGGCCTATGCGCCGCTGCTCGAGCCGCAGCAGCCGAAGCTGAAGGTGCAGGTGCTGCCCGGCCTCGGCCACATCGACATGGTGGTCGAGCCGGCCGCGTTGGCGGCGATCGTCGCGGCGGTGTGATGGAGCCCCTCGCCCGACGGGTACATCGGTCGGTCCCCCGAGGGGACGGCGGGCCGGCTTGGGGGCGGCCCGGCGCTCGGCCCGCCGGCTGATCCTCAGTCGGAGGGTGCCCGCGTCGCACGCAGCAGCCCGCGGCCGTCGGCATCGCGGATCTCGAGCAGCCCGTCGGGCCGCACGCGCGCGGTGACGGCCAGCTCGAGCGCGCTGAGGATGCGGTCTTCCTGCTCGCGCTGCAGCTCGGCGCAGGCCATGCGCGTGGTCGCGATCGGCCCGAAGCGGATGCGGTCGCCCTCGAGGGTGAACGTGCCGGTCATCGTATTGCAGCTGTTGTGGCCGGCGAGCCGGCCGTCGCGGCCGAGCACCAGGCGGGCGCGGCGCTTGTCGATGATCGGCTCGCTGCGCGCCTGCTCGATCACCCAGGCACCACGCACGTCGGCTGCGGCGGGTGCGCCGGGTGCGGTCGGCACGGCGGGTGCGGTGGTGCAGCCGGCCCCGACCGCAGCACACAGCAGGGCGATCACTTGGTAGCTCTTCATTCGGTAAGCCCTCGTAACTGCAGGGGATTCTCGGCGTTCATGCGGCGATGGCCGCAGCCGGGCTCGCACTAGATTGTGCTCAAGTCCGGCGCCGTGCCGGTGCTGCTGCCTGGATTGGAGTCGCCCGATGACACCCACCCCGCCGGATCTCGACCTCAGCGTGCTCGTCGAACTCGACGCAGCGGGCCGTTGCACCACCGCCTTGCGCTCGCTGGCCAAGCAGACCCTGGGGCGCCAGCGCTTCGAAGTGGTCGGCGTGTGCCCCGGCGCCATCGACGTGCCGCCCGCCGTGCGTGCGCAGGTCGACTGGCTGCTCGCCGAATCGGCCGGTGCGCCCGGCGCGCTGCACATCGGCTTCAACCGGGCCGCCCGCCTGGCCAGCGGGCGCATCGTCGTTCGCTGCGAACCGGGCACCGACTTCCCGCCGGGCTTCTTCGACTGCCTGGTGGCCAGCTTTGCCGAGAGCGGCTCCAGCGCCCGCCAGCCGGTGGTGACGCTGCAGGGCAGCGACGCCGCCAGCGCCAAGCTGGCGCTGGCGATGTACCGCCAGGACGTGCAGCTGGTGCTGGCCGCCGGTCGCAGCGACATGCCGCTGGAGGATGCCGCCTGGCTGCTGGTCGAGTCGGGCGCGCAGCACCTGCGGCTGGACGCGGCCACCGGCCAGGGCAGCGGCCCGGCGATGGACTGGCGCGACATCCCCGTCTTCATCGTCAATCGCAACCGCCACGCGGCAATGGTGCAGCTGATCGACTGGCTGCGTGCCGGCGGCACGCGCAAGATCGTCATCCTCGACAACGCGTCGACCTACCCGCCGCTGCTGCAGTACTACGACGCGCTGCCCGCCGGCGTGAACGTGCTGCGCCTGCCGCAGAACCACGGCCCCTACGTGCTGTGGCAGCAGGGCGTGCACGAGGTGCTGGAGACGCCCTACGTGCTGACCGACTCCGACATCGTGCCGACGCAGGATTGCCCGGCCGACCTGGTCGGCCGCCTCTACGAGACGATGCGCCGCTACCCCGACGCGAGCAAGGTGGGCCCGGCACTGCGCATCGACAACCTGCCCGACGGCTACGCCGACGCCGACACCGTGCGCAAGTGGGAGTCGCAGTTCTGGGAGCACCCGGTGGCGCCGGGCGTGTTCGCCGCGCCGATCGACACCACCTTCGCGCTGTACCCGGCGCGCGCGGCTTTCTCCATCGACGACCGTGCGCTGCGCCTGGGCCGGCCGTACATCGTCGAGCACACGCCCTGGTATGCGCAGGAGCATGCGCTGTCCGACGAGGAGCGCTACTACCGCGACCACGCGTCCAAGACCTTCAGCAACTGGAGCGTGCGCGGCAAGCAGTCGAGCACCTACCTGTCGGACCGCGTGCAGCGCTACGAGCAGCGCGCCAAGGTGCTGAACATCGATGCCGCCGGCGAACACATCCCCGGCTGGCTGAACTTCGGCAGCGAGCTGCAGATCGACGCGCAGGGCAGGCTGCCGCTGGCCGACGGCGCGCTCGACGGCATCCGCCTGAACGACATGCTGCACGGCCTGGCCGACCTGTCGCCGCTGTTCGCCGAGCTGCGCCGCATCTCACGCAACGGCGCGCGCATGCAGCTGCGCATGCAGTGCGCCGCCGGCAGCGACTGGCAGGCCAGCGACTGGGCCCGCCAGCTGCCGGCCGCCGCTGCACGCAACGGCTGGGACCTGCAGGAGCTGCGCCTGGTGACCGACCGCGACAGCGTGGCGCGCCGGCTGCAGCAACAGGGTGGCGCCAACGCCGGCAGCCCGATCGTGCACGCCGTGGTGGTGACGCTGGCCGCCCTGCCGCGGGGCGCCTCGGCAGCGGTCAAGATGCCGGTGCCGGTGCTGATCGGCGACGACCGGCTGGCACCGCACTTCGTGCCCGCGCAGCGCGACGGTGGCGTGCGCGAGGCGGTGTCGCACGCCGCGCAGTACCGCACCGAAGCCGGGCAGACACTGCCGGCCGAACTAGCCGCCTGAGACGAACCTGTACTCATTCTCCGAGGCTCGTTGCGGATCTTTCGATCCTGCGGCGGGTGGAGCATCCGCGGCGCACTGGGGGTTGTGTTCCGCTCATGTCCTCCGGACCCGCTGCGCGGGTCCTCCCCCTCTACTTCGCTACACACAACCCCCAGCTCGCCGCTCCGGCACCACCGCGGCATGCATCCGGCCGCAGTGCATGGACGATGCTGGCCTGGGGCGATGGGTGGAGGGTGTAGCGAAGTCAAGGAGGAGGGCTCGCGCAGCGAGCCCGGGGGACATGAGCGGAACCCTTCACCCATCGCCCCAGGCTCGCTCCAGGCTCTGCAGTAGGCGACGACCGCAACGGGAACCGAAAAGACCGGCCATCCGGCCGGTTCTCCGGCGATCTGCCCAGGCCGGACCGCCGTGAAATGGCGCAATGGCCATCTCCCGCTTTCGCGCCGCATCGTGAAGATCGACGCCTTCCTGTTCCTGCAGCGCAGCGACATCGCGCATCACCTGCGCGCTGGCCATGATTTCGGCAGCGCGCCGCTGATCTTTATCGACCCCGGCCTGGCCGAGGAGGCAATCGACAAGGGCATCGACCCGCGCCACTTCAGCTACCGGCCGCTGCCGGTCGGCGCGCATTTCCATGCCCGCATCGCCGCCGAGGCGGCCACGCGTGCCGCCGCACTCGACCAGGCACTGACCGCGCATCGCCAGCGCCTGTTCGGCCAGGGTGTGTTCCAGGGCTGGGACCAGGGCCCGATGCGGCTGTTCTTCATCCGCGCGCTGGTCGCCAAGTACCTCGGCGAGCTGTGCGAGACCCAGTTCGCCGAGAAGGCCATCGGCCTGTACCGGCCCGACAAGCCGCAGCTGTTCTACTTCGATTCCTTCGTCGCCACCGACCTGTTCGCCGCCTGCTCCACACGCTGGCGCATCGTCGACCACTACGCCGAGGTGGCGCACTGGGTGCCGGACCACGCCGCGCATTGCTGGGACTTCGGCGCCATCGCGCAGCAGGCCGCCAGCGGCCAGGCCCATGCGGTGACGCACATCGCCACCTGCTACCACCACCACGACCAGTTCCAGGCCGAGATCGCCCGCGCCTTCCCGTCCAACATCGACCTGCCGAGCTCGCATTGGGACATCCCGGTGCGCCGCCAGGGCTCGATGAAGGTGTCGCTGGAGCGCCTGCCGCGCGACTGCGTCAGCGCTGCCGCACTGCTGTACCGCGAGGCGGCGCGCCAGGTGCTGGGCGAGCATCTGGGCGCGCTGCTGCCCAGCCGCCCGGCGCTGCAGATCCAGGTCGACACGCTGGCCGAGCGCTGCCTGATCCAGGCCATCCACTACGAAGGCCTGCGCGACTGCCTGCGCGGCACCCGGCCGCACTTCGTCATCACCGACCACGACACCGGCAGCAACGGGCCGCTGTTCTCGGTTGCCGCCAAGCTCGGCTCGCCGATCACCGTGCTGCCGCACTCGACCTACGCGGCCGGCGCGATCCCGCACCCGCTGAACGTGCGCGTGATCGAGCGCGACGGCATGGCCACGCCGATGCGCAGCGTCTGGGGCGAGAAGGTGCACAGCGTCGGCGTGCGCATCGGGCGGGCCGCCTCGCCGGCGCCGCGCGAGCGCGCCGCCACCGTCTGCCTGCTGGTCAACACGCTGTCCAGCCAGGGCCTGTCGTACATCGACTTCGCCGGCCTGGCGCGCTTCCACCGCGCGCTGGCGCAACAGTGCGCGGCGCAGGGCGCGAAGCTGATCGTGCGCCTGAAGCCGAACAACGGTGGCCTGCACATGGCCGCCAGCGCGCTGGGCGTGGCCCCCGAAGCGCTGCAGTCGGTGCTGGACATGAAGCTCGATCAGATCGCCGACGCCACCGACCTGTGCGTCTGCGTCGGCGAGCCCACCACCGGCGGCATCGAGTTCCTCGGCACCGGCAGCTACCTGATGCACGCCTCCGACCAGCTCTGGCCGGCCGACGTGCAGACCATGCCGGCCTTCGTCGGCGACGGCACGGTGCCCTCGTTCACGCTCGACGAGGCGCTGGCCGAGACCGGCTCGCTGCTCGCCGACGCCGCGCTGTTCCGCCAGCGTGCCGACACGCAGCGCACCCGCTTCCTGAGCCGCCTGTCCGCCCGCGACGGCCGCCTCTTCGACTGAGACCCCACCCAGGACCCGACCATGCTCGACAACAAGTCCATCCTGATCACCGGCGGCACCGGCTCGTTCGGCAAGGCCTTCGTGAAGACGGTGCTCGAGCGCCACCCCGGCGTGCGCCGCGTGGTGGTGTTCTCGCGCGACGAGCTCAAGCAGTACGAGATGGCGCAGCTGTTCCCCGAGCGCCAGTACCCGTGCATGCGCTACTTCATCGGCGACGTGCGCGACGCGCAGCGCCTGCAGCGCGCGCTGGAGGGCGTGGACATCGTCGTGCACGCCGCCGCGCTGAAGCAGGTGCCGGCGGCCGAGTACAACCCCTTCGAGTGCATCAAGACCAACGTGCTGGGCGCGCAGAACGTCATCGACGCCTGCCTGGACCAGGGCGTCAAGCGCATCGTCGCGCTGTCGACCGACAAGGCCGCCGCGCCGATCAACCTGTACGGCGCCACCAAGCTGTGCTCGGACAAGCTGTTCGTCGCCGCCAACAACATCAAGGGCAGCCGCGACATGCGCTTCTCGGTGGTGCGCTACGGCAACGTGATGGGCAGCCGCGGCTCGGTGATTCCGTTCTTCCTGTCGCAGCGCGCCACCGGCACGCTGCCGATCACCGACCCGACGATGACGCGCTTCAACATCAGCCTGCAGGAAGGCGTGGAGATGGTGCTGTGGGCGCTCGCGAACGCGCAGGGCGGCGAGATCCTGGTGCCGAAGATCCCGTCGTACCGCATCACCGACGTGGCCAGCGCGATCGGCCCGAACTGCCGCCAGACCATCGTCGGCGTGCGCCCGGGCGAGAAGATCCACGAGGAGATGATCACCGCCAGCGACAGCCTGAACACGGTGGACCTGGGTGCGTACTACGCCATCTTGCCCAGCGCCGGTTCGTACAGCGTCGACGAGTACGTCACGCGCACCGGCGCACAGCGCGTGCCCGAGGGCTTCAGCTACGACAGCGGCCGCAACCCCGACTTCCTCAGCGTCGAGCAGCTGCGCGAGCTGATCTTCTCGCCGGCCTGCGGGCAGTTCGAGCGGCAGGCCATCGCGGCCTGAGTACGTGCCGGCGATGGACTTCATTCCCTACAGCCGCCAGCAGATCACCGAGGACGACATCGCCGCGGTGAACGCGGTGCTGCGCTCGGAGTTGATCACGCAGGGGCCGGTGATCCCGCGCTTCGAGCAGGCCTTCGCGGCCCGCCATGGCGTGGCGCACGCCCTCGCGGTGAGCAACGCCACCGCGGCGCTGCACCTGGCCTGCCTGGCGCTGGGCGTCGGCCTCGGCTCGCGGGTGTGGACCACGCCGATCAGCTTCGTCGCCTCGGCCAACTGCGCGCTGTACTGCGGCGCGTCGGTGGACTTCGTCGACATCGACCCCGTCACGCGCAACCTGAGCGTCGAGCGCCTGCGCGAGAAGCTCGAAGACGCCGAGCCGCGCGGCGAGCTGCCCGACGTTCTGATCCCGGTCGACTTCGCCGGCCTCCCGGCCGACCTGCGCGAGATGCGCACGCTGGCCGACCGCTACGGCTTCGCCATCCTGCAGGACGCCTCGCACGCCACCGGCGCGAGCTACCTCGGCCGCCCGGTCGCCAGCGCCTGGGCCGATGCGACGGTGTTCAGCTTCCACGCCGTCAAGGTCATCACCTGCGCCGAGGGTGGCATGGTGACGACGAACGACGCCGCGCTGGCCCAGCGCATCGCGCTGCTGCGTTCGCACGGCATCACCCGCGACGAGGCCGAGTTCGAATTCACCGCGCCCGGCCCCTGGTACTACGAGCAGCAGGCGCTCGGCATCAACGCCCGCATGACCGAGATGCAGGCGGCGCTGGGCCTGTCGCAGCTCGGCCGGCTCAACGCCATGCAGGCACGGCGCGAAGCGCTGGCCGACCGCTACGACACGCTGCTGACCCGACTGCCGCTGATCCTGCCGGCACGCCGCGACGACCGCCGCAGCGCCTGGCACCTGTACGCCGTCGAGATCGACACGGCCCGCTCGCCGGTGGGCCGCGATGCGGCCTTCGCGGCACTGCGCGCGGCCGGCATCGGCGTCAACGTGCACTACATCCCGATCCACACCCAGCCGTTCTATCGCCGGCTGGGCTTCTCGGTGGGCGACTTTCCCGCCGCCGAACGCTACGCATCGCGCACGCTGTCGCTGCCGCTGTTCCCCGCCCTCACCGACGCGCAGCAGGACCACGTGGTCGACGTGCTGCGCGCCGTGCTGGCCTGAGCCTGAGCCTGAGCCTGAGATGAGCAAGCAGCGCATCGCCATCATCCCGGCCCGCGGCGGCAGCAAGCGCGTGCCACGCAAGAACATCCGCCCCTTCGCCGGCCGGCCGATGATCGCCTACGCGATCGAGGCGGCGCGGGCCTCCGGCCTGTTCGACCGCATCGTCGTCTCGACCGACGACGCCGAGGTGGCCACGATCGCGCAGCGCGAAGGCGCGGCCGTGCCCTTCCTGCGCCCGGCCGCACTGGCCGACGACCACACGCCCACGGTTCCGGTGATCGCCCACGCGATCCGCGCCTGTGCCGAGTTCGGCTGGAACGCCGAGCTCGCCTGCTGCATCTACCCCGCCGTGCCGCTGCTGCGGCCCGAGTCGCTGGCCGCCGCGCTGGCGCTGCTGGAAGCGAGCGACGCACCCTATGCCTTCCCGGTGGTGGCCTATCGCGCCCCGATCCAGCGGGCGCTCAATCGCGATGCGCAGGGTCGCAGCGCGCCGCTGCACCCCGAGTTCGCGCTGACACGCACGCAAGACCTGCCGCCCGCCTTCCACGACGCCGGCCAGTTCTATTGGGGCCGCACCGAGGCCTGGCTGGCCGGCCGGACGCTGCATGCCGACGCCTGCACGCTGGTCTGCGACGAAGGCAGCGTGGTCGACATCGACACCGAAGCCGACTGGGCGCTGGCCGAGTCGCTGTTCCTGCTGCGCCGGCAGCGCCACAGCGAGGTGGCGTGATGAACGTGATCATCCGTGCCGATGCCTCCGCGGCGCTCGGCCTCGGCCACCTCAAGCGCTGCCTGTCGCTCGCGCAGGCGCTGCGCGAACAGGGCGCCACCGCCACGCTGGCCTGGCGGCGCATCGACATCGACTGCACGGCCACGATCAAGGCCGCCGGCGTCGCCTCCCGCTGCATCGGCACCGGCCGGGTCACCGCGGAACTCGTCGATGCGCGCGACCTGCTCGTCGCGCTGCCGCGGGCCGAGCTGGTGGTGGTCGACCACTACGCGCTCGGCGAACGCTGGCACCGCGTGGTGCGTGCGTCGACACACGCGCGCATCGCCGCCATCGACGACCTCGCCGACCGGCTGCTGGCCGTCGACATCGCCATCGACCCGAACTTCAGCACCGACCCGGCCGCCAAGTTCGCCGGCCGCCTGCCCGCCCCGGCCCGTTTGCTGGCAGGCCCGCAGCATGCCCTGCTCGCACCGGCCTATGCCGACGCGCCGCGCTGCCCGGTGCACGGCCCGGCGCGCGAACCGGTGCGCAGCATCGGCATCTTCATGGGCGGCACCGATGCCGCCGGCCTCAGCGCCGTCGCGCTCGATGCGCTGGAGCAGATCGGCTTTCCCGGCACCATCGAGATCGCCACCACGGGCGGCAACCCGCACCTGGCGGCACTGCGCGCCCGGGCGGCCGCGCGCCCGCGCCTGGCCCTCACGCTGGACCAGCGCGACCTGGCCGACTTCTTCGCCCGCCACGACCTGCAGATCGGCGCCGGCGGCGGCGCCACCTGGGAGCGCTGCTGCATTGGCGCGCCGACGCTGGCGGTGATCGCCGCCGACAACCAGCGCCCGGTGCTGCTGCCGCTGCAGGACATGGGCGTGCTGCGTGTGCTGGCCGAGGAGCCGCCCACGGCCTCGGCGATCGGTGCCGCCGTGCGCGAACTGATCGAGAACCCGGCGCTGCGTCGCAGCCTGTCCGACCGCGCAATGGCGCTGGTCGACGGCCGCGGCGCGCAGCGTGTCGCCACCGCCTTGCTGGCCCCGAGCACGCCATGAGCGCCGTCGTCCACATCGTCTGCACCGACCCGGCCCATGGCGTCAACGCATGGCTCGAGCGCTGGGCAATGGCCCACGCGCACGACGCGCAGGTGCACATCCTGCGTGACGCACGCGAGGCCACGGGCGGCGACTTCCTGTTCCTCGTCTCCTGCCACCAGATCATTGGCGCCGACATCCGAGCGCGCTACCGCCACACGCTGGTGCTGCATGCCAGCGCGCTGCCGGCCGGGCGCGGCATGTCACCGCATGTCTGGCAGATCCTCGAGGGACACGGCGGCTTCACGCTGACGATGCTGGAGGCCGTCGACGCACTCGACGCCGGCCGCATCTGGCACCAGCTCGAGGTCGAGGTGCCGCCGGACGCGGTGTGCCACGAGATCAATCAGCGCCTGTTCGATGCCGAGCTGGCGTTGATGGACTGGGCGCTGGCCCACGCCGCGACGGTGCAGCCGCGCGAGCAGCACGGCGAGCCGAGCTACTACCGCAAGCGCGGCCCGGCCGACAGCCGGCTCGACCCCGAGCGTCCGCTGGCCGAACAGTTCGACCTGCTGCGCGTGGCCGACCCCGATCGCTACCCTGCCCACTTCGAGTACCGCGGGCGCCGCTACCGGCTGCGCCTGGAACCGATGGAGTCCTGAGAATGATCCGCATCGCCGGCCGCGAGATCGGCCCCCACGCCCGCCCGTACCTGATCGCCGAGATGTCGGGCAACCACAACCGCTCGCTGGAACGCGCGCTGGCCATCGTCGATGCCGCTGCGGCCTCGGGCGCCGATGCGATCAAGCTGCAGACCTACACCGCCGACACGATGACGCTGGACATCCGCGCGCCCGGCTTCGTGATCGACAACCCGAAGAGTCCGTGGGCCGGCCGCCAGCTGCACGAGTTGTACGCCGAGGCCGCCACGCCCTGGGAGTGGCATGCGCCGATCATGGCGCGTGCCAAGGAACTGGGCCTGCACTGCTTCAGCACACCCTTCGACGACACCGCGGTCGACTTCCTCGAGTCGCTCGACGTCCCCGCCTACAAGATCGCCTCGTTCGAGCTGATCGACCTGGCGCTGATCCGGCGCGTGGCCGCCACCGGCAAGCCGCTGATCATCTCGACCGGCATGTCCACGCTGTCGGAGATCGACGACGCGGTGCGCGCCGCGCGCGGCGCCGGCTGCCGGGATCTGGTGCTGCTCAAGTGCACCAGCACCTACCCGGCCTCGCCGGTGGACAGCAACATCCGCACCATTCCCGCGCTGCGCGACGCCTTCGGCTGCGAGGCCGGGCTGTCCGACCACACGCTGGGCTGCGGCGTCGCCGTGGCCTCGGTGGCGCTGGGCGCAACGCTGATCGAAAAGCACTTCACGCTGGCGCGCGCCGAGGGCGGCGTCGACAGCGCCTTTTCGCTCGAGCCCGCCGAGTTCGCGATGCTGCGCGTCGAGACCGAACGCGCCTGGCAGAGCCTCGGCCAGGTGAACTTCCAGCCCACCGCCTCCGAAGGCGGCTCGACGCAGTTCCGCCGCTCGCTCTACATCGTCAAGCCGGTCAAGGCCGGCGACGTGCTGACGCGCGACAACGTGCGCGCCATCCGCCCCGGCTACGGCCTGCCACCCAAGCACCTGGAGCAGCTGCTCGGCTGCCGCGTGGTGAAGGACGCAGTCCCCGGCACACCGCTGGCGTGGGAGCTGGTGCAGGCAGCGTGAGCGGCCACGCGACGCCGGCCGCGCGCAGCTCCGCCGGTGTCGGTCGGTCAGCCCATCCCGACTGACGGCTCGGTCCGCCGCTGGCAGACGAAACCGAACTGCCGGCCGTGGCCCAGGCGCATGGCCATCTCGATCCACACCATGGCCCAGGGCTCCAGATAGCGAGCCGCGGCCAGCGCGCCCATGTCGACGGCATCGAAGCCGATCAGCGTGGCCAGGGCCACCACCTTCTGTCGCGCATCGGCGTCGTCACCGGCCACCGGCATGAATAGCGCGCCGGCCGGGTACTGCGGCTGCGCCGTGTTCTCGAAGCCCGTCGTGTTGAAGCACTTGACGACGCGGGCCCGGTTCGCCGCGGCGGCGATCTGCTCGGCGCCGGAGGTGGTGGTGCCGACCAGCAGCCCGGCCATGCCCGGCGCGATGGGGTTGGTGGCATCGATCAGGATGCGCTGCGCCCAGTCGGCGACATCGCGCGCCACCTGCAGCGCGGCGGCATAGGGCGTGGCCAGGATCACGGTGCCGGCGGGGCCGATGGCCTCGGCCACCGTGTGCACCGACGCGCGCCCTTCGAAACGTGCCGGCAGGTCGACGTGGCGCGCCGGCTCGGGCACGCCGAAGCGCACCGTGTCCCGCTGCGCGACCAGTGAATGGGCCAGAGCCTGGCCGACACGGCCGGCACCGATGATGGCAATCGTCATGGGGCGCTCCTCGGCGAGTGTGGGTGCGTGGCTGGGTGCGAGGGTGAGTGGTCAGCGGGCAGCGTCGGCGATGACATCTGCCAGCGCCCGGGGCTGGCTCAGCATCGGCGCATGCGAGCTGTCCAGTTCGACGACGCGGCTGGCAGAGCCTGCATCGGCGAGCATGCGCCGCTGCAGGGCGATAGACACCGCGCGGTCCTTCAGCGTGTGAACGTAGGTGCGCGGCACACGGCCGAAGCGCTCGGCCGTCAGCCGCACCGGGGTACCCAGCGGCGGCACGGCCTCGGCCTTGTGGCTGTCGATGAGGAACTGCTGCTCGGCCGCGCTGCAGTCGGCACAGAACACGTCGACGATGCCGGCCTTGTCGATCCAGGCCGGCGAGTAGGCCTTCGGGTCGGCCTGGCGCCACCAGCGCGGCACCTGGCTGTCGGCATCGCCCTGCGAGATCTGGTACAGGCTCTGGCCGTCCTTCGGCAGGTAGGCGGCCACGTAGACCAGCCTGGTGATCTTCTCCGGCGCCTTCTCGGCCACGCCCGAGATCACCATGCCGGCCATGCTGTGGCCGACCAGCACGGCCTGCCCGTTGGCAGGCAGCGCAGCGGCGACGGCATCGATGTAGCCGGCCATCGAGAGCTTCTCGGGCGCTGTGCCGTCGCGGCCGTGGCCGGGCAGTTCGACGGCCGTCACCGAGTGGCCACGCGCCCGCAGGTCGGCGGCCACCTTGTCCCAGGCGGCCGCGCCCATCCAGGCGCCATGGACCAGCACCACGGGCGTGCGGCCGGTGCCGGGCGCCGCGCATCCGGCGGCCACGAGGGCCACGAGGGCCACGCCGGCGGCGAGCAGGCAGAGCCGAAGGAGTCGAACGATGGACATGTTCAGCCTCCCAGTGCCGCCACGATGGCGCGCGCTGTCTCTTCGCCGGAGAAGTTCTGCTGCCCGGTGACCAGGTTGCCGTCGCGGATCGCGAAGCCGCGCCACAGGCCCGCCTGCACGTAGTTGGCGCCGAGCGCCTTCAGTTCGTCCTCGATGCGCCAGGGCTGCACATGCTTGTCGCGCGGCAGCAGGCCATAGCTCCACACCGCGTTGTCGGCGAAGTCTTCCTCCACATTGGCGAAGCCGGTCACCGTCTTGCCCTTGACCAGCGGCTCGCCGCCGGGCAGGCGTGCATAGCGCAGCACGGCACTGCCGTGGCACAGCGCGGCAGCCACCTTGCCCGCGACAAAGAACTCCGCGAACTTGGCGTGCAAGGCGGTGGCGCCCTCCATCGCCACCATCGGCGCCTGGCCGCCGGCCACGAGGATGGCATCGAAGGCGTCGACGTCGACAGCGGCCACCGGCTTCGTGTCCTGCAGCAGCGCCATCAGCTTGGGCGTGTGGATGAAGCCTTGCGTGATCAGGTCGCCTGCGGAGTAGCCGCTCGGGTCGCCCGGGTCGCTCAGCGCGTCGGGCTCGACCGGGCCTCCGGCGTAGCTGAAGACCTCGGTCTCGTAGCCTTGTTCGGCGAAAACGTACCAGGGGTGGGTCAGCTCGCTCCACCAGAAGCCGACCGGCCAGCTGGTGGTGGGCGAGACGGCCGGGTTGGCCAGCACGATCGCGACGCGCTTCCTGCGCCGGGGGTCGACGACGTTGGGGTCCTTCAGGCTCATGCGGGGCTCCGCAGCAGTGGCGATGGGGCCATTCTTGGTGTTGCCAATGCCGGGATAAAGGCTATGGCCTAGGATTCACCGTCCACGTTTCGGATAACAGTGAAAGGCCGCCGGCATGACGCTCGAACAGCTCCGCATCCTGGTCAAGGTCGTGCAGTCCGGCAGCTTCACGCAGGCCGCCGCGCTGCTGGGAACGCAGAAGAGCTACGTCAGCCGCGTGGTCGCGCAGCTGGAGGCCGAGCTCGGCGCCAAGCTGATCGAACGCACGACGCGCCGGCTCTCCGTCACCGAGATGGGCCGCGAGGTGTTCGAGCGTGCCGTGGGCATCCTCGGCGCGGTGGAAGACACCGCGCGCATGGTGCAGAACGCGCAGGGCGAGCCGCGCGGGCTGCTGCGCCTGACCTGCGGCGTGGAGTTCGGCATGCTGGCCGTGGGGCGCTGGGTCGAGGCCTACCTGGCTGCCTACCCGATGGCCACGGCGGACGTGGAGTACACCTCACGAGTGCTGGACATCGTGCACGAGGGCTTCGACCTCGCGGTGCGCGTCGGCGTCGTGCAGGAGTCGCGCCTGGTGGCGCGGCCGCTGGGGCAGCTCGACTACGCGCTCTTCGCCTGCCCGCGCTACCTGGCGCGCCAGGGCACGCCGCAGACGCCCGAGCAGTTGCGCGAGCACAGCCTGGTGATGTTCAGCGGCGGCAGCCAGCGCCGCGGCTGGCAGCTCGTACCGCAGGGCGGCGCGGAGCGCGAGGCGCTGAAGGTGGAAGGCCAGGCACGCCTGCGCATGAACAACGCCTTCGGCGTTCGCGATGCGCTGCTGCGCAGCCTCGGCATCGGCCAGCTGCCACTGCTGGTGGCCGCCGAAAGTGTGGCGGCCGGCCGGTTGGTGCCCGTGCTGCCCGCGTGGCGCCCGCCCTCGATGCCGGTGCACGCGGTGTACCCGAGCAACCGCTACCTGAGTTCCAAGGTGCGCGCCTTCATCGACCTGGCGCTGGAACGCTTTCCGTCCGACAACGCAGCGGCGGCCGAGGTCACGGCACGGGCCTGTGCGTCGACGACGGAGAGTCGAACCGGCGCAGCGCGTCGAGCGTAGCGCCGGGCGCCGGCGGGACGGTACCGGCCGACTGGTCGTTCGAGTCGCTGCGGCTCGCAGACCTGGCACGTCTCTACGCCGGCGCTCAGCCGGAGTTGACCACTCCTTGGGGGTCATGAATGCGGCACGATGAACGGCCGCGCGAGACCGGACTCGGACAGTCGCGTCTCGGGGTCGAGCGACAGCCATTGGCAAGACAGCTTGCTCGGAGAGGCACGCCTTGCGTGCCGGTGTGCCCTTCTGATGCGAAGCTCCAGCGGCCACCGGCGAGCTCATCCGAACGCGGAGAGTTGATCGGGAACCTGCGCGTGAACTGCCGCGCGGCCAAGCTGCCACTGGAGCGCTGCATGGCCCCTTCAGGCCGGCGTGCCGGGCGTCTTCATCGGCAGGTCCTCGAAATCGCCGAGCTTGGCAGCCACCAGGTCGATGAACGCCGACACGGCCGAGGGCAGGTGCCGGCGGCTGGCGTAGACCAGGTGCACGGCGTGCCCTTTGCGGTTGTACTGCGGAAGCACCGGCACCAGCAGGCCGGCGCGCAGTTCCCGCCGCGTCATCGTCGACGGCAGCAGTGCAATGCCCAGACCCGCCAGCGCGGCCTTGCGCAGCACCTGCACGGTGTTGCCGCTGAGCCGGCCAGCCACCTGCACCTCGGCGTCGGTGCCATCGTGGGCTGACAGGCTCCAGGTCGCACGCCCGCTGGGGTGCGCGAACACCAGGCAGTCGTGGGCAGCCAGGTCCTGCAAGGTGGCTGGCGTGCCGCGCGCTGCGATGTACGCCGGACTGGCCACCAGACCGTCCAGCCCGGCGTCCAGCACCCGGCGCGCGAAGAAGGCGGAGTCTTCCAACACCCCACCGCGGATGGCGACATCGATGCGGTCGGCGATCAGGTCCGCACGCGAATCACTGAGCACGAAGTCCACCCGGACCTGCGGGTACCCGGCCAGGAATTCTGCAAGCCATTCCATCGGGAAGAAGTCGAAGAAGTCGGCGGGCGCCGCCACGCGCACCAGCCCGCTGGGCGCCTCGTTGCGCGACAGCAAGGACTGGCCCGCGTCGACCAGACCTTCAACCGCATCAGCACAGCGGTCGTGGAAGTCCTGACCCGCACTGGTGAGCGACAGCTTGCGCGTGGACCGTTGCATCAAGCGCGTGCCCAGGTGCGCTTCGAGCTGCTGAACCCGGCGACTCAAGGTGTTGGGCGGGATGCCCAGTCGGCGCGCGGCCTCGGCAAAGCTGCCGCAGCGCACCACCTGCACGAAGACGGCGACGTCATTGAGGTCGAGCATGGTCGATTACTTGCGTTTGTGGACGAGTTCAATCCGATTGTGCCGTCTAGTCAATCAACCAGGGGGTTTTTAAGCTTCCGTCATCGAATCAAGGCACCCCAACCGATGTCTACCCTGCCTGCCATTGAAGCCGCTGCCTCCGTCTCACCATCCCCCCGCGCCGTCGTGCACCGCACCCGGGGCAGCACGCATGGACCCGTCACCCGCCTGATAAGCCCTGGCGACCTGGGCCAGGTCCTCAAGCCGTTCATCTTCCTGGACCTGGTGAACTTCGATGCACGGCATGGCCGCACGCGCTTCGGCATGCACCCGCACTCCGGCATCGCCACCCTGACCTTCATGGCCCAGGGCGAGGTGCGCTATGCCGACAGCACCGGCCAGGCCGGTGTGCTGCCCGAAGGTGGCGTGGAATGGATGCAGGCCGGCGGCGGCGTGTGGCACACCGGCGAACCGGTGGGCGACAGGCCTGGCCAGGGCTTTCAGCTGTGGGTGGCGCTGCCCGCCGCGCTGGAAAGCGCACCGGCGTTCAGCCGGTATCTGGCGCCGTCCGACGTGCCGCAAGTGGGCCCGGCGCGTGTACTGCTGGGCCACTACGACACAGCGCGCAGCGTCGTCGAGGCACCGTCCGCGATGGCCTATCTCTCGGTGACCCTGGCGCGGGGTGAACGTTGGCGCTACACGCCGCCTGCCGGCCACACCGTGGCCTGGGTGGCGGTGGCCAGCGGTCGGCTGCTGGCCAGCGAGCCCATTGCGAGAGGCGAACTCGTCAGCTTCACCCCGTCTGAAACCGCCATCGACTTCGTCGCAGAGACCGACACGCGTTTCGTGCTGGGCTCCGCCGTGCCGCACCCGCATGCGCTCGTGATGGGCGCGTACTCCGTGCACACGAGCACAGACGCGCTCGACCGTGGCGAAGCCGAGATTCGCCGAATCAGGCAGAGCCTGGCTGCTGCCGGCCAGTCCGGCTGACTGACGAATCGCAGGCAGGCAGCAGAGACCTCCGCAGGCCAGCCCCTGAACGTTTCCCCAGACCCCAACCCACTCCAACCCAACGAAAGAAAACATCATGACCATCGGCATCATCGGTTCCGGCGCTCTCGGCAGCAACGTGGCCCGCGCGCTCGCCAGGAAGGGCATTGCAGCCACCATTTCCACCCGCCGCGGGCCCGAGTCACTGGCGCCGCTGGTGGCTGAGCTCGGCGGCTCCATCAAGGCCGGCACGGTGACGGAAGCGGCCTCGGCCGACATCGTGCTCATCGCCGTGCGCTGGACCGACCTGGGCACCGCGCTGAAGGGCCTGCCCGCCTGGAACAACCGCATCGTCATCGACGGCACCAACCCCGTCGAATTCCTGGACCCCAACTCGCCCGACGCCAAGGACCCGAGCAACCCGCTGGCCGCCTACGGCATCAAGGCCATCGATCTGGGCGGGCGCTCGTCGAGCGAGGTGGTGCGCGACATGCTGGCGGGCGCCCGCGTCGTCAAGGCGCTGAACCACCTGGACGTGAACGTGCTGGCGCAGCCCGAAGTGTCCGGCGGCCAGCGTGTGCAGTTCTATGCCGGCGACGACGCCGACGCCAAGAAGGCCGTGCGCCAGGTTCTGGAAGCCATCGGCTACTTCCCGGTGGACCTGGGCTCGCTGGTTGCGGGCGGCCAGCTGTCGCAGCTGCCTTTCGGAAGCCTGTCTGCCACCAACTTCATCAAGATCTGAGACCACGCCATGAACGCCGAACCGCACACAACCACCGCCAAGCACACGGGCCGCCGGGGCCTGATGGCCGCAGCCGCACTCGCGGTCACCTCATTTGCTGCACCCGCGCAAGCCCAGGACGCGGGCAAAGGCCTGACCGCACCGCAAGTGCTCAAGCGCGCCATGGACCTCTTTCTGGCCAAGGACATGAAGGGCTGGTCGGAACTGTGCGACGAGAACGTCGTCGTCGAGTTGCCGTTCTCGCCGGACCCCGCAGGCAGGAAGATCGTCGGCCGCGCAGCCATCTACGCCTTCCTGAAGGACTACCCGAAGGCCATCGACATCAAATCCCTTCCGACGCTGAGGATCCACGCCACCGAAGACCCCAATGTGGCCATCGCCGAGTGGAGCGTGTCCGGCCGCGTGATCAGCAACGGCAACCCCTACGAGCTGAGCTACGCCACCGTGGTGACCGTCCGCAACGGGCTGATCGTCAACTACCGCGAGTACTTCAACCCGCAGGCCTTCATGGCGGCCATGGCCGGCGCCAGGTTCTGAAGCCTCGAAACGCTGCGCCTCGAGTGCCGCGGTCCAGTCGCGTTCGCCCGGACGGCTCAGGCATGGCCGCTCAGTGCTCGTTAGATCGAATCGACGGAACCGACGCCGCAAGCCTGCGCGATCTGTTCCCGGCTCAGCCTGTTCTCGGCCAAGAGGCGGCTCGCCGACTCGTTGCAGTGTCTGGTCACGAAGCGCAGCGGCGTGATACCGAACAGCACGACGAAGCGGCGGGTGCAGTTGCGCGGGCTCATCGCAACCTGCTCCGCGAACACCGGCACGCTCAGCGACTGCCCAAGGTTCTCGAGGATCCGGAAGGGCAGTTCGGACAAGCGCGTTCGCCGTGGTGCCTGCGAGGCCGGGACCGTGCTGAACTGCGAGTGCCATCCCGGCCGTTGCACGTAAACCACCAGCTCCCGCGCGATTCGCAGCGCAATGTCCAGGCCCAGGTCGTCTTCGACCATGGCAAGTGCCATGTCGATGCCTGCGGTCGCGCCCGCGGACCACAGGGGTCGCAGCGCACGAAGATCGGCTCCCGGGTCCGCCGTCACCAGCGGAAACTCGCGCGCCAGGTGCTCGCAGAAGTACCGATCCCGGCCAGCAGCTGCCGCCGGCGGCGATCGACCGATGCTTGAGGCGCTGCCAGCGACGAGGGTTCAGAACTCATACGCGACCCCCAGTGCCGCCGATGCGCCATTGCGCCGGCCGACGATCGGGCTCGCCGCAGCCACGTCACCGAGCCGCGAGAATCCGACATTGGCCTGCAGCTTCCAGCTCGGTGCCATGGCGTACTCGGCACCGACACTGGCGTCGACCTTGCGGCAGCCCGACTTCGGCGTGTACACGGCGAACGATGTGGCCTGCGCTTGGGCCGCGGTCACGCCGAAGTAGGTCTGCATGTAGTCGCGATCGGCCCACGTCGCGCCGAGCGCAAAGCGAAGGCCGAGGCGGTCGGACAGCGCCCACGGCATCTCGACGGTCAGGTCGGCCTGCGTGCCCTTGGCGCCGCGCTCGCTCAGCGACTGGCGCGCCACCAGCATCACCGGCCCGTAGCCGATGCCCACGCCGGCCTCGGTGCTGGACTGCACGTTGCCCATGCCGGCCAGGCGTTTGTCGCCAGGGGTCGGGCTCAGTGTCGATGTGTCCCGGTCCTTGCGGCCGGGGTCGAACTGCGCGACCAGGGCGAACCTGAATCGGCCCGATTCGACGGCGTTCCAGACCAGCCCACGCTGACCGAACTCGATAGTGCCCGCATCGCGGCTGCGGTAGCTGAGCGTCAGGTCCGGGCCTGCCAGCGTGCGGCGGTTCGGGCTGCCCTCGTAGGTGGGCATGGTCGCCACGGCCAGGCCGATTCGGCCGCTGAGCCCGTAGGCCGGCTCGTTGGAATCCGACTGCGCTTGCGCGGGCGGGCACAGCGCGAGGAAGGTGGCAGCGAGTACGGCCTGCACGCTCAGGGCGAAGACGGGGGCGTGAGCAAGGCTGGGCAAGGCAGGGAAGATGGGCATGGGAGGCTGAGGTGTCGAACGATGGGAAGAACGGCAGGCCTGCGAAAACTGCAGGGCGAACGAAGACCGACCCGGGTCTGAACCAGGGCCTGGTGTGAGGCGGGGAACTCAGGCCGGCTTGCGGGCCAGGATGAAGACGCGGGTGTCCTTGCCCCGGGTGCCGTGTCGCTCGACCGACACGATGTCCATGCCCTGGCGGGCGATGGCCGACTGCAGCGCGTCGGCGTCGAAGCAAAGCACATGAGGTGCCTTGCCGATGGCCCGCATCACGGGCAGTGCGAGGTAGGGAATCAGCGGGTTCATCTCGGAGACACAGGATGTCTTGGAGATCAGCAGGCCGCCCGGCCGCAAGGCACGCATCGCCAGTTCCAGCGCACGGTCGAGATCGGTCACCAGGTGCAGCAGGTTGAAGGCCAGCACCGCGTCGTACTCGCCTGGGCCGGCCACCGTTGCATCGGCGTCGGCCACCGCAAAGCTCAGCTGCGGCACCGGCTCGGCAGCGAGCCGTTCACGCGCGATGGCGATCATGCCCGGCGAGACATCGGTGGCCAGCAGGCGCCGGGTGAAGGGCGCCAGACGCAACGCGGTGGAACCGGTGCCACAGCCGATCTCCAGCACGTCCTGATCCGCAGACAGCAGGCCTTGCACGCGCCGCAGCGTGTTTTCGTAGCCGGCGATGTCGGCGATCGGGTCGGCCGCGTACTTGACGGCGATACGGTCCCAGAAGCGGGCCTTGCGGGCGGACGACGCGCCCGCATGAGCCAGTGCAGAAGCGTCGGCGAGAGGAGCGGTGGCGCGAGCCGGCATGGGCAGAGGTGACAGTCGTTCAAGGAGTACACGGATGCTATCCATGCGCAGTTGCGAGAGGAACTGCGGTAGATTGCAGCGAACATATGCATCCGCGCATGGATAACCTCGACTGGAACCAACTCAAGGCGTTTCTGGAAACCGCTGAAGCCGGCTCGCTGTCGGCGGCGGCCCGCAAGCTGGGTCTGACCCAGCCGACGCTGAGCCGCCAGGTGGCGGCCATCGAGCAGCGCATGGGCGTGACACTCTTCGAGCGGGTGGGCAAGGCCATGGCGCTCACGCCCACCGGGCTGGACCTGCTGGAACATGCTCGCGCCATGGGCGCCGCCGCCGAGGCTTTGCGGCTGGCGGCCACCGGCCGCTCGCAGGCCGTGGGCGGCGTGGTCTCGGTCTCGGCCACCGACGCGGTGGCCGCCTACCTGCTGCCCCCGTTGATCAAGCAACTGCGCGAGAACGAACCGGGCATTGCCATCGAGGTGATCGCGTCCAACGCGCTCAGCGACCTGCTGCGCCGCGAGGCGGACATCGCCATCCGCCATGTCAAGCCCGAGCAGCCGGATCTGATCGCGCGCTTGATCCGAGAGGCATCGGCCCACTTCTACGCGTCGGCGGACTGGGTGAAGGCCCACGGCCATCCGCGCCGCGCCGAAGAAGCGGCCCAGCTTCCCTTCGTCGGCTCCGATCGCTCAGGCCAGTACCTGGCCTACCTGCGCCAGCACGGCCTGCCGCTCAGCGAGGCGAACTTCAACTGCTACTGCGAGCACTCGGTGGCCCACTGGGCCCTGGTGCGCCAGGGCATGGGCATCGGCGCCATGATGGAAGAGATCGCCCGCGACACACCGGGCATCGTGCGGGTGCTCGACGATGTGCCGCCCGTGCGCTTCCCGATCTGGCTGGTCACCCACCGCGAGCTGCGCACCTCGCGGCGGATCCGTGTGGTGTTCGAGGCGCTGGCGCAGGGCCTGGCGTCGGGCCGCTGAGCCGGGCTCCAGCGACTGGCGATCGCCCGGCACACGCCGTGCGGCCTACTGCGGCACCAGCCCCGCCGCCTTCACCAACTCGGCGTGAAGCTTGATGTCGCGGGCGATCAGGGCCTGCAGTTCCTCGGGGCTGCTCGTGGCCACCTCGATGCCGCTTTCCGCCAGCCGCCCGCGAAGCTCGGCATCGAGGGCCTTGCCAACGACGCGGTTGAGTTCATCCACCAGCGGGCGGGGCATCTTGGCCGGCGCCAGCATGGCTATCCACGCCGAGAGGCTGAGGTCGGCCACGCCGGCCTCGGCCATGGTGGGCACCTGCGGCATGGCCGGCGAGCGTGCGGGGCTCATCACGGCCAGCGCTTGAAGCCGCCCGGCCTGCACGTGCGGCAGGGCCTCGGGCATGACGGCGAACATGGCCTCCACCTGGCCGCCGATGGTGTCGTTGATGGCCAGCGCGCCGCCCCGGTAGGGCACGTGCAGGAGCTTGGTCCTGGTGCGGGTCTCGAACATCAGGCCAGCCAGATGTTGCGGGCTGCCGTCGCCCGACGAGGCATAGCTGATCTGGCCCGGTGCGGCGCGGGCGGCCGTGACGAGGGCGTTGACGTTCGGGTACTTCTGCTTGTCCTTGACCACCATCACCATCGGCTGGTTGACGAGCCGCGAGATCGGCGTGAAGTCGGCCTCGGGGTCGTACTGCAGGCTCTTGAAGATGCTCTTGTTGGTGGTCAGGAACGAGGCGGGCGAGACGACCAGGGTGTACCCGTCGGCCGGCGAGCGGGCCGCGGCCGGCATGCCGATCTGGCCCGATCCGCCGGGCCGGTTGTCGACGATCCAGGTGCCGCCCAGCGCGGCCCGGAGCTTGTCGGCGAGCGCGCGCGCAATCATGTCGACACTGCCGCCTGCGGGCAGCGCCACCACGATCTTCACCGGCTTGTCCGGATACTTGCCTTCCGCGGCGGCACGCCCGGCCCACGCGAAGACACCAGAGACCGTGACGGCGCCGGCCCAGCGGAGTGCCGAGCGGCGGCTTGGGTTGGAGTGGTTGGACATGGGACTCCTCGGATCGTGGTGTGGGGTGCCTGGTCTGTAATGCGCAAGCGAGTGTCGTGCCAGGTGCGAGCGTGGGGCAAACGTTCGGAAGTCGTGCCGCGCACGCGCCGCCAGCGACTTGAAGTCACCACCGTGCAGCGCTGCGTTTCCATGCGACACCCGCACCCACTATCTGCATCGCGGCAAGACGGAGGTTGTCACGCCTGGCATCCGCCAAGATCCCAGCGATGAGCGACAGGTATGCGGCAGCGGGGCCGAGCGTCTCGTCGTGTCCGGGATCGCCTGTTCGAGGCCTGCGCCGACTGCGGCCACGCAATCCGGCACGGCCTGGATGGCCGCTCCTCGAGCACGCGAGCTCGACATCTCGACCCATTCCAGCCCATCGGTCCGAGCAAAAGCTGCCCGACGGCTGGCCAGAATCCCTCGCCCATCGCGTCCACGGAGCGGTCGTTCGTGTCCTCCGGCGGTGGGCCACGACCTGATCCTCGCAAGAGCCAAGGGCGGAGAAAGTCGAACACGCAAGTCTTGGCAATGCTGCGCCGTGCTGTGCCGGCGTAGCTGCTTGGTACCGTCAGGCGGTCTCGACCCGATCGCGCCCGGCTTTCTTGGCCTTGTAAAGTGCCCTGTCGGCACGATCGATGGCCGCGTCCTGGGACTCGCCTGTGTGCAGTTGAACCAACCCGGCCGAGAACGTGATCGCCAAGGCAGGAGCAATCACATCGAACCCGCCTCGGGCAATCGCAGCGCGCAGGCGCTCCAGAACGATCAGCGCGTCGTCCAGCGCGGTGCCGGGCATCACCACGAGAAACTCCTCGCCGCCCCAACGTGCAAGCCCGTCGACGGTGCGCAGTTGAGACTGGACCACGGTGGCAAAGCGCCGCAGCACTTCGTCTCCTGCACCGTGGCCCAGGGAGTCGTTGACCCGCTTGAACCAGTCGATGTCCAGCAATGCGATCGACAGCGGGCCGTGACCGCGCGCGCTGCGGGCGTGCTCGCGAGCCAGCAACTCGACCATCGCTCGGCGATTCAGCAGGCCCGTCAACGGGTCTCGAGTTGCCAGTTCCTGGTTCAAGGCCAGTGCATCGGCCAGTTCCCGTTTCTGTTCCGCCAACCGCGCACGCAGCCGACCGATGCGGATCACCACCACCGCGGTCGCGCCCATCACGATCGCGGCGAACAGCGCGTGCACGGACTCGACCACTGGGGGATATCGCTCCGGCGCGGTTGCGCCGCGCCATGCCATCACGCCGGCCAGCGCCGAGAATGCCAGCAACGCCAAACGCGGCGCCATCTTCGGATCCAGGGCAAACATGCCGAACACGATGGTGACCACCATGATCGCAATGACCGCCCCGCGTGCGGGCCCGGTGATGGCGTAAGACCAGGCGATCGAGCAGATCGGGAACAAGATCTGCGGCAGCGTCAGGAACGGGTCGCGTGAGAGTCGCTCCGACAGGCGCGTACGGACCAGGAGGTAGAACAGGGAGCTGCCGCCGAGGTTGAACGCAGTGAGCCAGTTCGACTCGGTGAGATCGACCAGGCCGAGCATCACCTCGCCGTGCTGTACGAAGGCGAACAGCACGAAGACAACGAATGGGATCAAGGTCATCGATGTGCGAACGCGCACCGGCCCGGCAGGCCCCAGCACCATGGTCACTGCGCTCTGCCTGAGTGACTGCTTTCCCATGTGATGCCATTGACGCCGTCATTCGGACGACCGAGTCAGTTTACTTGCGGGCACGGTGCGGCCTTGTGCGGCACCTTCTGCGGAGTTCGGACGCCGCAGAACCTCCTGCCGCGACCCAGGCGCCACGGGCGGCTTTCGGGCATTCAGTCCTGGAGGTCGGCAGACTGCGCTGGGTCGGTCGCGATCGGTGCGTCCACGGATGACGCCAGACGCTGGCTCCTGCCACATGGCCGGAACTGCGGTGCGATTGGCGGTGCACGCCCATCGGCAGCTGCACAGAATTCCATGCCTGTTGTCTGCAAGCCATCCACTGCGTGTCATTCCATGAACCCACACCTGCTCCCCGCGCTGCGCAAGATCCTCCTCGCAGGGCTCTGGTCCGCCGTCGCTGGCACCCATGCGCAAGGCCTGCCACCCATCTTCGAGTCTGCGCCGAAGAAGCTGGTCGCCGCGCAGACGATTGCCGAGCTTCCCAGGCTCACCTTCCTCGAGAACCTCGTGCTCACCGACACCGGTCTGGTCGTCACCAGCCACGAGGACGGCCGCCTGCTCCGCATCGTGCCGGGCAAGGCGCCCGAGACACTGGCCGCATTGCCTGGGAAGATCGCCGGCGTGGCCAGCGACGGTTCGGGCGGCTTCGTCGTCACGGCATCCGACCGCGCCGGCAAGGCCACGGTGTATCGCGTGTCCGGCGCCGGTCAGGTGGAGAAGACGTGGACACTTGACGATGGCGTCTTTCTGAACGGCATCGAGCGCGTGGCGCCGGATCGCTACCTCATCGCCGACTCGTACCGTGGCGTCGTGTGGTCGCTCGACATCGCTGCGGAACGAGTCGGCCTGTGGCTGAAGTCTCCCCTGCTGGGTCGCATGGACGAGAAGAATCCGCTGCCGGCCGCCAACGGCATTCGGCGCCATGGAGACTCGGTGCTGATCTCCAACACGGCCCGCATGACCCTGGTGCGAGTCCCGCTCCGTGCCGACGGCTCGGCGGGCGAGCCGTCGCTCTGGGCCGAGAAGGTCAACGTCGATGACTTCGCGGTGCTGCCCGATGGCTCGGTCCTGGCGGCCACACACATCTACAACAGCGTCGTTCGCATCGATGCCCAAGGACGTGTCGAGGTGCTGGCGGAGGCCGCTCAGGGCGTTACCGGAAGCACCTCCGTCGCGTTGGCAGGCGACGGCCGCACCGCCTACGTCACCACCAACGGCGGCATGTTCCTGCCGCCGGCTGGCGGCGTGGAGCCGGGCCGCGTCATCGCGCTTCAACTGGCACGCTGAGGGGGCCTCGCCCCGCCATGTGGCTTGGCGGCGCGCGGCCCCCAGGCTGTCGTGCGCATTGACGCATGATGAGGCCCTCATGATGCCCAACGATCCCTCGCCCGTGCCGTCACGGACCGCTGTCGGGCAGGATGACGGCTTGGTCGGCTACACCCGCAACGTCGTCATTCTCGCGACACCCGAGGTCTCCGCTCTCGAGGTCGCCGGCGCGGCCGAAGTCTTTGCCTTGGCAGGACGAAAGCTGCAGGAGGCCGGCCGGCAGAACGGCCGTGGCTACAAGGTCCGGCTGCTGTCCTGTACACCCGACACACGCCCGCTCGGCAGTGCCGTGGGCCTGCTGGCCGAGGGTTCGTATGCCCGGTTCCAAGAGCCGGTCGATACGCTGTTGGTGGCCGGTGGCCTGGAGCCATGGATCAGCCGCGGCGACGGCGCTCTGCAAGACTGGTTGCGCGCCCGCGTGGGGCAGGCGCGGCGCTATGGATCGCTGTGCACCGGTGCCTTCGTGCTCGCCGAAGCAGGCTTGCTGGACGGACACCGCGTCACCACGCACTGGTACTTCTGCGAGCGCCTGGCGCGCGAGTATCCGCGCGTGACGGTGGACCCCGAGCCGATCTTCGTGCGCTCCGACCCCCTGTGGACGGCCGCGGGGGTGACGGCCGGCATCGACATGGCACTGGCCATGGTCGAGGAAGACCTGGGCCTGGACATCGCGCTGCGGATCGCGCGGGCGCTGGTGGTGTACGTGCGTCGGCCGGGCTGGCAGTCGCAGTTCAGCACGGCCCTGGCCTCGCAGGCACCTCGGCGCACGCGATTGTCCGAGCTGCCCTTCTGGATCCTCGAAAGCCTCGGGCAGCCGCTGAGCGTGCCCGTGCTGGCGGAGCGGGTCGCGATGAGTCCGCGCAACTTCACTCGCCGCTTCGTCGAGGAGTTCGGCACGACGCCGCTCCGGTTCGTCACCAGACTGCGCACCGAATCGGCGCGGCGCCTCCTGGCCGAGAACAGGCTGAGCCGGGGCGAGATCGCGCAGGCTTGCGGCTTCGGCTCCGTCGATTCGATGGAGCGTGCGTTCAGCGTCGGTGCTGGAGCCGTCCGGACGAACGCGAAACGACCGCGGCGCCCGGAGCGCAGCGATGGCGGGCCGGCAGCGTCCTGAAGAAGCCGGTCGCGGCGCGCGAGTTGACGACGCTCGGCGACCGCTGTTCCTCACATTGCCGACACTCAACCTTCGAGCGTCCCGCGCCCGCGTAAGCTCTTCCGCTCATTCGGCGATATGCTCGACTGTCCGTCCTTCACGGCGGCTGCCTCGTACATCGCCGTGACCTTCGCATCCTGGTTGACTCCTCAGCAGATGGCGTGCCGCGGACGGTTCACGGGCACGACGTTCTGCAGACGCACCTGTGAACGGCGCATCGTTGCAGGCCTCGGCCACACGCATCGGGGGCCGGTTCGTCGGGCGGGAACATTTTTGTGGCGCCGCTGTCGATCGGGCGCCCCGCCGCGCATCACCCTGTCAGGAACGCGCACGGTGCGCGGGCCGCCCGAGGAGAACCCCATGCAATACATGCTCATCTTCAACGAGACCCCCGCCGAAGTCGCCCGCCGCGACGACCCCGCCGCCGCGCCCGCCTACTGGGGCGCGTGGGAAGCCTACGTCGGCGCCATGCATGGCAGCGGCATCGTCGTCAGCGGCAACGGGCTGCAGGCGCCGCGCACCGCCACCCACGTGCGCGTGGCAGGCGGCAAGCGCCAGGTGCAGGACGGCCCCTTCGCCGACACCCACGAGCACCTGGGCGGCTACTTCATCGTCGAGACGGCCAGCCTGGACGTCGCGCTGGAATGGGCCGCTCGAGCGCCCTGCGCTTCGGCCGGCAGCGTCGAGGTGCGGCCGGTGCTGCCGCCGCCGACGAACGCGCCGGCATGAGTGACGGCGCGGCGGCGGCGGCCGAACGCGTCGCCCGTGAGAGCTACGGCCGCCTCGTGGCGCGCCTGGCCTGGCAATGGCGCGACCTCGCCGCGGCCGAGGATGCGCTGGCCGACGCCTTTGCCGCCGCGCTGCGCCACTGGCCCGAGCAGGGCGTGCCGGACGCGCCCGAGGCCTGGCTGGCCGCGGCGGCCCAGCGCCGCCTGCTGCACCACGCCCGCCACACCCGGCTGACGCTGGACCCGCGCGTCACCGCCCTGCTCGACGAGGCGGAGCCCGAGACGCCCGAGCGCCAGGCCGTGCCCGACGCACGGCTGCAGCTGATGTTCGTCTGTGCCCATCCGGCCATCGCGACCAACGTCCACGCGCCGCTGATGCTGCAGGCCGTGCTCGGGCTGGACGCCAAGGTCATCGCCAGCGCTTTTCTCGTCTCGCCCGCGGCAATGGCTCAGCGCCTGGTGCGCGGCAAGGCCAGGATCCGCGAAGCCGGGCTGCGCTTCGAGGCCCCGGAGGACCGCGAACTGCCGGCGCGCCTGGCAGCCGTGCTGGAGGCCGTCTACGCCGCCTACACCCTGGGCCGCCATGCGCTGGACAGCCCTGCCGGCGACCTGCGCGAGGAAGCCCTCTTCCTGGCCCGCCTGACGGCGCAGCTGCTGCCCGGCCAGGCCGAAGCCTGGGGGCTGCTGGCCCTGCTGCTGCACGCCGAGGCGCGCCGCGCTGCACAGTTCGACGCAGAGGGCCGCTTCGTGCCGCTGCAGGCACAGGACCCGACCAGCTGGAGCGACGACCTCATCCGCGAGGCCGAGGGAGCACTGTGGACCGCTGCCAAGCTGCGCCAACCCGGGCCCCTCCAGATCGAGGCGGCCATCCAGTCGGCCCATGCACAGCGCCGCGCCACGGGACAGACACCCTGGCGCGCCATCGCACAGCTGTACGGCGTGCTGGTGCAGCACCACGCCACCCTCGGCGCGCGTGTCGGCCAGGCCGTGGCCCAGGCCGAGGCCGG
Organism: Chitinophaga pinensis; assembly: GCA_943370595.1. Lineage (GTDB taxonomy): Bacteria > Pseudomonadota > Gammaproteobacteria > Burkholderiales > Burkholderiaceae_C > Piscinibacter. Next base: position 355,560 of record CALRRO020000004.1, read on the forward strand.
CGAGCCGGCGGCCGCGGTGGCGCTGCTGGACGCACTGCCGCTCGAGGCCACCGACTACGCGCCTTACTGGGTGGCGCGCGCTCATGTGCTCAGCCTGGCTGGCGCGCCCGGCCGGCAGGCCGCGCTGCAGCGCGCCATCGGCCTGACCGACGACCCGCGGCTGCGCGATTTCCTGGTCGCTCAGCTGGGCTGAAGCGCCTGCGCGAGCGCGAGCACGGAGCGGGGTGAGAAACCCAATGTGGTAACGAACCGTCTGCCACCGAACAGACGCGAGGCACCCCATGCCGAGAATCGGTCGGCCGCGGCTTCCCACGGCATGCCGATCCTGGCGCGCAACGAAAGACACCGTGAACCCACGTTTGATGGCGATTCGCCCGGGCCTTGCCCTCGTCCTGCTCGGCCTGCTCTTCGGGGTCGCGCTCGGCATCTACTTCGGCATCAACGAAGACGCCGTGCAGGCCTACATCGCCCGCGGCATTGCCGCCCACCCAACGCTGCACGACGCGAGCAGCCAGGACAAGATCTGGCGCTACGTGCAGCGTGCCCACTTTCACGCCACCGGCATCGCAGCGTTCTCGCTCGGGCTCGTGCTGCTGATCGCGGCGACCGACCTCACGCCCCGGCTGAAGTCGATCGCCTCGGTGCTCGTCGGCCTGGGCAGCCTGTACCCGTTGGCATGGTTCACCACGTTCTACCTCGCGCCGTCGCTCGGGCGTGGTGCCGCCCACGAACATGGGCTGACGGTGGCACTGGTCTACGTGTCGACCGCCGGACTGCTGGCAGGGTTGGCAGTACTGGTGGCGAACGTCTATTTGCGCTTGGGTGCAGAGCCGGGTTGACTGTGTCCAGGCCGCACTGCAGCGGTCACTCGGCAATGTCTGGAATTGGCCCCGAGCTGTCGTTCTATGTCTGCTTTGCGCGTTGAGGTCGGAGCGGCAAAGGTGCGTGCGGGCAGGCTGGCGCGCGCCGCTTCGGCGGTCGGCCCGATGGGCCGACTCCCTTGCGCCGCTCGGTCTCACGGCAGGCCGCCCAACTCGCTTCGCTCACTTCGTTCGCTGCGCTCAGACAGCCGGCGGCAAGTCAGTCTACGAAGCGCGCTGACGCGCGCCTGCCGCAAGCCCTGCGCTGCTCAGCGCCGAACAGGCGCGCGCCAGCC
>CALRRO020000005.1:0-355039 GCA_943370595.1 Chitinophaga pinensis
ACGAAGCGCGCTTTCGCGCGCCGCCCCCTGACGCTGCGCTTCTCGTCACCGCCCAAATCGCCCCCAGCGGGCAGCGGCTGCCGCGAAGTCCACCACTGGAGTCCTTCGACCGGCATGCCACCGCGGGTTCAGCAAAGGTGCGTGCGGGCGGGCTGGAGCGCGCCTGTTCGGCGCTGAGCAGCGCAGGGCTTGCGGCAGGCGCGCGGCAGCGCGCTTCGTAGACTGACTTGCCGCCGGCTGTCTGAGCGCAGCGAACGCAGTGAGCGAAGCGAGTTGGGCGGCCTGCCGCGAGACCGAGCAGCGCAAGGGAGTCGGCCCTGCGGGCCGACCGCCGAAGCGGCGTGCGCCAGCCTGCCCGCACGCGCCTTTGCCGCGCCGACCTCAACGCGCAAAGAAATCAGCGAGCTTCCGCTCTGGGCAGCGAGCGGAAGTGAATGTCCGGATCCACGCCTTCGCTGCGTGGTACCGAGACCATGCTGAACATCCTGCGCCTGCTCAAGATCTTCGTCCGCGCCGCCCGGCTCCCAACGCTGCACCCGCACGACACCTGCGTGACGCACTGGCGGGTGCTGCCCGGCGACATCGACGCCTTCGGCCACATGAACAATGCGCGCTACCAGTCGCTGATGGACATCGCGCGGGTCGACTTCCTGCTGCGTTGCGATCTCTTCCGCGGCGTGGTCCGCAACCGGTGGATCGTGCCGGTGGGTGAGGTGCAGTTGAGCTACCGGCGCCCGCTGAAGCCCTTCGAGCGATTCGAACTGCACACCCGCATCGAGCACTGGGACGAGCGCTGGTTCCACTTCCGCCAGGACTTCTACCGCGCCGGCGACCTCGAGCGGCCAGTCTGCAGCGCCCGCGTCACCACGCTGTTCAAGGGCCGGCAGGGCGTGGTCGGCACCGAGCAGGTGGTGCACGAACTGGCCGGGCGCCCGCTGGCCTCGCCCGATCCGGGCCGGGAACTGGCCGGCTAGTGCGCGAGCCCGGCTGGCAAGGGCTCGCACGCTGGCGGAGGATCCGCCTTCGCGCCTGCGGCCACCGCACACCATGCCCGGCCCCGACCTCGAACTGCTCGCCCCCGCACGCGCCGAGGCCCGCGCCTGCGAGGCGCTGTCCGAGCAGCTCGGAAAACTCGGCGCGACGATCTTCGTGGCCCGCTCGATCACGCTGCCGGCGCAGGCGCTGCGTGCGCTACAGCCTGAGCCTGTGCCCCAAGCAGGCCAAGGGCGTGATCGGCGTGCAGGGCACGCTGCGCGCCGAGCCGCTGACGCTGATGCACGGCAACGACCGGCTCACGCTGCGCTCCGACTGCAAGCCCTGCGAGATGCACGTGGTCGGCCGGATGCGCAAGAACGTGCTGAAGGACGCGGCCCGCGAAGCCGCGGCCGTGCCGATCCGCTTCTACCGGACGCGGCCGGACAGCCGCGCCGCGGCGTCCTGAAGCACGGCGATCGCGTCGGCGGCCTGCAGCGGCCCGTCGACCTGCACTGCCGGGCTGGCGCCGGCATAGACCTCGGCGCTGCGGATCGGCAGCGTGTCGCCGCCCAGCGCCGCGGCGATGTCGGCGGTCGAGGCGGCGTACACCACGCGGCGGATGCCGGCCCAGAACATCGCGCCGCTGCACATCGCGCAGGGCTCGCCGCTGGCATACACCGTGCCGCCGCGCACGGCTTCGGCGCCGAGCGCCGCGCGCGCTTCGCGCACCAGCACCAGTTCGGCATGGCCGGTGCAATCGCCGCTGCTCACCTGGTTGTTGCGGGCGGTCCAGATCAGACGGCCGTCGGCCGCGACCAGCGTGGCGCCGAAGGGCATGTTGCCTTCGGCGACGGCTTGCTGCGACGCCAGGATCGCCTGGCGCATCGGTTCGTGGTCGGCGTTGGTCAGCGGCATCGGGTGCTCCTCAGATCTCGTCGATGTTCGTGCTGGCCCGGCTCTCGCGGTCCTGGCCGTCGATCGCGAAGCGATCGCGCATGGTCACGTAGAAGCTGGCGCCGAAGCGGCCCACCGGGTGGTAGTCCTGCAGGCGCACGCGCCAGGTCTCGGTGTCGACCAGGCCTTCGCGCGCGTGCAGCCACTGCACGCGGCCGATGAAGACGTAGCGGCTCTCGGTCTCCAGCTTCTCGTGCAACACGCACTCGAAGGCGACCGGCGCTTCGGCGATGCGCGGCGGCTTGACCGTCTGCGACGGCAGCGCGTGCAGGCCGAAGCGGTCGAGTTCGCTCACGCCCGGCGGCAGCGACTCCCCGCAGGCATGCATCTGCGCCGCCATCGGCTCGTCGCTGATGTGCACGACGAATTCGCCGCTGGCCAGGATGTTGGCGGCGGTGTCCTTCAGCCGGCCGTCCTTCAGCCGGTTGATCGACAGCATTACGATCGGCGGGTCCTCGCCGACCATGTTGAACATCGAGAACGGCGCGGCATTGGCCACGCCGTCGGCCGACAGCGTGGTCACCAGCGCGATCGGCCGCGGCACGATCAGGCTGGCCATCAGCTTGTAGCGCTGGTAGGCCGTCAGTGCGCCGAAGTCGATTTCCATGCCTTCTCCTTCAGGGTTGCTTGCCGAGCACGCCTTCGGCGTACCACTTCATCTTCCACAGTTCCTCCTCGGCGAGCACCTGGCCGGCGGGCACCTTGGTCGCACCGGTGACGTCCTTGATCGGGCCGCTGAAGGGGTGGAACTTGCCGGCCAGGATCTCGGCCTTCTTCGCCTCGAACAAGGCCACCACGTCCTTGGGCACCTCGGCATTGGGCGGCACGACCTGCACGATGCCTTCCTTCATGCCCCACTTGGTGTCTTCGCTCTTCCACTTGCCTTCGAGCACCTGCCGCACCTTGTGGACGTAGTACACGCCCCAGTTCAGCGTGTTGCCCGAGAGATGGGCCCGGGGCCCGAAGCGCGTCATGTCCGAATCCTGCCCGAAGGCGTACAGGCCCTTGCTCTGCGCGAGCTGCACCACCGCCGGTGAATCGGTGTTCTGGTAGAGCACGTCGGCGCCCTGGTCGATCAGCGCCTGCGCGGCCTCGCGCTCGCGCACCGGGTCGTACCAGGAGTTGATCCACACCACCTTGACGCCGACCTTCGGGTTGACCGCACGTGCGCCGAGCGTCCAGGCCGACAGGTTGCGGATCACCTCCGGAATCGGGAAGGGCGCGACGTAGCCGAAGGTGTTCTTCTTCGTCATGCGCCCGCCGATCAGGCCGATCAGATAGGCGCCTTCGTAGAAGCGCGTCTGGTAGATGCCGACGTTCTTCGCCGTCTTGTAGCCCGAGCAGTGCTCGAAGACGACGTCGGGGTGGTCGGCCGCGACGCGGATCGTCGGGTCCATGAAGCCGAACGAGGTGGTGAAGATCATCTTGCAGCCGTCGGCGATCAGCTGGCGGATCACCCGGTCGGCTTCGGCCGACTCGGGCACCTTCTCGACGTGCAGCGTCTGCACCTGGCTGCCGAATTCCTTCTCGACCATCTTGCGGCCGAGATCGTGCTGGTAGGTCCAGCCGATGTCGGCGATCGGGCCCGGGTAGACGAAACCGATCTTCAGCGGCCCCGCCGCGCGGGCGGCCGCAGGCCAGAGGGCAGGGGTGGCGGCCGCGAGGCCGGAGGCAAGCAGCAGGCGACGACGTTGCATGGGGAGGCTCCTGGGAGTGGGAATGTGCCGGAGCCGGGCCGGCAAATTGTATACATGCAGATTCGATGCCAGCCGATGTGGCGCGACTAAATCCTTGTATGACAAGGACTTATACGAAACTCAAGGTCATGTATACATTCACCGATCCTGGGCGCGAAATGCCCAGGGTGGGACGGCCCGGACCCAGCCCGGTGCGTCAGCGGGGGCCGGGCAGCGCGAGGCGCGCTTCGAGCGAGCGCAGGTGCGCTTCCATCAGCGCCGCGGCGCCATCGCCATCGCGCAGGCCGAGCCGTTCGACGATGCGGCGGTGCTCGTCGTGTTCGCACGAAGCCTCGCCCGGCGCCTCGTACATCGCGACGATCAGCGAACAGCGTGTCATCAGCTCGGTCAGCATGCGTTGCAGCACCTGGTTGCCGCACAGCTGGGCCAGCGCGAGGTGGAAGCCGCCGGCCAGCGCCACCCAGCGGTGGTGGTCGGCATGCAGGGCATCGTGCTCGGCGTCGAGCCGCTCCTGCAGGCGCTGCAGTTCCAGCGGCCCGATGCGCCCAGCGACGGCGCGCGCGATCGCGCCTTCGATCGCACGCCGCGCCTCGAAGATCTGTCGTGTTTCCTGCGGGTCGGGCGCGGCCACCGTGGCGCCCTTGTTCGGCACGATCTCGACGATGTGCGACTCGGCCAGGCGGCGCAGTGCCTGGCGCACCACGGTGCGGCTGACCTGGAAGCGTTCACACAGCGCGGCCTCGCCCAGCCGCTCGCCGGGCTGGAGCCGGCCCTGCATCACGTCGCTGAAGAGGCCGTCGTAGACGGTCTGGTCCAGCGTGCCGGTGACACGCTGCACCGCGCTGCGGCGCCGCGCAGTGACGGTGCGGTCAGGGGAACGGGCGGTGGGCATCGGCAATCGGTCGCGCGGCGCCGCAGTGTAGCGGCGCACCCGCCCACGGGCCGATGCGCGGCTCAGCGGCGGAACTTGCCGTCCGACCCGATGATGGACAGGTCGACGAACTCCAGCCCGGTGTGGTCGGCGGCGCTGAAGCTGACCTCCAGCCCGCCGATGTCGACCTTGTTCATCGTCTCCAGCGCCTGCTGGATCTTCGCGCGCGACGGGCTGGGGCCGGCGCGCTTGAGCGCCGCGACCAGCACCTTGGCCGCGGCATAGCCTTCGAGCATCGCCGGCGTCACGCCTTCCATGCCCTTGGCCACCGCATAGTCGTGCGCCTCCTTCACGATCGGCGCCGACAGCGAGCGCTCGTACGGGAACACCTGCGTGACGATCACGCCGCGTGCGTTCTCCTTCAGCGACTTGACGAAGCCGCCCGAGGCATTGTTCGAGAAGGTGACGATCTGCGCGCGCGAGCCGGCCTTGCGGATCGCCTCGATGCCGTCGGCCACCGCATTGCCCGAGCCGATGAACAGCACCGCCTGCACGCCCGAACTGGCCACCAGCGGCGCGATCTTCGTGAAGTCCCACTTCGCGCGGTCGTACTTCTCGACGAACACCGGGTTCTTGGCCACCGCGGTGAAGCCCTTCTTGGCGCCTTCGAGCAGGTCGGCGCCGAAGCTGTCCTCGACGTGGATCACGCCGATCTGGTCCATGCCGATCAGGCTCAGGTGCTGCACCGCGCGCTCGGCTTCGCGCTGGTAGGTGGCGCGCACGTTGAACACCCACGGATTGACCGGCTTGTGCAGCGCCATCGCGCCGGTCGACGGTGCGATCAGCGGCACCTTGTACTGCTCGAGCAGCGGCACGATCGCCTGCGTGTGCGGCGTGCCGCGCGACAGGAACAGCGCCGACACGTTCTTCTCGGTGATCAGCACCTTGGCGTTCTCGGCCGCCAGCTTGGGATCGAACTTGTCGTCCATCGTGACGATCTCGATCTTCTGGCCGTTGACGCCGCCCTGGGCGTTGGTGGCGTCGATGTAGAGCTTGGCGCCGTCGGCGACTTCCTTGACGCCGGCCGCCACCGGGCCGGTGAAGCCCGAGGTCTGGCCGATCAGGATCTGCGCGCTCGCGGACGCGCAGATGCACGCGCCCAGGACGGCAGCCAGCCACTGCGTGGCACGGTTCATTCTCTTCTCCGGAATTGGCGCCCCAACGCGCGATAGGCCGGAGTGTGGCCAGTTCCGGATTGCAGCGATAGTGGGCGGCAACCCCGCGGCGTGATCCAGTGCACGCCGCGGATTCAGACCATCATCAATTCGCGAAAAGGCTCATCGACGGTATCGCAACGTAACTCGTCTGCCCCGGCCGCAGCCAGCGCAGCCGCATCACCGCGCTGCCGCCCTTCTCGTAGTACTCGACGCGCACGCTGTAGCGCTGGCCCGCCACCAGGCTCACCGTGCCGCTGGTGTTGGTGGTCGCCGAGTGATCGCTCCAGTTGTTGATCACCTGCACGCCGTTGACCCACACGCGCACGCCATCGTCCGACACCGTCTGGAAGCGGTAGCTGCCGGTGGTCGGCGCAAGCACCGTGCCGGTCCATCGGGCGGAGAAGTTGTTGGCCGCCACGCCGGTGCCGGGCGAGCCGGTACCCCAGCTGAAGTCGATCGCTTCGGTTCGGTTGAGCACGGCGCTGCCCGACAGCGTCAGGTTGTTGAAGTAGCTGGCGGCCAAGCCCGTGCCGGTGGTCACCACCGGGGCCAGCAATTGCGAGGCCGGGATCGCGACGAAGGCCGATTCACCCGGTGCCTGCCAGCGCAGCCGCATCACCGCACCGCCGCCCCGTTCGTAGAACTCGGCGACGATGTCGACCTGCGCGCCGGCCGTCAGGTCGATGCCGGCGCTGGTGTCGGTCGTGGGCGCATGGTCGGTCCAGTTGTTGATCAGCGGCACGCCGTTGACCCACAGGCGCACGCCGTCGTCCGACTCGGTCTGGAAGCGGTAGGTGCCGGTCGCCGGGACGATCAGCTTGCCGCTCCAGCGCGCCGAGAAGTTGTCGACCGTCACGCCGGCTCCGGGTGCGCCGGTGCCCCAGTCGAAGTCGATCGCCTCGGTGCGCGTCAGCACCGGTGTGCCGGTCACCGTCACGTTGTTGAAGTAGTCGGCCTTCAGCCCCGTGCCATTGCCGGTCGTCGCGGGTGCGGCCGGCTCGTCGCCGCCGATCTCGCGCAGGTAGGCGCTGAGCTTGGCCAGGTCGGCATCGGCGATGGTCACGCCGCTGTGCGCGCGCACGGCCGCCTCTAGCGTCGCCGCCGAGCCGTCGTGCAGGTACGGCGCGGTGGCCCAGACATCGCGCAGCGTCGGCACATCCAGGCCGGTCAGCGCGGCGCCGAGTCGCTGGCCGCTGCCCGGCTTGATCGTGCCGATGTTGACCAGCGTGCCGTTGCCGCTCGCCGTGAAGTTGCTGCCCGCATGGCAGCTCGCGCAGTTGCGTGCGGCGAAGATCGCCTTGCCTTCGGCCGCGGTGACCGACAGCGCGGTGGCGCTCGGCCGCGCCGGCGCCGGCTCGAAGCTGGACAGCGAGCCGACGTAGGCGGCCAGCGCGTCGAGGTCGGCCGACAGGCCGGCCTTGCGGTCGCCCAGCGGTTGGCTGCGCGTGCCGGCGACGAAGTCGGCATCGGGCATCAGGCCGCTGCCGCCGGCCATCGCGCGGATCTGGCCCTCGAAGTCCTGCACCTCGTCGAAGTTGTTGCTCCAGTGCAGCGAACCATGGCCCAGGCCGCCGCGGCCGCGCAGGTTGATGGTGTTGCGCAGGCCCTCGCCGAAGCCGGTCAGGTCCCACACCCGGCCGTCGTGGCCGCCGTCGTTGTGGCAGCTCGCGCAGCTCATGTAGCGGTCGCGCGCCAGCCGCGGGTCGCGGGCGTCGTAGAACAGCTGCTTGCCGCGCAGCACGGTGGCACCGAGCTTCTCGCTGGCCACCGTCGGCAGCGTGGCCACCGGGTTGGCCGCCAGCAAGCCCTGCTGCAGCAGCGGCCGCAGGTCGTGCACGCCGACGCTGCGCTCCATGAAGTTGTGGACGTACAGCGTCAGGCCGTCGGCCGACAGCGCCAGCCCCTGCGGCGCCGGGCCGGTGTCGAAGCGGAACAGCTCGCGCCGGCCATGGGCGTCGATCACCGCCACTTCGCGGCTGGTCTCGAGCGCGACGAACAGGAACAGGCCCTTGGCATCGAAGAGCGCGGCGCTGGCCAGGCTGGCGTTGTCGTGGTCGAGCCGGCCGGCGAGGTCTTCCGCGCCGCTGCCGAGCACGATGCGCGAGCTGGCGGCACGCACGGTGTTCTGGAAGTTCAGCGGCAGTCCGTCGCGCAGCGCGCCGCGGCGGATGTTGTCGAGCTTGCCCGGCACCCAGGCGGCCACGCCGTCCGGAGAGATCGCCGCCGCGCCCAGGTAGTTGGGCAGGCCGCGGCCCTGGTTCTCGGCGTCGGGCTTGTCGCTCTGCGCCAGCGCGATGCTGCGGGTCAGCGTCATCGCCGCGGTGGCCACCTGCAGCACCTCGCCGCTGCCGGCGCCCGGCGCGGCGGTCGACTCGCCGGCGACCGGCGCGCTGATGAAGCGCGACACGTAGGCGGTGGCGCCGTCGGCGCTGAGCGACACGTGGCGGGCGTTGGCGCCGATGGCCAGGCTGCCGGTCGGTGCATAGGTGCTGGTGCTGAAGCGCTGCAGTGAGCCGCCGGCCTCCAGCACCACGTAGGCGCTGCTGCCGCTGGCCGCGATGCCATGGGGCTGAGAGCCGCGTGGCAGCGCGATGGTGCGGGTGACGGCCAGCGTCGCCGTGTCGATCACGCTGATCGAGGCCGCGGCCTTGTTGCTCACCCAGACGGTGCCGTTGCCGGTCAGCGCCAGGGTGCGCGGCGCGCTGCCGACGGTGATCTCGGCCAGCCGGGTGCGCGTGACCGCGTCGAACACCGACACCGAGTCGTTGTCCGGGTTGACCACCCACAGCCGCGGGTTCGCGCCGCTGCGGTTCTCGACCGCGATCGGGCTGGACGCCGTCGGCGTGCCGGCCAGCAGCGGCAGGTGGATGGCCTGCAGCGTGGACACACGCTGCTCGAGGCCGCTGTCGTCGGTCACCGTCACCGTCACCGTGAACAGGCCGGCCTGCGCATAGGTGTGGCTGGCCGTCGGCGAACTGCTCCAGCCGGTCTCCGGCGAGCCGTCGCCGAAGTTCCAGCGGTAGCGCACGTTGCTGCCGGTGGCGCTGGCGGTGAAGCTGGCGCTGCTGCCGCTGACCGTGGCGGTGGGGGCGGTGGCGAAGCCGACCGACAGTTGCGTCGCGCCGCCGATGGTCCAGGTGAAGGCGGTGCTGACGCTGTTGACGCCGTCGCTGACCGCGGCGACCACGTTGAAGCTGCCGGCCGTTCCGGGCGTGCCGCTGATCAGGCCGGTCTGCGAATCGATGGTCATGCCTGGCGGCAGGCCGGTGGCGCTGTAGCGCAGCGTGTCGCCGTTCGGGTCGCTGGCCGACAGCTGCAGCAGCGTCGCCGCACCGATCGTGCCAGTGCGGTCGCCCACCGCGGCGAGGGTCGGCACCGTGCTCGGGTTGGGCGTGGCGGCCACGTTGATGCGCACCGTCTTCGCCACCGAGGGCACGCCGTTGGCGTCGAGCACGAACAGCATGTAGAAGCCGGGCGGCGCGTCGGCAGCACGGGTCGGCGCCTGCACCGCGAGGCGATTGCCGTCGGCCGCGAAGGTCAGCTCGACGAAGCGCTGCTCCATGTTCCAGCTGTGCGTCACCGAGCCGTGCTTGACCATCACCACGCGCGCGGCCGGGCCGGCGCCGGAGACGTCGACGCTGTAGGTGCGCCCGATGTCCATCACCGTCGGCGCGGCCTCGATCACCGGGCGCGCGGCGAGCTGGCCGCCGGCGGCGAACAGGTAGGGCGGGAAGTACAGCTCGAAGTTGGTGTTGTTCTGCGGCCCCGGTGCACCGCCGCCGCCGACCATCACCGTGCCGTCGGGCATCAGCAGTGCCATCGAGTGGTACAGGCGAGCGCGGTCGCCGCTCGGGCCGACCGTCCAGGTGCCGGTGTCGGGGTTCCAGATCTCGGCGCTGTTGTTGACGTTGACCAGCTCGTTCCAGGTGCTGCTGCCGCCGGTGGCGAGCACCTTGCCGTCGGCCAGCAGGGTGCCGTTGACGAGGCGGCGCTGCGAGGACATGGCCGCCGTCGGTGTGACCACCGGCGCGCCGTTGCGGATGTCGATCACCACCGCGCCGTTGGAGTTGCCGCCGAACTGCAGGATGCGACCCGGGCGGAACATCGCCGCGCTGGCGTCGCTGCCGGTGTAGCCGCCGGCGAACTGGCCGACCTGCGTGACCGAGCCGGTGCCCGACGGGTCGACGTAGTACATGCGGCCGGCGCTGTCGTAGCCGAACACGCGGCCGTCCGGCGCGATGAAGTTGCGCGGGTACATGAAGTCGAAGCCGCTGGTGTTGGCGCCGGTCAGCAGGCGGAATGTGCCGTCGGCCTGGCGCACCTCCGGCCGATCGGTGCCGCCGGAGCCACCCTGGATGTAGGTGTCGCCGTTGAGCAGCATCGTCGAGCTGGAGTACCAGCGTGCGCGGTTCATCGCATTGCCGCGCGTCAGCGTGTTCGAGGCCGGGCTGAACAGGTTGGAGTTGTTGTTGCCGGTGTTGGTGGTGGCGGTGCCGGTCCAGTTGTCGCCGCCGGCGAGGAACACCGCGTCGCCACCGGGCAGCACCAGCTGCGAGCCGCAGAAGATGTCGGTGCCGCTGCCGTTGGGCAGGGTCAGGTGGCCGCCGTCCAGGCCGCCGGCCGGGTCCCAGATGTCGTAGAGGAAGAAGCCGGTCTGGCGGCCGCTGCCGTCGGTGCCGTAGCTCATCACGCGGCCGTCGGGCATCAGCACCGCATGCACCGGAATCAGCGGCCAGGCCTTCACCGGCCCCCACATGCCACGCTGGTGGGCATCGCTCGGGATCGGCGTGGTCGGCGTGAAGGCGGTGGCGGCCTTGCGGCCATCGGCGCCGTTCGCGGACTTGTCGGGGTCGCTGTCGCCACCTCCGCCGCCGCAGGCGGCCAGCAGGGCGGACAACAGCGGGGCGAGCAGGTTCAGCCGAAGGGAGCGGGGCAGATGGCGCATGAAGCACGGGACGCCGCTTCCTCTCGCAGGCCCCGCATCGGTGGATTTGTTACGAACAGTGTCCGACCCGGACTTGACTCATCGCAACCCCCGAAGCCCGGGGAGTCCCCGCGATCAATAGAATCCCTGCCCTTCGCCCTGGAACCCCATGGACAGCAGCAATCCGAACGACCAGGACAGCGGCAGCGGCCTGATCCGCATCCGCGGTGCGCGCCAGCACAACCTGAAGAACCTCGACCTCGACATCCGCACCGGCGAGATGACGGTGGTCACCGGGCCCAGCGGCTCGGGCAAGTCCAGCCTGGTGTTCGACACGCTGTATGCCGAAGGGCAGCGGCGCTACGTCGAGACCTTCAGCGCCTACGCACGCCAGTTCCTCGACCGCATGGACCGCCCGGCGGTCGATCGGGTCGACGGCGTGCCCCCTGCCATTGCCATCGACCAGACCAACCCGGTGCGTTCCAGCCGCAGCACGGTCGGCACGATGACCGAACTGAACGATCACCTCAAGCTGCTGTTTGCACGCGCCGCCGAGCTGTTCGACAAGCAGACCGCGCAGCGCGTGCGGCACGACTCGCCGGAGACGATCTACGCCGAGTTGATGGCACGCACGAAGGAGGCCGACCCGCGCCTGGTGGTGACGTTCCCTGTCGAACTGCCGGCCGGCACCAGCGAAGCCGACATCGAACAATGGCTCGCGGCCAGCGGCTTCACCCGCGTGCAGGCACAGCGTGAGGTGGCCTCGCCGACCGGGCCGCGCACGCTGCTCGACGTGGTGGCCGACCGCTTCCGCCTGCAGGGCACCGAGAAGGTCCGCGCGATCGAGGCGATCGAGATGGCGCTCAAGCGTGGCAGCGGGCGGATCAACGTGTACTCGTTGAAGGACGAGGGCGAGCCGGACCTGTGGCGCTTTTCCACCGGCCTGCACTGCCCCGACAGCGACATCCGCTATGCCGACCCGCAGCCGGCGCTGTTCAGCTTCAACTCCGCCTACGGCGCCTGCGACACCTGCCGCGGCTTCGGCCGCGTGATCGGGGTCGACTACGGCCTGGTCATCCCCGACCACCGCAAGACGCTGCGCTCCGGCGCCATCAAGCCGATGCAGACGCCGGCCTGGAAGGAGTGCCAGGACGACCTGCTGAAGTACGGCGGCGAGGCCGGCATCCCGCGCGACACACCCTGGTCGGCGCTCACCGAGGCGCAGCGCGGCTGGGTGATCGACGGCTCGCCGAACTGGAAGGGCAACTGGAACAAGCAGTGGTACGGCGTCAAGCGCTTCTTCGAGTACCTCGAATCGAAGGCCTACAAGATGCACATCCGCGTGCTCTTGTCCAAGTACCGCAGCTACACGCCCTGCCACGCCTGCGGCGGCGCGCGGCTGAAGACCGAGGCGCTGCTGTGGCGCCTGGGCTCGAAGGACGATGCCGATGCGGTGCTCGCGCCGTCGAAGCGGTCGATGCCGCAGGGTGTGCAGTGGTCGCGCACGCAGCTCGAGGCGCTGCCCGGGCTGACCGTGCACGACCTGATGCTGATCCCGATCGAGCGGCTGCACCGCTTCTTCGATCGGCTGTCGCTGCCGTCGAGCATGCTCGACGAAGCACTGAAGCTGCTGCTCGATGAGATCCGCACGCGGCTGAAGTACCTGTGCGACGTCGGCATCGGCTACCTGACGCTGGACCGACAGAGCCGCACGCTGTCCGGCGGTGAGGTACAGCGCATCAACCTCACGACGGCGCTCGGCACGTCCCTCGTCAACACCATGTTCGTGCTCGACGAGCCGAGCATCGGCCTGCACCCGCGCGACATGAACCGCATCGTCGAGGCGATGCACCGGCTGCGCGATGCCGGCAACACGCTGGTGGTCGTCGAGCACGACCCGGCGGTGATGCTGGCGGCCGACCGCCTGATCGACATGGGCCCCGGCCCCGGCGAGCGCGGCGGCACGATCGTCTTCGACGGCACGCCGGAGGCGATCCGCTCGGCCGACACGCTGACCGGCGCCTACCTGGGCGGGCGCAAGCATGTCGGCATGGGCATCAAGCGGCTGATGTCGCCATCCACGCCGAAACTGATTGTCGAGGGCGCGCGCGAGCACAACCTGAAGAACGTCACCGTCGAGTTCCCGTTGCAGCACCTGGTGTGCGTGACCGGCGTGTCGGGTTCGGGCAAGAGCACGCTGATGCAGGACGTGCTATTCCCCGCCCTGCAGCGCCACTTCGGCAAGGCGACGGAAACGCCCGGCGAGCACGACCGCCTGCTCGGCGCCGAGTGGCTGGCCGACGCGGTGTTCGTCGACCAGTCGCCGATCGGCAAGACGGCACGCTCCAACCCGGCGAGCTACGTCGGCGCCTTCGACGAGATCCGCAAGCTGTTCGCGCAGGCGCCGCTGGCGCTGCAGCGTGGCTACGGCGCCGGCATGTTCAGTTTCAACGCCGGCGACGGCCGCTGCCCGACCTGCGGCGGCTCGGGCTTCGAGCACGTCGAGATGCAGTTCCTCTCCGACGTCTACTTGCGCTGCCAGGACTGCGACGGCCGCCGCTACCGCGCCGAGATCCTCGACGTGAAGATCGACCGCCGGCTGCCCGGCGACGTGATCCGCGACCTCAGCGTGGCAGATGTGCTGGAGCTCACCGTCAGCGAGGCGGTGCAACTGTTTCGAGACGACCGCGAGGTGCTGCGGGTGCTGCAGCCCATCGTGGACGTTGGCCTGGAATACGTGAAGCTGGGGCAACCGGTGCCGACGCTCTCCGGCGGCGAGGCGCAACGCCTGAAGCTTGCTGGCTTCCTCGCCGAGGCGCAGGGCGGCCCGTCGCAGGCGCTGGCCCGCAAGGGCACGCTGTACCTGTTCGACGAGCCGACCACCGGCCTGCACTTCGACGACATCGCCAAGCTGATGCGCGCCTTCCGCAAGCTGCTCGACGCGGGGCACTCCATCGTCGTCATCGAGCACAACCTCGACGTGATCCGTGCCAGCGACTGGCTGATCGACCTCGGGCCGGAAGGTGGCGATGCCGGTGGCCTGGTCGTCTGCACCGGCACGCCGGAAGAAGTGAAGCGCCATCCGACATCGTTTACCGGCAAGGCGCTGGCCGACTACGAACGCGCCATCGGCATCGGCGTGCCTGTGGCCGAGGAGGGCCTGCCGCTGCAGAGCCTGATCAAGCGCTCGCGCGACGAACGCCGAATGTCGGAGGAAGTGATCCGCATCGTCAATGCGCGCGAGCACAACCTCAAGTCGCTCGACGTCGACATCCCGCGCGGCAAGTTCAGCGTCATCACCGGCGTGTCGGGCTCGGGCAAGAGCACGCTGGCCTTCGACATCCTGTTCAACGAAGGGCAGCGGCGTTACCTGGAGTCGCTCAACGCCTACGCGCGCAGCATCGTGCAGCCGGCGGGGCGGCCGGAGGTCGATGCGGTCTACGGCATTCCGCCGACGGTCGCGATCGAGCAGCGCCTCTCGCGCGGCGGCCGCAAGAGCACGGTGGCCACCACCACCGAGGTCTGGCATTTCCTGCGCCTGCTCTACGTGAAGCTGGGTCTGCAGCACTGCACGAAAGACGGCGCGCCGGTCAGGCCGCAGAGCGCCGAGAGCATTGCCGCGCAACTGCTGCGTGACCACAAGGGCCAGCACGTCGGCCTGATGGCGCCGCTGGTGGTCAATCGCAAGGGCGTCTACACCGACCTCGCCAAGTGGGCCAAGGCGCGCGGCCACACGCACCTGCGCGTCGACGGCGAGTTCCTCAAGGTCGACCCCTGGCCGCGGCTGGACCGCTTCAAGGAGCACACGCTGGAGCTGCCGGTGGGTGACCTGGTCGTCTCGGCGGAGAACGAGGCCGAACTGCGCAGCCTGCTGGCCAAGGCACTGGAAGTCGGCAAGGGCGTGATGCACCTGCTCGCACCGCTGGACGGGCTGAAAGGCGCGATGCTGGCCGGCACGCCCACCGCGCACATCGGCAGCCTGAAGGTGTTCTCGACCAAGCGCGCCTGCCCGGTCTGCGGCACCAGCTACCCCGAGCTGGACCCGCGCATGTTCAGCTACAACAGCAAGCACGGCTGGTGCACCACCTGTGTGGGCACCGGCCTCGCGCTGACCCGCGAACAGCGCAAGGCCTACGACGACTCGAAGCGCGACGACGACGACAACAAGGGCCGCGAGCAGAGTTTCCCGTCCGAGGAGCCCGAGGTCGAAGGCGTGGTCGACGCGCCGTGCCCGGACTGCGGCGGCACGCGGCTGAACGCCGCCTCGCGCGGCGTGACCTTCGAGAACGAGGCGATCACCGCGCTGGCGCGCATGAGCGTGTCGGACTGCCGGGTGTGGATTGAGGCGCTGAAGCTGGTCGGCCGGGATGCCGACATCGCGCGCGACGTGGTCAGCGAGATCACCAGCCGGCTCGAGTTCCTCGAAGAGGTCGGCCTCGGCTACCTGACGCTGGACCGGGCCGCGCCGACGCTCTCGGGCGGTGAAGCGCAGCGCATCCGCCTGGCGGCGCAGCTCGGCAGCAACCTGCAGGGCGTGTGCTACGTGCTCGACGAGCCGACCATCGGCCTGCACCCGCGCGACAACCAGATCCTGCTCGACGCGCTGCACAAGCTCGGCGACAAGGGCAACACGCTGGTGGTCGTCGAGCACGACGAAGACACCATCCGTCGCGCCGACCACATCATCGACATCGGCCCCGGCGCGGGCAAGCGAGGCGGCCGGCTGGTCGCCGAGGGGGGCACCGCGGCGCTGGCGGCGCATGCCGACTCGGTGACGGGGCGCTTCCTCGCCCATCCGATGCGCCACCCGCTGAACCCGCGGCGTGCGGTCGCCAAGGGCGGCGAACAACTGCTCATGCGCGGCGCTGCGTTGCACAACCTGAAGAACCTCGACGTGCCGGTGCCGCTCAAGCGCCTGGTCGCCGTCACCGGCGTCAGCGGCTCGGGCAAGTCGACGCTGGCGCGCGACGTGCTGCTGGCCAACCTGCAGTTCGTCAACGTGCGCGGCTCGAAGCCGAACTGGCAGGGCTGTTCAGTTATCGAGGGCTGGCAGCAGATCGACCGCGTGCTGGAAGTCGACCAGACGCCGATCGGCAAGACACCGCGTTCCTGCCCGGCCACCTACATCGGCTTCTGGGACGTCATCCGCCGCCTGTTCGCCGACACGCTGGAGGCCAAGGCGCGCGGCTATCCGCCGGCGCGCTTCAGCTTCAATACCGGCGACGGCCGCTGCCCGGCCTGCGAGGGCCAGGGCATGCGCACCATCGAGATGAGCTTCCTGCCCGACGTGAAGGTGCCCTGCGACGTCTGCCACGGCCAGCGCTTCAACGCCGAGACGCTGGCGGTGACCTGGCGCGGCCGCAACATCGGCGAGGTGCTGACGATGGAGATCGACGAGGCGGTCGAGTTCTTCGCGTCGATGCCGGCGATCGCCCACCCGTTGCAGCTGCTCAAGGACGTGGGCCTGGGTTACCTGACGCTCGGCCAGCCCTCACCGACGCTCTCGGGCGGCGAAGCGCAGCGCATCAAGCTGGTGACCGAGCTGACCAAGGTGCGCGACGACGTCACGCGGCGCGGCAACAAGGCGCCGCACACGCTCTACGTGCTCGACGAGCCGACGGTGGGCCTGCACATGGCCGACGTGGAGAAGCTGATCCGCGTGCTGCACCGGCTGGTGGACGGTGGCCACAGCGTGGTGGTGATCGAGCACGACCTCGACGTGATCGCCGAGGCGGACTGGGTCATCGACCTCGGTCCCGAGGGTGGTGCGCGTGGCGGCAGCGTGGTGGCGACCTGCCCGCCTGAGGCGTTGGTGGCCCTGAAGGCCAGCCACACCGGCGTGGCATTGAAGCCGGTGCTCAGCCGCGGCGCCGGCGGCTGAGCGCGGCGACGGCGCCGGCCAGCGCGGCCAGCCAGCCCAGGCCGAGCGCACCGCCGCCGCCGTCATCGCTGCCGCCACCGGCGGGCGGGGGTGGCGGCGGCGGTGTCGTCGTGCCGCTGGCCACGCCGCTGAGCGCAACGCTGCGGGTGAAGGTGCTGGTCGAGGCGCCCTGGCGCAGCGTGAAGTCGAGCGTGGCCGCGCGGCCCTGCGAGTCGGGCGACGAGAAGTTCAGGCTGACCCGGCAGCTCGCACCGGGTGCGATCGTCTGTGCCGTGCAGGTGTCGGCCGTGCGCGTGAAGCGCGCCGCATCCGTGCCGCCGAGCGCGACCGAGACCACCGTCAGCGACTCGTCGGTGGCCAGGGCGTGGCTGAGGTCGAGGTCCTGTGCGGCGCTGGGCGTGTCGAAGGCGCTGGCACTGAAGTCCAGCGCGGTGGCGCTGGTGCGCGGGGTGTCGGCGATGTAGGCCGACAGGTCGCGCACCTGCTGCAGCGTCAGCACGTTGTTGAACTGCCGCATCACGTCGACGCCGCCGGTGATCGCGCCGATCAGCGCACTTGCCGCGTCATCGAAGGCGATCACCGCGAACGGGTCGTTGCTGCCGCTGAGCATCGCCCGGCGCGACTGCACGCTGTGGCAGCCCGAGCAGTTGGCCGAGAAAGTCTGGCCTGTCACGGCCATGGTGTTGTCGAACAGCGCCCGGCCGGCCACCGGGTCGTCGGCGGCATGGGCGGCAGGCAGCGCGATCAGCGCGACGATGGCGAGGGCGGCGGGGCGCAGGCGGTACGGCATGGTGCGGGTCGGGATGTCGATGCCGGCGATTTCATCGCGGCGCGGCCGCGCCGTGGGCCCGCCAAGGTGACCAGTTGTGTACGCCGCGGCCGCCTTGTCTACTCCGGCCGCGCGTAGCGCTTGGCGCGCAGGTTCTTCTTGATCTCCTGCAGCATCGGCCGCAGCTCGCCGGGCAGGCGCAGCGCCACCGCGGTGGTCAGGATGTCGATCACCATCAGGTGCAGCAGGCGCGACACCATCGGGCTGTAGCGGTCGTAGTCTTCCGGGTGGTCGACGGCCAGCAGAATCTGCGCCGCACCGCCCTGGCCCATCTGCGCGAGCGGCGAGCCGCTGGCGCTGATGACGATGGTGGTGGCGCCCTTGCGGCGTGCGATCTCGGCGACGTCGAGCAGGTCGCGGCTGCGGCCGGAGTTGCTGATGATCACCGCGCAGTCGCCCGGCTCGAGCATCGTGGCGCTCATCACCTGCACGTGGCCGTCGCTCACCGCGGCGGCATGCACGCCGAGGCGGAAGAACTTGTGCTGCGCATCCTGCGCAACGATGCCCGAGTTGCCGACACCGTAGAAGTCGATGCGCTTGCCGGCCTTGCCGGCCTCGGTCAGCGCGACGATCGCGCGCTCGAAGGCATGGCTGGCGGCGTCGTTCCGATACTTCAGCAGCGCGCTGACCGCGTTGTCGATCACCTTGACGATGATGTCCGAGGTCTTGTCGTCCTCGTCGACCGCGCGGTGCACGAAGGGCACGCCTTCGTTGACGCTGCCCGCCAGTTTGCGCTTGAAGTCGGCCAGGCCGTCGTAGCCGACGCTGCGGCAGAAGCGCACCACCGTCGGCTTGCTGACGTGCGAACGCTCGGCCAGCTCGGCCACCGGCAGCGTCGCGAAGGCGCGAGGGTCGCTCAGCAGCAGCTTGGCCACCCGCTGCTCGGCCGGCGGCAGGGCGGGGATCGAGGCCTTGATGCGGTCGAGCATCAGCAACTCACCCGACGAGGGGCCGTCATTGCTCTTCGGCCCAGGCGAAGCCGTCGCGGGCGACGAGCGCGCTGGCGGCCGCGGGGCCCCAGGTGCCGGCCGAGTACGGCCGCGGCCCCGTCGTGTCGCGTGACCACGCGCCGAGGATGGGCTCCACCCAGCGCCAGGCCTGCTCCTGCTCGTCGCTGCGCACGAACAGGTTCAGCTTGCCGGCGATCGCGTCGAGCAGCAGGCGCTCATAGGCGCCGACGCGGTTCTCGGCGAAGGCCTTGTCGAAGTCGAGGTCGAGGAACACCGGCGCCAGCGCATCGCTGGTGCCGGCGCCCTTGGCGGCGAGCAGGTGCAGTTCCAGGCCGTCCTCCGGCTGCAGCTTGATGACCAGCTTGTTCGGCTGGTTGACGCCCGGGAAGATGCTGTGCGGCGTGGGCCGGAAGTTGACGACGATCTGCGCATCGCGCGCTGCCAGCCGCTTGCCGGTGCGCAGGTAGAAGGGCACGCCGGCCCAGCGCCAGTTCTGGATCTCGGTGCGCAGCGCGACGAAGGTCTCGGTCTGGCTGCCCGGCGGCACCTTGATCTCGTCGATGTAGGCCGGCGCGGCGTTGCCGTCGCAGTTGCCGGCGCGGTACTGGCCGCGGATCACGTCGCGCGCGACGCTCTCGTCGGTGAAGGGCTTCAGCGAGCGCAGCACCTTGAGCTTCTCGTCGCGGATCGCGTCGGCGTCGTTGCGGCTGGGCGGCTCCATCGCCACCATGGTCAGCAGCTGCAGCGCGTGGTTCTGCACCATGTCGCGCAGCGCGCCGGTGCGGTCGTAGAAGTCGCCGCGCGTGCCCACGCCGATGCTCTCGGCCAGCGTGATCTGGATGTTGGCGATGCTCTCACGCCGCCACAGCGGCTCGAACAGCGCGTTGCCGAAGCGCAGCGCCATCAGGTTCTGCACCGCCGGCTTGCCGAGGTAGTGGTCGATGCGCAGCGCCTGGTCTTCGCGGAAGGCGCCGCGCACCACGCGGTTGATCTCCTGCGCGCTGGCCAGGTCGTGGCCGAGCGGCTTCTCCAGCACCACGCGCACCTTCGGCCCGTTCAGGCCGACGTTGCCGAGCTGCTCGACGATCTGCGGGAACAGGTGCGGGCTGGTGGCCAGGAACAGCACCACCGTGTCGGCGTTGCGCGACTCGACCCAGTCCTTCAGCCCGGCATAGTGCTCGGGCAGCGACAGGTCCATGCGGCGGTAGTGCAGCAGCTCGGCGAAGCGGGCGAACTCCTCGTCGCTCGGGCGCTTGGCGCTCTCGACCTCGACGAAGCGTTCCTTGATGAAGTTGCGGTAGTCGTCGTCGCTGCGCTCGTCGCGCGCCACCGACAGGATGCGGCCGCCACCGGGCAGCTTGCCGTGCCGCCAGGCCTGGAACAGCGCGGGCATCAGCTTGCGCCAGGTGAGGTCGCCGGTGCCGCCGAAGAAGACGAGGTCGAAGGACATGCTGGTCGCCCGGCTGCGGCCGGGATGTAACTTAGTTTCTGATTCGATGATGCATGAGTTTCTTCGGGTGGTCAATCCGAGCCCGGTGGGCGGCTGCCTCGTGCGCTGTAGTTACGGCGCCGCCTGTGCAAGCCGGGCGGCAACGACGTTGGTTGCAGCTTCCTCGGGAAAGTCCTAGCCATCGGTGCAAAGAAGTACAGATCCCTGCGCCCAGAGTATCAACCGGCGAATCAGCCGACGCCTAAATTTCCGCTGCCGTCGTGACCATCGTCACCGGGACTCGAACCACACCTAGGAGACAAGACCATGAAGCTCAAGGCTTCCCTTTCGCTGATCTTCGGCCTGAGCGCGGCCGTCGCCGCGTCTGCCGGCGAACTCGTCATCGCCACCGTCAACAACGGCCACATGATCGAGATGCAGAAGCTCACGCCGCACTTCGAGAAGGCCAACCCGGGCGTCAAGGTCAAGTGGGTCACGCTGGAGGAAGGCACGCTGCGCTCGCGCGTCACCACCGACATCGCCACCAAGGGCGGCCAGTTCGACGTGATGACCATCGGCATGTACGAGACGCCGATCTGGGGCAAGAAGGGCTGGCTGATGGAGCTCAAGCCCGATGCCGCCTACGACGTCGACGACCTGCTGCCGGCGATGCGCAACGGCCTGTCGGTCGACGGCAAGCTGTACGCCGCGCCGTTCTACGGCGAGAGCTCGATGCTGATGTACCGCAAGGACCTGACCGACAAGGCAGGCATCACCTTCGCCGAGCGCCCGACCTGGGAGCAGGTGCGCGACGCCGCGGCGAAGATCCACGACCCGAAGGCCGGCGTGTACGGCATCTGCTTGCGCGGCAAGCCGGGCTGGGGCGACAACATGGCCTTCCTGACGACCATGGCCAACAGCTTCGGCGCGCAGTGGTTCGACATGTCCTGGAAGCCGCAGCTCGAGAGCAAGCCCTGGAAGGACGCGGTCACCTTCTACGTCGACCTGCTGAAGAAGTACGGCCCGCCCGGCTCGAGCGCGAACAGCTTCAACGAGATCCTGGCGCTGTACAACGAGGGCAAGTGCGGCATGTGGATCGACGCGACCATCGCTGCCTCCTTCATTACCGACCCGAAGCAGAGCAAGGTGGCCGACAAGGTGGCCTTCGCGCAGGGCCCGCAGGCGGTGACGACCAAGGGTGCCAACTGGCTGTGGGCCTGGGCGCTGGGCATTCCCGCCAGCACCAAGAACGCCGCCGACGCGCAGAAGTTCATCGCCTGGGCGACGTCGAAGGACTACATCAACCTGGTCGCCAAGGAGAAGGGCTGGGCGTCGGTGCCGACCGGCACGCGCAAGTCGACCTACGCGAACCCCGAGTTCCTGAAGGCCGCCAAGTTCGCCGACGCCGAGAAGAAGGCGATCGACAGCGCCAACCCGAACGACAGCACGCTGCCGAAGAGCCCGTACGTGGGCGTGCAGTTCGCGGCCATCCCGGAGTTCCAGGCGATCGGCATCGCGGTGGGCCAGCAGATGAGCGCGGCGCTGGCGGGCAAGGTCACGGTCGATGCGGCGCTGAAGGCGTCGCAGGCCGCGGCGGACCGCGAGATGCGCAAGGGCGGGTATTACAAGTAACCCCCCCGAAGCGCCTGGCGGCGCTTCTCCTGAGGACGGCGCCTGCGGCGCCGGCCCCAGGGGGGGCGCCGCCAGCGGCCCGGCGGAGCCGGTTCCGCGGCGGCCGCTTGATCAACCGAGGGTGACTTCATGAATCGACTGCTTCCCCGCGCGCTGATGGCGCCTGCGGTGGTCACGCTCTTCCTGTGGATGATCGTGCCGCTGGTGATGACGATCTACTTCTCGGTCGTCCGCTACAACCTGATGCAGCCGGGCCCGAAGGACTTCATCGGGCTGGCGAACTTCGAGTACTTCGTCACCGACCCCGACTTCGGCCCCTCGGTGGTGAACACGCTGATGCTGCTCGGCTCGGTGATCGCCATCACGGTGATCCTCGGCGTGGCGCTGGCGCTGCTGGTCAACGAGAGCTTCCCCGGCCGCGGCATCGTGCGCGTGCTGCTGATCTCACCCTTCTTCGTGATGCCCACGGCCAACGCGCTGCTGTGGAAGCACATGATGATGAACCCGGTCTACGGCGTGCTCGCGCAGGTGTCGCTGTTCTTCGGCATGACGCCGGTGGACTGGCTGACCGACCACCCGCTGTTCTCGGTGATCCTGATGGTGTCGTGGCAGTGGCTGCCCTTCGCCTGCCTGATCTTCATCACCTCGCTGCAGTCGCTCGACCGCGACCAGATGGAGGCCGCCGGAATGGACGGCGCGAACGCCTTCCAGAAGTTCTGGTTCCTGACCCTGCCGCACCTGGGCCGGCCGATCGCCGTCGTCGTGATGATCGAGATGATCTTCCTGATGAGCGTGTTCGCCGAGATCTTCACCACCACCGGCGGCGGGCCGGGCAACGAGAGCACCAACGTCGCCTTCCTGATCTTCAAGCAGGCGCTGATGAACTTCGACGTCGGCGTGGCCTCGGCCGGCGCGCTGTTCGCCGTGGTGCTGGCCAACATCGCCGCGGTGTTCCTGATCCGCATGATCGGCAAGAACCTCGACTGAGGAGGACACCATGAAGAACCTCGCCCTGATCGTGCGCACCGTGGTCGCCTGGTCGGTCACATTGCTGATCGTCTTCCCGCTGATCTGGCTGGTGCTCACCGCCTTCAAGACCGAGCAGCAGGCCATCGCCATCCCGCCGCAGCTCTTCTTCACGCCGACGATGGAGAGCTTCCACGAGGTCGACGAACGCAGCGACTACTTCCTGTTCGCGAAGAACTCCGTCATCACCAGCGTCGTGTCGACCCTGCTGGGCCTGCTGATCGCCGCACCCGCGGCCTACTCGATGGCCTTCTTCCGCACAAAGAAGACACGCGACATCCTGATGTGGATGCTGTCGACGAAGATGATGCCGGCGGTGGGCGCCCTGGTGCCGATCTACGTGATGGCGCAGACCGCCGGCATGCTGGACACGCTGACCGGGCTGATCATCGTCTTCACGTTGTCCAACCTGCCGATCATGGTGTGGATGCTGTACTCGGGCTTCAAGGACATTCCGCCGGACATCCTCGAGGCGGCGCGCATGGACGGCGCCGGCATCTGGGGCGAGTTCCTGCACGTGATCCGGCCGCTGGCGATGGGCACGCTGGCCTCCACCGGCCTGCTGTGCCTGGTGCTGAGCTGGAACGAGGCGTTCTGGTCGCTCAACCTCAGTTCCGCCAAGGCCGGCACGCTGGCCACGCTGATCGCCTCGTACTCCAGCCCCGAGGGCCTGTTCTGGGCCAAGTTGTCGGCTGCCTCGCTGATGGCCATCGCGCCCATCGTCGTGGTCGGCTGGTTCAGCCAGAAGCAATTGGTTCAGGGCCTCACCTTTGGTGCGGTCAAGTAAAGAACACGGGAGACACCACCATGGCCTACCTCGAACTCAAGGGCGTCGAGAAGTTCTTCGGCAGCCACCGCGCGATCAAGGGCGTGGACCTGCAGATCCAGAAGGGCGAGTTCGTCGTCTTCGTCGGGCCTTCGGGCTGCGGCAAGTCGACGCTGCTGCGCATGATCGCCGGCCTGACCGAGATCGACGGTGGCAGCCTCGAGCTCGACGGCCGCGACATCACCAAGCTGTCGTCGTCCAAGCGCGACCTGGCGATGGTGTTCCAGAGCTACGCGCTGTACCCGCACATGAGCGTGTTCGACAACATGTCCTTCGCGCTGCGCCTGGCCAACGTCGACAAGGCGGTGATCAAGGACAAGGTCGGCCGTGCCGCCGAGATCCTCAACCTGACGCAGTACCTGGACCGCACGCCGAAGGAACTCTCCGGCGGCCAGCGGCAGCGCGTGGCGATCGGCCGCGCCATCGTGCGGGCGCCCAAGGTCTTCCTGTTCGACGAGCCGCTGTCCAACCTCGACGCAGCGCTGCGCGGCCAGACGCGGGTGGAGATCGCCAAGCTGCATCGCGACCTCGGCGCGACGACGATCTACGTGACGCACGACCAGGTCGAGGCGATGACGCTGGCCGACCGAGTGGTGGTGTTGCGCGACGGCGCGATCGAGCAGGTCGGCTCGCCGCTGGAGCTGTACGACCGGCCGGCCAACCAGTTCGTCGCCCAGTTCATCGGCACGCCGCAGATGAACGTGGTCGACACCGCCCGGCTGCCCGGGCTGCGCGAGGTGGTCGGCGCCGCGGGCAACACCGACGGCTTCATCGGCGTGCGCCCGGAGAACGTGCGGGTGCGCGCCGCCGGTAGCGGCCAGCTCAGCGGGCGTGTCGAGCTGATCGAGCAGCTCGGCGCCGACACGCTGATCTACACCCACGTCGGCAATGGCAATGGATCCGGCGTGCAGATCGTGGCGCGGCAGTCCGAGCGCACGCACCTGCATCCGGGCGATCCGGTCGGGCTGGACATCGCGCCGGAGTCCTTCCATGTCTTCGACCGCCAGGGCCACACGGTCGCCGCCCAGGCCGGGAGGGCATGAGCATGCACACGCCCTTGCACGGCCAGGTGGCCGCCATCACCGGCGCGGCCTCCGGCATCGGCCTGGCGAGCGCGGAGGCGATGCTGGCGGCCGGCGCGCGCGTCGTGCTGATCGACCGCGACGCCACGCGGCTGGCGGCGCTGCGCGAGCGGCTCGGCGAGGCGGCGATCCCGCTGGTGCTGGACCTGCTCGATCCGGCCGCCTGCAAGACGCTGCTGCCGCGCGTGCTGGCACTGGCCGGCCGGCTCGACGTCTTCCACGCCAACGCCGGGCTGTACGTCGGCGGCGACCTGGTCGATGCCGACGTCGATGCGATCGACCGCATGCTGAACCTCAACGTCAATGTCGTGATGAAGAACGTGCACGACGTGCTGCCGCACATGATCGCGCGCGGCTCGGGCGACGTCATCGTGACCAGCTCGCTGGCGGCGCACTACCCGACACCGTGGGAGCCGGTCTACGCGTCCTCCAAGTGGGCGATCGACTGCTTCGTGCAGACCGTGCGGCGCCAGGTCTTCAAGCACGGCATCCGCGTCGGCGCGATCTCCCCCGGCCCGGTGGTCACCGCGCTCCTGGCCGACTGGCCGGCCGAGAAGCTGAAGGAGGCGCGCGAGTCCGGCAGCCTGATCGAGGCCAGCGAAGTGGCCCAGGTCGTGCTGTTCATGCTGACCCGCCCGCGCGGCATGACCATCCGCGACGTGGTGATGCTGCCCACGAACTTCGACCTCTAGGCGACCGCCATGAACACGATGCTGCACCTGGGCCTGGGCTCGTTCCACCGCGCCCACCAGGCCGTCTACCTGCACGAGCTGATCAAGACCGGCGACTCATCGTGGACGCTGGCCGGCGGCAACACCCGGCCGGACATGGCCGACACGCTGGCCGCGCTGGCGGCCCAGGGTGGGGCCTACACGCTCGAGACCATCTCGCCGGCAGGCGAGCACCGCTACGAGCGCATCACGTCGATCAGCCAGGTGATCCCGTACAGCGCCGACCTGGCCGGGCTGATCGTCGAGGGCGCGAAGGCGTCGACGAAGATCGTCTCCTTCACCGTCACCGAGGCGGGCTACTACCTCGACGCGAAGAACCGGCTCGACCTGAACTTCCCCGACCTGGCCGCCGACCTGCAGGCCGCGAAGGCCGGCCGCCCCGGCAGCACGATCTACGCGGCGCTCACTGCCATCCTTCGGGCGCGCATGCACGGCGGCGCCGGGCCGGTGACGCTGCTGAACTGCGACAACCTGCGCCACAACGGCGACCGCTCGCGCAGCGGCCTGCTGCAGTTCGTCGAGCTGATCGGCGACACCGCGCTGCGCGACTGGATCGAGGCGAACACGAGCAGCCCGAACGCGATGGTCGACCGCATCACGCCCCGCCCGACGCCCGAGGTGCGCGAGCGTGTGAAGGCCGCCACCGGCGTCGACGACCCGGCGGCGCTGATGGGCGAGAGCTTCATCCAGTGGGTGATCGAAGACCGCTTCGCGGCCGGCCGCCCGGCCTGGGAGCAGGTCGGCGTGGAGATGGTGGCCTCGGTCGACCCCTACGAGGAGGCCAAGATCCGCCTGCTCAACGCCACGCACAGCTGCATCGCCTGGGCGGGCACGCTGGCCGGCTTCCTGTACATCCACGAAGGCACGCACGACGCGGAGATTCGCAAGCTCGCGTTCGACTACGTCACCGACGACACGATCCCCTGCCTGCATTCACCCGAGCTACCCAGCCCGATCGACCTGCCGCGCTACCGCGACATCGTGCTCGACCGCTTCGGCAACCCGGCGATCCGCGACACCAACCAGCGCGTGGCGATGGACGGCTACAGCAAGATTCCCGGCTTCATCGTGCCGACGATCCGCGAGCGGCTGGCAGCGAACGCCTCCATCGCCAGCGTGGCGATGCTGCCGGCGCTGTTCCTGGCGTACCTGCAGCGCTGGCACCGCGGGCAGATCCCGTACACCTACCAGGACCAGGCCATGGATCCGGCGGCCGCGCATGCGGTATGCGACGCCGCCGACCCGGTGGCGGCCTTTGCTGCGGACAAGGTATTGTTCGGGCCGCTGGCCGGTGACGGGCGCCTGGTGGCCGCGCTGCGCGATGCGAGCGCGCGCGTGGCCGACTTCGTGCGCTGTCGCGGCGGCTGATCGCGACGACCCGGAGACACGCCATGGCCCTGCAGCGCACCCGCAGCCCGGAGCTGGAACACGACGTCGGCCGCACGCCGAGCCTCGGCTACGAGCCGGCGGGCACCTACGGCTTCGTGCGCTTCCTCGAGCACGGCGTCCCGAACCCGCTGGTGCGCTGGCACTACCACGAGGAATACGAGCTGCACCTGATCGTCGAGACGCGCGGCAAGGTGTTCGTAGGTGACTACATCGGCCACTTCGAGCCCGGCCACCTGGTGCTGACCGGCCCGCGCCTGCCGCACAACTGGATCTCCACCGAGCTGCCCGAGGGCGGCGTGGCCTTGCGCGACATGGTGCTGCAGTTCGGCGACGCACCGATGCGCCAGGCCGCGGCGCAGATTCCGGAGCTGGCCGAGGCGCTGCCGCTGCTCGAGCGGGCGCGGCACGGCGTCGAGTTCTTCGGCCTGAGCGGGCAGGCCCGCGAGCGCATCGAGCGTGTGCGCGAGGCGCACGGGCTGCAGCGCCTGGCGGAGTTCGCCGCGCTGCTCGACCTGCTGGTGCGCTGCAACGACTACCGGCTGCTGTCGACCGTGCAGCTGCAGAGCTTCGACGACGACGCGGCGCTGGACCACATCAGCGGCATCGTCGACTTCCTCACCGAGCACTACAGCGAAGACTTCTCGATGGCCGACCTGGCCGTGCGCAGCGGCATGACCGAGAGCAGCTTCTCGCGCTACTTCCGTCGCGCCACCGGCAACAGCTACACCGACTTCGTCAACCGGCTGCGCATCAACAAGGCCTGCCAGCTGCTGATGGAGACCGACCGCTACATCACCAACGTCTGCTACGACGTCGGCTTCAACAACGTCGCCAACTTCAACCGCCGCTTCCTGCAGATCAAGGGCATGACGCCCAAGGAGTTCCGCCGCCAGGCCGAAGCGCGCTTCGGCCCCGGTGCCTGAGTGCGCGCCGCGGTTTCCTCGCGGTTACGGACGGCGGGCGGGTTCTAATAGGCGTTCCGGCAGCCGCCGGGCCACGCCTTCCGCCCCATGAACCAGCTCGACCAGCTCAAGCAGCACACCATCGTCGTCGCCGACACCGGCAACTTCAAGCAGCTCGCACAGTTCGCGCCGCGCGACGCGACCACCAACCCGTCGCTGATCCTCAAGGCCGTGCAGCAGCCCGACTACGCGCCGCTGCTGGCCGAGACGGTGGCTGCGCACCGCGGCCAGCCGCTGGAGGAGATCGTCGACCACGTGCTGGTGCGCTTCGGCCGCGAGATCCTCAAGGTTGTGCCGGGGCGTGTCTCGACCGAGGTCGACGCGCGGCTGAGCTTCGACACCGCCGCCACCGTGGCGCGCGCGCGCCGCATCATGGCGCTGTACGAGGATGCCGGCATCGGCCGCGAGCGGGTGCTGATCAAGATCGCATCCACCTGGGAAGGCATCCAGGCGGCGCGCATCCTCGAGCACCAGGGCATCCGCTGCAACCTGACGCTGCTGTTCTCGTTCTGCCAGGCGGTGGCCTGCGGCGAGGCCGGCGTGCGGCTGATCTCGCCCTTCGTCGGGCGCATCTACGACTGGTACAAGAAGTCGGCCGGTGCGGCGTGGGACGAGGCCGCGAACACCGGCGCCAACGACCCGGGCGTCAAGTCGGTGGCGCAGATCTACACCTACTACAAGAAGTTCGGCATCGACACCGAGGTGATGGGCGCGAGCTTTCGCAACACCGGCCAGATCGTTGCGCTGGCCGGCTGCGACCTGCTGACCATCAGCCCCGAGCTGCTGGCGCAGTTGCAGGGCAGCGAGGCGCCGCTGCAGCGCGCACTCGACCCGGCGGCTGCCGTCAAGTCCGCGGTGCATGCCGTGAGCTTCAACGAGGCCAGCTTCCGCTGGGCGCTCAACGAGGACGCCATGGCCACCGAGAAGCTGGCCGAGGGCATCCGCGCCTTCGCGGCCGACGCGGTCAAGCTCGACCGCATGATCGAGGGGAAGTGACAGATGGATGCCCTGCGTTGTGATCGGACGGAAGCCTGGGCTGCACTCGCCGGGCACTACCAGGCCCATGGCCGCGACTTCGACATCCGCGAAGCCTTCACGCGTGATGCCGGGCGCTTTGCCGCATTGAGCTTCGAAGCGCCGGAGGTCTTCGCCGACCTGTCGAAGAACCGGCTCGACACCGCGACGCTGAAGTTCCTGCTCGACCTGGCGCGCGAGTGCCGGCTCGAGGCGCGACGCGATGCGATGTTCGCCGGCGAGCCGATCAACCACACCGAAGGCCGCGCCGTGCTGCACACCGCGCTGCGCGCGCCGGCCGGGCAGGGCGCTCACAGCGCCGAGGTGCACGGCGTGCTCGACGCCATGCTCGCCTGGGCCGAGACGGTGCGCGACACCGCGACCAGCGGCATCCGCCACGTCGTCAACATCGGCATCGGCGGCAGCGACCTCGGCCCGCAGATGGTCGTGCCCGCACTCGATGCCTTCGTGCACCCGGGCCTGCAGTTCCATTTCGTGTCGAACGTCGACGGCCACGACATCACGCCGGTGCTGCGGGGGCTGAAGCCGTCGGAGACGCTGTTCATCATCGCCAGCAAGACCTTCACGACACAGGAGACCATGGCCAACGCGCACGCGGCGCGCGACTGGTTCCTGGCCCATGGCGGCACCGACACGGCGAAGCACTTCGCCGCCACCACCACCAATGTGAAGGCAGCGGCCGAGTTCGGCATCACCACCACCTTCGGTTTCTGGGACTGGGTGGGCGGGCGCTACTCGCTGTGGAGCGCCATCGGCCTGCCGATCGCGCTGGCCATCGGCGCCGACCACTTCCACGCGCTTCTGGCCGGTGCGCATGCGATGGACCGCCACTTTGCCGAGGCGCCGCTGGCGAAGAACCTGCCGGCGCTGCTCGGGCTGCTCGACGTCTGGTACCGCAATTTCCACGGCTTCGGCAGCCGCAGCGTGGCGCCCTACCACCAGGGTCTGCGCCGCCTGCCGGCCTACCTGCAGCAGCTCGAGATGGAGAGCAATGGCAAGCGGGTCGACCTGGACGGCGAGCCGCTGCCCTTCGCCACCAGCCCGGTGGTCTGGGGCGAGCCGGGCACCAACGGCCAGCACGCCTACTTCCAGATGCTGCACCAGGGCACCGACGTGATCCCGGTCGAGTTCATCCTGGTCAAGACGCCGACGCACGGCCTGGCCGACCTGCACACCAAGCTGCTGGCCAACGGCCTGGCGCAATCGCAGGCGCTGATGCTGGGCAAGACCACCGAGCAGGCGCTGGCCGAGAAGGCGCCGACGGCCTCGAAGCAGCTCGACGCCACCACCGTCGCCAAGCACCGCACCTTCCCCGGCAACCGGCCGAGCACGACGCTGATGCTGGACAGGCTGACGCCGCGCTCGCTGGGCGCGCTGATCGCGCTGTACGAGCACCGCGTGTTCACCAGCGGCGCGTTGTGGGGCATCAACAGCTTCGACCAGTGGGGCGTCGAGCTCGGCAAGGCGCTGTGCAACGACCTGCTGCCGCGGCTGGCCTCGGGCGACAGCGCCGGGCTCGATGCTTCGACTGCCGGTCTGCTGGCGCGCCTCAAGTCATGACCGTGGTGTTCGACTTCGGCGGCGTGCTGTTCCACTGGAAGCCGCCGGAGCTGCTGGCGCGCCTGCTGCCGCACCGCGTGCCCGACGAGGCGGCGGCGCAGCGCCTGGTCGGCGAGATCTTCCAGGGCTACACCGGCGACTGGGGCGATTTCGACCGCGGCACGGTCGAACCCGGGCCGCTGGCCGAGCGCATTGCACGGCGCACCGGGCTGGCGGTCGAGGAGATGCGCCGCGTGATCGAGGGCGTGCCGGCCGAACTGACGCCGATTCCCGGCACGGTGGCGCTCCTGCGCGACCTGCATGCGACAGGGCGGCCGCTGTACTTCCTCTCCAACATGCCCGAGCCCTATGCGCGGCACCTGGAGGCCACGCACGATTTCCTCGGGCTGTTCCGCGGCGGCGTGTTCTCGGCGCGGGCCGGGCTGTGCAAGCCGGAGCCGGAGATCTTCGCGCACTGTGCGGACCGGTTCGGTCTCGACCCGGCGCAGACGCTGTTCCTCGACGACGTGGCGCAGAACGTCGATGCCGCGCGTGCCGCGGGCTGGCAGGCGATCCAGTTCCTGGATGCTGCGCAGTGTCGCCGTGAGTTGAGCGCGCGCGGCGTGCTCTGAAGTCTCAGCGGCCGGCGAGGCCGCTCACCGCCTCTCGCACCGCATCGAAGGCCTGCGACAGCACGGCCTCCTTCCAGGCTTCGGTGTCGGTGTAGAAGGCGTCGCGAATCCGCTGCTTGATGGCCAAGCGCTGTGCTTCGCCCGCCTCCGGGTGGTTCTCCAGCCACTGGTCGGCGCGCAGCGCATCCAGCACCTCGGTGATCGGCACCGTGCCGTACTCGAGTGCCATGCCGGTGCACTCGGCCTGCGGGCACTCCTGCTCGGCCGACATCCACATCAAGCCGGTCAGCTTCGCCGAGGTCGAACTGCCGTCGTAGATCGAGGTGAGCTTGTCGCCCCACCAGGTGCGTGCGCGGGCCAGCACGGTGGGGTCGTCGCGGCCGGCGAAGATGCGCTCGCCGACGCCACTCGGGCCGAGCCCGGTGTGGAAGTCGATCCAGCCCAGCCGCGCGCAGCGCCGCCCATGCGACTGCAGCACGTGGCGCAGCGTGACGTTGCTCCAGGTCGGGTTGCGGCCGCCGTAGAAGATGCCTTCGGGATGATCATGCTGGCCGCTGGTCACCGCCTGCTGGAAGGCGCGCATCCCGTGCGTGGCGATGTACTGCGCAATCGCCCGGTCGGCCTCGGGCGGTGGCGGCCAGTGCGACGGCACCACCAGCGCGGCGATGTCGTCGTAGGCCGGGTTGGCCGGCAGCGGCTGCGCGAAGTCGTGGAAGTTGCGGTTGAGGTCGACGTTCTCCTGCGTCGTGCGCCGCCACCACGAGAAGCCGTGCGGGTTCAGCGCATGCACGTAGAGCACCGCGACGCCGGTCTCGCGCAGCAGCGCATGCCAGGCGGCGTCGGCGAGCAGGGCGTGCTGCACGCCCGAGCCGCAGAAGCCCTCGATACCGTGGCAGCCGCTGCTGAGAATCAGCAGCGAGCGCGCATCCTTCGCACCTTCGAGCACCACGTCCATCGCCAGCGCCTCGCCGTCGCGGCCGAGCAGCGGGTGGGCGTGGCTCTCGACATCGAGCCCGGCCGCCTCGGCCGCAGAGAGGAACAGGCGGCGCGCCTGCGCGTAGCTGTCGGCGAAGTGCGCCGCTGGCTTCATGCTCAGCGCGGCTTCGCCAGCCAGGCCTCGGCGAGCCGCACCCACATCGTCGCGCCCAGCGGGATCAGCTCGTCATTGAAGTCGTAGCTCGGGTTGTGCAGCATGCAGGGTCCGAGGCCGTGGCCGCCCTCGCGGTGGCTGCCGTCGCCGTTGCCGATCAGGAAGTAGCAGCCAGGTTTCTCGAGCAGGTAGTAGCTGAAGTCCTCGGCGCCCATGGTCGGCTCGAACTCCTGCACGTTCGATGCGCCGACCATGTCGCCGAGCACGCCGCGCACGAACTCGGTCTCGGCCGGGTGGTTGATGGTCGGCGGGTAGTTGCGGTGGAACTCGAACTCGCACTCGGCACCGAAGGCGGCGCAGGTGTGCTCGGCCACCGCCTTCATGCGCGACTCGATCAGGTCCAGCACCTCCAGCGTGAAGGTGCGCACCGTGCCCTGGATCTCGCAACTGTCGGGCACCACGTTGGTTGCCTCGCCGGTGTGGATCATGGTCACCGAGATCACGCCGGCGTCGATCGGCCGCTTGTTGCGCGTGATGATGGTCTGGAAGGCCTGCACCATCTGGCAGGCCACCGGCACCGGGTCGATGCCGTTGTGCGGCAGCGCGGCGTGCGAGCCCTTGCCGCGCACGGTGATCTTGAACTCGTTGCTCGACGCAAAGCAGGGCCCGTTCTTCAGCGCGAACTGCCCGGCCGCCATGCCCGGCCAGTTGTGCGCGCCGAACACCGCCTCCATCGGGAACTTCTCGAACAGGCCATCCTTGATCATCTCGCGCGCGCCGCCGCCGCCTTCTTCGGCGGGCTGGAAGATCAGGTAGACGGTGCCGTCGTAGTTCCGGTGCTTCGCCAGATGCTTGGCGGCGCCCAGCAGCATCGCGGTGTGGCCATCGTGGCCGCAGGCGTGCATCTTGCCCGGGTGCTTGCTGGCATGGGCGAAGCGGTTGTGCTCGGTCATCGGCAACGCGTCGATGTCGGCGCGCAGGCCGACGGCACGGCCGCTCGTGCCGTTCTTCAGGATCGCGACCACGCCTGTCTTGCCCAGGCCGCGGTGGACCGGGATGCCCCAGTCGGTGAGCTGCTGCGCAATCACGTCGGAGGTGCGGACCTCCTCGAAGCACAGCTCGGGGTGGGCGTGGATGTCGCGGCGTACCGCCGCAATGCTCGCCGCGTCGGCGAGGATGGATTCGATCAGCTTCATCGGGCGCTCCGGCGCTTGGTCCGGGCGCATCTTACTGCCGGGTCGGAAGCCCTTCAGTGAACGAACTTGCCCTCGCGCGAGACGATGGCCAGGTCCACGAAGCGCGAACCCTCGTGCTCGTCGGGCGTGTGCCGCACCTTGACGCCGCCGAGGTCGAAGCTGCTGCTCTCGAGCACCTTGACCAGGCCCGCGCGGCTGAGCTCACGGCCGGCTGCCTTCAGCGCCAGGGCGAGCGCCTTGGCTGTCATGTAGCCCTCTAGAGCGCCGTAGCTGAACGCGGCATCGAGTTGCGCGGCGCGCACGGCGTCCTGGTACTCACGGGCGATCTCGCGCTTGCGCTCCCAGGGGCTGGGTACCACCTGCGCGAACACCATGCCCTGGGCCATCGGGCCGAGCTTGGCGACGAGCTGCGACGAGCCCGAATTGACGCCCATGAAGGTGGTCTTCAGACCGGCCGCACGAGCCTGCGTGATCAGCGTCTGGTAGGCGCTGGCCGAGCCGTGGTTGAGCACCAGGTCCGGCTTGCTCGACTGCATCAGGCGGACCATCGCATCGAAATCCTCCGCCTTCGCGTCGGACTTCAGCGGCAGCGGCTGCACCACCTCCAGGCCGAGTTCCTGGGCGATCAGGCGGACGTTCTGCAGGTGCTGACGCCCGCCCTCGGAGTCGGCGTGGAGAAAGCCGACGGTCTTCAGCCCGGTGCTGTGCCCCCAGGCCATCAGCGCGCGGAACTCGTCGCGGTGCTCCGCCCTGACCGGGAAGACCAGTGGCTGCAAGGGCCGGCGCAAGGCCGGCGGCCCGGCCATCGGGCCGAACAGCGGCACCTTCAGTTCGGCCGCCACCTTCATCACGGCCGTCGACGGCCCGCCCTCGACCGGGCCGAACAGCAGGAAGACACCGTCGCGCACCAGTTGGCGCGCGTTGGCCTCGGCGGTCGCCGGCTTGTTGTCGTCGTCCAGCGTGCGCAGCACGACCTTGCGGCCCTGCACGCCGCCAGCCGCATTCAGCCGGTCGAAGTACAGCTTCATGCCCGAGTGAGCGGCGACACCGTAGTCGTTCTTGCCGCCCTGCAGCGTGATCGTGTTGCCGAGCAGGATCTCGCCGGCGCTGATGCCCGGGTCAGCGGCCAGCGTCCGGCCGTGCCACGCCAGTGCGGCGATCAGCAGCAGGCCAAGCGCGGCGCGACGCGAGTTCGAGTGAGGGGGCATGACAAGCCTGATCCGTGATGACGGGTCGGATCGTCTCACGGTGGGGTGGCACGCCCTATCCCTCAACACACAGTGCCGGCACCCCGCACGCCGGCGCAGCGGCGCGCGCCCGGGGCGGGCTCAGCGGCGCACGTGGCCGTCGCTGGTCAGGATGGTCAGGTCGACGTACTTCGAGCCGGTGTGGTCGGTCGGCGAGAAGTCGATGAAGAAGCCGCCCAGGTTGAGGTCGCGCAGCGACTCCATGGCACCGATCAACGCGTCGGCGTTGGCCGCGGTGCCGGCGCGCCGGATGCCCTCGGCGACGGTGCGGGCCGCGACGTAGCCTTCCATGCTGCTGTAGTTGGGCTCGAACTTGTCGCCCAGCGCCGCCTTCCCGGCGGCCAGGTACTCGCCCGAGAGCGGCGACACCGAGGCGTAGGGGAAGGGCATCACCTGGCTGACGACGACGCCGCGCGCGTCCTGCTTGAGTTCGTCGGCCAGCGCCTTGGTGCCGACGAAGGAGACGTTGTAGAAGGTGCCGAGGAAGCCCGCCTGGCGGGCCGCGCGGATGAACGCGGCGCAGGACTTGTAGGCACTGACCAGCACGATCGCGTCGGGCTTGGCGGCGAGGATGGACTTCACCGCCGCGTCGACCTCGACGGTGTTGCGCTCGACCGTGCCCAGCCCGGCCGGCTCCAGCCCCAGCGGCTTGAGGGCGCGCGTCACGCCCTCGAGGCCCGCCTTGCCGTAGCTGTCGTTCTGATGGAACACGCCGATGCGCTTGATGCCGATCGCCGTGCTCTGCTTGACGATCTCGGCGGTCTCGTCGAAGTACGAGGCGCGCACGTGGAACGCATAGCGGTTGAAGGGCGTGCGCAAGGCCTCGGCGCCGGTGAACGGGGCGAGGAACGGGACCTTGCCCTGGGTGGCCAGCGGCAATGCCGCCAGGCTGGTGGGGGTGCCGATGTAGCCGAACAGCGCGAAGGCGCCACCTTCGATCAGCTTCTTCGTGTTGGCCACGCAGCGGTCCGGCTCGTAGCCGTCGTCCAGCGTCTGCAGCTCGATCGTGCGGCCGTTGATCCCGCCCTTGGCGTTGACCTTGTCGAAGTACAGCATGGCGCCGAGCCGGAACTGCGTTCCCAGCGCAGCGGCCGGGCCGCTGGTGGCGGCCGACTGGCCCAGCACGATGCGGCCCGTGGCCTGTGCCTGTGCCCACACGGGCGCGGCGATGAACGCAGCACCCACGCCGGCGGCGTGCCGCAGGATATGGCGACGTTTCATGACGATTGCTCCTTCGGCCGTCGTGCGGCCGCTTGTGCTCAGCGGCGGACCTTGCCGTCCTCGGTGAGCATGGACACCTCGACGAACTGCGAGGCGACGTGGTCCTTCGCGCTGAAGTCGACGCGGAAGCCGCCGAAGCTGGCGTTCTGGATCGATTCCAGCGCAGTGACGATGGCATCGCGCGACGGGTTGCGGCTGGCGCGCCGCAGGCCTTCGGTGAACACCTTGGCGCTGAGGTAGCCCTCCATGCTCGAGTAGTTCGGCTGGGCGTCCGGCCCGGCCTTGGCCACGGCATCGAGGTACTCGCGCGCGATCGCCGAGGTCGTCGAGAAGGGGAAGGGCATCACCTGGCTGACCATGATGCCGCGCCCTTCCTTGCCCAGTTCGTCGGCCAGTGCCTGCGTGCCGACGAAGGACACGTTGAAGAAGGTGCCGCCGTAGCCGGCCTTGCGCGCCTCGCGGATGAACGCCGCGCAGGACTTGTAGGCGCTGATCTGCACCACCGCGTCGGGCTGCTTGGCGACGATGTCGGCCACCGACTTCGCGACGTCGACGGTGTTGCGCTGCACGGTGCCCAGTGCGACCGGCTCCAGGCCCAGCGGCTTGAGTGCGCGCTTGACGCCTTCGAGGCCGGCCTTGCCGTAGGCGTCGTCCTGGTAGAAGACGGCGATCTTCTTCAGGCCCAGCGAGGTCAGCTGCTTCACGATCAGCCCGGTCTCGTCGTAGTACGAGGCGCGCAGGTGGAACACCCACTTGCTGAACGGGTCACGCAACACCTCGGCGCCGGTGAAGGGGCCGAAGAACGGGATCTTGGCGTCGTTGATCAGCGGCAGCGCGGCCACGCAGGTCGGCGTGCCGACGTAGCCGAGCAGCGCGAACACGTCGTCCTTGATCAGCTTCTCGGTGTTGGCCTTGCAGCGGTCGGGCTCGTAGCCGTCGTCCAGGGTGCGCAGTTCGATGGTCTGGCCATTGACGCCGCCGGTGGCATTGAGCTGGTCGAAGAAGATCTTCGCGCCCTTGCTCATCTGGATGCCCAGCTGGGCGGCCGGGCCACTGAAGGCGGCCGACTGGCCGAGCACGATGCGGGGGGATTGGGCCCAGGCGGGCAGGGCCAGCGTGGCGCCGGTGGCAGCCACGCGACGGATGGCGTCACGACGGTTCATGAAGTACTCCAACGATGCATTCGGGCGTCGGCATGCCCAACCGCTTCGTGTGCGGCGGCCCGCGCGCGCCCCGACGGTTCTTTACGCTGGCGCGGAGAATAAGGCGATGCCTATCCCACGACGCGGGCATCTGTCACTAAGTCGGCGTGTTCATAAGTCAGCTGTGCAATAGTTCGCGCATGCAATCCCCGTTCGTCCGAGCCGCCTGCCCGCACGACTGCCCCGACACCTGTGCCGTCCGTGTCACCGTGCACGATGGCCGGGCGGTGAAAGTGCAGGGCGACCCCGACCACCCGCCCACGCACGGCGCGCTGTGCACGAAGGTGTCGCGCTACCCCGAGCGCACCTACCACGCCGAGCGGGTGCTGCAGCCGCTCAAGCGCGTTGGCGCCAAGGGCAGCGGCCGCTTCGAGCCGGTGAGCTGGGAGGCGGCGCTGTCGGACATCGCCGGGCGCCTGAAGGCCATCGCGGCCCGTGACCCGCAGGCCATCGTGCCCTACAGCTATGCCGGCACCATGGGCCTGCTTCAGGGCGAAAGCATGGCGGCGCGTTTCTTCCACCGGCTGGGCGCCTCGCTGCTGGACCGCACCATCTGCGCCAACGCCGGCGGCGAGGCGCTGGCCGCCACCTACGGCGGCAAGGTCGGCATGCACC
Source organism: Chitinophaga pinensis (assembly GCA_943370595.1). Classification (GTDB taxonomy): domain Bacteria; phylum Pseudomonadota; class Gammaproteobacteria; order Burkholderiales; family Burkholderiaceae_C; genus Piscinibacter. The sequence continues at coordinate 37,153 of CALRRO020000005.1, forward strand.
TGGCGCACTACGCCGACAGCCGGCTGATCCTGATCTGGGGCAGCAACTCGATCGCTTCCAACCTGCACTTCTGGACCTTCGCGCAGCAGGCCAAGCGCAACGGCGCGAAGCTGGTCTGCATCGACCCGCGCAAGACCGAGACGGCCGACAAGTGCCACCAGCACATCGCGCTGCTGCCCGGCACCGACGGCGCGCTGGCGCTGGGGCTGATGCGCGAGCTGATCGTCAGCGACTGGCTGGACCACGACTACATCGCGCGCCACACCGAAGGCTGGCCGGCGCTGCGCGAACGGGCGATGGCCTGGACGGCCGAGCGCACCGCCGAGGTCTGCGGCATCACCGCCGACGAGGTGCGGCAACTGGCGCGCGACTACGGCACGACGAAGCCGGCAGCGATCCGGCTCAACTACGGCATGCAGCGGGTGCATGGCGGCGGCAATGCGGTGCGGCTGGTGGCCATCCTGCCCTGCCTGGTCGGCGCCTGGCGCGACGCGGCCGGCGGCATGCTGCTGTCGGCCTCGGGCTGGTTCAAGCGCTTTCGCAACGATTCGGCGCTGCAGCGCCCCGACCTGCTGGCCGGCCGGAGCGTGCGCACAATCAACATGAGCACCATCGGCGACGACCTGCTGCGCGAGGCCTCTCCTGCGTTCGGCCCGAAGATCGAGGCGCTGATCGTCTACAACAGCAACCCGGTCGCGGTGGCGCCGGAGTCGCCCAAGGTGGTGAAGGGCTTCGCGCGCGAGGACCTGTTCACCGTGGTGCTCGAGCACTTCCTGACCGACACCGCCGACCACGCCGACTACGTGCTGCCCGCCACCACGCAGCTCGAGCAACTGGACGTGCACACCAGCTACGGCCACACCTACGCGATGATCAACGAGCCGGCGGTGGCGCCGCTCGGCCAGGCGAAGCCGAACACGCAGATCTTCCGCGAGCTGGCCGCGGCAATGGGCTTCGACGAGCCGTGCTTCCGCGACGACGACGAGACGCTCGCCCGGCAGGCCTTCAGCGCCGAGATCGACTTCGCCGCGCTGCGCCGCGACGGCTGGGTGAAGCTGCCGCTGCCCGAGGCGCCGTTCGCCGAGGGCGGCTTCCCGACGCCGTCGGGCAAGTGCCTGATCGACGCGCCCGGGCTGGGCGTGCCCGACCACGTGCCCAACCACGAGTCGGTGCAGAGCACGCCGGCGCTGGCCGCGCGCTTTCCGCTGGCGATGATCTCGCCACCGGCACGCAACTTCCTCAACAGCAGCTTCGTCAACGTGAAGAGCCTGCGCGACATCGAGGGCGAGCCGATCGTCGAGATGCACGAAGCCGATGCCGCGGCGCGCGGCATTGCCGACGGCGCCGTGGTGCGCGTGTTCAACGACCGCGGCAGCTACGTCTGCACCGCCCGCGTCAGCGCGCGCGCCCGCCCGGGCGTGGTCAACGGCCTGGGCGTGTGGTGGCGCAAGCTCGGGCTGGAGGGCACCAATGTCAACGAGCTCACCCACCAGCGGCTGACCGACATCGGCCGCGCGCCGTCGTTCTACGACTGCCTGGTGGACGTGGCCCCGCGGGTGTCGTGAGGCGCTGGGCACTGATGGCTGGCCTGGGGCTGATCGGCACGCTCGCGCTGGCGGCGGCCAGCGTCTGCCTGACCAGCGGCTGCAGTTCGATCGGCTACTACGCGCAGTCGGTCGGCGGGCACCTGTCGCTGCTGCGCGCGGCGCGGCCGGTGCCGGAGGTGATCGGCGACCCGCAGGCCGAAGCGGCGCTGAAGGAGCGGCTGGCCCTGAGCCAGCGCATGCGCGACTTCGCGATCAGCGAGCTGAAGCTGCCCGACAACGCCAGCTACCGCCGCTTCGCCGACCTCAAGCGCCCGGCGGCGGTGTGGAACGTGGTCGCCGCGCCCGAACTGAGCCTGCAGCTCAAGACCTGGTGCTACCCGATCATGGGTTGCGCCGGCTACCGCGGCTACTTCGACCGTGCCGATGCCGACAGCTACGCGGCCGCGCTGCGCGAGGACAGGCTCGAGGTCAGCGTCTACGGCGTGCCGGCCTACTCGACGCTCGGCCGCCTGCCGGGCGGCTGGATGTCCGACCCGCTGCTCAGCACCTTCATCCAGTGGCCGGAAGGCGAACTGGCGCGGCTGATCTTCCACGAGCTGTCGCACCAGATCGCCTACGCGCCGGACGACACCGAATTCAACGAATCCTTCGCCACCGCGGTCGAGCGCATCGGCGGCGCCCGCTGGCTGGAACGCCATGCGTCGCCGAAGGCGCGCGAGGAGTACGCCGCCTTCGACGGCCGCCGGCAGGATTTCCGCGTGTTCACGATGGCCTGGCGCGACCGGCTCGACGCGCTGTACCGCTCGGCGGCCGGCGAGGCCGAGAAGCGCGAGCGCAAGGCGGCGCTGATGGCGCAGATGCGCGCCGACTTCGAGACGCTCAAGCGCGAGCGCTGGGGCGGGTTTTCCGGCTACGACGGCTGGTTCGCGCGCGCCAACAATGCCTCGTTCGGCGTGCTCGCCGCCTACAACGCGCTGGTGCCCGACTTCGAGCGGCTGTTCCAGCGCAGCGGCGGCGACTTCGAACGCTTCTATGCCGAGGTCCGGCGGCTGGCCCAGATGCCCAAGGCCGAACGCCGCGCAGCACTTTCCAAGACAGGAGACTGAACCATGCCTGACATCCGCATCCACCGCACGCATTCCCTGGGCCTGGCCAAGGCGCGCGAGATCGCCTGGCAATGGGCCGAGGAGGTGGAGAAGAAGTTCGACATGGAGTGCACCGTGGTCGAGGGCGAGACCAGCGACACGGTGCAGTTCACGCGCTCGGGAGTGAACGGCCGCCTGATCGTGGCGGCCGACCACTTCGACCTCGACGCCAAGCTCGGCTTCCTGCTCGGCGCCTTCAGCAAGACGATCGAAGGCGAGATCGAGAAGAACCTCGATGCCCTGCTGGCCAAAGGAAGCAAAGCGGCCGCGAAGAAGGCCGCCCCGAAGAAGAAGTAGTTCCTGGCGGGCCGATGGGAGGGCTACGCCTTCAGGCCCTCGATCAGGTCGACGTACTCCTGCATGGCCTCGTCAGCGCTCTTGCCCTTCAGCGCATTCCAGGCGTCCCACTTGGCGCGGCCGACCATGTCGCCGAAGCCCGGCTTCTTGCCTTCCACGTCGCCGGCGGTCGCCTGCTTGTACAGCGAGTAGATCTGCAGCAGCGTCGCGTTGTCGGGTTTCTCGGGCAGGTTCTTCGAGTCGGCGACTGCCTGCTCGAACGTCTTCTTGAGGTCGGCCATGGGAGCGTCTCCTGTGGGTGAAAATCGCCATTGACGGTGCCGATGTTACCCAGCATCTTGGCCCACCCGAAGAACGCCCCGAGGAGACTCCCAATGTCGCAATCCGCCGAGCGCATGTCGCGCGTGGACACCGCGTGGCTGCGCATGGACAACGACGTCAACCTCATGATGATCGTCGGGGTCTGGCTGCTCGAGCCCGGCGTGTCCTACGAGGCGCTGTGCCAGCGCGTGCAGGACAAGCTGCTCAAGTACGAACGCTTCCGCCAGAAGGTGGTGCAGGACGCGATGGGCGCGACCTGGGTCGACGACCCGCAGTTCGACCTGCAGCACCACGTGGTTCGCGAAGAGCTCGAGCCGCGCAGTGGCCGCTCGATGCGCGAGGCGCTGCAGGCCCGCGCCGGCGAGCTCGCCACCACGCCGCTGGACCCCCACCGCCCGCTGTGGCAGTTCCACCTCGTCGAGCACTACGAGGGCGGCAGCGCGCTGATTGCCCGCGTGCACCACTGCATCGGCGACGGCATCGCACTGATCTCGGTGATGATGTCGATCACCGACGGCGGCATGGACCCGCCGCAGCGCAGGAAGCGCGAGAAGCCGGACGAGGCCCACGAGGAGGACTGGCTGTCCGAGGCGGTGCTCAAGCCGCTGACCGACATCACCATCAAGGCGATCGGCATGTACGGCAGCGGCGTGGCCAAGTCGATGGACATGCTGGCGCACCCGCAGCAGCCGCTGCTCGGCTCGCTGGACATGGCGCGCGTCGGCTACCAGGTGGTCAGCGACGTCGCCGCGCTGGCCATCATGCCGGACGACTCGCCGACCCAGCTCAAAGGCAAGCCGATCGGCCGGAAGGTCGTCGCCTGGAGCGAGCCGATGCCGCTGGAGACCGTCAAGGCGATCGGCAAGGGCCTGGGCTGCTCGATCAACGACGTGCTGCTGGCCTGCGTGGCCGGCGCGATCGGCGCCTACCTGCGCGAGCAGGGCGACGACCCCACCGGCAAGGAGATCCGCGCGATGGTGCCGGTCAACCTGCGCCCGCTGGACGAGGCCTGGAAGCTCGGCAACCGCTTCGGCCTGGCGCCGCTGGTGCTGCCGATCGGCATCGACAACCCGGTCGAGCGGGTCTACGCCGTGCGCCGGCGCATGAGCGAGCTCAAGGGCAGCTACCAGCCGCTGCTGGCCTTCGCGGTGCTGGCCGTGGCCGGCTTGCTGATCAAGCCGGTGCAGGACGCGCTGCTCGGCATGTTCGCGAAGAAGACGACCGCGGTGATGACCAACGTGCCCGGCCCGGCCAAGCCGCTGAAGCTGTGCGGCTCGACGCTGCGTCAGACGATGTTCTGGGTGCCGGCCTCGGGTGACGTGGGCATGGGCGTGAGCATCCTGACCTACGGCGGCGGCGTGCAGTTCGGCCTGATCACCGATGCCGGGCTGTGCCCGCAGCCGCAGAAGATCATCGAGCGCTTCGAGCCCGAGTTCGAGAAGCTGCTGCTGCTGACGCTGATGCTGCCTTGGAACTGAGCCGCGAGCCCACCCCGGCCGGCGGGCGAACCGGCATCGGGGCGCGCCTCGTCTGGTTCAACCTGCTGCTGATCGCCCTGGTGGTGGCCCTGGTGGCCGTGTCGCAGACCGCCAGCCGGCGCAACTTCATCGAGCGTGCACAGGTTGCCACCGACAACCTCGCGGCGGCGATGGCGCAGCGCTTGGAGGCCGAGGTCGATCGTGTCGACGTGGGGGTCCGCAATGTCGTGCTCGACGTCGAGCGCGAGTTGGCCGCCGGTGGCCGGCTCGACGCGGAGCGCATCGAGGCACTGCTCGACCAGCAACTCGCGCTCGTGCCGCAGATCGACAGCATCCGCATGGTCGATGCCGACGGCGTGGTGCGCTACGGGCGCGAGGTCGCGAAGACGCCGGGTGTCTCGATCGCGGACCGGGAGCACTTCGTGCAGGCCCGCGAACGACAGGGTGACGGGCCGATCGTCTCCGGGCCGCTGCAATCGCGCATCAGCGGCCGCTGGGTGGTGGCCGTCACGCGGCCCCTGCACGACGCGCGTGGCGGCTTTGCCGGGGTGGTCTATGCCCACCTGACGGTGGATCGGGTGGCGAAGTTGCTCGAAGGCGTGGACCTCGGCGCCCAGGGCGCGATCACCGTGCGCGGCAACGGCCTGAGCCTGGTCGCGCGGCGCACGGCCCGCGAGGGCGCGAAGCCCAGCGTGGGCGCACGCAATGTCTCCGCCGAACTGAGCGCCGCGCTGGCATCGCAGCCGGATGTCGGCCGCTTCGTGGCGCGCACGGCCATGGACGGTATCGAACGCACCAACTCCTACCGGCGCGTCGGATCGACGCCCCTGCTGGTGCTGGTCGGGCTGGCCACCGACGACTTCCTCGCCCCCTGGCACGTGCAGACCCGGCAGGTGACCGTGCTGGCGGCGCTGGCGCTGGCGGTGCTGGCGGCGTCTTCCGTGCTGCTGTACCGCGCCTGGGACGGCGAAGCGCGCAGCGCGCGCTCGCTGGCCCGCGAAGGCGAGCGTTACCGTGCGCTGCTGCGTTCCGCCAGCGACGGCATGCACGTGATCGACCGCGCCGGCCGGCTGGTCGAGATGAGCGACTCGTTCGCGGCCATGCTGGGCTACCGGCGCGAGGAACTGCTGACACAACATGTGTCGTTCTGGGATGCCAGGCTCTCGGCGGAAGAGGTGGACCGGCGGCTGGCGGCCTTCGCCATGGGACAGCTCACCCACTTCAGCTCGCAGCACCGCTGCCGCGACGGGCGTGTGATCGAGGTCGAGGTGGTCAGCCTGGGCGTGTGCATCGAGGGCGAGGAACTGCTGTACTGCTCCTCGCGCGACGTCACCGAGCGGCGTGCACAGGCGCGTGAACTGGAGCAGCACCGCCACCACCTCGAGGCGCTGGTGGCCGAGCGCACCGAGCAGTGGCGCCAGTCGGAGTTGCGCTTCCGCGCGCTGGTGGAGCAGTCACTGGTCGGTGTGTACGTGCAGGTCAGGAACGAGTACCGATTCGTCAACCCGGCGCTCGCGGCGATCTTCGGCTACGACACGCCGGAGCAGATGATCGGCGGCGCGGTGCGCGCGCACACGCTGGTCGCCCCGGAAGACCTCGAACGCGTCACCACGATCGCGCAGCGGGTCATCGCCGGGGACGAGCCGGTCACGCAGCTCACGTTCACCGGCGTGCGCCGTGACGGCAGCCGGGTGGTGGTGGAAACCTTCGCCTGCCCGATCCACGATGCCGACGGGCCGGCGGCGATCGGCCTGCTGCTCGATGTCACCGCGCAGCGCCAGGCCGAGGCCGAGCGTGCTGCCGCCCTGGCGCGCGAACAGGGGCTGCGCAGCGAGGCTGAACGGCAGGCGCAGTCGCTGCGTGAACTGCTCGAGCAGCGCGACGAGTTCGTGCGGGTTCTCGCGCACGAGGTGCGCCAGCCATTGAACAACGCCTCCGCGGCGCTGCAGAGCGCGACGGCCGGGCTGCTGCCGCAGGACGGCGCGGCTCAGCGCATCGCGCGGGCGCAGTCGGTGATCGGCCAGATCGTCGCCAGCCTGGACAACACGCTGGCCGCCACCGCCTTGCTCACCAGCAGCCAGAAACTCGACACCCGCGATGCCGACGTCGGGGCGCTGATCGAGCTCAGCCTGGGCGATCTCGACGCCAGGACGCGCTCACGCGTCCGCGTGGAACGCGTCTCGTCGACACGCACCGCGAGCATGGACATCGGTCTGATGCGCCTGGCGCTGCGCAACGTGCTCGGCAACGCGCTGAGCTACTCGCCCGTGGACGCCGACGTGGTGCTGCGGGTGGTCGACAGCGACGAGCCGCTGGCACTGGTCTTCGAAGTGATCGACCAGGGGCCGGGCATCGCCGACGACCTGCTGCCGCGCCTGTTCGAGCGCGGCGAGCGCGGCTCGCACGGGCTGCCGGGCCACGGCATCGGCCTGCACGTGGTCAAGCGGGTGATGGAACTGCACGGCGGCCAGGTCGACGTGCGGCCGAGCCGGCCGCACGGCGCGGTGTTCAGACTGTGGCTGCCGCAGGGGCAGTGAACACAGGGCCCCCTGTCGCTGCGCTCTTGCCCCCGAGGGGCGCTGCCGGGCTTGGGGCGGCCCGGCGCCCGGCAATCGTCGCTTCAGGCGCTGCGCAGCGGCCCGCGGAACACGTAGCCGACGCGTGACAGCGCCTGCAGCGGCACCGGGCTGGCCGTGGCCCGCTCGATGCGCCGGCGCAGCCGGTAGATGATCGCGCTGAGCGTGTTGTCCGGCTCCTCGGTGACCGGGCGGCCGAGGTGGTGGCACAGCGACTCGCGCGTGACCGCCTGGCCTTCGGCCTGCACGAAGCGCTCCATCACCGCGAGGTCGAGGTCGGACAGGTCGATGCGCACGCCGTCCGGCGCGATCAGCCGGCCGGCCTGGCGGTCCAGCAGCCATTCACCCGAACTGCCGCTGTACGACGCGACCCGGCGGTGCACGGCACGGATGGCCACGACCACCTGGTCGAAGCTCGCCGGCTTGGCCAGGTGCATGTCGGCGCCGGCATCGACGACCGACGAGAACACGTCCGGTGCCAGCCGGCCCGACACGACCAGCAGTCCGGCCTGGGTGCGGCGGCGCAGGATGCGGATCAGCTCGACGCCATCCACGCCCGGCAGCATCAGGTCGAGGATGTAGAAGTTGAACGAGAACGGCGAGGTGTGGGCGAGCAGCTCGTTGCTGTCGCTGAAGGTCTGCACCTCGATGTCGAGCCCGCGCAGGTGGGCGGCGAGGTACTCGCGGTACTCGGGATCGTCGTCGACCAGAGCGAGGGTCCGCGGCAACGGCGATGTGCTGGAGTTCGGCATGTCTCGATTTATTCCCAACGGAGAAGCAAAAAATTCTATCCACCGTCGGCGCATTTCCTACGAGTGAATTGCCTGGGAACACGCGCTTTGTCCAGTGATTGTCGACAAAAGAAGTCAGAAATGAGTCATCAGAAGTGATGATTCGTCACTTATGGGTTTCGGTGAGCTGTCGTGCGCGGCCGACCCGGCGGTGCGTGGTGCGCGCGTGCGAGAGCCAGCCGCGTCGCTGCCAGCGCGCAGCCATCATCAGCCCGCGCAGCCATTCGTCGGCGGTGTAGGCGATCCAGACGCCGGGTAGGCCGAGCCCGAAGTGCACGCCCAGCAGCCAGGATCCGCCGGCCATGACGACCAGCATCGAGACGCTGCCCACCGCCACCGGAAAGCGCGCGTCGCCGGTGGCTCGCAGCGCGTTGATCACCACCAGGTTGAAGACCCGGCCGGGCTCCATGACCACGGCGATCCACAGCAGCGTCGAGCCCCACGCGATCACCGCCGCATCGCGGGTGAACTGCGCCAGCAGCCAGGGCCCGGCCAGTGCCGCCAGCAGCGCGCCGACGGTGCCGGTCAGCAGGCCCCAGCGCATGCTCCGGTGCACCAGGCGGTCGGCCTCGTGCAGGCGGCCGGCGCCGATCAGGTGGCCGACCAGGATCTCGCTGGCGAAGCCGACCGCCACGCCGAACAGCATCACGAAGTGCTGGATCTGCAGGGTGTAGGTCTGCGCCGCGAGTTGCGGCACGCCCATGCCGGCGACCATCGCCACGGTGACCATCATCGCGACGCGCCAGGAGATGTTCTCGGCGGCTCCGGGCAGGCCGATGTGCAGCACCGGCGCGAGGCGGCGTGCGCGGATCACCCACCAGTCGCGCCGCGTCGGCACCAGCGCCAGCCGGCGCCGCCACAGCCACAGGTGCAGCACCAGCCCGAGCGCGCGGCTGAGGGCCAGCGCGATGGCGAAGCCCGGCAGGCCCAGCGGCGGCAACGGGCCGGCGCCGTTCATCAGCGGCAGGCACAGGCCGAGGTGCACCGCGTGCATGGCCAGCACCACCATCATGGTGTCGCGCGCATGCAGGTGGGCGCGCATCACCGAGGCCATGCTGGCGTTGAAGGCGTCGAAGGCGAGGCCGATCGCCAGCCATTGCAGGAAGGGCTGGGCCAGCGGCCGCACCTCGGCCGGCGCGTTGAGCAGACCGAGCAGGCCGCCGGCCCCGCCAGCCACTGCGAGGCCTGCACCCAGGCCCAGCCAGGTGCTGGCACCCAGCGATGCGCGGGCCGAACCGTCCGCGCCGGCCCGGTCGCCGGCACCGAGCTGCTGCGTGATGACCACGCTGACGCCCATGCTGACGATGCGGAACAGCAGGAAGAAGGCCTGCTGCACGTGGTTGGCCATCGCATACGCGCCGGAGGCGGCGTCCGACACCTTCGCGGCCAGCGCCAGGCCGGCCAGGCCGACCAGCGTGCCCAGCAGCAATTCGGCAGCCAGCGGCCAGGTCAGCGCGACCAGGCCAGGCCGTGGCGGAGCGGCGCTGTTCATCGGGACGCTCCGAGCGCTGCACGCCGGCGCGGTGCGCGCGGCACCGGCTCGAACTCCATGCCGGAGGCGACTTCGCGCAGCCAGCGGTGGCCGCTGTCGTGCTGCGCCCGCCAGCTCCAATGGATGGCGACCGAGAAGGGCGGCAGGCCGAGGTCCGGTTCGACCACCTGCAGCGCATGCCGCGCCGCGAAGCGCCGTGCCGGCCGCAGCGGCATCACCACCGCGAGGTCACTGGTGGCGAGGATGGACGGCGCCACGGTGAAGTGCGGCAGTGTCAGCCGGATGCGCGACTCCAGCCCGAGCAGGTGCAGCGCCTTGGCCGGCTCGATGTGGCTGGCGACCAGGATGAAGTCGAGCTGCTGCAGCGCAGCGCGGTCGCGCAGCTTCGGGGCCAACGGATGGCCCTGGCGCAGCAGCACCACGTAGCGCTCGTCGAGCAGGTGGCGCTGCTCGGTGCCGGTCAGCTCGGGCAGGTAGCCGAAGGCGAGGTCGATGCGGCCCTCCTCCAGCGCGGCGCCGACGGTAGACGGCTCGAGCTGCAGCGCCTCGATGCGCACACCCGGCGCCTGCTGGCGCACCTGCGTCATCAGCAGCGGCAGGAATTCGTCGGCGCCGATGTCGCTCATGTGCACGACGAAGCGGCGCTGCGAACGCGCCGGGTCGAACTGGTCGGCCTCGTGGATGGCGACGTCGAGCAGGCGCAATGCCGACTCCACCTGCCGGGCGAATTGATCGGCCTTGGGCGTGGCCGCCACGCCGCCGGCGGTGCGCACGAACAGCGGGTCGTGCAGCGCCAGGCGCAGCCGGGTCAGCGCATGGCTCACGGCCGGCTGCGACAGGCCCAGCGCCTCGGCTGCGCGGCTGACATTGCCAGCGCGGTGCACCGCCTGGAAGACGTGCAGCAGGTTCAGGTCGAAGTCACGGATATGCACTAGCCGAATCGTACTCGTCAGCTTCATGGCATGGACGAATGGTGCGGCGCTGCCTACAGTCCGCGCCAGGAGACAAGGCCGGCGCTCATGACCGGCCCATTCAGCATGGAAGTCCAGTTCACCGAAGAGATCGAACAGCTCAAGCTCGGCGCCGGCCAGACCTTCCACGGCGAGGGCATCCTGGCCATCACCAAGGCGCTGCTGCAGTCGGGCGTGGCCTACATCGGCGGCTACCAGGGCGCGCCGGTGTCGCACCTGCTTGATGTGATGGTGCAGGCGCGGCCCTACGTCGACACGTTGGGTGTGCACGTCGAAGCCTGCTCGAACGAAGCGTCGGCGGCGGCGATGCTCGGCGCCTCGATCCACTACCCGCTGCGCGGCTGCGTGACCTGGAAGAGCATCGTCGGCACCAACGTCGCGGCCGATGCGCTGTCGAACCTGGCCTCGCCCGGCGTGGTCGGCGGCGCGCTGATCGTCGTCGGCGAGGACTACGGCGAAGGCGCCAGCGTCATCCAGGAGCGCACCCACGCCTATGCGCTGAAGAGCACGCTGCTGCTGCTCGACCCGCGGCCCGATCTGCCGACCATGGTGCGCCTGGTCGAGCACGCCTTCGCCATGAGCGAGGCGAGCAACATGCCGGCGGTGATGGAACTGCGCATCCGCGCCTGCCATGTGCGCGGCCGCTTCGAGTGCAAGGACAACATCTCGCCGGAGGTGTCCACGCGGCACCTGATCGCGGAACCGGCCGGCTTCGACTACATGCGCCTGGCGCATCCGCCGGTGACCTTCCGCCACGAGAAGCTGAAGATCGAGCAGCGCATTCCGGCGGCTCAGGCCTACATCGTCGAGCATGGCCTGAACGAGCGCATCGAGGGCGGGCGCTTCGCCGATGTCGGCCTGATCGTGCAGGGCGGGCTCACCAACGCACTGCTGCGTGCGCTGCAGCAACTCGGCCTGGCCGATGCGTTCGGCGGCAGCGCGCTGCCGATCCAGGTGCTCAACGTCACCTACCCGCTCGTGCCCTCCGAGATCTCGGCCTTCGCTTCGGGCAAGCGCGCGGTGCTGGTGCTGGAAGAGGGCAGCCCGGAGTACATCGAGAAGGACATCGTGCAGGCCTTGCGGCGCCTGGACGTGCAGACGGCGATCCACGGCAAGGACCTCCTGCCGCCGGCCGGCGAGTACACCGTCGACGTGATCGCGCAAGGGCTCATTGCCTTCGTCGAGCGCCATCTGCCGCAGCACGACCTGGCCGACGCGCGCGCCTGGCTGGCCGGCAATGCGCAGCGCCGCGAGGCGGTGGCGAAGGCCGTCGGCGCGCTGCCGGCGCGGCCGCCGGGCTTCTGCATAGGCTGCCCCGAGCGGCCGGTGTTCAGCGCGCTGAAGCTGGCGCAGCAGGAGGTCGGGCCGGTGCACGTGGCGGCCGACATCGGCTGCCATGCGCTGGCCACCTTCGAACCCTTCAGCTCGGGCCATTCCATCCTCGGCTACGGCATGAGCCTGGCCAGCCGCGCCGGCGTGTCGCCGATGATGCAGCGTCGCTCGCTCGCCATCATGGGCGACGGTGGCTTCTGGCACAACGGCCTGCTCACCGGCGTACAGGCGGCGCTGTTCAATGGCGACGACGCGGTGCTGCTGATCATGAAGAACAGCTACACCTCGGCCACCGGCACGCAGGACATCCTCAACACGCCGGACGACGAGGCCAAGGCCGAAGCCGCGGCGCAGTCCAACCTGCACCAGAGCCTGGCGCACAAGAACCAGTCGATCGAAGACACGCTCAAGGGCATGGGCCTGCAGTGGATGCGCGTCGTGCACACCTACGAGGTCGACGCGATGCGGCGCACGCTGGAGGAGGCCTTCACTTCCGAATTCAAGGGCCTCAAGGTCATCATCGCCGAGGGTGAGTGCCAGCTCGAGCGGCAGCGCCGCATCAAGCCGTGGATCGCCGGGCTGCTCAAGCGCGGCGAGCGTGTCGAGCGGGTGAAGTACGGGGTCGACGAAGACGTCTGCAACGGCGACCATGCCTGCATCCGCCTGTCCGGCTGCCCGACGCTGACGCTGAAGGACAACCCCGATCCGCTCAAGGTCGACCCGGTGGCGACTGTCATCGACGGCTGCGTCGGCTGCGGCCTGTGCGGCGCCAATGCGCACGCGGCGACGCTGTGCCCGAGCTTCTACCGTGCCGAGGTGGTGCGCAACCCGCGCTGGCACGAGCGGCTGATGGCACGGCTGCGCGAGGCACTGACGGGTGCACTGCGGCCGGCATGACATTTCTCTCGCAGACCACAACGACAGGAGACAGCATGACCCGACTCACCTGGACCCGCCGCGCGGTGCTCGCCGGTGCTGCTTCGCTCGCGCTGGCGGGCGGTGCCTTCGCGCAAGCCTTCCCGAACAAGCCGCTGAGGCTGGTCGTGAACTTTCCGCCGGGCGGCGCGGCCGACGTGATCGGCCGGGCGCTGGCCGTGCAGCTGACCGATCAGCTCAGGCAGCAGGTGGTGGTCGAGAACAAGCCGGGTGCCAACGGCAACCTCGGCGCCGATGCGGTCGCCAAGTCGCCGGCCGACGGCTACACGCTGCTGATGAGCAGCGGCGGCGCGGTGACGGTGAACCCGTTCCTGTACACGAAGATGCCCTTCGACGCGGAGAAGGACCTGGTTCCGGTGGCCTCGGTCGCGCGTGTGCTGGTATTCCTGATGACCCACCCGTCGGTGCCGGCGAACAACATCAAGGAGTTCATCGCCTACGTGAAGGCCAACCCCGGCAAGCTGAGCTACGGCTCGGCCGGCAGCGGCAGCTCGCCGCACCTGGCCGGCGAGATGATGAAGCGCCAGGCTGGCCTGTTCGCGGTTCACGTGCCTTACCGCGGCGCCGCGCCGGCGCTGACCGACCTGCTGGCCGGCCAGGTGCAGTTCATGTTCGACCCCGGCCCGGGCCTGCGCCACGCCAAGGACGGCAAGCTCAAGCTGCTGGCGGTGGGCAGCCCGAAGCGCTCCAGCCAGGTGCCCGACGTGCCGACGCTGGCCGAGAGCGGCCTGACCGGCTTCGACGCCGACACCGTGTTCGGCATCTATGCGCCCGGCGGCACGCCAGCGCCGGTGGTCGCCCAGCTGCACGACGAGATCAACAAGGCGCTGGCCGCGCCCAAGGTGGTTGACGTGATCAAGGGCATCGGCGGCGAGCAGATGGCAGTCAGCCGGCAGGAGTTCATCGAGCGGCAGAACGCCGACCGCGCGCGCCTCGGCGCGTTCATCAGGGAAGCGAAGATCGCCGTCGAATGACCGACTGCATGACTGACTCCTCGCAACCGATCACCATCCTCGTCTGCGCGCTCGGCGGCGAAGGCGGTGGCGTGCTGTCCGAATGGCTGTTCGCCGCCGCGACGTTCGCCGGCCACAGCGCGCAAAGCACCTCGATCCCCGGCGTCGCGCAGCGCACCGGCGCGACGACCTACTACATCGAGGTCTTCCCGATCCCCGACGCTTCGCTCGCTGGGCGCAAGCCGGTGTTCTGCCTGAACCCGGTGCCCGGTGCGATCGACCTGCTGGTGTCGTCGGAGCTGCTCGAGACGGTGCGCCAGGTCGGGCAGGGCATGGCCTCGGCCGAGCGCACCACGATCGTCAGTTCCAGCGCACGTGCGCTGACGGTCGCCGAGAAGATGCAGATGGGCGACGGCCGGCTCGACGATGCGCCGTTGCTGGCTGCGCTGCAGCAGCATGGCCGGCAGGTCGAGGTGCTGGACCTGGCGGAACTCGCCCGCGAGGCCGGCACGGTGGTCAGCGCGGTGCTGCTCGGCGCGATCGCCGCCAGCGGCGTGCTGCCCATGCCCCGGCCCGCCTACGAGCAGGCGATCCGTGCCGGCGGCAAGGGCGTGGAGGCCAGCCTGCGCGGCTTCGCGGCGGCCTTCGCGGCGGTGCAGGCACGCCATGTGGTGGAGGCCGCGTCGGCGCCCCGTGCGGCGGCCGTTCCTGTCCTGCCGCCGGCGCTGGCCTCGGCCTTCCCGGCAGCGGTCCACACCTTCCTCGCCCTCGGCCACGCGAAGCTGGTCGACTACCAGGACGAGGCCTATGCAGCGCTGTACGTCGAGCGGCTCGCCCGCGTGCTGGCCGCCGAGCGCGAGGCCGACCCGGCCGGTGCGAACGGCTTCGCCGCGACCCGCGAGGCGGCGCGCTGGCTGGCGCTGTGGATGGCCTTCGACGACATCGTGCAGGTGGCCGCACTGAAGCTGCGCCGTTCACGCGCCGACCGTGTGCGCCGCGAGGTGGCCGCGCGCGAGGACGAGATCGTCAAGGTCTTCGACCACTTCAAGCCCGGCGTGCCGGAGTTCGCCGCGCTGCTGCCCGCGCCGCTGGCGCAGCGGTTGACGGCCTGGGATGGGCGCCGCCAGGCCCGCGGACTCGCTCCCTGGGCGCTGCCGCTGAAGCTGGGCACGCACGGCGTGCGCGGTGCGCTGGCCTTGCGCTTCGTGGCGTCGCTGAAGGGCCAGCGCCGGCGCGGCAGCCGCTTCGCGGTCGAGCAGGCGCTCATCGAGTGCTGGCTGGCGGCGCTGGAGCGTGGGTTGCGCGAGGACGCGGCACTCGGCGTTGAAATCGCCGACTGCGGCCGGCTCATCAAGGGCTACGGCAGCACCAATGAACGCGGCAAGCACAACCTGCTGCACGTCATCGACCACCTGGCCGAGGGCGAGCGCCCGGCGGCCGAGCGTGCCGCCGCGATCCGTGCAGCGCGCGAGGCGGCACTGGCCGACGAAGGCGGGCTGGCGCTGGACCGCACGCTGGCCGCGCACGGCGCGCCGCCAAGGCCGCTGAAGGCGCAGCCGATCCGCTTTTACCGGCGGCGCCCTGCGGAGGCGGCGCTGCCGCCCTGAGGCGCCGGCCGCGCGCGCTCAGTCTTCCAGCTCGGCCTTGGCCATCTCGACGTCGAGCCGCTCCATCGCGTCGGCCGGGTCGAAGGCGGCGGCGTCGGCGTAGAGCTTCTCCGCGTCCTTCATCTTCTTTTCGCCCTCGAGCATCACCAGCCCGTTGGCGTACTCGACCATCGCGATGGCCGAGTTCGGGTTGAGCTTGAGCGCGGTCTTGTACATCAGCAGGCCCTGGTCCTTGCTGGCGCCCTGGGTGCGGCCGAGCAGGCCGCCGACCTTGTCGATCACTTCGGCGTGGAAGGCGCCCAGCGCGATGTGCGCATCGGCATGGCGCGGCTGCAGCTTGATCGCCGTCTCCAGCGCCGTCTTCACCTTGCCGCCCAGCCCTTGCGCCAGCGCCTTGGCGACGCTGATGCCCTGGCTGTAGCGGCCCAGCGCATAGGCCTGCCAGTAGTAGGCATTGGGGTTCTTCGGGTCCTCGGCCTGCTGCGCCTCGGCGCGCTCGGAAATCTCCATGAACAGCGCCAGGCGCGTCTTCTCGCTCTTCTCGAGGTAGTTGGCGTAGATGGACTGCGCCTTGTTGGCCACGGTGATGCCGTCGCCACCCGCTTTCAGGCCGGCGTCGTAGGCCTTCTGGAACTCGCCGGCATGGAACAGCGCCCAGGCGGCCAGCACCTTGTCGTCCTTCGGCAGCGGCTCGGCGTCGCCGGCGTGCAGCCGCGCCCACTTCTTCTTCAGGGCCGCGGCGTCGTAGACGTAAGGCGAGTTGTCGTGCGGGAAGGCGGTCCACTTGGCCATGGTCTTGTCTCCTTGGGGTGATGCGGGGCGGCTCGTTCAGGCCTTGTCGTACTTGCCGACCAGCGCGTGCAGGTGCTCACGTTGTGTCGGCTCGAGGTAGGGGATCAGCAGGCTGAGCACATGGAAGGCGCCGCGCATCAGCGCCGCGCTGGCGCTCTCGGGCTCCAGTGCACGGCGCGGATCGCGCACGTACTCGTAGCTCAGCCAGTAGGTCAGCACCACGGCCATCGCGGTGGCCACCGGCTCCATGTCGCGCGTTTCGATCT
Source organism: Chitinophaga pinensis (assembly GCA_943370595.1). Classification (GTDB taxonomy): domain Bacteria; phylum Pseudomonadota; class Gammaproteobacteria; order Burkholderiales; family Burkholderiaceae_C; genus Piscinibacter. The sequence goes on from CALRRO020000005.1 coordinate 53,657, forward strand.
TCATCGCGCCGCCGCGTGTCAGCCCGGCCATCACCGACTGGATGGCGTGGTTCTTGTTGCGCAGAACGAACTGGAAGTGCGTTTCCAGGCGGCGGTTCTTGCTCAGCAGGTCGTTCAGGTCGCGGTAGAGGAAGCGGTACTGCCAGATCAGCTCGAAGAGCATGTGGAATAGCAGCCAGGCGTCCTCGACGTTGCGCACCTGGTCGGCGGCCTGCAGCAGCTCGCCGAGCGCCTTCTCGTAGCGGTCGAACAGGCTGTTGATCAGCTCGTCCTTGGCCGGGTAGTGGTAGTAGAGGTTGCCGGGGCTGATGTTCAGCTCAGCGGAGATGAGCGTGGTCGAGACGTTCGGCTCGCCGAAGCGATTGAACAGCTCGAGCGTGACCTCCAGGATGCGTTCGGCCGTGCGGCGCGGTTTCTTGGGCGAGGTGGCCATGGGCGGCTCTTGTGGCGTGCGGGGAATCTAGCACCGATGCCCGGGCGCTCCTACGGGCGTCGCCCCTAATCGGCCGTGCGCAGCGCCGGACGGGGCGGCTGCCTACAATCCGGCGCCCATGCCCGCGATCTCCTTCCAGAACGTCACCAAGACCTACCAAGGCGCGCGCGGCGATGTGCGTGCCTTGAGCGAGGTCAGCTTCGACATCCAGGCCGGCGAGTTCTTCGGCCTGCTCGGGCCCAACGGCGCCGGCAAGACCACGCTGATCAGCATCCTTGCCGGTCTCAGCCGCGCGACTTCGGGCCGCGTCACCGTGATGGGCCACGACGTGGTGGACGACTACGCCGCCGCGCGCCGCAGCCTGGGCATCGTGCCGCAGGAACTGGTCTTCGACCCCTTCTTCAGCGTGCGCGAGGCGCTGCGCATCCAGAGCGGCTACTTCGGCGTGAAGCGCAACGACGCCTGGATCGACGAACTGCTCGCGAACCTCGGCCTGACCGACAAGGCCGACGCCAACATGCGCCAGCTCTCCGGCGGCATGAAGCGGCGTGTGCTGGTGGCGCAGGCGCTGGTGCACCGGCCGCCGGTGATCGTGCTCGACGAGCCGACCGCGGGCGTGGACGTCGAACTGCGCCAGACGCTGTGGCAGTTCGTCGCCCGCCTCAACAAGGAAGGCCACACGGTGCTGCTGACCACGCATTACCTGGAAGAAGCGGAGGCGCTGGCCGGCCGCATTGCGATGCTCAAGCAGGGCCGCGTGGTGGCGCTGGACCGCACCTCGGCGCTGCTCGCCGGCCGCGCCAGCACCATGCTGCGCTTCAAGATGGACCAGGCGCTGCCGGCGTCGCTGGCGGCGCAGTCGCGCGTGACCGGGCGCATCGTGCAGATCAAGGCACACGACGCCGCGGAGGTGGAGACCATCCTTGGCACCCTGCGCAGCGCCGGCTGCAAGCCCGAGGACCTGGAGATCGGCCGGGCGGATCTGGAGGACGTGTTCCTCGAGATCATGCACGGTGAACCCGCCAAGGTGGCGGCATGAACGGCGCACTGACCGGCGCCAGCACCCTGCTCTACAAGGAGGTGCTGCGCTTCTGGAAGGTCAGCTTCCAGACCGTGGCCGCACCGGTGCTCACCGCGGTGCTGTACCTGCTGATCTTCGGCCATGTGCTGGAGGACCACGTCAAGGTCTACGACAGCGTCGGCTACACCAGCTTCCTGATCCCCGGCCTGGTGATGATGAGCGTGCTTCAGAACGCCTTCGCCAACAGCAGCAGCTCGCTCATCCAGAGCAAGATCACCGGCAACCTGGTGTTCCTGCTGGTCGCGCCGCTGTCGCACTGGGCCTGGTTCGTGGCTTACGTCGGTGCGTCGATGGTGCGCGGCCTCGTCGTCGGCGCGGGCGTGCTGGCGGTGACGGTCTGGTTCGCGCCGCTGCACGCCGCCGAGCCCTGGTGGATCGTGGTCTTCGCGGTGCTCGGCGCCGGCATGCTCGGCTCGCTGGGGTTGATCGCCGGGCTCTGGGCGGAGAAGTTCGACCAGATGGCCGGCTTCCAGAACTTCATCATCATGCCGATGACGTTCCTCTCGGGCGTCTTCTACTCGGTGCACTCGCTGCCGGCGTTCTGGCAGACCGTCAGCCACCTGAACCCGTTCTTCTACATGATCGACGGTTTCCGCCGCGGCTTCTTCGGCGTCAGCGACGTGTCGCCATGGATGAGCCTGGCCATTGTCGGGACCAGCTTCCTCGTCGTCGGCGGCATCGCCTTGAACCTGCTGCGCACCGGCTACAAGATCCGGCACTAGAATTCGCCCACCATGGCCGAACCGACCCCCGCCGACGTGCAGCGCTTCATTGCGCAGGGTCTGGCCTGCGAACATCTCGAGGTCGAGGGCGACGGGCGGCATTTCTTCGCCACCATCGTGTCGGCCGAGTTCGAGGGCGCCAGCCGCGTCAAGCGCCACCAGCGGGTCTACCAGGCCCTGGGCGATAGAATGCGCGAGCAGATCCACGCCCTGTCGATGAAGACGCTGACCCCGGCCGAATGGGCTTCGCAGCCCGCCACGGCCTCCACCCACCACCACTGAAACCCGCCGCAGTGTTCACTGCGGCGCTCGGGCCTGCGCCCAGCGCGGGTCACGGGAGCCGGGTGGGCATGGGGGCAAGGCACTCATCCTCATGGACAAACTCCTCATCCGCGGCGGCCGCCGGCTCGAAGGCGAAGTTGCCATCTCCGGCGCCAAGAACGCCGCGCTGCCCGAACTCTGTGCCGCGCTGCTGACCGCCGAGCCGGTGACGCTGCACAACGTGCCGAGCCTGCAGGACGTCAGCACCACGCTGAAGCTGCTGCGCAACATGGGCGCCAAGGCGGAGCGCAGCGAGGCACAGCCGGATGTCGTCGCGCTCGACGCCAGCACGGTCACCTCGCCCGAGGCGCCGTACGACTTGGTCAAGACTATGCGTGCGTCCATCCTCGTGCTCGGCCCGCTGCTGGCTCGCTTTGGTGAGGCGACGGTGTCGCTGCCCGGCGGCTGCGCCATCGGCTCGCGCCCGGTCGACCAGCACATCAAGGGCCTGCAGGCGATGGGTGCGGACATCACCGTCGAGCACGGCTACATCATCGCCAGGGCGAAGAAGCTCAAGGGCGCGCGCATCACCACCGACATGGTGACTGTCACCGGCACCGAGAACCTGCTGATGGCTGCCACGCTGGCCGAGGGCGAGACGGTGCTGGAGAACGCTGCGCAAGAGCCGGAGATCCCCGACCTCGCCGAACTGCTGATCGCCATGGGCGCCAAGATCGAGGGCCACGGCACGAGCAAGATCCGCATCCAGGGCGTGGAGAGGCTGCACGGCGCGACGCATCGCATCGTGCCCGATCGCATCGAGACCGGTACCTTCCTGTGCGCGGTGGCGGCGGCAGGCGGCGACGTGCTGCTGCGCGACGCGCGGGCCGACCACCTCGACGCGGTGATCGACAAGCTGCGCGAAGCGGGCGTCGCCATCGAGGCCGGTGAGGGCTGGATCCGCGTCAAGGGCGCCGGCCGGCCGAAGGCGGTCAGCTTCCGCACCAGCGAGCACCCGGCCTTCCCGACCGACATGCAGGCGCAGTTCATGGCGCTGAACTGCATCGCCGAAGGCACGTCGCGGGTGATGGAGACGATCTTCGAGAACCGCTTCATGCACGTCAACGAACTGGTGCGCCTGGGCGCCAACATCGTCGTCGACGGGCACACCGCGGTGGTGCAGGGTGTCGATAAGCTCTCTGGCGCCATCGTGATGGCCACCGACCTGCGAGCCTCGGCCAGCCTGGTGATCGCCGGGCTGGTGGCGCAGGGCGAGACGGTGGTCGACCGCATCTACCACCTCGACCGCGGCTACGACCGCATGGAAGCCAAGCTGCGCGGCATCGGCGCGGACATCGAGCGCGTCAAATGAACACCATGATCACGCTCGCGCTGTCCAAGGGCCGCATCTTCGACGAGACCCTGCCGCTGCTGAAGGCAGCCGGCATCGAGGTCTCGGAAGACCCAGAGAAGAGCCGCAAGCTCATCATCGGGACCAGCAACCCGAACGTGCGCATCGTGCTCGTGCGTGCCACCGACGTGCCCACCTACGTGCAGCATGGCGGTGCCGACCTCGGCGTGGTCGGCCGCGACACCCTGCTCGAGCACGGCGGCCAGGGCCTGTACCAGCCGCTGGACCTGCAGATCGCCAAGTGCCGCATGAGCGTGGCGGTGCGCGCCGACTTCGACTATGCCGGCGCGGTCAAGCAGGGCTCGCGCATCCGCGTGGCGACCAAGTACACCGAGATCGCCCGCGAACATTTCGCCAACAAGGGCGTGCACGTCGACCTCATCAAGCTCTACGGCTCGATGGAGCTGGCGCCGCTGACCGGCCTGGCCGATGCGATCGTCGACCTGGTCTCCACCGGCAGCACGCTCAAGGCCAACAACCTGGTCGAGGTCGAGCAGATCATGCAGATCTCCTCGCGCCTGGTCGTCAACCAGGCGGCGCTCAAGCTCAAGCGCGAGCCGATCCGCGTCATCATCGACGCGATCGAAGCCGCCGTCGGGAAGAAGTCATGACCGTCGCCATCCGCCAGCTCGACACCACCACCGCCGTTTTCGAGGCCGAGTTCGCGCGGGTGCTGCACTGGTCGGCCGAGACCGATGCGGCGATCGAAGGCCGCGTGGCTGAGATCCTCGCCGACGTCGAGAATCGTGGTGACGCCGCGGTGCTGGAGTACACCCAGCGCTTCGACGGCCTGGCTGCCGCCTCGATGGCGCAGCTGGAGATCACGCAGGACGAACTGAAGGCCGCGCTGCAGCAGATCACGCCGGCGCAGCGCAGCGCGCTCGAGGCCGCGGCCGCCCGGGTGCGCGACTACCACCAGCGCCAGCTCGAGGCCTGCGGCCGCAGCTGGAGCTACCGCGACGCCGACGGCACGTTGCTCGGCCAGAAGGTCACGCCGCTGGACCGCGTGGGCATCTACGTGCCCGGCGGCAAGGCGGCCTACCCGTCGAGCGTGCTGATGAACGCGGTGCCGGCGCACGTGGCCGGTGTTGGCGAGATCATCATGGTAGTGCCCACGCCCAAGGGTGAGCGCAATGCACTGGTGCTTGCCGCCGCGGCCGTGGCCGGCGTGAGCCGCGCCTTCACGATCGGCGGCGCGCAGGCGGTCGGCGCGCTGGCCCACGGCACGGCCACCGTGCCGGCGGTCGACAAGATCACCGGCCCCGGCAACGCCTACGTGGCCAGCGCCAAGCGGCGCGTGTTCGGCAAGGTCGGTATCGACATGATCGCCGGGCCGAGCGAGATCCTCGTGCTGGCCGACGGCAGCACGCCCGCCGACTGGGTGGCGATGGACCTGTTCAGCCAGGCCGAGCACGACGAACTGGCGCAGAGCATCCTGCTGTGCCCAGACGCCGCTTACATCGCGAAGGTGAAAGCCGAGATCGACCGCCTGCTGCCCGGCATGCCGCGACGCGACGTCATCCGCGCGTCGCTGGAAGGCCGTGGCGCACTGATCCACACCCGCTCGATGGAAGAGGCCTGTGCGATCAGCAACCGCATCGCGCCGGAGCACCTGGAAGTCTCCAGCCGCGACCCGCACCGCTGGGAGCCGCTGCTGCGACACGCCGGCGCGATCTTCCTCGGCGCGTACACCAGCGAGAGCCTGGGCGACTACTGCGCCGGCCCGAACCACGTGCTGCCGACCTCGGGCACGGCGCGGTTCAGTTCGCCGCTGGGCGTGTATGACTTCCAGAAGCGCAGCAGCCTGATCGAGGTCAGCGAGGCCGGCGCGCAGGTGCTAGGCCCGATCGCCGCCGAGCTGGCTTATGGCGAAGGCCTGCAGGCGCATGCGCAGGCAGCGGAGTTCCGGCTGAAGGGAAAGCAGCGATGAGCCTCGAAGACCGCATGAAGCGCGTGATCCGCCAGGACGTGCAGTCGATGCACGCCTACGCGATCCAGCCCAGCGCCGGCTTCGTCAAGCTCGACGCGATGGAGAACCCGTTCCGCCTGCCGACCGAGCTGCAGCGTGAACTGGGCGAGCGGCTCGGCCGCGTCGCGATCAACCGCTACCCGACGCAGTGCGTGGCCGACGTGATCGCGGCGCTGACGTCCTACGTGAAGCCGCCGGCGGGCTGCAAGCTGATGCTGGGCAACGGCTCGGACGAGCTGATCAGTCTGCTGGCCCTCGCCTGCGACGTGCCCGGCGCCACCATCCTCGCGCCGCTGCCCGGCTTCGTGATGTACGAGATGTCGGCGAAGCTGCAGGGGCTGAAGTTCGTCGGCGTGCCGCTGACGGCGAGGTTCGAGCTCGACGAGGCCGGGATGCTCGCGGCGATCGAGCAGCACCGCCCGGCCATCACCTACATCGCCTACCCGAACAACCCGACGGCGAACCTGTTCGACGACGCCGTCATCGACCGCATCGTCGCGGCGGTGGGCCGGCAGAACGGCCTGGTGGTGTTCGACGAGGCCTACCAGCCGTTCTCCGCCAAGACCTGGATGCAGCGCATGGGCGAGCACGAGCATGTGCTGGTGATGCGCACGCTCTCGAAGTTCGGCCTGGCCGGCGTGCGGCTGGGCTACATGGCCGGTGCGGCCGCGCTGATCGACGAGGTCGACAAGGTGCGCCCGCCCTACAACATCAGCGTGCTCAACGCCGAGGCGACGCTGTTCGCGCTCGAGCATGCCGACGAGTTCGCGCGCCAGGCCGCCATCCTGTGCGAAGAGCGCGCGCGGCTGCAGAAGGCGCTGGCCGCGATGCCCGGCGTGACCGCCTTCCCGAGCGAAGCCAACATGATCCTGGTGCGCGTGCCCGATGCGAGGCGCGCCTTCGAGGGCATGAAGCAGCGCGGCGTGCTGGTCAAACACATCGCCGGCCTGCACCCGCTGCTGGCCAGCTGCCTGCGCCTGACGGTGGGCACGCCGGACGAGAACTCCCTGATGATCGACGCGCTGAAAGCGAGCCTGTGATGACCCCGAGAACCGCCGACGTCACCCGCAACACCAAGGAAACGCAGATCCGCGCGCGGATCAACCTCGACGGCACCGGCGAAGCCAAGCTCGCCACCGGCATCGGCTTCTTCGACCACATGCTCGACCAGATCGCTCGCCATGGGTTGATCGACCTCGACATCGATGCGAAGGGCGACCTGCACATCGACGGCCACCACACGGTGGAGGACGTCGGCATCACGCTGGGCATGGCGGTGGCGCAGGCGGTGGGCGACAAGAAGGGCCTGACGCGCTACGGCCACGCCTATGTGCCGCTGGACGAGGCGCTGTCGCGTGTGGTGGTCGACTTCTCCGGCCGCCCCGGGCTGCACATGGACGTGCCCTTCAAGAGCGGCATGGTCGGCGGCTTCGACACCCAGCTCACCTACGAGTTCTTCCAGGGCTTCGCCAACCACGCGCTGGTGACGCTGCACATCGACAACCTGAAGGGCGAGAACGCGCACCACCAGGCCGAGACGGTGTTCAAGGCCTTCGGGCGGGCGCTGCGCATGGCACTGGCGCTGGACCCGCGCTCTGCCGGCGTGATCCCGTCCACCAAGGGCAGCCTCTGACATGGGCAAGACGGTCGCCGTCGTCGACTACGGCATGGGCAACCTGCGCTCGGTGTCGCAGGCGGTGATGCACGTCACCCAGGGCACGGGATTCGAGGTGATCGTCACCAGCCGGCCGGAAGAAGTGTTCGCTGCCGAGCGCATCGTGCTGCCGGGGCAGGGCGCCATGCCCGACTGCATGCGCGAGCTGCGCGACTCCGGCCTGCAGGAGGCGGTGCTCGACGCCGCCGCGCGCAAGCCGATGATGGGCGTGTGCGTCGGCATGCAGATGCTGCTGGCGCACAGCGAGGAAGGGCCCACTGACGGGCTGGGCCTGATCCCGGGCGAGGTGGTGCGCTTCCGCCTGGAGGGGCAACTGCAGCCCGACGGCAGCCGCTTCAAGGTGCCGCAGATGGGCTGGAACCAGGTGATCCAGGCACGTGCGCACCCGATCTGGGCGGGTGTGCCCGACGAGGCCTACTTCTACTTCGTGCACAGTTTCCATGCCCGCCCGTCGGACCCGCACCACAGCGTCGGCGAGACCGACTACGGTGGCCGCTTTACCTGCGCGGTGGGGCGCGATAACATTTTTGCAACCCAGTTCCACCCCGAGAAGAGCGCCGAGCATGGGCTCGCGCTGTACCGAAACTTCCTGCACTGGAATCCCTGACGGCTTTCCCCTGCACACCACCACCGCCTCGGGTGACCTCCTCCTTCCTCCCCACCAGCCCCTTCGGCCATGCTGCTGATCCCCGCGATTGACCTGAAAGACGGTCGGTGTGTCCGCCTCAAGCAGGGCGACATGAGCGCATCCACCACCTTCGGCGAAGACCCGGCTGCCATGGCGCGCCGCTGGGTCGACGCCGGGGCGCGGCGGCTGCACCTGGTCGACCTGAACGGCGCGTTCGCCGGCAAGCCAGTCAACGAGGGTGCGATCAAGGCCATCCTCGCCGAGGTGGGCGACGAGATCCCGGTGCAGCTTGGCGGCGGCATCCGCGACCTCGACACCATCGAGCGCTACCTCGACGACGGCCTCTCCTTCATCATCATCGGCACCGCCGCGGTGAAGAACCCCGGCTTCCTGCACGACGCCTGCTCGGCCTTCGGCGGCCACATCATCGTTGGCCTCGACGCCAAGGACGGCAAGGTGGCCACCGACGGCTGGAGCAAGCTCACCGGCCACGAGGTCGTCGACCTGGCGCAGAAGTTCCAGGACTACGGCGTCGAGGGCGTGATCTACACCGACATCGGCCGCGACGGCATGCTCACCGGCATCAACATCGAGGCCACGGTCAAGCTGGCGCAGGCGCTGACGATTCCGGTGATCGCCTCGGGCGGTCTGTCGAACATCGCCGACATCGAGAAGCTCTGCGCGGTCGAGTCCGAAGGCATCGAGGGTGTCATCTGCGGCCGCGCGATCTACACCGGCGACCTCGACTTCGCCGCCGCGCAGGCGCGCGCCGACGAACTCAACGGCGAAAGCTGATCTTGCTCGCAAAGAGAATCATTCCCTGCCTCGACGTCACCGGAGGCCGGGTCGTCAAGGGCGTCAACTTTGTCGAGCTGCGCGATGCCGGCGACCCGGTCGAGATCGCCGCGCGCTACAACGAGCAGGGCGCCGACGAACTCACCTTCCTCGACATCACCGCCACCAGCGACGGGCGCGACCTGATCCTGCACATCATCGAGGCGGTGGCCTCGCAGGTGTTCATCCCGCTGACCGTCGGCGGCGGCGTGCGCACGGTGGAGGACGTTCGGCGGCTGCTCAATGCCGGTGCCGACAAGGTCAGCTTCAACTCGGCCGCCGTGGCCAACCCGCAGGTCATCCGCGATGCCTCGGCCAAGTACGGCGCACAGTGCATCGTGGTCGCGATCGACGCGAAGAAGCGCCATGGCGACGACCTCGCCGCACGCGGACCGGGCTGGGACGTCTACACCCATGGCGGGCGCAAGAACGTCGGGCTCGACGCGGTGGCCTGGGCGGCGCAGATGGCCGAGCACGGTGCCGGCGAGATCCTGCTGACCAGCATGGACCGCGACGGCACCAAGATCGGTTTCGACCTCCAGCTCACCCGCGCGGTCAGTGATGCCGTGAGCGTGCCGGTGATCGCCTCGGGCGGCGTCGGCGCGCTCGAGCATCTGTCCGAAGGCATCCGCATCGGCGGCGCGGATGCGGTGCTGGCCGCGAGCATCTTCCACTACGGCGAGTTCACCGTCGGCCAGGCCAAGGCGCTGCTGGCGCGCGACGGCATCCCGGTGCGGGTGTGACACCGGCGCTGCGCGGGCCGAGCGCCGGGCCGCTCCCAACCCGGACCGCGATCCCCTCGGGGGATCGGCCGGCGTACCCGACTGACGAGGGGCCGACATGAGCGAGGTGCGCATCATCGGCGGGCAGTGGAAGCGCAGCAAGTTGCCGGTGGCCGACCGACCCGGCCTGCGCCCGACACCTGACCGCGTGCGCGAAACGCTGTTCAACTGGCTGGGATCGGATCTCGACGGCTGGCGCTGCCTCGATGCGTTTGCCGGCTCGGGCGCGCTCGGTTTCGAAGCGGCCTCACGCGGCGCCAGCGAGGTGCTGCTGCTGGAGCGCGACCGCAGCCTGGCGGCGAGCCTGAACCAGTCGCGCGAGCGCCTGAAGGCGGCCGCGTTGCGCATCGAATGCACCGATGCGCTGGGCTGGATGGCGTCCTGCGCCCCACAGCGCTTCGAACTGGTCTTCATCGATCCGCCCTTCGACGCGAAGCTGTTCGAGCCGGCGCTGGCGGCCGCCGCCCGGCTGGTCGTGCCCGACGGCTTCGTCTACCTGGAGGCCGACCGCGAGTTCACGGACGGGCAGGTAGCGCCGCTCGGACTCGCCGTACACCGGCATCTGCGCGCCGGAACGGTGCACGCCCATCTGTTACGAGCTGCAAGCGCGGCCTGAGGCGCGGCTACACTGCGGCGGAAAAGACGCCAACGAGGGGAACGCGCCTTGACCTCCACCACCCGACTCACCGCCGTCTACCCGGGCACCTTCGACCCGATGACGCTGGGCCATGAAGACCTGATGCGCCGCGCCAGCCGGCTGTTCGAGCGGCTGATCCTGGCGGTGGCGGCCGGCCACCACAAGCGCACGATGTTCACCATCGCCGAGCGGCTCGAGATCGCCACCGAGCTCGCGGCCAAGTACCCGAACGTCGAGGTGATGGCCTTCCGCGGCCTGCTGCGTGATTTCGTGGTCAACCACGGCGGCAAGGTGGTGGTGCGCGGCCTGCGCGCCGTGAGCGACTTCGAGTACGAGTTCCAGATGGCCGGCATGAACCGCCAGCTGATGCCCGATGTGGAGACGCTGTTCCTGACCCCCAGCGACCAGTTCCAGTTCGTCTCCGGCACCTTCGTGCGCGAGATTGCCACTCTGGGGGGTGATGTTTCCAAGTTCGTGTCACCCTCGGTGCTCGACCGCTTGCGCGACCGCGTCAAGTCCACCGAGAGCTGAACCCGCGCCATGGCCCTGCTGATCACCGACGAGTGCATCAACTGCGACGTCTGCGAGCCCGAGTGCCCAAACCAGGCGATCTCGCTGGGGCCGGAGATCTACCAGATCGACCCGGACCGCTGCACCGAGTGCGTGGGCCACTTCGACGAGCCGCAGTGCGTGCAGGTCTGCCCGGTCGCCTGCATCCCGGTCGATCCGGCGCGCGTCGAGACGAAAGAGACGCTCTGGGAGAAGTACCGGCGGCTGCAACTGCAGGCGGCCGTCCCGGCAACGAAGTAGGCGCTACTTCTTCGGGCTGCCCGGGGCGATGGCGGTGAACGGCTCGTCCTTGGCCTTCGCCTTGCGCTTGTCGGCGTCCTTGCCAGCGCTCTTCCCGCTGCCCTTGGATGGCGCCGATGGGGCCGCCGTGGGACCCAGCGACGCGATCACCGGCTCCTTGCTCTGCTTCTTCTCGGCGGCCAACCGTTCCTTCTCCGCCTTGCGTGCGGCTGTGCGTTCGGCGGCGGCGATGCGCCGCGCCTCGGCCCGCTGGGCTGCGGTGCGCGGGTCGCCCGCCTCCACCAGCGTGCCACCCGGGCAGGGCGTCTGCGAGTAGCTCGAGCCGCAGCGGTAGACCGGCCCGGCCGCCTGTGCGGTGGCGCCGGCAAGGGCGAGCAGCAGGGCGATGGGCCAGTGGATCATGGCGTGGGCTCCGGTCGGGGCGGCTTCGGCCGCGGCGGCTTGGCGTGGATCTTCATCATCGCCTTTTCCATCTCGCCGGCCAACAGTAGGTCGAGCGTCGCGAGCGACTGCGCGATGGTTTTGTCGATCGCGTCACGATGTTCGGCCGAGGGCTTCTTCAGCACGTAGTTGACCACCTCGGCCTTCACGCCCGGATGGCCGATGCCCAGGCGCAGCCGCCAGTAGTCGGGGCTGCCGAGCTGGGCGTGGATGTCCTTCAGCCCGTTGTGACCGGCATGGCTGCCGCCGAGCTTGAGCTTGACCTGGCCGGGCAGCAGGTCGAGTTCGTCGTGGGCGACGAGGATCTCGTCCGGCGCAATCTTGAAGAAGCGCGCCAGCGCAGCCACCGACTTGCCCGACAGGTTCATGTAGGTCATCGGCTCGAGCAGCCAGACCGACCCGCCGGGCGTGTTCGCCCGAGCCGCCAGGCCGAAGTAGCTGCGCTCGGGCACGAGCGAGACCTTCAGCGCTCGCGCCACCTCGTCGATGAACCAGAACCCGGCGTTGTGCCGGGTCGCTTCATATTCGGCGCCCGGGTTGCCCAGGCCGACCAGCAATCGGATCATGCGGCGGATTATCCGTGTCGTTCAGACATGAAAAAGCCCCGCCGAGGCGGGGCTCCGAAAGAGGGAGGCAGGCGCGGCACACGGCCGCCGACCTCACTTCTTGTTCTGCTTCTCGTCCTTCTTGGCCTTGGCCGGGGCTGCCGGAGCGGCGGCCACCGGTGCCGGCGCGACTTCTTCCTCGGCTGCCTGGACGGACACCGACACGATCACCGGGTCCTTCTTGCCGTGCGTCACGACCTTGATGCCCTCGGCCAGCTTCAGGTCGCTGACGTGCAGCGACTGGCCCTTGGCCAGATTGCCCAGATCGACCGTCAGGAACTCGGGCAGCTGCGAGGCCAGGCACTGGATCTGCACGTCGGTGACCACGTGGTTGACGAGGCACTTGTCGGTCTTGACGGCCGGCGAGTTCTCCTCGTTGATGAAGTGCAGCGGCACCTTCTTCGAGACCTTGGTGGTCTTGTCGACGCGCTGGAAGTCGATGTGCAGCACGATCGGCTTGAACGCGTGCATCTGGTAGTCGCGCAGCAGGACCTGCTCGCTCTTGCCGTTGAGTTCCATGTCGAGCAGCGACGAGTGGAACGCTTCCTTCTTCAGCGCGAAGAAGAGCGCGTTGTGATCGAGCTCGATCATGGTGGGCGTGCCTGCACCGTAGACGATGCCAGGCACCTTTTGCGCATTGCGCAGGCGGCGGCTCGCTCCGGTGCCCTGCAACTTGCGCTCGTAGGCGACGAATTTCATGGTGACTCCAGTTGGAAGTGAACGGGGGCCCGCGACCAGGCTCCCCGGTTAGAAGTTCGCGTTTTGCTCCGCGAACAGGGACGTGACGGACTCGCCGTCGGAAATGCGGCGGATGGTCTCCGCGAACAGGAAGGCCACCGACAGCTGGCGCACCTTGGCGCAGGCCTTGCCGGCGTCGCTCAGCGGAATGGTGTTGGTGATCACGACCTCGTCTAGCGCCGAGTTCTTGATGCGCTCGATCGCCGGGCCGGAGAACACCGCGTGCGTGCAGTAGGCGTAGACGCTCTTGGCGCCGCGCTCCTTCAGCACCTCGGCCGCCTTCACCAGCGTGCCGGCGGTGTCGATCATGTCGTCCATGATCACGCAGTTGCGGCCCTCGATCTCGCCGATGACGTGCATCACCTCGGAGACATTGGCCTTCGGGCGGCGCTTGTCGATGATGGCCAGGTCGCAGCCGAGCTGCTTGGCCAGCGCGCGGGCGCGCACCACGCCGCCGACGTCGGGCGACACAACAACGAGGTCGCTGTAGCGCTTGCTCTGCAGGTCGGCCAGCAGCACCGGCGAGGCGTAGATGTTGTCGACCGGAATGTCGAAGAAGCCCTGGATCTGGTCGGCGTGCAGGTCCATGGTCAGCAGCCGCTCGACGCCGACCGCTTCGAGCATGTTGGCGACGACCTTGGCGCTGATCGGCACGCGGGTGGAGCGCGGGCGGCGGTCCTGGCGGGCGTAGCCGAAGTAGGGGATGACGGCAGTGACTCTCCTGGCCGAGGCACGCTTGAGCGCGTCGACCATGATGCACAGCTCCATCAGGTTCTCGTTCGTCGGCGCGCAGGTCGGCTGGACCACGAAGATGTCGCGGGCGCGGACGTTCTGCTCGACCTCGATGTCGACCTCGCCGTCGGAGAAGCGGCCGACCTTCGCTTTGCCGAGCTCGATGCCGAGGTGCGTGGCGATCTCTTGCGCCAACGCCGGGTTGGCGTTGCCGGTGAACAGCACGGTGTTGAACAGCACGATGGCTCCGTCAGGTCTTGCCGGGCTCGTTGCGCACCGGGTTCGGGTCAACTCGATCCGTCAGAAGATTTGGCAGGGGAGGAAGGACTCGAACCCTCGCATGTCGGAATCAAAATCCGATGCCTTAACCAACTTGGCGACTCCCCTACACCGGTCCGATGCTCGCGCATCGAACCTACAACCGGTCTCAGTCTGGAGCCCAACCGACGAGCGGATGCTGCTCCAGGCTGCGGCACATGCGCCCCACCCACCCCGGTGGCAGATCCGCCGGTATGGTCGCCATGGGTTCGGCGCCTGTGCCTGCTCTCGCGAACACCGCACTGCCCGATCCGCTCATGCGCGCGTTGCCGAAGCGACGCTGCAGGATTTCCCGGGCGGTGACCACATCGGCACAGTGCGCTTCGGCAGGCGGCTGCAAGTCGTTGCGGCCAAATCCGTCGAGCACACGGCGCACGCTGCCGGCCGTGTCTGCAAGAAAGCCCGCAAGTATAACAGCTTCGGTATCGCGCACCAGCAGCGGGCTGCCGAAGATCGCACGCGTTTCGATCGCCGCAGCGGGCTTGAGCACCGCCAGCCAGGCCGGCGGCACCGGCAGGGGCGTGAGGCGCTCGCCGATGCCTTCGACGAAGGCGTTGTGACCGCCGATGAAGAAGGGCACGTCGGCGCCCAGTTGCAGGCCGAGCGCGGCCAGGCGTTCGCGCGTCCAGTCCAGCCCCCAGAGACGATTCAGCGCCAGCAGCGTGCTGGCCGCGTCGGAGCTGCCGCCGCCCATGCCTGCGCCCCAAGGCACCTGCTTGGATATCGAGATGTCGGCGCCCAGTGCGGTCCCACTCTCGGCCTGCAGCAGGCGGGCGGCGCGCAGGCAGAGATCGTCCTCGGGCAGGGCAGGGCCGAGGTCGTGGCGGGCCAGGCGGCCATCGGCCCGGCGCTCGAAGTGCAGCGTGTCGCACCAGTCGATCAGCACGAACACCGACTGCAGCAGGTGATATCCGTCGGTCCGGCGGCCGACCACGTGCAGGAACAGGTTCAGCTTGGCCGGCGCGGCCACGTCGTACAGGCTCTTCAACGCCATGCCGCGCTCAGCTCCGGTCCAGCTTGACGCGCACGGTGACGATCGGCGCCTGCGTGCGCATGGCGACGATGGTGTCGTCGGCGAAGCGGGCCAGGTCGACCGTCCAGCCGAGCTGGCGGAAGCCCGGCGGCTCGGCGACATGCGCGGCCCCCGGCCACGGGCGGCCGTGCAGCCAGTCGAACAGCGCCGCCACGGGCAGGCTCTCGCCCAGCACCTCGCGCGTCAGCGCGTCGAGGCTGGGGTAGGGTGTCTCGCCCTGCGGCGTGACCAGCACGACGCGGCCCGGCGCCCAGCGCGCCTGGGCCATCACCGTGCCCAGCGGCGTGGACAGGTCGAGGCGACCGGCCTCGGGTGCGCCCTGCAGTTCGAACGAGGCGACGACCGAGCGTGCATCCTCGCTGCCGCCGGCGTCGACCTTCAGCGACATCCGCCCGGCCAGCCGCTCCCCCGCGGGCGGCGCAGTGTCCGTCGGCAGCGACGCGCAGGCCGCCAGCAGCGCCGCCAGCGGCAGCGCCAGCAGCCGCGCGCGACGAATCACAGATCCACCCGCAGGCGGGCGAGCGTCTCGCGCAGCACGTCATTGGCGCTGTCGCGCACCTTCGCGTCGCGCCAGACGCGGCGCGCTTCGTCATGCTGGCCGCTGACCCACAGCACCTCGCCGAGGTGGGCGGCGATTTCCGGGTCGGGCCGCGACTGGTAGGCCTGGCGCAGCAGGCGCAGCGCCTCGGCGCGGTTGCCCAGGCGGTACTCCACCCAGCCCAGGCTGTCGGTGATGAAGGGTTCGCCGGGGCTCAGGTCCAGCGCCTTCCTGATCAGGTCGCGGGCCTCGGGCAGGCGCAGGTTGCGCTCGGCCAGGGAATAGCCCAGCGCGTTGTACGCATGGTGGTGGTCCGGCTTGAGCTCGATGACCTTGCGCAGCAGGCGCTCCATCTCGTCCATGCGGTTGAGCTTCTCGGCCATCATCGACTGCTCGTAGAGCAGGTCGACGTCGCCGGGGAACTGCCGGTTGGCCTGTTCGAGCACGGCGTTGGCTTCCTTCCAGAGCTTCACGTCACGCAGCACCTGCGCTTCGGCGAGCAGCTTGGCGCGACTGTCGGTCGGGGTCTTCTCCGGCGTCAGGCGGATCAGCTCGCGCGCATCCTTCACCTTGCCCTGGCGGGCGAGCAGCGAGGCGCGGCGCGTCTGCACCTCGAGCGCACGCTGCGGCGTGTCGACCTTGGCCAGCCATGACTCGGCCGTCTTGAAGTCGCGCTGCTGTTCTGCCGCCTGGGCCAGCAGCAGCCAGGCCTGCGTGCGGCCCTGCTCGCGCGCTGCGGCGGGGTTGGCGGGCGCCTCGTCGTCTTCGTCATCGTCGCGTGCCGTGGCGGCCAGCGGCTCGGCATCGAGGCGCTGCAGGTAGGTCTTCAGCGCCACGACGGCCTCGGACGGGTGGCGCAGCTCGACGTGCAGGGCACCCAGGGTCAGCCAGGGCGGCGCCATCTCCGGCGCGATGCGGGTGACAGTCTCCAGCTGCGCGGTGGCGTCGCCGTAGCGCTGCACGGTGGTCAGCACGCGAACGTAGGAGAGCCGCACGGCGTGGCTTTCCGGCTTCGTCTTCAGGTGCGCGTTGACCAGCGCCTCGGCTTCGGGCGAGCTCGCCACCAGGCCGACGGCCAGCAGGGCGACGGTCTCGTTGCCGGGTTCGTCGGCATGGGCGCGCTGCAGCAGCGGCAGGGCCTTGGCGGTGTCGGGCACGCCCAGCCAGGCGCGGGCCAGCGCGAGCCGCGCGGCGGTGCGCGTGCCCGGCCGGTCCTGCCAGTCGCGCACGACGCGTTCGATGATCGCCGGCGTCTGCGACTTGTCGCTGGTGCGGGCGAAGAACCCCGGCAGCGACTGGATCAGCGCCGGGCGATCGACCTCGGCGGTCAGCTGGATCAGCGAGCGCAGCGGCTCGACCGATTCGTCGACGCGGTTCAGCGCCACCAGCAACTGGATCAGGTAGCGGTGCGCTTCGACCGAATTGGGCAGTGCCGAGCGCCAGGCCATCACGGCGGCCAGCGCCTGGTCGCCCGCGCGCGCCTGCAGCGCGATCTCGGTGGCGCGGCGGAACAGCTGTTCGTCCTTCGTGCGCCGTGCGGCGTCGAGCACCACCTGATAGGCTGTGCCGGGCTCGCCGTCGCGCAACTCGATCTCGCCGATCAGCAGCTGATAGAACAACTGGGCATCGAGTGCCGAGTTCTCGGCCTTGGGCGTGCCGGCAGGAGCCTGGGCCACTGCCGGGGTGACGCCGAACAGCCACGAGGCCAGCAGGGCGGCGAGCAGCGGCTGGACTGCTCGGAACGAAGGGGACGACATCGGCAGCTCCTGGGGGCTTGAAATTCATTCTAGTGGCGGGTGCCACCCCCTGCGATCCGGCCGGCTCGCGATAATTCCTCACATGCCCGAACTTCCCGAGGTCGAGACCACGCGGCGCAGCTTCGCCGACCGCATCGTGGGCGCGACGGTGCGTGCCGTGCGCCTGGGCAAGCCCCTGCGCTGGCCACTGGGCTGCGCGGGCGAGTCGCTGGTCGGCCACCGCATCGGCCAGGCCGCGCGCCGCGGCAAGTACCTGTGGCTGCCGCTGAACGACGGTGGCCTGCTGATGCACCTGGGCATGTCCGGCTCGCTGGCCTTCAGCGACGCGCCGGCGCTCCCCGGCACGCACGACCACTTCGACCTGGTGACCTCGCGCGGCACGCTGCGCCTGACCGACCCGCGACGCTTCGGCGCCGTGGTCTGGTCTCCAGCGTTCGATGCGCCGCCGGCCGCCAAGCTGCTGGCCGGGCTCGGGCTGGAGCCCTTCGATCCGGCCTTCACCGGCGAGCATCTTCACCGCGCACTGCGCGGCCGCCGCGTCGCGATCAAGCAGGCACTGCTGGCCGGTGACATCGTGGTCGGCGCCGGCAACATCTATGCCTGCGAGGCGCTGTTCGAGGCGCGCATCGACCCCCGCCTCGCGGCGGGGCGCCTGAGCCGGCCGCGCTGCGAGCGTCTGGCAGTGGCGGTGCGGCGCATCCTGGCGCAGGCGCTCGAACTCGGCGGCAGCACGCTGCGCGACTTCCGCGATGCCCACGGCATGGCCGGCAGCTTCCAGCAGCAGGCGAAGGTGTACGGCCGCGAGGGGCAGGCCTGCGTCGTCTGCGCCACGCCGGTGCGGCGCATCGTCCAGGCCCAGCGCTCGACCTTCTTCTGCCCCCGTTGTCAGACGCGGTGACGAGGCGTCACGAGACGTATCCGGGTTTCCCCTGCACGTCCGGTTTTGCCATGCGACAATCCGCGCGCCTCGGCCAGCGGTGATGAATCCACGCCGGTGGCCGACGGAGACAAGAACAGCACCCGCGCAATGCCGAGTGAAAACGCCCCCGCGAGCGGCGATACCCTGATCGAGATCGACCACGTCACGTTCGGGTACGACGCGAGCCGCACCATCCTCAACGACATCTCGCTGCGCTTCCAGCGCGGCAAGGTCACGTCCATTCTCGGCAGTTCCGGCTGCGGCAAGACCACGCTGCTGCGCCTGATCGGCGGCGTGCACGCCGCCAATTCGGGCACGGTCAAGTTCGACGGGCAACTCGTCGACACCCGCGACCGCGAGCTGCTGTTCCGCCTGCGCCGGCGCATGGGCGTGCTGTTCCAGTTCGGCGCGCTGTTCACCGACCTGTCGGTGTTCGACAACGTGGCCTTCCCGCTGCGCGAGCAGACCGATCTCAGCGAACCGATGATCCGCGACATCGTGCTGATGAAGCTCAACGCCGTCGGCCTGCGCGGCGCGGCGGCACTGCGCATCTCCGAGGTCTCCGGCGGCATGGCGCGGCGCATCGCGCTGGCTCGCGCGATTGCGCTGGACCCCGAACTGATCATGTACGACGAGCCCTTCGCCGGACTCGACCTGATCTCGATGGGCGTGGCCGCGCGGCTGATCCGCACGCTCAACGACGTCACCGGCTCGACCTCGCTGGTGATCTCGCACGACGTGCCCGAGTGCATGGCGATCAGCGACCACGTCGTGCTGCTGGCCAACGGCGGGCGCATCGTCGCGCAAGGCACGCCCGCCGACCTGATGGGTTCGACCGATCCGGAAGTGCGCCAGTTCGTGCGCGGCGAACCCGACGGCCCGGTCAAGTTCCACTACCCGGCCAAGACCATCGCCGAGGACTTCGGTGTCGCCGCCGGAGGGGGCGCATGAACTTCGTCGCCTTGCTCGGCGCACGCACGCTCGACGTGCTGCGCTCCTTCGGCCACGCCGCGATCTTCTTCCTCGACCTGCTGCGCGCGATCCCGGCGGCGTTGCGCCGCTTCGGGCTGGTGGTGGTGCAGATCCACGCCATCGGCAACCGCTCACTGATCATCATCCTGGCCTCGGGCCTGGCGGTGGGCTTCGTGCTCGCGCTGCAGATGTACTACGCGCTGGTGGCCTACGGCGCTGCCGAGTCGCTCGGGCTGATCGTGAACCTCGCGCTGGTGCGTGAGCTCGGGCCGGTGGTCACCGGGCTCCTGTTCGCCGGCCGCGCCGGCACCTCGCTGACCGCCGAGATCGGCCTGATGAAAGCCGGCGAGCAGCTCGCCGCGATGGAGATGATGGCGATCGACCCGAAGGCGCGCGTGCTGGCGCCGCGGTTCATCGCCGGCATGGTGTCGATGCCGCTGCTGGCGGCGCTGTTCTCGGCCATCGGCATCCTCGGCGCCTACGTCGTCGCGGTGATGTTGATCGGCGTGGACGCGGGCAACTTCTGGTCCATCATGCAGAGCAAGGTGGACGTGTGGCGGGACGTCGGCAACGGCATCGTCAAGAGCGCCGTCTTCGGCGTGATCGTCTCGTTCGTCGCGCTGTACCAGGGCCACGAGACCGACGCCACGCCCGAGGGCGTGGCCTACGCCACGACGCGCACGGTGGTGATCTCGTCGCTGGCCATCCTGGGCATGGACTTCATCCTCACGGCGCTGATGTTCTCGACGCCGTAAGACCGAAAGGAAACACGCGAGATGGGCAAGAAAGGCATTGAAACCCTGGTCGGGCTGTTCGTCCTGCTGGGCATGCTCGGGCTGGTGTTCCTGGCGCTGAAGGCGGCCAACCTGGCCAGCTTCGGCGGCGGCGACACCTACACGCTGACCGCCAAGTTCGACAACATCGGCGGCCTCAAGCCGCGCGCGCCGGTGCGCAGCGCCGGCGTGAACGTCGGCCGCGTCGCCTCGATCTCGCTGGACGCGAAGACCTACCAGGGCGTGGTCCGGCTCGAGATCGACAAGGGCGTGCAGTTCCCGAAGGACTCGCAGGCGCGCATCCTCACCGCCGGTCTGCTGGGCGACCAGTACATCGGCCTCGAGCCCGGCGCCGACGAGAAGACGCTGGTCGCCGGCGAGACCATCACGCAGACCCAGTCGGCCGTGGTGCTGGAGAGCCTGATCAGCCAGTTCCTGTTCAACAAGGCGGCGGACGCGGGCGGCGCCGACGCCGGAGCCAAGAAGTGAAACGCTTCGGCGCGCTCGCCGCGCTGTCGGCCGCCTTGCTGCTGGGCGGCTGTGCGACCACGCTCAACGACGTGCGCGGCGGCCCGGGCGCGAGGCTCGACCCGTGGGAGAACTGGAACCGCAAGGTCTTCGCGTTCAACGAAGGCCTGGACGAGCACGTGCTCAAGCCGGTGGCGACGGTCTACTCGAACGTCGTGCCGCAGCCGGTGCGCCGGGGCGTCGACAACTTCTTCGGCAACTTCGCCGACGCCTGGTCGGCCGTCAACAACTTCCTGCAGGGCAAGGGCACGGCCGGTGTCTACGACGTCATGCGCGTCGGCACCAATACGGTGTTCGGCATCGTCGGCCTGCTCGACGTCGCCACCGAACTGGGCCTCGAGAAGACGCGCGAGGACTTCGGCCAGACACTGGGCGTGTGGGGCATGGGCACCGGCGCCTACATCGTGTGGCCGCTGTTCGGGCCGTCCAGCGTGCGCGACTCCATCGGCCTGCCGCTGGACACGGCCGTCACGCCGGCGGTGGCCTTCAACGACGGTGGCGCCCGCTACAGCCTGACCGCGTTGCAGATCGTCAATACCCGCGCCAACCTGCTGGGCGCCACCCGCGTGCTCGACGACATCGCGCTGGACAAGTACAACTTCATCCGCGACGCCTACCTGCAGCGCCGCCGCAGCCTGGTGTTCGACGGCAACGATCCGCCACCCGAGGATCCGACCGACCCCGAGGCTCCCGCCGCAAAGTGAACCTGCGAGCGGGCTCGACCGTTAACGAATGCAAGGTGTTGAACCCTGCGGCCTGGAACGCCTCTGAGTTCCGGCAGCCGCCAGACGGCACCGCTGAAAGGAAAATGACATGCTGACGAATCGATTGACTGCCTGGATTGCGCCGCTCGTGCTGATGTTCGCGGCCGCATCGGCCAGCGCCGCCGACGCCACCAAGGCGCCGGACCAGCTGATCAAGGAAGTCTCCACCGACGTTCTGGACACCATCAAGGCCGACAAGACCATCCAGGCCGGCGACGTGGCGAAGATCATCACGCTGGTCGACACCAAGGTCATGCCTTACGTGAACTTCCAGCGCATGACGGCCTCGGCCGTCGGCCGCTACTGGCGCCAGGCCACGCCCGAGCAGCAGAAGCGCCTGCAGGACGAGTTCAAGATCCTGCTGGTGCGCACCTACTCGGGTGCGCTGTCGCAGGTGAAGGACCAGACCGTGCAGCTCAAGCCGATGCGCGCCAACCCGGACGACAAGGACGTGGTCGTGAAGACCGAGGTGCGTGGCAAGGGCGACCCGATCCAGCTCGACTACCGCCTCGAGAAGAAGGACGACGGCTGGAAGATCTACGACGTCAACGTGCTCGGCGTGTGGCTGGTTCAGAACTACACCAGCAGCTTCGCGCAGGAGATCGGCGCCAATGGCATCGACGGCCTGATCGCCAAGCTGGCCGAGCGCAACAAGGCCGCTGCGTCCAAGTCCTGATCCGCCAATCCGAAGGAACGCCATGCTGCTGCCCGCCACCCTGACGATGCGCGAGTCGAGCGACACCATGCGCCTGCTCGCGCAGTCGCTCCAGGGCGGCGATGCGGCGGCCGAGGTGATCGTCGACGCTGCACCGCTGCAGCAGTTCGACACCGCAGCGCTGGCGGTGCTGCTCGAGGTGCGCCGCCTGGCGATGTCCTGGGGGCGGCCGTTCAGTGTGCGCAATGCGCCGGAAAAGCTCTCGGCGCTGGCCCAGCTTTACGGCGTGGCCGAACTGCTGTTCACGCCTGTGCCGGACGCGGCCTGAGCCGCCATACCCGCCAGCCCAGCAAGACGCCGATCACCACGGCGTAGACCGCCACCTCGGCGAAGTCGTTCTTGCCGGCGCGCATCCAGAAGAAATGCAGCAGCGCCAGCAGTGCGATCGCGTAGACGAGGCGGTGCAGTGCCTGCCATCGCGGCGCGCCGAGCGCCTTGATCGCCCGGTTGAACGAGGTCGCCGCCAGCGGCACCAGCAGCAGCAGCGCCAGGAAGCCGACCAGGGCGAACGGGCGCTTGGGGATGTCGCGCACGATCGTCGCGAGGTCCAGGCCCATGTCGAGCCAGGCGTAGGCCAGGAAGTGCAGCACCGCGTAGAAGAAGACGAACAGGCCGAGCATGCGGCGAAAGCGCGCCAGCGCCGGCTGCTTCGTCCACTGGCGCAGCGGCGTCACCGCGAGCACCAGGCACAGGCAGCGCAGCGTCCAGTCTCCAGTCGATCGGATCAGTGCCTCGGCCGGATTCGCTCCGAGGCGGTTCGCCATCGCGCCGTAGACCAGCCAGGCCAACGGCAGCAGGCAGGCGACGAACAGCACCGGCTTGGCCGCCGGATGCAGCAGCGCGGGCCGGGCCACCTCAGTAGTTCTTCTTCAGGTCCATGCCCGCGTAGAGCTGGCCGACCTGGGCTTCGTAGCCGTTGAACATCAGCGTCGGGCGCTTCTTCTGGAACAGGCCATCCTCGCCGATGCGGCGCTCGGTGGCCTGGCTCCAGCGCGGGTGGTCGACGTTCGGGTTCACGTTCGAGTAGAAGCCGTACTCCTGCGACGCCGCCTTCACCCAGGCGGTGCGCGGCTCCTTCTCGACGAAGCGGATCTTGACGATCGACTTGCCGCTCTTGAAGCCGTACTTCCAGGGCAGCACCATGCGCACCGGTGCGCCGTTCTGGTTGGGCAGCACCTCGCCGTACAGGCCGAAGGTCAGCAGCGCCAGAGGATGCATGGCCTCGTCGATGCGCAAGCCCTCGATGTAGGGCCAGTCCAGCACCGAGGAGCGCAGGCCCGGCATCTGCGAGCGGTCGGCCAGGGTGACGAACTCGACGTACTTCGCATTGCCGGTCGGCTCGACGCGACGGATCAGCTCGGCCAGCGAATAGCCCACCCAGGGAATCACCATCGACCAGCCCTCGACGCAGCGCAGCCGGTAGATGCGCTCTTCCATCGGCGCGAGCTTGAGCAGTTCGTCGAGGTCGAAGACCTTGGGCTTCTTCACCTCGCCCTCGACAGCCACCGTCCACGGGCGCGGCTTCAGCGTACCGGCGCTGCGGGCCGGGTCGGACTTGTCGGTGCCGAACTCGTAGAAGTTGTTGTAGCTCGTCGCGTCGGCGTAGGGGGTGAGCTTCTCCATCGTCAGCGCACCCGGCACGGCGCTGCGCACGCCGGGCAGCGCCGCCAGCTTGCCCGGGCGGGCGACCTGCGCCAGTGCGTCGCGCGATGCCCAGCCCGCCAGCGCCAGGCCTGCGGCGCCGGCAGCGAACTGCTGCAGCAGTGCGCGGCGACCCTCGTAGACGCGCTTCGGCGTGATCTCGCTGCTGTGCGGGTGCACGAAGCCGCGATCGGGGAGGTAATGCATGGTCGGATCCTGTGGATGAATCTGTGCTGGCGATCACTCGGTCGTGCGCACGCCGCACGCCTTACACCGCGGCGACGCGGCCTCAGATCACGTCGCCGAAGTCGGTCGGCTCGAACAGCCGCAGCGAACTCTTCGAGACACGCTCGCGGAAGCTCTTGCGCGCGAACAGCTTGGCCTGGGCCTGCTCGGGCAGGTCGGTGATGTTCAGGACGTTCTTGACGATCAGCGTGTCGATCACGTCTTCGAGCACACGCACGAAGTCGGCGTCGAGCCGGGAGAAGTCCTCGCGAGCGGTGCCGTCGTTGCCGACGAAGGCCTGTACGTCGGGGTGGGTGTCGGGCAGGAACTCGCTGTGGTCGCCGCCGCTGCTGCGGTGCAGGCTGTCGATGCGGCCGTCGGCGTGGCGTCGAACAAAGGGCATGGCGGGGCCTCCGAGGTCGTCAAGTCACTATACGACGCGCTGCCGCGCGCTGCGCATGCCCATGAAAAAGGCCGGCGCGAAGCCGGCCTTGTGTCACGCGCGTCGCCGCGCTTCAGCGCAGGCCGGCAATGTAGTCGGACACCGCCTTGATGTCGGCCTCGGTCATGCCGGCAGCGACGCCGGTCATCTGCGCGTTGTTCTTGCGAACGCCGCCGCGGAAGGCCAGCAGCTGCGCCTCGGTGTAGTCGGCGTGCTGGCCGGCCAGGCGCGGGTACTGCGACGGGATGCCGGCGCCCGAGGGGCCATGGCAGCCCGAGCAGGCCGGCACCTTGCGATCGGCGATGCCACCGCGGTAGATCTTCTCGCCCAGCGCCACGGTTGCCTTGTTCTTCGCGAACCCCGGCTTGGCTGCCTTGCCGGCGTAGAACGCGGCAACGTTCTTCATGTCCTCTTCACTCAGCGCGGAGGCGAAGCCTTTCATGATGGCGTTGTCACGCTTGCCGGACTTGAACTCGGTCAGCTGCTTGACGAGGTATTCGGGATGCTGGCCCTGCAGGATCGGATTGGCGGGGCTGCCGCGCGAGCCGTCGGACGTGTGGCAGGCACCACAGACCGCGGTGGCGGTGGCCTGGCCCTTGGCCAGGTCGGCCTTGGCGGGAGCGGCGCCTTCGGCAGCCATGGCCGGCGCGGCCAGAGCGGCGGCCAGCAGGCCGGACATCAGACTGGACAACAAGGCGGCAGCATTCATGTCGGAGGGCTTCTCTCGTGCAAAACCCGAAGATTTTACAATGAGCGCTCAGGACAACCCATGGCCGAACAAAATACAACCACTCCGACGGCCCCCGACGCGCCCGATACACCCGCCCAGGCACGCCGTGCCATGGCCTGGACGCACACCGCACGCTTCCTCACCACCGCCAGCCGCCTCGAGCAGCTGCCGGTCACCGAACTGCCCGAGATCGCCTTCGTCGGCCGCTCCAATGCCGGCAAGTCGACGGCGATCAACACGCTGACGCAGCAGAAGCGGCTCGCGTTCGCGTCGAAGACGCCGGGGCGCACGCAGCACATCAACCTGTTCGAGCTCGGCCCGAAGGACGCGCCCGACGCGCTGTTCGCCGACCTGCCCGGCTACGGCTATGCCGCGGTGTCGCGCAGTGACAAGCAGCGCTGGCAGAAGGTGATGGCCGACTACCTCGACGTGCGCCGCAGCCTGACCGGCGTGGTGCTGATGATCGACTCGCGCCTCGGCTTCACCGATCTCGACCGGCAGCTGCTCGACTTCGTCGGCTCACGCGTGGCCAACGGCTCGGTCAAGCTGCTGGTGCTGTTGACCAAGGCCGACAAGCTGAACCGGCGCGACGCCGATCGTGCGCTGGCGCAGTGCAACGACACGCTGGCCGAGATCGGCACCGACGAGTCCGACATCGGCATCGCGCTGTTCTCGGCACTGAGCAAGCGCGGCGTCGACGAGGTGGCGATCCAGCTGCGCGAGTGGGTCGGCGCATGACGATCGAGACCTTCGATCTCGCGCTGCCGCACGGCGTCACGCTGAGCTGCCGCGCCGCAGGCACACCGGGCGCGCCGTTGCTGGTGTTCCTGCACGGCTTCCCGGAGGCGGCGTTCGTGTGGGACGAACTGCTCGCTCACTTCGCGCCGCGCTACCGCTGCATCGCGCCCAACCTGCGCGGCTTCGAGCGCTCGTCGTCGCCGACCGAGGTCGAGGCGTACCGTGCCAAGCACCTGACGGCGGACATCCGCGCACTGATCGAATCGCAGGGCGGCCGTGCAGCGGCGCTGATTGCCCACGACTGGGGCGGCGCCGTGGCCTGGGGCTTCGCGGCCCAGCACGGTGCACTGATAGATCGCCTCGTGATCGTCAACTCGCCGCACCCGGCGACCTTTCTGCGCGAGCTGCGCGACAACCCGGCGCAGCAGGCGGCCAGCGCCTACATGAACTTCCTGTGCCGCCCGGACGCCGAGGCCCTGCTGGCCGAGAACGACTTCGCGCGGCTGTGGACCTTCTTCGAACGCATGGGCGCGACCGATGCGGCGCACCCGGGTGGCGGCTGGCTGACCGATGCCGTGCGCGCGAAGTACCGCGCGGTCTGGCGCCAGGGCCTGACCGGCGGCTGCAACTACTACCGCGCCTCGCCGCTGCGCCCGCCGCTGAAGACCGATGATGCGATCTTCACGCTGCAACTGCCCCCGGCCCTGACGACGGTGGCGGTGCCCACGCACGTGGTCTGGGCCGAGGCCGACACGGCCCTGCCGCCGGCGCTGCTCGACGGGCTGGAAGCCCATGTCCAGCACCTGACGGTGACCCGCGTGCCCGGCGCGACTCACTGGATCGTGCACGAACGCCCGGCCTTCGTGGCCGCCGAGATCGAGCGGGCGCTGACGGCCTGAGCCGCGCGGTCAGGGCCGGCCGACGAACAGGTACATGCCCTGCGTGCCGCGCGGCGCGTGGGTCAGACCGAAGTAGACCGGGCCCAGGCCGGTGTCGGCGCCGAGGAACACGCTCATGCCGCTGCGCAGGCCGGACAGGCTCAGGTCGCGCTGGCGCACCCAGGTGTTGCCGGCCTCCAGCGTGGCGCCGACGAAGAAGCCGCGCGTGAACACCGGCACGCTGAGCGAGCGCCGGTACCAGGTCAGCCGCGTGAACACCACGCCGTTGCCGTCGAGCTGCCCGCTGCGGTAGCCCGACAGCTGGTGGAAGCCGCCGAGCGTGTAGCGGCCCAGCGAGGTCAGGTCGTCCTGCGGCGAGCGCTGCACGCGTGCGTACAGGTTCAGCGAGTCGCGGCCCCAGCTGCGCACGGCGGTGCCTTCGGCCTCGAAGCGCACGAAGTCGGCATTCAGCCCGGTGCCGCTGCGGCTGCGCCGGCCGCCCACCAGCTCCGACTTGAAGCGGTAGCCGCGCTGCGGGAAGTTGGCGAAGTCGAGCTGGTCGACCACGACGCCCAGGCGCAGGCCGCGTTCGCGCACCGTGCTCGGCCCGTCCTGCGCACTTTGCGACGTGAACAGATCATCGGGCCGGGTGCGCTCGACGAGCGCGACCAGGCCCAGGCGCAGTTCGCCGAGTTCGGCCCAGGGCTGGCCGAGGTCAAGGCCGAACACCACGTTCTTGCGGTCGAACAGGCTGAGCACTGCGCCGCTGTCGTTGTCGTAGCGGGTGATGTCGCGCCGGTTCGCTTCGGCATGGGCCGAGATGAACCAGTCGTTGCTGATGCCCAGCGTCCAGTTCAGCGGGTGGTAGATCTCGCTGTACCAGCGCGGCACCTTGCCGATCTGCACCTGGTTGCGCCATTCGCTGCCGTTGGCATCGAGCCAGTGGCGGTTGTGGCTGATCTTGACGTTGAAGGCGCTGCCACCGCGGAAGTCGGTTTCCAGGTCCAGGCCGATGCGGAAGTAGTGCGGGCCCCAGGGCTTGTCCTCGAGGTCGAACACCAGGCCGTCGCCGTCCGGCGTGGACACGAGCAGGTAGTCGGCGCGCAGGTAGTCGCCGCTGGCGGCCAGCCGCCGCGCATCACGTTCCGCCTTGGCGGCATCGAAGGGCTGCCCGGGCTTGGACTCGAGCTGCGCGACGAAACGCTGCGGATTGGTCAGCTCGCTGCCCTCGAAGCGGATGAAGGAGACTTGCGCCTCGGGCTTGCCGGGCGCCGGCCGCTGCTCGCGCCACTGGGCATAGGCCGGCGCGGGCAGGCCGAGCGCTGCCAGCCGTGGCACCAGGGATTCGCTGCCGCGCTGGCCGCGTTCGATCAGCTCGCGCACGCGGGCGAAGTCCGACGAGCTCAGCGTGCCCAGGTCGGGCGCGATCAGCACGTCGCTGGCCGTCAGCGAGGCCAGGCTGCGCTGCACGTTCTGCTCGGTCAGGATGTTGATCATCTGCGCGGTCAGCCCGCCGACCGAGCCGAGCGCCTCGCGGCCGCCGATCGGCGTGCCGATGTTCACGACGATCAGGATGTCGGCGCCCATCGCGCGCGCCACGCCGACCGGCACGTTGTCGACCAGGCCGCCGTCGCCGAGAATGCGCTGGTCGACCTCGGTGGGCGCGAACACGCCCGGCACGCTCATGCTGGAACGCAGCGCGAGCGCCAGGTCGCCCTGTGCGAGCACCACCGGCTGGCCAGTTTCCATGTCGGTGGCCAGCGCGCGGAACGGGATCGGCAGCTTGTCGAAGTTGCGCACGTCTCGCACCGGCAGCGTGTAGCGGCGCAGCAGCGTCTCCAGCCCGCGGCCCGACAGTGCGCCCAGCGGCGCGCGCAGATCGCCGTCGCGCATGCCGATCTCGATCACCGGCGAGATCTCGAAGTCTTCTTCCTTGCGCCGCTGCGACAGCAGCTGCCGGTCGACGCGGCTGGCGAACACCGCGTCCCAGTCGACCTTGAGCAGCTCGGACTCGAGCTGAGTGGCACTCATGCCGCTGGCGTACAGGCCACCGATGATGGCGCCCATCGAGGTGCCGGCGATGACGTCGATCGGCACGCGCTCGCGCTCCAGCACCTTCAGCACGCCGACGTGCGCCAGGCCGCGTGCGCCGCCGCCCGAGAGCACCAGGCCGATGCGCGGGCGTTGTGCCGTCGCCGCTTCGGTCGTCTGGGCGAAGGCCGTGGGGCAGATCGTGGACAGCACGGTGGCCGTCGCCAGGGCCAGCGCGGCGGGCAGGAGTCGCAGCATGGCGACGGATTGTGGGGTCGATCGCGCAGCCGGTCCTGCGCGCTTTCGTGACGGCCCGTGCCGCTCAGCCCGGCAGCGACAGCTGGTTCAGCAGGGCATCCACGGCGCGCTGCACCAGCGGCCGGTCTTCCAGCGGCTTGACCAGGCCCGCCGCCTCCAGCCGCTCGAGTGCACGCCGCGTCACCGAATGCGTGCTGCCGGCATGCTCGCCGGCGAACAGGAAGTACAGCGCCTTGTCGCTGCGCCACAGCAGCTGCACGCGGGACCAGCGGCCGCGCAGGAACAGGCGCAGCCGTTCGCCGGGTTGCAGGGCATCGATGCGGCGCCCGGCCTCTTCGGGCGCGCCGACGTCGGTGGCGAGGAAGTCGGCCGGCACTGTTTCCATCGACGCCAGGTCGATCACCGAGTCGCCGAAGGGGCGCAGCGCCGGCGTGTCCGGGATCACCTCGTCACGCATGCGCTGCACGATCTGCTCGGGCGTCAGTGCGGCCGGCGCGGCGCGGGTTCCCGGGCGAAGCGCCTCGGCGTGCACCGCCATCAACTCGTCGAGCACGGCCTGCTGTTCCGGCTCGGGCAGCGCAATCAGCGCCATGCCGCTGCGCAGGCGCTGCAGCAGGCCGGGCAGTAGCGCCACCAGGCGCTGCCGGCTCTGCGGGTGGTCGGGCGTCTGCAGGCTCCAGAGCAGGTCGTCGACGGTCTTCACATAGCTGGGCGTCGGCTCGGTGCCATCGCCGAAGCGCACCATCGCCTCGGCCAGCACCTTGGCCCAGCTGCCGGTGACGAAACGCCGTATCGGCGCGGATGCGCGAACCGTCGACATCTGGTCGGTCAGGCGCTGGGTCAGCAATTGCTCGAGCACCTCGCGCCGCTCGGCACGCTGCAGCGTGACCAACCCTTCCTGCGCCTCGCGCAGCTGCCACTGCAGCTGTTCGGCGAGGAAGGCCTCGACCCGTGCGAGTGCGCGGCGAAACGGCATCGCATCGCCGACCTGCGCGCGCGAGATCTCCTCGGCGATCGCCTCGCTGAAGGCGAGCAGCGCGGCCAGTCGCTTGTCGCCCGGCACGGGGTAGGACTCGCCGGCACTGGCGACGCGGTTCATCAGCCGCCACACCGGGTGCTCGGCACTGTCGAGCATGGTGGTGTCCTGGATCGCCACGCGCAGTGCAGCCACCTGCAGCCGGGCGAGCACCGCACGCAACGCACTGGGCAACAGCGTGTCGGCCTGGATCAGCGCAAACAGGCGCGACAACAGCGCAGCGACGCGCGCCTCGCGGGAGGCTGCGGGTAACGAACCGCCCAGACCACCTGTGCCGGCGCTCGTGCCGCCACTCATGCTGCCTTCCAGCGGCATGCTCGCCAGCAGCGGCGCCAATGCCCCGGCGCGCGCCGCGCTGTGCGCAGAACTCTGCGCATCGAGGCGGTTGGCGGACACGGCGCCCGGCGCGAGCAGCACGGTGCGATAGACGCCGGGCTCCACCCCCTGGGCCTCCAGCCGCGAACAGGCCGCAGCCCAGGCGCTCTTGAGCAAGCCGGCCATCACGCCCGACGACACCTTCAGCAGCGCGGCGCGCTGCACCGGCGTGGCGACGATCGCGCAGGCGGCGTCCCACAGCGCACTGGCGTAGACGATCGGACGCAGCGGATTGGACTCCTCGCTGACGTGCTGCAGGCCGCACAGCGTCGAGGTGAAGGTCTGCAGCTCGCGACGTTCCCATTCGGCGGTGCTGTCGATGATCTGCATCGCGCGCGAGATCTCGATGTCGGCCTCGACACGGGCTTCGTCCATCAGTTCGAGGCCGCCGAAGCCGGCGCTGCCTGCGGGGCCCGCGGCATCGACCTGCGAGGCCAGTTCACGCCGCACGCCGTCGCGCAGCGATTCGACGAAGCGTGCCTGGTAGCTCGCGCCCTGGCGCTGCAGGGCGTCGATCATCTCGAGGTGTCGCTCGCGATCGCTGCTGGCCAAGCCATCGCGAGCCTCGCGCAGCAAGGTCAGCGTGCCGGCGTGCGTGCGCTCGATGAGCGGCGTCGTGCGCCCGAGTTCGTCCTCGACGAAGCGCAGCAGGGCGGGGGCGGTCGACATGCTCATGGAGGCGGAAACGATGGCCGGATTATCGGCGCGACCCCAAGAAAAAAGGGGCTGCCCGCAGGCAGCCCCTTCGCAGAGCGAAGTGCTCAGGCCGACACTTACATGTCCATGCCCATGCCGCCCATGCCGCCCATGCCGCCAGGCATGCCGCCGGCCGGCGACTCTTCCTTCGGCGCCTCGGCGACCATGCACTCGGTCGTCAGCATCAGCGACGACACGGAGGCGGCGTTCTGCAGCGCGGTGCGGGTCACCTTGGTCGGGTCCAGGATGCCCATCTCGAGCATGTCGCCGTAGGTGTCGTTGGCGGCGTTGTAGCCGAAGTTGCCCTTGCCCTCGAGCACCTTGTTGATCACCACGCTCGGCTCGCCGCCGGCGTTGGCGACGATCTCGCGCAGCGGCTGCTCGATGGCGCGCATCACGATCTTGATGCCGGCGTCCTGGTCGTGGTTGTCGCCCTTGATCGAGCCCACGGCAGCGCGGGCGCGCAGCAGCGCGACACCACCACCGGCCACGATGCCTTCTTCGACGGCGGCACGGGTGGCGTGCAGCGCGTCTTCCACGCGGGCCTTCTTCTCCTTCATCTCGACTTCGGTGGCGGCACCGACCTTGATGACGGCCACGCCGCCAGCCAGCTTGGCCACGCGCTCCTGGAGCTTCTCGCGGTCGTAGTCGCTGGTGGCTTCCTCGATCTGGATGCGGACCTGCTTGACGCGGGCCTCGATGTCGGCGGCCGAGCCGGCGCCGTCGATGATCGTGGTGTTCTCCTTGCCCACCTCGACGCGCTTGGCCTGGCCCAGGTCGGCCAGCGTGACCTTCTCGAGCGTCAGGCCGACTTCCTCGGCGATGACCTTGCCGCCGGTCAGGATGGCGATGTCTTCCAGCATGGCCTTGCGACGGTCACCGAAGCCCGGCGCCTTGACGGCCACGACCTTCAGGATGCCGCGGATGGTGTTGACCACCAGGGTCGCCAGGGCTTCGCCCTCGACTTCCTCGGCGATGATCAGCAGCGGACGGCCGGCCTTGGCCACCTGCTCCAGCGTGGGCAGCAGGTCGCGGATGTTGCTGATCTTCTTGTCGAACAGCAGCACGAACGGGTTGTCGAGCGTGGCCGACTGCTTCTCGGGGTTGTTGATGAAGTAGGGCGACAGGTAGCCGCGGTCGAACTGCATGCCTTCGACGACGTCGAGCTCGTTGTTCAGCGACTTGCCGTCTTCGACGGTGATGACGCCCTCCTTGCCGACCTTGTCCATCGCGTCGGCGATGATCTTGCCGATCGACTCGTCGCTGTTGGCCGAGATCGAGCCGACCTGCGAGATTTCCTTGCTGGTGGTCGTCGGCTTGGAGGCCTTCTTCAGCTCTTCGGTCAGGGCCAGCACGGCCTTGTCGATGCCGCGCTTCAGGTCCATCGGGTTCATGCCGGCGGCGACGAACTTCATGCCTTCGCGCACGATCGACTGGGCCAGCACGGTGGCGGTGGTGGTGCCGTCACCGGCGTTGTCGCTGGTCTTGGAAGCGACTTCCTTGACCATCTGCGCGCCCATGTTCTGGAGCTTGTCCTTGAGCTCGATCTCCTTGGCGACCGAGACACCGTCCTTGGTGACGGTCGGGGCGCCGAACGAACGCTCGAGCACCACGTTGCGGCCCTTCGGGCCCAGCGTGACCTTGACCGCGTTGGCCAGGATGTTCACGCCTTCCACCATGCGATGACGCGCATCCGCGCCAAACACCACGTCTTTTGCTGCCATGTGTATCTCTCCGGAATCGGGTTCGGGGTGGTGGATTACTTCTTCTCGACGACGGCGAAGAGGTCTTCCTCGCGCATCACGAGCAGTTCGTCGCCGTCGACCTTGACGGTCTGGCCGCTGTACTTGCCGAACAGCACACGATCGCCCACCTTGATGTTCAGGGCCACGAAGTCGCCCTTGTCGTTGCGCTTGCCCGGGCCGACGGCCAGAACCTCACCTTGGTCGGGCTTCTCGGCGGCGTTGTCGGGGATGACGATGCCGGAGGCGGTCTTGGTTTCCTGTTCCAGGCGCTTGACGATCACGCGATCGTGCAACGGACGAAGTTTCATAGCATCTCCTTGATGACTCGGAACTGATTCGTGAGGGGGAACGAGCGCCAAGTAGGCACTCATTCACTTCGCCGCTCTGGGTGCGTGAACCCGCTTCGGCGGCTTTAGCACTCGTGGCTGACGAGTGCTAGCAATCGAATTATAGGGTCGGTCTGTCCGGATTCAAGACGCCCGTGCCGACGCCATTCGGAAATCAGGGGCGACCCGTGCAGGCGTAGGCCGAGATGACGTGGGTTTCCACGACCGGTGCGCCGGTCAGGCCCCGCTCGGGGGTGGGGCAGCGGCTGGCCGAGCCGCGGTACAGAACGCCGCGCTGGCGCTGCGCGCAGTAGGCCTTGGCTGCGCGTGTCACTTCCGACAGGCCGATGCTGCGCGCGGAATGCCAGAACACGATCGAATCCGGCGCGTGGGACAGCACGGCGACCGGTGGATGGCTGGCCCCGAGAGGATCGGTGAACTGGCCGGCAAGATCCAGGCGCTGCAGCGTCTCGTCGACCTTCAACAGGCCCTTGGCCGGCGTGCTCGCCGCTGCCGAAAGTGCCGACAGGGTGCTTGAGCCGGGTGCGGCGGCGTCGCACAGTCGCAGTTGCGCTGACGACCGTGGCCCGTAGCTGGACTCTCCGAGGCCGGCATAGGGTGTTCCCGTCGCCGGCACGGGCTGCGGTGCGAAGCTCCCGGTGGAGCAGGCGGCCGGAGCCACGACGGCCGCAGCCAGCACCGCGATGCGCCAGCGCATCATCAGTGCCGGGGCGCCGCGTCGGCGCCTGGATCGTCGTCCAGGGGAGCGGCCGGCTCGGCCACCCGGTAGCTTTCGCTCGCCCAGGCGCCGAAATCGTGGTTCTTGCAGCGCTCGCCGCAGAACGGGCGCCACGCGTTGGCCGGGCTGTACTCGCTCGGCCCGCCGCAACCCGGGCAGCGCACGATGCGTGGCTTGGCCGGCCGGTTCACGTGCACAACGTCAGCTCGAAGCTGGCGTCCTCGCCACTGGGCTTGAGCCGGCCTTCGGCGTCCTGGCGCATCAGCCGGATCGACACCATCAACCGGTGGCCGCTGATTTCAGGCACCAGGTCGTGCCCCGCGGGCAGGCGCATGCGCAGCAGGTGGTAGGCGCGGCCCTGCGGCAGGCTCTGCTGGAACTGCCCGCCTGGCGCGACGACCTTGTGCGGCACACCGGAGTCGCGCAACAACCCGAGCAGCACCGACAGCGCCTGCGCCAGCGGCATCAGGCTGGCCGACCAGTTCAGCAGGTCGTTGCGGCGGCGCGTGGCGTCGTGCTTCTGCCAGGCGTAGTAGCCGGGCAGGTCGAACTCACAGGTGCCGCCCGGGATGCTGATGCGGCTGCGGATGCTCATCAGCCACTCGTTGCCGGTCAACGCTGCGCCGGCCTTGCCTGGCAGTTGGTTCAATCCGTTGAAGGCCTGGTCGACGCGGGCCAGCACCTCCTCCAGCGCGGCCTCGGAGATCGACGGGTTGCCCCGGTATCCATTGAGCAGGGACTTCTGGCGCTCCAGGTCCTTCAGCAGGTCGGACTTCAGATCGGCACGCGAGGCGACGTCGATGATCTCGAAGATCGTGGCCAGAGCGAAATGGTGGTCGACCGGCGCATCACGCGCGATCAGCTGGCCGAGGCGGTCGAACAGGTGCTCGAGCCGCAGCATCGTGCGGATGCTCTCGTTGAAGGGGTATTCGTAGAGGATCAAGGTCGCTGGTTCCAGACCGTCGGAGCGGTCCCTGCCCCGAGTCTCATTGTTTCACAGGGGCGCGCACCACCTGTTCCACAGAGCCCGCAACTGCTGTGACAGTTCCTGCGGCGCGATGCCGTCGTTGAACACCACGGCATCGGCGCAGGCGCGCCGCGCTGCGCGACTGGCTTGCTGCGCCATCACGGCGCGCACGGCATCCTCGGCCCAGCCGGACCGGGCGATCACCCGTTGCACCTGGACCGCTTCGCTGCAGTCGACCACCAGGATCTTGTCGACCTGCTCGCGCCATCGCCCCGACTCGACCAACAGCGGCACGTCGAAGACGATGGCTGCGGCCGAACCGGCCGCGTCGGCCTGCCGCGCCGTCTCCGCGCGGATCAGCGGATGCAGGATGGCCTCCAGTCTTTGGCGTGCCGACACATCGGCGAAGGCCAGGGTGCGCATGCGCGCGCGGTCGAGTGCACCACTGGCATCGATGTAGTCGGCGCCGAACTGCGCGGCGATCTCGGTGATCGCTGCGCCTCCGGGCAGCGTCAGGCGGCGGGAGATCACATCGGTGTCCACGACGACGGCACCCAGTCCCGCGAGCTGTGCGGCGACCGTCGACTTGCCGCTGCCGATGCCGCCGGTCAGGCCGATGCGCAGCGGGCGCGACCGCGGCATGGAAGTCAGATCCTCAGGCCCAGCCGATCCAGCCGAGCACCCGCGTCGGCCCGGCGAGCAACACAGTGAGACCGGCGCCTGCGAGGAAGGGGCCGAAGGGCACGTAGCGACCCTCGCGCAGCGCGCCGGTGAGCTTCATGGCGATGCCCACCACCGCGCCGATCAGCGAGGCGATCAGCACGATCGGCAGGATGGTCTTCAACCCCAGCCATGCGCCAAGCGCGCCGAGCAGCTTGAAGTCACCGTATCCCATGCCCTCCTTGCCGGTGGCCAGCTTGAACAGCCAGTACACCGACCAGAGGGACAGGTAGCCGACCACCGCGCCCCAGACGGCGTCCGACAGCGGCAGGTTCCAGCCCGCCGCGCTGACCACCAGACCCGACCACAGCAAGGGCAGGGTGAGGTTGTCCGGCAGGAAGGTGGTGTCCCAGTCGATGCCGGCCAGCGCCACCAGCACGGCAGCGAAGCCGCACCACAGCAGCACGACGGGCGTCTCGCCGATCCGCCAGCCAATCAGCCCGAACAGCACGGCGGTGAAGATCTCGACCAGCGGATAGCGCAGCGAGATCGGTGTCTTGCAGGCCGAGCAGCGCCCGCGAAGCCACAGGTAGCTCAGCACGGGAATGTTCTCGTACCAGCGGATTGCATGGCCGCAGGACGGGCAGCGCGAGCGCGGCGTCGACAGCCCGATCGGCTCGCCCGCCGCGACCTCGACACCCAGCAGCTCGGCGCTTTCGGCATGCCACGCCCGCTCGAGCATGAGCGGCAGGCGGTGGATGACCACGTTCAGGAAGCTGCCGATGCACAACCCGAGCAAAGCCAGCACGGGCGGCGTCAGCAGCCCTTGCAGAGACTGCGCGTCCATCGGGCGCGGATCAGACCACCTGGCCCAGCTTGAAGATCGGCAGGTACATCGACACGACGATGCCGCCGATGATCGTGCCCAGGATGACGATGATGAACGGCTCCATCAGACTCGACAGGCCCTTGACGGCCTCGTCGACCTCGTCCTCGTAGAACTCGGCGGCCTTGCCCAGCATCTGGTCGAGCGCACCGGACTCTTCGCCAATGGCACACATCTGGATGACCATCGTCGGGAAGACGCCGGTGGTCTGCATCGAGGTGGTCAGCGCGGAGCCGGTCGAGACATCTTTCTGAATCTGCTCGGTGGCTTCCGCGAAGACGGCATTGCCTGAGGCGCCACCGACGGAGTCGAGCGCTTCGACCAGCGGCACGCCGGCGGCGAACATGGTCGACAGCGTACGCGTCCAGCGGGCCACGCAGGACTTGTTGACGAGTTCACCGAAGACGGGCACCCGCAGCAGCAACCGGTCCATGGCCTTCTGCATGCGCGGCGAGCGCTTCCACGACTCGAGGAAAAAGTAGGTGCCGCCGCCAAGAATGCCAAAGATCAGGTACCAGTACTTGATGAAGATGTCGGACATGCCCATCACGAACAGCGTCGGGGCAGGAAGCTCGGCGCCGAAGGAAGTGAACACGTCCTTGAAGGCCGGAATCACGAAGATCATGATCACGGCGACAACGACGAAGGCCACGATCAGCACGGCCACCGGGTAGATCAGCGCCGACTTGATCTTGTTCTTCAGCGCCATCGTCTTTTCCTGGTAGATGGCCAGGCGGTCGAGCAGCGCTTCAAGAATACCGCCGGCCTCGCCGGCTTCGACGAGGTTGCAGTACAGCGAATCGAAGTACAGCGGGTGCTTGCGGAACGAGGACGACAGGCTGGTACCCGTCTCGACGTCGGAACGGATCTCGTTCAGCAAGCGCGTCATCTTCGGGTTCGTGCTCCCGCGCGCGACGATGTCGAACGACTGGATCAGCGGCACGCCGGCCTTCATCATCGTCGCCAGCTGCCGCGTGAAGACGGCGATGTCCTTCTGCTTGATCGAGCGGCCGCCGCTCAGGCGACGCTTCTTCACCTTGGTCGTCAGGATTCCCTGACGGCGCAGGCTGGCGCTGACCATGGCTTCGCCGCCGGCGCGCATCTCTCCGCGCACGACCTTGCCGTTCTTGTCCTTGCCTTCCCATTCGAAGACGAGGTCCTTGATGTTCTTTGCCGCTACCGCAGTGGCCATAGTCGTTCCGAGGGGATGCCCCCTCGCCCTTCGATTGTCACGTTCACTCGTTGGTCACCGAGATCACTTCCTCGAGCGTCGTCATGCCGGCGCGGACCTTGACCAGTCCGGACTGACGCAGATCGCGCACACCCTCGCGACCAGCCTGTGCGGCCAGGTCGATCGCCGTGCCCTCGGACAGGATGAGCCGCTGGATTTCCTCAGAGATCGGCATGACCTGATAGATGCCGACGCGGCCCTTGTAGCCGTTGGTGCAGGCAGAGCAGCCCACTGCGCGGTACGGCTTCCAGCTGCCGTCCAGGTCGGTTTCCTGGAATCCGGCCTTGAGCATGGCTTCGCGCGGATAGTCGGCTGGGGCCTTGCAGTTCTCGCAGAGCTTGCGCGCGAGACGCTGCGCCGTGATCAGCAGCACCGCCGATGCGATGTTGAAC
Source organism: Chitinophaga pinensis (assembly GCA_943370595.1). GTDB lineage: Bacteria > Pseudomonadota > Gammaproteobacteria > Burkholderiales > Burkholderiaceae_C > Piscinibacter. The sequence continues at coordinate 91,729 of CALRRO020000005.1, forward strand.
GGCGCGACGCCCATGTTCAGCAGACGCGTCAGCGTCGTGGGCGCATCGTTGGTGTGCAGCGTCGACATCACCATGTGCCCGGTCTGCGCGGCCTTGATCGCGATGTCTGCGGTCTCCAGGTCGCGGATTTCGCCGACCATGATGATGTCGGGATCCTGGCGCAGGAAAGACTTCAACGCGACGGCGAAGTTCAGCCCTGCCTTGTCGTTGACGTTGACCTGGTTGATGCCGGGCAGGTTGATTTCCGCCGGGTCTTCGACCGTGGCGATGTTGACGCCAGGCTGGTTGAGGATGTTCAGGCAGGTGTAGAGCGACACCGTCTTGCCCGAGCCGGTCGGGCCGGTGACCAGCACCATACCGTACGGCCGGACGATGGCCTTGAGCAGGCGGTCCTTCTCGATCTTCTCGTAGCCGAGCGCCTCGATGCCCAGCTTGGCACTGGACGGATCGAGAATACGGATCACGATCTTCTCGCCGAACAGGGTCGGCAGCGTGCTGACGCGGAAGTCGATCGCCTTGTTGCCGAACTTCAGCTTCATGCGGCCGTCCTGCGGGACACGCTTTTCGGCAATGTCGAGGCGCGAGATGACCTTGATGCGCGAAGAAAGCTTGTCCTTGATCGCGATCGGCGGTTGCGTGATTTCGCGCAGTTCACCGTCGATGCGGAAGCGCACGCGATAGTGATACTCGTAGGGCTCGAAGTGCAGGTCGGAGGCGCGGGCGTTGATCGCGTCGATCAGCATCTTCTGCAGGAAGCGCACCACTGGCGCATCTTCGACGTCGGTGGTGGCCTCGGCCTCCTGCGGCGTCGTCACGTCGTCTGTGACGTCGAACTCGAAGTCTCCAGACGACAGGGACTCCAGCGCCTCTGCCGCCGATGCGCCCGTCGCCTCGAGGATCTTGGCCAGCTTGTCGTGCTCGACGATGACCCACTCGGGCGACAGCTGTGTGGCGAACTTGATGCGCTCGACCGCTTCCTGGTCGGTCGGGTCGGCGCCGCCGATGAACAACCGGTTGCCGCGCTTGCCCAGAACAACCACCTGGTATTGAAGGGCGAGCTTGGCGTCGATGACGTTCTTCGGCAGCCTCTGGACGTCGATCGCGCCCAGGTCGAGCAGCGGCAGTGCGAGCGCCGTGGACAGCGTGTGTGCGAGGTCGGACGGGGCCACCGCACCGGCCGCGATCACCGAGGAGATGAAGCTTGCCTTCTTCTCCTTGGCCGACTTGACGAGGTCTTCGGCAGTCTTGGCGTTCAGCCGGCCGGCATGCACCAACACCCGGGCAACGCCGGAGAGGGCCGACTGGGGTGCTTCTGCCAAGGTGTCCACGATGGATGGAGTGCCGCTAGATTGATCGGAATCGGATCATGATCGCTGATCCGCCGGGCACTGTAAACGAGAGACGGGGCGGCCGAAGCCAACAATTCCCGCCCGCCATTCGCCAAAGATGCAACAAATTGATGCGTGCGGGAATGCGGCAAGACAGACTGGTCGGGGTGAGAGGATTCGAACCTCCGGCCTCTACGTCCCGAACGTAGCGCTCTACCAGGCTAAGCTACACCCCGATTCGATCAAGACGACCGATGTGGTCATCCGGTGGTCACGTTCTAGGACGAACGCTCCACCGACCGAGCACAGAATTCTAGCAGAGCTTCGCGGTGCACCGATGCGGGCAGCTTGCTCAGCTGCGCAGCGGCCAGGTCGGACTCGGCTCGCGCCGAGTCACGAGTGGCCTGTATCGCTCCGCTGTGGCGGACGATCTCGACGATCTCCGACAGGCGCGCCACCTCGCCGTGTTCGATTGCGTGACGGATCAAGTCTCGTTCGGCGGCCGTGCCACGCTCCATGGCGATCAGCAGCGGCAACGTGGGCTTGCCCTCGCGCAGATCGTCGCCGACGTTCTTGCCGAGTTGCGCCGTCGTACCTTCGTAGTCGAGCAGGTCATCGACGAGCTGGAACGCCGTGCCCAGCGAGCGCCCGTAAGCGGCGCAGGCTTCTTCGATGTCGGGCGGCGCTTCGGCCAGGACGGCGCCCAGCCTCGAGCTCGCCTCGAACAGCTTGGCGGTCTTGAAGCGGATCACGCGCAGGTACTCCGAGACGGCGATGTCCGGATCGTGCATGTTCATCAGCTGCAACACCTCGCCCTCGGCGATCACGTTGGTCGCGTCGGCGAGAACCTCCAGCACCCGCATGCGATTGACCGAGACCATCATCTGGAAGGCGCGGGAGTAGACGAAGTCACCCACCAGAACGCTGGCCGCGTTGCCGAACAAGGCGTTCGCAGTCTGACGGCCGCGGCGCAGCGACGACTCGTCGACGACATCGTCGTGCAGCAGCGTCGCCGTGTGGATGAACTCGACGGTGGCCGCCAGTTCGTGCTGCTCCGGACCATGGAAGCCGAGCGCGCGGGAGAACAGGATCACCAGCATCGGACGCACGCGCTTCCCGCCGGCGCCGATGATGTACTCGGAGATCTGGTTGACCAGCGCCACCTCCGAGGCCAGTCGACGCCGGATCACGGCATCGACTTGCTGCATGTCTGCAGAGATCAGGCCTCCAACGCCGCTGGGCGCCGGCGTGAGGGGGGGGGTGGTGGTTTGCACGGCGTTGGCGGGTCCAGACCGTGCATTATAGGAACCGCCGTCGGCCGCCGGGCTGGCCGTGTATCGCTGCCGGCTCTGAGCGTGCTATACTCAAAGGCTCTTCGCATCGCGAGGAGGTCTCTGGCTTTCTCATTCGCCGGGGGCACTTCAGAAAGGGCTGATATGTACGCGGTCATAAAAACCGGTGGCAAGCAATATCGTGTTGCTGCCGGCGAAAAGATCAAGGTAGAACAGATTGCTGCGGACGTTGGCCAAGAGATCACGATCGACCAGGTGTTGGCTGTCGGAAACGGCGCCGATCTGAAGGTCGGGACTCCCTTGGTGGCGGGTGCCAGCGTGAAGGCCACGGTGGTGGCACACGGCAAGCACGACAAGGTGCGCATCTTCAAGATGCGTCGCCGCAAGCACTATCAGAAGCACGGCGGGCACCGTCAGGCTTACACCGAGCTGCAGATCGGCGCGCTGAGCGTCTGATCCGGTAGCCACTCACCACAAGGAGTCAGAACATGGCACAGAAAAAGGGCGGCGGTTCAACCCGGAACGGCCGTGATTCGAAGCCGAAGATGCTCGGCGTCAAGGCCTTTGGTGGCCAGGCCGTCTCGGCCGGCTCGATCATCGTCCGTCAGCGCGGCACCAAGTTCCATGCCGGTGCCAACGTCGGTATCGGCAAGGACCACACGCTGTTTGCTCTGGTCGACGGCCAGGTCAAGTTTGCCGTGAAGGGGCCGCAGAACCGTCAGACGGTCAGCATCGAGGGCGTCTGACCGTTCGGTCGCCTTCTCGGTCTGTACCGCGAAGCCCCGGTCACCCGGGGCTTCGTCGTTTCCGGGGACGCACTACCATCTCCACGTCACGCAAGAGGCAACATGAAGTTCGTCGATGAAGCCACGATCGAGGTCATTGCCGGCAATGGCGGCAATGGCTGCGCGAGCTTCCGCCGCGAGAAGTTCATTCCCTTCGGCGGGCCGGACGGCGGTGACGGCGGGCGCGGAGGCAGTGTGTTCGCCGTCGGTGACCGCAACCTCAACACGCTGATCGACTTCCGCTATGCGCGCCGCCACGAGGCGCGCAACGGTGAAGCCGGGCGAGGCTCGGATCAGTATGGCGCCGCAGCCGCCGACATCGTGCTGCGCATGCCGATGGGCACGATCATCCGCGACCTCGAGACCGGCGAGATGCTCGCCGAGCTGCTTGTCCCGGGGGAAAGGGTGATGCTCGTCAAAGGTGGGGACGGCGGCTTCGGCAACCTGCACTTCAAGAGCAGCACCAACCGCGCGCCGCGCCAGAAGACGACCGGCTGGCCGGGTGAGCATCGCAAGCTCAAGCTCGAGCTGCGCGTGCTCGCCGATGTCGGCCTGCTGGGCATGCCCAACGCCGGCAAGTCGACGCTGATCGCAGCCATCTCGAACGCCAAGCCGAAGATCGCGGACTATCCGTTCACCACGCTGCATCCGAATCTCGGTGTCGTGCGCGTCGGGCCAGAGCAGAGCTTCGTGGTGGCCGATGTGCCCGGTCTGATCGAAGGTGCTGCCGAAGGTGCCGGGCTCGGCCACTTCTTCCTGCGTCACCTGCAGCGCACGCACCTGCTCCTGCATGTCGTCGACCTCGCTCCGTTCGATGAGGCGGTCGACCCGGTGGTGCAGGCGCGAGCGATCGTCGCCGAACTGAAGAAGTACGACCCCGAACTCCACGCCAAGCCGCGCTGGCTGGTGCTCAACAAGCTGGACATGGTGCCGGACGAGGAGCGCAAGACGCGGGTGAGCGAGTTCGTGCGCCGATTCCGCTGGAAGGGGCCGGTGTTCGAGATCTCGGCCCTGACACGCGCGGGTTGCGAACCGCTGGTGCGTGCGGTGTACGAGCACGTGGCGCGCCTGCGCAACGTGACACCCGAGGATCCGGACCCTCGATTCCAGGCGGCCGAAGAAGGGGATGCGCCGTGAGCCAGGCGCTCGCCGACGCTCGCCGCATCGTCGTCAAGGTCGGGTCGAGCCTGGTGACCGACGAAGGTCGCGGCGTCGACGCTGCCGCCATCGCCGACTGGTGCCGCCAGATGGCAACGCTGGCGCGCGAGGGGCGTGAACTGGTGATGGTTTCCAGCGGCGCCATCGCCGAAGGCATGAAGCGCCTGGGCTGGACGACCCGCCCGAAGGAAGTCCATGAGCTGCAGGCCGCGGCCGCCGTCGGGCAGATGGGGCTGGCGCAGATCTACGAGTCCAAGCTGAGCGAACAGGGCATGCGCAGCGCACAGGTTCTGCTCACGCACGCCGATCTGGCCGATCGCGAGCGCTACCTGAACGCACGCTCGACGCTGCTCACGCTCCTGGGCCTGAAGGTCCTGCCGGTCATCAACGAGAACGACACGGTCGTCAACGACGAGATCAAGTTCGGCGACAACGATACGCTCGGCGCACTCGTGGCCAACCTGATCGATGCCGATGCGCTCGTCATCCTCACCGACCAGAAGGGCCTGTACACCGCCGACCCGCGCAAGGACACGAACGCCACCTTCGTTCATGAAGCCCGCGCGGGCGATCCGGAACTCGAACGCATGGCCGGCGGCGCTGGTTCGAGCCTGGGGCGCGGCGGCATGCTCACCAAGATCCTTGCGGCCAAGCGTGCGGCCGGCAGTGGTGCGAGCACGGTGATCGCCTGGGGGCGCGAGCCCGACGTGCTGCTGCGTCTCGCCCAGGGCGAGGCGATCGGTACGGCGCTGATTGCCGCCACGCCGAAGCAGGCGGCGCGCAAGCAGTGGATGGCCGATCACCTGCAGCTGCGCGGCTCGGTGGTCGTCGATGCCGGCGCGGCACTGAAGGTGCGTGGCGAAGGCAAGAGCCTGCTGCCGATCGGCATGGTCGATGTGCAGGGCGAGTTCCATCGCGGCGACGTGATCGCGGTGCGTGGCGTCGATGGCGTGGAGATCGCGCGGGGCCTGGCCAACTACAGCAGCGCCGAGGCCCGCCTGATCGCGCGCAGGCCTTCTAGCGACTTCGAGAAACTGCTCGGCTACAGCGCCGAGCCGGAGATGATCCACCGCGACAACCTCGTGCTCGTCTGACGGGCACGGGCTGGGGTTTCAGGTCTCGCCGTGAGGCGGTGGCTCGAACTCGTCGGTCGCCCCGGGCGGCAGTTCGTCGTTGCGGTGATGCGGGCGCAGCCCGGAGCGCAGGTAGCGGTTGTGGTGGTGCGCACGCGGCAGGAAGCGCGCGAGCTCCGTCAATGCCATCTGGTACACATCGCGTTTGAAGTCGATGACGACCTCCAGCGGCACCCAGTATTCGTTCCAGCGCCAGGCGTCGAACTCGGGGTGATCGCTTGCGCGCAGGTTCATGTCGCTGTCGCGGCCGGTGAGCTGCAGCAGGAACCAGATCTGCTTCTGCCCACGGTAGTGGCCGCGCGCGTCGCGCCGGATGTAGTGGTCGGGCACCTCGTAGCGCAACCAGTCACGCGTGCGCGCGACGATGCGGACATGCTCCGGTCTCAGCCCCACCTCTTCGTGGAGCTCGCGGTACATCGCCTGCTCAGGCGTCTCGCCGTGCTTGATGCCCCCTTGCGGGAACTGCCAGGAGTGGGTCCGTATGCGCTTGCCCCAGAAAACCTGGTTTCTTTGATTGAGCAGGATGATGCCGACGTTGGGTCTGAACCCCTCACGGTCGAGCATAATCAACCCCGAATTTCGCTAGTTCAAATCATTATTGCATCGGTGTGTCGGGATTCAACCCCTTGGGTTACCCGCATCCAGTCCCGATGCCTTCCCCATGAAAGCCACCCAGTTCTTCGTCTCCACCCTGAAGGAAGCGCCAGCGGACGCCGAAGTCGCGAGCCACAAGCTGATGATGCGTGCCGGCATGATCAAGCGGCTCGGCGCCGGCATCTACAGCTACATGCCGATGGGCCTGCGCGTGATCCGCAAGGTCGAGCAGATCATCCGCGAGGAGATGAACCGCGCCGGTGCGGTGGAACTGCTGATGCCGGTGGTGCAGCCGGCCGAGCTGTGGCAGGAGACGGGGCGCTTCGAGAAGATGGGTCCGGAACTGCTGCGCGTGAAGGACCGCCACGAGCGCGACTTCATCATCCAGCCGACCTCGGAAGAGGTCATCACCGATATCGCGCGCCAGGAGCTGCGCAGCTACCGCGCGCTGCCGAAGAACTTCTATCACATCCAGACGAAGTTCCGCGACGAGCGCCGCCCGCGCTTCGGCGTGATGCGCGGCCGCGAGTTCACGATGAAGGACGCGTATTCCTTCGACCGTGACGTCGAATCCGCCGGCCGCAGCTACGAGCAGATGTACGCCGCCTACGTGCGCATCTTCGAGCGGCTCGGGCTCACCTTCCGCGCCGTGGCGGCCGACACCGGTGCGATCGGCGGCGACCGTTCGCACGAGTTCCAGGTGATCGCCGACACCGGCGAAGACGCGATCGTCTACTGCCCGGACTCCGACTACGCGGCCAACATCGAGCTGGCCGAAGCGCTGGCACCGAAGGCGCCGCGCGCAACCGCCGCGCAGCCGCTGAACAAGACGCCCACGCCGGGCAAGAGCACCTGCGAGGACGTGGCCGCGCTGCTCGGCCTGCCGCTGCAGCGGACTGTCAAGTCGCTCGTGCTCGCCACCGACGATCGAAACTCCGCAGGCGACGTGCTGAAGACGACCGTCTGGCTGCTGCTGGTGCGCGGCGACCACCAGCTCAACGAGGTGAAGGCCGGCAAGCTGCCCGGCCTGAACCAGGGCTTCCGCTTTGCCACCGTCGGCGAGATCGAGGGCCACTTCGGCTGCAAGCCGGGTTACCTCGGCCCGATCGGTACCGTCAAGCCAGTGAAGGTCATCGCCGACCGTACCGTGGCGGCGATGAGCGACTTCGTCTGCGGCGCCAACGCTGCCGACTTCCACTACACCGGCGTGAACTGGGGCCGCGACCTGCCCGAGCCCGACCTGGTCGCCGACATCCGCAACGTGCTCGAAGGCGACCCCTCGCCCGATGGCAAGGGCGTGCTGGCGATCCAGCGCGGCATCGAGGTCGGCCATGTGTTCTTCCTCGGCACCAAGTACAGCGCGGCGATGAACGCCACCTACCTCGACGAAGGCGGCAAGCCGCAGCTCATGCAGATGGGCTGCTACGGCATCGGCGTGACGCGCATCCTCGGCGCCGCCATCGAACAGGGCCACGACGAGCGCGGCATCGTCTGGCCGGATGCGATGGCGCCGTTCACCGTGGTGATCTGCCCGATCGGCATGGACCGCAGCGCCGACGTGAAAGCGGCGGCCGAGAAGCTGCATGGCGAACTCGACGCGCTCGGCATCGACGTGATGCTCGACGACCGCGGCGAGCGCCCCGGCGCGATGTTCGCCGACTGGGAACTGGTCGGCATTCCGCACCGCGTGGTGATCTCCGACCGCGGCCTGAAGGAGGGCAAGGTCGAGTACCAGGCGCGCCGCGACCCGCAGGCCACGCCCGTCGCGGTGGGCGAGGTGCTCGCCCACCTGAAGGGCGTGCTGAAGCGATGAGCGGACGGCGCTCCCCGGGCGGGAGCGCGCGGCGCCGGCTGCTGCTCGCCGGCGCGCTCTCGCCGCTGCTGATCGCCGTACCGCAGCGCGCACGGGCTGGCGCACAGGTCGAGGAACCGCTGATGGACTCGGTGCGCGGGGCCCTTTCGGCGGCCATCGCCAACAGTGCGCCGCCCAAACCCGCCTTCGACACGATCGACGCCCGCCTGGCCTACCTGCGCTGGCTGGGGGCGAGCAGCACCAAGCTGCAACGCCGCAAGGCGGAGCACATGACGCGCGTCGAGTTTCTCGAGACGCTCTGGTACGAGAGCAAGCGCGCCGGGCTGGAGCCTGCGCTGGTGCTGGGGCTCGTGCAGGTGGAGAGCGGCTTCCGCAAGTACGCGATCAGTTCGGCCGGTGCGCGCGGCTACATGCAGGTCATGCCGTTCTGGACGCGTCTGATCGGCGACGGCGACCCGACCAGCCTGTTCCACATGCAGACCAACCTGCGCTTCGGCTGCGTGATCCTGCGCCACTACCTCGACGTCGAGCGGGGAGACCTGTTTCTCGCGCTGGGTCGCTACAACGGCAGCCGGGGGCGGGCCGAATATCCGAATGCGGTGTTCGGCGCCCGCAAGGCCTGGCTGCACCCGGACGGCTGATCGCCGCCGCCGCGTTCAGCGCGGTGGCAGACCGTCCCAGGACTTCGGTGCGGCGTGGTCGACACCGAGAAGCGCCAGCACACGCTCGACCGTGTCATCGACCAGTTCGTCGATCGTCGTCGGGCGGTGATAGAAGGCCGGCAGCGGTGGGAAGACCACCGCGCCCATCTCGGTGGCGGCCGTCATGTTGCGCAGGTGCGCGAGGTTGAAAGGCGTCTCTCGAACCATCAGCACGAGGCGGCGGCGCTCCTTCAGCGTCACGTCGGCGGCGCGCGCAAGCAGGTTGTCGGCCATGCCATGCGCTATCGCCGCCAGCGATTTCATCGAACAGGGGGCCACCACCATGGCCTCGGTGGCGAAGGAGCCACTGGCGATCGCCGCGCCGACATCACCGGGGGCATAGGCTACGTCGGCCAGCGACTCGAGCGAGCGGCGGTCGAGGCCCAGTTCGTGATGCACGTTGAGCACGCCGGCCGGGCTGGCCACCAGGTGCGTCTCACGGCCCGACTCGCGCAGCCGCTTCAGCAGCCGAACGGCATAGACCGCGCCGGTCGCGCCCGTGATGCCGACGACGACGCGGCGCGAAGCGCTCATGCGCCCAGCAGCGGCTTCAGTTCGCCCGACTCGTACATCTCCATCATGATGTCGGAGCCGCCGACGAACTCGCCGTTGACGTAGAGCTGAGGGATCGTCGGCCAGTCGGCATATTCCTTGATGCCCTGGCGCACTTCCTCGTCCTCGAGCACGTTGACCGTCTTCAGGTCCTTGACCTCGCAGGCCTTGAGGATCTGGATGGCGCGCCCGGAGAAGCCGCACATCGGGAACTGCGCCGTGCCCTTCATGAAGAGCACGACGCGGTTGTTCTTGACGATTTCGTCGATACGGGTCTGCACGTCGCTCATGGTCGTAGGTGTCTCGGTTCTGACGAAGCCCGAGGTTATACGGCAAGCGCCGACCCACCGCGATGAGCCCGCGCAGAGCCCCCGCCGGGCGGGCGCGATTCAGAAGGCGTAGGAAGCGCCGAACAGCAGGACCGGGCTCAGCCGCAGTTCGCGCACCAGGTCATCGAGGCCCTGACCGCTGGCTGCACGCCCCAGGCGAATGCCATTGCTTCCGCCCAGTGCCATCAGGCCAAAGTCGGCATTGAAGCTCCAGCCGCTGCCGCGACCACCCAGACCGCTGTAACCGATGCCCAGGTAGGGGTGGATCGTCGGAAGGTCGCCACGCGGGCCAATGACGAGGCCGCTGCTGGCGCGTAAATAGCCCGTCCGTCCGTCGTCGGCCAGGGAGCGGGTGAACAGGTAGTCCCCCATGAGGCTCACGCCGCGCGGCGGCCGCAAGCCTTGCTGATCGGCATCGCTCAAGCCGGCGCGCCACAGCGGCGCGGGGCTGGTGACCGCGACCCGTGCCTGCCAGCGGGACCAGGGCAGGCTGTCCTCACGGACCGTCAGCCCATCGCCTTGGCCGGCGAAGCACGCCGGCTGGAGCACGGCAACAAAGGCTATAGCGAGTACCCACTTGGCAGTCTGCATGGCAAGCTCCTCGTGAACTCTGGACTTCATCGTACGCCGCGATCGGCCGCTTGTGCGCGGGTCGCCCGCTCGGCTGTGGTGATGTCGCTGAATCCGCCACGAATGCACGCCGTGGCCGACTGCGGCTCTGCCCGGTCAGAGATGCCCGCCGCTGCAGCGCGGCTGCCCGGCCAGGTCGGGTCGGGTCGCGACCCGCTGGAAACCATGCGAGCGCAGCAGTTCACGCACGGCATCGCCCTGGTCGAAACCGTGCTCGAGCAGCAGCCAGCCGCCCGGCTCAAGCCCTGCTGGTGCCTGCGCGACGATTTCGCGCAGCGCCTCCAGCCCGCTCTGGCCGGGCGTGAGCGCGCCGAGCGGTTCCGCCGTCAGCGCCGCCAGGTGGGCATCACCAGCGGCGATGTAGGGTGGGTTGGACAGCACGAGGTGGAAGCGCCTCCCTGCCACGGGCTGCCACCACGCACCGCTGGCAGTCTCGATCGGCAGGGCCAATCGCCGTGCGTTGCTGCTGGCGACCTCGAGCGCATCCGTGCTGACGTCGGTGGCCGTCACCTGGCTGCGCGGGCAGGCCCGCCGCACCGCCAGCGCGATCGCGCCGCTGCCGGTGCCGAGATCGAGCACCTTCGGCACGTCGACCGCCGCGAGCTTGCAGTTCAGCAGGTCGATCGCCCAGTCCACCAGCACCTCGGTGTCGGGCCGTGGCACCAGCACTCGGGCGTCGACCTGCAGGCCGAGCCCGTGGAACTCCTTGTGGCCGACGATGTAGGCGAACGGCTCGCCAGCGTGGCGGCGCGCCACCCAGCGCTCGAACAGCCCCAGCTGCTCGGCGCTCAGCGCGTGGTCGTCATGCGCATGCAGCCAGGCGCGGCCCTGGTCGAGCACCTGGCCGAGCAGCAACTGGGCGTCGAGCCGCTCGAGCCCAAGTGCCGTGGCGGCTGCCAGGCACTCGCGCACCGTGCGCGCGCTGTTCACAAACCAGCCTCGAGCGTCGAAAGCTGTTCCGCCGCGCGCGCCGCCTGCAGCGCGGCGATCACCTCGTCGAGATCGCCGTCGACGATCGCCTGCAGGCGATACAGCGTCAGGTTGATGCGGTGGTCGGTTAGCCGGCCCTGCGGGAAGTTGTAGGTGCGGATGCGGTCGCTGCGGTCACCGCTGCCGATCAGGCCCTTGCGCGTGGCGGCCTCCTTGGCGGCGCGCTCGTTGCGTTCCTTGTCGCGCAGCCGCGCCTGCAGCACCGCCATCGCCTTGGCCTTGTTGCGGTGCTGAGAACGGTCGTCCTGGCACTCCGCCACCAGGCCGGTGGGCAGGTGGGTGATGCGGATCGCGCTGTCGGTCTTGTTGACGTGCTGGCCGCCGGCGCCGCTGGCGCGGAAGGTGTCGATGCGCAGGTCGGCCGGGTTCAGCGTGATCTCCTCGGCCTCGTCCGGCTCGGGCATCACCGCCACCGTGCAGGCGCTGGTGTGGATCCGGCCCTGGGCTTCCGTCGCCGGCACACGCTGCACACGGTGTCCGCCGGACTCGAAGCGCAGCCGCCCGTAGACGCTGTCGCCTTCGACGCGGATCACCACCTCCTTGTAGCCGCCGAGCTCGCTCGCACTCTCCGACATCAGTTCGGTCTTCCAGCCCTGGCGCTCGGCGTAGCGCAGGTACATGCGCGCCAGGTCGCCGGCGAACAGCGCCGACTCGTCGCCACCGCTGCCAGCGCGGATCTCGACGAAGGCGTTGCGCGCATCGTCCGGGTCGCGCGGCAGCAGCGCGGCCTGCAACTCGCCATGCAGGCGCTCCATGTCGTCGCGCGCGGCGGAGATTTCCTCCTGCGCCATCGCCGCCATCTCGAGGTCGGCCAGCATCTCCTGCGCAGAGGCCAGGTCCCGCTCGCGCTGCTCGTAGCGGCGGAAGCGCTCGACCAGCGTCGACGCCTCCGCATGCTCGCGGGTCAGCTCGCGGAAGCGCTTCATGTCGGCCGCGATGCGCGGGTCGGACAGCGTCGCGTCCAGCTCGGCAAGGCGCAGCGCGAGGCGCTCGAACTGCTGGCGGAAGGACTCTTTCATCGGATCGGGCTGAGGCGGGAAGGGCGGTGCTCCGTGGGCGCACCCTGGGGGCCGGCGATGGCTGCCGGCAGTGTCTCAGCGCGCCGCTAACGCGGCTCGTCGGCCGGGTCGCGCGGGGTCTGGCGCAGGAACAGCTTGGACACGGTGTGGACCAGCTGCGCACGTTGCGCCGGGTCGGCGGCGTGCAGCTCGGCCATCGTGCCGTGCAGCATCTTCTGCGTCAGGCCGCGCGTGAGCGCCTCCAGCACGGCATCGACGTCCGCACCCTTGGAGAGCATCTTGCGCGCCCGCGCGATCTCGGCGTGACGCCAGTCGTCGGCCTGCTGGTGCAGCGCCTTGATCAGCGGCACGGCCTGGCGTTCGCCCAGCCAGTGCTCGAAGCCCTGCACGCCGGACTCGATGATCGCCTCGGCCTGCTCGACGGCGGCCTGTCGCTTCTCGCCGGCGGTCTGCACCAGTGCCGAGAGGTCGTCGACGGTGTAGAGGTAGACGTCCGATAGGCGCGCCACCTCGGGCTCGATGTCGCGCGGCACGGCCAGGTCGACCATGAACATCGGGCGGCGCTTGCGCGCCTTGATCGCCCGCTCGACGGCACCCAGGCCGATGATCGGCAGCGTGCTGGCGGTGCAGGAGACGACGATGTCGAACTCGGCCAGCCGCGAAGGCAGGTCGGACAGGCGCAGCGCCTCGGCACCGAAGCGGCCTGCCAGCTTCTCGCCGCGCTCGAGCGTGCGGTTGGCCACCGCCAGCGCCTTGGGCGTGCGCGCCGCGAAGTGCGTGGCCACCAGCTCGATCATCTCGCCGGCGCCGACAAACAGCACCTTGGTCTCGCGCAGGTCTTCGAACAGCTGGGAGGCCAGGCGCACTGCCGCGGCGGCCATGCTGATCGAGTGCGAACCGATCTCGGTCGAGGTGCGCACTTCCTTGGCCACCGCGAAGCTGCGCTGGAACATCTGGTGCAGCGTGGTGCCCAGCGTGCCGGCCGTGTCGGCCTCGCGCACCGCCTGCTTCATCTGGCCGAGGATCTGCGGCTCGCCCAGCACCATGGAGTCAAGCCCGCTGGCCACGCGGAAGGCGTGCCGCGCCGCGGCGCTGCCTTCGAACACGTACGAGTGCTGCCGCAAGGTCTGGCTGCTCACGCCGCCCAGGCCGGCCAGCCAGTCCACCGCCGGTGTCAACAGGGCCGGGCTGGCGCCCACGTAGATCTCGGTGCGGTTGCAGGTGGAGACGATCGCCACCTCGCCGGGCCGCTCCAGCCGCTCGCGGAAGGTCCGCAGCGTCGGCACCAGCTGGTCGGCGGAGAACGCGAACCGCCCGCGCAGATCGACCGGCGCGGTGGTGTGGTTCAGCCCGAGGGCGAAGACGCTCATGCAGGAATTATAAAATTGTGGCGCTGTCGGCCCGCATCATCCCGGTGGCCGACGTTGCCGCCTTGAGGGCGATCAAGCTCCGCCGCATCTTCCCACGTTCTCCGCCACCTGACCAATGGGTCCCCTCGACGCGCTCTGGCACCTGCTGAACTTCTTCGCCCCGGCGCTGGGCGTCGGGCTGATCACCGCCGCGATGGCGCGGGTGGTGTGGCGGCGCGAGCTGCAGGCGGCAGGGTTCGGGCGCCTCGCGCTGTGGGCCTGTGCCGGCTGCGCGCTCGGGCTGGTGGCCGCACTGGTAGCCTTCGGCCGTGACGGCAAGATGGCCGGCTACGGCCTGATGCTGCTCGGCTGCTCGGCCGCGCTGTGGTGGGCGGGCCTGCGCGGCGCGCGGTCCTGAGACGCGCGCCTCAGGCCTCGGCAGCCTCGCGCTGCGGCACCTCGGCGCGCAGCGAATGCGGGTAAGCCCGGGTGATGCGCACGTCGATCATCTGCCCGACCAGGCGCGGCGCGCCCGCGAAGTTGACGATGCGGTTGCACTCGGTGCGGCCCATCAGCTCGTCGGCATCCTTGCGCGACGGGCCTTCGACCAGGATGCGCTGCATCGTGCCCACCCGCGATTCGCCGATGCGACGCGCGTTCGCCTCGATCGCCGCCTGCAGCTGCTGCAGACGCTGCAGCTTGACCGCCTGCGGCGTGTCGTCGGCCAGGTTGGCCGCCGGCGTGCCGGGCCGTGCGCTGTAGACGAAGCTGAAGCTGTTGTCGAAGCCGATGTCCTCGATCAGCTTCATCGTGCGGGCGTGATCGTCGTCGGTCTCGCCGGGAAAGCCGACGATGAAGTCGCTCGACAGGCTGATGTCGGGCCGCACGGCGCGCAGCTTGCGGATCGTGCTCTTGTATTCCATCGCGGTGTAGCCGCGCTTCATCGCCATCAGGATGCGGTCGCTGCCGTGCTGCACCGGCAGGTGCAGGTGGCTGACGAGCTTCGGCACCGCGGCGTAGACGTCGATCAGCCGCTGCGTGAACTCGTTCGGGTGGCTGGTGGTGTAGCGGATGCGCTCGATGCCGGGGATCTCGGCCACGTACTCGATCAGCAACGCGAAGTCGGCGATCTCCCCCGTTCCGCCCATCGTGCCGCGGTAGGCGTTGACGTTCTGGCCGAGCAGCGTCACTTCCTTGACGCCCTGGGCGGCCAGGCTGGCCACTTCGGTGAGCACGTCGTCGAACGGGCGCGAGACCTCCTCGCCGCGCGTGTAGGGCACCACGCAGTAGCTGCAGTACTTCGAGCAGCCTTCCATGATCGACACGAAGGCGCTGGCGCCTTCGGTTCGCGGCGGCGGCAGGTGGTCGAACTTCTCGATCTCCGGGAAGCTGATGTCGACCTGCGGGCGGCGCTGCTGCGAACGCTTCGCGAGCATCTCGGGCAGGCGGTGCAGCGTCTGCGGGCCGAACACCACGTCGACGTAGGGCGCGCGCTCGATGATCGCCGCGCCTTCCTGGCTGGCCACGCAGCCGCCGACGCCGATCATCACGCCCTTGGCCTTCAGGTGCTTCACGCGACCGAGGTCGCTGAACACCTTCTCCTGCGCCTTCTCGCGCACCGAGCAGGTGTTGAAGAGGATCAGGTCGGCTTCGTCGACGTTCGTCGTCGGCTCGTAACCTTCGGCGGCCTGGAGCACGTCGACCATCTTGTCGGAGTCGTACTCGTTCATCTGGCAGCCGAAGGTCTTGACGAAGACCTTCTTGCTCGGAGTGGTCATGGCGCGCTCCTCAGGGCTTGGCCCAGACCTGGCGCACCGGGTCGAAAGCCCAGGACTTCGCCTCCGCCGTGCTGGCCGGCCAGGGCCGCTTGGCCAGTTCGGCCTCGGTGAGGATCCAGACCTCGCGCAGGAAGCCCTGGCCGTCCACCGTGTAGTGCACGGCCATCTTGTGGCCGATCAGCGAGGCCGGGGTCTTCAGCAGGTTGTCCTGGCCGAAGATGCGTGCTCCGGCCGACAGCCGTGCGGGCTTGCCGTTCAGAAGCGCCTCCGGCGACTGGCCCAGCTCGATCGAGCCGCGCAGCGCGGTGGCGGGGAAATGTCGCTGCACCTGCGCAGCGGCAGGGCCGGCGAGCCAGAGCGCGGCCAGCAGGGCGATCAAACAGCGGTACATGGTGTGGATCCAGTGGCTGTCGGTGGGACGGGAGCAGGATTCTAGTAGACGCACCCTCGGCAGCCCCGGTCGCGGCACACTCGCGCCATGCTCGATGCCCCACTTCTTCACGTCGAATCGGCGCGGCTTTGCATCCGGCCGATCGTGCCGGCCGACCTCGGCGACCTGATGGCCGTCAACGGCGACGCCGAGGTCGTGCGCCACCTGCCCTATGCCATGTGGACCGGCCCGGAGGATGCACAGGCCTGGCTCACCCGCATGCAGACCATGGAGGCATCGGACCAGGCCCGGCAACTGGTGCTGGCCGAGCGAGACAGCGGTACGGTGATCGGCACGCTGCTGCTGTTCCGCTTCGACGTGCCGAGCCAGCGCGCGGAAGTCGGCTACGCGCTCGGGCGGCGCCACTGGGGGCAGGGGTTGATGCGCGAGGCGCTGGCAACGCTGTGCGCCCGGTTGTTCGAATCCGGCGCGGTGAGGCGCTTCGAGGCCGAGGTGAACCCGCAGAACGAGGCGTCGCGCGGACTGCTGCTGTCGCTCGGCTTCGCCAACGAAGGTCGTCGGCGACAGCGCTGGGTGAACCGCGGCGTGGCCTACGATGTGGATTGCTTCGGACTGTTGCGCGGCGAGTTGCGCGCAGTGGAATGAAAAAGGCCCGCCGATCGGCGGGCCTTGCGGAGTCTGGTGGCGCTTCAGGGATTCGAACCCCGGACCTGCGGATTATGATTCCGTCGCTCTAACCGACTGAGCTAAAGCGCCTGAGCCCGCAATTATATAGCG
This sequence comes from Chitinophaga pinensis, assembly GCA_943370595.1. GTDB lineage: Bacteria > Pseudomonadota > Gammaproteobacteria > Burkholderiales > Burkholderiaceae_C > Piscinibacter. Next base: position 108,348 of record CALRRO020000005.1, read on the forward strand.
GCCAGGAATCCGCTGGCACGCCACCCACGCAGGCACCTCCCGATGTTCAGTTTCTTCAAGAAAAAGCCGGTGCCGGCTGCCACGGCGCCCGTTGCCGCGGTGTTGCCCGAAGCCGTGGCGGCGCCGGCCGCGCCCGAGGTCGTGCCCGAGCGCAGCGGCTGGCTCGCCAGGCTGCGCCAGGGGCTGCGCCGCACCGGCAGCAGCATCGCGCAGGTCTTCACCGGCACCCGCATCGACGACGCCCTGTACGAGGAACTCGAGTCCGCCCTGCTGATGGCCGACGCCGGCGTGCAGGCCACGCAGTTCCTGCTCGACGACCTGAAGCGCCGCGTCAAGGAGGCCAAGGCGACCGAACCGTCCGAGGTCAAGGCGCTGCTGGCCGATGCCGTTTCCGAACTGCTGGCGCCGCTGCAGCAGCCGCTGAGCGTGGGAGAGCATGCACCGACGGTGATCATGGTCGTCGGCGTCAACGGCGCCGGCAAGACGACCAGCATCGGCAAGCTGACGCGCCACCTGGCACAGGCACATCAGAAAGTGCTGCTGGCCGCCGCCGACACCTTCCGCGCCGCCGCGCGCGAACAACTGCTGGTGTGGGCCGACCGCAACCGGGTGGAGATCGTCAGCCAGGAGGGCGGCGACCCGGCTGCCGTCACCTACGACGCCGTCGTCGCCGGCAAGGCACGAGGCTGCGACGTGGTCATCGCCGACACCGCCGGCCGCCTGACGACGCAGTCGCACCTGATGGAAGAGCTGAAGAAGATCCGCCGCACCATCGCCAAGGCGCAGGAGGGTGCACCGCACGAGGTGCTGCTGGTGGTCGACGGCAACACCGGCCAGAACGCGCTGTCGCAGGTGCAGGCCTTCGACGCCGCGCTGCAGCTCACCGGGGTGATCATCACCAAGCTCGACGGCACCGCCAAGGGCGGCGTGCTGGCGGCCATGGCGCTGTGGGGCCGCAGCCGCGCGAAGCCGCTGCCGGTCTACTTCATCGGCGTGGGCGAGAAGCTCGAGGACCTGCAGACCTTCGACGCGCGCGAGTTCGCGCAGGCGCTGCTCGGCTGAAACAGCCCGTGCTCAGGGTTCGCGCTTGTCGCTGCGGCCCGGCAGCGGCGCAGGGGCGGTGTTGAACTCGTCGAACCAGGTGGACGGCGGCGGTTCGCGCATCTCGATCTGCTCGTCCTGTGAAGAGTCGCGATCGGTGTCGTCGAAGGGCGTGGGGCGTGACGGCCGAACGCGGGTGTCGGCCACCGGCGCCGGTGCGGCGGGAGATGCCGCCGCCGGCACCTTGGGCATGACCATCTCGCGCGCCGCTTCGACCGAAGGCAGCGCGTTGTCGGTCCACACATGCATCGGGATGCCGGCGGCCTTCAGCACGCGGGCCATGCGGTTCAGGCGCTTGCGCGCCCGTTCGCTCTCCGTGCCCGCAGGCGGCTGAACGTTGATCACCGCGAGCACTTCGGTGGCCATGTCGCAGACCACCAGATCGGCGCATTGCGTGCCCATGCGGCGCAGCCACTCGGAATAGGAGTAACGCGTCGGCACCTTGAGGAAGCGTGCCAGCGGCACTTGCGCCAGGATCATGTGGCCGGGCAGCGCGCGCTCCAGCGTGCTGTAGGCCTGGCGTTCGGCGGTGGTGAGGATGCGCGTGGCAGCAGGAGGCCAGGCGATGACGGTGTCGAGCCGGTTGCCGTCCTTGCCACGCTCGACCGACGGTTGCTTTCGGCGCAGCACCAGCACCAGCAGGCCCGCGACCACGATCGCGGCCAGCACCGCGATACTCCACCCAGGCATCAGACTCTCCCGTCGTGCACGTCGATGAAGGGGCGCAGCATAACGCGGACCAGCGAGTGCGTCACCGCGGTCCGCCGGGGAGCTTCATGCCGCCCATGCGCTTCATCATCTTCATCAGGCCGCCGCCCTTCATCTTCTTCATCATGCCCTGCATCTGCTCGAACTGGTTGAGGAGGCGGTTGACTTCCTGGACCTGAACGCCGGCGCCGGCCGCGATGCGGCGCTTGCGCGTGGCCTTGATCAGGTCGGGCTTGCGGCGCTCCAGCGGCGTCATCGAACAGATGATGCCTTCCATGCGGCGCACGTCGCGCTCGGCGCGGTCCATGTCGGCCTGGCCCAGGTTGGGCGTCTTGCCACCGGTCATCTGCGTGGGCAGCTTGTCGATCAGGCCCGACAGCCCACCCATCTTCTTCATCTGCGAGATCTGCATCAGGAAGTCGTTGAGGTCGAAGCCGTCACCCGACTTGACCTTGTCGGCGAGCTTCTGCGCCGCCGCCATGTCGACGCCCTTCTGCACCTCCTCGACCAGCGCGACGATGTCGCCCATGCCGAGGACGCGGCCGGCGTGGCGCTGTGCGTCGAAGACTTCGAGCCCGTCGATCTTCTCGCTCGTGCCGGCGAACTTGATCGGCGCGCCGGTGATCTGCCGCACTGACAGTGCCGCGCCGCCGCGCGAGTCGCCATCCATCTTGGTCAGCACGATGCCGGTCAGCGGCAGCGCCTCCTTGAAGGCCTTCGCGGTGTTGATCGCGTCCTGGCCCTGCATCGCGTCGACGACGAACAGCGTCTCGACCGGGTTGAGCGCCGCATGCAGCTCGGCGATCTCCTTCATCAGCGCCTCGTCGATCGCCAGGCGGCCGGCGGTGTCGACCAGCAGCACGTCGAAGTAGTGGCGGCGGGCGTGGTCGATGGCGGCCCGTGCGATGTCCAGCGGCTTGTCGGTCGCGCTGGACGGGAACCACTCGGCACCGGCCTGCTTGGTCACCGTCTTCAACTGCTCGATGGCGGCGGGGCGGTAGACGTCGGCCGAGACCGTCAGCACCTTCTTCTTGCGCTTGTCGATCAGGTGCTTGGCGAGCTTCGCGGTGGTCGTGGTCTTGCCGGCGCCCTGCAGGCCGGCCATCAGGATCACCGCCGGCGGCTGCGCGGCGAGGTTGATGTCCGCCACCCCATCGCCCATCGTCGCGGCGAGCTCGCGGTTGACGATGCCCACCAGCGCCTGACCCGGCGAGAGCGAGCCCACGACTTCGGCGCCGAGCGCCTTGTCCTTCACACGGGCGATGAAGTCGCGCACCACCGGCAGTGCGACGTCGGCCTCGAGCAGGGCCATGCGCACCTCGCGCAGCATCTCCTGAACGTTGCTCTCGGTGATGCGGGCCTGGCCGCGCATCGTCTTGACGGCGCGACTCAGGCGGTCGGTCAGGGTGGAAGCCATGCTGGAGCGCAGCCCGGCATGCGGGAGACGCGAAAGTACACTGTGGGCATGATTTTATCTGTCGGCCCCGGTGGGGACATGGGCTGGGCTCTGGCGGTCCCCACGCTGACGGCCCTGGTGGCATACGGACTGGCGGCGCTGATGCCGGCTCAGCGCGAGCAGGCGCTGCGCAATGCGATGCTGGCGGGCTGGGTCGCTCATGCGCTGGCGATCCTCGTCGACATCGGCGGGATCGGCGCTGCCGTCGCCGGTGCACGCTTCGGCTTCGCGCCGGCGCTGTCGGTGACGATGTGGCTGGTGCTGGCGGTGTATGCGGTCGAAAGCCGCTTCCTGCCGCTGGCCAGCGTTCGCCGCACGCTGGCCGTGCTCGGTGCCGCAGCGGTCTTGCTGGCGCTGATTTTCCCGGGCGAACTGCGGCCCAATGCCTTGTCGCGCTGGGCGCCGCTGCACTGGGTGCTGGGCATCGCCTCGTACGGCCTGTTCGGCGCGGCCGTGTTGCATGGCGCCATGCTCAACCGCGCCGAGCAGCAGTTGCGCCAGCGCACGGCTCCGGCGATCGGCGGCATGCCGCTGCTGCGGCTGGAACGCCTGACCTTCCGGTTCGTCGGTGCGGGTTTCGTGGTGTTGTCGGCGGCGCTGCTGCTCGGCGCCTGGTTCGCAAACCCCTGGCGCTGGGACCACAAGACGGTGTTCTCGATGCTGGGATGGGTGGTGTTCGCGGCGCTGCTGGCCGGCCGGCGCGCTTTCGGCTGGCGCGGCCCGGTGGCCACGCGCTGGCTGTACGGCGGCGCGGCGCTGCTGCTGCTGGCCTACGTCGGCTCGCGCTTCGTGCTCGAGATCCTGCTGCAGCGCCCGCCGGTGAACTAGGGAACGCGGATGAAGTTCGTGCTGCTCGTGATCGCCGTGCTGGCGCTCGTCTGGCTGCTGCGCGGTGCGCGCCGCCCCGGCCGGCCGGCTCGTCCGACGGCTGCGCCGGAAGAGGGCAAGGCCCGACCCATGGTCGCCTGTCAGCACTGCGGCGTCCACCTGCCGCAGCACGAGGCGCTGCCCGGCCGTGGTGGCGTGTTCTGTGGAGAAGCGCACCGTGCCGCCTACGAACAGCAGCATCCACCGGCCTGAGCGCGGCTTTCGGCGAACGCGGGGCGATCGGTGAGTGAGACTCCCCGCAGCCGCGAGAGGCGGTCGGGCGACCGCCGCGGCCCGCGCCGCGCGCCGACGGCCGACGAGTCCTGGTTCGGTGCGTTCGGGTCCGCCGAGGACACGCAGGTCTCGCCGGACGAGAGCAGCAGCACGCCGCCGGCCGATCCGCCCACGCGGCCCAGCGCCAGCACGCTCGACTCGCGAATGTTCTCGCGCCAGGCCGAACGCATCGTCAGCGCGGGGCAGACGGCGTTCGACCGCATCTACCGCACCTTCATCGGCGCACGCGCGGCGCTGGGCGTCGCGCTGGTCGTCGCCCAGGCGATCACCGGGCTGTTCGGTTCACGGCCTTCGCTGCAGGCGGCACTGGTCAGCGTGACCTACGGAGCGCTGGCGCTCAGCCTGTGGCTCCTGCCAGGCCGACGCACGGTGGAGCCGAAGGCGCTGGCGCGGGTGTTCGGCACGCCCTGGCTGACGACGATCGGCATCGACCTGGTCGCCTTCAGCGCGCTGCACATGCTGACGCCCGGGGCGAGCCTGAACTACGTCGCGCTGCTCGTGCTGCCGGTGCTGATGGCCGGCGTCCTGACGCCCCGACCGCTGGCGCTGGCCACCGCCGCGGCGGTGGCCTTGATGCTGCTGGTCGCGGCCTGGCTCGACGCGCTGCACGGTGGCAGCCTGACGCAGCTGATGACGCAGGCCGCGCTGGCCGGCAGCGGCTTCTTCGTCATCACCGTGCTCGCCGGCGAACTCGCCGGGCGCCTCGCCCGTGAGGAGCTCACGGCGCGCGGCAACATGGAGATGGCGCGTCAGCAGGCGGCGCTGAACCGGCTGGTGATCGAGGAGATGCAGGACGGCATCCTCGTCGTCGACCGCCGCGGTCGCGTGCGGGCGGCCAACCCCGCGGCGCGCCGCCTGCTCGCGCCGACGGGCATGAGCCGGCCGGCGCCTTTCCAGCTGCGCGGCGTCGAGGCCTGGGCGGGCCTGGTGCGCACGGTCGAGCAGGCCTTCGTCGAATCGAGCTGGCCGGAGGCTGGCCGCGACGTGACGCTCGAGTTCGAGCCGGGTTCGGCGCGCACCCTGCGCGTGCGCGTTCGCTTCACCCGCCACAAGGCGGCACAGGCGAACGAGGACTTCTGCGTGCTGTTCCTCGAGGACGTGCGCAACATGCAGGCGCGCAGCCGGCAGGAGAAGCTGGCGGCGATGGGTCGCGTCTCGGCCGGCATCGCGCATGAGATCCGCAACCCGCTGGCGGCCATCGCGCAGGCCAACGCGCTGCTCGCGGAGGATGCCACCGACCCGGGCCAGCGGCAGCTGACGCGCATGGTGGCCGACAACGTCGACCGCCTCAAGCGCATCGTCGACGACGTGATGGAAGTCGCGCCCGGACTGGTCCCGGAAGTGCATGCGATCGACGCCACCGCACAGGTGGCGGCGGTGTGCAGCGAGTGGGCGCGCGCGGTCGGCCTCAAGCTCGGCGAGCAGAGCACGCTGCGCGTCGAACTGCCGCCGCAGCCGCTGGGTGTGGCCTTCGATGCCGAGCACCTGCGCCGCGTGCTCGTGAACCTGCTCGACAACGCGCACCGGCACGCCAGCGGCACGCCCGGCGCGATCCTGCTGCGGCTGGACTCGCGCGACGAGACGCGCGCCTTCCTCAGCGTGGCCAGCGACGGCGCGACCATCCCACCGGAGGTGGAGCGCTATCTCTTCGAACCGTTCTTCTCGACGCGCAGCCGTGGCACCGGACTGGGCCTGTATATTTGCCGGGAGCTGTGCGAACGCTACGGCGCGAGCATCGATTTCCGGGCTCGGCCGGCCGGTGACCCTCACGGCAACGAGTTCTTCGTGGTGATGCGGCGCATGCCGCTGGCCGACACCGAAGCACGACTTCACCTGACCTCATGACCTCCGCCTCGCATTTCAGCCTGCTGGTCGTCGACGACGAGCCCGACCTGCGCACGCTCTACGAGCTGACACTGCTGCGCGAGGGTTACGACATCGAGACTGCAGGCACCGTCGAGGACGCCTGGGCGCACCTGAAGGACCGCACCTACAGCGCTGTCATCACCGACATGCGATTGCCCGACGGCACCGGCCTGGAGCTGCTGCGCCGCCTGGAGGAAGCCGGCCGGCGCGAGAAGGCGATCGTGATCACCGCCTACGGCTCGGCCGAGAACGCCGTCGAGGCGCTGAAGGCCGGCGCCTACGACTACCTCACCAAGCCGGTGGACCTGAAGCAGTTCCGCGCGGTGGTGGCCTCGGCACTCGGCCGTGGCGGGCCGACGGTGCCGACGATGGACCCGACGACCCTGCCGTCGGAGACCGGCACGCCGGCGCCGGTGCGCGCGCCCAAGCCCGCGGCCGCGCCGGCGGCGCCGGTCAGCAACGCGCTGCGCCGCATGGCCGGCCGCTCGGCAGCGATGCTGCAGGTGCGCGAGCTGGTCGAGAAGGTGGCGCGCAGCATGGCGCCGGTGCTGGTCAATGGTGAATCGGGCACCGGCAAGGAACTGGTCGCGCGGGCCATCCACGAGATCAGCCCGCGTGCCGCGCAGCCCTTCATCGCCGTCAACTGCAGCGCGATTCCCGAGCAGCTGCTGGAGGCCGAGTTCTTCGGCTACCGCAAGGGCGCCTTCACCGGTGCCGCCGAGGACCGCGAGGGCTTCTTCCAGGCCGCCAATGGCGGCACGCTCTTCCTCGACGAGATCGGCGACCTGCCGCTGTCGATGCAGAGCAAGCTGCTGCGCTCGATCCAGGAACGCTCGGTGCGGCCGGTCGGCGCGGTCAGCGAACAGTCGGTCAACGTGCGGCTGCTCAGCGCGACCCACAAGGACCTGGGCGCCGAGGTGCACGCGGGCAAGTTCCGCCAGGATCTGTACTACCGGCTGAACGTGATTCAGATCCGCGTGCCGCCGCTGCGCGAGCGGCTGGAGGACCTGTCGGACATCACCGAACGTGTGCTCGAGCGCATCGCCCACGATGCCGGCGTGTCGCCGCCGCCGCGGATGACGCGCGAGGCGCTGCAGCATCTGTCGCGCTATCCGTTCCCGGGCAACGTGCGCGAGCTGGAGAACCTGCTGCATCGCGCGGTGGCGCTCTCGGGCGGCGAGACGATCGACGTGGCCGATCTGGGCCTGCCCGAATCGGAGATGACCGAACCTTTCGTCGTCGAGCCCGATGCCTTCGCGGCCATGGCCAGCGACGACCCGCCGTTGCGCTTCCCGCCGGCGGCTGCGGCCATGCCCGTGGAGGAGCCGTTGCCGCGCGACATCGCGGCCTACCTCGACGAGGTCGAGCGCGACATCCTTGTGCGGGCGCTGGAGCGGCATCGCTTCAACCGCACTGCTGCCGGCGCGAGTCTCGGCCTGTCGCTGCGGCAGATGCGCTACCGCATGGCGCGGCTGGGCGTGAACGTCGGCGGCGACGGTGTCGAGCGCGACTAGGGCGCGATGCGCCACCCCGGCGCGATGGCATGCGGGGTGGTGGTCGGCGGCGCGCCGCTGTGACACGCCGAACTTCGGGCCGCGACCCGACGGGGTGGCGGTGTCGCTGCTGGTGCTGCACTCGATCAGCCTGCCGCCGGGCGAGTACGGCGGCGATGCGATCGAACGCCTGTTCACCAACCGGCTCGACTGGGATGCCCACCCGTACTACGAGACGATCCGCGGCGCGACGGTCTCGGCACACTTCCTGGTGCGGCGCGACGGCTCGCTGCTGCAGTTCGTCTCCGGCGACCGGCGCGCGTGGCATGCCGGGCGCTCGTCGTGGAAGGGCCGCGACAACTGCAATGACTACTCGATCGGCGTCGAGCTGGAAGGCCTGGAGGGCGAGGCCTTCGAGGCTGCGCAGTACGACGCGACGATCGCGCTGGCGGTCGCCTTGGCGCGCCGCTATCCGATCGAGGCGGTCGCCGGCCACGAGCATGTGGCGCCGGGGCGCAAGGGCGATCCGGGAGCAGGCTTCGAATGGGCTCGCTTGCATGCAGGTCTGTTGACGGCCGGCCTCGCGGATTGGGAGTTTCCCGACAGTGCAACATGACGCAACCGCCGCGCGTGCGCCGGGAGGCGCGCCGCAGCGGGGCAGCGGCGAGGTCTGGCGCCGATCGGCGCGGCGAATGCGGCGGCAAGCGAGCAGCGATGCGGCTTTGCTGATCGCAGTGCGCGCGCGACGGGCTCGATCGGCAGCCCCTAGGTGCGGAAGGCAGGGCACGCCACAGGGGGTCGGCACACTATCGCTAGTGCTTGAAGGCCCGTTGGACCCCAGATATAGTGTCCTGCCGTGCTATCCTCACACTTCCTTCAAGGCGCCATGCCCGTCCCGTCGACCGCAGTTCTGCTGATGGTTGTCCGCGTGACCCGGCGGCATGCGCCGCGCCCGTCTTCACTGTCGAACCCCGGCCGCCGCTGATTGGCGGCCTCCTTCATTGCGCTCTCGCCCATGACCATCGAAACACTGCCACCGACCACCACAGGGGAAGCCATGCAAGCCATTCATGTCCCGACCTCCACGCCCTTCAGCGGTGCGCGCGCCCCGTCGACGCCGGTGGCGGCATCGGCCTACCAGGGCTACCAGATCATCCGCCGCAACGGCGCGGTGGTGGTGTTCGAGCCGGCGAAGATCGCCGTGGCGCTGATGAAGGCCTTTCTGGCCGTGCACGGCACGCAGGGCGCGGCCTCGGCCAGCGTGCGCGAGACCGTCGACGGTCTGACCGAGGCCGTTGTTCGTGCGCTGCTGCGCTCGCGCCCGGGTGGCGGCACCTTCCACATCGAGGACGTGCAGGACCAGGTCGAACTGGGCCTGATGCGCGGCGGCCACCATGAAGTGGCGCGCGCTTACGTGCTGTACCGCGAACGCCGTTCGCAGGAGCGCGCCAAGCAGGTGCAGAAGGCCGCGCCGGCGGAAGTCGCGCTGCACGTCACCGACAAGGGCCAGCGTGTGCCGCTGGACTTCGGCCGCCTGCAGGCGCTGATCGAGTCGGCCTGCGCCGGCCTGGGCGCGGACGTGAAGGCCGATCCGGTCCTGGCCGAGACGCGCCGCAACCTGTACGACGGTGTGCCGATCGACGAGGTGCACAAGGCCGCCATCCTGGCCGCTCGCACGCTGATCGAGAAGGATCCGGGCTACACCCGCGCCACCGCGCGTCTGCTGCTGCACACGATCCGCCGCGAGATCCTCGGCGAGGAGGTGCTGCACGAGCAGATGCACACCCGCTACGCCGACTACTTCCCCGGCTTCATCAAGAAGGGCGTGCAGGCCGAACTGCTCGATGAGAAGCTGCTTCAGTTCGACCTGGTCAAGCTGGGCGCCGCGCTGAAGGCCGATCGCGACCTGCAGTTCGACTACCTCGGCCTGCAGACCCTGTTCGACCGCTACTTCCTGCACTTCGACGAAGTCCGCATCGAGCTGCCGCAGGCTTTCTTCATGCGCGTGGCGATGGGCCTGGCGCTGGGCGAGATCGACCGCGAGGCGCGTGCCATCGAGTTCTACGAGGTCCTGTCGACCTTCGACTTCATGAGCTCAACGCCGACGCTGTTCAACGCGGGTACCCGGCGCTCGCAGCTGTCGAGCTGCTACCTGACCACCGTCTCCGACGACCTCGACGGCATCTACGAGGCGCTGAAGGAGAACGCGCTGCTGTCCAAGTTCGCCGGCGGCCTGGGCAACGACTGGACCAACGTGCGCGCGCTGGGCAGCCACATCAAGGGCACCAACGGCAAGAGCCAGGGTGTGGTGCCGTTCCTGAAGGTGGTCAATGACACCGCGGTGGCGGTGAACCAGGGCGGCAAGCGCAAGGGCGCGGTCTGCGCCTATCTGGAGAGCTGGCACCTGGACCTGGAAGAGTTCCTCGAACTGCGCAAGAACACCGGCGACGACCGGCGCCGCACGCACGACATGAACACGGCGAACTGGATTCCCGACCTGTTCATGAAGCGTGTCGTCGAAGGCGGCGACTGGACGCTGTTCTCGCCGTCCACCTGCCCGGACCTGCACGACAAGTTCGGCCGCGACTTCGAGTCCGCGTATCTGCGCTACGAAGCGAAGACCGAGACCGGCGAGATCAAGCTGTTCAAGAAGGTTCCGGCCAAGGACCTGTGGCGCAAGATGCTCTCGATGCTGTTCGAGACCGGCCACCCCTGGATCACCTTCAAGGATGCCTGCAACGTGCGTTCTCCGCAGCAGCACGTCGGCGTGGTGCACTCCAGCAACCTGTGCACCGAGATCACGCTGAACACCAGCGAGACCGAGATCGCAGTCTGCAACCTCGGCTCGGTGAACCTGGCGCACCATCTGAAGGACGGCCAGATCGACCAGGCTAAGCTGAAGCAGACGGTGGCCACGGCGATGCGCATGCTCGACAACGTCATCGACATCAACTACTACGCGGTCAAGAAGGCGCGCGACTCGAACCTGAAGCACCGTCCGGTCGGCCTGGGCATCATGGGCTTCCAGGATGCGCTGCACGAATTGCGCGTGCCGTATGCCTCGCAGGCCGCGGTCGAGTTCGCCGACCGCTCGATGGAGGCGGTCTGCTATCACGCCTACTGGGCCTCGACGGAACTGGCCAAGGAGCGTGGCCGCTACTCAAGCTACCGCGGCTCGCTGTGGGACCGCGGCATCCTGCCGCTGGACTCGCTGGGCCTGCTCGAAGAGCAACGCGGCGGCTACGTCGAGGTCGATCGCAGCACTTCGATGGACTGGGACGCGCTGCGTGCGCGCATCGCCGAGCACGGCATGCGCAACTCCAACTGCGTGGCGATCGCGCCGACGGCGACCATCTCCAACATCATCGGCGTGAGCGCGTCGATCGAGCCGAACTTCGGCAACCTGTCCGTGAAGTCGAACCTTTCCGGCGAGTTCACCGTGCTCAACGAGTACCTGGTGCGCGACCTGAAGAAGCTCGGCCTGTGGGACGACGTGATGGTCATGGACCTCAAGCACTTCGACGGCTCGCTGCGTCGCATCGATCGCGTCCCCGAGGACCTGAAGTCGCTCTATGCGACCGCCTTCGAGGTCGAGACGCAGTGGCTGGTGGAGGCTGCGGCGCGACGCCAGAAGTGGATCGACCAGGCGCAGTCGCTCAACATCTACATGGCAGGCGCCTCGGGCAAGAAGCTCGATGAGACGTACAAGCTCGCCTGGCTGCGCGGCTTGAAGACGACCTACTACCTGCGCACCGTCGGGGCCACGCATGCCGAGAAGTCGACGGTGAAGTCGGGTCAACTCAATGCGGTGGCGAGTCACGCCGAAAGCGCTGTGGCCGCCTCGAGCGCGGAGGCTGCAACCGACGTGAAGTTCTGCTCGCTCGACGATCCGACATGCGAAGCGTGCCAGTGATCGCGCCGCGCAAATCGATGCGAGACAGCAACAAGCAGTTGGGCCGAATGTCAAGAAGTGCTTGGTGTTCCGGCGCAACACTCGGATAATTGAAACGATCAGGAAGCGACCATGCTTGTTTGGGACGACGAAGTAAAAGCCACGAGATCACACAGCGCGCACAGCTCAGCAGGCGCGCTCGAACCGTCGACTTCTCCGAGATTGCAGGAACACGTCTTCGAGACCTCTCAGTCGATGCCCGCGGTGGCGGCGGCCAGCGAGCGTCGAGTCAAGGCTTCCGACAAGCGCATCATCAACGGACGGACCGACGTCAACCAGTTGGTGCCCTTCAAGTACAAGTGGGCCTGGGAGAAGTACCTCGCCACTTGCGCTAACCACTGGATGCCGCAGGAGATCAACATGTCGCGCGACATCGCGACGTGGAAGGATCCGAACGGTCTGACCGAAGACGAGCGCCGCATCATCAAGCGCAACCTCGGCTTCTTCGTCACGGCGGATTCGCTCGCGGCCAACAACATCGTGCTGGGCAGCTATCGCCACATCACGGCACCGGAGTGCAGGCAGTTCCTCTTGCGTCAGGCGTTCGAGGAGGCGATCCATACGCACGCCTACCAGTACATCGTCGAGTCGCTCGGTCTGGACGAGAGCGAGATCTTCAATGCGTACCACGAGGTCGCGTCGATCCGTGACAAGGACGAGTTCCTGCTGCCCTTCATCGAGCAGATCATGGACCCGGCGTTCCGAACGGGCACACCCGAGAACGACCAGAAACTGCTGAAGTCGCTGATCGTCTTTGCCTGCCTGATGGAGGGCCTGTTCTTCTACGTCGGCTTCACGCAGATCCTGGCGCTGGGCCGGCAGAACAAGATGACAGGCGCCGCCGAGCAGTACCAGTACATCCTGCGCGACGAGTCGATGCACTGTAATTTCGGCATCGACCTGATCAACCAGATCAAGCTGGAGAACCCGCAGCTCTGGACCTCCACGTTCAAGGCGGAAATCAAGGCGCTGTTCCTCAAGGCGGTGGAGCTCGAGTACCGCTACGCCGAGGACACCATGCCGCGCGGTGTGCTCGGCATGAACGCGTCGATGTTCAAGGGCTATCTGCGCTACATCGCGAACCGCCGTGCGACGCAGATCGGTCTGGAGGAACTGTTCCCCAACGAGGAGAACCCGTTCCCGTGGATGAGTGAAATGATCGACCTAAAGAAGGAGCGCAACTTCTTCGAGACCCGCGTGATTGAGTACCAGTCGGGTGGAGCGTTGTCCTGGGACTGAGGTTCCCCGGTACAGAGTCGCTCAGGTCAGTGCGAGAGATCAAGATTCGCGAATCGTGGATGTCTGACGCAGAAGCAGATCCGCGATTGGCCCCGGATTCATCGGATCGAGGCGTTCCTCCTGAACAGCTTTCGGGCGATGAATGGCCGCAGCACGGAGTCCCGCGGACGATGTGCAGTGGTCTTTTTTCAACTTGATCAAGGAGAAGTGTGATGGCAACTGCGAAGAAGGCTGCGGCGAAGAAGGCCCCGGCGAAGAAGGCTGCGGCGAAGAAGGCCCCGGCGAAGAAGGCTGTGGCGAAGAAGGCCCCGGCGAAGAAGGCTGCGGCGAAGAAGGCTCCGGCGAAGAAGGCTCCGGCGAAGAAGGCTGCGGCGAAGAAGGCCCCGGCGAAGAAGGCTGCGGCGAAGAAGGCCCCGGCGAAGAAAGCCGCTGCGAAGAAGGCCCCGGCGAAGAAGGCTGCAGCGAAGAAGGCGGCCAAGAAGCCTGCTGCGAAGAAGGCCGCCGCTGCGCCTGCGCCCGCGGCAGTTCCGCCCGCGAAGACGGCGCTGAGCCCTCAGGCTGCGTGGCCGTTCCCGACGGGGACCAAGCCCTGATGAGGTGATCGACAAGGGGCTCCGAGTTCGGAGCCCCTCTTCTTTTGGCCGCAGTCCAGCGTGATATCCGGAGAGACTGAGCGACCCCCGGCGCTAGGAAGGGCCGGGCCCGATTAGGTGCCTACAATTCAGGTTTTCGCCGATTGGAGCGCGCCTTGACCCCCGCCCCCAGCCTCGTCGGTGTCGTGATGGGTTCCAGCAGCGACTGGGAGACTCTGCGGCACACGAGCGAGATCCTCTCCGAGTTCGATGTCCCCCACGAGTCGCGGGTCGTCTCGGCGCACCGGATGCCGGATGACATGTTCGCCTACGCCGAGTCCGCAGTCGGGCGGGGACTCAGGGTCATCATTGCCGGCGCCGGCGGTGCAGCGCATCTGCCCGGGATGCTCGCCGCCAAGACGACAGTCCCTGTGCTCGGCGTTCCAGTGGCGAGTCGCCACCTTCAAGGTGTGGACTCGTTGCACTCGATCGTACAGATGCCCAAGGGCATCCCCGTGGCCACCTTTGCGATCGGAACGGCCGGGGCAGCCAACGCCGCACTTTTCGCCGTCGCCATGCTAGCCATGACGAACGCCGATCTGCACGACAGGCTGGTCGCTTACCGTGCCCGTCAGACCGAGATCGCGCGCGCGATGACCGGCGAACTGAAGTGACAGCGATCAAGATGAACCATGGATCTCGCTACATCGCGCCGGGTGCCACGCTGGGCGTAATGGGCGGCGGGCAGTTGGGCCGCATGTTCGTGCACGCAGCGCAGCAGATGGGTTACTTCACCGTGGTGCTGGATCCCGATGCCGCGAGCCCAGCGGGCTGGGTGGCCCACCACCACATCGAGGCGCCGTACCTCGACGAGCAAGGCCTGGCGCAGTTGATGCAACGCAGCGCCGCGATCACGACCGAATTCGAGAACGTGCCTGCGGCTGCGCTCGTGACACTGGGTGCGCACCGCCCGGTGGCACCGGCCGCAGACGCCGTGGCGATCTGCCAGGACCGTGCGCTGGAGAAGGCGCACTTCGGGCGCTGTGGTGTGCCGTGTGCACCCCATGCGGTGATCGAGACCCAGGCGCAGCTCGACTGTGTGGACCTGTCCGCCATGCTGCCTGGCATCCTGAAGACTGCCCGCATGGGCTACGACGGCAAAGGCCAGATCCGCGTCGCCAGTGCCCAGGAACTGGCCGAGGCCTGGGACACGATGAAGCGTGATCCGTGCGTGCTCGAGCGCCGTCTCGATCTGGCCGCGGAGATCAGCGTGATCGTCGCACGCGCCGCCGATGGCGCGGCGGTTCACCTGCCCGTGCAACTGAACGTGCATCGCGATGGCATCCTCGCGGTGACGACCGTGCCGGCGGCGGGCATCGCGGCCGAGCTTCAGCGTCAGGCGGTCGAAGCCGCAATGCGGGTCGCAGCATCGATGGAGTACGTCGGCGTTCTCTGCGTCGAGTTCTTCGTGCTGCGCAATGGTGAGCTCGTGGCCAACGAGATGGCGCCGCGCCCGCACAACTCCGGCCACTACAGCATCGACGCCTGCGACCTGTCCCAGTTCGACCTGCAGGTGCGAACGCTGACGGGTGCACCCTTGGTCCAACCCCGACTGCACTCGCCGGCGCTGATGCTCAATCTGCTCGGCGATCTCTGGTTCCGCCACGGTGCCAGTGAGTCCGAGCCCGACTGGGCCGCGGTGCTCGGCTTGCCCGGCACGCACCTTCATCTCTACGGCAAGGCACAGGCCCGCCCGGGCCGGAAGATGGGTCACCTGACGATCACGGCCGAAACCGCAGGGCAGGCGCGCGAATGCGCGCTTCGAGCCGCGGCGATCCTGGGCATCGAGGCGTTCTGAATCGTGCGGCTGCCCGGGGATGACGACGCGACGGTCGAGCGCGCCGCCGAGGCGCTGGCGGCAGGTCAACTGGTGGCCTTTCCGACCGAAACCGTCTATGGCCTCGGTGCTCGCGCCGATGACGACGCAGCCGTCGCCGGCATCTTCGCCCTCAAGGGGCGACCGAGCGACCATCCGCTGATCGTCCACGTCGCCGACCCGTCCGATGCAGAGGCTTTTGCGGCCGACCTCACGCCCGCTGCGCGGCGCTTGATCGATTCGTTCTGGCCCGGCCCACTCACCATCGTCGCGCGCCGCCGACCCGGCGTGGCAAGCGCTGCGGCCGGTGCTCAGGACACCATCGGCCTGCGCTGCCCGTCGCACCCGGTAGCTCGTGCGCTGCTCGCTGCGGCACGACGACTCGGCGTGCCGGGCGTGGCCGCCCCCAGCGCCAATCGATTCGGTCGCATCAGCCCCACGCGGGCCGAGCACGTGGTCGACGAGTTCGGCGACTCGCTGCTGGTCGTCGATGGAGGAGAGTGTGACGTGGGCATCGAGTCCTCCATTGTCGATTGCAGTGCCGACACGCCGGTACTGCTGCGCCCCGGGCAGATTCCGCGCGAGAAGATCGAGTCAGCGGTCGGCGTCTTGCTGGCCGAGCCGGTTGCCAGCTCGCCGCGCGCGCCGGGCACCCTCGAGTCGCACTACGCGCCGAGCGCCCGCCTGCGGCTGATGCCCGCCGAGATGTTGAATACCGCGTTGCAGATGCTCGAGGACAGCCCCTTGAAGCTGGCGGTATATTCGCGCACCGTGCGGCTGCCGCCGCGGTCCGCACTGAATCGTCGGGTCATGCCGGACGATCCGGACCAGGCGGCGCACGAACTTTTTGCCACGCTGCGCGAACTCGATGCCGAAGGCCCCGATCTGATCTGGGTCGAGGAACCTCCCACGACATCGGTCTGGGACGGCGTGCGCGACCGCCTGAGCCGTGCTGCTGCCTGAGCCGGACGACAGGCGTTTCCCCATCATGGAGTCCCGATGAATCTGCAGGTCCCTGGAACCCGCCGCGCCGCTCTGGCGCTTTTGCTTGGCCTGGCGACCCTGATCGGCGCCTGCGGGGGCGGTGATCCGGTCGTGCCCTTCGAGCCGAGGCGCGTACTGGCCTTCGGCGACGAGAACAGCCTGATTACCGCCGAGGGTCGCAAGTACACGGTCAATGCACTGACGACCGAGACCAACGACGTCAAGACGATCAACTGCGCGGGCAATGCGCTGTGGGTGCAGCGCCTGGCCAGCAACTTCGGGCTGACCTTTCCCGACTGCAATCCGGACGGCGTACCCGATCCGCGCAGCCGCATCTATGCAGAGGCGGGCGCGCTCGTCGCCGACCTGCCGGGCCAGATCGATCTTCACCTGGCCACCGACACCTTCTCCGAGAAGGACCTGGTCACCCTGTTCGTCGGCCAGAACGACGTGCTCGAGCAGTACTCGCAGTATCCGGGCGTGTCCAAGGAACAGCTGCTGTCCGGCGCCTACGCGGCCGGGCTGGCGCTGGCTGGCCAGGTCTCGCGCGTGGCCGACGCGGGCGGCAAGGTCGTCGTGTCCACCGTGCCCGACCTATCCGTCTCGCCCTTCGCGTTGAAGGAGAACGAGACCAGCGGCGACAGCACACGCAGCGCGCTGCTGCGTGATCTCGTCGCAAAGTTCAACGAGGGGCTGCGCGTCGGCATCTCCAAGTTGTCGGGTTCGCAAGTGGCCATCATGCTGACGGATGAACTCGTCCAGGCGATGTCCCGCTTCCCGACCAGCTACGGCAACATGACCAACGTGACCGATCCGGTCTGCGACGAGGCCCTGGCCGCCACGGTCGAGCTGTGCACGACGGACACCCTGGTCTCCGGTGGCGATGCCGCCCGCTACCTGTGGGCCGACGATACCCACCTCGGCCCGACCGGCCACCAGTACATCGGTTCGCTCGCGGCCACGCGCGCACGTTCGAATCCGTTCTGAGCCCGGTCGACCGCTTCCCGTGGCGCCGGGTTTCCCCGGCAGCAACGCCTGCATCAGCCCCTCTATAGTCTCGGCAGAAAAACGAACGGTCGTTCGTTTTGTTCCGGACCCGAGCGACGAGGTGCACATGAAGCTGATTCGATCCGTGGGGCCGTTGGCGCTGGCGGCTGCGCTGCTGGCGGCCTGCGGCGGTGGAGACCCGTATGTTCCAGGCTCCCAGTCACCGACCGGCGGCCCGACCACGCCGGGAACCTTCAGCGCCTTGGTGTCCTTCGGCGACAGCCTGAGCGACATCGGCACCTACACGCCGGCCACTGCGATCCCCGGGACTTCGCCGACGGCGTACTTCGGCGGTCGCTTCACGACCAACCTGAACGATCTGGGCACGCTTGCCGCCACCGGCAAGGTGTGGGTCGAGAACCTGGCGGCGGCGCTGAGTACCGCCACGGCACCGATCATCGTCACCCCGGCCCAGGTCGGCTTCGGCACGCAGTCGGTCGCCTGCCCGGCCGCAGCGAACCCGGCGCTGGCCGGCACCTGCACCGGCTACAGCCAGGGCGGTTCGCGCGTGACCGATCCGAACGGCATCGGCAAGAGCTCGGGCTTCCTCACCGTACCGGTGAAGACGCAGATCGCCAACCACCTGGCGCGCTTCGGCAGCTTCAAGGACAGTGACCTGGTGATTGTCTTCGCCGGTCACAACGACGCCTTTCAGCAACTGACCGACTTCTCGGCCGCGGTGACGGACAGCCAGACCCGTGCGCAGGCTGACGTGCTGGCCGGGCTGATCACGCCGGCGCAGGCCGAGACCCGTGTGCAGCAGGAGGTGTTCGCTGCGCAGCAGGTGGCGCAGGGTGCGATGAAGACGGCCGCGCTTGAACTCGCAGGCTACGTGCGCAACGACATCCTCGCCAACGGCGGCACCTACGTGGCGGTGATCGGCATGGTCGATCTCACCACCACGCCACGCTTCGCCAGCGCCGATGCGAACACCCAGGTCGTCGTCAAGGGCCTGGGCGATGTGTTCAACCTGTGGCTGCGCGAAGGGCTCTCCGGCGCCGCGGTGCGCTGGATCGACCCGAACCCGGTGCTGCGTGCCTGGATCGCCGAACCGGCCACCTACGGCCTGACCAACACCTCGACGCCGGCCTGCGACGTGGACAAGATCAGCACGCTCACCGGCGGAGAGGTCGACGACGGCACCTCGCTGTTCTGCAACGGCACCACCGGCGCACCTTTCAACACGCTGGTGACCGGGGCGGACCCGTCCACCTGGCTGTTTGCCGACACGGTGCATCCATCGACCAAGGGCCACCAGCTCTTCAGCGACGCGCTGGTCGAACAGCTGCGCGCGGCGAAGTGGATCAACTGACCGCCGGGACCGGGAGAACCTCATGAACCAGAACTGCATCCGGATCCTTGCCGCTGCGGCCGCGCTCGCACTGCCCACGGCTGGCGCACTTGCGCAGCAGAACATCTTCAAGGCTGGGGTCATCGAGTACACGACGAACTCGAAGACCAACGGCATCCAGGGCGCCGGCGTGCCGCCAGGGGCGGATGCCGAGACCGGCAATGCCACGACGCTGCTGCTGACCTACGAACGCCTGGTGACGCCCAACGTCGGTGTCGAACTGGTCATCGGCGTGCCGCCGAAGATCAAGGCCAAGGCCACCGGCACCGTCGCCTTCCTGGGCGACGACGTGCTGTCGGCGCGCAACGTCGCGCCAACACTGATCCTGAACTACCACTTCGGAGAAGTCGGCGACCGTTTCCGCCCCTACCTCGGCGCCGGCATCAACTACACCAAGTTCACCAGCGTGAAGTCCAAGCTGGCGCCCGACGTGAAGCTGTCCGACTCCACCGGCCTCGTGCTGCAGGCCGGGCTGGACTACGCGTTGAGCAAGGAGTGGGGGCTATTCGGCAGCATTGCGCGCGTGGACACCAAGTCCAAGCTGGTGGCCTCAGGCACGACGGTGCTGACCACCGAGATCGACTTCCGCCCCGTCACCTACTCGTTCGGCGCCTCGTTCCGCTTCTGAGTGGCAGGAGCGGCGGCGCTCAGGCTCCGCTCCTGCGCCCCAGCACGATCTTCATCGTCAGGATGCAGGCGGCGAGCGCCAGCGTGATGAAGTTGGCCACGATCACCGGCCACGCGCCAAGCATCACGCCGTAGACCATCCACAGCAGCACGCCGAGGGTGAAGGCGCTGTACATGCCCAGCGAGATGCCGCTGACGTCGCGTGTCTGGAAGGTGTGCCAGGCCTGCGGCACGAAGGACAGGGTGGTCAGTGCGGCCGCGGCATAGCCGAGCCAGTCCATGGTGCTCACGTCGGAAAGCATCGGCAGTGTGGTCAGTTCTGGGTTTCGGGGGCGGCCGCGGGGGCGCCCGCCTCGTTGACCACCCATTGCACCAGCGAATCGATCGCCGGGCGCGCAGCGTTGGCATTCGGGTGGTTGACGATGGCCACCACCACGTAGCGACGGCCACCCTGGGCGAGCACGTAGCCGGCCACGCCGGCGACGTCGCGCAGCGAGCCGGTCTTGAGGTGGGCGCGGCCCGCCGGCGCCTTGGAGCGCACCAGCGTTCCGTCCATCCCCGACACCGGCAGCGAGGCCATCAGTTCCGGCATCACCGCGCTGCCCCAGGCCGATTGCAGCAGGCGGGCGAGTTGCTGTGCGCTGAGGCGCGTCTCGCGCGACAGCCCCGAACCGTTGTCGATCACCACGCCTTCGGCCTGCTGCCTGCCGATGCGCTCGGCCAGCCAGCGTCGCAGCACCTCGCGCGAGGCCTCGGGCGTGCCCGCGCCGCCACGCGCCAGGCCCAGCGAGAGGAACAGCTGCTGCGCCATCACGTTGTTGCTGAACTTGTTGATCTCGCGGATCACTTCCGACAGTGCCGGCGAGACGCTGGTGAAGGTCGGCGGCGTGTTCGGCGCGGCTCCGTCGCGCACGCTGCCGCCGAGCTTGCCGCCCATCTCGCGCCACAGTCCGGCGAGCAGCCGATCGTTGTAGCTGCGTGGGTCGGCATAGGCCAGCGGCCACATCTTCTCGCCGCAGCTGGTCGGGAAGCCGCCGGCCAGGCGCAGCCGCGTCGGGTCGCTGAAGTCGGCCTTCAGATCACCGCGCCAGTCGTTGCAGGGCCCGGTCACCAGCGGCACGGTGGTGTCCGCCCGCACGCCGGCCAAGGGCGGGTCGAGGCCGACCAGCGCGACGCCGCGTGCGGCATCCGGCGTGAAGCTCAGCAGCACCGAGCGGTAGGCGAGCAGCAGCGCATCGGCGCGCACGTTGTACGGCCGCAGCGGCTCGCCGTCGAAGTCGCCGGGGTTCTGTTCGGGCACGATGAACGCACTGCGGTCGAGCACGATGTCGCCCCGGATCTCCTGCACGCCGAGCTGCTGCACGCGGCGCAGCATCAGCCACAGCCGCTCCGGCACCAGCTTCGGGTCGCCCGTGCCCTTGATGACGAGGTTGCCTTCCAGCACGCCGTCGGTCACCGTGCCTTGCAGCCAGACCGGCGTGTTCCAGGCCCAGGCCGGGCCGAGCAGGTCGAGCGCGGCATAGGTGGTCAGCAGCTTGGTCAGCGAGGCCGGGTTGACCGGCGTGTCGGCACGCCAGGCCAGCCGCGTGCGGTTGCTGCCTGCCTCCTGCACGACCACCACCAGCGCCTCCGGCGGCACCTTGGCGCGCTCGAGCGCGGCGTAGATCTCGGGCGGCAGGCGGGCCGCGGCGAGGCCCGCGCTGCCGGCCAGAAGCAGCGCCAGCAGCGCGCGCAAGAACGATGAAGAGGACATGCCACGATGATCTCACGCAGCCCGGTCTGCCCCGGGCCTTGACCTAAACTCGGCGGCATGACCTGCCTGCTGGCCATCGACTGCTCGACCGAGGTGATGAGCCTCGCGCTCAGCCGTGACGGTGCGCTGTCCATCGTCGAAGCCGAGGGCGGCGCGCAGGCCTCGGCGCGGCTGCTGCCGGAACTGCTCGGCTTGCTCGCGCAGGCAGGCTGCACGCTTCAGGACGTCGACGCCTTCGGATTCGGCCGCGGCCCCGGCGCGTTCACCGGCCTGCGCAGCGCCTGCTCTGTCGCGCAGGGGCTCGCGCTCGGTGCAGGCCGGCCGGTGCTGGCGCTGGACAGCCTGATGCTGGTCGCGCAGGACGCCTTCGACAGGCAGGGCGAGGCCGCTGCCGAGGTCTGGGTGGCCATGGACGCGCGCATGGACGAGGTCTATGCGGCGCACTACCGGCGCGTCGCGGACCGCTGGCAGGTGCTGCATGCGCCGATGCTGTGCCGGCCCGACGAACTGCATCGCCTGTGGGCCGACGCGCCGCCGCGCTGCGTGGCCGGCACGGCGCTCGGCGCCTTCGGCGAGCGGCTGCAGACCGGGTCGGCGCTGCGTTGCGCGGCCACGCGCTCGCGCGCCACGGCGCTGGCGCGCCTGGCCGAGGCCGCGTGGCGCGACGGCGCGGTGCTCGATGCCGCACTCGCGCTGCCCGTCTACCTGCGCGACAAGGTCGCGCAGACCACGGCCGAGCGCGAAGCCGCGCGTGCACTGACGACATGAGCGCCGTGCCCCAGCCCCAGCAGCGCGTGCTGCTGCCGATGACCACGGCGCACCTCGACGCCGTGATGGCCATCGAAGTCGCCGCCTACGCCTTCCCATGGAGCCGCGGCAACTTCGTCGACTCGCTCGCCTCCGGCTATGCCGCCTGCGTGCTGTACGACGGCGAGGGCAGCATCCTCGGCTACTTCGTCGCGATGGCCGGAGTCGAGGAAATGCACCTGCTCAACATCACCGTCGCGCCGCAGGCGCAGCACCGCGGCCACGCGCTGTACCTGCTCGACGCGCTGGTGTCGCTGTGCCGCGAGCGCGGTGCGCGCCAGCTCTGGCTGGAAGTGCGCGAGAGCAATGCGCGTGCGCGCAGCATCTACCTGCGCCGCGGCTTCGTGCACGTCGGGCGGCGCAAGGGCTACTACCCCGCGGCTCATGGCCAGCGCGAGGACGCGGCGGTGATGAGCCTGCCGATCGAGGAGGCCAGCCATGGGCTGGACTGAGCGCCAGCGGGCGATGCTCGACGAGATGGGGGTCAGGCTGTGGCCGGGGCCACAGCCTGGTCCCCTGCGGGGCCCTGACGACACCCCCCGGCCCCCCGCCGGGCGGGGGGAGGGCGCGGCGCGGGCCGCGCCAGAGGCGGCGGCCGCAGCGCCCGTGCATGCACCCGTGCCGGTCGCGTCGCCGCCGCGCGGTGATCGCCCGGTGGGCGTGGAGTCGATGGACTGGCCGGCGCTGCGCGAGGCCGTGGCCGGCTGCCGCGCCTGCAAGCTGTGCGAAGGGCGACGGCAGACGGTGTTCGGCGTCGGCAACCTTGCAGCCCACTGGATGATCGTCGGCGAGGCGCCGGGCGAGCAGGAAGACCGCCAGGGCGAGCCCTTCGTCGGCAAGTCGGGGCAATTGCTCGACAACATGCTGCGCGCCATCGGCCTGACCCGCACCGAAGCCGATGCGGCGCAGCAGGTCTACATCGCCAACACGCTGAAGTGCCGGCCACCGGGCAACCGCAATCCGGAGCCCGAGGAACTCGCGCAGTGCGAACCCTTCCTGATCCGCCAGGTCGAGCTCGTGAAGCCGCGCATCATCCTCGCGATGGGCCGCTTCGCGGTGCAGAGCTTGCTGCGCAGCGACGAGCCGATCGGCCGGCTGCGCGGCCGCGTGCACCGCTACCAGGGCGTGCCGCTGATCGTCACCTACCACCCCGCCTACCTGCTGCGCAACCTGGCCGACAAGGCCAAGGCCTGGGACGACCTTTGCCTGGCGCTGCACACGCTGCGCACGACGCCTCCCGCATGACTGCAGCGCCCGCGCACGCGACCGACGACGCAGCCGCCTGGGACGCGCTGCCAGGCCTGGTGCTGCTGCTCGACGATCAAGGCGCGGCGCTGCACGTGAACACGGCTTTCGCCGCCTTCACGCAGCGTGCGCCGGCACGCCTGCTCGGCCGCGGCTGGCAGGAACTGCTGGCCGCGGACAGCCGCCAGGTGTTGCGCAAGCGCCTGGCCGCACACGTCGATTTCACGGTGGCGCTGCAGGTGGCCGCCGAGTGGATCGAATGGTCGTGCCGCTGGAATGCGGCGGCACAGCGCTGGCTGTGCCTGCTGCACGACGCCAGTGCAGCGCGGCGGTCGGAGAGCGAGGCGCGTGCGCAGGCCGCGCTGTTCCGGCTGCTGGCCGACAACGTGCCGGTGCTGATCGCCTACTACCGCGCCAGCGACTTCCAGTGCCAGTTCGCCAACAAGGCCTATGCCCGGACCTTCGGCACCGACGAGAACGCCGTCGTCGGCAAGACCTTCGCCGAGGTGATCGGCCAGGCCGCGGCCGACCAGATCCAGCCCCGCGTCGAGCAGGTGCTGCACCAGCGGCAGGCCGCGGCCTACGAACGCGAGCTGCCGCAGGCCGACGGGAGCACGCGCTTCATCGAGGTCCATCTGCTGCCGCACGTCGGCGAGGCGGGCGACACGGTCGGCTGCTTCGTGCTGATCTCCGACATCACCAAGCACCGCCTGGCCGAGCGCGCGGTGCGCGAGTCGGAAGAGCGCCTGGCCAAGTTCATGCAGGCGAGCGCCGAAGGCATCGTCTTCCACAAGGACGGATTCATCACCGACGTCAACCCGCCGCTGTGCGCAATGATCGGCTTCACGCTGGAAGAATTGCGCGGGCGCCCGGCGCTGGACTTCGTGGCGCCCGACCAGCTGGCGCGAGTCGCCTCGGTGATGCAGGCCGGCCACGAGATCACCTACGAGACGGCGATCGTCGACCGCCGCGGCCACCGCATCGCCGTCGAGTTCATCGTGCGCACCATGTTGCGCAACGGCGAGCGCATGCGCATGACCATCGTGCGCGACATCCGCGACCGCCAGGCCGCGCAGGCGCGCATCCATCACCTCGCGCACCACGATGCCCTGACCGGCCTGCCCAACCGCATGTCCTTCATGGAGCAGCTGCAGCAGCACATGATGGCAGCGCAGGCCGAGGGCACGCGGCTGGCCCTGCTGTTCATCGATCTCGACCATTTCAAGCGCGTCAACGACTCGCTCGGCCACCTGGCCGGCGACACGCTGCTGCGCACGGTGTCGGCGCGCATCCTGGCCAGCCTGCGCGCCACCGACCTGGTGGCGCGCTTCGGCGGCGACGAGTTCATGGTGCTGCTGCACGGTGGGCCGTCGCAGGAGCAGCAGCACCACGACGTCGACGAGGTGGCTCGCAAGCTGCTCGCCGCCATCGAGGTGCCGGTGACGGCCGAAGGCCGGCCGATCTCGGTCACGCCGTCGATCGGCGTCGCCTTCTTCCCCGGCGACGCGAGCACGCCCGACGAGCTGATCAAGAACGCCGACAGCGCGATGTACCTGGCCAAGTCGCGCGGGCGCGCCAACCACCAGTGCTTCGACCGCGGCATGGCCGACAGCGCCTATGCCGCGCTGGTGCTCGAGGGCCAGCTCGCGCACGCGCTCGAACGCGGCGAGTTCGAGCTCTACTTCCAGCCGCAGGTGCGGCTGCACGACGACGTGCTGGCCGGCTGCGAGGCGCTGATCCGCTGGAACCATCCGGAGCGCGGCCTGCTGCTGCCCGACCAGTTCATCCCGGTGGCCGAACGCCAGCGGCTGATGCTGCCGATCGGCCAGTGGGCGCTGAAGGAGGCCGCGCGCTGCGCAGCACGCTGGCATGCGCTGGGGCTGGCGATCGCGCCGGTGGCGGTCAACCTGTCGTCGGTGCAGTTCCAGTCGGTGGGCTTCGTCGAGGCGGTGGCCCAGGTGCTGGCCGACGACGGCGAGAGCCTGCGCGAGGCCGCGCCGCTGCTCGAGCTGGAGCTGACCGAGCGCATGCTGATGGACGACCTCGGTGCGGTGAAGCACCGGCTGCTGCGCCTGAAGGGGCTGGGCCTGGGCATCGCGGTGGACGACTTCGGCACCGGCTACTCGTCGCTCGGCCATCTGAAAGAGCTGCCGATCGACAAGATCAAGATCGACCGCTCCTTCGTGCACGACCTGCCGGGCAACCGCGACTCGGCAGCGATCACGCGTGCCATCGTTCAGCTCGGCCTGAGCCTTGGCATGACGGTCACGGCAGAAGGCGTGGAAACGCAGGCCCAGCGCGACTACCTGGCCGGCCAGGGCTGCGACCAGATCCAGGGCCTGCTGATCGGCGCGGCGATGCCCGTCGCGGCTTTCGAGGCCTGGGCGCGCCAGCGCCGCGCCGCCGAGCGGCAGCCGGGTGCCGCCGGCGCTATTTCTTGAGCTTCACCGGGCGCGTCCAGCCGCTCAGCGAGACGGCCTTGGCGCGCGCCAGGGTCAACTGACCAGCGGGAGCATCCTTCGACAGCGTCGAGCCGGCACCGACGGTCGCCCCGGCGCCGATGGTGATCGGCGCCACCAGCACCGAGTTGCTGCCGATGTGCACGTCGTCGCCGAGCACGGTGCGATGCTTGTTGGCGCCGTCGTAGTTGGCGGTGATGCTGCCGGCACCGTAGTTGACACGTTCACCCACCGTCGCGTCGCCCAGGTAGGCGAGGTGGTTGGCCTTGGCGCCGCGGGCCAGCGTCGAGTTCTTCACCTCGACGAAGTTGCCGATGTGGACCTCGGCGCCGAGTTCGGCACCCGGGCGCAGCCGCGCGAACGGGCCGACCAGCGCGCCGGCGCCGACGGTCGCTCCCTGCGCCTCGCCGTCGATGTGGGTGAAGGAATGGATCGCCGCGCCGTCGGCGATGCGGCAGTTGCGGATCACGCAGTGCGAGGCGATGCGCACGTTGCCGCCCAGCTCGACGCGGCCCTCGAACACGCAGCCGACGTCGATCTCGACGTCCTGCCCGCAGACCAGCTCGCCGCGCACGTCGATGCGCGCCGGGTCGGCCAGGCGCACGCCGGCTTCCATCAGCGCATCGGCGATGCGGCGCTGGTAGCGGCGCTCCAGCTCGGCCAGCTGCGCCGGGCTGTTGATTCCCAGCACCTCGGTCTCGTCGTGGGCGTGCGTCGCGACCACGTGAACCTGGTCGGCCACCGCCATCGCCACCACGTCGGTCAGGTAGTACTCCTTCTGCGCGTTGTCGTTCTTCAGTGCCGCCAGCCAGCGCTTGAGCAGCGCGGTCGGCGCGGCCATCACCCCGGTGTAGACCTCCTGGATGCGGCGCTGCACCGGCGTCGCGTCCTTGTGCTCGACGATGCCCTCGATCGTGCCGCCGACCGGGTCACCGCTGCGGATGATGCGGCCGTAGCCGCTCGGGTCGTCGAGCACTACGGTCAGCAGCGCCAGCGATCTGCCGCCGCAGGCCTGCACGAGCTTGGCCAAGGTTCCGGCCTCGATCAGCGGCACGTCGCCGTTGAGGATCAGCGTGGTGCCTTCGTCGTGCAGCTTCGGCACCGCCTGCTGAACCGCATGGCCGGTGCCCAGCTGCGGCTCCTGGCGCACATAGTCCAGGCCCTGCCCGGAGAACGCCGCCTCGACCTGATCGGCGCCGTGTCCGGTGATGACCACGGTGCGGTCCGCCTTCAGCGAGGCCGCGGTGTCGACCACGTGCTGAAGTAGACTGCGCCCGGCCAATCGGTGCAGCACCTTGGGCCGGGCCGACTTCATGCGGGTTCCCTTGCCCGCAGCCATGATCACGATGTCCAGAGCCATGACGCGTATGTCCGTGTGGAACGTGGTGTCGAGACTGCGCATTATCGTGGTGATGAGCCTGCTCGCCGGCCTGCTGGCCGGCTGCAGCGCCATCCGCTTCGGCTACAACCAGGCACCCGACCTGCTTTTCTGGTGGCTCGACGGCTATGCGGACTTCGACGACGCCCAGTCGCTGCGCGTGCGCGACGGGCTGGCGCAGTGGTTCGCGTGGCACCGCCGCACGCAGTTGCCCGACTATGCCGGCCTGCTCGTGCGGGCCCAGGCCGAGCTGCCGGCCGACACCACGCCGCAGCGGGTCTGCCGCTGGTGGGACGAACTGCGCCAGCGCGGCGAACGGGCCGCCGAGCAGGCGCTGCCCTACGCCGCCGAGGTGATGCCGACGCTGAAGCCGGCGCAGATCCAGCACATCGAGCGCCGCTATGCGCGCATCAACGGCGAGTTCCGCGACGACTTCCTCGACAAGGATCCCGTCCGGCGCCAGGAGCGTTCGGTGCAGCGGGCGGTCGAGCGCGCCGAGTTCCTCTACGGCTCGCTGGACGCAGCGCAACGTGCCCTGGTGGCACGCATGGTGGCGGATTCGCCGTTCGATGCCGACGCCTGGTACGCCGAGCGGCTGCAGCGCCAGCAGGAGGCGCTGCAGATGCTGCGGCGGCTCGGCACCGAGAACGCGCCGCGCGACACCGCACTGGCCACGCTGCGCGCCTACGGCGAGCGCATGGCGCGTTCGCCGCGCGAGCCGTACCGGCGCTATCAGGAGAAGCTGGAAACCTACAACTGCGGCTTCGCGGCCAGCCTGCACAACGCCACCACGCCGGCGCAGCGCCAGGTGGCTGTGGCCAAGCTCAAGGGCTGGGAAGCCGACTTCCGCGCCCTGTCCGCGACGCCCGACTGAGCGCCGGGCTGGCGATCTCAGGGCGTCGTGATCTCGGTGACCACACGCCGCGGCGTCACGCTGCCGGCAGGGAAGTCCTTCATCGCGGCCTCGAACATCGCCGGCAGCAGAGACTGGATGGACGGCGAGCCGCCGTCGTTGCTGGCCCGCGTCTCGTACAGCGGCTGGCCGCTCTTGCGGTCGCGGATCAGCACCGCCACCTCGCGCTCGTAGTTGGTCGTCGGGATGCCGACGCCGAAGCCGACACCGACGCCATAACGCGGCCAGGGCCGCACGTAACGGTGCGAGTACAGGCCGCCACGCCACCAGAACGGGTCGTCGTAGTAGGTCTCGGTGGCGCTGACACGGGCGCCGAGCTGCACCACGTACTCACTTTGCTGGCCGTCCGGCGCGGGGGTGAAGCCGGCGAACTCGAGCGCGCGGCGTGCGGCGTCTTCCAGCACCTGCTGCTGCTGCGCGCGGGTCTGCTGCGAGGGCAGACGCTCGAAGCTGTAGCTGCCGGCCTTGCGTTCGGCCGGCCAGGCGCTGTAGCTCGACACCTCGCTGCTCAGCGAGTTCATCGCCGCGCAGCCGGCCAGCGTGGCGCTCAGGGTCAGGAGGGTCAGTGTGCGGATCATCGGGGCTCCTCCTGTGACGGGAGATGTCAGTCGTCGCGCTGGATGCGGATGGGCTGCGCGGCAGGCGTCGCGCAACCCTCGTCCTCGTCGAACGCACGGTCGCCGTCGGGGTTGACGACGCCCGTCGTTTGGAGCGTCGTGAACGGATAGAGTTTCTTGTCCATCATGTGCGAGGGCACGATGTTGCCCATCGCGGTGAAGATGTTGTCCAGCCGGCCGGGGTACTGGCGCTCCCACTCGCGCAGCATCTTCTTCATCTGCACACGCTGCAGGTTCTCCTGGCTGCCGCACAGCGTGCACGGGATGATGGGGAACTGTCGGTGCGCTGCCCAACGTTCCAGGTCGGGCTCGGCCACGTAGGCCAGCGGGCGGATGACGATGTTCTTGCCGTCGTCGCTGACCAGCTTGGGCGGCATGCCCTTCAGGCGGCTGCCGAAGAACATGTTCATGAACAGGGTCTGCAGCATGTCGTCGCGGTGGTGGCCGAGCGCGACCTTGGTCGCCCCCAGCTCGCCGGCGACGCGGTAGAGAATGCCGCGGCGCAGCCGCGAGCACAGGCTGCACATCGTCTTGCCCTCGGGGATCAGGCGCTTGACGATCGAGTAGGTGTCCTGGTTCTCGATGTGGAACGGGATGTCCAGGCTCTTCAGGTACTCGGGCAGCACATGCTCGGGGAAGCCCGGCTGCTTCTGGTCGAGGTTGACGGCGATCAGGTCGAAGCGGATCGGCGCGCGCTGCCGCAGGTTGATCAGGATGTCCAGCAGCGCATAGCTGTCCTTGCCGCCGGAGACGCAGACCATCACCTTGTCGCCGTCCGCGATCATGTTGAAGTCGGCGATCGCCTGGCCGACCTGGCGGTGCAGGCGCTTGGACAGCTTGTTGATGTCCACCCCTGGCCCGCGGCGTACCGCGGGCGATCCCCCGAGGGGATCTCGCCCGGCTTCGGGCGGCCGGGCGCCGGGCTCGGCCGCCGCCGTGATCGCTTCAGGCATGGCGCTCATGACATTTCCTTCATCGCAAACACTTCGCAGCCGACCGCGTCGCAGTCGGGGTACACGTCGGGCTTCTCGGTCGATACCCGCGCGGCACGCACCTTCGGGTGGGCCAGCATCAGCGCCAGCACGTCGTCGCACAGCGTCTCCTGCAGCTGCACATGGCCGAGGGCGATGCGCGCGACGATGCTGCGGCGGATGAAGTCGTAGTCGACCACCTCGTCGAGCTCGTCATGCGACGGCGTCGACTGCGCCAGCGGCACGTACAGGTCGACGTTGATCAGCACGCGCTGCGCGCCGCGCTTCTCGAAGTCGTGCACGCCGATGTTCATGTGCACCTCGTAGTCGCGCAGGAAGAGGCGCCGGCAGTCCATCAGGCTGGCGTGGTTCAGCAGGCTTTGCATGGTCAGGTGCTCTTGACGAGGAAGGCGACGTCGCGCGGTTGCGCCGCGAGGTGCTGGCCGCCGTCGACCAGCAGCGTGGTGCCGGTGACCGCGCTGGCGCCGAGCAGGTAGCGCACCGCCTGGGCGATGTCGGCGGGCGTGGACGAACGCTGCAGCGGCGTGAGGCGGTGCGCGGCCGTGAAATCGCCCTCGCTCATCTCGCCGGACAGCAGCGTCACGCCGGGCGACACGCCGCACACACGCAGCCGCGGCGCGAGCGCCTGCGCCAGCATCACCGTGGCGCTGGCCAGCGCGGCCTTGGACAACGTGTACGACAGGTAGTCGGGGTTGGGGTTGTCCAGCTTCTGATCGAGCAGGTTGACAACGCAGCCGCTCGCATCGCGCGACACGAGGTGCTCGTGCAGCGCCTGCGTCAGCAGGATGGGCGCCGCCGTGTTCACGCGCCAGTGCGCCGACATTTCCGCATGGCCGAAGCTGGCCGCATCGTCGTAGGCGAAGCGTGACGCGTTGTTGACCAGTGCGTCGAGCCGGCCGAAAGCCGCCGACACCGTTGGCACCAGTGCGCGGCAGGCCGCCTCGTCGGCCAGATCGGCGACGAATACCTCGGCGCGCACACCGAGCGCACGCACCTCGGTCAGCGTCGTCGCTGCGTGGTCGGACGCCTGATGGCAGTGCAGCGCGACGTCGTGCCCATGGGCCGCGAGGTCGAGCGCGATCGTCCGCCCGATGCGACGGGCGGCGCCGGTGACGAGCACGACGGGGCGGGCGGACATGGCTTTCTACAATGCGGCGATGCAACAGAACGAGGGCGACAGTGTATCGGCGGCCCTGCGCCGGCACATTCGCGAGGCCATCGCCGAGGCGGGAGGCTGGATCGGCTTCGAGCGCTTCATGGCGATGGCGCTGTACGCGCCGGGGCTGGGTTACTACAGCCGCGACAGCCGCAAGTTCGGCCTGATGCCCGAGTCCGGCAGTGATTTCGTCACTGCGCCGGAACTCTCGCCGCTGTTCGGCCGGGCGCTGGCACGCCAGGTCGGCCAGGCGCTGGAGGCAGCCGGCAGCGACGAGGTCTGGGAGTTCGGCGCCGGCTCGGGCGCACTCGCCGGGCAACTGCTCGCGGCGCTGGGCAAGCGGGTGCGCCGCTACACCATCGTCGACCTGTCCGGTTCGCTGCGCCAGCGCCAGCGCGAACGACTGGCGGCCCTTGGCGACCGGGTGGAATGGGTCGATCGCCTGCCGGAGCGCTTCAGCGGCGTGATCGTCGGCAACGAGGTGCTCGACGCCATGCCGGTGCAGCTTCTGCACTTCGACGGTCAGCGCTGGTTCGAGCGCGGCGTGGTGGTCCAGGCCGACGGCTTCGCCTGGGCCGACCGCGACACCGACCAGCGCCCGCCCATCGACGTGGCGTTCGCGCCGGGCACCGTCACCGAGATCCACCCGCAGGCGCGTGCCTTCGTCGCCACGCTGGCCGAGCGGCTCACGCGTGGCGCGGCCTTCTTCATCGACTACGGCTTTCCCGAGCACGAGTACTGGCACCCGCAACGTCGCGGCGGCACGCTGATGTGCCACCGTGCGCACCGCAGCGACGACGATCCGCTGGCCGACGTCGGCGAGAAGGACATCACCGCGCATGTCGATTTCACCGGCATCGCGCTGGCGGCGCAGGATGCGGGGCTGGACGTGATCGGCTACACCACGCAGGCGCGCTTCCTGATGAACTGCGGCCTGCTCGACCTGCTGCAGGGCGCCGACCTGCGCACCACCGCGAACGCGCAGAAGCTGCTCACCGAGCACGAGATGGGCGAGCTCTTCAAGGTCATCGGCCTGGCCAAGGGCATCACCCTCGACCCGATCGGCTTCGCCCACGGCGACCGCACCCACACCCTCTGAGCAAGGCTTCCCCGATGCGCTGGCTGATCGTCTTCCTGCTCGCCTTCCTGGTCTTCCAGGGCCTGGCCGGCTGGCTCAAGCGCATTGGCCTCGGCCGGCTGCCGGGTGACTTCAGCTTCCGCTTCCGCGGCCGCGAGTGGCACCTGCCGATCGCCAGCAGCCTGCTGCTGAGCCTGATCGCGATGGCGATCGGGGCCTTGATCTAGCCGAGCGCGGCAGCGATCGCGCGCACCCGCGCGTCGCGCACCGCGTCGCCGATCGCCGGGCCCTTGAGTCCTCGTGCCGTTGCCGCTTCGGCGATGGGTGCCGTCTCCACCGCCTGCGCGGCCTGCAGCGCGGCCGCCAGACGTGGGCGCTGCGGGTAGGGCTCGTCGTCCTTGCCCAGGCGGCCGCGTGCGTCGCATTCGCAGGCCAGCAGCGCCTCGGCGAAGCGCTCCGGCCGGCGCAGCGCATCGCAGCGCTCCAGCAGGCGCAGCACCGCTGCGGCGTTCAGCTCGCCGCTGCGGTGCACGTTGCCGTGCTCGCGCGCCACCACCTCGGCCAGTTCGCGGCAATCGGTCGGTACCTTCCAGCGCTCGCACAGGGTGCGAACCAGCTTCTCGCTGCGCACCTCGTGACCGATGTGCCGCGGCAGCACGTCGGCTGGCGTGGTGCCCTTGCCGAGGTCGTGGCCCAGGCAGGCGAAGCGCACCGCGAGGTTCGTCTGCAACCGTGCCGCCATGTCCAGCACCATCATCAGGTGCACGCCGGTGTCGACTTCCGGGTGGTACTCCGGCCGCTGCGGCACGCCCCACAGGCGGGCCACCTCGGGCAGCAGCCGCTTCAGCGCGCCACAGTCGCGCAGCGCCTCGAACATGCGGCTGGGCCGCGCCTCCATCAGCCCGCGCGACAGCTCCTGCCAGACGCGTTCGGCCACCAGCGCATCCACCTCGCCGGCCTCGACCATGCCGCGCATCAGCGCGACGGTCTCCGGCGCGATCGAGAAGTCGGGCAGGCGCGCCGCAAAGCGCGCCAGGCGCAGGATGCGAACCGGGTCCTCGGCGAAGGCCGGCGAGACGTGGCGCAGCACCCGCTGGTCGAGGTCGCGCTGGCCGCCATGCGGGTCGATCACCGTGCCGTCCTCGCCACGTGCCATCGCGTTGATCGTCAGGTCGCGGCGCGAGAGATCTTCCTCCAGCGTCACCTCGGGTGCGGCGTGGACCACGAAGCCGTGGTAGCCCGGCGCCGTCTTGCGCTCGGTGCGCGCGAGGGCGTACTCCTCGTGCGTGTCGGGGTGCAGGAAGACCGGGAAGTCGCGGCCGACCGGCTGGAAGCCGGCCTCGATCATCTCCACCGCGGTGGCGCCGACCACCACCCAGTCGCGGTCGCCGCCGGGGCGACCGAGCAACTGATCGCGCACTGCGCCACCGACCAGGTACACCTTCATGCGGCGCAGTGTATGCGCCGCCTTCAGGTCACCGCCGTGGCGCTCAGCGGTGCTTGCGGTAAGGCTCCTCGAAGTCGAGGAAATCCTTCTCGGCCAGCGCATCGGTGATCCACGCGGCCACGCCGGGCAGGGCCTTCACGCGGGCCATGTAGGCCGTCACCTCGGCGGGCAGCGGCGGCGCATAGGTCGAGAAGCGCATCACCACCGGCGCGAAGTAGGCGTCGGCGATCGTGAACTCGCCGAACAGCAGCGGCCCGCCGTGCTCGCGCAGCAGCTCGGTCCACATCTGCACGATGCGATCGATGTCGGCACGCACGCCGGCCTGCTCGGCCAGCACTTTCGCGCCGACCTCCGGCAGATGCGCCTCGATGTTCATCGTGAAGTGGCTGCGCAGCGCACCGAAGCCCGCGTGCATCTCGGCGCAGACGCTGCGCGCGCGGGCGCGCGCTTTCGAGTCCGCCGGCCACAGCGTCTTCCCGGGAAAGCGCTCGGCCAGGTACTCGGCGATGGCCAGCGTGTCCCACACCGCCAGGCCGTCGTCGACCAGCAGCGGCACGCGGCCGGTGGGTGTCAACTTCGCCAGCTCGGTCTTGAAGCGCGACTGCGGCGTGAAGGCGTCGAAGCGCAGCATCTTCTCCTCGAAGGGGATGCCGGCCTGCTTCATCAGCACCCAGGGGCGCATCGACCAGGACGAGTAGTTCTTGTTGCCGATGTAGAGCTGCATCGCGGGCCTCGTGAGTCAGTGGCCCGCCATGCTAGCGGCCGTCGCGGCCGCCGTGGGTGACGCTTGCGCATCGCCGCGATGCGCGGCGCGCATGCCTCGGAGTCGCTGGCTCAGCTGCGACGGGCGCGCGCGCGCCAGGCGTCGAGTCGCGCCGGGCCCTGGCCGCTGGCCAGGTACAGCGGCGCGATGGCCGCGAGCGCGCTGGCGCGGATGCCCAGCGCGTCCAGCCCCGGCAACGTGCCGCTGGCCACGTTGGGCACGGTCATCGAGGCGAGGTTGTCGCGCGACATCAGCGGCTCGCCGGGCAGCAGTTCCATCAGCATCGCCTGCAGCGTGGCGATGCCGCCGGGCAGCCCGATCACCGGCCGCTCGTGGCCCGACCAGCGGCCGGCCGAGCGCACCAGGTCGCGCAGCGTGACCACGTCGGGGCCGGCGCACTCGAAGGTCTTGCCGATGGTCGTGTCGTCGTCGAGGCAGCGCACGATGGCCGCGGCCACGTCGTCGACCCACACCGGCTGGTAGCGCGAGTCGGCACCGGCCAGCGGCACCACGGGCGCGATGGCCTGCATCGTCGCGAACAGGTTGAGCAGCTTGTCGTGCGCGCCGAAGATCAGCGAGGGGCGCAGCACGGTCAGGTCCAGCCCGGCGGTGGCCAGGGCCTTCTCGCCGGCCGTCTTCGAGCGAAGGTACAGGCTCGGCGAGTTCTCGCCCACGCCGAGCGCGCTGACGTGGATCAGCCGACGCACGCCGCTCGCCTGGCAGGCGCGGGCGATGCGGCGCGGCAGTTCTTCGTGCACCTGGGTGAAGCGCTTGGCGTCGCCCTGCAGGATGGCGACCAGGTTGATCACCGCGTCGCAACCAGCCACCAGGCGCGCGAGCGCTGCGTCGTCGTGCAGGTTGGCCTGCACCAGCTGCACGGTGGGCAGCATCTGCAGGTGCCGACCATGGCCGATGTGCCGCGTCGGCACGACGATGCGGCCGCCGGCGCCGCCGCTGCGCTCGACCAGCTTCTCGCAGACGCTGCGGCCGACGAAGCCGGTGCCGCCCAGGACCAGGATGTTCTGATGTGTCGCCATCTCAGGGGAGTTCCTTGTCGCTGGCCGGGGCCGACGCATCGCGCGGGCCGATCTTGCCGCCCAGGCGGGCCTTCAACGACGGCGTCTGGCCGTTGAGGATGGCCGAATAGTAGGTGGCGTTGCTGAGCACCTTCTTGACGTAGTCGCGCGTCTCGTTGAACGGGATGTTCTCCGCCCAGATCGCCGGCTCCAGTGCCGGGCCTTCGCGCCAGCGCCGTGGGCGGCTCGGGCCGGCGTTGTAGGCCGCCGCGGCCATGGCCTGGGAGCCGCCGAAGTCGTCGAGCACCAGCTTCAGGTAACTGGTGCCGAGACGCAGGTTGACGTCGCGGTCGGTGATCATGTCCTGCGTGTAGTCCAGGCCGATCTTGCGCGCCGTCCAGCGCGCGGTGGCCGGCATGATCTGCATCAGGCCGCTAGCGCCGACGCTGGAGCGCGCATCCATGATGAAGCGCGACTCCTGGCGGATCAGCCCGTACACATAGGCCGGGTCGAGGCCGATCTCCTTCGCCTTGGCCTGCACGTCGGCACGGAAGGGCATCGGGAAGCGCTGGTCGAGGTCGATCTCCTCGCGGGTGCGGTCGCTGGTGTTGATGCAGCGGTCCCAGACCTCGGCGTCGCAGGCGCGTTGCGCGGCGGCGAGCAGCTCGCGGTCATTCATGCCGCGCAGCGAGTAGTTCCACTCGCGCACGCCTTCGCTGCGCAGGCCGAGGGCGATCAGTTGCAGCGCGCGCGTCAGGCCCGGGTGGCTGCGCGCGGCCTCGGTCTCCTCGGCGGTCAGCGCGGCCGGCTTGGGCGGCATCACCAGCGGCTGGCCGAGGTCTTCCGCGGCGAGCTTGCCGTAGAAGTGCAGGCGCCCGGCGATGCCCGAGAGCATCTCGCGCGACAGCGCGCGCATGCCCTCCTCGTCCTGCGAGCCGGCGGCCAGCGACTGCAGCGCACGCGCCTTCCAGTAGACCCAGGCCGGGTCGCGCTGCTGCTCGGGGCTCATCGCATTGATGGCCTGCATGACCTGCTGCCAGCGGCCGCGGCCGTTGTCGGCGCGCAGCGCGGCGCGCACCTTCCAGGCCAGGGTTTCGTCGGGCCAGTCGGGCTCGGCACCGCCGCGGCTGGCGCGCATCGCGGCGCGCTGGTAGTGCTCGCTGGCGTCGGGCAGCAGCTTCAGCGCGGCCTGCTTGGCCACCGCGGCCCAGGCCCAGGCGGCCAGGTCGGGCGGAAGCGCCTTGTCCCAGCGCTCGTTGAGCTGCAGCGAGGCGGCGTCGGGGTCGCTCGAGGCCAGCCGCATCAGCGCCAGCGTCGTCAGCTCGGCGGCCGGGCGGGCGTTGGCCGCAGCCGTCTTGGCCAGGTAGCGCGCCGGGTTGTCGGAGATCTCGCCGACGCTGCTGGCCGCCGCCACGCTGACCAGCGCGGCCGCTTGGCGCGCCGCCTTCGGCCGGCCGGCGTCCATCGCGAAGCGGGCCTTGCGCCACAGGTCGGCGATGCTGAACTTCTTCGCGTCGGTTAGCGTCGCGGCCATCAGCGCACAGCCGTCGTCGGCGTCGCGCTGGGCCAGCCAGGCGGCCAGCGCGTCGTCCTTCACGTCCTTGCCGGCCTGGTGGTCGAGCATCAGCGCATAACAACTCACCTCGCGGTCGTCGTTCATGCGAAAGCGCGGGAACTCGGTGGCGAAGTTGGTCCAGTCGCGCCGGCGGCCGAGTTCGAGCAGCCAGTCGTTGCGCAGGCGGTCCTCGACGTAGGTGGACGGCCAGCGGGCGTAGAACGCGTCGAGCTCGTTCTGCTGGGCCTCGGCCAGGCGGTTGTTCAGCTCGAAGTAGTCGGCCCACATCGCCAGCGGGTGGTTGGCGGCGATGGCGGCGCTGCGCGCTGCTGCGAGGCGGGCCCGGTCCTTCTTGCGCAGTGCCTCGCGGGCCTCGACGATGCTGCCGTCGGCCGGCGCCGCGCAGGCCACCGGCGGCACCACCAGCGCCGCACCCAGCAGCGTGGCCCACAGCGCGCGGCGCCCATATACTGATTTCGATCGTTCCGTTCGATTCAACAACGTCGTTCCCATTCGAGTTCGTCTTGACCGAGATCACGCCCGCACGCAGCGAATTGCGCACCCGGCTGCGCGCCCAGCGCCAGCAGTTCGGCGCTTCGCCCGGGTTTGCCGAGGCCCAGTCGGCCCTGGGTCGGCATCTCGCGCAGGTGGTGGCTCAACTGGAGCCAGGCTGTCTGGGCCTCTACGCATCGATACGATCCGAATTTAACGCAGTGGTTGCATTGGGCGACGACCCATATTGCGATCAATTGCCCTGGGCATTGCCCTTCTGCATCCGCGAGCCGCGCGACATGCACTACCGGCAGTGGGACCGCACCGCCCCGATGGTGCCCGACGAGTGCGGCATTGCCAGTGCCAGCGGAGCCCGCGTGGTGCCCGACGTGGTGCTGGTGCCCTGCGTCGGCTTCGCAGCCGGCCACTACCGGCTCGGCTACGGCGGTGGCTACTTCGACCGCTTCCTCGCCGCGCACCCGCACGTCACCACGATCGGCGTGGCCTGGAGCTTCTGCGCGCTGGGCGAGGCGGAGTTCGTGCCGCAGGCGCACGACATCCCGCTGTCGCTGATCGTCACCGAGCAGGGCGCGGCCTGACGGCAGCGGCGGCAGCGGTGGATGCGGCGGCCGGTTCGGCCTGCGCCTCGCCGGTGGCCGCGCGGGTCAGCGCTGCCTGCGCCTCGACCCACTCGCAGAACTGCCTGACCTCGGCGCGGGCCCGGCTGCTCGGTGTCGCGATCAGCCAGTAGCAGTAGGGGCTGGTCGTGCGGCCCGCCACCCCGAAGGGCTCGACCAGCTCGCCGCGTGCCAGCGCCTCGTAGACCAGCGCGATGCGCGCCAGCGCCACGCCGTGGCCGGCCAGCGCCGCCTGTACCTGCTGGTAGGTGAAGTTCAGGTACAGCCAGCGGCGCGGCTGCAGCGCAGGCTCGCCATGCTGGGCCAGCCAGTGCCGCCAGCTCAGGTACTCGGTGCTGGCCTTGTTGTCGTCCTCCTCGGCCAGCGTGTGCGCTGCCAGGTCGGCCGCGCGCGCCAGCGGCGGCGACTGCCCGGCCTGGATCTGCGCCATC
This sequence comes from Chitinophaga pinensis, assembly GCA_943370595.1. Lineage (GTDB taxonomy): Bacteria > Pseudomonadota > Gammaproteobacteria > Burkholderiales > Burkholderiaceae_C > Piscinibacter. Next base: position 146,521 of record CALRRO020000005.1, read on the forward strand.
AGCTGGCGGCTGACCGCCGGCGTCAGGGTCTCGCCGAACAGCCGCACCGCGCCGGCCGGCGCCTGCGCCGGGCTGCAGTAGCGCAGCGCGAGGTCGAGCTCGGGGTCGTCGAGGTCAGACATCGAATCGTGCGCCGAGACGCGGATGTCGATGTCCGGGTGGGCGCGCTGGAAGGCCTCGATGCGCGGCAGCAGCCACAGCGAGGCGAACGAGGCGAAGGTGGTCACGCTGACGCGCCGGCGGCTGTGCGTCTCGCGGATCTGCCGCACGCCGGCATCCAGCCGCGCCAGCCATGGGTCGACCGTGCGCAGCAGGATCTGCCCGTCCTGCGTCATCTCGACGTGCCGCGTGCCGCGCACGAACAGCGCCGAGCCGAGTTCGTCCTCCAGGCTCTTGATCTGCCGGCTGATGGCCGACTGGGTGACGAACAGCTCCTCGGCCGCCTCGCTGAAGCTGGACAGCCGGGCGACCGCCTCGAAGGCGCGCAGGTTGGTCAGCGAGAGCGGGCGGCGGCGTGGGGTATTCATATCAATCTCGCATCAATCGACGGTACCGAAGTCATTGGATCTACCGAGGCAGAACGCCGATGATCCTACCGTGACTTGAAGGAGATTGATGATGGATTCGCAAGCTTCAACCGTTCTGTCCCTGGCTCCTGGCCAGGCCCGCCGCATGGGCGAGGGCGCCGGCGAGATCACCATCCTGCGCGGCCGCGTCTGGCTGACCACCGATGCCGGCCCGGGCGACGACAGCGACCGCGTGCTCTCGCCCGGCGATTCGTTCGCCGTCGCCGACGGCCAGGTCGTGGTCGCCGAGGCCTGGGGCCATGGCGAGGCCGCGTCGCTGCGCTGGCAGCCGCGTCGGACGGTGCGTCAGCGCCTGCCGCGTGCCGGCCTGGCCGGCGCCTTCTTCGCCGCGGCCTTCGGCGCCTTCGCGGCCCGCCCGCGCAGTGCCGCCTCCACGGCCAGCCGCGCCCAGGGCTGCATCAAGGCGGGCGACTCCATCGCGTCGTCCGGCGCGGTGAAGTAGCCCAGCGTGACCTGCCTGCCGCCGCCTTCGTACACGAAGGGTTCGCAGCCGGCCGCCTCGAAGTGCGGCCGGGTCTGCGCATCGGCTTTCAGGTACAGGCGGCCAAAGGCGATGAGGGCAACGAACAGCTCGTCGACATAGAGGCCGTGGCCACCGAACATGCGGCGCTCGCGCACCGCGCCCAGCGGGGCCAGCAGTTCGCGGCAGTGTTCGACGAGTTCGGTGTCGGCGGCCATCGCGGCGCAGTCTTGCACAATCGGGCTTCCGCCGCCCCCTGCCTCGCCCCATGCAGCCCACCGAACGAGATGCCCTGCGCAAGCGACTGGTTGCCGCCCGTCAGGCCATGCCCGACCGCCTGGAGCGCGCCGTGGCGCTGCAGAGCGTGCTGCGGGTCTGGCTGGTCGGCCGCGCCGAGAAGACGATCGGCGCCTACTGGCCGATCAAGGGCGAGTTCGATCCGCTGCCGGCGCTGTACCGCTGGACCGAAGGCGCCCCCGAAGACGTGACCCGCCGCATCGGGCTGCCGGTCAAGGACCGCGACAGCGGTTCGCTGCGCTTTCACGTCTGGTACCCGGGCTGCCCGATGGAGCTGGACGCCTACGACATTCCCAAGCCCAAGGACACCGAGGAGTTCGTGCCCGAGCTGCTGGTGGTGCCCTGCCTGGGCTTCGGGCCGGGCGGCGTGCGGCTGGGCTATGGCGGCGGCTTCTTCGACCGCACGCTGCAGTCGATCCGCCCGCGGCCCATCACCGTGGGCGTGAGCTACTCGCACGGCTTCCTGCCGCTGCTGTTCCCGACCGAGCAGGACTTCGTGCTCGACGCCATGCTCACCGAGGATGGCGTCAGCTGGCAGAAACCCCTGCTGTGACGGCCCCTCGGCCAGCGAGTACGCCGGCCGATCCCCCGAGGGGATGGGCGGCGGGCCTGGGAGCGGCACGGCGCTCGGCCGGCGCGCCGCCTACCCAGGCTCTTGCCAGGTCAGATCAGAACCGATAGCCGATTCCCACGCCGACGAGCAGCGGATCGACCTTGAACTCGCCGACCTTGGTGCCGTTCGAGCTGACGTCGGTGCGGATCTGCACCTTCTTCACGTCGACGTTGAAGTAGACGTTCTTCTGGATCTCGTAGTCGAAGCCGGCGCCGACGGCCAGGCCGAAGCTGTTCTTGTCGATGCTCGGGTTCAGCGCGGTGACGACGGCCGGCGTGAAGTTCACCGCCGAGAAGCGCGTGTAGTTCAGGCCCGCGCCGACGTAGGGCTTGAACGCGCCCAGGTCGGTGAAGTGGTACTGCGCGGACAGCGTCGGCGGCAGGTGCTTGAGGGTGCCGATCTCGGTGCCGCCGGCCTTCAGCGTGTGCTTCTGCGGATAGGTCAGCACCAGTTCGAGGGCGACATTCGGCGAGAAGAAGTAGGAGATGTCGACTTCCGGGAACACCTTGTTGTTCACCGTGAGGTCGAGGCCGGTGGTGTCCTTGTTGGCGCTGTCGAGGTTGAGCGCGTGCACGCGCACCAGCCACGGCGTGGCCTGGGCCTGGGCGAGCATCGGAACGGCGAGGCCGCCGGCCACGGCGAGAGCGAGGGCGGCGCGCTGGAAGGTCTTGCTGGTCATGATGTTGTCCTGTCGATACGAGGTCATTTCCCTCGACAGGCATTTCAGACCGCGGCCCGCAGGCGCTTGTTGCGGTGCATCAAGACCCCACCGGCGCTGTGCGTCGGGCGCAACGCAGCCGCGGAGACCTCGTGACGCAGGTCAAACCGGCCGTGAGAGCCGCTTGCAGATTTCCAGCGACAACGCCGACTGGTTCAGCGTGTAGAAGTGGATGCTCGGCGCACCGCCGGCGACGAGGCGCTCGCACAGCTTCGTCACCACGTCCAGACCGAAGGCGCGGATCGATGCGGCGTCGTCCATGAAACCTTCCATCTTCATCGCCACCCAGCGCGGGATCTCGATGCCGTCGCGCTGCGCGAACTGCGCGATGCGCGCGAAGTTGTGGAAGGGCATGATGCCCGGCACGATCGGTGCCGTGACACCCAGCGCGCGTGCCTCGTCGACGAAGTGGAAGTAGGCATCCGGGTTGAAGAAGAACTGCGTGATCGCCGCATCGGCGCCGGCCTTCATCTTGTCGGCGAAGTGCTGCAGGTCGCGCGCTGCATAGCGCTGCTGCGGGTGCACCTCGGGGTAGGCCGCGACCTCGATGTGCCAGTGGTTGGCTTCCGTCTCGCGGATGAAGCGCACCAGTTCGCTCGCGTGCCGGAATTCGCCGGCGGTGGCGGTTCCGCTGGGCAGGTCACCGCGCAGCGCGACCAGGCGGCGGATGCCGCGCTCGCGGTAGGTGGCGAGGATCTCGCGGATGCTCTCGCGCGTGGCACCGATGCACGACAGGTGCGCCGCCGCCTCGTGGCCCATCGCGGCGATCTCGCTGACGGTGGACAGCGTCTTCTCGCGCGTCGAGCCGCCGGCGCCGTAGGTCACGCTGAAGAACTCGGGCTGGGTCACCGCCAGCTCGGCCACCACGCTGCGCAGCTTCTCGCTGCCCACCGGCGTATTGGGCGGGAAGAACTCGAAGCTCACCGGCACGGGAAGTTTCAGGGGATCCATCTCACTCTCCTCGGGCAGCGCCGCGTCGGCGTGCCCGCACAAAGAACTCTCGGTTGCCATCGCCACCGGCGATGGGACTGTCGAACCAGTCGATCACGCTCAGGCCGCAGGCCACGCAGGCCTCGCGCAAGCGCGCTTCGACACGCGGATAGGACGCCGCATCGCGCACGAGGCCGCCCTTGCCGATGTCGGCCGGCTGCAGCTCGAACTGCGGCTTGACGAGCATCAGCAACTCGCCGCCGTCCGCCTCGAGCAGCGGCGCCAGCGCCGGCAGCACCAGCGTCAGCGAGATGAACGACAGGTCGCCGACGATCAGGCCGTAGCGCGGCTCGGGCAGATCGGCCGCGGTCAAGGCGCGGGCATTGACGCCCTCGAGCGCCACGACGCGGGAGTCTCCACGCAGCTTCGGGTGCAACTGCCCATGGCCGACATCGATACCGACCACCCGCGCCGCGCCGCGCTGCAGCAGCACGTCGGTGAAGCCGCCGGTGCTCTGGCCGACGTCGAGGCAGGTTCGCCCCGTCACGTCGATGGCACAACGATCCAGCGCGCCTTCGAGCTTCAGCCCGCCACGCGACACGTAGCGCAGCTCCGCGTCGTCGGCGAGTTGCAGCTCGCATCCCTCGGGCAGGTCATCACCTGCCTTGCGCGGGACCGTCCAGCCCGCTGGCGCACGCCAACGCACCGCGCCGCGCTCGATCAGCCGCTGCGCGGCCGAGCGTGTCGGCGCGATGCCCCTGGCGACCAGCAACTGGTCGGCCCGCATCGCGGCCCCGGTGTCAATACCGGTACGTGTCGGCCTTGTAGGGGCCTTGCTTGGGCACGCCGATGTACTCGGCCTGCTCGTCGGTCAGCTCGGTCAGCATCGCACCGACCTTCTTCAGGTGCAGGCGAGCGACCTTCTCGTCCAGGTGCTTGGGCAGCACGTAGACCTTGCCGTTCTCGTAGTAGTCGCTGTGCGTGAACAGCTCGATCTGGGCGATCGTCTGGTTCGCGAACGACGACGACATCACGAAGCTCGGGTGGCCGGTGGCGCAACCCAGGTTCACCAGGCGGCCCTTGGCCAGCAGGATGATCTTCTTGCCGTCCGGGAAGACCACGTGGTCGACCTGCGGCTTGATCTCGTCCCACTTGCAGGCCGACAGCGAGGCCACGTCGATCTCGTTGTCGAAGTGGCCGATGTTGCAGACGATGGCCTCGTCCTTCATCGCCGCCATGTGCTCGTAGCGGATGACGTTCTTGTTGCCGGTGGCCGAGACGAAGATGTCGGCCTTGTCGGCGGCGTACTCCATCGTCACGACCTTGTAGCCTTCCATCGCGGCCTGCAGCGCGTTGATCGGGTCGATCTCGGTGACCCAGACCTGCGCCGACAGTGCGCGCAGCGCCTGGGCCGAGCCCTTGCCCACGTCGCCGTAGCCGGCGACGACGGCCACCTTGCCGGCGATCATCACGTCGGTGGCGCGCTTGATCGAGTCGACCAGCGACTCGCGGCAGCCGTACAGGTTGTCGAACTTGCTCTTGGTGACGCTGTCGTTGACGTTGATCGCGCGGAACATCAGCGTGCCCTTGGCCGACATCTCCTTCAGGCGGTGCACGCCGGTGGTGGTCTCTTCCGTCACGCCGATGATCTGGGCGCTCTTGCGCGAGTACCAGGTCGGGTCGACGGCCAGCTTGGCCTTGATGGCGGCGAACAGGCAGGTCTCTTCCTCGCTGCCGGGGTTGGCCAGCACGGACTGATCCTTCTCGGCGCGCTTGCCCAGGTGCATCAGCAGCGTGGCGTCGCCGCCGTCGTCGAGGATCATGTTCGGGCCTTCGCCCTCCGAGCCCTTGGCGCCGAACTCGAAGATGCGGTGGGTGTAGTCCCAGTAGTCGACCAGCGTCTCGCCCTTGTAGGCGAACACCGGCGTGCCGGTGGCCACCAGCGCGGCGGCGGCGTGGTCCTGCGTGCTGAAGATGTTGCACGAGGCCCAGCGGACTTCGGCGCCCAGCGCCTGCAGCGTCTCCACCAGCACGGCGGTCTGGATGGTCATGTGCAGCGAGCCGGTGATGCGTGCGCCCTTGAGCGGCTGGCTCTTGGCGAATTCCGATCGGATCGCCATCAGGCCGGGCATCTCGGTCTCGGCGATCTTGATTTCCTTGCGGCCCCAGTCGGCGAGCGAGAGGTCGGCAACGGCGTACTGGTCGTTGTGCAGCGGCTTGAGAACAGCGTTCATGTGAGGCTCCAGAAGTGATGGAACCCGCACCGGGACACGTCAGGGGACTTGTGCAATCTCACCCACGAGGTCTGGTCGTGCGGGTGAGCGCCGTTGCAATTGCAGTTTCCGAGCCTGGGGCCTGAGTGCAGGCCTTGCAACGCTCCTCGGAACGGGTCGGATTCTAGCAGCGCCTTCGAAGTCCGCGTCGGCCCGGATGGCCGGCCCCGGCCTCAACCGGTAACCTCGCACGAATGGAGCCGTTGCAGGTGGTCGTCATGGGCGTCAGCGGCTGCGGCAAGAGCAGCCTGGCCGAGTTGCTGGCGCAGGCGCTGGACGCGGAGTTCATCGAGGGCGACCGCCACCACCCGCCCGACAACGTGGCGCGCATGGCCGCCGGCGTGCCGCTGACCGATGACGATCGCGCCGGCTGGCTGGCCACGCTGGCGGGCCTGCTCGCCGATGCGCGCCGGCGCGACCGCGCCGTGGTGCTGGCCTGCTCGGCCCTCAAGCGCAGCTACCGCGACGTGCTGCGCCGCGCCGGCCCGCTGCATTTCGTGCTGATGTCGGCGCCGAGCGACGTGCTCGCGCAGCGCCTGGCGGCGCGGCCAGGGCACTACATGCCCGCATCGCTGCTGCCCAGCCAGCTCGCGACGCTGGAGCCGCCGCAGGCCGACGAGGCCGCGATCGTCGTCGATGCGACACGCCCGCTGCCCGAGCTCGTGGACACTGTGCTCGCGCAACTGCGCGCGCCGAACCCATCACCCCTCGAACCATGAACGTCCTCGACAGCTTCCGCCTCGACGGCCGGCTCGCGCTGGTCACCGGCTCCTCGGCCGGCCTCGGCCTGGCCATCGCCCGCGGCCTCGCGCAGGCTGGCGCCCGCGTGGTGCTCAACGGGCGTGACCCGGCGCGCCTGGCGCAGGCCGAGGCGCAGCTGCGCGGCGAAGGTCTCGACGTGGTGTCGCGCGGCTTCGACGTCACCGAGCGTGCCGCGGTCGATGAGGCCATTGCGGCGATCGAGCGCGAGCTCGGCGCCATCGAGATCCTCGTCAACAACGCCGGCATCCAGCGCCGCGCGCCGTTCCAGGACTTCGCGCAGGCCGACTGGCAGGAGCTGATGCGCACCAACCTCGACAGCGTGTTCCAGGTCGGCCAGGCGGTGGCGCGGCAGATGATCCCGCGCGGCCGCGGCCGCATCATCAACATCTGCTCGGTGATGAGCGAGCTGGGCCGGCCGGGCATCGTGCCGTACACCGCCAGCAAGGGCGCGGTGAAGATGCTCACCAAGGGCATGGCGGTCGATCTTGGCCCGCTGGGCATCACCGTCAACGGCATCGGCCCGGGCTACTTCAAGACCGAGCTGAACCGCAAGTTGATCGACGACCCGGCTTTCAGCGGCTGGCTGGTGGGCCGCACGCCGAGCCGCCGCTGGGGCGAGGTGGAAGAGCTCGCCGGCGCCGCTGTCTTCCTCGCCAGCGAGGCAGGGCGCTTCGTCAACGGCCACATCCTGTACGTCGACGGCGGGTTGACGGCCAGTGTCTGAGGCCGTGGAACGCCCAGCGAGGATCTCGACCGCTGCGTTCGCCACGCTGCTGCTGATTGCGCTGCTGATGGGCGCGAACCACGTGGCCGCGCGCGTGGCCTTCAACCACGGCGTCGATGTCGCCACCGCCGTGGTCTTTCGCAGCAGCATCACCGCGCTGGTGGTCGGAGCGCTGCTCGTCGCGCAGCGTGTGCCATTCACGTTGAACGCGAAGCACCGGCGTGCCTTGCCGGCGATCGGCGTGCTGATCGCGGTGCAGAGCCTGTGCCTGTACTCGGCGGTCGCCCGGCTTCCGGTGGCATTGGCCCTGCTGGCCTTCAACACCTACCCGCTGTGGACGGCGCTGTGGGCGCGCGTTGTCTATGGCCACCGGCCCGAACGGCGGGTGCTGATGGCGATGCCGGTGATGCTGGCGGGCCTGGCGCTGGCGCTGGACGTGTTCGGCGCCGCGTCGGGCCTGGGCGCCGCGGGGCAGTGGAGTCGCATCGGCGCCGGTGTGGCCTTCGCGCTCGCCGCCGCGGCCACCTTCGGCCTCGCGCTGGTCTTCACGCAGCACGAAGCGGGTGACCTCGACGGCCGCCTGCGCACCGCGACGACGATGGCCCAGGTGGCGCTGCTGGCGCTGGCGGGCGTGGCGGTGCAGGGCGGCTTCCACCTGCCGAACGCTTCTGCCGGCTGGTGGGGCCTGCTCGGCCTGACCCTGCTCTACGGCACCGGCTTCACGATCATGTTCACCGTGCTGCCGAAGCTGGGCGTGGTCGGCAATTCGGCGATCATGAACGTCGAGCCGATCTTCGCGCTGGTGCTGGCCTGGGCGGTGCTCGGGCAGTCCATCGCGGCCTCGCAGGTGGCCGGTGGATTGATCGTGGTGGCCACGGTGATGTGGCTGGGGTTGCGCCGCGGCTGAAGCGCAGCCGGGCTCAGCGCTTCACGGGCCGCGCCCCGCGCGTGTTCAGGTAGACCGCGTAAAGCGAGGTCGTGCCGCAGATGAACAGCCGGTTCAGCTTCGCCCCACCGAAGCAGACGTTGGCCACCGTCTCCGGGATCAGGATCTTGCCCAGCAGCGTGCCGTCCGGCGCATGGCAGTGCACGCCGTCGCCGGCCGACAGCCACAGGTTGCCGTGCACGTCCACGCGCAGGCCGTCGTACAGGCCCACCGGGCAGATCGCGAACACTTCGCCGCCGGACAGCGTGCCGTTCGCATTCACCTTGAAGCGGCGCACGTGGTGCGGCCCGTTGTCGCGGTGCGTGGCGCCGGTGTCGACGAGGTAGAGCAGCGATTCGTCGGGCGAGAAGGCCAGGCCGTTGGGCTGCACGAAGTCGTCGGCCACCACGGTGAGCGCGCCACTCGCCTCGTCGAAGCGGTAGACGCGGCTCGCGCCGATCTCGCTGGGGGCCGCATCGCCCTCGTAGTCGCTGTCGATGCCGTAGCTCGGGTCGGTGAACCACAGGCTGCCGTCGCTCTTGACGACCACGTCGTTCGGCGAGTTGAGCTTGCGGCCGTCGACCTGCGACACCAGTACCGTGCGCGAGCCGTCGTGCTCGGTGCGCGACACGCATCGCCCGCGGTGCTCGCAGCTGACGAGGCGGCCTTGCAAGTCCACCGTGTGGCCGTTGGTGTTCATCGCCGGCTGGCGGAACACCGACACCGAGCCATCGGTCTCATCCCAGCGCAGCATGCGGTCGTTCGGGATGTCCGACCAGACCAGGTAGCGGCCGGCCGCGAACCAGGCCGGCCCTTCGGCCCAGCGGCAGCCCGTCCACAGCTCCTCGACGTGCACGTTCGGGAAGGCCAGCTTCCTGAAGCGCGGGTCCAGCACCTCGAAGCTTTCGGTGAGTTCGATGACCATGTCTGCCTCCCGCCGCGGGCGAGTTCGTCAGTCCGAATGGCGCCGTCCGCGCCCGTAGACCAGCAGCATCGAGATGATCACGATGCCGTAGATGATCTGCCGGCCCATCTCGGGGATCTGCATCACCGACAGGATGGACTGCAGCAGCGTGATCAGGATCACCCCGACCACCGTGCCGATGTACGAGCCGCTGCCGCCGAGGATGTTGGTGCCGCCCAGCACCACCGCGGCGATGGCCGGCAGCAGGTAGGCGTCGCCCATCGCCTGGTAGGCCTTGGTCGAGTAGCCGGTCAGCAGCACACCGGCTGCCGCCGAACAGGCGCCGGCGAGCATGAAGCACAGCAGCACCACGCGGCGCGTGTCGACGCCGGAGAGGTAGGCAGCGCGCTCGCGGTTGCCCACCGCGTAGATCGAGCGGCCCAGCGTCGTCTTGTGCAGCATGAAGACGGTGGCGCCTCCGATCACCAGCCACACCAGCAGCGCGTTCGGGATGCCCAGCAGCGAGCGGCCGGTGGCGATCAGGTGCATGGCTGGTGTAGCACGGTCCTGCGGCGCGAAGCCGCCGGTCTGCACGACGATCAGCCCCTGCGCGACCGCGTTGATGCCCAGCGTGAAGATCATCGACGGCACGCGCAGGTAGGCCACGCCGAAGCCGTTGGCCAGGCCCAGCAGGGCACCGCAGGCGATGCCGAACGGAATGGCCAGCGCCTGCCCGGTCGGTCCCCACCAGCCGGCCGCGGCCGCCGACATCACGCCGCCGACGGTGACCAGCCAGGGCACCGACAGGTCGATGCCGCCGAGCAGGATGACCAGCATCGCGCCGGTGGCGATGACGCCGAGGAAGGAGGCGATCTGCAGCTGCAGCAGCAGGTAGTCGGCCGACAGGAAGTTCGACGAGTACAGGCTGCCGACCAGCAGCAGCACCACCGTGCAGGCTGCGGCCGCGATCACCGGCAGGTGGCCGGAGCGCTTCAGGCGGAGTGCGAGCGCCGTCATCGAAACAACTCCAGCCGGTTGCTCACCTTGAGCAGCCGCAGCGCGCCCAGGCTCACCGCGGTCAGCAGGATGATCCCCTGGAACAGCGGCTGCCACAGCGGCTCGAAGTCGAACACGAACAGCAGGTCGCCGATGGTGCGCAGCACCAGTGCACCGAACACCGAGCCGATCGCCGAGCCGGCGCCGCCGGCCAGCGAGGTGCCGCCGATCACCACCGCGGCGATCGAGTTCAGCGTGTAGACGCCGCCGATGGTCGACGAGGCCTCACCCGAGTACGTCACGAAGGTCAGCAGCAACCCGCCGATGGCCGCCAGCAGCCCGGCCAGCGTGTAGGCGACGATCTTCGTGCGGCCGATGTTGACGCCCGACATGTAGGCCGCGCCTTCCGACGAACCGATGGCCAGCGCTGCCCGGCCGACCGCCGAGCGCCGGTACGGCACCCACACGAGCAGCACCACCATGACCAGCACGACCAGCATCGCCGGCACGCCGCCGGGCAGCGCACCGGTCAGTGCGTCGGCCAGGCCGGCGTGCACGTCGCCGCCGGGCACCGGCCGCAGGCCCAGCGCGATGCCGTAGTACACCGTGCCGGTGGCCAGCGTGGTGATGATGGGCTGCAGCCGGCCGTAGACGATGATCGCGCCGTTGATCCAGCCGCACAGCGCGCCGATGGCCAGCACCGCCACGACGCCGAACGCGGCCTGCAGCGGCGTGCCCACCACCAGGTGCGAGGCGACGCAGTTGGCGAGCACGAACACCATGCCCACCGACAGGTCGATGCCGGCGGTCAGCACCGGAATCGTCTGCGCCATCGCGACGATGGCCAGCAGCACGCCCTTGTTGGCGGCCGTGGTGATCACCGGCGTCGTCCAGCCGGCCTGGTGCTTGACGATGTACAGCGCAAAGATCAGCACGAACATCAGCGCGGCTGCGTAGGCGCCGCGGTGCTCACGCAGGTGGAACTTCCAGTCCTCATTCATGCGGCCACTGCCTCCGTCGTCGTCAGGTTGAGCGCACTGGCGACGAGCGCACGCTCGGTCAGCTCGTCGCCGGCCAGCCAGCGCACGATGCGGCCGTCGAAGAACACCGCCACGCGGTCGCAGCAGCCGATCAGCTCGGCGTAGTCGGTCGAGTACAGCAGCACCGCCGCGCCGTCCTCGGCCAGGCGGCGCAGCAGCGCGTAGATCTCCTGCTTGGTGCCGACGTCGATGCCGCGTGTCGGGTCGTTGAGCAGGATGATGCGCGGCGCGTTCATCAACCACTTGGCGATGACCACCTTCTGCTGGTTGCCGCCGGACAGCGTGCCGACCGGAACGTCGAGGTCGGCCGCCTTGATCGACAGGCGCTTGACCATGTCCTGCGCGGCGCTGGCCTCCAGGCTCGCCGAGACGATGCCCGCGCGGCTGAGCTTGTCGAGCGCGGCGAAGCCGAGGTTGTCGCGCACCGACATCGGCAGCATCAACCCGTCGGTCTTGCGGTCCTCGGGCACCAGCGCGATGCCCACGTCGCCGCGCTTGGCCTGCTTCGGGCTGTGCAGCTGCACGGCCTTGCCGTCGAGCAGCACCTCGCCGGTCACGCCGCGCAGCACACCGAACAGCGCCAGGAAGAACTCGCGCTGGCCCTGGCCGTCCAGGCCGCCCAGGCCGACGATCTCGCCCGGGCGCACGGTCAGGTCGATGTCGTGCAGCCGGCCGTGCCAGGACAGGGCGCGTGTCTGCAGCGCCGGCGCGGCGGCCTGCGTGGCCGCCTGCGGTGCCGGCTTCGGGGGAAAGGCATGCTCGATGTCGCGGCCGATCATCATCTCGACCGTCTGCGCATCGCTCTGCGTGCCGGCCTCGAAGGTGGCGACGTGCTGGCCGTTGCGGAACACCGAGCAGTCGTCGGCGAGCTCCGCGATCTCGTTCATGCGGTGCGAGATGTAGACGATCGCCATGCCCTCGTTGCGCAGCCGCTTGAGCAGCGTGTAGACACGCTGCACGTCGGCCGCGGTCAGCGCCGAGGTGGCCTCGTCGAGGATCAGGATCTTCGGGTTGCGCGACAGTGCCTTGGCGATCTCCACCATCTGCCGGCGCGACAGCGACAGGCTCTCGACCGGTGCCAGCGGGTGGATGTCGTCGGCGCCGGCGCGCGCGAGCGCGGCTTCGGCAATGCGGCGTTGTGCCTTGCGGTCGATCAGGCCGAAGCGCCCGAACTGGCGTGGCGGGTTGGTGATGCAGATGTTGTCGGCGACGCTCAGGTCGGGCATCAGCGACAGTTCCTGGAAGATGCAGGCGATGCCCGCCGACACCGCCTCCTGCGGGTGCGCGAAGCGCCGCTCGCGCCCCTCGAGCACGATGCGGCCTTCGTCGGGCTGCACCACGCCCGACATCATCTTGATCAGCGTCGACTTGCCGGCGCCGTTCTCGCCGAGCAAGGCATGGATGCGCCCCGGCGCGCAGGCGAAGCGCGCGCGCTCGAGCGCGCGCACCCCGCCGTAGCGCTTGGAGACGTCGATCAACTCGAGAATCGGCGACATGTGAACCTCGGACGTTGCGGGCGCACCGCGGGCCGAGCGCCGGGCCGCTCCCAAGCCGGCCCGCGCCCCCTCGGGGGGCCGCCCGGGGTATTCGCCGGGCGGGGGGTGGTCATGACGTCAGTTGTTCTTCTCGTCCTTGGACATGATGTCCTGCGCCTTCAGGTTCACGCCGCAGGACGGGAACTCGTTGGTGGTGAAGAAGTTGTCGGTCAGGTCGGGGAAGAAGTTCTCGCCGGCCTTGAAGTTCGGGTGCTGCGTCTGCGGGATCGGCACCGAGATCAGCTGCGGCATCACCTTGCCCTGCAGCGCTGCGACGGCGGCCTTCATCGAGATCGCCACCAGGCCGGGCGACTGGCCCAGCGAGTTGCAGATCAGGCCGTCCTTGGCGCGTTCGGCGCACAGCTTGCGGAAGCCGTTCTCCGACTCGCCGGCCACCGGGATCATCGGGTGCTTGGCATCGATCAGCGCGCGCACTGCGCCGGTGGTGCCGCCTTGCACCACCATGCCGTCGAACTTCTTGTGCACGGCCACCGCGTCGGCCACCACCTTCTGTGCGGTGCCGTCGTCCCAGTTGCCGACCACCTCGACGATCTCGAACTTGTTGCCCGGCGCCTCGACCACCTTGCGGAAGCCGACGTGGCGGTCACGGTCCACCGAGTTGCCCGGCAGGCCGCGCACCTCGAGCAGCTTGCCGGTCTTCTTCGGCAGGTGCTTGATCATCCACTCGCCATAGGCGGTGCCCAGGCCGGTCTGGTCTTCGTTGACCTGCATCACCTCTTCGCTGTCGAGAACGTTGTCAAACGGGATCAGCACCACGCCGGCGGCATTGGCGCGCTTGATCACCGGCGTGAAGGCGGTCGGGTTGACGGCGATGGTGATGATCGCGTCGTAGCCCGAGTTGATGAAGTTGTCGATCGAGGCGATCTGCGCGGCCACGTCGGTGCCGGTCGAGACGATCTTGAACTCCTTGATCTGGCCCTTCATCTCCGGCGTGGCCGCATAGGCCTTGGCCATCTTGATCATCTGGATGCGCCAGGTGTTGCCGACGAAGCCGTTGGCCAGCGCGATGCGGTACGGGCCCTTCTTGGCGGGCCACTGGAAGTGCTTGGTCTGGTCGGTCCAGGGCTTGAAGCAGGCGGGGTTCTCGCCCGGGCCTTTGACGACGGCGGGGCCGGCCGCGATGGCCAGCGTCGAGACAGAGAGGGCCGCGATGGCAGCGGCGATGCGGGTATGGAACAGCATGCAGGTCTCCTGAGTGTTGTGGTGTGCGTCGCCTTCGGTGAGATGCCCCGACGCCGGGCTCGAAATCAATGGGTGTGGCTGCGGCTCAGTGGTTGTCCCTGGGCACGAAGGAACCACGCTTGCCGACCAGGAAGTCGAGGTCGACCCCTTCGTCGGCCTGCAGAACGTGGTCGACGTAGAGCTTCCAGTAGCCGCTGGCCAGCGGTGGTGCGGGCGCCTTCCATTCGGCCAGGCGGCGCGCGAGTTCCTCGTCGCTGATCAGCAGCTGCAGGCGCCGCTTCGGCACGTCGAGCTCGATCAGGTCGCCGTTCTTCACTACCGCGAGCGGCCCGCCCGCGGCGGCCTCGGGCGCGGTGTGCAGCACCACGGTGCCGTAGGCGGTGCCGCTCATGCGCGCGTCGCTGATGCGGACCATGTCGGTGATGCCCTTGCGCAGCACCTTGGGCGGCAGCGGCATGTTGCCGACCTCGGCCATGCCGGGGTAGCCCTTGGGCCCGCAGTTCTTCAGCACCAGCACGCAGGTCTCGTCGACGTCGAGGTTCTCGTCGTCGATGCGGGCGTGGAAGTCCTCGATGTCCTCGAACACCACCGCGCGCCCGGTGTGCACCATCAGCGACGGCGTTGCGGCGCTCGGCTTGATGACAGCGCCACGCGGCGCCAGGTTGCCGCGCAGCACGGCGATGCCGGCCTTGTCCTTGAAGGGCGTGGCCAGTGGCTTGATGACGTCGGTGTTGAAGTTCTCGGCGCTCGCCACGTTCTCCGCTACGGTCTTGCCGCTGGCGGTCACGATGTGGGTGTGCAGCACCGAGGAGATCTCCTTCATCACCGCGGGCAGGCCGCCGGCGTAGCAGAAGTCCTCCATCAGGTACTGACCGCTGGGCTGCAGGTTCACGAGGCAGGGCAGCTCGCTGGCCAGGCGGTCGAAGTCGTCGATCGTCAGCTTCACGCCCACGCGGCCGGCCATCGCGATCAGGTGGATCACCGCGTTGGTCGAGCCACCGATGGCGGCCAGCGTCTTGATGGCGTTCTCGAAGGCCTCGCGGGTGAGGATCTTCGACAGCAGCTGGTCCTCGTGGACCATCGCGACGATGCGCCGGCCGGCGTTGCGCGCCAGCACGTTGCGGCGGCCGTCGACCGCCGGGTAGGCGGCGTTGCCGGGCAGGCCGACGCCGAGCGCCTCGACCATGCTCGCCATCGTCGAGGCCGTGCCCATGGTCATGCAGTGGCCATGGCTGCGGTGCATGCAGCTCTCGGCGTCGAAGAAGTCGGCCAGCTTGAGCGTGCCGGCGCGCACCTGCTCGCTCATGCTCCACACGCCGGTGCCCGAGCCGAGTTCCTGGCCGCGCCACTTGCCGTTGAGCATCGGCCCGCCGGAGACGCCGATGGTCGGCAGGTCGACGCTGGCCGCGCCCATGATCAGCGAGGGCGTGGTCTTGTCGCAGCCCATCAGCAGCACCACGCCGTCGACCGGGTTGCCGCGTATGCTTTCCTCGACGTCCATGCTGGCGAGGTTGCGGTAGAGCATCGCGGTCGGGCGCAGCAGCGTCTCGCCCAGCGACATGACCGGGAACTCGAGCGGGAAGCCGCCCGCCTCGTACACGCCGATCTTGACCTGCTCGGCCAGCGTGCGGAAGTGCGAGTTGCAGGGCGTCAGTTCGCTGAAGGTGTTGCAGATGCCAATCACCGGCCGGCCGTCGAACTGGTCGTGCGGCACGCCCTTGCCCTTGACCCAGCTGCGGTAGGCGAAGCCGTCGCGGTCCTGGCGCCCGAACCACTGCTGCGATCGCAGCTCGTGGGGCGCCTTCTTCTTGCTCATCGAATGCTCCTGGAAGGTCAGCGCCGCGGTTCGTCCAGCCCGTTCAGGCGGGCGACGAAGTCAGCCAGCATCGGCACGAAGCGCGCGCCTTCGCCGGCCGCTTCCATCGCGGCGAACATGTTCTTGACGTCGGCCTGCAGCGGGTTCACCGCCCCGGCCTCGTTGGCCATGGCGGCCAGGTAGCGCATGTCCTTGTGGGCATTGCTGATGGTGAAACGGTGGGCGTTCTCGTCGTGCACGAGCGTCCACTGCATGAAGGTGTCGTAGAAGGGGCTGCGCATGCGGCCCGAGCCGATGACCGAGTGGAACTGCTCCACCGTCAGCCCCGACTTGCGCGCGATCGCCAGCGCCTCGGAGAACAGGGCCGCATAGCCCATCGCGACGAAGTTGTTGATCAGCTTCATCTTGTGGCCCAGGCCGACGGGCCCGAGGTGGACCACGTTGCCCGCCCAGCAGCGCAGCACGGGCTCGATGCGGGCAAAGATCTCCGGCGTGGCGCCGACCATGGTGTCCAGCGTACCGGCCTCGGCCTCCTTGGGCGTGCGCGACAGCGGTGCATCGACGAAGTGCACGCCGCGGGCCTCGGCCTCGGCGGCCAGCGCGAGCGTGGAGACGGGGTTGGAGGTCGAGCAGTCGATGATCACCATGCCGGCGCGCTTGGCAGAATCGGCACCAGCGAGCAGGCCATCCGGCCCGCGCATCAGCGCCTCCACCTGCGGCGAGCCCGTCACGCACAGGTGCACGATCTCGCACTGCTGCGCCAGTTCGCGCGGCGTGGCGGCTTCGGAGGCACCGAGCGACTTCAGATGCTCCACCGGCTCGCGGTTGCGGTGCCCCAGCACCACCAGCGGGTGGCCCTTGGTGACCAGGTTCTTCGCCATGCCGTGGCCCATCAGGCCCACGCCGACGAAGCCGATCACGGGCTTCGCATCGCTCATCGTGTCACTCCTTCACCGAGCCGGTCATGCCCGACACGTAGTGCTCGACGAAGAATGAGTAGACGAAGGCCACCGGCAGCGAGCCGAGCAGCGCGCCGGCCATCAGCGGCCCCCAGTGATAGACGTCGCCTTCGACCAGTTCGGTGACCACGCCGACCGGCACCGTCTTGTTCTCCGACGAGGAGACGAAGGTCAGCGCGTAGATGAACTCGTTCCATGACAGCGTGAAGGCGAAGATGCCCGCCGAGATCAGCCCCGGCACGGCCAGCGGCAGCACGATCTTGATCAGGATCTGCCAGCGTGTCGCGCCGTCGATCAGCGCACACTCTTCCAGCTCGTAGGGGATGGAGCGGAAGTAGCCCATCAGCAGCCAGGTGCAGAATGGGATCAGGAAGGTCGGGTAGGTGAGGATCAGTGCCCAGCGCGAGTCGAACAGCCCGAGGTTGACGACGATCGCCGCCAGCGGGATGAACAGGATCGACGGCGGCACCAGGTAGGCCAGGAAGATCGCGCCACCGGCCGGCTTGGCGCCCTGGAAGCGCAGCCGCTCGATCGCGTAGGCGGCGAGCACCGACGCGAACAGCGACAGTACGGTGGACACCACCGACACCACCACCGTGTTCCACAGCCAGGCCGGGTACTCGGTGCGGAACAGCAGCTTCTCGAAGTGCGCCAGCGTGGGCTGGACGATCCAGAACGGATTGCCGTCGCGCGCCAGCAGTTCCTGGTCGGGCTTCAGCGAGGTGACCACCATCCAGTAGAACGGGAACAGCAGCACGAACACGAAGATGCCGATGGGGATGTACATCGTCACCCAGCGGCGCGGCACGGACTGCAGGTAGTCCATGCCGACGATGTCGTCGTTGACGTTGCTCACTTGTCGCTCCCCTGCTGCCAGGCACGGCGCTGCAGGCCGAAGTAGCTGAACATGATGGCGGCCAGCAGGAAGGGCACCATCAGCGTGGCGATGGCGGCGCCTTCGGCCAGCGCGCCGCCGGAGATGCCGCGCTGGAAGGCCAGCGTCGCCATCAGGTGGGTGGCGTTGAGCGGGCCGCCGCGCGTCAGCACGTAGATGAGCTGGAAGTCGGTGAAGGTGAACAGCACCGAGAAGGTCATCACCACGGCGATGATCGGCGACAGCAGCGGCAGCGTGACGTAGCGGAACTGCTGCCAGGGCGTGGCGCCGTCCAGCGCCGACGCTTCGTAGTACGACGGCGAGATGGTCTGCAGCCCGGCCAGCAGCGAGATGGCGACGAAGGGGATGCCGCGCCAGACGTTGGCCGCGATGGTCGACAGCCGTGCGTTCCACGGGTCGCCGAGGAAGTCGATGTAGTGGTCGATCAGCCCCATGCGCGTGAGCACCCAGCTGATGACGGAGAACTGCGAGTCGTAGATCCACCAGAACGCGATGGCCGACAGTGCGGTCGGCACGATCCACGGCAGCAGCACGACCGCACGGAAGAATGATTTGAAGGGCAGGTTGCGATTGAGCAGCAGCGCCAGCCACAGCCCGAGCACGAACTTCAGGATGCTGGCGATGACGGTATAGAAGAGCGTGTTGAACAGTGCCAGCTGCGTGACGCTGTCACCGACCAGGAAGGAGAAGTTCTCCAGCCCGATCCATTCGCCAGATCGACCGATCTTCGCGTCGGTGAACCCCAGCCACGTCCCCAGCCCCAATGGATAGGTCAGGAACAGCAACAACAGCACCGCCGCCGGCAGCATGAAGGCCCAGCCGAGCGCATTGCGATTGTTCTGAAACTTCTCGAGCAAGGTCATGAGAGCGAAGGCCGAAGGCCGAGCACCACCCGGCGAGTTGAACGTCACGCCCGGGGGCGTGACGTTCCAACGAGACGAGATATTCCGGCGCGCGCGCAAGCGCGCGTCCGGAATATCAGACTTTGTAGTAACGCTCCGCGCGCTTCTGCGCCCGCTCGGCCGCTTCCTTCGGCGTCTTCGAGCCACTGGCCGCTTCCGCCACCATGTTGACGATGATGAAGTCGGCCCCCGCGCCTGCCGAGGCATAGCCCAGCTTGCCCGCATACCCCGCCGGCCGCATGTTCTTCACGCAGTCGCGGTACGCGGTGTGCTTCGGGTCCGACGTCCAGATCGCCGTCTTCGAGTAGGCATCCAGCGGGTGCGCGATGTAGCCGCCAGCCGCCGTCAGCCACGGGTCGAACTGCTCCTGTTCCATCATGAAGCGCAGGAACTCCTTGGCGGCCTGCGGGTACTTCGTGTACTTCATGATCATCTGGTTGAAGAACAGATGCGACTCGGTCGGCACGCCGGCCGGCCCGATCGGGAAGGAGGCATGGTGGATGTCCTCCTTCATCGCCATGATCTTCTCGTCCTTCGAGTTCTTCGCGGCGTAGTAGATCGAGATGCCGTTGTTGGTCAGGCTGACCTGGCCGTCGAGGAAGGCCTTGTTGTTGTTCGGGTCCAGCCACGACAGCGTGCCCGGCGCGAAGGTGGCGTACATCTCCTTGGCGTACTCCAGCGCCTTCAGCGTCTCGGGGCTGTCGATGACGACCTTGTTGTCCTTGTCGACCAGCATGCCGCCGTGCGACCACACCAGCCAGTTGCACCACAGGCCGTCACCCGTCGCGTTGCCCAGCGCGAAGCCGGCCGGCGTGCCCTTTTCCTTCAGCGCCTGCAGCAGCTTCAGGAAGCCCGCGGTGTCCTTCGGGACGCTGTCGAAGCCGGCCGCCTTCACATGGCTCTGGCGGTACACCAGCATCGAGCCGGCAGCGCCGAGCGCGACGCCGATCCACTTCTTGCCGTCCGGCCGCAGGTAGGCCTGCGCCGCCGGGTACCAGCCGCCGTACTTCTTGCCGAGGTACTCGCACAGGTCGGTGACGTCGAGCAGCTTCTCGGGGTAGAGGTTGGCGTCGTCGTTGGTCGACAGGATGATGTCCGGGCCGGCGCCGGTGTTGGCCGCCACCGCGGCTTTCGGGCGCACGTCTTCCCAGCCTTCGTTGTCGACGCGCACCTCGACGCCGGTCTTGGCGGTGAAGGCGGCGACGTTCTTCATGTACTGGTCGATGTCGCCCTGCACGAAGCGGCTCCAGCGCAGCACGCGCAGCTTGGCGCCCTTCTCGGGCTTGTAGGCCGGGGCGGACTGCGCGTGCACGGCCGGCGCGAAGACGGTCGCGCCGCCCAGCGCGGCGGTGGCCGCAGTGCCCTCGAGGAATCGGCGGCGGTTGAAGTTGTCCATCGTCTTGTCTCCTTGGCGTATCAGCAGTGAGGGAGGGAAGGGATCAGGCGGCGAGCGAACGGCCGCTCGCGGCATCGAACAGGTGAGCGCGCTGCAGGTCAGGCTGCAGCCGGATGGTGCTGCCCGGCGCGAAGTTGTGCCGCTCGCGGAACACCACCGCCATCTCCGTGCCGTGGTGGCGGCAGGCGACGAAGGTGTCGGCGCCGGTGGGCTCCACCGTCACCACCTGCGTGGGAATGCCGGCATCGCCATCGAGCGCCAGGTGCTCCGGCCGCGTGCCGAAGATCACCGGCTGGCCGTCGACGCCGCCCGCATTCACCGGCGCGGCGACCTGCGTGCCGTCGCCGAGTTCGATGCGTGCGCCGTTGGCGCTGCGGCGCAGCGTGCCAGGCAGGAAGTTCATCGCCGGCGAGCCGATGAATCCGGCGACGAAGGTGTTGGCCGGGTGGTCGTACAGCTCCAGCGGTGCGCCGGTCTGCTCGATGCGGCCATCGCGCATCACGACGATCTGGTCGCCCATGGTCATCGCCTCGATCTGGTCGTGCGTGACGTACACCGAGGTCGTCTTCAGGCGCTGGTGCAGTTCCTTCAGCTCGGTGCGCATCGCCACGCGCAGCTTGGCGTCGAGGTTGGACAGCGGCTCGTCGTACAGGAAGACCTGCGGGTCGCGCACGATCGCGCGGCCCATGGCCACGCGCTGGCGCTGGCCGCCCGAGAGCTGCCGCGGAAAACGATCGAGCAGCTGCGTCAGCCCGAGGATCTCGGCGGCGCGGCCGACCTTCTGGTCGACGGTGGCCTGGTCCTTCTTCGCGAGCATCAGCGAGAAGGCCATGTTCTCGCGCACCGTCATGTGCGGGTACAGCGCGTAGTTCTGGAACACCATCGCGATGTCGCGCTGCTTCGGCGGCACGTCGTTGACGCGCTTGTCGCCGATCAGGATGTCGCCGCCGCTGATGTGCTCGAGCCCCGCGATCATGCGCAGCAGCGTCGACTTGCCGCAGCCCGACGGGCCGACCAGCACGGTGAAGGACCCA
Source organism: Chitinophaga pinensis (assembly GCA_943370595.1). GTDB lineage: Bacteria > Pseudomonadota > Gammaproteobacteria > Burkholderiales > Burkholderiaceae_C > Piscinibacter. The sequence continues at coordinate 167,490 of CALRRO020000005.1, forward strand.
TCGGGAATGGCGATGTCCACGCCATGAAGGATCTCGACCTCGCCGAAGCGTTTCTTCGCCGCCTGGATGGTCACGCTGGCCATGCCGTCTGTCTCCGGAATCGTTGTGTGCGTTGTGCTGCGGCCAAGTTGTATGATAACCTGATGACCATGTCAATCGGCCTCGTCCCGCCCCGCGTTTCCCCGGTGTCGGGCGGTGGCCGGCTGATGACCGAGCGCCTGTCCGACCGGCTCGCCGCGCTGCTCGAAGCGCAGCTCGATGGCGGCCACCTGCAGCCCGGCGACCGCCTGCCCAGCGAGCAGCAGCTCGCCGAGACGCACGGTGTCTCGCGCACGGTGGTGCGCGAAGCGGTGCACCAGCTGAAGTCGCGCGGCCTGCTGGTGTCGCGCCAGGGTTCGGGCGTGTTCGTGGCGCCGCCGGCGGCCAACCATCCGCTGGCGTTCGACCCGAGCGTGCTCGAGTCGGTCGATGCGGTGGTGCATGTCGTCGAGGTGCGCCGCGTGCTCGAGGGCGAGATCGCCGCACTGGCCGCCACACGCGCCAGCCGCGCGCAGATCGCCGGCCTCAAGCGTGCGCTGGCCGACATCGACCGGGCCGAGGCGGAAGGGCGCGACGGCGTGGCCGAGGACCTGGCCTTCCACCGCGCCATCGGCGAGGCCACCGGCAACCCGCAGTTCAGCCTGCTGCTCGGATTCTTCGAGCAGTACCTGCGCGAGGCGATGCGCATCACGCGCGGCAACGAGTCGCGCCGGCGCGATTTCATGGAGCAGGTGCGCAACGAGCACCGCGCGATGGTCGATGCGATCGCCCGCCGCGACGCAGCCGCCGCGCGCCGCTGCGCCACGCAGCACCTCCTGCACGGCGAGCGCCGGCTCGAGCAGGGCGGGGTGATCGTGCGCGAGAAGCGCATTCCGGCTCGAAAGGCAGTCCGCAAATGAGTGGCAAGGTGCTGGGCGTGATCGGTCTGGGCTCGATGGGTTACGGCGCGGCCGTCTCGGCGATGAAGCGCGGCGTGGCCACCTGGGGGCTGGATACGACCGACGCTGCGCGCACACGCTTCAGCGCGGCCGGCGGGCAGCTCGCCGACTCGCTGGCCGATCTCGCAGCGCGTTGCGACGTGGTGCAGCTGCTGGTCGTCAACGCCGCCCAGACCGAGGGCCTGCTCTTCGGTGCGAACGGCTCGCCGGGACTGGACACGCTGCTGCGCCGCGGCTCGGTGGTGATCGCCTCGGCCACCGTCGACCCGGCGCTGCCGCCGCAATGGGAAGCGAAGCTCGCTGAGCGCAGCATCCACCTGATCGACGGCCCGGTGTCGGGCGGCGCGAAGAAGGCCGCCGACGGCCAGATGACGGTGATGGCCTCCGGCCGCCGCGAGGCCTTCGAGGCCGCCGGTGGCGTGCTCGACGCCATCGCCGGCAAGGTCTACCGGCTCGGCGACAAGGCCGGCGTCGGCTCGACGGTGAAGATGGTCAATCAGCACCTGGCCGGCGTGCACATCGCCAGCGCCTGCGAGGCGATGGCCCTGGGCATGCGCGCCGGTGCCGACCCGGCGCAGCTCTATGAGGTGATCTGCAACTCCGCCGGCATGAGCTGGATGTTCCAGAACCGCGTGCCGCACATCCTCGACGGCGACTACACGCCGCTGTCCAGCGTCAACATCTTCGTCAAGGACCTGGGCATCGTGCTCGACGCGGCGCGCAAGCTCGCCTTCCCGCTGCCGCTGGCGGCAGCGGCGCACCAGCTCTACCTGGCCACGGCGGCGGCCGGCCACGGCAACGAGGACGACGCGGCGGTGGTCAAGTTCTACGCCGGGCTCGCCGGGCTGGAACTGCCGCAGAAGAAGACCTGACGACCAGACCGGGGACTCACCATGCCGCGCTTTGCCGCCAACCTGTCGATGATGTACGGCGAGCACGCCTTCCTCGACCGCTTCGCCGCCGCTGCGGCCGATGGCTTCGACGCCGTCGAGTACCTGTTCCCCTACGAGTTCCAGGCCAGCGAGATCGCCAGGCGCCTGGCCGACCACGGCCTGCAGCAGGCGCTGTTCAACGCGCCGCCGGGTGACTGGGCGGCCGGCGAACGGGGCCTGGCCTGCCTGCCCGGCCGCGGCGAGGAGTTCCGCAGCGGCGTGCTGAAGGCGATCGACTACGCGCATGCGCTGCGCTGCCCGCGCATCCACCTGATGGCCGGCCTGCAGCCCAAGGGGCACGACCGCGCCTCGCTGCGCGACGTCTACGTCGAGAACCTGGCCTGGGCGGCCGAGCAGGACCGCACGATGCAGTTCCTGATCGAGCCGATCAACACCCGCGACATCCCCGGCTTCTTCCTCAACCGGCAGGACCACGCGCACGAGATCGTGCAGCTGTCGGAGGCGCCCAACCTGCACGTGCAGATGGACCTGTACCACTGCCAGATCGTCGAGGGCGATCTGGCGATGAAGCTGAAGCAGTACCTGCCGGGCGGGCGGGTCGGTCACATCCAGATTGCCGGTGTGCCCGAGCGCCATGAGCCCGACCTCGGCGAAGTGAACTACCCCTACCTCTTCGCGCTGATCGACTCGCTGGGCTACACCGGCGTGATCGGCGCCGAGTACCGCCCGCGCGCCGGCACGTCGGCCGGCCTCGGCTGGTTCCATTCCTACAAGACACAGAAGGATCGTTGAAGTATGAAGTTGCTCATCACCGGCGGCGCCGGTTTCGTCGGCGCGCGGCTCGCGCGAACGCTGCTGGCACGCGGCACGCTGGCCGGCCAGACCATTGACCAGATCGTGCTGGCCGACCAGTTCGCACCGCCGGCCGACTTGCTCGCCGACGGGCGTGTCAGCGCGCGCACCGGCGCCTTGCTGTCACAGGCGGCAGGCCTGGCGGAAGAGGGGTTCGACGGCGTGTTCCACCTCGCCTCGGCGGTTTCGGGCGAGTGCGAGGCCGACTTCGAGCTCGGCCTGCGCAGCAACCTCGACAGCACGCGCGCGCTGCTCGACGGCTTCCGCCTGCAGTTGCCGAAGGGCGGCAAGGTGCCGAAGTTCGTGTTCAGCAGCTCGATCGCGGTGTTCGGCCCCGATGCCGCGGTGCCGATGCCGAAGGTCGTCACCGACACCACGCTGCCCGCGCCGCAGACGAGCTACGGCACGCAGAAGCTGATCTGCGAGCACCTGGTCTCCGACTACACGCGCAAGGGCTACATCGACGGCCGCAGCGCGCGCCTGATGACGGTGACGGTGCGCCCGGGCAAGCCCAATGGCGCCGCGTCGTCGTTCTTCAGCGGCATCATCCGCGAGCCGCTGGCCGGCGTGGAGTCGGTCTGCCCGGTGTCGCCCGAGGTGTCGCACCCGGTGGCCTCGCCGGGGCGCACGGTCGACGGGTTGATCGCCGTCTACGAAGCGAGCCGCGAGGCTTTCAAGGGGCGCCTCGCGATGAACCTGGCTGGCCTGAACGTGACCGTCGGTGAGATGCTTCAGGCACTCGAGCAGGTCGCCGGCAAGGCGGTGCGCGAGCGGGTGCGCTTCGAGCGCGACGAGCGCATCGCCGGCATCGTCGCCAACTGGCCGACCGGCGCCGGCCCCGGCCGCGCCGCGGCGCTGGGCCTGCAGCCCGACAGCTCGTTTGCCGACATCATCCGCCAGTACATCGCCGACTGCGAGCGCGGCCCGAACGCCGCCGAGGCCTTGAAGGGACTGGCACGATGAACCAGCTCGACCTGAACGGCCGCGTGGCCGTCATCACCGGTGGCGCACAGGGCATCGGCTACGCCACTGCCGAACGCATGCTGCTGTCCGGCGCCAGCGTGGTGCTGTGGGACATCGACGCGAAGGCCGCCGCCGCTGCGAAGGAGTCGCTATCGGCACTCGGCACGGTGGAGGCCACCACGGTCGAGCTGACCGATGCCGACGCCGTGCTCGCCGCCACCGGCGCGGTGATGCGCACGCACGGTCGCATCGACATCCTCGTCAACAACGCCGGCATCACCGGCGGCAACGCCACCACCTGGGAACTGCAGCCCGAGGTGTGGCGCCGCGTCGTCGAGGTCAACCTGATCGCGCCGTACCTGACCTGCCGCGCGGTGGTGCCGCAGATGCTTCAGCGCGGCTACGGCCGCATCGTCAACGTCGCCTCGGTGGCCGGCAAGGAAGGCAATCCGAACGCCTCGCACTACAGCGCGTCGAAGGCCGGGCTGATCGCGCTGACCAAGTCCCTGGCCAAGGAACTGGCCACGCAGGGTGTGCTCGTCAACGCGGTGTCGCCGGCGGCGGCGAAGACGGCGATCTTCGACCAAATGTCCGAGCAGCACATCAACTTCATGCTGTCGAAGATCCCGATGGGCCGCTTCGTGCAGGTGAACGAGATCGCGGCGCTGATCGGCTGGCTGTCGTCGGAGGACTGCTCGTTCTCTACGGGCGCGGTGTTCGACATCTCGGGCGGGCGGGCGACTTACTGAGCGGCTGCAGCTGCCGCCTCAGCGGTTCAGCTCGAGCGCTATCGCCGTCGTCAGGCGAACCAGTTCCTCGTTCAGGCGGCGTGTGGCCGCGGCGAGCTCGTCGACATCGGCGCTTGCCGAAGGCTCCGAGCGCGCCGCCATCTCGAGCGTGTAGGCCTGGTCGGCGGCGCCCAGCGCCCCGAGCGTGGAGCAGGCGCCGCGCACGGAGTGGGCCGCGTCGGCCAGTGCCTTCCACTGACCGGCCTGCAGCGCGGCGGCGAGGGCGGCATCACCATCCCGGTAGCGGGCAATGAAGGTGCGCAACAGGCGCACCAGCAGTTCCATCCGGCCGCCGGTCGCGCCCAGCGCACGCTCGAGGCTGAAACCCGGAATCCGGGCCAGCCGCGCGTCCAGCGGGCCCGGCGTGAGCAACGGTCCCGGCGCTGGCGAGGGCATCGCCGCGTCGGCTGATGCCGTGACCTCGCCGCCCGGCTGCTGCAGCCAGCGCAGCAGCGTGCCATACAGGGCTTCTGGATCGACCGGCTTGGGCAGGTGGTCGTTCATGCCGGCTTCCAGGCAGGCGCGCTGGTCTTCGCCGAAGGCGTTCGCCGTCATCGCGATGATCGGGATCGTGTCGCCACAGGACTCGCGAATGCGCCGTGTCGCCTCCAGACCGTCCATGACGGGCATCTGCATGTCCATCAGGATGAGCGCGTAGGGCCGTTGCTGCGCCATCTCGACGGCGGCGTGGCCGTCCATCGCGGTATCGACCGCCAGACCAGCGGACTGCAGCAGCGCGACCGCCACCTCCTGGTTGATCGGGTTGTCCTCGACCAGCAGGACGGAGGCACCGGCATGGCGCTGACGCAGGCGGGACTCCGTGGCGCCGGCAGCCAGGCCGGGGTCGCTGGCGCCTTCGCGCTGCAGCACCCCGGCCAGCGCATCTTGCAGCGCCGTGCGGGTGACCGGCTTCAGCAGCACACGCCCGACCCGGGTGTCGCGACTGCGCTGCCACATGACCGGATCGTCGTAGGCGGTGACGAGGATGCTCGGGGGCATCGCACTGCCCAGCAGGCCGGCTGCGCGCGACAGGGTCTGCAGGCCATCGAGGCCGTCCATCAGCCAGTCGACGAGCATCACGTCGAAGAAGCGCCCGTCGCGCGCCTCGCGCTCGACCAGCGACAGGGCCTCCGCGCCGCCGTCACAGGCGCGGACGTCCAGGCCCAGCGACACCAGACGATCGGTGAGCACCTCGCGCGACTCCTCCAGATCATCGACGAGCAGCGCGCGCAGGCCGTTCATGCGCGGCGGCCCGATAGCAGTCGGGTTGGCGGCCACCTTCGCCAGACGCGCGGTGAACCAGAAAGTGCTGCCCGAGCCCGGTACGCTGCGCAAGCCGCAGCTGCCGCCCATCATCTGGGCCAGGCGTCGGCTCAGCGCGAGCCCCAGGCCGGTTCCGCCATGCAGCCGGGTGGTGGACGAGTCGCCCTGCTCGAACGATTCGAACAGGCGGGCCTGCACCTCGATCGGGATGCCCGGGCCGGTGTCCTGCACTTCGAAGCGCACCAGCAGCGAGGCCTCGTCCTCGGTGTCGGGCTCGGACTCGCACCGCAGCCGCACCCAGCCCGTGCGCGTGAACTTGACGGCATTGCCGAGCAGGTTGATGAGCACCTGCGCCAGCCGCGTCGGGTCGCCCTGCAGTCGCGGCGGCAGGTGATCGGTGTCGACGATGAGCTCCAGACGCTTCTCGTCGGCCTTGGGGCGCACCAGTTCCACCGAGCGCTGCACGACCTCGTCGAGCTCGAACTCGCGCCGCTCCAGCGTCATGTGCCCGGCCTCGATCTTCGACAGGTCGAGGATGTCGTTGATCACCTGCAGCAGGTGGCGCGAGGCCTCGTGCACCTTGCCGAGCCGGTCACGCTGCAGGTCGTCACGCTCGTCGCGCAGCAGCAGGTGGTTCAGCCCCATGATGGCATTCATCGGCGTGCGGATCTCGTGGCTCATGTTCGCCAGGAACGCACTCTTGGCTCGGTTCGCCGCCTCGGCGCTCGCACGGGCCTGCTGCAGTTCGGTCACGTCGAACAGCCAGGCGAGCACGGCAGGCTGGCCGTCGTACTCGATCGTCATGTACGACGCCAGGGACCAGACCGGCGCGAGGTCCGGCCGATCGGGCAGGTGCAGTTCGACGAGGCGATTGAGGACCATCTCTCCGCGGCGCAGGCGCTGGCCGATGTCGGCGAACACCGCCGGATCGACATAGGTGCTCGAGATGTCCATGCCACGGGCCTGATCCTCGGGCCGCCTGACCAGTTCGCAGAAGGCCCGGTTGAGGAACAGGACACGGTTGTCTCGAAGGCCGGCCACGCGAACGGCCATCGGCGAGGCCGCCAGCACGCGTCGCAGCGTCGCCTGCTCCTGCCGCAGGCGGGTGTAGTCGATCAGCACCGAGCGAGTGCAGACGAATTGCCCCTGGGCATCGTGCACGACGCTGGCCGAGGCCAGCGCGGGAAAGGTGCTGCCGTCGCGCCGCACCAGTTCGATCTCGAGTTCCTTCAGGGAACCCACACGCTTGAGCTGAGGAAAGCTGCTGCGGAACGTTGCGATCGAATCGTCGGTGAAGAACTCGGTGATCCGATGGCCCACGACCTCCTCGCGCGCGCGGCCCAACCAGCGAAGTTCGGTGTCGTTGATGCGCAGCACGATGCCGTCGGCATCCAGCGAGTGATAGCCGCAGGGCGTCTCGTTGTACAGATCCTCCAGCTCGATCGCCTGCAGACGGAGCTTCGCCTCGATCTGCTTCTGCTGCGTGATGTCCGTCGTCTGGGAGAAGAGTCCTTCCACGCGGCCTTCGGTCCGGAACGGCGTGAGCGTGACCAGCAGCTCTGCGGCGCGGCCGTCCGGCCGTATCAGCTGGCGCTCGAAGGTGCGCGGCTCACCCGCCAGCGCAGCGCGGTAGTGGGTCTCTCCCTCGGCGAACGCCGCCGCACCGAGCAGGTCGCCGAGCGTCCTGCCGTGGATCTCGTCGGGCCGCTTGCCGAACCACTCCGCGTGTGCCGCGTTGGCAAAGCGGTTGTGCAGGTCGGCATCCCAGTAGGCGATCATGCTGGGCAACGTGTCGGTCAATCCGCGGAAGAAGCTTTCGCTTCGTGTCAGTTCGCGGGTGCGGTCCTCGATGCCCTGCTGGAGCATCTGGCGCTGGCGCTGCAAGCGGTGGGCTCCCCAGAAGAAGAAGGCCGTCACGGGCACGACCAGCAGGGCCAGTGACACGGCGGCGCGGTGCCAGGCGCCGTCGATCTCGGCGCTCGTGCGCCCCACGCTCATCCAGAACGGCGAGTGCCGGAACCGCTGGTAGACGTACAGGCGCTCCACCCCATCGACGGGTGCCACGGCCCGGAACAGGTAGTGATCGAGGCCGGGGCGTTCGCGCATCAGGTCGCGGACGGCCTGCGACACGTTGCGGTTCCCGATGCCGGCATTCGGGCCGTCGACCTCCGGCTTGCGGACCACCTGCGCGAAGTCCGCCGACCGCAGGTTGATCACGCCCGATGGCCCCAGGTCCGCGGCGGCGAACGACCCGCCGATGGCCGCCACCGGAATGCTGGCGAAGGCGACGCCCAGGAACTCGCCGTCCGGCCGTTCGATGCGCCGGGCGAGGATGAGCGACCACTCCGGCGACAGCTTCGGCCGCAGCGGCCCGTCGAAGATCAGGCCCGTCTCGCCCGCCTTGGCGCGGCGGAAGTAGTCGCGCTCGGGCACCTGGGGCCGAGGCACGCTGGGGTCGGTGAATCCGGTGTTGAAGAAGTTCGTGCCGTCACGATCGACGATGCCGATGCGCTTGACGAAGGGATGGGTCGCGACGTCGTGGCGCACCTCGTCGCTCAGTCGCGACAGGTCACTTTCGCCCGCGCGTTCGGCGATGACATAGCGGTTGGCGACCGACTTCAGCAGCGCATCGGCCTGGTCGAACTGGCTCTCCACGTGGTCGGCCAGCAGCACGGCTGCGTTGCGCAGCGTGACTTCGGCAAGCCGGCGGCTCTCTTCGCGCTGGTTCCACAGCACATAGGCACACAGAGCAACCAGCACCGTCGTGGCGACCCACGCCACGGCATAGTGCAGCGCGCCGCGTTGGGCGCCGTCGTTCAAGCACGCCCCCCGAGAGGAAGGGCATCACCGGGTCGGCAGTTCCCCCGCGTGCGGCGTGGGCTGACTTTGTTGTCGGTCGTCGCCATGTTCTGGCAGGCTCCTCCACGCAACGCCGGTCCTTGAGCCGGCGCCATCAGGTGTCGGGTCAGTGTAGTGGCGTGCGCTGCCTTTGCGCGCGAAGCCGGCCCCGCCGCAGCGCGGGAAACTGATGTGGATCAGGAGCCCGCTCAGGGCAAACCCGGGGCAAAGGCGGTCCGATTGCAGGCCGTGGCCCTGCCGCACACCACGAAGTCGGTCACCGGCAATCGAGCCGGTCGGCCAGTTCCAGCAGACCGTTCGCCGACACGTCCACCGGCACGTTGGCCGCCTTCTCGCCGATGCCCGGGCCGTGTTCATCGGGCCGCGCGATGAAGGCGGTGCGCAGGCCCGCGGCGGCGGCAGCTGCCAGGTCCGACGAGTGCGCCGCCACCATCATCGCCTGGTGCGGTGCGCAGTCGAAGGCGTCGGCGGCGCACTGGTAGACGATCGCCTTGGGCTTGTAGTCGCGTGCCAGTTCGGCGCCGGTGATGGCATCCCAGTGCCAGCCGTTGCGGCGGGCCAGGTCCGCCATCAGCGAGATGTTGCCGTTCGAGCAGGGCGCGAGGCGAAAGCGCGTGCGCAGCCGTGCCAGGCCGGGGGTCACGTCGGGCCAGGCGTCGAGCCGGTGCCAGGCCAGGTTCAGGTGCGTGCGCGTGGCCTCGTCGACGGCGTCCAGGCCGAAGGCCTTCAGCACCACGTCGAGGTTGCGCCTGTGCAGCACGTCGAGCTTGCTGAACGGCAGGCGGCCGCTGCGCACCTCTTCCATCGCTGGCTGATACTGGTCGCGCCAGGCGGTGGCGAAGGCGCTGGCGTCGACCGCGATGCCGCGCGCGCCGAGCACGCCATGCACCTCGCGGGCGATCGAGCCGTGCCAGTCGACCAGCGTGCCGAACACGTCGAACAGGAGCAGCTTCACTTCGGTCATGGCCGCAGCATAGCGCCGCGACGCCATGCGAGACTTGCCGCCATGCCCGACCGCGCGCTCCCCCTGGCCGACTGCCCCGACGCCCTGCTGGCGACGATCACCGGCGTGCTGACCGACATCGACGACACGCTGACGCGCGACGGTGCGATCGAGCCCGAGGCGCTCTCCGCACTGGCGGCATTGCGTGCCGCCGGCCTGCCGGTGGTCGCCATCACCGGAAGGCCGAAGGGCTGGAGCGAACCCTTCGCGCAGCCGCTGCCGCGGGGATGGCCGATCGACGCCATCGTTGCCGAGAACGGCGCGGTGGCGCTGTTCTCGCGCGACGGTGTCCTGCACACCGAGTACGCGCAGGACGAGGCCACGCGCACGCACAACGCACGGCGCCTCGCCGAGGTCGCGCGGCGCGTGCTGCGCGAGGTGCCGGGTGCGACGTTGGCGCGCGACAGCGCCGGGCGAGTCACCGACATCGCGATCGACCACAGCGAGTTCGCGCACCTGGGCGCATCGCAGATCGAGCAGGTGCTCGCGATCATGCGTGCCGAGGGCATGAACGCCACCGTCAGCTCGATCCACGTCAACGGCTGGTTCGGCGAACACGACAAGCGCAGCGGCGCACGCTGGATCGTGCAGCGCCTGTTCGGCCGAGACATCGAGGCCGAGCGGAAGCGCTGGGTCTACGTGGGCGATTCGACCAACGATCAGCGCATGTTCGAGCACTACCCGGTCAGCGTCGGCGTGGCGAACCTGATGCACTTCGCCGAACAGCTGCAGGTCTGGCCGGCCTGGCTGACGCGCGCCGAGCGCGGCCGCGGCTTCGCGGAACTGGCCACTCGGCTGCTGCGCGCGCGTGCGGGGCGCGTGGCGTGAGCGACGAACCGCACCGGCTGTTCGCCACCGCCGCGGCGCTTGCGCTCGGGGCCGCCGTGTCTCTCGGCCTGGCGCGCTTCGCCTATGCGCTGCTGCTGCCGCCGATGCGTGCCGACCTGGGCTGGAGCTACGTCACCGCCGGAGCGATGAACACCGTCAACGCCGCGGGCTACCTCATCGGCGCGTTGCTGCTGCCGCGCGCACTGGTGCGCATCGACGCCCGCACGCTGCTGCTCGGCGGCGGCTACGCGACCGCACTGGTGCTGGCGCTGCATGGTGTGGTGCGCGCCGATGCCTGGCTCTACGCACTGCGCCTTCTGGCCGGCATCGCCAGCGCCGCGACCTTCGCCACCGGCGGGCTGCTGGCGGCGCGCCTGGGGCAGGTGCCGGGCGCGAAGCCGGCGCTGGTGCTGGGGCTGTACTACGGCGGTACCGGCGTGGGCATCATCGCCTCGGCGCTGCTCGTGCCGCCGCTGACCTGGCCGTCGGCCTGGATCGCGCTCGCACTGGCCGCCCTGCTGTCCACCGTGCTGATGGCCTGGGGCACGCGGCCGCTGGCCGCGCGGCCGGCGGCTGTGCCCGCGCGCGGCGAAGGCTTTCGCGCCGGCGACTTCGCCTTCGGGCTCCTCGGCTACCTGATGTTCGGCCTCGGCTACATCGGCTACATGACCTTCATCGTCACGCTGCTGCGCGAGCAGGGCGTGGCCGCCGGCGTGGTGGTGGCGTTCTACCTGCTGCTTGGCGCCGGCGTGATCGCCTCGTCGTGGCTGTGGGCGCCACTGCTGCAGCGCTTCCGCGGTGGCCAGCCGCTGGCGCTGCTCAATGCGCTGCTGGCGGTGGCGACGCTGCTGCCGGTGCTGAGCGCGCACCCGGTGGCGGTGTTCGCCTCGGGCGCGCTGTTCGGTGCGGTGTTCCTGTCGGTGGTGGCGTCCACCACCGCGCTGGTGCGCCACAACCTGCCGCCCGCGGCCTGGCCGAGCGGCATCGCGGCCTTCACCATCGTCTTCGCCGCCGGGCAGATCGTCGGGCCGGTGCTGGTGGGCTGGGTGGCCGACGGCAGCGGCGGCCTGCTGCGCGGGCTGGCGCTGTCGGCCGGTGCGCTGGCGCTGGGCGCGCTGGTGGCGACGCGGCAGCCTGCGCTGCCCCGCAACAAACTCACGACAGGCTGATCTTCGAGAAACCTCGCAGCGGCGGATGCCAAATGCCTCACTGCGGCGATCGCGCGGTCTGTCCAGAATGCATCGCATCCTGTCCACCCCTGTGAGGTCTTCGATGCGAGTCCTGATCCGTGCGTTCGCGATTGCCGCCACCCTGTCCTTTGCCGGCGCCCATGCGGCCCCGGCAACGACCCAGCAGTCCCGCGCGGCGCAGGCCGTCGAGTCCGTCGACTTCACGCTGTACTGGTACTGAGATCCGTCGCCGCCTTCGCGGGCGGCGACCTCAACGCGGCTGCAGGAACTCGCGCAGCCGCTCCACCTCTTCTTCCAGCGCGTGGCGAAACGCCGCGTCGCGCGGTGCACGGCCGCTGACGTAGCCGCACTGCACCTCGAGCCGGCCGTGGCCCGTGCCGGCATTCGCCCAGCCGATCACCTCGTCGCGCCACAGCAGTGGCAGCGCGTAGTAGCCGAGCTGCCGTTTCGGTGCCGGCGTGTAGGCCTCGAACCGGTAGGCCCAGCCCCAGAACAGCTCGAAGCGCCGGCGGTCCCACACCAGCGGGTCGAACGGGGCGAGCAGTCTCACCCGCTCCTGTGGTTCGACGCGGCGCAGCCGCTCGCCCGACGGCCAGTACCAGTCGACACCGTCGATGCGCTCGTGGGCCAGGCGTGCCTTCGCCCGCTTCAGCACCGCAGCGCGCTCGCCGCGCCACTGCGGCACGCCGATGCTGAGCCGGCTGACCAGCATGCCCAGCGTGGCCAGCGGCAGCGGCGCGTACTTGGCGATCACCACGTCGGCCAGTGCGTCGTGCACGGCTGATGAATCCTCGGCGGGCGGCGCGTTCTCGCGCGCGGCATAGAGGCGGATGCCGCCCTCGCGCCGCGCCACCCGCAGCAGCCCGCGGTAGTGCATGCCGTCGAGCAGCTGCGTGCTGGCGTTGGACGAGCCGCCGAACCAGTTGACCGTCTTGCCGTGCGCGAACGCAGCGTCGACCTCGCGCGGGTGCACCACGCCGCGCTCGCGCACGAACTCGAGCACCGCATGGGCCTGCTTCCAGCGCGCCTTCGTCCATGCCGTGCTCGGTGCGCGCGGGTGCATCAGGTGGTGGGTGTCGCGCGGCACGAAGCCGTAGTTGACGAAGAAGTCTTCCTCGATGGCCAGGCGCGCATAACGCCGCTCGAGGTCGCCGGCGCGGTAGTCGGCGACCCGGTGTCGCAGCGTCAGGTCCTGCGCACGGGCGGGCGCGCGGATCGGGTCGGCCTGAACGAAGCCGAGCTTCGCGATGGCGCGCGGCAGCGTGGTCGGCGCGAAGAAGGTGCGCGCGATGGCGTGGCGGCGCAGGGTGTCGAGCGTGATCGGCATGCCGCGATCATGCCAAGCCGCGCGCCGGCTGCCGCGTTCAGCCGCCGGCCAGCACCTGGCGGGCGATCGCCGCCAGCGGGTCGAGCCGCGCCAGCAGCGCGGCATCGGGCAGGTGCAGACGGGCGTTGGCGGCCGTCGGCGGCCGGGCCGGGTCGGGTGTGAAGGACAGCAGCGCGGCGCGAAGTGCATCGCGGCGAACGGCGGGCAGGCCGGGGCGGGCAACGTGCATCGGGCCCGGGATCGCGCCGATGCTGGCCAGCACCCGGTGGCTGCGCGGCGTCTCCGGCGGCAGCGTCAGCAACTGCGACTCGCCGGCGATGGCCATTGCCACCTCGCGGCGGTCCAGTGCGTGCAGGGCGCTGTTCACCGAGGGCATCGAGACCACCTCGACCGCGTCGCCCAGGCCCTGCTCGCGCAGCCACTGCCGGCCGACGGTGGCCGTCAGCGACAGCGCGTCGCCCATGCCGATGCGCTGGCCGCGCAGCTCGGCCGGCCGCAGCAGCGCGCTGTCCTCGCGCACCAGCACCTGCACGCGCAGCGAGTCCAGCGTGGCCGCCAACAGCTCGTGCTTCCAGTCGAGCATGGCCAGGCGCGCCACATGGGCCGGCATCATCGCCACATCGTGCTGCCCGGCGCGCACCGACTCGGCCTGGCTGCGGAAGTCGCGCGCGCTGAGCATCTCCACCGGGACGCGCAGCGAACGCTCCAGGTGCTCGCGCAGTGGCCGGAAGGCCGCCAGCAGCGCGTTGGGTGAGAGGAAGGGCGCCAGGCTGATCGACAGCGGTGCGCTGTCGGCTTGCGCGCGCACGGGCAACGACGGCAGCGCCAGAACGGCGGCGACACCCAGCATCACGCGGCGGGTGGGGCGGTGGCTCATCGGCAGGCTCCCGGGTCAGCGTGGTGCCGGTGCGGACGGGGCCAGGCGGCGGTCGATCTCGTCGAGCAGGCGCACCACGTCCAGCGGCTTGGTGAGGTAGGCGGCGAATCCGGCGTTCAGGGCGCGCCGGATGTCGCCGGGCATGGCGTTGGCGCTGAGCGCCAGCATCGGCAGCGCGGCGGTCGCCGGTTCGGCGCGGGCGCGGCGACACAGCTCGACGCCGTCGAAGCCCGGCAGGTCGATGTCGATCAGTGCCAGCTGCACGTCGCCGGCCAACAGCCGCGCCAGGCCCGACGGACCGTCGGTCGCGACCTCGAGCTCGATGTCCGGGCGCAGCAGCAGCACCTCGCGCATCAGCGCCACGTTCGACGGGTTGTCCTCGACGTAGAGCAGCCGCGCGCGGCGGTCGCCCGACACGGGCTGCGCGAGCAGCGGCAGGCCAGCCGGCACCGGCGAGGGCGGCGGCTCGGCCACCGGCAGCGCGACGCTGAACACCGAGCCCTGGCCGGCCTGCGATTCCACGCTCAGGTGGCCGCCCATCAGCTCGACGAGCCGGCGTGTGATGACCAGCCCGATGCCGGTGCCTTCCACCGCCTCGTTCTCGCCGACGAAGCGCTGGAAGGGTTGGTAGAGCTGCGCCAGCTGCTCGGGCGTGAAGCCGCGGCCGGTGTCGCGCACCGAGAACGTCCGCCGGCCGTCCGCGGCCGGCGCCACCTCGATCATCACGCTGCCGCCGCGGCGGTTGTACTTCACCGCGTTGGACAACAGGTTGGCCAGCACCTGGCGCAGCCGCTTGCGGTCGGCCTGCACCCAGGCGCCGTGCTCGACGCCGGTGGGCGCGGCCAGCGTCACGCCGCGCTCGGCGGCCAGCGGCTGCAGCATGGTCATCGCGCCGCCGATCAGCTCGCCCAGCTCGACCGGCTCGGCCGAGGTGCTCATCGTGCCCGACTCGATGCGCGACAGGTCCAGCACGTCGTTGATCAGGTCGAGCAGGTGCCAGCCTGCGGTCTCGATCTGGCGCACACGCTGGCGCTCGTCGTCGGCCTTCAGCGTCAGCGACAGCAGCTGCGCGAAGCCGAGGATGGCGTTCAGCGGCGTGCGCAGCTCGTGGCTCATGCCCGAGAGGAAGTCGCTCTTGGCGCGGTTGGCCGCCTCGGCGGCATCCTTGGCCTGCTCCAGCTCCGAGGTGCGCTCGCGCACGCGCTGCTCCAGCGATTCGTTGATGCCGCGCAGCTGCTGTTCGGCCATCACGTGGCGCGAGATGTCGGTGATCGTGGCCAGAACCGCATGCGCCTCGTCGGAGCCGGCCCGGCGCAGCGGCGTGGCGTTCACGCTCACCCAGCGGCTGCTGCCATCGGGGCGGCGGATCTGCGCCACCTGGTCGCGCTGCGGTTGGCCGCTGAGCAGGGCGCGCGAGGTCGGCCGCTCGTGGGCCTGCAGCACCTCGCCGTCCGGGCCGTGCAGCGTGGTCGTGCTCAGCGTCCGCTCCGGAACGAGGAACTCCTCGCGCGTCAGTCCGTACAGCCGCGCCAGCGCGTCGTTGCAGTCGATCACCTTCTGCTCGCGGTCGATCACCACCAGACCCTCGGCCAGCGTGTTCAGCACCTCGCGCAGGTAGCGCTCGTTCTCGTGCCGGGCCTGCAACTGCGCCTGCACCGCGTCGGCCATCTGGTTGAAGGCCTGCGACACCTCGTCGAGCTCGCGCAACCGGCTGGCCGGCAGCCGGTTCGTGTAGTCGCCGCCGGCGACCGCGCGGCTGGCCTGCGACAAGCGCCTGAATCCGGCACCGAGCCAGCCCGTGCCGATCAGCAGCAGCAGCGTGCCGGCGCCCAGCACCGCAGCGCCGATCAGCAGGCTGTCGCGCCACAGCCGGTCTCGCGCCGCCTTCAGCGGGTCGGTCGGGATGCCGAAGCGGAGCTCGCCCAGCCGCTGCCCGGCCAGCACGATGGGCTGCGCGGCGGCGCGTTGCCCGGGAACGCCGGCGTTCCCGGCCTGCGCGATGCGACCGCCGCGGCTGTCGACCACCTCGATGTGGCCGATCGGGCCGGAGCCCACGTTGGCGGCGACGATCTCGGCGATGGTGGCGTAGTCGCGCGTGACGATCAGCGGCCCGATGGCCGCCACCAGCAGCGGGCCGACCGTCTGCTGCTCGGCGGCAAAGCGCTCGTCCAGCGCACGCTTCATCTGCAGCTGCGCGTTCCACAGCAAGAGTCCCAGCATCGCGACGAAGATCGCGAAGCTGCCGAGCAGGTAGTGGCTGCGCAGGGTGCGGAGCAAGGCCGGGCGGAAGGTGAGGGTGGTCCGATTGTGGGGGAACGATGAGGGGAAATCAGCGCGTGAAAGCACGAAGGGCGACTTGCGTCGCCCTTCTGGTCAGCCGCTTCGCGGTGGATTCATTTGGCTCCGGCCGGGGCCTAGGCCCCTTAACTTCCGCCCAAGGGCGGAAGTTAGCCTGCGCCGGAAGACCGATACCGCGCCTTCGCGCGGAGGGCCTACAGCCCGGCTGCAGCCTTGAGGGCTGCAGCTTTATCGGTCTTCTCCCACGTGAACTCCGGCTCCTCGCGGCCGAAGTGGCCGTAGGCGGCGGTCTTCTCGTAGATCGGGCGCAGCAGGTCGAGCATCTGGATGATGCCCTTCGGGCGCAGGTCGAAGTGCTCGGCCACCAGCTTGCCGATCTGGTCGTCGGGCAGCTTGCCGGTGCCTTCGGTGTAGACGGTGATGTTCATCGGCTTGGCCACGCCGATCGCGTAGGCCACCTGCACCTGGCACTGGCGGGCCAGGCCGGCTGCCACCACGTTCTTGGCCACATAGCGCGCGGCATAGGCGGCCGAGCGGTCGACCTTGCTCGGGTCCTTGCCGGAGAACGCGCCGCCGCCGTGCGGGCAGGCACCGCCGTAGGTGTCGACGATGATCTTGCGGCCGGTCAGGCCGCAGTCGCCCTGCGGGCCGCCGATGACGACGCGGCCGGTCGGGTTGACCAGGTAGCGCGTCTCCTTCAGCCACTCCTTGGGCAGCACCGGCTTGATGATCTCCTCGATCACCGCCTCGTAGAAGCTGGCCTTCAGCTTGGTCGGCGTCTCGCTCTGGTCGGGGTGGTGCTGGGTGGACAGCACCACGGTGTCGATCGAGTGCGGCTTGCCGTCGACGTAGCGCATCGTCACCTGGCTCTTCGCATCGGGGCGCAGGAAGGGCAGGCGGCCGTCGCGGCGCAGCTGCGCCTGGCGCTCGACGAGGCGGTGCGCGTAGTAGATCGGCGCGGGCATCAGCTCGGGCGTCTCGTCGCAGGCGTAGCCGAACATCAGGCCCTGGTCGCCGGCGCCAGTGTTCAGGTGGTCATCGCTGGCATGGTCCACGCCTTGAGCAATGTCATTGCTCTGCTTGTCGTAGGCCACCAGCACCGCGCAGCCCTTGTAGTCGATGCCGTACTCGGTGTTGTCGTAGCCGATGCGCTTGATCGTGTCGCGTGCGACCTGGATGTAGTCGACGTGCGCGTTGGTGGTGATCTCGCCGGCCAGCACCACGAGGCCGGTGTTGGTCAGCGTCTCCGCCGCCACGCGCGAACGCGGGTCCTGCTTGAAGATCGCATCGAGGATGGCATCCGAGATCTGGTCGGCGACCTTGTCGGGGTGGCCTTCAGAAACGGATTCGGATGTGAAAAGGAAGTCGTTCGACACTCTTAAACTCCAGTCAGGTTGCAGGTGCGTTGCCGGCCTGATGACTTTGGAGGAGCGGCGAACGCTTTAGCAGGATTTGTGAGTCGCCCCGCAAGTAGTTCATAACTCGGCGACGCCCCGATTATAGAAAGATGATTCGACTCTTCCACTGGCTCTCGAGGCGTTCTTTGTGGCTTCTTCACACCCTGGGTGCGGGGGTGGGCTGGCTGGGCTACCTCTTCTCGCCCGCCTACCGGCGGCGCTTCCGTGATCACGTCAGACAAGCAGGTATCGATCCGGTGGCGGCGCGCGCGGCGATTGCCGAGGCCGGGCGCATGGTGATGGAACTGCCGTTCTTGTGGCTGCGCCCGGACTCCAGGCCGCTGGCGAGCTTCACCCGCATCGAGGGCGCCGAACTCGTCGAAGCCGCGCATGCCGGCGGCCGCGGCCTGCTGCTGCTGACGCCACACCTGGGCTGCTTCGAGATCTGCGCGCAGGCCTACGCCGAACGCTTCGCCGCGCAGTACGGCCCCATCACCGTGCTGTACCGCCCCGCCAAGCAGCCCTGGCTGCGCGAGGTGATGGAGGGCTCGCGCGCGCGGCCGGGCCTGGCTACCGCGCCGGCCTCGCTGGCCGGCGTGCGGCAGATGATTCGTGCGCTGCGCCGCGGCGAGACGGTGGGCCTGCTGCCCGACCAGGTGCCGCCCGAGGGCATGGGCGAGTGGGCGCCGTTCTTCGGCCGCGACGCCTACACGATGACGCTGGCCGCGCGGCTGGCGCAGCAGACCGGCGCGGTGGTGCTGCTGATCTGGGGTGAGCGGCTGGCCGGCGGGCAGGGCTACGTGGTGCGCCTGCAGGCCATGCCCGAAGCGCTGCCGGCGGACACGACGGCGCAGGCCGAGTCCGCGGCGATCGTGAACCGCGCGATGGAAGCGCTGATCCGCCAGCGCCCGCAGCAGTACCTGTGGGGCTACCACCGCTACAAGGCACCGCGCGCGGGCGCCGCCGAATGAGGGCCACCCCCACCGTGACTTCGCTGGCCACCCGGGCATTGCTCGGCCTGCTGTGGTTGCTGCACTGGCTGCCGCTGTCCGCGCAGGCGGCGTTCGGCCGCGGGCTCGGCGCGCTGCTCTATCGCCTGGCCGGCTCGCGCCGGCGCATCGCGCTGCGCAACCTCGAACTCTGCTTCCCGGAGAAGAATGCCACCGAGCGCGAGGCGCTGGCCCGCGAGCACTTCGGCTGGCTCGGCCGCAGCATCGTCGAGCGCGGCCTGCTGTGGTGGGCGCCGCGCGAGCAGCTGATGAAGCTGATCCACGTCGAAGGCGAGGTCGATCTCGCCGAGCGCAGCGAGCGCCCGGTGATGTGGCTGGTGCCGCACTTCATGGCGCTGGACGTGGCCGGCGCCTCGGTGCTGCTGTTCCAGAAGAAGAAGGCCGCCTCGATCTACCAGCAGCAGACCAACCCGCTGATGGACGACATCATGCGGCGCGGCCGGCTTCGCCTGGGCAACGCGGTGATCTTCCCGCGCAGCGACTCGGCCAAGCCGCTGATCCGCGAAGTCCGCCAGGGCACCGGCTTCTTCAACCTGCCCGACATGGACTTCGGCGAACGCGATGCGGCCTTCGTGCCCTTCTTCGGCGTCAATGCAGCCACGCTGCTGGCGCCCTCGCGCATGGCGAAGCTGCTGAACATGGTGGTGCAGCCGGTGATCGCCGAGATGCTGCCCGGCGGGCAGGGCTACCGGGTGCGCTTCCTGCCGCCGCTGGAGGGCTTCCCGAGCGACGATGCCCTGGCCGACACCACGCGAATGAACCGCTGGATCGAGGAGCGCATCCGCGAGAACCCGGCGCAGTACCTGTGGGTGCACAAGCGCTTCAAGACGCGGCCGGCGGGCGAGGCGTCGCTGTACTGAAGGGCGCGGATAATCACGCCTTCATGAGGGTGCACTTCACCAAGATGCAGGGCGCGGGCAACGACTTCGTCGTGCTCGACGGCACGCGCTCGCCGATCGCGCTGACGACCGAGCAGTGCAAACGCCTGGGCGACCGGCGCTTCGGTGTCGGCGCCGACCAGATCCTGGTGGTCGAGAAGAGCGTCACGCCGGGGGTGGACTTCCGCTACCGCATCTTCAACGGCGGCAGCGGCGACGAAGTCGAGCAGTGCGGCAACGGCGCGCGCTGCTTCGTGCGCTTCGTGCAGGACAAGCATCTCACCGACAAAAACACCGTGCGCGTCGAGACCATGAACACGCTGCTCGAGCTGCGCGCGCAGCCCGACGGCCGCGTGACGGTAGACATGAACGCGCCGGTGTTCGACCTGGCGCGCGTGCCCTTCGATGCCGAGGGCCTGAGCCCGCGTCTGCAAAACGGCTTCGCGCTGTGGCCGCTGGACCTGGGCGACTACGCCGCCGACGTGGCGGTGCTGTCGATGGGCAACCCGCACGCGGTGCAGTTCGTGCACGACGTCGACGCGGCGCTGGTCGCGGTGCAGGGCCCGGCCATCGAGACGCATGCGCGCTTCCCGCGCCACGTCAACGCCGGTTTCGTGCAGGTGCTCTCGCGTGACCGCATCAGGCTGCGCGTGCACGAGCGCGGCGTCGGCGAGACGCTGGCCTGCGGCACTGGTGCCTGTGCGGCGGTGGTGGCCGGCATCCGCCTCGGGCTGCTGGACGCGAAGGTCGACGTCGAGGCGCGCGGCGGCACGCTCACCATCGAGTGGGCCGGCGGCGACGCGCATGTGTTCATGACCGGGCCGGCGGTGACGGTCTTCGAAGGCGAGATTGATCTGTGAAGGACCAAGCGTGACGATTCAGGGCATCACCGAGCAGGACATCGCCAACTACCTGGCGAACAACCCGGCGTTCTTCGAGCGCCATGCCGAGCTGCTGTCCAGCGTCCAGCTGACCAGCCCGCACGGCCAGCGTGCCGTCTCGCTGCAGGAGCGGCAGATGGAAATGCTGCGCGACAAGATCAAGGGCCTGGAGGGCAAGATCATCGAGATGATCCGCCACGGGCAGGAGAACGTCGCCATTGCCGACCGGCTGCACCGCTGGACGCGCGCGCTGATGCTCACTGCCAGCCCCGGCGAACTGCCCGGGGTGCTGACGCGCGAACTGATGCACCAGTTCATGATTCCGCAGGCCGGCATCCGCGTCTGGGGCGCTGCCGAGGGCTACGCCGCGCTGCCCTTCGCCACCGCTGTGAGCGCCGACGTGAAGAGCCTGGCCGGCAGCCTGACGCTGCCCTACTGCGGCGTGAACAGCGGCTTCGAGGCGGCGAAGTGGCTGGACGATGCCGACAGCGCGGCATCGCTGGCGATGATCCCGCTGCGCCATGGCGCCGGCGTCGGCGCCTTCGGCATGCTCGTGCTGGCCTCGCCCGACCCGACGCGCTACACCGCCGACATGGGCACCGAGTTCCTGCAGCGCATCGGCGAGCTGGCCAGCGCGGCACTGTCGCGGCTGCTGCCGGTGGGTTGATGGACGACGACATCGCCAGGCACCTGGTTCACCTGGAGGTCGAGCGCCGGCTCGCGCCGCGCACACTGGCGATGTATGGCGAAGCCTTCGGGCGGCTGCGCAGCTTCACCGAGAAACATCCGGTCGCGCTGCGCGAGGTCCAGGTCCATCACGTGCGCCGCTGGGCGGCGCAGCTGCATTCGCAAGGCCTGGCGCCGCGCAGCATCGCGATCGTGCTCTCTGCCTGGCGCGGCCTGTATCGATGGCTGGGCCGCGACGGCCTCGTGCCGCTCAACCCGGTCGACGGCGTGCGCGCGCCCAAGGGCGCCAAGCCGCTGCCCAAGGCGCTGGCGGTCGACCAGGCCATGGCGCTGGCCGATCACCACCCGGATGCGGCCGACGAGGGCGACCCGCGGCTGGAGGCGCGCGACCATTGCATCGTCGAGCTGCTCTACGGCTGCGGGCTGCGGGTGGGCGAGCTGATCGGGCTGGACGTGGGCGCCTCGGCACAGGCCGCCGGCTGGATCGACGTGGCCGACGCCACCGCCCACGTGCTCGGCAAGGGCAGCAAGCGGCGCAGCGTGCCGGTCGGCGCCGCGGCGCTGAAGGCCGTGCAGCACTGGAGTGAACTGCGCGGCGAGCTCGCGAAGACCGGCGAGCCCGCGCTGTTCGTCAGCAACCGCGGCACGCGGCTGACGCCCAGCCAGCTGCGCTCGCGGCTGAGGCGGCGCGCCATCCAGGCCGGCGTGAACACGCACGTGCACCCGCACATGCTGCGCCACTCTTTCGCCTCGCACCTGCTGCAGTCCAGCGGCGACCTGCGGGCGGTGCAGGAACTGCTCGGCCACGCCAACATCACCACCACCCAGGTCTACACGCGGCTCGACTTCGGTCACCTCTCCAAGGTGTACGACGCCGCGCACCCGCGAGCGAAGAAGAAATGAAGGTCATCACCCTGCGCGAAGGCAAGGAACGCTCGCTGCTGCGCCGGCACCCCTGGGTGTTCCAGGGCAGTGTCGGCACCGGCAAGGCCGACGCTGGCGAAACCGTGCGCGTCGAGTCGAGCGACGGCCGCTTCCTCGCCTGGGCCGCGTACAGCCCGAGCTCGATGATCCGCGTGCGTGCCTGGAGCTTCGACGAGGCCGAGCGCATCGACGCGGCCTTCTTCGAGCGCCGCATCACCCGAGCCCTGGCGCTGCGTGCGCGGCTGCCGATAGCGAGCGACGGCGTGCGCCTGATCCACGGCGAGGCCGACGGGCTGCCGGGGCTGATCGTCGACCGCTATGGCGACCTGCTCTCCGCGCAGTTCCTCTCCGCCGGCACCGAACGCTGGAAGGCGACGATCGCCGACCTGCTGCTGAAGGCCACCAGCCTCACTCGCCTGTACGAGCGCAGCGACTCCGGCGTGCGCAAGCTCGAGGGCCTGGAGCCCGCCGCCGGCTGGCTGCGTGGCGAAGGCGCCACCGAGGTGACGATCCGCGAGCACGGCTGGAAGCTCACGCTCGACGTGGCCGAGGGCCACAAGACCGGCTTCTACCTCGACCAGCGCGACAACCGGAAGCTGTTCGCCGACACCGTGCGCCACTTCGGCCTGCAGCGCGTGCTGAACTGCTACTGCTACACCGGCGGCTTCAGCGTCGCGGCGCGGGCCGGTGGTGCACAGCAGGTGGTCAGCGTCGACTCCTCCGCGCCGGCGCTGGCGCGGGCCACGGCCCATGTCGCGCTCAACGGCTTCGACCCGGCGCGCCACGAGGCCCGCGACGCCGACGTCAACCAGACCCTGCGCGACGCGCTGAAGGCCGGCGAGGTGTTCGACGCGATCGTGCTCGACCCGCCCAAGTTCGCGCCGACGGCCTCGCACGCGGAGCGTGCCGCCCGGGCCTACAAGGACATCAACCGCCTCGCGCTGAAGCTGCTCGCCCCGGGCGGCGCGCTGTTCACTTTCTCGTGCTCCGGCGGCGTCGGCACCGAGCTGTTCCACAAGATCGTCGCCGGGGCCGGCATGGACGCCGGCGTCGACGGCGTCATCTACGAGCGCGTGGCGGCTGCGCCCGACCATCCGCAGACCCTCGTCTTCCCTGAAGGCGAGTACCTCAAGGGCCTGGTCATCCTCAAGTCGTAGCGGCCGGTTTCGGCAGCGTCAGCCCCGGCTCGAACTTCGCGCGCGAGACGCTGAAGAAGGCCTTCACGTTGCGCACGTTGGCGTCCTGCGTGAACAGGCGCCGCACCAGCGCGTGGTAGGCCGGCATGTCGGCCACCTGCAGGATCAGCAGGAAATCCGGCCCGGGCGAGACGCGGTAGCACTGGCGCACCTCGGCGTCGGCGACCGCGCGGGCCTCGAAGGCGGCCAGGTGCTCGGCGCCTTGCCGGTCCAGCGTCACCTCGACGATCGCCGTCAGCCCCGCGCCCAGGCGCGCGGGTGACAGCAGCGCCACCTGGCGTTCGATCACGCCTGCGTCCATCAGCCGCTTCACGCGCCGCAGGCAGGTGGCCGGCGAGGTGTGCACCGCGGCGGCGAGCGACTGGTTGGTGAGCGAGGCGTCACGCTGAAGCTGGTCGAGGATGCGCAGATCGGTGGCGTCGAGCTCGACCGTGGCGGATGATTCTTCCATCTGGCGTCAGTTCGTGAACTATTTGTTCACCCTGTATGGGGGATGGATGAATATTGCATGAGTGGCGCAAACTTGCAATCAATCACCTCGGGGGTCTGCCTAGCATCCGCCCCCATTGCCCAACCCGGAAGGTCGTCACCATGTGCGGAATCGTCGCAGCCGTCTCCACCAAGAACATCGTCCCGGTGCTGCTCGAGGGCCTGCGCCGGCTCGAGTACCGCGGCTACGACTCCTGCGGCGTGGCGGTGCATCAGGGCGGTGAGCTCAAGCGGGCGCGCAGCACCTCGCGCGTGGCCGAGCTCGAGGCCAACGTCAGCGCCGACGGCGTGAGCGGCGGCACCGGCATCGCACACACGCGCTGGGCCACCCACGGCGCGCCGGCGGTGCATAACGCCCACCCGCACTTCTCGCACGGGCCGCAGGCCAAGCAGGCCAGCGCCGGGCGCATCGCGCTGGTCCACAACGGCATCATCGAGAACCACGACGAGCTGCGCGCCGAACTGAAGGCCAAGGGCTACGAGTTCACCAGCCAGACCGACACCGAGGTCATCGCCCACCTGGTCGACCGCCTGTACGAAGGCGACCTGCTCGACGCGGTGCAGCGCGCCGTCGTGCACCTGCGCGGCGCCTATGCGATCGCGGTGTTCTGCCGCGACGAGCCGCACCGTGTGATCGGCGCGCGCGAGGGCTCGCCGCTGGTGCTGGGCATCGGCACCGGCGAGCGGGCCGGCGAGAACTTCCTGGCCAGCGACGCGATGGCGCTGGCCGGCGTGACCGACCAGATCGTCTACCTCGAGGAAGGCGACGTCGTCGACCTGCAGCTCGGCAAGACCTGGATCACCCGCCGTGACGGCGACGGCCCGTTCAAGCCGGTGACGCGCGAGGTGCGCACCGTGCATGCTCACACCGGCGCTGCCGAACTGGGCCCGTACCGCCACTACATGCAGAAGGAGATCTTCGAGCAGCCCAAGGCGATTGCCGACACGCTGGACGCGGTGGAAGGCATCACGCCCGAGCTGTTCGGCGACGGCGCCTACAAGGCCTTCAAGGAGATCGACAAGGTCCTGATCCTGGCCTGCGGCACCAGCTACTACAGCGGCTCGACCGCCAAGTACTGGCTGGAGAGCATCGCGAAGATCCCGACCAGCGTCGAGATCGCCAGCGAGTACCGCTACCGCGACAGCGTGCCCGATCCGAAGACGCTGGTCGTCACCATCTCGCAGAGCGGCGAGACGGCCGACACGCTGGCGGCGCTGAAGCATGCGCGTGCGCAGGGCATGAAGCACACGCTGACGGTGTGCAACGTGGCCACCAGCGCGATGGTGCGCGAGTGCGAGTTCGCCTACATCACGCGCGCCGGCGCCGAGATCGGCGTGGCCTCGACCAAGGCCTTCACGACGCAGCTGGTCGGCCTGTTCCTGCTGACGCTGGCGCTCGCGCAGACCCGCGGCCACCTGAGCGACGCGCAGGAAGCCGAGCACCTGAAGGCGCTGCGCCACCTGCCGGTGGCAGTGCAGTCGGTGCTGGCGCTGGAGCCGCAGGTGGTGGCCTGGAGCGAGGCCTTTGCGCGCAAGGAGAACGCACTCTTCCTCGGCCGCGGCCTGCACTACCCGATCGCACTCGAAGGCGCGCTCAAGCTCAAGGAGATCAGCTACATCCACGCCGAGGCCTACCCGGCCGGCGAACTGAAGCACGGCCCGCTGGCGCTGGTCACCAGCGCGATGCCGGTGGTGACGGTGGCGCCGAACGACGCGCTGGTCGACAAGCTCAAGAGCAACATGCAGGAAGTGCGCGCGCGCGGCGGCGAACTGTTCGTGTTCGCCGACAGCGATACGCGCATCGAGTCCGGCGAGGGCGTGCACGTGATCCGCATGCCCGAGCACTACGGCGCGCTGTCACCCATCCTGCACGTGGTGCCGCTGCAATTGCTGGCATACCACACCGCCTGCGCGCGAGGCACCGACGTCGACAAGCCGCGCAACCTGGCCAAGAGCGTCACGGTGGAGTGAGGCCGGCGAGCCGGCGGCTCGGTTGTGTCAGCGCGCCGTGCAGCCCGTCGCAGGCCGCGCCGCGTACAGCGGTGGCAGCAAGGCTTCGAGCAGCCCCACTTCCTCGACGTTGTGCTTCAGCCAGGCGCTGCCCATGGCATCGGAGAACACGCGCGGTTGCACCCAGCCGTTGAAGATGGGCTTGAACCAGCCGCCCGCTGCGCCCACCACCATGCGCGAGCGGTAGCTGGCGCCGCCGGCGGCCTCGCCGAAGCGGTGCTCGAGGCGGAAGATCTCGTGGCCGAAGATGCGGCGCACCAGCGCGATGCCGGTGTCGTCGAGTTTCTCCACCACCTCGGTCGAATCGACAGCCCACTCCGGCCGGGCATCGAAGGCCTCGACGATGCGGAAGCGGGCGCCTTGTCGCGCGCCGCCGCACGGGGCAGGCGCGGCCAACTCCCAGTGGATGTGATCACGCGGGTGCCAGAGCAGGTAACGCGGCCAGGTGCGGCCCTGGTGGCGCATCGTGCCGCCGATGTTCTCGAACCACCAGCGCAACATCGGCGGCGCGAGGCCCCGCAGCGTGGCGTGTTCGATGGTCAGCACCAGTTGGCCATTGGGCAGCCGCTGCTGCGTCGTTCGGGCGCTGTCCAGGGGTTTCAGCGGCGCCAGATAGGGCCGCTCGGGGAGGATGGGAAGTCGGGGCATCACGGTGTCCTTGTGGGTTGTGGCTTGAGGAGGGTCTCAGCGACCGGCGCGTCGTGTTGCACCGGCGCCCAGCGCATGACCCGCATCGGCGTGCTGCCTTGGTTGGTGACCCGCAGCGCCGTGCCTGCCAGTTGCCGCAAGACGCAAGGCGCGGCAATGCGCTGGGCGGCACCATCGAACACGGCCTTGCCCAGGCCATCGGTCAGCACCCAGAGCGCGCCCGCGTCGGCGGCAGGCCACCGCCCCGTGTGGCCCGGTGCAAGCACGTGAAGCTGCACGCTGAAGCCTTGCGGTGCGCCGGGGAGATCGGTGACCCAGCACCCTGCTGAAGCGGCTCGGGGGAGTGCAGGCGTCAGTACGTTTTGCATGGCTGTCATGCTCGCGGGGTCGGCCGACCTTGGCGTCGGCCGGATGGGCCACTGCCTGGTCCGCAACGGACCATGCCGGACCCCGTCGGGCCGGGGTGCCGTTGCGGGCATCCGCGGCCTCGCCACGCCGACACCGGCCCTGCACAATGTCGCGCCATGCCGGACGCCGTCGGTTCGTTTGCCCGCACCAAGATCCAGCCACCGCGGCCGCGGGCAGATCTGATCGATCGCCCGGCGCTGGGGCTGCCGCTGGCCGACGCGCTGCAACGGCAACGCCTCGTCGTGTTGCTGGCGCCTGCCGGCTGGGGCAAGACATCGGCACTGGCGGGCCAGCTGGCCGCGCTGCCCCAAGGCACTGCGCTGGCATGGCTGAGCGCAGACGAGGAGGACGACGTGCCGCGGCTGCTCGCAGCATTGACGGCCGCGCTCGAGCCGCTGGATCTGCCCTGGCGCGTGGCCCCCGCCGCACTCGGCTCGCTGGCGCTGGGGCCGCGAGGGGTGCGCCAGGCGGCTGACGAAGTCGTCAACGCGCTGGCCGAGGCTGAAGTCGAGCGCGGCCTGCTGCTCATCGACGACGTCCACCGCTTCGCCGACCCGCATGTGTTCGACTTCTTGTCCGCATTGGCCGACCGGCTGCCGCCGCGCTGGGGCCTGGTGCTGGCCAGCCGCACCGAGCCTCCGTTGCCGCTAGCGCGCTGGCGCGCACGTGGCGAGCTGGCCGAGTTTCGTCAGGCCGAGCTCCGGTTTGCGCCCGCTGACGTGGCGGCTCTGCTGCGCGCCCAGGGCGCCGGCGCTGAAGCGGTGGCGCGCGCCGCCGAACTTCATCGCAGCACCGAAGGGTGGGCTGCCGGGCTGCGGCTGATGCTCACGGCAGGCGCCAGCGTGACGCCAGCGGCTGGCCGCCAGCACGTGTTCGATTTCCTGGCCGACGAGGTGCTGGCCGGCATGCCGGAGCGGCTGCGCCTGTTCCTGTTGCGCTGCGCGGTGCTGCCCGAACTCACGGTCGAGCGTTGCGTGCAGGTGAGCGCCATGCCCGATGCCCGGCAGTGCTTCGAGCAGGTGGTTCGCGAAGGCCTGTTCGTCACGCCGCTGGACGCCGGCAACCGCACGCTTCGCCTGCACGACCTGTTTCGCGACTTCCTTGAAGACCGCTTGCAGCGCGATCACGCCGAGGAATTGCCCGCACTGCTGCAACGCGCTGCCGAGCATGAAGGCGACCTCGTGCGCGCCGTGCAATGGCTGGTGCGGGCTGGCGCCTGGGGGGAAGCCGCAGCGGCCCTGGCCGCCCGCGGCCAGGCTCTGCTGCCGCGCGGCGGCGGGCCGGCCGTGCAGCGGCTGATTGGCCTGTTTCCACCCGCCGAGGTCGAGCGTCATCCGGCGCTGGAGATGTTGCGAGGCCTCTGCGCGTTCCATGCCTTCGACTTCACCGCTTGCAGCGTCGCCATGGAACGCGCCGGCGACGGCTTCGAGCGCGACGGGCAGGCCGAGCAGGCTGCCCTGGCTCGGGTGTACCAGCACATCGCCGCATTCAACAGCGGCCGCCACGACAGCGCCGTCGCCGGCCTGGCGCGGCTGCATCCGGCGGGGCTCGGGGGCATGGCGGGCGTTCTGGCCGCGTACTTCAGCGCATGGGTCAGCTTCGGTACTCAGCAGCCTGAAGCCGTGGCCGAACACTTCAACGCAGCGGTCGACAGGCTCGAAGCGATGAATGACCCCGCAGCCTGGCAGCAGCTGCACTTCGTGGCCTTGCCGGCAGGGTTGCCGGGCATGGGCGCAGCGTTGCAGCGCTTCGTGCGCGGTGCAGACCCCGCAGCGGGTCAACGCGCGAGCCTGCTTCGCGTGGCGGTGCAGCACGTGCGCGCCGCGTTGGCCCTGGGGTCCTGCCAGGTGGCGGATGCGCGAAGCTGGCTGGCTGCCGCCGACGACGACCTGCAGTGGCTGGGCCGCCCGCGCTCCTGCCTGACGGAGAACCTGCTGCTTCACTTTGCGGTCGACGCCGCCGCCGGTGATCGGGCGAAGTGCAAGGAAACGGCGGAGCTGATGCGCGCGGACATGCGCGAGTCGGACTCCGCGAATCGCCGCACGCACAGCGGCGCAACCCTGTTCGGTGAACTGCGCGCCGCGTGGGCGCTGGGTGACACCGATTGGGTTCGAGCGGTGGCCGCCGAGGTTCATGGCGCGACCGACAACTTCCAGCGACCCCAGGCTCGCCTGGAGCGCGCAACGGCCGCGGGCATGGTGGCGCTGCTCGACGGGCGTGAGGCAGACGCCGAACAGTGCTTGACGCCGCCGCCCGGTGTCATCGAACGCCTGGTGCTGTTCGGCGGGGTGCTGCCGATGCTGTTGTGCGTGGAGGCGCAACGCCGCCAGGGCCGGCTGGACGCTGCCGCCGCGTTGCTGACCCGCTGGTTCGATTCGCTCGACGCCGGCGCGCCCGCGGGAGGCGGCCTGCTTGCCGGGCCGCAGGTGCTGGCCGCGCTGGCCGACGCGCCTTGGCGCCACCGGCTCGAGCCCGCGCGCCAGGAGCGCCTGCGCGCGCTGGCAGTGCTGGCCCGCTCTCTGCAAGGAGGCCAGGAGGTCGCTGCGCAGGCCGATGGTGCCCCGCGCTTGCCCGGGGGGCTGACCGAACGCGAAGGCCAGGTGCTGAACCTGTTGACCCAGGGCCAGAGCAACAAGCTGATCGCACGCGCACTCGACCTCAGCCCGTTCACGGTCAAGCGCCACGTGGCCAACATCCTCAACAAGACCGCCACCACGTCGCGAACGGAGGTGGCGGCCTGGTGGGTGGCCCAGCGAGGCTGAGCCCAGGCCTCGAGGGCGGCGGGTGCGGCGCCAGGCGAAGCTTCTGCCTGAGCGACCTGGCCCGAGCAGTCTTGAACTTTGCCCCGGTGTGCACCACTTCCAGACAACATGAACCGGTATGCCCACCTTGCCATCAGTCCCTGACCCGTTGCCGTAATCTGGAGTCGAGTCGGTCGACCAAGGAGTCTGCAGGGCGCCACGTCGATGACGGCGCCGCTTGCACGAAGTCGAGGCCCACCAGCAGGAACCCATGAAGCACTACACCAAGTCCCCAGAAGCGCTTGCCAGGCTCACCCCGGAGCAGTTCCGCGTCACGCAGCGCAACGGAACCGAACATCCCGGTTCCGGCGAGTACCTGGACAACCACGAGCCGGGCATCTATGTCGACATCGTCTCTGGCGAGCCGCTGTTCGCATCGTCCGACAAGTTCGAGTCGGGCTGCGGCTGGCCGAGCTTCACCAAGCCGATCGTGCCTGCGTACGTGAACGAACTGCGCGATGCCAGCCATGGCATGGTGCGCACCGAAGTCCGGTCGGTCCATGGCGACAGCCACCTCGGCCACGTCTTCACCGACGGGCCGCGTGACAAGGGCGGTCTGCGCTACTGCATCAACTCGGCATCGCTGCGTTTCGTGCATCGCGACGACATGCAGGCCGAAGGTTATGGCGAGTACCTGAACCAGGTTGAGGAGATCTGAAATGACAACCGAACGCGCAGTCCTGGCCGGTGGCTGCTTCTGGGGCATGCAGGACCTGATCCGCAAGATGCCGGGTGTCGTGTCCACACGCGTGGGCTACAGCGGTGGCGACGTGCCGAACGCGACCTATCGGAACCACGGCACGCATGCGGAGGCCATCGAGATCGTCTTCGATCCGGCGGTGATGAGCTACCGGCGGCTGCTGGAGTTCTTCTTCCAGATCCACGACCCGACCACGCTGAACCGGCAGGGGAACGACCGCGGCATGTCGTACCGCTCGGCGATCTACTTCGCCTCCGAAGCCCAGCGGCTCGAGGCGATCGACACGATCAAGGACGTCGAGGCCTCCGGCCTGTGGCCGGGCAAGGTGGTCACGGAAGTCGCGCCGGTGGGTGAGTTCTGGCAGGCCGAACCCGAACACCAGGACTACCTGGAGCGCAACCCGAACGGCTATACCTGCCACTTCGCGCGGCCGAAGTGGGTCTTGCCTCGGCGCGCCGTGGCCTGATCGCGCGCGAGGTTCAAGAGGCGACCGGAGGGCAGCCTGCACTCCGGCGCTACAGCACCGATTCAGCAGACGTCGAACATGAAGACCATCCGCGACCTGCTCAAGCCGCCGCACGTCACCGGCCGTGTCGAAGCCGTCTTCGTGCGCGGAGACCCACGCCGGCCGGTGCGCCGCATCGACTCCACGCAGGCGCTGGCTGGCATCGGCCTGGCGGACGACCGACTGGGCCAGCGCGGGGAGGCGGAGCTGTCCACCCGCCAGGTCACGCTGATCCAGCATGAGCACCTCCCGGTGATCGCCGCGTTGGCAGGCGTGGCCGAGGTGGACGCCGGCGCGCTGAGGCGCAACCTGGTGGTGTCGGGCATCAACCTCATCGCCTTGAAGAACGCCCGCGTCCGCGTCGGCGAAGCGCTGCTGGAGATCGTCGGCCCCTGCCAGCCGTGCTCTCGCATGGAGGAGGCCGTGGGCCCAGGTGGCTACGCCGCGATGCGCGGGCACGGCGGCATGACCGCACGCGTGATCGAAGCGGGAGCCATTCGTGTTGGCGACATCGTTCGAGCCGAGTCGGAACAGTCGCTTGCTCGGGAGCTTGGTTGAATGGGTTCGGCGTCTGTCCCGATGCGGCCAGGTCTCCTTGGTCAGCGCGAGTTGCCGGTTCGAGCGGCGGCCATCGGCCAGGAGCAGTCACTCGAGGCGCCCC
Source organism: Chitinophaga pinensis (assembly GCA_943370595.1). Classification (GTDB taxonomy): domain Bacteria; phylum Pseudomonadota; class Gammaproteobacteria; order Burkholderiales; family Burkholderiaceae_C; genus Piscinibacter. Next base: position 198,803 of record CALRRO020000005.1, read on the forward strand.
CGAATGCGGACGGTCAGCCGAATCGATGTCGCACGCTCAAAGCGCTATCGACTGCTGCTTGAACACCTCGGCAAGTGCCTGGTCGATGCGTCCAAGGACCCAACTGGTGCCATCTTCGGCAAAGTGGCCCGTGTTGCTCAGGCCGAAAACCGCGAACTCGCCGGCCCGGTCCACCACCACCTCGGCCATGAAACCGGGCTCGTGGCCGGTGTGGGTCAGCAGCAACCGTTTGGGTGTGGCCGAGGCTTGCCAGCCCCACACGTATCGGCCGTCAGGCACCGCGCGCAGGTCGTTCACATAGGCCTGCGGCAGCGGCGTGCGCTCCCCCCGCAGCGCCAGCACATGCCAGCGCAGCCACTGTGCGTAGGCCGCCCCGGTACAGGCCCAGCCGCCAGCGGGCGCGATGATGTCCAGCCAGTCCTTGGCGGCGATCGCTTCTTCGGTGGCCTCGACCACGGCCAAGGAACCGGCCGCACCCTCGTGTCCCCACAGCAGGTCGGTTGGAGCTGGCACAGGCGAGCGCCAGGCGCCTTGCAGTGCCAGCGGCTGCACCAGCATTTCGTCGAACACGGTCTCGAAGGCCTTTCCCGTACGCGCCTCGACGAGGGCGGCGGCCAGGACATAACCGGCGTTCGAATAGAGAAAGTCGCGCCCCGGCACCACACCGCTCACGGGCGCCTGGGCAAGCAGCCAGCGGGCAAAGTACGCGCGGCGGCCTGCCATGGTGTCCGGCACGGGGCGGGTGTCGGCTTCAACTGCCGCCATGAAGGCGTCCTCTTCCGGGCCGCTGCCGTTGAAGGCCGGCAGGCCGCCGAGGTGGTGCAGCAGGTCGGACAGGGTCACCTGCGCGAAAGCGGGGTGGATGTCGCCGGCCCATTCGGTGAAGACCTGCGGTAAGGTCAGCGACAAGGCAGGCCCGCCGCGCTCAGCCAGCGCCACGATAGCGGCGCAACTCATGGCTTTGGTGTTCGAGCCGATGGCAAAGCGGTCCTGCGTCTGCACCCGGGCGCCCTGGCCCCGCCGGCGCTTGCCGGCCACGGCCACGCTGCTGATCTGGCTGCTGACCTGGCCCAGCACCAAGCCCACCAGCCCGGAAGCGACGGCGGCGTCCGCCTGGGTCCTGAGCACAGCGGCAGTCTTGTCCTGCTGCGATTCGTCGGATCCACCGCCGCACGCCGCCAGGCCCGGGCCCAAGCCGCTGGACAGCAACAGTTGCAGGACCGACCGGCGGCGCAAGGTTGAAGAAGGGGCGTGACTCGACATGCGGAGACCTCGAAGTGGCGATGCCAGGCAGTCTGCGAGGCAGCACCCAAAGGGAAGCCAAAGATCGCGTGCTCGATGGCCCCTGCCTTTCAGCGGCGTGGCAGCTCGTCCGCCGCATTCGACAGACGCTCGAGCGCTTGCACCATCCGCTCGGGCGCATCGCGATGGAGATAGTGCCCCGAGTCGGGGATGGTCTCGGCGGACGCGCCAAGGCGTTGCTGCCAATCCAGGCGCAGCCGCATCAGCGTGCGCTGGAACTCGTCGGTCTCCAGCGGGCCGAAGCGGCCCGAGAACAGCAGCCTGACAGGTACTTCCGACGGCCACGGCGGCAGCCCGTCAAGGCATTGCGCCTGGGCGTCGAACTCGGCGCGCATGGTGGGGGTGAACAGCGTGCTGCGCAGGCCTGCCACCATGGCGGCCGTCTTCGGTGTCTCTCGTTGCAGCGTGGCCCAATGCTCGGGGTGGGTAGGGTCCAGCAGCAGCACACCGGCCGTCTCATCCGGGTAGAGGCGCGCGAACACGACCTGGTACAGGCCACCGAGCGAGTGGCCCACCAGCAGATAGGGCGGGGGCACCTTGGCGTCGCGCAGTGCGGCGCGAAGTTCATGGGCGACTCTGCAGGGGTCTCGGGGCACGCTTGTCGAAGGGCTGTCGCCGTAGCCCGGACGATCCAGCGCAAAGACGCGGTGGCGCGCGGTCAGCTGGGGCCAGACCGTGTTCCAGGTCGTGCGGCCGTCACCCAGGCCGCTTTGCAGTACGACGACGGGCGTCTTCTGCGGGCCACCCAGCGCGTACGCCATGGTGCCGGAAGACGCCGACGTGTAGCCCTGCCGCGGCACCTGCGCGCACGCGCTCAGCAAACATGCGCCGATGAGCACGGCCACGGAACGGCGGCGCGAAAGCAGTGGAGTCCCATCAGGAGGCATGGTGATCGGGTGATGAAGTTCGAGGCGATGTGGCACGGACTGCAGTGTCGCGTGCGGCAGCTTTGGCTTTCCCAAAGGTCCGGAAGCTAAAGTGACTGCCATGCACATCCTGCTGGTCGAAGACGACCTCGATCTGGGCCCCGCGCTGCTTGGCGCCTTGAAGGCCGAAGGCATGAGCGCGCAATGGGTGCGGCGTGCCGCCGATGCGCGCGCCGCGCTCGGGCCCGAGACGGACCTGGTGCTGCTGGACCGCGCCCTGGGCGGCCAGGAGGGGCTGGACCTGTTGCGCCACTGGCGCACGAAGCGCATCGGCACACCGGTGATCGTCATCACGGCGCGATCCGCGCTGACGGATCGACTCGAGGGCCTGGACGAAGGGGCTGATGACTACCTCGTCAAGCCCTTCGAGATCTCGGAGCTGCTGTCGCGGGTGCGGGCCGTGCACCGCCGCCACCGGCAGCAGGCCAGCGAGCTATGGGAACTGGGCGATCTGACGGTGGCGCCGCGCTCGCACCAGGCCTGGCTGAAGGGCGAGCTGCTGGCCTTGTCGGCGCGCGAGTTCCAGCTGCTGGTAGCCCTGGCCAAGGACAGCAGCACGGTGGTGCCCAAGCAGGTGCTGGGGCAGTTGCTGGAGCCGTTGGGTGACCCATTGGATGCGGCCACCGTCGAAGTGCATCTGTCCAACCTGCGCCGCAAGATCGGGGCCGAGCGCATCCGCACCGTACGCGGCGTGGGCTACCAGCTCAGGCCATGAGGAAGCAGACATCACTGCAAGGGCGGCTGTTGCGTGTGCTGCTCCTGGCGCTGGTGCTGGTCACTGCCGTGCTGGTGGGCCTGGACTACCTGGCATTCAGGTCCGGCATTTCCGATCGTGTGGCCCAGCGCTCTGCGGCCGAGGCCTTGGGCGACGCGCTGGCCGACGTGGACGAACCCGTCGCCGCAGCCATCGTGCGGGCCACCGAGTTGCAGTTCAATCGATCGCGGCGTGACTCCGGCTTGCCGGGCATCGAAGACCTGGCCTTCGTGCTGCAGACGCGCGACGGGCGGCAGCTCTATGCCTCGGCGGCCCTGCAAGGCCAGGCGGTGTTGACGCCGCTGCAGGCGCGGCAAGAAGTCGTCCAGCTGCGCGGGCGCGGCTACTGGCCCTGGCTGCACGAGACCGCACGTTGGCGCGTCGTCCTGCTGGAGCCCGTGGTGCAGGACAGCCTCGTGCTGCGGTGGCTGGGCGGTGGGCTGCTGCCATCCATCCTGGTGGCCATTCCCTTGCTGATACTGCCGCTGTGGTGGGCTGTACGTACGGGGCTTGCGCCGCTGCGGCGCTTGGTCTCAGCCCTGGCCCAACGGGATGCCACCACGCTGACGCCTTTGCAACTCGACCTGCGCCATGCCGAGCTTCAGCCCATCGTGGCCGCCATCGATGGCTTGCTGGCGCGTGCCCGCCAGCATCTGGCGCACGAGCGGGCGATGGCGCACAACACCGCGCACGAGCTGCGCACCCCTTTGGCGGTGATCGCGGCCCAGGCCCACGCCCTGGCCACCGCACGCGATGCAGCGGCGGCCGATGCCGCGCGGCAGGGCATTGCGCGCGGCGTGCAACGCACAACGCATCTGGTGGAGCAGCTGCTGACTCTGGCCGGGCTGGAGTCCCCGGGCGCGCCGCGGGCAACCGAGCCCATCGACCTGGTGGCGTCTTGCCGCCAGCACCTGATCGACCTCACACCACTTGCCGATGCCCGTGGCATCGAGATGGCCCTGGCATCGCCGGATCACTGCCCCGCCAAGGTGCTGGTGCCCGCGCTGCATTCCATCCTCGACAACCTGCTGCGCAATGCGCTGAACCACTGCCCGCCGGGTTCGCAGGTGGAACTGCAGCTCACGCGGCAGGGCGATCAGTGCCGAATCGTGGTGCAGGACAACGGGCCGGGCATGCGGGCCAGTGAACGCGCGCGTGCCTTCGAGCGCTTCTTCCGAGGGCAAGGGGCCGGCCCCGGCTCGGGCCTGGGGCTGGCGATCGTGAGTGAAGCGGCCCGGCTGCTGGGAGCACGGGTGTCCCTGGCAGACGGCGATGGAGGCCAGGGACTTCGAGTGACCGTCGAGTGGCGCGATGACTGACCGTCAATCTGGCGAATGTCAGTTCCAGATTGTTATGGCCACTGCATCGGGTCGATTGCGCCACTTCGGGCGACGAGGAAGCGGTCACTGCCGGCTCATCTGTCGTCAGCCATGGTACGACCGCTGTTCCGTGCCGAGCTGACCTTCATGGGGTCTGAAGCCGCCACAGGGAGCGGTCGCTTGGTGCCAGTGAGCGTGAGTTCGCAGGCCTGGGTCGACCGGCAGCACTCGCTGCAAAGCGGCCAGCAACTCCACCTGCCGTCGCAGATCCTAGCGTTTGATAGGAGGATCGGTGACCGCAGTCGTTGCGCTACCGAGCCAGACACTTGAACCGCTGGCTTCAGGTCTCCGCATGCAGGCGGTGTCTTGGTTCTATATCAGTCCGATAGGATCTGATAGCGGCTAAACACGCGCGGGGACGACGAGGCGAGGAGCATCTGGGATGGCACTCCGGACTGCGCCAATTCTTCAGCCTTGGCAAGGACCAACTGCATTCCTCAGCCGGCTCGCAAGCTGGCTGCAAGTGCGTCTCCGCCGACTTCGCGGTCAGGCCGGCTACCGGTTACACAGGTCTTCGCCGATCCGCTTCGGTTCAATCAGCGGCGCGGCGCGCATGTCCTCCACGCGTACTGCTCGCGCATCTGGGTCCAGCCCTTCGCAGGCGCGCGCACGCATCGCGGCGCGATTCGCCTCAACAATGTCGGGTACGGCGAACAGGCGCACAACGCGACCGCGGTCCAGCGTCAGCAGCGACCGGCCGTCAGCGCCGGTCTCGGCGGAGATCACCGGCCGCTTGTGAAAAAGCGCCGCCGTCACCCGGCGGCCGGTTGCGGCATCCCAAACCCCGACCACTGGGCCACCCCAAGTCAGTACCAAGCGGCTGTCGCGCGAAAACTGTGCCTGGCTGGCGTCGCCCAGAAGTTCGGACACCGTCTCCCCGGTGGCGGCGTCGAACACCCGCACCGGCTCGCCGGCCGCCGCGCCGGGCAGCACCACCCGGCGCCCGTCGGGGCTGAAGCTTGCTGTCGGTGCGCCGCTACGTGCCTTGTCGCGCAGCCGCCGCAGCGGCTTACGCTGGTCTTCGTCCCACAGTTCCAGCGAACCACCTGCACCGGCGATGATCATCCGGCCGCCCGTAGGCGACAGCCGCACGCCGACCGGTCCGTCCACCTGCAAGGCCGGCCCGGTGGGGTGTCCGGTCGCGGAATCAACGGCTCGCGGTGCCTTCGGATCGGTCCACACCCGAAGACCGCGGTCGCCAGGCGCGAAGGCAACCGCAAGCCGCTGCGGCGGCAGCGCAAGCGTAGGCCCCAGTGGCTGCGCCGTCGCTAGGTCCCACTGCGCGGCGCCGCTCTCCGACAACGTCAGCAGCCTCGTGCCCACCGCGTTGAAACTGTGCTCGGTGAAACCCTTCTGCGCGGCGCTGCCAAGCGTGCGCACCGTGCCGCTTCGGGCGTCGACCAGCCGCAGCACGGTCTCGGACGTCGACAGCGGTTCGTAGACGTTCCAGCGGAACTCGCGCGCAATGATCCAGTTGCCGTCCGGGCTGAGGTCCACGTCCCCCACGACCGCATCCCCCGCGGGCCACTGCGCGAGGGCCCTCGGGTCGCCTGCATCGAAGGACTGCAGCCGTGCGCCTAGGCGGTGCACCAGCACGCGACGCCCATCGGGCATCAGCCGCACGCGCGACTCGTCGTCTGGCATCCGCGCCGGTGCCGCGACAGGTGCGCCAAGCGTCGCATCCCATGCCCATGCGGTGTCGCGCCCTCTTGCCAGCACGCGGCGGCCGTCGGCCGAGAAACGCACGGCGGTGACTCCCGAGCCGCCGGTCATGGCAGGGCCCAGGGCCAAGCCGGTTGCGACGTCCCAGACCTGCACGACGTCCTTGCCGGTGACGGTCGCGATGCGCCGGCCGTCGGCGCTGAAGCCCATTGCGCGTGGTGCCGGATCGGGGTAGGAGTCCAGGTTCACGGTGCTCCCGGTCGCTAGGTCGACGACTCGAACCTCCTTGCCAACCACCTGCACGACATGGCCCCCGCCCGGACCGAACTCGCCGGTGGTGGCATAAGCCGAGTACCAGGATGGGCCGGCCAGCGATTGGCCGGTGGTGGCGTCCCACAGCTGGATCGGCTTGCCGAATGGCTGGGTCATGATCATGCGGCCATCGGTGCTGAACTGCGCTGACTGCGGGATCGACTCGTGGACCATCGGCGCGCCGACCGGTTCGCCGGTCTCAGCCAACCAGACCACGGCCTTGTTGTCCTTGGCGAAGGTGACGAAGGTCTTGCCGTCGGGGCTGTAGGCCGCGCCGAGGATCTCGTTGTCGTGTTCGACACGCCGACCCACTGGCGCCCAGGTGCTCATGTCCCAGGCCTGCGCGTGGTCGGCGTCTAGGATTGTCAATAGGCGGGTGCCGTTGGTGTTGATGACCGCACTCCAGAACCGGCCGGGGCGGCGTGGAGATTCCGACAGCACCCGGCCTGTGGCGGCTTCCCAGACGCGCGCCTGCCACGTGTTCCGGTCCTTGTCGGTCGTGACAGTCCCGATGCGCGAACCGTCCGGCCAGAACCACGCCGCGGCCACGCGCTCCGCATGGGGCAGTGGCTTGCCGATGGCTGCGCCCGTTTCCACGTCTAGCAGAACAGCCTGCCCTTCGTCGATCTTCAGCAGGCGTGTGCCGTCGGGCGAGAACACTGGCGGCGTTTGGACTTCGCTTTGTGCGAAGCGGCGCCGCAACGTGTTGCGCTGCATCGTCTGGGCCAGCACAGGCCACGCGGCGGGATGCGCTGGGTGCAGCCAGCTGTCCTGGCTGGCCAGCAGCGCCAGCCGCACGGCGCTGTCGCTGGCCTGCGCGGATTCTGCTGCGCTAGCCAGCACCAGCGAGGATTGCCGGCTCACTGCTTGCGTCTGCCGCACGTTCCAGGCAACGAAGCCCAGCACGATCGCGGTCGCGCCTGCGAGTCCGGCCGCGGCACGCCGCTGCAGCTGGGCGCGAGCCCGCTGCTGCTCGGCGATGCGCTGGAGCTGCGCTTCGCGCTCCTGCAGCTGGCGCCGGTCCCGTGCCCAGCACGCGGCCACGTAGGCCTCGTCCCCTGCCTCGAAACGCCCCTTCAGTCGCTCGTCCGATAGCAGGCTCTCGGCGGCTTCCAAGCGGCCCCGGGTGTGCACAAGCAAGGCCTCGTCGCGGCCGCTGCGCTGCCAGTCGTTTGCGGCACGGCGCAGGGTTTCGGCGTTCGACAGGTCGGAGGCAAACAGCCTCAACCACTGCTCCAGAGCGGACCACTGGCGCAGCAGCGCCTCGTGTGCCACCTCCACCACTTCGGCCAGGACCTCGAGGCCGCCACCGGGCACGGGGCGAGCATCGGACAGCAGGAGCCGCTGTTCGACCAGGCGCGAGACCAGCGCGTCCAGTTGCGGCGCCGCTTCGCGGATCGCCCAGCGCATGGCAACGCGGCGCTTCCATTCGCCGCTGTCGGGATCGACACTCGCAATGAACGGAAAGAGCTGCTGCAGCAGCTGTTCCTGCGCCGCCGGCTCGGCGGCGATCACAGGCTCCTGGCCGGGCCGCGCCAGCGCCCGTTGGACCGCGCTGTCGATCACGCCGCGGACGCCGCCCAGGCGCTGGTACTCGTCGTGGCCAATACGCGTGCCGGCAGGCGTGGTGTACTCGCGATACAGCCAGTCCAGTGTCAGCGCCAGCAGCGGCAGCGCGTCGGGCCCCTTCGCATCGGCCACCAACTCGTCGGTCAGCTCGGGCGAGATCTCCAGCGGCCGAACCGTCGCGCTGTGGCGCCGCGCCGGGCCTTCGATAACCGCCTTGAACTCAGAGACCGGCATCGCTGGAAGGCTGAAGAACACCGGCGACAGCGCCTGCAAGACCGGCTGCGTCTGCAGGCGCGGCAGAGAATCCGAGCGGATCGTCATCACGAACAGCACCCTGACGCGGTCCGCTGCCGGCGTGGGCGAGCTCAGGCCGGCGATCATGTTCAGCAATGCCCGTGCCTCGGCCTGGCCGTCGGCCGCCCACAGCTCCTCGCCCTGGTCGACCGGCAGGATGACCGTGCGCCGGCCCGCGTGCGTGCCGGCCTCAATGCGCCGAAGCACGGTGGCGAGGCCGCGGCGGTCGAGCTCGTCGCGCAGTTCACGCAGGCCGAACGCGTGGCCTGCGGCGGTAAGGGCCTGTTGCAACACTGGCAGCAGCCCCTGCGCGCCCGACAGCGCGGCCCGCTCCGGCCGCAGTGTCGGCAGCACGACGAAGTGATCACTGTCGCGCCGCATCCGGGGCAGCAGCCCTGCGCGCAAGAACGAGGACTTGCCTGCTCCCGAGGCACCCAGCACCACGAACAGGCGCTCCACCTCGCGGTCGCGCACTTGCCGCAGCTGGTCCATCGCGCGCACGATGGCCGCATCGCGGCCGAAGAAGACAGCGGCATCAGCCTCGTCCAGCGCCCGGAGCCCGGGGTAGGGTGAACGGCCGGGCTCGACCTCGGGCGGCCAGATGAAGGACGACGGCGCCAACCCGGCGCGCGAAAGGCCGCGCGCCAGCGCCGCCAGCGCGACGCCGGAAAACACCACTTGGGTAGGCGGTACGTGTGGAGGCTGCTCGACGTTGAAGTGCGCCGGATCCTCCACGCCGGTCAGGTCGCAGACCTGCCATTCGCCCGTCATCTGCTCCGGTAGCGCCGACAGCTCGACCGGTTGCACGATGACGGCGAACAGCCTCTTGCCCAGCGTTCGGGCCTGGAAGAACTCGGCGAAGCAGAACTTGGACGCTTGCCACGCCGGGGAGATGACGAAGACCACGGCTTCGCAGCGTTCGACCGCACCGGCGAGCGCCGCCATCCAGCGCTCACCGGGCGCAATGCCGCGCTCGGTTTCGAAGTCCAGGAAGAAGTCGCTCCAACCCTGGCCGTGTAACCACTGCGCCAGCGCCAACGCAGCAGCGTTGTCGGCGCTGGAGTGGCTGATGAAGATGCGTGCCATGCGACTGCGTAGAGTTCGGCAGTGTGATCATGACGCAACTTGGATGCCTTCTCTCGGGACTGCGCTTCGGGAGGAATCAGCCCGTCGACCAATGCCCGCTGTACATGTTGCAGCCGAACGTCGGGCGGCCAACGGCCGTAGGGCCGGCCTGTCGCATGGCGCAGGTCAGCGCGCGTTCAAAGATGACCGGTGCGCCTGTTGGCGCCAGGCGAGTGGTCGGGCGATGGTTCGCCAAGTATCCACTCGGCATAGACTGCATGAGACTGATCTGAGACGATCACGGTTCGCGCACGAATGAGGGCAATCTTCCTGAGGCGTCACTCGATCGATCACGCGTAGATTGACTGCAGGACGCCTAGCAGCGGACACCGATCCGGTACGCCACGCGACGCGGCAAGTGAAAGTCCGCTTGCGTACGATCCGGCCCGGCACACCCGACCCGCTGCTGCACCCCGGTCGCGGCAGAAGTCCTCGGCTGCGTAGCTCTTCGAGCGAGTCATTCAGGGCAGACCAGTCAGATTCGATAGCACCCTGCACCTGAACTGCAACTCGACCCCTGGCCTCGGTGAACTGCTCCAGCGCCACATGAATCGGTCAGGCGCATTCATGCCGCCCGCACCGCGCCGCGGCCGATGCCCATGTAGTCGATCCCCAGCGTGCGCATGAGCTCAGGTTCGTAGAGGTTGCGCCCGTCCAGGATCAGCGGCTGCTTCAGCTGGGCCTTGATGGCGGCGAAGTCCGGCGTGCGGAACTCGCGCCACTCGGTGGCGATGAGCAACGCATCGGCGCCCGGCAAGGCAGCGCCTGCGTTGTCGGCGAAGCTGAGCCCGGGCGCATCGCCGAAGACGCGTCGCGCCTCGGCCATGGCCACGGGGTCGTAGGCGCACACGCTGGCGCCGCGGCGCAGCAGCTCGGCCACGATGATGCGGCTGGGCGCTTCGCGCATGTCGTCGGTATTGGGCTTGAAGGCCAGGCCCCACAGCGCAAACCGGCGGCCGACGAGGTCCTCGCCGAAGCGCTGCACCACGCGTTGCACCAGCACCTGCTTCTGCGCGTCGTTGGCCTCCTCCACCGCGGTGAGCACGCGCAACGGCACGGCGTGCTCGCGCCCGGTGTGGATCAGTGCCTTCACGTCCTTGGGGAAACACGAGCCGCCGTAGCCGGTGCCGGCGTAGAGGAAGTGCGTGCCGATGCGCGGATCGCTGCCGATGCCCCTGCGCACGAGCTCGATGTCGGCGCCCACCTGGTCGGCCAGCTGGGCCAGCTCGTTCATGAAGCTGATGCGCGTGGCCAGCATCGCATTGGCTGCGTACTTGGTGAACTCCGCGCTGCGCATGTCCATGACCACCAGGCGGTCATGGTTGCGCATGAAGGGCATGTACAGCGCACGCATCAGCAGGATGGCGCGGTCGTCGTCACTGCCGATCACGATGCGATCGGGCTTCATGAAGTCGTCGATCGCGGCGCCTTCCTTGAGGAACTCGGGGTTGCTCACCACGGCGTAGCCCGTGTCCACGCCGCGCGAGGCCAGCTCCCGGCCGATGGCCGCGCGAACACGGTCGGCCGTGCCCACGGGGACCGTGCTCTTGTCGATGACGACCTTGTAGTCGGTCATGTGGAGACCGATCGTGCGCGCCACGGCCAGCACGTGCCGCAGATCGGCCGAACCATCTTCATCGGGCGGGGTGCCCACGCCGATGACATGCATGGTGCCGTGCGAGACGGCCGACACCGAGTCGGTGGTGAACTCCAGGCGGCCGGCCGCCGCGTTGCGCCGGATCATCACGTCGAGCCCCGGCTCGTGGATGGGCACCTCGCCCTGATGCAGCATGGCGATCTTGCGCTCGTCGACATCCACGCAGACGACGTGGTTGCCCATCTCGGCCAGGCAAGCGCCAGTGACCAGCCCCACGTAGCCGGCACCAAAGACGGTGACTTTCATGTGGGCTTCGAGCAGCTGCCGTCAGTGGCCAGATCCAGACCAAGCGCACCGAGAAGGAACTGACGCCCATTGCGACGCGATGGTGCGTCGAGAGGCCTCTTCTGAAAGCGAAGCTCGTCTGGCAGCGGTCCCCGGCCGGCGCCGTGCCTGCTGATCCCGGCTGCGCAGTGGCGGCAACAATCGCTCATCAGTCCGGCTGCACGATCAGTTCGCCGCTGCGTCCGGGTACTTGGCCCCAGGCCAGGGAGCATCTCGGCAGCTCGGCACGCGTGAGGGTCGCGGCGTGGTCCGCGAGTGCCACGAGGCGGTGACCGGCGTCGCGCCAGCCCTGCAACAGAGCCTCGAAGGCCGGCGCCAACAGCTGCCCTTCCAGCTCGGCGTGCAGCGTGAAGACATGGTCACGCGGGCCGGCGGCGGCGGTGGCGCGCAGCAGGTGCCGGTGAACGTTGGACTCGGTGCAGCCGGCGAGACCCAGGCATTCGTCCATCGTCGGCAGCGTGGTGGGCATCTGCACGTGGCGGCACTCGCCGGAGGGCAGCAGCGGCACGTAGGGACCACGGCCGCGGCCGTCCGAGGCGTGGCGCAGGCCCCAGGCGTCGAGCTGAGCCCAGCAGGCCTCGTTGGCCTGCCAGCCGGCCGCGCCGTGCGTGGCCGGCGCGCAGCCGAAAACGTCGCCGAAGCGGTCCATGGCGCGCTGCAGCACCTCGCGCGTCCAGGCGGCGTCGCGCTGCCGCACGTGGTCTTGCCACACCACATGGTCCCAGGTGTGGATGCCGCACTCGTGACCCGCGGCCTGGGCCTCGCGCATCGGCACCGCGGCGGCGCGGCCGATGTCGGGCGCCGGCAGCAGCACGCCGTAGCTCAGCGTGCGCAGGCCGTAGTGCCGCTGCACCGAGGTACGGGCCACCTTGCCCAGGAAGCCGCGCCGGAAAAGGCGCGCCAGCGCCCAGCCCGTGTGGTCGGGGCCCAGGCTGAACAGGAACGTGGCGCGCACGCCATTTCGGGCGAGGATCTCGAGCAGTCGCGGCACGCCCTCGCGGGTGCCCCGCAGCGTGTCGACATCGACCTTCAGCGCGATGGTGCCTGGCATCGTCGCGGCTCAGCCGAGGTCGGGCACCAGCGCCTGCGCCTGCGCCACCCGATTCCGGTACGACTCGAAGATGCGGCGCAGCGCCGTTCGCATGTCCACTTGTGGCTTCCAGCCTAGCGTGGCCATGGTGTCGTCGATGCGGGGCACGCGCGACTGCACGTCCTGGTAGCCGTGGCCGTAGAAGTGGGCCGAAGACGTCTCGATGAGATCGCTGCGGCGCGCGCCTTCGGCGTACTCGGGGTACTCGGCGGCCATGGCCAGCATCATCTGCGCGAGTTCGCGCACCGAGTGATCGTTGGCCGGATTGCCGATGTTGAAGATGCGCCCGCTGGCCCGGCCGCCATCGTTGCGGATGATTCGCAGCAGTGCGTCGACGCCGTCCGAGACGTCGGCGAAGGCACGCCGCTGCTGCCCGCCGTCCACCAGCTCGATGGGCTGGCCGCGCACGATCTGGCCGAGAAACTGCGTCACCACGCGCGAGCTGCCCTCCTTGGTCTCGAACAGCGAGTCCAGCCCCGAGCCGATCCAGTTGAACGGCCGGAAGAGCGTGTAGTTCAGCCCCTGCTCCTGACCGTAGGCGTGGATCACGCGGTCCATGAGCTGCTTGCTGCAGGCGTAGATCCAGCGCGGCTTGTTGATCGGGCCGTACACCAGGTTCGACTGCTCGGGGTCGAAGGCGCTGTCGCTGCACATCCCGTACACCTCCGAGGTGGACGGGAACACCAGGTGCTTGCGATGCTTCACCGCCGCGCGAGCGATGGGCAGGTTGGCCTCGAAGTCGAGCTCGAACACGCGCAGCGGCTCGCGCACGTAGGTCGCCGGCGTGGCGATGGCCACCAGCGGCAGGATCACGTCGCACTTCTTGACGTGGTACTCGATCCACTCGCGGTTGATCGTGATGTCGCCTTCGAAGAAGTGAAAGCGCGGGTTCTGCAGCAGCGGTTCGAGGCGGGAGCTGGACATGTCCATGCCGTGCACCTCCCAGTCGGTGTCGGCGAGGATGCGCTGCGAGAGATGGTGGCCGATGAAGCCGTTGATGCCGAGGATGAGGACGCGTTTCATCGAGGTGCCTGGGAAGTGGGGAGTTTTGGAAGGAGTCGGCGGATCTGCTCGGGTGTCGCAGGCTCGTTGTCCAGCAGGAGTTCGAGCACACGCAGCTGGCCACCGTCGCCGCACAGCGCACGCACCTGGTCGCCCAGCCGGTACAGGCCCGGCGTGGCACCGCGAGAGGGCGCGGCGTCAGGGGCCCGCCGCGCCGCCGCGAGGATGAAGCGCCGGCCGCCGATGTCAGCGATGGCGCCGGGATACGGCGGCGCCACGGCGCGCACGAGGTTGTAGATCTCCGCCGCGGGGCGGCTGAAGTCGATGCGACCGTCCTCGGCGCGCCGGGCGCCGAAGTAGCTGCCATGCTCCAGCGGGTTGGGCCGGCGGGGGGCGCTGCCGTCCAGCAACCCGGGCAGGCTGCGCCACAGCACCAGCTCGGCCGCCACGCAGACCTTGTCGAACACCTGGCGGGCGGTGTCGTCGGGCAGGATGGGCACGGCCTGCTGGTCGACGATGGCGCCGGCATCGGGCCTGGCGGCCATCTCGTGCAGCGTGGCGCCAGTGGCGCTGGCGCCCTTGAGCACCGCCCAGTTGGTGGGCGCGCGCCCGCGGAACGCCGGCAGCAGCGAGCCATGCATGTTGAAGGCGCCGCAGCGCGACAGCGCCAGCAGGGTCGGCGGCAGCATGCAGCGGCAGTAGAAGGAGAAGATGAAGTCGGGCGCGAGGGCCGCCACCTCGGCGTGCAGGGCCGGATCGGCCGGGTCGGCCAGGTAACGCACCGGCAGGCCCAGTTCGGTGGCGGTGTCGGCCACGCGGGCGTACCACAGGCGCTCGCCCGGCGCGTCGGGGTGGGTCACGACCAGCGGCACGTCGACGCCTGCGGCCGCCAACACCCGCAGGCAGCGGTCGCCGACGTTGGAGTAGGCAAAGACAACGGCTCTCATGGCGCACCCGCTCCGTTCGGGCCTTGCTCGAGCACGGCGGCGATGCGCCAGCGCGGCCGCTGTCGCACCTCCTGCTGGATGCGGCCCACGTATTCGCCCATCAGGCCGATGCCGAAGAGCGTGATCCCGGCGAAGAAGAACTGCAACGCGAACAGCGTGAACAGGCCTTCCACCTCGGCACCGAGGACGAAGCGGCGCACGGCCAGCAGCAGGAACAGTGCGCCTGCACCGAGCGAGAGCAGGAAGCCGAGGAACGAAAACCACTGCAGCGGCGCGGTGGAAAAACCGGTGACGAGGTCGAAGTTGAGCCGGATCAGCCGGTAGAGCGAGTACTTCGAGTCGCCGGCGGCCCGCTCCTCGTGCCCGACCTCGATCTCCACTGGCGAGGCGGCGAAGGTGTAGGCCAGTGCCGGCACGAAGGTGTTGCGCTCGCCGCAGGCATTGAGCGTGTCGACGAGCGGCCGTGCGTAGGCGCGCAGCATGCAGCCCTGGTCGGTCATGCGCACGTGCGTGATGTTCTCGCGCAGCAGGTTCATGCTGCGCGAGGCGAAACGACGGAAGAACGAGTCCTCCCGCTGGCGGCGGATCGTGCCCACGTAGTCGTGCCCTTCGGCCACCGACTGAAGCAGGCGCGGGATCTCCTCGGGCGGGTTCTGCAGGTCGGCATCGAGCGTGATCGCCACCTGCCCGCGCACGTGCCCGAAGCCGGCCATGATCGCCATGTGCTGGCCGAAGTTGCCGTTGAACAGCACCACGCGCGTCACGTCGGGGCGGGCCCGGAACTGCTCGGCCAGCAGCGCCGGCGATCGATCGCGGCTGCCGTCGTTGACGAAGATCACCTCGTAGGGCCGACCCAGCGCATCGAGCACCCGGTACAGGCGCCGGAACAGCGCCGGCAGTACCGCCTCTTCGTTGTACACGGGCACGATGACCGAAAGCTCGGGGCAGATGTTCATGTCGTCAGCTCATCCAGCACTTGCGACAGTGCGTGGCACACGCGCAGCGGGTCGTGGTCGCGCATCTGCGGGAACAGCGGAAGCGTGAGGAGCGCTCGCCCCAGCCGCTCCGCATGCGGGAACTGCCCCTCGCGCCAGCCCAGTGCGCGGTAGTGGGTGAACAGGTGGATTGCCGGGTAGTGCACTCCGGTGCCGATGCCCAGCTCGCGAAGCCTGAGCATCACCGCCGCGCGGTCGCCGCGCAGGCGCTCGAGCGGCAGTTCCACCTGGAACATGTGCCAGTTGGTGCTGGCGCCTTCGCGCTGCCAGCGCGGCGGGAGTCCCACGCCGGCCTCGGCCAGCGCGCAGGCGGCCGCGGCCTCGAAGTAGCGCTCGGCCAGTGCCTGCCGCCGCGCGGTAACCGACTCCAGCTGCGCCAGCTGTCCCAGGCCGATGGCCGCGTGCACGTCGGAGAGATTGCTCTTGCCTCCGGGCTCGGCCACGTCCATGCCGTCCAGGCCGCTGCGCACCACGCCCTGCAGGCGCAGGCGCTCGGCCCGGCGGGCCTCCCCGGCGTCGGCGAGGACCAGGCAGCCGCCCTCGGCGCAGGTGATGTTCTTGTTGGCCTGGAAGCTGAAGCTGGCGAGATCGCCGAAGGCGCCGATGCGTTGCCCATTCCAGCGCGCGTCCAGCGCCTGTGCAGCGTCCTCGACGACGCGCAGGCCATGCCGCTCCGCGATGGCATACAGCCGCGCCATGTCCACCGGCAGTCCGGCCAGGTACACCGGCATCAGCGCGCGCGTGCGCGGCGTGATCGCCGCCTCCATCGCGTCGAGGCTGATGTTGCGCGAGACCGGGTCGACCTCGGCGAACACCGCCCGCGCGCCGACGGCACCGATGACGTTGGCGGTGGCCACCCAGGTGATCGGTGTCGTGACGACCTCGTCGCCCAGGCCCACGCCGGCGACGCGAAGTGCGACTTCCATCGTGCTCGTGCCGTTCGCGAACACGCGCACCGGCCGGCCGCCCATCAGCTCGGACAGACGCGCCTCGAAGGCCTGGCAGCGCGCTCCGGTGGTGATCCAGCCCGAGCGCAGCACCGCGGCCACCTCGGCGATGGTGGCTTCGTCCACGTGCGGGCGGACGAAGGGCAGGAACTCGTCGTGGGGCTGGTTCACGCGCTCAGCCTCCATGGCGGGCCAGCAGCCAGACGCCGGCCAGGATCAGCGCCATGCCGGCCGCGCGGCCCGGCCCCAGGGCCTCGCCGAACAGCCACCAGGCCGCCAGCGCATTCACCACGTAGCCCAGCGACAGCATCGGGTAGGCCAGCGAGACGTCCACGCGCGAGAGCGCCACCAGCCACAGCACCACGCTGGCCAGATAGAGGCCCAGGCCCAGCACCACCGGACCCTGCGTGAACGCGCGCCACAACGTGGGCAGCAGCGTCGGACCGTCGAGCGAGAGCGCCCCCAGCGGCCGCACGCCGGCTTTCAGCGCCAGCTGCGCCGCCGCGTTGAGCAGCACACCGCCGAGGATGAAGCCGAAGGTGGACAGGTTCATCGCGCGGCGCTCCCGGCGGTCTCGGGCGGCGGGTGATTGGCCACCACCACGCGGCGCTCGTCGCGACCGACGCCGAACATCGGTACCCCGGCCGCCTTCAGTTCGTCGTGCGTCCGGGCAGACATGATCGCCAGCGCCGGCGGGCCGCCCTCCCAGCGCTGCCGCCAGGCCGCCACTGTGGGAAGCCAGCGAGAGGGCTCCTGCTGCACGCCGAAGGCCAGCTCGTCGGGCGCTTCCACCATCACCAGCGTTCGGCCCAGGTAGAACGGCAGCGTGTGATCGAGCCGCTTCACGCCGTAGATCACCGTGGTCGGCTGCAAGCGGGCCTCGATCGCTGGCAGCAGATCCACGCCCGAGGCGGCGCGGCTGAGGTTCGCGTGGCCGAGTATCCCGATCGTGCCTGCCAGCCACCAACCCACCGCGGCGCAGGCGAGGCTGGCGTCGCGCGCACCGCGCTGCTCACATGCGGCGGCGAGCGCCACTGCAGCGGCAGCCACTGCGGCGGCTGCCAACAGCCACTGCGCATACGCCTGCAGTGCCGGCCGCTCGGAGCGCAACATCACCGCCATGGCCGCAGCGGCCACCACAGCGATACCGGCGAGCATCCACCCGCGGAGGCGACGCCAGGTCGCCTCATCAGCCTCCAGCAGCACCCTCGCCGCCAGCCAGGCCAGGGCCGGGAACGTCGGCACCACGTAGCCGGGCAACTTGGACCCCGAGAAGCTGAAGAACACGAGGATGCCCAGCGTCCAGGCAGCGCACAGCGCATCGGGCCGCAACGCGCCGAGCGCCGGGCCGGCGGTCTGACGTGCCAGGCGAACCATGGCCCAGGTGAGCCCCAGCCACGGCACAAAGCCGGCAGCCACCTGCGGCAGGAAGTACCACCACGGCCCGGTCCGACTGTGCACTTCCGAGGTGTAGCGCTCCAGGTGCTCGTGCACGAAGAAGAACTGCGCGAAGCTGGGGTTGGCTTGCGAGACGGCCACGAACCACGGTGCCGCCACCAGCAGAAGCACGGGCACGCCGATCAGCGGCTGCAGGCGTCGCCAGGGGCCGATGTCGCGCGTCAGCAGCGTGTAGGTCACCAGCGCCACACCCGGCAGCACCACGCCGACGAGCCCCTTGCTGAGCACCGCCAGGCCCATCGCGGCCCAGGACAGCATCATCCAGCCGCGCCGCGCGCGGTTCCCGGTGTCCGGGTGCTCGGCGAGCAGGAAGGCCGCGAGCACCACCGTGAGCATCGCCGAGACGCCCATGTCCAGCGCATTGAAGTGCCCGGCCAGCACCCAGGTCGGGCAGGCGAGCAGCACCAGCGCGGCCAGCCAGCCCGCGCGCGGGCCGTGCCAGCGCGCGCAGGCCCACGCCAGCGCCAATGCAGCCAGCAACGAGCTCAGTCCGCTCCACAGCCGCGCCTGCCACTCGCCGACGCCAAACAGGTGGTAGGCGAGCGCCGTGGCCCACAGATGCAGCGGCGGCTTGAAGAAGTAGAGCAGGTCGTTGTAGCGCGGCGTCAGCCAGTCGCCGCTGACGAACATCTCGCGCGCAATCTGCGCGTAGCGTCCCTCGTCGGAGGGCACGAGGTGACGCCCGCCGAGCGTGGCCAGCCAGGCCAGCGCAAGAACACCCAGCAGCCACCATGCCCAGGCGGGCACGGTGTCGGCCGGTCGCGCGGCGGGGTCGCGAACAAGAGAGGGAAGCATGGGGCCTTCGGCGTTGTCGCGTGGCGCCCCTCGTCATGAGTGGCCCAGCGGACCGAATCGTCGGCGCAGAACACTTTCTGAACACTTTCCAAGCTGTCCAGGATGCGATGCCACCGCACCCTCGCTCCACTCAGGAAGGCACTTCCTCGGCTGCGGCCTGGGCCGGTCGTTCCAGCACGACACGAAGTCCCGGGTGTGCCGGGCGCGCCGTCAGCGTCCATCCGTGGGCTTGAGCAATTTCCTGGCAGATCGCCATACCCAGCCCAGCGCCCTGGTCGCGGCGATGGGGGCCGCGCCAGAAGCGGGTGAAGATGCTCGCCACCTGGTCCTCGGGCACGCCAGGCCCCCAGTCGCGAACGGCCATGGAGGTGGCGTCCGCTTCAACGCTCACGGCGGTGCCGGCAGGCGCGTGCTGGATCGCGTTCTCGAGCAGATTCTTCAACAGTGTGAACAGCGCGCCGCGGTCCGCCAGCCAACTGACGGCCACGGACTGCGGAGGCAGTTCAAGACGCACATTGGCGGCGTCGGCCATGCGGTGCAGGTAACCCGCCGCCTGGCGCACCACCTCGTGCATGTCCACGGTCGTCGGTCGATAGTTCTGTACTTCGCTGGCCTCTGCCAGCAGGAGCAGCTGCTGCACCTGCCGACTCATGTGCTCGACATCCTGGAGCAACATGCCGCTTTCGGCGGAAGGGGGACTCAGTTCGACCTGCGCCCGGATGAGTGCAAGCGGCGTCTTCAGCTCGTGGGCTGCGGTGGAAAGGAACTCCTGCTGAATGCGGTACCCGTGCTCCAGTCGATCGAGAACCCGATTGAAGCTGTCGACAAACGGGGCAATCTCACGGGGTACCTCACGGGTACTCAGTCGCACGTGCAGCGACCGTGGCGAGATCTCGGCGGCAGCGTCCGACAATTGGTGAACTGGCCTGAGGGCATACTTCAATGTGAAGTAGACAAAAGGTCCGAAGACCAGGAGCAGCACCAGGGTGAAAAGGGTCAGGCCAGCCCCGGTGAACGGCAAGGCGAACTCCTGGTACATCAGCCGCAGGAACCGCTTGCTGATCGCAAACTGCACGTACCAGACCTTGCCGTCGCGCTGCACAGACTCGGTGGCACCGCGCATCTCGACACCTTCGTGCTGGAACTCGAAGCGTCCGGGCTTCAGCAGGACCTCGGCGCCAGAATCCGGCCAGAAGGCCACGCCCGGTGCGGACGACAGCACCACCTTGCCTGATGCATCCAGCACGCGAAAGGCCGCCTCCTGCTTCAGACTATCGAAGAGCTGCTGGGCTTCCTTGTCGAAGTCGACATCGGAGTCGACATCGGAGTTGCGGTCCAGTGGGTCGTCGCCGATCCCGATGGGTATGCCGTCCTTGTCGAACCTGAGTTCGCCAGCAAGCTCCCGGGTCGTGTCCGCCACGTCGAATCCGTACACGACGTCGCCTTGGGTGTAGACGATCGCAAACGCAGTGGCGCCGATGAGCACGATGCTCAGTACCGCCCCACCGACATAGGCGAGCAGGATCTTGACGCTGAGGCTATTCAGCCACGTCATCTTCACGAAGTGCATAGCCCTGACTTCTCACGTTGACGATCTTCTGACGCGAACCGATCGCGCGTATCTTTCGGCGAATCCGGTGCAATGCAACGTCCAGGGCGTTGGGTGTCACTGCATCGCTCAGGCCCCATGCCGCGGCTTCCAGCTTCGAGCGTGGCACCGTGTCGCCGCCGTGTCGTGCCAACAACAGCATGATCTGCATTTCCGACGCGGCGAGCGATACGCACTCGTCGCCGCAGTGAAGCATCCCCACGGCGGGTTTGAGTTGCAGATCGCCGTGTCCTGGCTCCATGGGCAGGCTCTCGGCAGGCCGGCGCAGCAGGGCTCGTACACGCGCCACCAGCTCGTCCATGGCAAAGGGTTTTGGCAGGTAGTCGTCCGCACCGGCGTCCAGACCTTCGACACGATCGTGGAGCGCATCGCGCGCCGACAGAACCAGGCAGGGAATGCCCAGCTCGGCGTCGCGCAGACGCTTCAGCAGCCTGACGCCGTCGCCATCCGGAAGACCGCGATCCAGGACCAGGGCGCCGTAAGACACCTGCTGGAGCGCGGACCAGGCAGCGTCGATGCGCGGAACGACGTCAACGGCGATGCCGGCAGCGCTGAGGCCGCTGCTCACCAACAGAGCGAGCCGCTCATGGTCCTCGACCAGCAGGATCCGGTTCATCAGAAGTTGTACATGTAGCCCAGGATCACCTGGCTTGTCCTTGAACGGCTCACGAGCGGGCTGGCCTTGATCTGCTTGGCCAGGCGGGTGACGCCGACATCGAGCAGCATCGAGTGATGCTCGTCGAACTGGTACATGGCGCGCAAGCCGATATCCACGTTCACCCCGCCCTTGCCAGCATAGGACGCACGCCCGGCAGTGGCCTCAGCGGCTCGGACGCCGTAGTAGTAGTCCACGTACTTCTTGTCCAGCCGGTGCGCCGTCACGTAAGGGACGAGCATGGTGTTCTCTCCAAGGTGCCACTCCTTCTCGAGGCCCAGGCTGAACCTGCGGCCCTTGCTGTTGCCCGAGGCATCGGCGGCCCACTCTGCGCTGATGCTGACGAGCTCAGTCTCCCACTCCGCCTTGGCGCCGGCCCAGAGTCCGCCCTTTCGCTCAGTCATGCCGGCGAGGATCGGTGCGTCCTTGGACTTGTAGCCACTCATGTCGAACTCGCCCACGATGCCGAACTTGATCTGGTTGCCCTCGCCGAGTTGCAGGCTGGGCAGCTTCACCTCGAGACCCAGACCGTAGAACTCCACGTATTCGTTCTCGAAGCGGAGCACGGGCACGGCCTGGGTGTCCCGCTTGATTCCCTTGTAGGCATCCTGCTTGGTCAGCACGCCAATACCCAAGCCCCATTGAGTGCCCTGCGGATCTCCAGGGCCCTCAGCAGCGGACGGATCGCCGCCGCCGCGCTGCTGGGCCGTGGCAACGGAGAAAGCGCCGCCGAAGAGAACGGCCAGAGCGACCAGTCGAGCCCCTCTGGACTGCCGCGTCGAAGCGCCTGAGCGCGGGTGGTGAATGCATGCCATGTGTGGACCTGAAGAGTCGTTGAGGAGCCGAAATCTTCCGCGCCTGATTCTTACGATGCACTTTCCGTCCGGCGTGATCGTTCGCCAGTCATCGGAAAGGAGCCAGTAAGACGAACGGGGCGACGATGGTGTCGGCGGTGCTCGGCCAGGCCATCAACGGGCATTGAGCAGGAACGGCAGATCGATGCAGCATCCGAGGACTCTCTTCACGACACACCCGGCGGGCAGGCCATCCAGCCCGCTGCGACGCCATGGGCAAGCATTGGCAGGCTGGCTTGCCTCGATCATGTCCTGGCAGCGTGTTGGGCCCCCATTCATGGCCGCGGCCTTGCTGAGCGGCTGCGCGACATCGCAACGCCCTGACGCAGCGCATTCCAGTCTGTCGACGGCCGTGGCCACACGGTGGCACTCGCCGTTGCCGCACGGCGGGAACTTGTCTGACTTGAGCCGCTGGTGGGCCCGTTTCGACGATCCGTTGCTGTTGCGCCTGATCGAGGCGGGTCAGCAGGCCAGTGCAACGCTGGCACAGGCCGGTGCACGCATCGCCGAGGCCAGGGCAGCGAGCGTTGCCAGCAGCGCCGCGCTGCTTCCGGCAGTGGATGCTGGCCTGAACGCGGCTCGTGGCGCGCCCAATCTCGACGTCCCCGTCACCACGAGTGCTTCGCTGGGCCTGCTGGCGAGTTGGGAACTCGACCTGTTCGGCGCCAACCGTGCAGGCGCCAAGGCGGCCCAAGCCAGGCTGGACGCCAACGAAGCCGCCTGGCACGTCGCACGGGTCTCGCTCGCGGCCGAGGTGGCCTCCGCCTACATCGGACTGCGCGCCTGTGAAGCCCAGCGTGCGCAACTGGAGCTCGATGCCCGCTCTCGTGCGGAAACCTCCCGCCTGACCGCGCTGGCTGCGAGCGCTGGGCTCCAGGCCCCGGCCGCCGCCGATCTGGCGCGCGCCAGCGCGGCCAGTGGCAGCGCGGCGCTGACGCAGCAGCGCGCGCAGTGCGAGCGTTTCGTCAAGACGCTGGCCGCGCTCACCGCCATCGAGGAAGGCGACTTGCGCCGGGAACTGGCTGACGCGACAGCGCGGCTGCCGCAGCCACAGGCCCTGCGCGTCGCGGAAGTGCCGGCCGAAGCGCTGGCCCAGAGGCCCGACATCGCCGTGGCCGCCGCGGACGTGATGGCGACCAGCGCCGATGCCGACCAGGCCGAGGCTCGGCGTTGGCCCCGCATTGCCTTGTCGGGCAGCATCGGGTCGGCCCATCAGCGAGCAGGCGGTTTCAGCACCGATGGCACGGTGTGGAGCATCGGCCCCGTCGCCGTGACCTTGCCACTGTTCGACGCCGGTGCGCGCCGCGCCAACGCCGAAGCCGCGCAGGTCCGCCACCAGGCGGCGCGTGTGGCTTACGCCGCCAGCCTGCGTGCCGCCGTGCGCGAGGTGGAGACCGCTCTGGTCAATCTGCACAGCGCGAACGCGCGCAGCGACGACACACACGCCGCCGCCATGGGGTTCGAGCGCTCGTACCAGGCCACGCAGGCACGCTGGCGCGGCGGCCTCGCCAGCCTGTTCGAGCTCGAAGACGCCCGCCGCAGCATGGTGGCCGCCCGCAGCGCGCACATCGAGAAGCAGCGTGAAACCGTCGTGGCCTGGGTCGAGACCTACAGGGCCATCGGCGGCGGCTGGACACCGACGCCAAAGACGGGCGAGGCGACGAAGGCCACCCAGTGACGAACGGGCGCCCATCAGCGTGCGTTCGCATCGCATCGCCACCACCTGCCACGCCGTCCTCCGTGCCCACCACCCGCTCGAATCAAGACATGAAGAATCCGGCCCACCACTCCTGGCGCTTCGCCTTGCCCACGCTCGTGATGGCCCTGGCGGTCGCTGCCGCCGCCGCGCAGGTCGCCAGTGCCGAGCCCAGCAGCACGCCGCCGGCCGCAAGACCAGCCCTGGCCGTCACGGTCATCCAACCCATGCAGGCACAGTGGCCCATCCGCATCGCGGCCAACGGCAACATCGCGGCCTGGCAGGAGGCCAGCGTTGGAGCCCAGACCAACGGCCTGATGCTGGGCGAGGTCAGGGTGAACGTGGGCGACAGCGTGCGGCGCGGGCAGGTTCTGGCCGTCTTCGAGGCCGCTCCGGTGGCCGCCGAATACGCGCACAGCCGCGCCACGCTCGCCGAGGCCGAAGCCGCCCTGGGCGAAGCCGCCGCCAACGGGCAGCGCGCTCGCGACATGCAGGCCAGTGGCGCACTCTCCGAGCAGCAGATCAACCAATACCTGACGGACGAACGCAAGGCGCAGGCCCGTCTGGCGGCTGCCCAGGCGCTGGCCGAGACGCAACGACTGCGCCTCGGGCAGACCCAGGTGCTGGCACCCGACGATGGTGTCATCTCCGCACGCAGCGCCACGGTGGGTGCGGTGCCGCCTACGGGGCAGGAGCTGTTCAGGCTGATACGGCGCGGCCGGCTCGAATGGCGTGCCGAGGTGGCTGCGCCCCAGTTGGCGTGGCTGAAGCCTGGCCAGGTGGCGACGGTGACTCCGGTCGGGGGCGATCCCATCCGGGGCATCTTGCGCATGGTGTCGCCGGCCGTGGACACACAGACCCGCAACGGCCTGGTCTACGTCGACCTGCCGGCGGGAAGCTCGGCAAGGGCCGGCATGTTCGCGCGCGGCGACATCGAGATCGGCCCCGGCAGCCCGGCGCTGACCTTGCCGCAGGCTGCGGTGCTGTTGCGCGAGGGCTTTCACTACGTGCTGAAGGTGGGTCCGGACTCGCGGGTCGTGCAGGCCAAGGTCAAGGTCGGTCAACGCGCAGGCGATCGGATTGAAGTCCTGTCGGGCGTCGACTCGGGCAGCAAGGTCGTCGCTGCGGGCGGTGCATTCCTCGGCGATGGCGACCTGGTGCAGGTCAGCCAGGGCTTGTCGGCTGCACCGAGCAGCGCGATCGCGAAGTGACGAAGTGCCGCCCATGAGCTTCAATCTCTCTTCCTGGTCGATCCGCCATCCGACCCCCGGCATCCTGTTGTTCGTGCTGCTGACGATCGCTGGCCTCATGGGCTTCGCTGCCATGAAGGTGCAGAACTTTCCGGACATGACGTTGCCCGTGGTCACGATCACGGCTTCGCTGCCCGGCGCTTCGCCTTCGCAGCTCGAGAGCGAGGTCGCGCGCAAGATCGAGAACGCGCTCGCCACGGTTCAGGGCGTCAAGCGAATCAGCAGCACGCTCAGCGAGAGCTCCGCCCACATCTCGGTCAGCTTCCAGCTCGAGAAGCCGCCACAGGAGGCGGTGGACGACGTGCGCGACGCCG
This sequence comes from Chitinophaga pinensis, assembly GCA_943370595.1. Lineage (GTDB taxonomy): Bacteria > Pseudomonadota > Gammaproteobacteria > Burkholderiales > Burkholderiaceae_C > Piscinibacter. The sequence goes on from CALRRO020000005.1 coordinate 223,680, forward strand.
TGGCGCGCGTGCGCAGTGACCTCCCGGCCGACCTGCGCGACCCGGTCATCAAGAAGGCCGCGCTCGCCGACACGCCCGTCCTCACCTACACCGTGGCGTCGCCACGCATGGACGAGGAGGCACTGTCGTGGTTCGTCGACCACCAACTCAGCAAGACGCTGCTGGCCGTGCCGGGTGTCGGCGCCGTCAGCCGGATCGGTGGCGTGACTCGCGAAGTGCGCGTGGAACTCGACCCGGCGCGGCTGCTGGCGTTGAAGGCCTCGGCCGCCGACATCTCACGGCAGTTGGGTCAGATGCAGCTGGAGGCCGCAGGCGGCCGCGCCGATCTGGGCGGTGCCGAGCAGCAGATTCGCTCCCTAGCCACCGTGCTGTCGGCCGAGGAGTTGGCGTCGATCGAGCTGGTGCTCGGCGATGGTCGGCCTGTCCGGCTGGACCAGGTCGCCACCGTGGTCGATGGCGCCGCCGAACCGCGTTCCGCTGCGCGGCTCGACGGCCGGCCGGTCGTTGGCTTCGAGGTCACACGTGCACGCGGCGCCAGTGACCTGGAAGTGGCCGAGGGTGTGCGTGCAGCCGTCAAGGCGTTGAAGGCCACGCATCCCTGGATCGAGCTGGTCGAAGCCATCGACCACGTCCAGGCAGTGCAGGACAACTATGACGGCTCGATGCTCCTGCTGTACGAGGGCGCAGCGCTGGCGGTGCTGGTGGTGTTCCTCTTTCTGCGCGACTGGCGCTCGACCCTGGTGGCGGCCGTGGCCTTGCCTCTGTCGGCGATCCCCACCTTCGCTGTCATGCAGCTGATGGGCTTCACCATCAACACGGTGACGCTGCTTTCGTTGTCGCTGGTGATCGGCGTACTCGTGGACGACGCCATCGTGGAGATCGAGAACATTGCGCGTCATCTGCGCATGGGCAAGAGCCCGTACCAGGCTGCCATGGAAGCAGCCGACGAGATCGGCCTGGCGGTGATCGCCACCACGTTCACCTTGATCGCCGTGTTCCTTCCGACCGCCTTCATGAGCGGTGCTGTCGGCAAGGTCTTCGTCCAGTTCGGCTGGACGGCGGCGATCGCGGTGTTCTTCTCGCTCCTGGTCGCCCGCCTGCTCACGCCGATGATGGCCGCCTACCTGCTGAAGGCCCCTGAACAGCTTGCCGCGATCGAACCGCGCTGGATCACCACCTACCTGGGCTGGGTCGGCTGGTGCTTGCGCCACCGCGCACTCACGATCGGTCTGGCGGCCGCGTTCTTCGGCCTCGGGCTGTTTCTCGCCACCACGCTGCCCGATGAGTTCATCCCCGCGGACGACAAGTCGCAGACCCAGGTGTCGCTGACCTTGCCCCCGGGCAGCACGCTCGCCGACACCTTGGCGCTGGCCGAGCAGGCGAGCAAGATCGTGCGCGGCAACCAGCACACCCGAAACATCTACACCACGGTGGGCGCGAATCCCAGCAGCTCGGACCCCGGCGATGAAGATCCGGCCAGCAGCAACGTGCGCCAGGCCGTACTGACCGTGACCCTGTCGCCCCGCGCAGATCGCGGCGGCCTCAGCCAGCAGCAGATCGAACAGCAGTTTCGAGCGGCACTGGCTGGTTTGCCGGGCGCCCGCGTCAGCGTCGGCGGTGATGGCTCCAGCGAGAGCTACGTGCTGGTGCTGGGGGCCGACGACGGCCGCGTCCTCTTGCAGACGGCGGCGCAGGTGGAGCGGGAACTGCGCACGATCCCGGGCATCGGCGCGGTCACGTCGAGTGCCAGCCTCGTGCAGCAGGACCTGGTGGTACGCCCCGACTTCGCCCGCGCAGCCGACCTGGGCGTCACCTCGTCGGCCATCGCCGAGACGCTGCGCGTGGCCACGGCCGGCGACCACGAACAAGGCCTGGCCAAGCTCAACCTCGGCGAACGCCAGGTGCCGGTGGTGGTGAAGCTCGCGGACGCGGCGCGGCGCGACATCGACACCCTGGCGCAGCTGCCGGTGCCGGGTGCGCGCGGCCCCGTCGCGCTCGGCAACGTCGCATCGCTGGAGATCGGCAGCGGCCCCAGCGAGATCACCCGTCAAGACCGGGCCCGCAACGTCAACATCACGGTCGAACTGAACGGCAGGCCCTTGGGCGACGTTGAAGACGCGGTGCTGGCCCTGCCCAGCCTGCGCCAGCTGCCCCAGGGCGTGATCCGTAGCGCCAGCGGCGACGCCGAGGACATGGAAGACCTGACACAGGGCTTCGGCCTGGCGATGCTCATGGGTGTGCTCTGCATCTACGCGGTGCTGGTGCTGCTGTTCAAGGATTTCGTGCGACCGCTGACCATTCTCGTGGCGCTGGTGCTGTCGGTGCCGGGTGCATTCGTCGCGCTGTACGCGACGGGATCGACACTCTCGATGCCCGCCTTGATCGGCCTGATCATGCTGATGGGGATCGCGACGAAGAACTCGATACTGCTGGTGGACTACGCCGTCATCGCCCATGAGCAGCTGGGCTTGAGCCGCATGGATGCGGTCATCGATGCCTGCCGCAAGCGCGCTCGGCCGATTGTCATGACCACCGTCGCGATGGGCGCTGGGATGCTGCCGATCGCGCTGGGTTGGGGCAGTGATCCGAGTTTCCGGTCGCCAATGGCCATCGTGGTGATCGGAGGGCTGATTTCTTCGACCTTCCTGAGTTTGCTGGTGGTTCCGGTTGTCCTCACTTGCATGGACGTCAGGCAATCCGGGGGTCGCGCGCCGGCCTACCCTAGATGACCAATGAATAGCTTCAAGCGGTCACCCAGGACGACTCACACCTGGGTAGTTCCTTGCGAATGCTTGGTCCGCCGGACCGCAGCGTAGCGGGCTCCGTGCGAAGGCTCTGCCCCGAAGACGGCGCTCCCTCTTTCAGTTACGCGTCTATGGACGTCACTGACGTCTCGCAGCCGTGCTGCACCAAACCTGCCGCTCCGGAGCAGCAGCAACAGACCGGAAGTGCGAGTCGCGCTCGTAGCCGGACAGCTGTCGTTTAACCGCTGCCGCCCCAGTAGCGAGCCGGCAGCGGTACGTGCTCCGGACGATCAGATCTCAGTCTGCTCGGAGATCTCGAGCGCGTCGCCCACCTCGATGCCGAGGTACCTCACCGTCGACTCCAACTTGGAGTGTCCGAGGAGCAGTTGAACGGCCGGGAGACTCTTGGTGCGTCGGTAGATGAGCGTCGCCTTGGTTCTTTGCATCGAGTGCGTTCCGTACTCGGCACGGTCGAGACCCAGTTCATCGACCCAGTGTCCGAGGATTCGGGCGTACTGACGGGTGCCAAGGTGCGGTGACTCGTGCAGCCGGCTGGGGAACAGGAAGTCCTCGGGCTTCAACCCGGCCTGCTTGATCCAAGCCTGCAAGGCGTCCCGAGTGGCCTGCGTGATCTCGAACTGAACTGGGTGCTGGGTCTAGTGCTGCATGACGATGGCGCGCGTTGCCAGCTGATCCCCATGACACGGTTCGCGGACCTTGAGGGCGACGATCTTGCCCTTCTTCCATGGCTCGCGATGGACTGCGTTAGCAATGGCTCCCATGATGGTCTCCCATCGAGTTGAGGGCCAGACAAGTTGCGCCGACTCGATGTCGGACTCCATGCACTGGGTCAACCCTCAGTCCGCCCGTCGCCGCACCGACTGACAGCTTGCCGGCACGGTCGGCTACTCACGCTGCCGGCCAGGAGGGGCACTCGTGACGGGCAGCACTCGGGCTGGGCGGCAAATGAGTCCTGCACTGTGGTCGAGCAGTGGGTCATGCTCGGGCTTGAGCGAGCCGGGCTGCGATCGGCAGCGCGCCGTGCAAGCACTTCCCGATCCAATGCAGGCGCCAATGCATCTGAGTGAAGGAGGCGGGATTTCCTGACGGTGTAGGGCCGTACACAGCGGCATCTCCCAGCCGCGTCGCGGCCCAAGGGGGCGCTGCATAGTCTGAACGACCCACAGGAGCATCGAATGAAGTTTCACACTCCGGCCGTGACGGCCCTGATCACCACGCTGATTTGCGCCGGCGCGGTGCAAGCAGATGACCGCTTGTCCAGGATCGTCGCCTTCAGCGGCGCCATCGGATCCCAGCCCTTCGCCAACGTCGGAGGCGTCCCGGTCCCGAACGATGTGCTCGGCATCGCCCCCGGCGGCCGACCCTGGGAACTGCTCAAGCTCAAAGCCAGCGTCGACGTGAATGGCATGCTGAACCTGCGCGCCAAGGGCCTGCTGCTGGGCGGCGGCAACAACATCGGCCGCCCGGCCATTCCGCGCAATGTTCAGGCCACGTTGTTTTGCAACGAGGGTGGCGTCAACAATGCCTGGAACTCCGCCGCCGCCGCTGTGGATGCCCAGGGCAATTTCACCATCGCCGGCGCTCTCGTGCCGGTGGCTCCGAACATTGCACCCGTTCCGCCAAATCCCTGCAACCTGCCGATCCTGCTGATCCGCAACTCAGCCGCTGCCACCACGCCTGGCGGCCTGCCTGTGCCGGGTGCCTGGTTCGCGGCCGGCATTGTCGACGTCGGCGACGACTGAACGTCGGGCCCGCGCGGTCTCGGGCCGCGTTCCGGACCTCAGTCACGCCGAGCGCCGCGTGCCGCGTGCCGCGTGCAGGAGTATCCCCCTCTCGGCGCGGCCTTCTTCGAGGCCTCGGGCATATCCGACCGGCTGCTTCTAGGCAACTGGCCCGGTGTCGCGGATGTCGCTGCATCGGGTCGATTGCGCCACTACGCAGCCTGCAGCAGAAGTCATTCATCCGCACGACCTTGCTGGCCGGGCCGCACGAGCCCTGAACGACCGCAATCTCTTGTCATGGATTTCTCAGCCTGGCTCGCGAACGACCGTTTCCTGAGTGAAGCGGCCGCCCGCCTCGAAAGGTGCCACGGGCGGCTTGGGGCTGCACTGACACTTTGAAGCTCGGCTCCTCAGACAGGTCTTGCCCAAGCAGCCGGCATCGCAGCAGCCACGTTGAACCTACGACGCTACGCCGCGAGACGGCTCCAGGTGACCAGCGGCTCGACGATCCAGGCCCACGCACCCGCAGCCATCGCAGCGGCATAGGCCACGGACGCCAGCGCTAGGCCGACAGCGGACAACACCGCCAGGCCGTCACGGAACGCGATGCCGACGCCCAGCACCACGATTGCCAGCGCCGGGAGGACGTTGCCGAAAGGCAGAGGCAGAAAGATCACCACGCCCATCAGCGCCACCTTGGGTGCCACCCAAGTGCGGCGCTGCAGCACTGTCAGATGGCAAAGGCGTTCGCGCGACCAGCGTCCGGCCAGCCGATAGACGTGGGCCAACAGCAGCAACACCCTTCGAGCAGCGCGCGCAGAGATCTCCAGACGCGCCACGCGCGAGGGCAGGACCGCCCAGTCTTCGCCGCGCCACATGGCCAACGCCATGACCATCATCGTGACGCCAAGCACGTTGCCGATGCCCGGAATCGGCAACGCGCAGGGCGCGGACACCAGCACCAGCAGCGAGCCCGGCAGCGTGGGTCCGTGCGCTTGCGCCAGGGCGCCGAGGGTGATCGGCTGATCGTCCAACAACTCGGCCGCGTGGTGCTCAAGGCGCCGATGCAAAGCGTGTGTCATCTCAATGAACATGGTCGCATGTTCTGGTGACAGATCTGCGTCTCATCAACGAGCAGAGATGACACCCTGCGTTCGGCCGGATAGACGCGATCGCGGTGCGGCAGTTCGAACTCAGCGCCCTTCGGCTCGCGTGACGTCGGCCGCACATCCGTCAGCGGTCATTGAGCATGCGCCAGCAGTGCTTCGGATCGTGAATCGGCCCGATGCCTGCGGCGCCGGGGCCATCACCGTGAGCCGCGCTCCTGTCGCGCGAGGGTCAGAAGCGCGTCCAGGGCGCCCTCGCTCAGCCCCTTCAAGGCCCCGAAGTTCGCCTTCGACAGGGGGCTCTGCTCGAAGCTGCGCAGCAGCATTGCGCGCTGGCGGCGAGCCTCGGCCTCGGCAGCCTGCTCGGGCGTCAGCGGCAGGGTCGGTGCGTTCACTGGCCCCTGCGCTTGCTCATGTGCATGGGCGAGTTTCCGCTCGGGCTGGGGTTGGTGCGGGCGCCGCGGCGCACCCGAGCCCGCATCGCCGGGCCGGCCGGGGCCGCGTTGCCTGCCAGCTTGGGGCGGTCGAGAGTGCCGAGGTGCCTGGCCGGGCTGAGAAGGCCTTGGAGTGCGGTCCGGGCGATCGGAAGTACCGGGCTGCACCGGGCGCGCACCGCGAGCGGCAGGCTGATCGCCGGTCGCTTGCGAAGCGGGCTGCGACGGCTCCGCCTGCTGGGACGGGAGTGGCGGTCGGGGCGCCCGCGGCGGGCGGGCGTCTTGTCGCGAAGCCCGGGCCGCCTCGCGCCCCGCATGCTTCTTGGCTTCCACGATGACACGGCGCCGCTCGAGTTCCACGCCTGCAGCGTCGCGGTGCTCGGCGGCAATGTCGCCGGCCGGCTGGCCATCGAGGTCGATGCGTGTCGCGCCCTCGGCCACCAGGGCCCGCAGGTAGGCGGTCCCGGTGGTGTGGCGCTGCAGGAAGATGGAGAGTGCCTTCTTGGTGAAGACGCCTGGCGCCCGCTGATGAATGTCGACCTGGATGCGCAGCTTGATCGGCTTGATCACGCCCGCACCGAACAGCGCCGGGAAGTGCTCGGCCAGCAGGCGCGCGGTGTCGGCCACGCTGGGTTCGGGCCGCGGCGGCGGTGCGACAGCAGCCTCGGGGGCGGCTGAGAGCGCCTCGGTCGGGCTGTCCGGCGTCGCAGGGGGCGTCGGGACCGGAAGAGTCTCGGGAATCTCAGGGATGTCAGGCATCGGAACGAAGCAGGGTGGTCACCGGGGTTGTGCGGCGGGCCACGTATTCTCGGTCCATGGCACTGGCTCCTGCACGCGTCGTCGAATCCGGCGCTGCGCAGTCGATCTTCCACCAACGAACGACTGCCGATAGCGGACGTGCGGACATGGCGAACATCAGCCGCCGGCGAGAGTCAACATTCCTGCATTTCAATGCGGCCACTCCGCGCTTGGCGAAAGGGCGGGCTTCACCGTGGGCTGCCCACGCAGCAGGCAGAACGGCCAAGGGTCCCGGGCGCGTACATTGGCGCCATGTCACCGCCCCAGCGTCCGCTGACACACGAACTGCGTTTTGCCCACCTGGCTTCGGGCACACGCATCGCCTGGGCGCGCAGCGGCCGCGCGGGCGCGCCCACGTTGCTGCGTGTGGCGCACTGGATGACTTATGTCGAGATGGACCTGCACTCTGCGCTCTGGCAGCCATGGCTGCAACGGCTGGGGCGCGACCTCGACATCGTGCGCTACGACGAACGAGGCTGCGGCCTCTCGGGCCCGGACGACACTCCGTTGGGCATCGATGCGGCCGTCGAGGAACTGGCCGTGGTCGCCGACGCATGCGGCAGCCCTTCCCTGGCACTGCTCGGCATTTCAGGCGCTGCGGCACCCTCGATTGCCTACGCGGTGCGCCACCCTGAGAGGGTCTCGCACCTGGTGCTGATGGGCAGCTACACCCATGGGCTGCTGCACCGCGAGCCATCGGCCGACAGTCTGGCCTTCTACGACACCACGGTGCGCCTGGTCGAGCTCGGCTGGGGCCGCGCAGACCCTGCGGTGCAGCAGTTCTTCACCACGCGCTTCGCCCCGGAGGCCAGCCCGGCCGAAGCCGCGGCGCTGAATGAGCAGCAGCGGCTCAGCTGCGACGGCCGGCGTGCCGCAGCCATCATGCGTGCCCGTGCCGCGCTGGACGTGCGTGCGCTCCTGCCGCAGCTGCGGGTGCCCACGCTGGTGCTGCACAGTGCCGGCGATGCGGTCGTGCCGGTAGAACTGGGCCGCGAGATGGCGGCCGCGATACCCGGGGCACGGTTCGAGACGCTGCCCTCGCGCAACCACTACCCGCTGGCCGGCGAGCCCTCGTTCGAGCGCTTCTGCGAACTGGTCACGGACTTCGTCGCCTCGGTGCCGGCGAGGCCGAGACTGACCCCGCGTGAAGAGGCGCTGGCCGCGCTGGTGGCGAAGGGGCTGGACAACCTGCAGATTGCAGCCCACATGGGCCTGGCCGAAAAGACCGTGCGCAATGCGTTGTCGACGCTCTACGGCAAGCTGGGTGTCGAAGGTCGGCCGCAGGCGGTGGCGCGCACGCGGGACTTGCGCTACTGAGCCGGCGGCGGCATCGGGACAGCCGTCCCGTGGCGGCAAGCGCCGCGACGCCATGCAATCGGGGCTCCGCCATGCTGGAGTTCCACATGTTCGTGCACCGCCCCGACGCGCGCTTGCTCTCCTTGAGTTTCGGCCAGGGCCCGTTGACGCTGCTGGCGCTGGGCGGCTGGGTCGGCAGTGGCGAGGTCTGGCATGAGCTCTTCGGTCACCTGCCGCATTGGCGTTGTGTCAGCTTCGACCATCGCGGCAGCGGTGCCAGCACGCACAGCGGGACGATCAGCATCGACGCCATGGTCGATGACCTGTTCGCGGTGGCCGAAGCCCAGCAGGTCGGCCGCTGCATCGTGGCCGCGGAATCGGCAGGCGCCGGTGTGGTGCTGGAAGCCGCGCTGCGCCAGCCGGCGCGCTTTGCCGGGCTCGTGCTGGTCGGCGCCAGCTGGTTGCGCCCTGTGCCGGGTTCGCAGGACAGCTTCATCGCCGCACTGCGCGCCGACCACGATGCGGCGCTGCGCGGGTTCGCACAGGCCTGTCTGCCGGAAGCCGGCAGCGCCGACCTGCAGCGCTGGGGCGTGCACATCCTGCGCCGTGCGCCGCTGCAGCACGCCATCGAACTGCTGCAGTGCCGCGACGCGCTGCAGCTGCAGGGCAGGCTCGCCGAGCTGCGCCTGCCCGTGTTGCTGGTGCATGGGACAGCGGACGTGATCGCTCCGCCGGCAGACGCGCAGCGTCTGGCCGCCGGCCTGCCCGACGCCGAACTGCATCTGCTCGAGGGCATCGGCCATGTGCCGATCTTCACCGCGCCCGCCACCGTGGCCCGCCTGATCGACACGCGCTTCACGCAGGCCATGGCGGCCGCGGCCTGATCCGGCCGGCCCTGGCGTGCCAGGTTGCAGGCTGCCCGACGGCGGCGGCCCGTCATGGCTGTCCCGAGCCTCGGGCGTGCACAGGCCCTGGAAAGGACAGTTGTCCCGTGGCGCTGCAAAGGAGCTGGGCTTGCAATGGGGCACCTTGCCCTTCTGGAGCCCACCATGCCTGCCTCCACCTCGAGTTCAAACACGGCAGCGCAATCGCTGCAGGCCTTCGGCGTGTACCTGTGTTTCACCGGGGTCGGCCTGCTGCTGGCCCCAGGCCTGTTGCTGGCACCCCTGGGCCTGACCGTGCCCGCCGACGTGTGGGTCCGCCTGGTCGGCATCCTCGCGCTGGCATTGGGGGCCTGTGACGTCCTGGCGGGCCGCGATCACGTCGCTTCCTTGATCCATGCGTCGGTGTGGCGTAGGCTGGCCGCCGGCGTCGCCATCGGCTTGCTGGTGCTGCTGGGCCTGGCACCGGCGGCCCTGCTGCTGTTTGCCGCGGTGGACATCTCCGCTGCGTCGTGGACCGCGCTGGCACTGCGCCGCTGAAGACGGCGGCCGCTCAGGCCCTGAGCTGATCGCGCACCGGCAGCTGCCGGATGCGCTTGCCCGTCGCCGTGAAGATCGCGTTGCAGATCGCCGGCGCGATCGGCGGCAGTGCCGGCTCGCCGACGCCGCCGAGCACGCGCGAGTAGTCCGACGGCATCAGGTGCACTCGCACCTCCACCGGCGAGGTGCTCATGCGTGCGATCTCGAACTCGTTCAGGTTCGCCTGCTCGACGCGCCCGCCCTTGTACGAGATCTCGTTGAACAGCGCGATGCCCATGCCCTGAACCGCTGCGCCTTCCACCTGCGAGAAGATGCGTTCGGGGTTGATCACCGCGCCGCAGTCCACTGCCACGTCGATGCGCGGCACGCGCACGTTGCCCTGCGCATCGACCGTCACCTGCGCCACCGCGGCGGCGTAGGTGACGAAGGTGTAGGTCGCGGCCAGGCCCATCCCGCTGCCCTTGGGCATCGATCGGCCCCAGCCGGCCTCCTTCGTGGCGCGCTCGATCACCGCGCGCAGGCGCCCGGTGTCCAACGGGTAGGCGTCAGGATCCTCGCCGTGGTTCCAGCCGTCGCCGAGGGTGCGCGTGTCGATCAGCTTCGGCGGGCCGATCAGGTCGAGCAGGAAGTCGCGGTGGTCGCGCCCGGCCGCCAGCGCCATCTCGGCGATGAAGGACTGGGTCGCGAAGGCATGCGGCAGGTTCGACACCGAGCGGAACCAGCCGATGCGCGTGTGCGCTGCAGCCTCCGGGTTCTCGACGCGCACATGGGCCACCGTCGGCGGCGTGTGCAGCAGCGTCATGCCCAGCTCGATCGGGAACTTGTTCTTCGCGCCGGGCGCGAAGGTCGACAGGATGGTCGGTGCCACCGAACGGTGCAGCCACGACGTGCAGCGGCCCTGCTCGTCGAGCCCGCCCTGCATGTGCTCGACCGAGACGGTGTGGTAGTAGCCGTTGCGCAGGTCGTCCTCGCGCGTCCAGACCACCTTCACCGGCTTGCCGCCCATGGCCTGCGAGACGATCGCCGCTTCCACCGCGAAGTCGGGCTTGGACTTGCGACCGAAGCCGCCGCCGAGCAGCGTGACGTTGACCTTCACCTTGCTCTCGTCGATGCCCAGGCGCTTGGCCACCAGAGAACGTGCGGCCTGCGGCGACTGCACCGAGGTCCAGACCTCGCATCGGCCATCCTGGATGCGCGCCGTGGCGGCGGGCGGCTCCATCGTCGCATGCACGATGTGCGGCAGGTAGTACTCGGCCTCGACCTTCTTCGCGGCCTTGGCGTAGGCACCGTCGAAGTCACCGTCGGCACGCACCACCTTGCCTGGCACGCGCGCCGAAGCCTCCATTGCGGCGCGGTAGGTCTTCGAGTCGTAGACCGCGTTCGCGCCGTCGTCCCAGGTGATCTTCAGCGCCTCGCGGCCCTGGATCGCGGACCAGGTGTTGGTGGCGATCACCGCCACACCGCCCAGCGGGTTGAAGTTGGCCGGCGGTGCGCTGCCTTCGATCTGCACCACCTTCAGCACGCCCGGCACCTTCAGCGCCGCCGAGTCGTCCAGGCTCGCCACCTTGCCCTGGTAGACCGGCGGCCGGGCGATCACGGCATAGAGCATGCCGGGCAGGCGCACGTCCTGCCCGTAGACGGCCTTGCCATTGACCATGTCGCGCCCGTCGACGAGGCGCAACTGCCCCTTGCCGATGTAGCGGAACTGGGACGGGTCCTTCAGCTTCACCTGCTCGCGCGCAGGCACCGGCAGTTTCCCTGCGGCCGCAGCGAGTGCACCGTAGCCGAGCTTGCGGCCGGTCTTGGTGTGCACCACCTCGTGGTTCTTCGCCTGCACCTCGGCGACGGGCACCTTCCAGCGCTCAGCCGCCGCCTGCTCGAGCATCATGCGGGCCGCGGCGCCGCAGGTGCGCATCGGCACGAAGAAGTGGCGCGTGCTGCGCGAGCCGTCGGTGTCCTGGTTGCCGTAGCGCTTCTCGTCGCCCGGTGCCTGGAGAATCTTGACGCGCGACCAATCGGCCTCGAGTTCGTCGGCGACGATCATCGGCATGCTGGTGCGCACGCCCTGGCCCATCTCGGAACGGTGGCAGACGATGCTGACCGTGCCGTCCGGCGCGATCGCGACGAACACGCGCGTGTCGTCGACCCAGCCATTGGGCATGCCGTCGCGGCCGTACTTCTTCGGTTCTTCGGCCGCATGGCCGGAATCGATTGGCGCGGACACCAGCACCAGGCCGCCGGCAGCGGCGATGCCCTGCAGGAAGCGGCGGCGGTCGAGTTGTTCGGGGCGGGCGCTCATGCGGCACCTCCTGCCTTGACGGCCGCCTGCTTGATCGACTCGCGGATGCGGCCATAACAACCGCAGCGGCACAGGTTGCCGCTCATCGCGCTGTCGATGTCGGCGTCGCTCGGCTTCGGGTTGGCCTTCAGCAGCGCGGTGGCGGACATGCACTGGCCCGCCTGGCAGTAGCCGCACTGCGGCACGTTGTTGGCCACCCACGCGTCCTGCACGGCCCGACCGACGCGGTCGGCCGCGAGGCCCTCGATCGTCGTGATCTTCTTGCCGGCGATCGCCGAGACCGGCGTGGTGCACGAGCGCACCGCCTCGCCGTTGACGTGCACGGTGCACGCGCCGCAGACCGCGATGCCGCAACCGAACTTCGTGCCGGTCAGGCCGAGCTCGTCGCGCAGCACCCACATCAAGGGCGTTGCCGGGTCCAGCGCGGATGTCACCGCCTTCCCGTTCACACGGAAACTGATCGACATGGTGTCTCCCCGACCCCGACCACGCGGGTTGTTTGAGTTCAGAGTACGACTCAGCGGGGGGGATTGGCAATGCCCCTTCGAATGTCATGGCCGAAGTGGGCGACTGCGATGACCGGTCAGGTCATGTGGGCCACGGGCGCATGCGGGTCGACGGGCTCGTCGATGCCGACACGATGCAGGGCCGAGGGCAGCGTGAGGAAGGCGATCAGCACCACTGGCACCAGCGTCATCGCGACGGTGCCGGCCAGGTGAGACAGGAATTCATGAAGGTCCGAGTGCATCTGCTGCTCCTTGTTGCGCCCTGGGGCGTGAACAGAGCATCGGGCCCTGGCATTAAGGCATTCTGAGAGGCGGACGCGCTCGGTGCTTGGTTCGTAGCTTCGCCTCAGGTGCCGCAGAAGGTCTGGTAGCCGGCCGTCGCCTCGGCGGGGGCCGGTTCGGCATACGAGGCCAGCGCGGGCTGTTCGTCGAATGGCCGCTGCACGGCATCGAGCAGGCGCTCGAACGGCGCGAGGTCGCCGTCGGTGGCTGCGGCCAGCGCCTCCTCGACGCGGTGGTTGCGCGGGATGATCCACGGGCTTGCGCGGCGCATGCGCACGGCCCGCGTGGCGTCGCCGGGGCCGCCGGCGGCGTCGTCGTGCCGGCAGCGCTCGCGCCAGCGCACCAGCCACGCGTCCAGCGCGGCGCGGTCGCGGAACAGGTCGCGCAGCGGCGCGTCGCGGCCCTCGGCCGCGTCGGCCAGCCGCCGCCAGCCCAGCGTGAAGTCGATCGCCTGCGTGTGCAGCAGCGACAGCCAGTCGTCGGCGAGCGCACGGTCTCCCGTGTCGTCGCTCGCCGTGGCGGCCAACAGGCCCAGCTTCTCGCGCTGGCCGCGCAGCAGCGCACTGCCATAGAACGCCGGGAACTCGTCGATCACCTGCGTCGCCTGTGCCACCGCCTGCTGCACCGCCGCCTCGTCGTCGGACGTGGCCATCAAGGGCAGCAGTGTCTCGGCCAGCCGCGCCAGGTTCCAGCGCGCGATGTGCGGCTGGTTGCCGTAGGCATAGCGGCCGCCATGGTCGATGCTGCTGAACACGGTCTGCGGGTCGTAGGCTTCCATGAACGCACAGGGGCCGTAGTCGATCGTCTCGCCGGAGATCGTCATGTTGTCGGTGTTCATCACGCCGTGGATGAAGCCGACGTTCATCCACTGCGCGATCAGCGCGGCCTGCCGTTGCGCAACGGCGCGCAGCAGCCCGAGGTAGCGCTCGGGTGTTTCGGCCAGCGCCGGGTCGTGGCGCGCGATCGTGTAGTCGGCCAGCCGGCGCAGCGAGTCGAGGTCGCCCTTGTTCAGCACGTACTGGAAGGTGCCAACGCGCAGGTGGCTCGCCGCCACGCGCGTCAGCACCGCGCCGGGCAGCGTCAGCTCGCGGTAGACCGTTTCGCCGGTGGCCGTGACGGCCAGCGCGCGCGTGGTCGGGATGCCCAGCGCATGCATCGCCTCGCCGATCAGCACCTCGCGCAGCATCGGGCCGACGGCCGCCTTGCCGTCGCCACCACGCGAGAAGGGCGTGCGGCCCGAGCCCTTCAGCGCGATGTCGCGGCGCTGCCCGACGCGGTCGACCACTTCGCCGAGCAGCAGGGCACGGCCGTCGCCGAGCTGCGGCGAGAAGCCGCCGAACTGGTGGCCGGCGTAGGCCTGCGCGATCGGCTCGGCGCCGTCGGGCAACTGGTTGCCGGAGAACAGCGCCGCTGCCTGCTCGCGCAGTGCGGCCGCGTCCAGGCCCAGCTCACCGGCCAGCGCCGCGTTGAAGTGCAGCAGGCGCGGCGCGGGCACCTTGGCGGGCTGCCAGGCCACGAAGAGGCCGGGCAGGTCGCGGGCATAGCTGTTGTCGAATCCGAAGGGGGCCATGGGCGGGCGGGCAGTGTGTTGCCCGCCAGTGTGCCGGGGAACGCCCGGCCACGCTGCCGTGCGGGTGCAGGCACGGGCCCGCCCGCACGGCGCGCGCTAGTCACCCGTGTGCAGCGCCGACAGCTTGTCGACCTCCACCTCGCCGCCGCAGTGCCAGGCCAGGTCCAGCCACAGCGCGTTGCTCGGCGCCTGCGTGAGCGGCTGGTAGATCGTGAAATCGCCGCGCGGCGCGTCGCTGGTGCGGATGCGGCTGACCATCGCGGTGGGCTGCACGAAGAAGTCGGGCGGGTCGATGGCGGTGGCCGCCTGCAGGGCCGCGGCGCCCGGGCCGCGCAGGGGAACGCGGCTGGCCTCGACGAGCCGGCCATCGACCACCTCGCCGCGCACGATCCAGGCGTTCGCCGGCGCGGAGCGTTGCGCCGCCACGGCGCAGAAGGCGGGGCCTTCCACCTGCACGCCGAGGGTGGTGTCGCCCTGCTGCCACCAGCTCTCTTCGGGCAGCGTGGCGTGGGCGGACAGGCTGGCCAGTGCGGTCGTCGCGGCCAGGGCCAGGGTGCGGATCGTGAGCGGGGTCGTCATGGTCTTCATCCAGTGGAAGTTCAGGGTGGCCGCCTTGCCCGGTCTCGGGCAGGGCGTGGCGCCAGTCTCGGCAGCGCGCTCGAAGCCCGGATGAAGCCGGTGAAGCCTGTGTGAAGATCGCGTCATGCGGCAGCGAATCACCGACCGGGTCGTCACCGTGGGCGGAGGCACTGGCTCCTTCGCGATGCTCTCGGAGCTGAAGAAGGTGGCCGACCACCTCTGCGCCGTGGTGGCGATGACCGACTCCGGCGGCTCCTCGCGCCGGCTGATGGACGAGTTCGGCCGCCCGCTGCCCCTGGGCGACCTGCGCCAGGCGCTGGTCGCGCTGTCGCGCTCCAGCCGGCTGTGGGGCGACGTGTTCAGCTACCGCTTCCCCGCCGGGCCGAACGGCGAGGTCGGCGGTCACTCGCTCGGCAACCTGATCCTGCATGCGCTGGAAGACCAGAACGGCGGCGACCTGCTCGGCGCGCTGGAAGACGCGCAGGAGATGCTGCATGCCGCCGGCCAGGTGGTGCCGGTGACGCTGGAGTGCGCCACGCTCTGTGCCGAGCTCGCCGACGGCAGCATCGTGCGCGGCGAGGCCGAGATCGATTGCCCCGGAGAGCGCGCCATCCAGCCGATCCGCCGCGTCTTCCTCGAGCCCGCGGTGGCCGCGTTGCCGCGCGCGTGCAAGGCGCTCACGCGCGCCGACAAGGTGCTGATCGGCCCGGGCGACCTCTACACCAGCATCGTGCCCTGCCTGCTGGCCGAGGGCATCGCCGAAGCGCTGCGTGCCTGCGACGGCGAGCTGGTCTACGTCTGCAACCTGATGACCAAGCGCGGCGAGACCGACCACTACGGCGCCAGCGACTTCGTGCGCGTCATCCACCAGCACATCGGCCGGCGGGTCGATGCGGTGGTCGTCAACACCGCCATGCCCGACCCGCAGCTCGCGGCGCGCTACGCGCTCGAAGGTGCATTCCCGGTGGAGCCCGAGCTCGAGCGGCTGCGCGATCTGGTGCCGCAGGTCGTGGCCGGCGGCTTCATGATGGCCGAGACCCTCGTGCGGCACGACGCCGAGCGCGTCGTGCTGGCGCTGTGGCCCCAGCTCACGACCGGGGCCTGAGCGCCGGCCCGCGCTACTTGTAGTAGCTGGCCAGGCCCTTCGGGTCGACCTGTTTCTCCAGCGTGTTGATGGCCACGTGCGGCCAGCGGATCGGGCCGGGGCAGCAGCCCGGCGGCAGACCGTCGCGCCGCGGGAAGAAGTCGAGCATCACCACCTGCAGGTACTGCAGCCGCAGCTTCGGATCGCCGTTGACGTCCTTCTCGGCCAGCTCCTGGATCCAGAAGGTCGACTGCATCGTGGCCGCGTTGGCCTTGCGCACGACGAAGGGAATGTTGGCGATGCCGCCGGTCGGGATGCTGCTGTCCACGTGCAGCGTCGTCGTGCGCACGATGTTGGCGCCAGTGTTGGCCAGCTCGAGCAGCACGTGCGTCTGCGTCGGGTCGAATCCGGGGAACCCGGGGAAGGTCACGTTGCCCTTGAACGGCTTGTCGTGGAACTTCTTGTACGGCTTCAGGTAGGGGCTGTTGTCCAGGTCCTGCGTGACGCCCTCGGGCAGGCTGTTGATGTGCGGGATGCTCGAGGCGCCGGCGTGCACGCTGCTGCGGCCCAGCGCGAGCACCGAGTCGCCGTGCGGGATGGTGGCCAGCCGCGCGATGTCCAGCCCGTCGGTGATCTGGTTCTTCATGTGCAGCCACAGGCCCGGCTCGTGGTGGATCGCCAGGCCCGGCGGGCCGGCCAGGCCGTTGCCTTCGGGCGAGTCGACCGCTGCGACCTGCTGGATCCGCTGCAGGTAGTCGATGGTGACGACGAACTGGTCGGTCTGCACCGTCGGGTTGTTCTTCTCGACGCCGCGGTTGGGCACGTTGTTGTCGACCAGCTTGAACTCGAGCTGCTCGTTGTACTGGTTCAGCAGCAGCCGGTAGTCCAGCGGGCTCGGTGCCGTCGCGAACGGCAGCGCCGTCATGCTCCAGCCCAGGCCTTCGCTCTTCCACAGCCCCGGCAGCTGCTTCAGCGGGCCCAGGTCCGGGTCCTGCTTCGCCGGCTTTCCAAAGGTGCGCAGTTTCGCGGGGTATTGCTTCTTCGCCATTCCAGCTTCTCCCAGGATTGCGCCGGGGACCACGTGCCCACGGCTGCAGGGAAATCTAGGCGAGGCCTTCGCGCACGACATCGTGTCGTGTGAGGATCGAAACCGTGTCGAGCTAGGGGCCACGAACTGGGGGGCGCGTGCTCCGGCCTAGACTCGCGCCGTGGACCGCTTTCTCTCGATCGATGCCTTCGTGCGCGTGGCCGAGTCGCGCAGCTTCGCGCAGGCCGCCAAGCAGCTGCGCGTGTCACGCTCGGTGATCACCTCGCGCGTGCAGCAGCTCGAGGAGTTCGTCGGCGCGCCGCTGTTCCATCGCAACACGCGCAGCGTGCGCCTGTCCGACCTGGGCGAGACCTTCCTGCGCGACTGCGTCGACCTGGTCGGCCGCACCAACGAGGTGGTCGACCAGATGCGCGAGGTCACCGCCTCGCCGGCCGGCCGCCTGCGTGTGCACGCGCTGCCCGGCTTCGTGCTCGGCCACCTGGCCAAGGTGCTGCAGCAGTTCCAGGAACGCTACCCGCGCATCGTTCTCGACATGCTGGTCAACGACATCGCGATCGATCCGGTCAAGGAAGGTTTCGACTGCGCGCTGCAGATCTTCCCGCCGGCCAGCGAGGACCTGGTCTCGCGCAAGCTGTTCCCGGTGCGGCGGGTGTTCTGCGCCTCGCCGGAGTACGTGCGCCGCCACGGCACGCCGCGCCTGCCGCGCGACCTGATGGGCCACCGCATCGGCTGGTACTCGGGCTACCCGACGCGCGAGAAGCTGGCCTTCCACGGCCCGGCCGGCATCACCACGCTGGAGCTGCGCCCGGTGCTGCTGACCAACAGCGTGCACCTGCTGCGCGAGTACGCGATGGAGCATGCCGGCATCGTCTGCGTGCCCACGCTGGTGGCGGCCGAGCCCATCCTCTCCGGTGCGCTGCGCGTGGTGCTGCCCGATCACCCGCTGTCCTCGTTCTCGCTGTCGGTGTTTTATCCGAGCAGCCAGCGGCGCGCGCTCAAGCTCAAGCTCTTCCTCGACGAACTGGTGGCCAGCTTCCCCGGCGTGCCGCCCTGGGACCAGGCACTGTTCGAGCACGGCGTGCTGCGAGATGCCTCGGTGGATGGCGCCATTCCGGTCTGAGACAGGGGCGGCTTGCGGCACGTTGCAGTCCTTCAGCGGCTTGAGCGGCCGCGGCGTGCCGGGGGTTGTGTTCCGCTCATGTCCTCCGGAACCGCTTCGCGGCTCCTCCCCCTTTACTTCGCTCCACACAACCCCCAGCCCGCCGCGGTGGCACCACTGAGGTCATCGCAGGACTCCAGCGGTGCTCGCCTGGGGTGGTGGGTGAAGGCTGGAGCGAAGTAAAGGAGGAGGGCTCGCGCAGCGAGCCCGGGGGACATGAGCGGAAGCCTTCACCCACTGCCCCGGGCTCGCGCAGAACGACGACCGCTCCGTTCCGCGAACCGCCTCGGCTGAATGCGGCCCGTTGTTCGCAGAAGCCGGCATATGCGGCCCTGCACCGCGGGTTTCCCCTCGGGATTGTTTGGAATCGGCGAACAATCAAGTCGAGTTTCGGTCACTACCGCCGCGGGGGTGTGCTTCCTAGACTGCGTTCCAGCAGAACCGAAGGAGACATGCATGACCCAGACCGCGTACCAGACCGTCTTCGCCTCGCTCGACCGTTTCGAGAAGGGCGGCGTGCAACCGATCGCCGACGACGTGAAGCACTACGCCTTCTCGAACTGCTTCGAGATCGCCAGCAAGGCCAAGCCGTACGAGAAGGTGGTGTTCGGCCAGAACCAGATCTACGTGCTCGAGACGGTGCGGGCCGAGGGCACCTCGCCTTGGTACACCTGCGCGCACGACGAGTTCTCGCTGTGCATGGACGGCGAGGTCGAGATCCACCTGGTGCAGCTCGAAGGCGAGCAGGTGGTGCCGGACGCCGAGCACAACGGCGCCGTGCTGGTGAAGGGCGAGCCCAAGGGCCGCAAGATGGGCTGGATGAAGATCCGCCGCGGCCACCAGGCGATGCTGCCGAAGAACACCGCCTACCAGTTCCGCGCCGCCAAGCCCGCCGTGCTGGTGCAGCAGACCTGCAAGGGCGACCTGAGCATCGAGCGCTGGGCCGAGATCTGCCAGACGGCCTGAACGAACCCATCCGGAGCACGCCATGAACGCACCTGCAGACCTCGCCACGGTCCACGCCACCCCGCCCGACGCCACGCTCGGCTACAAGAGCTTCACGCTCGGCAGCTTCGCCTTCCGCCGCGACGAGTACTTCGTGCACATCGCCTGGACGACGCGCGACGGCCGGCCGCTGTCGCACACCATGGACGCCGGCGCCTTCCTGCGCGCGCTGATGCGCGACGTGGCCTGGGGCTTCTTCTACGGCGGCGTCAACTTCGACGCCGTGTTCGGCACGACCAACCACTACAAGACGGTCGACATGTACGCCGGCAGCTACAACGAGACGATGAAGTCCGCCGGCGTCGACCTGCTGGAGAACTTCCCGACCGAGCAGATCGCCGCGACCTTCGCCGCGATGCTCGACGACTGGACCAACGAAGGCTTCGACCCCTTCGCCGCGCCGCAGGAGACCGGCTCGGCCTACGGCCGCCGGCGCGGCAACAACACCAAGGCGATCACCCGGGCGCGTGAGCTCGCCAAGCGCTGCGTCGGCCTGAAGGACGACCTATCGCTGCGCAGCGACGCACGCGGCGCACCGGTCAACCGCGCCTTCGCCGACGTGCCGCAGGACCAGCCCGAACTGCACCCCGAGCCCGGCTTCGAGAACGAGGTGCATGCCTTCAACCTGTTCGCCTTCCTGTCGCGCAGCCAGGTCACCTGGAACCCGAGCTTCACCTCGGTGGTGAAGTACAGCTTCATGTGCCCGACGACGGAGGAGCACATCCTGCCGATCATCCATGCGAACGACCGCGTCGAGTGGTTCTTCCAGATGTGCGACGAGATCCACTGGGACTGCGCCGACAAGAACAGCGGCAAACCGCTGGCCCGCGTCATCATGAAGGCCGGCGACATGGCGGCCATGCCGGCCTACTGCCGCCACCAGGGCTACAGCCCGAAGCGCTCGATGCTGCTGGTGTGGGAGAACGGCTCGCCGTCGCTCGTCTACGAGATCCAGAAGGGCGAGTCGCCCGAAGTGCCGGTGCAGTTCTGAACTGAGGTTCCGAGCCGACACGATCCCCGGCCCGCGAGCGCGGGCCTTCCCGAGGACGACACCATGAATCTCGCGGACATCCAGGCCGCGGCCGGCCTGCGCACGCCGATCCGCCACCAGCTGTTCATCGATGGCCGCTTCGTCGACGCCGAATCCGGCGAGACGCTGGCCACGCTCAACCCGCACGACAACAGCCCGATCGCCGAGGTGGCGCTGGCTGGTGCAGCTGACATCGACAAGGCCGTGGCCGCGGCGACGCGCGCCTTCCCGGCGTGGTCACGCCTGGCCGCGGCCGACCGTGGTCGCATCCTGCTGCGCCTGGCCGACCTGATCGAGGCCAACGCCGACGAGCTGGCGCGGCTCGAATCGCTCGACACCGGCCACCCGATCAAGGACTCGCGTGCGCTCGACGTGCCGCGCACCGCCGCCTGCTTCCGCTACTTCGGCGGCATGGCCGACAAGTTCCAGGGCGAGGTGGTGCCGGTCGAGGCCGGCTTCCTCAACTACCTGCTGCGAGAGCCGGTCGGCGTGGTCGGCCAGGTGGTGCCGTGGAACTTCCCGCTGATGTTCACCAGCTGGAAGATGGGCCCGGCACTGGCCGCCGGCAACACCGTCGTGCTGAAGCCCTCGGAGATCACGCCGCTGTCGACGCTGAAGATCGCCGAGCTGATGAGCGAAGCCGGCTTGCCCGACGGCGTGGTCAACATCGTGCCGGGCTACGGCCATGTCGCCGGCCAGGCGCTGGCCGAGCATGCGGGCGTCAGCAAGATCGCCTTCACCGGCAGCACCGGCACCGGCCGGCGCATCGTGCAGGCCTCGGCGTCGAACCTGAAGAAGGTGCAGCTCGAGCTCGGCGGCAAGGGCGCCAACATCGTGTTCGACGACGCCAATCTGATCGCGGCCGTCAACGGCAGCGCCTGGGCGATCTTCCACAACCAGGGCCAGGCCTGCATCGCCGGCTCGCGGCTGATGCTGCACGAGCGAATCGCCGACGAGTTCCTCGAGCGCTTCGCCACGCTGGCCAAGAGCATCCGCCTCGGCAACCCGCTGGACGCCGCCACCGAGATGGGCCCGCTGACCAGCGCGCTGCACCGCGACCGCGTGCTCGCCTATGTCGACGTGGCACGCGAGCAGGGCGGCGCCGTCATCGCCGGCGGCCGTGCGCCGCAGGCCGAGGCGCTGGCGCGCGGCTGCTACGTCGAGCCGACCATCGTGCGCGCGAAGACGGCGATGGACCGCATCGCGCAGGAAGAGGTGTTCGGCCCCTTCGTCACCGTGCTCACCTTCAAGGACGATGCCGAGGCGCTGCAGATCGCCAACAGCACCGTCTACGGCCTGGGCAGCGGGCTGTGGACGAGCAACCTGCAGCGCGCCCACCGCTTCGCGCGCGAGCTGCGTGCCGGCATGGTCTGGATCAACAGCTACAAGCGCGTCAACCCCGGCTCGCCCTTCGGCGGCGTCGGCGAGAGCGGCTACGGCCGCGAGATGGGCTTCGACGCGATGCGCGAGTACACCCAGGTCAAGAGCGTGTGGGTCAACGTCGACGCGCAGATCCCGCCGTGGTACCCGCGATGAGCGCGCTCACCCGACGACTCTTCGCCGCGGCCGGCCTCGTGCTCGCCGCCGGTCTGGCCCAGGCACAGGCCTGGCCCAGCAAGCCGATCCGCCTGGTCGTGCCCTTCCCGCCGGGCGGCATCGTCGACACCGTCGCGCGCCAGTTGCAGCCGCGCCTGCAGACGGCGCTGGGGCAGACGATCGTTATCGACAACCGCGGCGGCGCCGGCGGCACCGTGGGTGTCGGCGAGGCGGTGCGTGCGGCGCCCGACGGCCACACGCTGGTGATGGTGTTCGATGCCTTCGCGACCTACCCGCTGGTCTACCCGAAGCTCGGCTACGACATCCAGCGCGACCTGCAACCGGTGACGCAGATCGCCAGCAACCCGCTGGTGCTGGTGGTCAACCCGGCCGTGCCGGCGCAGAACCTGAAGGAACTGGTGGCGCTGGCCAAGAAGTCGCCGGGGCGGCTGAACTTCGCGTCGGTCGGCGCGGGCAGCAGCAACCACCTGACCGGCGAGCTGTTCAAGAGCGTCAGTGGCACCTTCATCACCCACATTCCCTACCGCGGCGGCGGCCCGGCGCAGCAGGACCTGCTCGGCGGCCAGGTGGAGATGATGTTCCTCTCCGCGGTGCTGGCGCAGCCGCACGTCAAGGCCGGCAAGCTGCGCGCGCTGGCTCAGACCGGCGCGCAGCGTGTGCCGGCCTATGCCGACACGCCGACGGTCGCCGAGTCGGGCTATCCCGGCTTCGCGGTGAACTCCTGGGTCGGCCTGCTGGCGCCGGCCGGCACGCCGCGGCCCGTCGTCGAGCGGCTGCAGGCCGAGGTGAAGAAGATCCTCGACAGCCCCGACTTCGCCGCGCGACTGGCCGAGCAGGGCTTGAGCGGCATCGGCAACACGCCCGAGCAGTTCGCCGCGGTGCTGCGGGCCGAGCAGGACAAGTGGGCGAAGCTCGTCGCCGAACGAAAGCTCGCGCTCGAGTGAGCCGACGATGAGCCTCTCCTTCACCTACATCGCTCACCCGTCGCGGGTGGTCTTCGGCGCCGGGTCGCTCCAGCACCTGGTGCGCGAGATCGACCTGCTCGGCGCGCGCCGCGCGATGGTGCTGTGCACGCCGGAGCAGGAAGCCTCGGCACGGCGCGTTGCCGAGCGCTTGGGCGAGCGTGCGGCGGGCATCTTCGCGAAGGCCGTGATGCACGTGCCGATCGAGACCGCGCGCGAGGCCCGCGAGGAAGCGAAGCGGCTCCGCGCCGACTGCGCCGTGGCCATCGGCGGCGGCTCGACCACCGGCCTGGGCAAGGCGATCGCGCTCGACTCCGGCCTGCCCATCCTCGCCATCCCGACCACCTACGCCGGCAGCGAGATGACGCCGATCTACGGCCTGACCGAGGCCGGCGTCAAGAAGACCGGCCGCGATGCGCGGGTGCTGCCGAAGACGGTGATCTACGACCCCGAGCTGACGCTGTCGCTGCCGCTGGGCCTGTCGGTGACCAGCGGCCTCAATGCCATCGCCCATGCCGCCGAAGGCCTGTACGCACACGACGGCAACCCGATCACCGCGCTGATGGCGGAGGAGGGCATCCGCGCCCTCGCCGCTGCGCTGCCGGCGCTGCAGCGGAATGCGCAGGACGTCGATGCGCGCGGCGATGCTCTCTACGGCGCCTGGCTGTGCGGCACGGTGCTCGGCGCCGTGGCAATGGGCCTGCACCACAAGCTCTGCCACACGCTGGGCGGCAGCTTCAACCTGCCGCACGCCGAGGTGCACACGGTGATCCTGCCGCACGCGATGGCCTACAACGCCGCGATGGCGCCCGAGGCGATGCGGCGCATTGCGCGCGCGCTGGGCAGCGACGACGCGGCGCTGGGCCTGCACCGACTCGCGAAACAGCACGGCGCGCCCGTCGCGCTGAAGGACATCGGCATGCCGGCCGAAGGCCTGGACCGCGCCGCCGATCTCGCCGTCACCACGCCCTACCCGAACCCGCGGCCGCTCGAACGCACCGCGATCCGCGCGCTGCTGCAGCGCGCCTGGGAGGGCGCGCCGCCCGCGCCCTGAGTGTTGATTTCCAGCGTTCACCCGCTTCTTTCCCGTCCACAACAAGGAGACAGCCATGACCGTCCACCGCAGACACCTGATGCAGGGAGCCGCCGCCACCGCGGCACTGCTCGCCGCACCGCGCTTCGCCTTCGCGGCCGACACCATCAAGATCGGCTACGTGTCGCCACAGACCGGCCCGCTGGCCCCGTTCGGCGAGGCCGACAAGTGGGTGATCGACCAGATGAAGACGGCCTTCAAGGACGGCATCGTCATCGGCGGCAAGAAGCACGAGGTGCAGATCGTGCTGAAGGACAGCCAGTCCAACCCGAACCGTGCCGGCGAGGTCGCCAACGACCTGATCCTGAAGGACCGCGTCGCGCTGATGCTCACCGCCGGCACGCCGGAGACCGCCAACCCGGTCAGCGACGCCTGCGAACTCAACGGCGTGCCCTGCATCAGCTCGGTGGTGCCCTGGCAGCCCTGGTTCTTCGGCCGCAAGGGCGACCCGGCCAAGGGCTTCACCTGGACCTACCACGTGTTCTGGGGCCTGGAGGACGTCATCGCCAACTTCACCAACGGCTGGAAGTCGGTGGCGACGAACAAGAAGGTCGGCGGCCTGTTCCCCAACGACGGCGACGGCAACGCCTGGGGCGACAAGGAGCTCGGCTTCCCCAAGCCGCTGGCCGGCATGGGCTACGGCCTGACCGACCCGGGCCGCTTCCAGAACGGCACGCAGGACTTCTCGGCGCAGATCGCTGCGTTCAAGAAGGACGGCGTCGAGATCGTCACCGGCGTGGTCATCCCGCCCGACGCCAAGACCTTCCTGACGCAGGCACGACAGCAGGGCTTCAAGCCCAAGGTCATCACGCTGGGCAAGGCGCTGCTCTTCCCCGGCGCGATCGAGGCGCTGGGCGACCTCGGTGAAGGCCTGACCACCGAGGTGTGGTGGACGCCGTCGCACCCGTTCAGCTCCAGCCTGACCAAGCAGAGCGCCAAGGCGCTGGCCGAGGCCTACGAGGCCAGCACCAAGAAGCAGTGGACGCAGCCGATCGGCTTCGCCCACGCGCTGTTCGAGTTGGCGGCGGATGCGCTCAAGCGCGCCAAATCGACCAAGGCCGCCGACGTGCGCGATGCGGTGGCGGCGAGCAAGCTCGACACCGTGGTCGGCCCGGTGGCCTGGGGTGGCCAGGGCCGGTTCAAGAACGTCAGCAAGACACCGCTGGTGCTGGGCCAGTGGAGCAAGGGACAGAAGTACCGCTACGAGCTGACGGTGGTGAACAACCAGGCCGCGCCGGCCATCCCGACCGGCGGCACGATGAAGCTGCTCTGAGACTCGGCACCTTCAACCGTCCATGCCCTTGCTCGCCCTCGACCACGTCAGCAAGTCCTACGGGGCGCTGAAGGTGACCGACGACATCTCGCTGGCCGTCGAGGCCGGCGAGACGCTGGGCATCCTCGGCCCCAACGGCGCGGGCAAGACGACGCTGTTCAACCTGATCTCGGGCGACGTGCGCTGCGACAGCGGGCGTGTGCACTTCGAGGGCCGCGACATCACGCCGCTGCCGCCGCACCGGCGCTGCCGCGGCGGCATCGGCCGCAGTTACCAGGTGCCGCAGCCCTTCGGCGCGATGAGCGTGTTCGAGAACCTGGTCACCGCCGCCTGCTTCGGCGGCGGCCAGCCCGAGCAGCAGGCCTGGGAGACGGCGCACACCGTGCTGCAGCAGACCGGCCTGCTGCGCCACGCCAACAAGCCGGCCGGCGGCCTGGCACTGCTCGACCGCAAGCGCCTCGAGCTCGCCCGTGCGCTGGCCACCGGGCCGAAGCTGCTGCTGCTCGACGAGATCGCCGGCGGGCTGACCGAGCACGAGGCGCGCCAGCTCGTCGACGAACTGCAGCGCATCAAGGCGCAGGGCATCACGATGATCTGGATCGAGCATGTGGTGCATGCGCTGCTGGCTATCGCCGACCGCCTGTTCGTCATCAACTTCGGCCAGAAGCTGGCCGAGGGCGAGCCGCGCGCGGTGATGGACGATGCCGAGGTGCGGCGCGTCTACATGGGGATGGAAGCATGAGCGGCGCCTTGCTGCGCACCGAGGCGCTCACCGCCTTCTACGGCGATGCGCAGGCGCTGTTCGGCGTCGATATCGAGGTCCATCCCGGCGAACTGGTGGCGGTGATCGGCGCCAACGGCGCCGGCAAGAGCACCTTCATGAAGTCGGTCACCGGCCTGGTGAAGGTGCCGCGGCCGCAGGTGCAGTTCGACGGCGAGGCGATCGGCGGGCTGCCGGCCGGCGAGATCGTGCGGCGCGGCATCGCGCTGGTGCCGGAAGGGCGGCGGCTGTTCCCCAGCCTGTCGGTGGAAGAGAACCTGGCGATGGGCGCCTATGCGCGCCGGCCGGGGCCGTGGACGCTGGAGCGCCTGTACGCGCTGTTCCCGATCCTGCACGAGAAGCGCCGCCTGCCGGGCACGTCGCTGTCGGGCGGGCAGCAGCAGATGGTGGCGATCGGCCGCGCGCTGATGAGCAACCCGCGGGTGCTGTTGTGCGATGAGCTGAGCCTGGGCCTCGCGCCCATCGTCATCCGCGAGATCTACGCCTCGCTGCCGGCGCTGTGCGCGGAAGGCACGGCGGTGGTCATCGTCGAGCAGGACGTGTCCACCGCGCAGCGCGTCAGCCAGCGTGTCTACTGCCTGCAGGAGGGGCGCGTGTCGCTGCACGGCCGATCAGATGAACTCAGCCGCGAGCAGATCTCGCAGGCCTACTTCGGCGTCTAGGAAGAACCCATGGCCGACGTCGTGCTCTCCGTCCTCGTGCAAGGCGTGCTGCTCGGCGCGCTGTACGCGCTGTTCGCGCTCGGCCAGTCGCTGATCTTCGGCGTCATGCGGCTGACCAACACCGCGCAGGGCGACTTCATCGTGCTCGCCGCCTTCGCCGCGATCGCATTGGCCGGCGTGGCCGCGGCCGCAGGATTCACGGGGCCGGCGCTGCCCTGGGCCGTGATGCTCGCGCTGCTGCCGGTGTCCTTCGGCCTGGGCTACCTGCTGCAGCGCCAGGTGCTCAACCGCACGCTGGGGCGCGACCCGCTGCCCTCGCTGGTGGTGACCTTCGGCCTCGCGATCGTGATCCAGAACCTGCTGCTCGAACTGTTTGGCGCCGACCCGCGCTCGCTGCCGGGCAGCGCGCTGTCGACGGCCAGCGTCGAGCCGGTCGCGGGCCTGAACATCGGCGTGCTGCCGCTGATTGTTCTGGCCATCGCCATCGCGGCCACCGCCGGGCTGCAGTGGCTGTTCGGCGCCACGCGCATCGGCCGGGCCTTCCGTGCGGTCTCCGACGACCGCGAGATCGCCGAGCTGATGGGCCTGGACGCGCACAAGGTCTACGCGGTGGCCACCGGCATCGCCTTCGCGCTGATCGCGCTGGCCGGCACGCTGCAGGCGATGCGCACCACGGTGTCGCCGGCCGACGGGCCGCTGCTGCTGCTGTTCGCCTTCGAGGCGGTGATCATCGGCGGCATGGGCTCGTTCTGGGGCACGCTGGCCGGCGCGATGCTGCTCGGCCTGACCCAGCAGATCGGCTTCCGCATCGACCCCGGCTGGGGCCTGTGGCTGGGCCACGTGATGTTCCTCGCCGTGCTGGTCGTGCGGCCGCAGGGCCTGTTCCCGAAGACGAGGGGCTGAGATGACCGTCCACGTGATCCGCAACGAACGCGGCAGCCGTGCGGCGCTGGTCGTCGCCGTGGTGCTGGTGCTCATCGCCGCGACGCTGCCGCTGTGGGCGCCCGAGGCACAGGGCCCGGCGTGGATGCGCGAGTTCGTCGAGATCGCCTGCTACTTCATCTTCGCGATGATGTGGAACCTGCTGGCCGGCTACGGCGGCATGGTCAGCATCGGCCAGCAGGCCTTCTTCGGCCTCGGCGGCTACGTGATGCTGATGCTCGGCAACCTGGCCGGCGTGAACGCCTTCGTCGCGGTGCCGCTGGCGGCGGTGGTCACCGCGCTGGTGGCGGTGCCGGTGAGTTTCGTCGCCTTCCGCCTGGCCGGCGGCTACTTCGCCATCGGCACCTGGGTGATCGCCGAGGTGTTCCGCCTCGGCTTCGCCAACCTCAGCATCGTCGGCGGCGGCTCGGGCACCAGCCTGACCGCGCTGCGCGAGATCGAGCGCAGCACGCGCGAGAACCTGACCTTCTGGATGGCGCTGGCCAGCGTGGTCGCCGCGGTCGCATTGGTCTACCTGTTCCTGCGCAGCCAGCGCGGCCTGGCGCTGCTGGCCATCCGCGACAACGAGGTGGCGGCCGAGTCGCAGGGCATCGACGTGCGCGGCATGAAGCTCGCCGTCTACGTGGTGGCCGCCGGCGGTGCCGGGCTGGCCGGCGCGCTGTACTTCCTCGGCAACCTGCGCATCAGCCCGGACGCCGCCTTCAGCGTCAACTGGACGGCCTTCGCGATCTTCATGGTGGTTATCGGCGGCATCGGCCGCATCGAGGGGCCGATCGTCGGCGCGGTGGTCTTCTGGGCGCTGAACAAGTTCTTCAGCGATTACGGCACCTGGTACCTGCTCGGCCTGGGGCTGCTGGCCATCGTCGTCACCACCTTCTTCAAGCAGGGGCTGTGGGGCTGGGTGCAGCAGCGCCACGGCATCAGCCTGTTCCCCACCCGCCGCCGGCTGCAGCTGCCGGAGCATTGAGATCGCGAGCCCCTTCATGCGCAACATCACGCCCGAGACCATCACCGCGGCCGTCGTCGCGCGCTTCGAACGCTGCGAGGACGAGCGCCTCAAGCAACTGCTCGGTTCGCTGGTGCGCCACCTGCACGACTTCGTGCGCGAGACCAAGCTCACCGAGGCCGAATGGATGCGCGGCATCGAGTTCCTCACCGCCACCGGCCAGCAGTGCGACGAACGCCGCCATGAGTTCATCCTGCTGTCCGACACGCTGGGCGTCTCGATGCTGACGGTGGCGATGAACAACGCGCTGCCCGATGGCGCCACCGAGGCGACGGTGTTCGGCCCCTTCCACGTCGACGATGCGCCGCATCTCGCGCAAGGCAGCGACATCGCGGCCGGCGCACCGGGCGAGCCGCTGTTCGTCGACATGCGCGTGCGTGGGCTCGACGGCGCACCGGTCGCCGATGCCGAAGTCGACGTCTGGCAGGCCGACGACGAAGGCCTCTACGACGTGCAGCGCCCTGAACTCGGCGCACAGCGCCGTGCCCGCGCCGTGATGCGCACCGATGCCGAAGGCCGGCTGCGCTTTCGCACCGTGACGCCGACGGCCTACCCGATCCCGACCGACGGGCCGGTGGGGCAGATGCTGGTGGCCTCGGGCCGCCACCCGTGGCGGCCGGCGCACATCCACTTCCTGATCCGTGCACCGGGCTTCCACACGCTGACCACGCACATATTCCGCGACGGCGACCCCTACCTCGACTCCGACGTGGTGTTCGGCGTGCGCTCCTCGCTGATCGGCCGCTTCGAGCGCCATGCGCCGGGCCGCGCGCCCGACGGCAGCACGATGGCGCTACCCTTCCACACGCTGGACCAGGAGTTCGTGCTGGCCCCGCAGGCCGCCGCCTGACCCTCGATGGAACGCAGACGAAAGACGACCCGATGATCGACAAGACCGTGGCCTCGCCCGCCGAGGCGCTGGCCGATGTGCCCGACGGCGCCACCGTGATGATCGGCGGCTTCGGCACCGCCGGCCTGCCCGACGCGCTGACCGACGCGCTGCTCGCCCAGGGTGCGCGCGAGCTCACCATCGTCAACAACAACGCCGGCAACGGCGACAGCGGCCTGGCCGCGCTGATCGCCGCTAAGCGCGTGCGCAAGATCATCTGCAGCTTCCCGCGCCAGGTCGACAGCCACCACTTCGACCGCGCCTACCGCGCCGGCGAACTCGAACTCGAGCTGGTGCCGCAGGGCAACCTGGCCGAGCGCATCCGTGCGGCCGGTGCCGGCATCGGCGGCTTCTTCACGCCCACCGGCTACGGCACCGAGCTCGCGAAAGGCAAGGAGACACGCTTCCTCGACGGCCGCTGGCAGGTGTTCGAGACGCCGATCCATGCCGACGTCGCGCTGATCAAGGCCGAGCGCGGCGACCGCTGGGGCAACCTGACCTACCGCATGACCGCGCGAAACTTCGGCCCGGTGATGGCGATGGCGGCGAAGTGCACCATCGCCAGCGTGCACGAGGTGGTGCCGCTGGGCGAGCTCGACCCGGAGACGGTGGTCACGCCGGGCCTCTTTGTCCAGCACGTGGTCCGCATCGAGCGCGCGGCCACGCGCGGCGCCGGCTTCAAGACGGCATGAAGGAGCAGCGCATGAACCGATGGAGCCGCGACCAGATGGCGCAGCGTGTGGCCGCCGACATTCCCGACGGCGCGGTAGTCAACCTCGGCATCGGCTTGCCCACGCTGGTGGCCAACCACCTGCCGGCCGACCGCGAGGTCATCTTGCACAGCGAGAACGGCGTGCTCGGCATGGGTCCGGCGCCGGCCGAGGGCGAGGAGGACTACGACCTCATCAACGCCGGCAAGCAACCGGTCACGCTGAAGGCGGGCGGCTGCTTCTTCCACCATGCCGACAGCTTCGCGATGATGCGCGGCGGCCACCTCGACGTCTGCGTGCTCGGCGCCTTCCAGGTCTCGGCGACGGGTGACCTGGCCAACTGGCACACCGGCGCGCCGGATGCGATCCCCGCCGTCGGCGGGGCGATGGACCTGGCCATCGGCGCACGCCGCACGCTGGTGATGATGGAGCACCTGACCAAGGCCGGGCAGAGCAAGCTGGTCGCCGCCTGCAGCTACCCGCTGACTGCCATCGGCTGCGTGGCGCGGGTGTACACCGACCTGGCAGTCATCGACATCGGGCCCGACGGCCCGACGGTGCTCGACATCGTCGAGGGCCTCTCCTTCGCCGATCTGCAGGCGGTGACGGCCATCCCGCTGAGGCGCGCATGACGCTGCGTCGGTGTGTGGCGCTGCTGCTGGTCGCCGCCTGCATCACGGCCCGCGCCGAAGGCACGCTGCTGGCGGTGCCGACCCGCGCGGGCGTCACCTCCACGGTCTGGTGGGAGCCGGTGGACGGCGCACGCGCCACCGTGCTGCTGTTCCCGGGCGGCGGCGGCGGCTTCGGCCGCATCGAGGCGGGCCGGCCGACGAGCCAGAACTTCCTGGTGCGCTCGCTGCCGCACTTCCGCGCGGCCGGGCTGAACGTGGCGATCTTCGGTAAACCGTCCGACATGCACGAGCTCGAGGTGGCCGACCGCAGCGGCGCTGCGCATCTCGCAGACATCCGCGCCGTCGCCGAAGACCTGCGCCGGCGCAGCGCATTGCCGCTGTGGCTGGTCGGCACGAGCCGCGGCACCGTCTCGGCCACCGCGGCGGCGATCGGGTTGCCGCCGGGCCTGGCTGCAGGCCTGGTGCTCAGCTCCAGCCTGGTCCGTCTCGACCGTGCCGGCGCGCTGACGCAGCAGGACCTCGGCGCCATCCGGCTGCCGGTTCTGGTGGTCCACCACGCGAAGGACGCCTGCCCGGTGTGCCGCCCGGCCGACCTGCCGCACCTGATGCGGAGGCTGAGCAACGTGGCGCCGAAGAAGCTGCTGATGTTCGACGGCGGCGCCGATCCGCGCGGCGCCGCCTGCGACGCGCTGCACTGGCACGGCTACATCGGCATGGAGAAGGAAGCGGTCGACGCCATCGCTGCCTGGATCGCCGCGCCGTCGAACTGAGGCCTCCCGCGCCGCGGGCGCCTCATCGGGGGGTCAGCGGATCGCGTTGTTGACTTCGTCGGCCGCGGTGCCGGTCAGTCCCCCGAGCAGCAGCAACCAGTCGCTGGTGCCACCGGGGCGGCCGTCGGGGTTCCAGATCTGCTGGTCGGTGCTCGACGTGGTGTCGGCTGCCGCCGGGTAGACGTTCGGCTGCACACGCTGCAGGCCACCGGCGAGGTTGAGGCGGTGGATCGTCGCGCGCAGCTGGGCCATGTCGTCGCCGATCAGCGAGAAATCCACGCCGAGCCGGTCGGCGATCAGCTGCCGCCGTGCCTGGCGCAGCGCCAGTGGCCGGCCGCGCGCGGTGTTCTCGTCGAACAACGCGACGGCCAGCGAACTGTCGAAGCTCAGGCCGCGCCGCCACAGGTGGGTGCTGCCGGTGAGCAGCCACACGTCGTCGACCACCACGGTGGTCGAGGCCATGTGCAGCGGCCGGCCCGGGCCGGCCGTCGGGGTGAACAGCACGACGTTGTCGGCCGCCGCGTCGAGCAGCGTCTTCAGCGCGGCGCGCACGCCGGACGTGCGCACCGCCTCCAGCTTGCGCGGCTGGTTCGGCAGGAACTTCTGCGGCACGCACAGCACGACGGCGAGCCCTGGACGCTGCGCGATGCGCGCGGTCAGCGCCGCAACCAGGTCGATCAGGGCGTCGCCGCTGCCGGCGGTCAGCGGGTCGAGCGCCGGCGTCTCGACGTAGACGAAGTCCTCGGCACGGCCGATCGCGGCAGCCAGCGAGCGCGCGGCCTGCGCGGCGCCGTCGCGTGTCTTCAGGATCACCTGGTCGAGCGCGGCGGCGAGGGCGTCGTCGTCGAAGGTCGCGCTGTCGATCATGGTGTCGAAGTCGACTGTCGGCACGGCCGATTCGATGTTGTTCTTCAGCGTGGTCCAGGCCGAGCCGGGCGTGAAGCCGCTGGTCAGTGCGACGAAGGCGCGCAGCTGGGCGTCGCCGGTCACGCCATGGGTGAGGGTCTCCAGCACAGCCGCGAAGGTGGTGGTGCCGCCGGGGTCGGCCGGCGTCGTCACCGGCCGCTGGGCGAGCGCGACGAAGCCGGCCAGGTCGGCCGCTGCGCGTTCGCGCATCAACGCGGCCAGCGGCGCGGCGGCCGGGCCGGCGAGTGCGGCGCCGGCGGCATGCACTTCGGCGCCCGCCGGCACGCCCGGGTGGCCCAGCTGCCCCGGCAGCGCCTCGTGCAGTGATGCGAGCCCGGGCGCGGCACCGATCGCACCGGTGCTGCCGGCAGGGTCGATGGCCGCGGCCTCGCGGCGCTCCATCATCGCCACCGGTCGGCCGAAGGTGGTGATGCTGTCGGTCAGGCCGCTGCGGCCACGGTGCAGCACCGTCGCGCCGCTGCTGCCGACTGGCCCGCTCGCATCCACCACTTCGCCTTCGGGTGTGGACAGGAAGGCCGGCGCGGTGACGATCAGCCGGTCGCCGCTGCCGGCGGCATTGCGCAGCGTCGATGCCGCGGCATCGGCGGCGACGGTGCTGGCGGTGTCGATCAGCGCGTAGGCGCCGCCGGTCTCGTCGGACGGCACGGCGAGCAAGGTCTGCCCGCTGCCCCACTGGCCGCTGTTGCGCACCAGCGCCGCACCTTGCTCGCAGATCCAGGCGGTGCGGCCGTCGGCCAGGCCGGCGGGCGGCGTGCCCAGCGTCGCGCGTGTGCCGCTGGCGATCGCCGGCCGGTCGAAGCGCTGCTCGACATGCAGCTTCGCATCGACATCGGTGACCACCAGTGCATCGAAGCTCATGCCTTCGAGTGCAGCCGTGCTATCGGGCAGCGGCACGACGGCGAAGGCGCGGTTGGTGCTGTCGGCGCGCCCGGCGCCGCCGTCGAGGCGGAAGTGCTGGCCGGTCTCGGTGTCCAGGCCCTTGGGCCAGATGCGCACCCAGGCGTTGGGCGGCAGGTCGGTCACGCGCACGACGATGCGCTGGTTCGCTGCGGTACCGCCGCTGCTCGTGCCTTCGCCCTGCAGGGCATGCACGCTGAAGCTCAGCGTTGCCGGCGGCGTGCCGGTGCCGAGCGAGGGTGCGGTGAGCGAGCCCCAGAAGGTGTCGAGCACCGGCGCCATCAGCTGTGCCGGCGCGCCTGCGGTCAGCGCCGTGAGCATCGATGCATGCGCTGCGTCCGCGGTCGTCAGGACCGGTGTGGGCGCGGTGTTGCGCAACACCGCGATGCGCCGCCGCGGATCGTTCTGCGCAGCATCGCTGCGGCCCACGCCGACCAGGTGGCTCTCCAGGTCGAGCACCGCGATGCGCACGAAGTCGCGCGCCAGCCCCGCGGGCCAGGCGCTGCCGGTCCAGCCGGCGAAGGGCGTGGCGCCGGGCGGCGCGGCAAACCGGCCGTTGGGCAGCACGGCGATGCGCGGCAGCGGCAGGTCGTCGGGGCTGGGCGCGGCGGTGAGCGCGATCGTCGGCGCGGCACCGGCGGTGTAGAGCGCGCCGCTGCTGCCGACACGGGTCAGGTCGCCGAGGGTCAGGCGCAGGCGCTGCGCCTCCGGCAGCGCTGCTTCGTGCGCGCTGCAGAACAGCACGCTGCGGGCCGCCGCCACCGCGGCAGTGCGCTGGTCCGCCGTGTCGGAATGCGCCCACAGGTTGTCGAACACCGGCGTGCTGGCCAGGAAGGCCCACCAGGCGGCCACCGCGCCGGGGTCGAGCGCACGGCCGCGTTCGTCGAAGGCCCACAGCGTGCACGTGAGCGCGGCACCGCTACGGTTCTTGACGATCACCGCATTCGACTTGTTCGGCCGGTGCAGCTCGCGCACCGGCGCATCGGCGTTGGCGAGCGTGCTGCCGCTGGCATCGAGGCCGAGGAAGGCGGCGCGCTTCTCATCGTCGTCGAGGTCGGACGCGAAGTCGGTCTCGCGCAGGCGCTGCAGGTCGCTCACGCTCGATGCCGAGCCCTGCGGGATCTCCAGCGCGAGGTGGCGCACCACCGGCCGGCCCGGCGCACCGGCAGGCACCGCCACGCCATCGGGCGAGGGGATCTGCGCCGACAGCGTGGCCAGCCGCACTTCCGCTTCGGGCAGCAGCGTGAACAGCACGACGAGGTTGCCGTCGCTGAACGCACTCGCACCATCGCCGCCGCGCAGGGCCGCGAGCACGCGCGGCCGCGGCGCCGTCGCGAAGGCCCAGGAGGCGAGCCCGCCGGCCGGCGCGCGCCACTCCATGTTGGCCGGCAGGCTGAGCGGCACCGACAGGTTCGCCGCCGGCACCGCCAGCGTCGGCGCGGTCGCGCTGCCGTCGCGGAACCAGGGGCCGAGGGCCGGCGAGGCGAGGCCGAGGGTGTCGGGAGCGGGGGTCAGGGTGGCCATGGCGGTCCTTGCTCTTGAACGTCAAGCCAGCACGGTCTCGGCAGCTGCGCTCTCGCGACCGATCGGGTCGATCACGACGATGCGGTAGACGCTGCCCAGCGGCACCTCGTCGGCAGCGTTGGCCGGGTCCATGCCGCTGATGCTGTACGGCCCCTCGCCCTCGAGCTCGACCGTGCCGAGGATGCGCAGCGGTGTGCCCGGGTCGCGCCGCATCACGCGTGCCTTGTAGGGGCCGAGCGCACCGCCGGCCAGCCCGTGCGGATGGGTGAAGGCGAGCTGCACGCCCACCATGCCACCGCCGACACCGGCGCTGCCACTGGCCACGAGCGCCGTCACCGCGGCCGGTGGCAGCGGCGGCACCAGCATCACGCTGACCGGGTCGGATGGCGAGCCCCAGGCGCCCGGCACCGGCCGGCCCGCAGCCACCGAGCCGGGTGCGGGTGCGCCTTGCGCCTCGGCCACCCAGTAGTAGCGCAGCCAGGGCTTGAGCTTCGCAGCGGCCGAGATCTGCACCGGCCCTTCGTCGACATAGAGCGCGGTCTGCCGGCCCTTGTCGTCGGGTGCGCCCATCGCACCGAGCGCGACGACGGGCATGCGCTGCAGGTCGCGCGCGCCGACCAGCGAGCGGCGCAGCCGCCACTGCACGGCCTCGGTGAGACCTTGCGTCAGCGTGATGCGCACCTCGGCGGCATAGGGCGCGTCGTTGTCGGCCATCGCGGCCGGCTTGATCTCGAGCACCGGCCGCGGCGGCGGGTCGGCATTGGGCACCGCGAATATCAGCAGCGGCAGCGAGGTCAGCGCCACGCGTGCGCCCGAGGCACTCTCCGCCGCGATGCGGTACACGTTGAGCACACGCAGGCTGCCGCTGACTGCATGGCGGAAGGTCTTCTGCCCCGAGGCGCCGTCGAACACCACGTCTTGCAGTCGCTCGAACAGATGGTCGGGCACCAGCGCGGGCGCGTTGCGGATCAGCGTGGCGCGCGCGGCCGGGTCGGTGGTGGCGGCCAGTGCGGCGGCCAGCGCCGCTTCGGGCGTGCCGCCGGCGGCCGTGCCCAGGTGGCGCACGATGCGGTTCTCGTCGCTGTACCAGATCGCCACGTTGGCCTGGCCGAGTGCCGGCGTCCACGCGTACTCGACGGTCGACAGGCCGGTCACGTCGGGCCGGCCTGAGTACATCAGCGTGTCGGGCACGGTGATCTGCACCGGCGGCCGCGGGTCGTTCATCGTGATCACTGCCGGCTCGCTGGGCTCGGAGAACTGGCTCGCGGTGTCGCGCCAGCGCGCGACCAGGCGCAGCTTGCGCACCTCGGTGGCGGCCAGCAGCGGGCCGGTGAACGTGAAGTCCAGCGTCGCTGGCGGTGCCAGCGGGGTGGCGATGAGGCGGGTCTCGGTCGTGACGCCGCTGGTCGTCAGGTCGGTCACCACCAGCTCGAACTCGCGCACCGCGAAGCTCGCCGGCGCCAGGCTGGCCAGCGGCGGCACCTCGACGATCACGCGCACCGAACCGCCACTGGCCGCTGCATTGGCCGGCTGCGAATACATCGCGCGGAACACCGGTCGTGGCGGGCGCGGCCGCGGCCCGGGCGGGTTGACCACCACCGCCCAGTCGGACCAGCGGCCGAAGCCGTCCTGCTGCGCCACGCCGTAGCGGATGGTGTCGGCACTCGCCTGCCGGTCGCTCAACTGTCCGGTGCCGGGCACCGGTGGCGGCAGCGACTCCTCGTCGGCCGCATTGCGGCCCAGCACCAGCGGCAGGTGGAAGCCGTCGCCATTGGCCTTGTGCAGGCTGTCGCGCTGCGCGCCGCCATCGGGCGTCTGCTTCTCGGCGGCGAGCAGGGCCGCCACGCCGACGCCGGCGAGCTGCAGCTCGACCTCGCGCCGCGCGCCCGGCACCGGCATCGGTATCCAATCGACATGGCGGTGGCCGGTGATCGAAGGCGGCTGCATCGGCGCCGGGCTGGCGCTGCGGTCGGCGACCGCGAGCGCACCGAGGCCGACCACGTTGCCCATCTCCTGCAGCGTCTTCAGCAGCTTCTTGTCGACGGGCACGTCCAGCCCCGAAGCCAGCTTGACCCAGGTGCCGACCCAGGCGCTGCTGGTCGGGAAGCGGACCTGCGTGCCCAGCTGCGCGAGCAGCGCATCGAAGAACGGATTGGCCAGCCCCGGGTCCTTCGCCGGCGGGAAGTCCTGGAAGAAGCCGGCGACCCAGTAGAAGACCATCAGCGGCGCCGGTTCCTTGAAGTCGCTGTCCAGCGCCTTGTGGCCGAACAGCGCCGCCACGCCGGGGTCGAAGCGCGACTGCAGCACGCGGTCGAGGCAGCGCTGCGTGAAGCTGCCGAGCGGGCGGCCACGCTCGTCGCTCACCGGCGTGGACGTGGTCATCTCCAGCGGCGACACAGACAGGTCGGTGATCAGCCGGTCGAGATCGGGCTGCAGCGGCAGTGCCAGCGAGTTGACGCGCCGGGCCTCCCACAGCGGCGTCTCGCCCGGCGAGAGTGCCGGCGGCAGCATGCCCAGCGTCTCCTGCAGCGGGCGGCGCTGCGGCGCCTGCATGAGCACGCGCGCTTCGGCACGCAAGATCGGGTTGGCGATCGGCAGGTAGCGTGGCCCGCCCTTGTGCGGCAGGTTGAGCAGCGTGAACGGCGCCCAGTCGAGCCGGCCGACGTCGCGCTGCTCGAACCAGACCACGCCGACCACCGTGCCGCGGCCCTGCAGCAGGATCTGTACGATGCCCGGCGCGCCGAAGGCAAAGGGCGGCGCCGTGCGCGTGGCCACCGCGGCCGGGCCCTGCAGCGTGGTGACGAAGGCGGTGGCGGTGATGCCGCTCTGGCTGGCCGCCGCGGCCGTGGGGCTGGCGGCGGCCGCCGCGGTCGACAGGCGTGAACCGTCGAGCCGCGTCGCCACGCGGCGCAGCGCCGGGCCGACGGTCAACGGTCCGGGCTGCCCCGGCACCTCGCCGCCGCCTGGGTCGGCGTTGACCCGCGCCCACACGCAGGTCTGCCCCGGGGCCAGCGCCAGGTGTGCGGTCACCGGGTTGTCGGCCGTCAGCGTGAAGGGCGCTGTCAGCACACGGCCGCGGCTGTCGACGAAGACCACGTCGTCGCGCAGCTTGATCTGCCGCGCGTCGCGCAGCACCGCGCGCCAGACGATGTAGGGCGCGACCGGCAGGCCGAGCAGCGGATGCGCGTCGACGCGCAGGTGGATGCCGGGCTGCAGGTGCGTGTCGGCCGGATCGGCCGGCAGCGCGTGCGCGTTGAAGAGCGTCGGTGAGACGATGGGCAGCGGCATCACAGACCCTCCCGTTCGAGCAGCGATGGCACGGTGCCCAGGCGCCGGCTGCCGCTGACCGTGCCCTGCGGCGTGGTGAAGTCCAGGCGCAGCGTCGGCTCCGGCGTGGCCGGCACACCGAACGGTGCGGCGGGCCGCAGCCACACGCGCGTCCAGCGGCTGTTGGCGCGGTACGGCGTCATCGTGTGTGCGCCGACCGTGGCCGAGGCCGGCTCGATGCGCACGCCCGGCGTCGCGACGCCGCCGACGATCACCGTCAGCTCGCGCTTCATCGGCTCCAGGCTGTCGACCAGCAGGCCTTCGATCAGCCAGCTCGTCGTCGCCGCGTCGAAGCGCCACAGCACATAGCTCTTCGGCTCGTACTCGGGCAGGGCCAGCGTTTCGGCGTCGATCGCGGCGAGTGCCGCATCGAGCGCCGCATCGCCCTCGACGAAGCCGCCGCCCGGCAGCAAGGCGCCTTCCGGCACCACCAGGTCGTCGGGCAGCGCGAGGCCGGTGGCGGTGGCACCGTAGCCCAGCGCCTCGAGCATCGCCGCCGGCGAGGCATAACGCGAGGTGCGGAAGCGCGTGGCCAGCACCACCGCGCGGTCGCCGGCCTTCGTCGCGACGACGTTGAGGTCGTAGTCGGCCTCGGGCTCCAGCGGCGCCGTCACTGCCACGCTGGCGCCGCCCATCGGGCCGGTGCCGGGCAGGCACGGTGCGTCCTTCAGCGCCTCGTGGATCAGCTGGTAGCCCACCGGTTGCATCGCATCCGGCAGCGCCAGCCAGACCAGCGTCACCGGCAGCGGCGCGATCACTGCATCCAGCGCCGCCGGCGTCGACTGCGGCTTCGGGTCGGTGCGGCGGATCTCGATGGCGAGCGTGCGGCCGTACTGATCCAGCAGTTGCTTCACGTGGCCGGCATCGAAGTGCGCCCAGATCGGGTCGCCGGTGAACTGCGTTGCACGGCCGTTGGCCGGCTCGACGCCGATCAGGTAGCGGCCGACGTCGCGCGCATCGAACACATGCTCGTTCAGGCCGTCCTGCTGCGCCGGCGTCGCGCCGGCATCGGGCGCGGTGGCGAAGCGCAGCACGTCGGTCGTGCCGGCCACCCAGGCCGTCGGGTCGGGCTCGGGCGGGGTCTCGTTCGGATCTTCGGGCTGCCAGACCTGCCAGCTCCAGCCGATCTCGAGCTGGTACTCGGTGGCGGGTTCGAGCACGATCTCGCGGCGCTCCTCGACCGGCAGCGCCATCACCGTGGCGATGATGTTCAGCAGGCTGGCCTGCACTGCGCTGTCGGTCTCGCGGGCGTCTGCGGCGCGCTGGTCGACGCCGCACACCGAGACCAGGGTCACCGTCTTGCCGGCCGGCACCTGGATGCGCAGGCCGTTCCACGGGCCGGTCACACCGGTGCGTGGATGGAAGCGCATCAGTACGCAGCGGCGGCCGTCGCGGCCCTGGCGCTGCTCGATCACCTCGCCGACCCAGCCATCGCGCGGCAAGGTGCCGACGATGCCAGTCACCACGGCCGGTGGCTGCACCACGGCCACCGCGCTGGCGGCGGCGATCATCGCCTGGGCGCGTTCCGCGAACGGGGCCGACAGCGCCGGCCGCGGCGTCTTGCAGCAGTCGTCGGGCGGCGGCTCGTCGGGCACGTCGGTGTCGGGCTCGTGGCAGAGCTGGTAGAGCGCCACCACGTCGCTCGCGCCGAATAGCTCGATCACCCGGATGCCGCGGCCGCGGATGTCCAGCTTGGCCGGCTGCTTCGGCTGTGCCGTCGTCTCGCCGCGCCACACGCGCGCGCCGGTGGCATCGAGCGCATGGCCCTTCAGCGGGCCGGCGCCGAACAGCATCAGGTCGAGCGCGACGCGGCTGCAGGCCGCCGGCAACTCGATGCGCAGGCCGTTGCCGGCAAAGCGCAGCTCGCGGCGCTGGTCGCGGCCGCTGCGGTCGGGCTCGGCCACCTCGTCGACCATGTCGACGAGTGCCAGCTCGGGCTTGCCCGACGACGCCTCGAACACGATGCCCGCATGTACCAGCCGCGCCACCTTGCGCGCCGGCCGGTCGAGTTCGTCGAAGTCGACGCAGCGGTGCGCCCCCTCGCCGCCCAGGCAGCAGATGCGGTAGAGCAATGCCTCGCCGCCACCGCCGTGGATCTCGATGACGCTGATCGTCTCGCCGTCCTTGGCGCGCAGCGTCAGCACCAGCGGCACGCCCTGCGGGCCGCTGCCACCGTCGCCGGCCACCGCGCGGCCGCTCGCATCGAAGCCGACCGCCTTCACGCCGGATTGCGTGAACACCATCAGATGCAGCTCGATCGCCACGCAGGCATGCGGCAGCGTCACGCGCATGCCGCCGGCCGGGAAGAAGACCTCAGCGTCGCCATCGTTGCCACGCCGCGGCGGCAGCGTGCGCTGGTCGACCGCGTCGGTCAGGCGCAGCAATTCGCCTTTCTTCAGCGGCTCGAACACGTAGCCGTGGTGGGCCACGCGAGCGAAGGCCTTGTCAGCGGGCTTTTGGCCCTCGAAGGACTCGCAGGTCTTGCCGTCGCCACGCCCGCCTTCGACGCAGACCTTGAACAGCAGCGCCTCGTTGCTGCCGCCCGTCAGCTCGACCACGACGATGCCGTCGGCGCGCAGGCGAATCACCTGCGGCGAACGCGGCTGCGACGGCGCGATGAAGTCGCTGGCGAGCTCACGGCCCGCCGCATCGAGCGCACGCGCCTTCACCGGCCCGCCGAACAGCACCAGGTGCAATTCGACCGCCCGCACCGCCGCCGCGAAGCGGATCGCCACGCCACGCTCGGGCAGGCGCACTTCGGCGCTGCCGTCGCGGCCGGGCACCAGCGGCTCGACCGAGGTGTCGAGCTGGTCGACCAGCGACATCACGTCCTGCGGCTGCAGCGGCACGATGCGGAAACCTTGCCGCACCACCTCGGCCACGTTGTTGCGCGTCTTCAGGCCGCGGAAGTCGTCGCACAGGCGGCCACCGTCGTCGCCACCGTTGCCACCATTGCCGTTGTCGCCCCCATCGGGCCGGCCGTGGCCGACGGCATCGCAGATCATCAGCGTCACGCTCGGCGCGGTGACCGGCTGGTCGAACAGGCCTTCCCAGGGCAGCGGCAGTTCGGCCAGCGTCGCCCCGGCGACCGCACGGCGCAGCGCCGGCAGCCGGTAGCCGCGGTTCAGCGACTGGCCGTCTTCCAGCGCAGCGAACGGCAGATCGACCACCGCGCCCGGCACCACGGTGCCGCCGGACAGGCCGAGCAGCGTCATCAGCGGCGTGCCGCGGATGACCGCCGCGCCGGCACGGATCACCGGCTCGCCGGTGACGAAGAAGCGGCTCGGGTAGGGCCCCGGCGCCGGCACCTGCTGGCGCAGCCGCACCTTGTTCAGACCGGCCTGCTTCGCATCGCGGCCGAGCACGCAGGCGCGTGCCGGCTGCGGCTTCGGGTCGCAGATGGTGCCGACGGTGTCGGCCGGCGCGCCGGGCTGGCCGGCGCCGCCGTTGCTCATGTTGACCACCCAGGCCCAGGGGTTCCAGTCGAGCAGCTTGAGGTTCGGGCCTTCGTGTTCACTCGGCAGCGGGTTGGTGCCGCCGGAGGCATCGGGCTGGCGGTAGGGCGTGCTGGTCCAGACCGACTGCAGCGGCTTCGTGCCGGCCACCACCGTGCCGTCGCTGCGCTTCTTCAGCAGCACGCTGTCGAGCCGGTAGGCGTACTTGAGCTGGCTCGAGCCGGTCCATTTCGGTTGCGTCGGCGTCGGGCCGGGCGTGAACTGCGCGATCCCCGGCATTCCGTTCTCGACGTAGTGCGAGAAGTGGATCACCGGTGCGGTGTCGGGCCAGACGGTGTTGTTGCCGTTGACGCCGGCCGACGCTGCCGAGGCGGCAGCGACCTGCGCCGGGTCCGACGGGTCGGCCGGCGCCACCGCCACCGGCGCCGCCACCGGTGCACCGAGGCTCGCCGTGCCCATGATGCGGTCGCGCCGGTCGGTCAGGCTGATGCCCTTGACCGGGCTGGGCGGCACCGGCGGCGTCATGTTCGGGCCGAAGTCGAAGCTCACGCCCACGCAGCCGGAAATCGAGAAGAAGAACAGGTCGACCTCGCCGCAGAACTCGCCGTCGATGCGGATCGCGATGTCGTTGCCGATCTGGCGCGCCTCGAGGATCAGCTCACCGCGCGCCGAGATCGAGATCACCACCAGGTCGAGCTCGCCGCGCACGAAGATGCCGCCCTTGAGCAGCAGCGGCGCGGTGCCGAAGCCGATCAGCACCTTGGCCGAGGCTTCCAGCTTGATCGGGCCGGCGGCCCACTTGATCTCGAAGCCGGCACCGAAGCCGACCGAGAAGCCGTCGAACGAGAAGCGGACGTCGCCGCCCAGGCTGGGCAGGCCGCCTTCCTCGATCATCAGGAAGGTCCAGGCCTGCACGTCGATCGTGCCGGGCAGCAGCTTCAGCGTCACCGGCTCGCCGAAGCGGCCGAAGGCCGTCTGCCCGTCGGAGCCGATGCGCACGTAGACCTTCTTGCCGGTGCCGGGGTAGGGGAAGAAGCCGGAGAACGGCACCTTCACCTCGAGCACGCTGGGAATCGTGTACTGCGCCGAGACGGCGAGCTTCACCGCCTCGTCGTCGATGACGATCAGGCCGGTGATGGTGCCGCTGGCACCGCCTTCGTCGCTGACCTCGGTGTCGGGCACCTCGACGATGTTGACGTCGACGCCGAGGATCACCTCCACGTCGGGGAAGGCGACGACGACCATGCCGGCGCAGCTGACGCAGAAGCTGACGTCGGGCAGCGTGCCGACGACCACGCCGACGCCGAGCGCGAACTGGTCCTTGAACGGTTCGTACTTCTGCTCCGGCGGCGTGCGCCACCAGTCGAGTTCGCGGCCGACCGGGTCCGGGTTGTTCGGCAGCTTGCGCTGGCCGTTCATCACGAACAGACCCTTGAAGCCGTAGATCGCCATGCCCGACTGCGCCAGCGGCAGCGGCGTCGAGAACTGCACGCCGAGGTACAGCGACAGGAAGATCGAGGGCGCGATCTCCGGCGGCATGCCCATCGCGAGCGCCGCTTCCACGCCCAGGCCGAGCGGGATCAGCTCGGCCTCGACGCCGGCGCGGATCAGCCCGCCGTCCTCGATGCGCAGCCGGCCTTCGCCCTTGAGCACCTGCGGGATGTCGGCCTTCAGCACGAAGCCGCGCAGCTCGAA
This sequence comes from Chitinophaga pinensis, assembly GCA_943370595.1. Classification (GTDB taxonomy): domain Bacteria; phylum Pseudomonadota; class Gammaproteobacteria; order Burkholderiales; family Burkholderiaceae_C; genus Piscinibacter. Next base: position 266,885 of record CALRRO020000005.1, read on the forward strand.
GTCGGGCAGCGCCTGGCCGTCGCGGAAGGTCAGGCGGATGATCGCTTCGCTGATCTCGACGATGCCGATCTGCAGCGCGATCGCGATGCGCCCTTCGATCCACACCGAGCCGCGGCCCATCGCCACCTCGACGATGCGCAGCAGGCTGCCGAGCACGCCCTCGATCTGCCAGCGGCCCGGGTCCTCGATCTCCATCGAGGTGGTGTCGTAGACCAGGCCGAAGCGCTCCCAGCCTTCCTTGGCGGTGTCGTACTGCAGGCCGACGCGCTTGTAGCGGATCTTCATCGGCTTGTCGGCCGCGGTCTTGATGCCGAGCACGCCGCCGTTGATGTGCAGCGTGCAGACGTAGTCGGTCACCACGCGCACCTGCATCGCCGCACCGGGGTCGGCGATCGAGCGCATCTCGGTCTCGAAGGCGGCCGAGGTGATCGCGGCCTTGGATCCGTCGCCCACCAGCGGCCCGCCGCCGAGGTCGACCTCCGAGAACGCCACCGCGCCGAGCAGCGCGGCGATGCGTGCGCCGCTGCCGACCAGGTCGGTGTCGGCATTCACGCCGGACAGCAGCGCCGGGCCGAAGGCCAGCGCGGTGACCAGCGGCTTGGTGGTGGTCGAGATCAGCCCGTCCGGGTCGCCCTCGCTGCGGATGCCCAGCGCCGCCTTGGTGTAGCCGGTGCGCGGGTCGTGCGTCCAGTTGACGAAGACGGTCAGCACCTCGCGGCTGAGCTCGACGTCGTTGCCGCCCACGGCCGGCAACGGCGCCTGCTGCGGCGTCCAGGCGAACTCGGCCTCGGCCAGCGTCGGGATCGCGTCGGAGAGCTGGCTCACCGTCGGGCTGTCCCAGACGATGCGCAGCTTGACGCGGTAGTCCATCGCCGGCGAGCCCGGCGGCACGGCGGCCGGGTCGCGGCCGGCGGCGGGCACCAGCGAGCGGCGCAGCGTGGCGCCGACGGTGGTGCTGTCGTCGGGCAGCTCGCTGTCGGGTGACGCCGTTCCGCCGATGGCGTAGATGTCGACGCGGCGGAAGTCGTCGCGCTGGTCCTCGTGGGCGTCGTCGCGCCTGTCGTCCCAGGTCAGCGAGGCCGGGATGTCGACATGGATCAGGCGGCCATTGGCCGGAGGAACGGCAGCCTCGGACAGTTCCGGTGTGCGCATCGGCGGCTGCGCGTTTTCCTCTTGAGCGTCGCCATCGGCACTCGATCCGGTGAACTGGCTCTGCTCGCCGCGCGAGAGCACCACCGAATCCGCAATCAGCGCCCCGGTGCTCGGCGCACCACTCGGATCGAGTTGTCGTGTGCTCAGCAGCGCGCGGCCGCGTGCGGCCCGCTGGTTCGCGAGGTTGGCGTTGTAGCTGTCGCTGCCGACGTCGTCGCAGCGGCCGACGACGATGAACTTCGCTCCGGAGTAGCGCGCCGCCCAGGCCAACAGCGCCGTCTGGGAGAACTCCAGCGTCGCGTTCTTGGGACGCAGCGATCCCCAGCTCAGTTCGACCGAGGTGTCGTAGTCCATCAACACCTGCACGTGGCGATCGGTCGCCGGCGGCGGGGCCGGCGCGGCGGGCGTGATCGTCACCATCGCCAGCCCGTCGGCCGGCACGTCGATCTGCGTGCGGTCGGTGCTGTCGATCTCGGCCTGCTCCAGCGTCGGGAACAGCCCGCCGTCGGCGTGGAAGTCGCTGAGGTCGAAGGTGCCTTCGACGGCCGAGAGCGCCAGCGCCGTGGCGGCATCGGCGGCGTTGAACACGCCGGCCTGGCAGCCGATCAGCAGCTCGCCGGTGGCCAGCGTGTGCAGGCGCGTGCGTGCCAGGCGCACCTGCTCCTCGCCGCCGGCGAGCGTCACCGTCTCGCGCAGGATCACCGTCTGGATGCCCACCAGCAGCGCCGGGTCGATGGTGAAGCTCGCGCCGCTCGTGCGCTGCGGCACGTTGACGATCTCCCACTCGAAGCGCGGGCTGGCGCCGCCGCTGCCAGTGGCCGTTAGCGTCACCGTGCCCAGCGCCTCGGCCGTGCCGCCCACGTGCGTGACGTTGACGAAGGTCTGCGTGGCCACCGTCGCGCCGATCACCGGCGCATCGCCACCGGCGACGAAGCGGAAGGTGATCTCCGGGTGGCGGAAGTCGCTCTCGTCGGTGCCCACGCGCACCGTCTCGATCGGCGTCACCTTCAGCGTCTGGCCGTGGCGCACGCTGGCGCTGGCGCTGTCGCCGCTGCTTGCTGCGCCGCCGTTCCAGCGCCACTCGGCATGCCACTCGACGATGGCGGTCGACGGGACGTCCGGATCGCGAGGCGGCGCCACGCTGTTCAGGCCGGCGTGCACCGTCACGTCCTGGTCCTGCGAGGCCTCGATCTGCACGATGCGCGAGGCGCCGCTGCCGCTGATGGCCAGCGGCTGCTCGCCCGCGTCGGTGACCTGCTCGAACAGGAAGGTGGACGGGTTCAGCGCCGTGCGGCCGAACTGCACCTCGATCTCGCCCTGCAGCCCGAAAGGCGAGCCGATCAGCAGGTTCTTGACGCCGCCGGAGAGGTCGCCGATGCCGGGCAGGTTGCGCGGCGCGTAGAAGGTGGCCTCGCGGATGGCCACGCCCGTCCAGGACGGGCCCTGGTTGCGCTCGATGATCTCCGGCGGGCTGAAGCTGTCGGAGAAGTCGAAGGTCAGCCGCCCGACCGACAGGCCGAACTCGCTGCCGCCGATGAAGAAGTGCGGCGGGCTGCAGGTCAGCGTGGCCACCGCGCCGCTGACGGCGGCCGGGTCCAGCGGGTCGGGCTGGTCGATGAACTTCACCGCCACCGGCGCGCCGGCGGCCGGCTGCTCGATGCGCAGCACCGCCGAGCCGGTGATGCGCACCTCGCTGCGCGACGGGTCGCGCACCAGGTGGCGCGGCGTGGTGCCGCTCTCGGGCACGTAGATCGCCGGCTGCAGGAAGTCGACGATCAGGTTGAAGACATCGAGCGAGAGGTCGAGCCGCCAGACGTCGGCGCTGCCCTCGAGGTTGTTGCTGCCGGTGGGCGCGCTGCGCTGGAAGGCGAGCTGGAACGGAATGCCCGTGTTGACCAAAGGCAAGCTGAGCCGGCCGATGCCGATGTTGAACTCGGTCGGGATCTCGTCGATCGCCGTGGCGATCGATTGCAGCGCGCCGGTGTGGAAGATCGCGCCGTCCGACGAGGAGGCTGCATGGCCGGTGACGACGAAACGCTCGAGGAAGTCGCTGACCGATTGCGGCAGCACCGAGTTGATGGTGTCGGTGATGTCGAACAGTTCGACAAGCGGAATGCCGGCGGTGCGGGCCATGGGCGCCTCCAGTGCGTCGCCGCTGCCGCGCAGCGCCGAACGTCAACAGGCTGCCGACAATAGGCTTCGCACCGGTGGACCGTCACCCCTAGAAGTGCGCAACAAACCCTGCCATCTCGGGATGGCCTGGCCGAGCGGCCTGCGCTGCGTCAACCGCGCAGCCGCGGCGCCCAAGTCCAGCCCGACTGCACGACGATCTGGGCCAGGCAGGCCATCAGCGTGTCGGTGTCGGGCAGCGTGCGCAGCGCGGGGCCGCGCCAGGCGAGTTGATCGCCCACCAGCGCCACCGGCGCGGCGGCCAGGCGCTCGCTGTCGAGCATCGTGCTCTGCACGGTGCGCAGCCAGACCTTCTGCGCCTCGGGCCGGGCCGGGTCGAAGAACGGGTCGCCCGGCGAGCGCATCGAGGCCTGCTCGGCATCGGCCGGTGCGGCGCCATCGGCCCGCAGCTGCTCCAGCACCTCGACCTGCCAGGTCTGCGGCTGCAGGCTCAGCGTCACGTGGTGGCGCTGCGCGGCAACGCCGGTGGGTGACCAGGCGAACTGCAGGCGGTGGTGGGCCGGGTCGGCATGCAGGTCCAGCGGCAGGCCGAGCGCGGGCAGGGCGGCCAGGCGCTGCACCAGCGTGGCGGTGCTCGCAACCGGCGTGCCGGCGACCGGGTCGATGCGCGTGGTGATCGCGCCCATCCACATCACCGCCAGCACGAAGACCGCGGCATGCAACAGCGCGAAGGCGATGGCCAGCGCCATGCCGAGGCCGGGCTGCGTGGGCCCGTCGAACGACCAGAACAGCAGCAGGATCGGCGCCATCAGCACCATCACCATCGGCCAGGCGATGTACTGGCGGCGATCGGCCTGCGAGCGCATCGACACGCCGGCGCACAGCAAGGCCGGCGCGGCGCAGATGGCCATCGCGAAGGCGACCGGTGTTGTGCCCACGGCCAGATGCCAGGCCGCGAAGGCCAGGCCCACCAGGGTCAGGTAGGCCACGCACGCCGCCGCGGCGCGTGTCAGCGGCGGGAAGCGCCCGCGGGCCGCGCTCATCGGTGCCGGCCTTCGACGCGCCGGTCGGGCACGACGTTGGCGATGACGGGCGTGCCGCGCTCCTCGACCACGTAGACGGTGAACGGCCGCGGTTCGCTGTCGGCGCGCGCCAGCCACATGTAGAACGCGAAGCCCTGCTGGCCGGCGGCATCGGTGGTGCGGGTGATGGTGACGCTGCGGCCTATCTCGCCGCCGCGCGCGAAGAAGGGCAGCACCTGGTCGCGCAGCGCGCGTTCGGCCTGGGCGGAGCCGATGCGGTCGACCAGCGCGCGGCTGAGCATGGCCGCACCCGCGGCGGCATCGCCACGTCGGGCGTGCTCGACGAAGCGCTCGGCGGTGCGGCGCATCGGTTCGGACTGTTCGGCCATGCGCAGATCGGCAGCGACCTCGCTGGCGGTGGCGGCCTGGGCAGCGATGCCCGGTGCGGCCAGAAGCATGGAAACGGCAAGGGACATCATGATCGAACGCATGGACGGCAGCCCGCTGGATTGAAGTTGGCGCGCAGTCTGCGCGGCGCAGGTTTCAGCGCCGCTGCAGCGCCGCACCGGCTGCGTTTCGTTGGTTTCAGGCGGCGTGGACAATCGCTCGGGCCGCGCAGGAGACACGACGCATGGACGCACTCGCAGGACTGAAGGTGCTGGAACTCGGCCAGCTGATCGCCGGGCCGTTTGCCGGCAAGACGCTGGCCGACTTCGGCGCCGACGTGATCAAGATCGAACCTACCGAAGGCGGCGACCCGCTGCGCACCTGGCGGCTGCTGCGCGAGGGCACCTCGGTGTGGTGGGAGGTGCAGTCGCGCAACAAGCGCTCGGTGGCGCTGGACCTGCGCACCGCCGAAGGCCAGGCCGCGGTGCGCGCGCTGGCGGCCGAGGCCGACGTGCTGATCGAGAACTTCAAGCCCGGCACGATGGAAGGCTGGGGCCTGGGCTGGGAGGCGCTGCATGCGCTGAACCCGAAGCTGGTGATGCTGCGCGTGTCGGGCTACGGCCAGACCGGGCCCTACCGCGACAAGCCCGGCTTCGGCGTGCTCGGCGAGGCGATGGGCGGCCTGCGCCACCTGACCGGCGAGCCCGGGCGCGTGCCGGTGCGAACGGGCGTCTCGATCGGCGACACGCTGGCCGCGCTGCACGGCGTCATCGGCGTGCTGATGGCGCTGCGCCACCGCGAGGTGAACGGCGGGCAGGGCCAGGTGGTGGACGTGGCGCTGTACGAGAGCGTGTTCAACGTGATGGAGAGCCTGCTGCCCGAGTACGACGCCTTCGGCGCGGTGCGCGGCGCCGCCGGCTCGGCGCTGCCCGGCATCGCGCCGAGCAATGCCTACCGCTGCGGCGATGGCGCGTACGTGCTGATCGGCGGCAACGGCGACGGCATCTTCAAGCGCCTGATGCGCGCCATCGAGCGGCCCGACCTGGCCGACGACCCTGCGCTGGCCCGCAACGACGGCCGTGTGGCCCGCGTGGCCGAGATCGACGCGGCCATCGAGGCCTGGACCGTGCAGCGCCCGATTGCCGACGTGATCGAAGCACTCGACGCCGCGGCCGTGCCGGCCGGGCGCATCTACACCGTGGCCGACATCGCCGCCGACCCGCAGTACCAGGCCCGCGACATGATCGTGCAGACCCACGACGCCGACGGCCGGCCGCTGAAGGTGCCGGGCATCGTGCCCAAGCTGTCGGCCACGCCGGGGCGGCTGCGCACCCCGGCGCCGCGGCTGGGCGAGCATGGCGGCGAGGTGCTCGGGGCTGAAGGCTGGCAGCCGAGTCGCTAGACTGGGCCGCCACGACAGCTTCAACCCGTCGACCCGCCTGATGCCAGCGCAACCCGGACACCTCGGCCCCCCTGCGGCCAGTTCGCCGCCCGCTGGTCCATCGCCACCGGGGCGTGCGCTCGACATCGCCGCACTCGGCATCGACGCACGCGACCGTGCCGTGCTGGTCTCGATGACGCGCATGCTGAACGGCCAGGCGGGTTTGAGCCTGCGCTGGGTGGAAGACGTCAACGCCTGCACCACGCTGTTCGTGCCGCACGACTGGTCTCAGTACGTGGCGCCGCCGCGGGTGCTGGTGCGGCTCACGCCGCGCGGCGCCACGCCGGCCCGGTCGCCGCGCGGCCTGTCGGTGGACTTGCCGCTGCGCGTGGGCGAGATGACCGGGATGCTCGAAGCCGCTGCCGCCCTGCACGAACTGGCGCGCGGCGCCATGCAGCGCGGGCAGGCCCCCGCCGCGCTGTATGCGCTGCGCGACCTGCTGGTCGGCGCCGTGCTCGCCGGCGAGCGGCGACGCACGCTGTTCGGCCTGGGTGACGGGCACGGCATGGTCGTCGACTTCGGCACCGGCAAGATCGCGAGCTCGCTGCCGCAGGCCGAACTGCTGGCGCGCCCGCTGCAGCTGGGCGACCCGCAGCGCGCGCCGGCCGAGCTGTCGTGGCCGGGCGCGACGCACACCCTGAAGCTGTCGACCTTGCTGTGGGGCATGACGCACACGCTCATCGACCAGGGCGTCTCGCCGCGCACGATCAACGGGCGCTACCAGCTCACGCAGGCGCCCGAGCCCGTGGTGCTCTCGCGCCCGAAGATGCCTGCGCTGGTGACCGCCTGGACGCAGCGCGCCTTGAGCGTGGGCGAAGCGGCCGCGGCGGGCCGGGTCTCGGCCTTCGAGGTGCTGTGGTTCCTCAGCACGGCCCTGGCGCTGGGCATCGCGGTGCCGGCGGCCGATGCCTCAGGCGCAGCTCATCCGGCGTAGATCACCTCGGATAGATCAGCTTTCCGCCGCGCACCACGCACTTCACCGCGGCGAAGCGCCTGGCGTCCTGAGCGGGGTCGGCCTCCAGCACCACGAGGTCGGCATCGAACCCCGGCGCGATGCGCCCGCGCCGGCCGGCTTCGCTCCACCGCGCCGCCGGCGCCGTGGTGAGCGAGGCCAGGATCTGCATGGGGCTCATGCCCGCCTGCGCCATCAGCTCGTACTCTTCGGTGGGGTCGGTGTCGGTCATGTAGTCGACGTCGGTGCCGAACAGCACCTTGCCGCCGGCCGCGGCGAATTGGCCGAACTCCTGCACGCTTTCGTTGACGATGCGCTCGGCAATCTCCTTCGGCACCTGCTCCTTGGCCAGCTCGTGGCGCAGCAGCTTGAGCGTGGGGATCATCGAAACACCCTTGGCGCGCAGCTGGTCGAGCAGCGGCTTCGGCCAGGGCGCCGGCATGCCCAGCGGCGGGTGGGCCAGGATGTCCACCTGCGCGTCCAGCGCGGCCTGCACGCCGTCGAAGTCGGTGGGGTGCGCGAAGACCAGCTTGCCGCGCCGGTGCGTTGCCTGCGCGGCAGCGGCGGCGATGTCGGCCCGCATGCGCTTGACCTTGCCCTCGCCCTGGGGCGCGGCGATGAACAGCTTGGTCCCGTCAGCCCCAGCGTCGAGGTTCTGCCGCACGGTGGCCAGGGCAGAGCGCACCGAGTCGGGCTGCGGCAGCCTGTTGCGGAACGCCGGGTCGAGGTGATCGAGGTACATCGGCAGGCCGTCGTGCGGAAACAGCGCCCAGCCCGCGGTGAGGATGCGCGGGCCCGCGAGTTCACCCTTGTCGACGCGTGCGCGCAAGGCCAGCGTGTTGTCGCGATCGGAGGCGATGTCGAAGACGGTGGTGAAGCCCCAGCGTGTGGCCAGCTCCGTGAGGCCAGCCTCGAGCGCTGCCGCAGGCCGCGTGCGCGCGTTGCCGAACGTGCTGCCGATCAGATGGACATGGCTGTTCTGGAAGCCCGCGAGGATGACGCCGCCATCGCATTGCGGCGCCAGCGATGGCGTGGCTTCGGAGACCTTGTCGGCGGGGCCGACCGAGGCCACCTTGCCACCGCGGACGAGGACCACGCCATTCGTGATCGGCGTGGCGTCAGGCGACGGGTAGACCGTGGTGGCGCGCAAGGCCTGGCTCGCCGAAGGCGCTGCATGAGCCGCAGGCCAGGCGTGCACCAGCAACATCAGGCAGGCCAACGCGAGAGGGTTCTTTCGATGGAGCATCGGGTACGGATCCTGGAGGGAGTGACTCTTGGCTGGAGAGGCTGACGCGTACGTGGGACCCTTGAGCTGTAGCCGTGAGGGGCGATCGCGAGACCGAGAATATCGTGCGAGGGCGCATCCGAACGGCGGCGTTGATTCAGCAGACATCAGGGCACTCAGAAGCTGCCGGTCGCCTGCGTCTGGGCCTGGGGTTGACTGAGTTGCCTTCGGAGCCAACGCAAGACGGCCTTGGCCTGCAGGCCCATCGGGCTGGATGTCAGCCTCCTGGTGGCACCTGAACTCACTCTTGCAGCCATGGACCGACCAGGTCTTCGCGCCGCGCCATGAACGTTGGCGAGGCGGCCGTGGCGGGCCGCGAGCGTGGCGTCGGCGGTGACGCGGCGTGCCGGCTACTTGAGGATCGAACCCATGAACGCGCGCAGGCGTTCGCTCTTCGGCCGATCGAACACCTCACTCGGCGTACCGGACTCTTCGATCACACCGCCGCAGACGAAGTGCACCCGGTCGGCCAGCTTGCGGGCGAAGCCCATCTCGTGCGTGACCACCAGCATCGTGCGCCCTTCTTCGGCAAGCGAGCGGATGATGTCCAGCACCCCGGAGACCAGTTCGGGATCGAGCGCGGAAGTCGGCTCGTCGAAGAGGATCAGCTGCGGCTGCATGGCCAGCGCCCGTGCGATCGCCACGCGCTGCTTCTGCCCGCCCGAGAGCTCGGCCGGGTAGGCGTCGGCCTTGTCGGGCAGGCCCACGCGGGTCAGCATGGCGTGCGCCTCCTCCACGGCCTGCGCGCGCGGCTGGCGCTTGACGATCACCGGCCCTTCGATGATGTTCTCCAGCACCGTGCGGTGGCTGAACAGGTTGAACTGCTGGAACACCATCGGCATCTGCACGCGCGCGGCACGCAGGGTCCGTTCCGGAGCCGCGGTGAACACCCCGCCGGGCTCGTGGCACAGCTGCGTTTCGCCGAAGCGGATCTCGCCGGCGGTGGGCGTTTCGAGGAAGTTGATGCAGCGAAGAAGTGTCGACTTGCCGCCGCCGCTGGGCCCGATCAGGAACGACACCTCGCCCGGGGCGACATCGAGGTCCACCCCGCGCAGCACCGGCGGGCCGCCCGGGTAGGACTTGTGCAGCGCGCGGACCTCGACGAGCGGTCTCGACGAAGCGGCCTCGGTGCCGGACCTCATGGGCGGACGACGTCCGGCCGCACGGTCGCGGCCGGCAACGCGCTGGGTCGCGCCCGCAGGTGCCGGGGCGTGAGCGCGATCTCGACGCGCCGGACGATGCGCGCGGCCACGAAGCTCATCACGAAGTAGATCATCGCCACCATGAAGTAGATCTCCATGCTGCGGAAGGTGTTCGAGATCAGGATGGTGCCCTGGCGCATCAGTTCGGTGACGGCGATGAACGACACCAGCGAGGAGTCCTTCAGCAGCGCGATGTAGAAGCCACCGACGGTGGGCACCGCGATGCGCAGTGCCTGCGGCAGCGTCACCCTGCGGAAAGCGGTGAATCGCGACATGCCCAGCGCCAGCGCCGCCTCCTTCTCACCCTTGTCGACCGAGCCGAGCGCGGCACGGAACACCTCGGACAGGTAGGCGCCGACGTTCAGGCTGAGCCCCACCACGCCGGCCACGAAGCCCGGCAGGCTCAGCCCGATCTGCGGCAGCGTGAAGTAGATGACCAGCAGCACCACCAGCAGCGGGACGTCGCGCATGACCTCCACGTAGGCCGCCACGCCCCAGCGCACCAGCGGCTGGCTGGACAGCGAGCCCAGCGCGCACAGCAGGCCGATCAGGATGGCGGCCACCATGCTGACCAGCGAGAGCTGCAGCGTGACGACGGCGCCTTCCAGCAGGAAGGGCAGGTACTTCGGCAGGAGTTCGAAGAAGAACTCACGCATGCGCTGGCCCCGTCACGCCGGCAGAGTCACTTCATCACCTTGAGCTGCTCGCTGCTCCATGCGCCGTACTTGGTGAGGATGGCCTGGCGCGTGCCGTCGGCCTGCATGTCGGCCAGTGCCTTGTTGATGGCTTCCTTCAGGTCCTGGCACTCGCGCCGCACGCCGACCGCGGTGGCGCCGAAGCGATAGGACGCCGACTTCTCGGCCTCGACCCACTCCGGCTTCGGGTTGTAGTAGATCGGCTCGCCCACGGTGCGCAGGTCCTTCATCTCCTCCTTCATGCCCAGCAGCGTGGCCTGGTCGAGGATCACCGCATCGACCTGCTTGTTGGCCAGCGCGAGGAAGGGCTCGTTGAAGTTGTTGAAGGTCATCAGCTTGCCGGCCTTGCCGGCGTCGACCAGCATCTGGCCATTCGCCGCGTCCAGCGTGCCCAGCGGCGCGGCCAGGGTCTTGCCCTTCAGGTCGGCCATCGTCTTGATCGGGCTGTCGCCGCGCACGATGATGTGGTCGTACATCATGAAGTACGGGTTGGAGTAGTCGATGCCGGCGCCCTTGATGCGCTCCTGCGTGACGCTCATGCCCGAGAAGATGATGTCCCACCGGCTGGCCTTCAGGCCGGGGATCATCGTCGTCCACTCGGTCACCACGTACTCCCACTTCGGCACGCCGAGCTTCTTGGTGATGTAGGTGAGCATCTCGGGCTCGTAGCCCAGGTAGGCGCCGGTCTTCTCGTCCTTCCAGACGTAGGGCTTGGTGCCCATCAGGCCCACGGCCGAGGTCAGCACGCCCTTCTTCTTGACCTCGTCGAGACACTGGGCCGAAGCGGCGCCGGCCGCCAGCAACCCGACCACCAGCGCGGCCACTTTGACCGCCATTGCATTGCGCTCCACGCACTTCATGTCTTGCTCCTGCTGTGCCACCCAGGATCGGGCTCCAGCAACGCTTCGCAAGTTGAGTGCCAGCGCAGGGTCCGCTGGATGCACCATCTGCGATCAGAATTATCGACATTCGAACCAAAATCGATAATCTGCGTGTCACCGAACAGTGGCACGTGCCTTGCACCGGATTCCAAAGACCCCATCAGACGGAGCCCTCGATGACGCCAACTGCACAGCCGACCGCACGCCCACGCCTGTTGCTGCGCCAGGTGGCGATGGTCCTGGACGCCGATGCCGGCCTCGACTCGCCGGCCGACGTGCTGATCGAAGATGGCTTGATCGCCGCGCTCGGGCCGGACCTGCGCGCCGCGGCGTCCGGCGCCACGGTGTTGGACTGCAGCGGGCAGTTGCTCGCGCCCGGCCTGGTCAATGCGCACTGGCATTCGCCGATGCAGCCGGCGCACGGCACGGCCGACCGGCTCGACCACAAGCGCTTCATGTGGGCCAACCAGGCCGACACGGCGGGCCGCTCGGCCGACGAGATCGGGCTCTCGGCGTTGCTCGGTTGCGTCCAGATGATCCGCAGCGGCACCACAGCGGTGCTGGATCACTTCCCCGAGCAGGGTTTCGGACCGCAGGACGTGGAGGCCGTGCTGCGCGCCTACGCCAGTTCGGGGATGCGGGCCGTGGTCGGCCTGCGCGTGTTCGACGGCGAGTACAGCGACATCATGCCCGAGGCCGCCCAGCGCAGCGCCGCGCTCGACGAAGCCATCGCCCACCACAACCCGCTGCGCCCGGCGCCGGCGCAGCAGTCGCTGGAGCTGCTGGAGGAATGCCTGACCCGCTTCGACCGACAGTCACCACGGCTGCGTGTCTTTCCGGCGCCGTCGAACCCAGTGCGCTGCTCGGACGGTTTCCTCCAGGCGGTGCATGCGCTGGCGGTGCGGTACGACAGCGGCGTGCATTGCCATCTGCTGGAGACGCGGCGACAGGCCGAACTGGCCCACCGGGCCTACGGCCGCACGATGGTCGCGCAACTGGCCGCCCTGGGCGCCCTGGACTCGCGATGGTCGTGCGCCCACTGCAACTGGCTCACGCCGGAAGACATCGCGCTGATGGCCGAGCGCGGCGCCGTGGCGGTGCTGAACCCCGAGAGCAACCTGAAGATCGGCTCCGGTGTGCCGCCGGTGGCCAGCCTGGTGGCCGGCGGCGTCGTGTGCGCACTGGGAACCGACGGCGCCAGCACCAATGACAACCTGATCCTGCAGGAGGCCATGCAGCTCGCTGCGTTCCTGCACCGGACCGGCGAGCCCGACCAGTCGCGCTGGACCAGCGCTGCCGACGTGCTGCGCATGGCCACCAGCGGCGGCGCTGCGGCGCTGCGCGAGCCACAACTTGGCCGCGTGGCCGCCGGCTGGAAGGCCGACCTGGTGCTATACGATCTGGACGCGCCCACCTGGGTACCGCTCAACGACCCTTTGCAGCAGTTCGTCTTCGGCGAGCGCGGGGCCGGAGTGCGGCGCGTGATCATCGATGGGAACCTCGTGATGGACCAGGGCCGCATCATTGCCTTCGACGAAGCTGCCGTGCTGCGTGAAGCGCGCCACTTGCTTCGCGACACCCGCGCCCGCAATCCGGGCATCCAGCGCATCGCGCAGGCCTTCTCCTGATGGTGGCCGTCGCTGCACCGCTTGCCGGTTCGATACAGACGGCCCCGGGCGAGACCATCGCAGACGGCCTGCGCCGCCTGATCCGGCTGGACATCGTGCGCGGCCGGCTCGAGCCCGGAGCGCCACTGCGCACCCAGATCCTGTGCGACGAGTACGGCTGCAGCATGGCGCCACTGCGCGAGGCGCTATCGCGCCTGGCCGCCGACGGCCTGGTGGTGGCCGAGAGCCAGCGCGGCTTTCGTGTCGCCACCGTCACCCGCGCCGAATGGCGCGACCTGATCGAGCGCCGCCTCGAGCTGGAGACGCGAGCCCTGTCGCTGGCCGTGCAGAAAGGGCGCGACGAGTGGGAAGGCGAGATCGCACGCTGCGAACACGAGTTCGCGCTCGTGTCGCAGCGCCGCGCGCGACGGCATGGACAGATCGACGAACTGTGGGAGCAACGCCACCGAGCGCTGCATCTCGCGCTGTTGTCGGGTTGCGGTTCGCCCTGGCTGCTGCGCTTCTGTGAGTCGCTGCACGACCATTGCGACCGCTACCGGCGTCTGGCCCGGCCCGCGGACTCCGCGATGGACCGGCTGGACACAGGCGAACACGCCCTGGTGGCTGCTGCGCTCGGTCGCCAGCGCCAGCGTGCGGTGCAGTTGATGCGCGAGCACATCCGTGCCGTCGGCGATGCGGTGCTGGCCAACGAAGCGCTCTGGCATGACCATGAACCCGCGGCCGACCGTCCTTTGCGCCGCGCCGCGGCCTCCCGGGCATGATCGCGCCGGGTCGCTACCAAACGCGCGTCCCGCGGCTCGCAACGTGGAGGGTGCTCCAGTGAATGACCGTCCCATCAGCTACGAGCTGCCGGAGGACGCTGCTGGCGCCTTCCCCTACAGCCAGGCCACGCGCGAAGGCGACCTGTTGTTCGTCGCGGGGCAACTGGCCAGCGACGACCCGCGCTGGGCAGGGCCCGCCGGCGACATCGAGGCCGAGACCCGAGCTGCGATGGACCGCATCGGGCGCGTGCTGGCCTTGGCCGGTGCCAGTCACGACGACATCGTGCGTGTGGGCATCTTCCTGACGGACCTGACGGTCTTCGACCGCATGAACGCGGTCTACCGGCGCTACTTCCGTGCACGGCTGCCGGCGCGCACCACCGTGGGCGTGGCCTCACTGCTGAACGGCGGAATGATCGAGATCGACTGCGTCGCCCGCCTGCCGCCGGTCAGGCCCGCGGCAGGCGCGTCGGTGCAGGATGCAGAGCCGCCGCCGGCTGCCTGACCAACTTCCGCGACGACATGTTTCTTCGCCGCGTCACGCCTCTGCCATCTGCGCTTTCTAGCCTGCGGGCTGGTCCACCCCAGGAGCGCAGCCCATGACCTCATCCCTGCTCACCGGCCGCCGCCGGTTCCTCCAGTTCGGCACCGCCGCCGCCGGCAGCCTGGCCGCGCCGGCGCTGATCGCGGCTGACGCGTCGCGGCCCGTGGCCGCGCAAGGCCTGCAGTTCGGTGACCCGGCCGAGGGCTCGGTGCTCGTCTGGAGCCGCAGCGACCGCGCCGCGCGCCTGCTGGTCGACTGGAGCCTGGACCGCAGCTTCGCGCAGTCCACCCGCATCGTCGGCCCCTACGCGCTGCCCGATGCCGACTTCATCGCGCGGCAAGACCTCACCGGCCTGCCCGACGACCGCGAGGTGTTCGTGCGCGTGTCCTTCCAGTCGCTGGCCAACGACCGCGCGCTCTCCGAGCCGGTGCTCGGCCGCTTCGTCACGCCGCCTGCCACTCGCGGTCACGACGACGATGGCTGGCACCGCGGCCGCCACGGCAATGGCCGTCTGAGCGACCTGCGCTTCGTCTGGGGTGGTGACACTGCCGGCCAGGGCTGGGGCATCAACCCGGCCTTCGGCGGCATGAAGATCTACGAGAGCATGCGCCAGCGCCAGCCGCGCTTCTTCATCCACAGCGGCGACACCATCTATGCCGACGGGCCGATCCGCGAGAGCGTCACCGCCGAGGGTGGGCGCCTGTGGCAGAACATCGTCACGCCCGAGGTCAGCAAGGTGGCCGAGACGCTGGACGAGTTCCGCGGCCGCTACCGCTACAACCTGCTCGACGAGAACGTGCGCCGCTTCAACGCCGAGGTGCCGCAGATCTGGCAGTGGGACGACCACGAGGTCACCAACAACTGGTCCGACGCCAAGGACCTCTCGGCCGACGCCCGCTACACCGAGAAGAACGTGCCGCTGCTCACCGCCCGCGGCACGCGCGCCTTCCTCGACTACGCGCCGCTGCGCCCGTTCGACGCGCGCGAGTCGCAGCGTGTCTACCGCAAGTTCTCGCACGGCCCGCTGCTCGACGTGTTCGTCATCGACATGCGCAGCTACCGCGGCCCGAACACCGACAACCTGCAGCCGGTGCCCGGCGCCGACACCGCCTTCCTCGGCCGCGAGCAGCTCGAATGGCTCAAGCGCGGCCTCGACAAGTCGAAGGCCGTGTGGAAGGTGATCGCCGCCGACATGCCGATCGGCCTGAACGTGGGCGACGGCGTCAACGCCTCCGGCATCCCGCGCTGGGAGGCCATCGCCAACGGCAACGCCAGCGGGCCGCTGGGCCGCGAGCTGGAAGTGGCCGAGCTGCTGCGCTTCGTCCGCCACCAGCGGGTGCGCAACACGGTGTGGCTGACGGCCGACGTGCACTACTGCGCCGCCCATTACTACGACCCGCAGCGCGCCGCCTTCAACGACTTCGAGGGCTTCTGGGAGTTCGTCTCCGGCCCGCTGAACGCCGGCAGCTTCGGGCCCAACACGCTCGACGGCACCTTCGGCCCGCAGGTGGTGTTCCAGAAGGCGCCGCCGGCCGGGCAGGTGAACCTGTCGCCCTATGCCGGGCTGCAGTTCTTCGGCGAGGTGAACATCGACGCGCGCAGCGCCGCGATGACGGTGGACTTCCGCGACCTCGGCGGCGCCTCGGTGTTCAGCAAGACGCTGCTGCCGCGCTTCGGCTGACGCGCTGGGGTGGGGCCGCGTGCGGCCTCACCCTGCGGTGTTCACGCCGCGTCAATCACCACCAGGCACTGCCCCGCGCGCACCGTGGAGCCCGGCTGCGCGCGCAGTTCGCGCACCACGCCGGCACAGGGCGAGTCGAGCGAGATCTCCATCTTCATCGACTCCAGCACCGCCAGCGTCTCGCCCGCGGCCACACGCTGGCCCACGGCCACGTGCAGTTGCCACAGGTTGCCGGCGATGTGGCTTTCCACCGCGTGCTGGCCTTCGCCCAGCGGCACGTCGTCGCCCAGCTCGGCGGCCACGCTCTCGCTATCGAACTGCGCCTGGCCGCTGGCCGTCCAGCGCTGCCGCTCGGCATCGAAGGCCGCGCGCTGGCGCGCACGGAAGGTGGCAATGCCCTCGGCCTCGGCTGCGAGGAAGGCCTCGTAGTCGGCCAGCCGCAGCTCGCCCGTCTCGATGCGCACCGGGTGCCGGCCGAGCGGGAAGTCGCGGCGGATGCGCAGCAGTTCGTCCGCACTCACCGGGTGGAAGCGGATCTGGTCGAAGAAGCGCAGCAGCCAGGGCTTGCCGTCGAACGCGGCGACTTTGCGATAGCGGTTCCACATCTGCAGCGTGCGGCCCACGAACTGGTAGCCGCCCGGGCCTTCCATGCCGTAGATGCACAGGTAGGCGCCGCCGATGCCCACCGAGTTCTCCGCCGTCCAGGTGCGCGCCGGGTTGTACTTCGTGGTCACCAGGCGGTGGCGCGGGTCCAGCGGCGTGGCCACCGGCGCGCCCAGGTAGACGTCGCCCAGCCCCATCACCAGGTAACACGCGTCGAAGACGGTGCGCCATACCGCGTCTTCGTCGGGCAGGTCGTTGATGCGGCGGATGAACTCGAGGTTGCTCGGGCACCAGGGGGCGTCCTTGCGCACCGTGGTCATGTACTTCTGGATGGCGAGGCGGCAGGCCGGGTCGTCCCACGACAGCGGCAGGTGCACCGTGCGCGAGGGCACGGCCAGGTCGCGCGCCTCGCAGACCCGCTCCCATTCGCCGGCGATCAGATCGAGCAGGCGCGCCAGCGGCAGCACGCGCGGCTGGTAGTGCACCTGCAGCGAGCGGATGCCCGGGGTCAGGTCGACCACGCCGGCGAGGCCCTTCGCCTCCAGCGCCTGCATCAGCGCGTGCGCGCGGAAGCGCAGCACCAGGTCGAGCTCGGGCGGGCCCACTTCCAGCAGCAGGTGCGTGTCGCCGGAGAGCCGCGCCACCAGCCGCTTGCCGCCGGTGCCGAGGTCCAGCACCACCGGCGAGGCCAGCGGCGCGGGCTGCCAGGTGGTGTCCATCGGTGCCAGCGCAGAGACTTCAGCGCTGCGCGCGTCGGCGAGCTGCCGTGCCGTGGCCAGGTCCACCGGCACGAAGCGCACGCGGTCACCCGCCTTTAGCTGGCCGAGCTGCCAGAGGTCGGCCTCGATCACCGTCACCGGGCAGACGAAGCCGCCCAGGCTCGGCCCGTCGGGCCCCAGGATCACCGGCATGTCGCCAGTGAAGTCGACCGCGCCGACGGCGTACGGGTTGTCGTGGATGTTGGAGGGGTGCAGCCCGGCCTCGCCGCCGCTGTCGCGTGCCCACTCCGGCTTGGGGCCGATCAGCCGCACGCCGGTGCGGCTGGAGTTGAAGTGCACTTCCCAGTCGCTGGCGAAGAAGGTCTCGATGGAAGCAGGGGTGAAGTACTCCGGCGCGCCGTGCGGCCCGTACACCACTCGCAGCGTGCGCAGCGCGGGCAGGGCGGTGCGCAGGGGCGGCAGCAGCGTGGCGCCTGCGCCCGTGTCGGCCAGCGGCTGCAGGTGCAGCACGTCGCCGGCGCGCAGCGCGCGGCCGCCGTGGCCGCCGAACAGGCCGAGCGTGAAGGTGCTCTTGCTGCCCAGGTAGTCCGGCACCTGCAGCCCGCCGCGCACCAGCAGGTAACTGCGTGCGCCGATGCCGGCAATCGTGCCGAGCGCCAGCGTGCTGCCCGCGGGCACGAAGAGGGCGGCGTCCATGGTCTGCGGCGCGCCGTTCAGCAGCACCGGCAGCGGCGCGCCCGTCACGGCCACCACCGCATCGGTGCGGAAGCGCAGCTGCGGCCCGCTCATCGTGATCTCGAGCCCGGCCGCGCCCTCGGGGTTGCCGAGCAGGCGGTTGCCCAGGCGCAGCGCGCGATCGTCCATCGGGCCCGAGGGCGGCACGCCCACCGCCCAGTGGCCGAGCCGGCCCGGCCAGTCCTGCACGGTGGTCTGCGTGCCGGCGGCGAGCACGTCGAACGCCGTGCTGCGGTAACTCAGGCCTTCCAGGCAGCGGGTCCACGGCCGGCACTCGGCGAAGGGCGCGTCGGCGACGATCTGCCGCAGGTAGCTGCGGTTGGTCTCGACGCCATAGAGGCGGGTGCCGGCCAGCGCGCCGTCGAGTGCGGCGCGGGCGGCCTCGCGGTCCGGCGCCCAGGCGATCAGCTTGGCGATCATCGGGTCGAAGAAGGGCGGGATCTCGCAACCCGCCTGCACCCAGGTGTCGATGCGCAGGTGGCGGCCGTCGGCCGGCGGGAACTCGACCTCGGTCAGAAGCCCCGGGCTGGGCTGGAAGTCGCGGCCCGGGTCCTCGGCATACAGCCGCGCCTGGATCGCGTGGCCGCGCGGCTGCAGGCCGCGGGCGAGTTCCGCCAGCGGCGGCAGCGTGCCCGCGGCGAGTTCGATCATCCAGCGCACCAGGTCCACGCCCCAGACCTGCTCGGTGACGCCGTGCTCCACCTGCAGCCGCGTGTTGACCTCGAGGAAGTAGAAGCGCTGCGCCTGGCTGTCGTAGACGAACTCGACTGTGCCGGCGCTGCGGTAGCCCACCGCGCGCGCCAGCTTCACGGCCGCGTCGCACAGCGCCTGGGCCATGCCGTCGGGCAGGCCGGGCGCCGGCGTTTCCTCGAGCACCTTCTGGTTGCGCCGCTGCACCGAGCAGTCGCGCACGCCGAGCGCAAGCACCTCGCCGCGGCCATCGCCGAACACCTGCACCTCGAGGTGGCGGGCGCGCTCGATGTACTTCTCGATGAACACGCCGGCATCGCTGAAGTTGTTCTGGCCCAGGCGCTGCACCACCGCGAAGGACTGCGCCAGTTCGTCGGCCGAGTGGCACACGCGCATGCCGATGCCGCCGCCGCCGGCGGTGCTCTTGAGCATCACCGGGTAGCCGACGCGCTCGCCGGCCGCCAGCGCGGCGGCCACGTCGGGCAGCAGGTCGGTGCCTTCGAGCAGCGGCACGCCCTGCTCGCGGGCCAGCGCGCGCGCCGTGTGCTTGAGGCCGAACACACGCAGCTGCTGCGGCGTCGGGCCGACGAACACGATGCCGGCGTCTTCGCAGGCCTGCGCGAAGGCGGCGTTCTCGGAGAGGAAGCCGTAGCCCGGGTGAATGGCTTGCGCGCCGGTCTCGCGGGCGACGCGCAGCAGCTTGTCGACCGCCAGGTAGGTGAGCGCAGCCGGCCCGTCGCCCAGTTCCACCGCCTCGTCGGCCTCGCTGACGTGCAGGCTGGCGACGTCGGCCTCGGCGTACACCGCCACGCCCTTGACCTGCAGCGCACGCAGCGTGCGCAGGATGCGGCAGGCGATGGCGCCGCGGTTGGCAATCAGGACCTTGTCGAACATGGTCAGTTCCACACCAGCACTTCGGCCGGCGTCGGGTTCCAGCCGTTGCACGGGTTGTTGAGCTGCGGGCAGTTGGAGATCAGCACGATCACGTCCATCTCCGCGCGCAGCTCCACGTACTTGCCGGGGCCGGAGACACCGTCCTCGAACGTGAGTCCGCCGGCTTCGGTGACCGGCACGTTCATGAAGAAGTTGATGTTGGCGCCGATGTCGCGCTTGCCGAGCCGGCCGTCGTGCAGGCAGGCACAGAGGAAGTTGTCGCGGCAGCTGTGCATGTAGCGCTTGCCGAGCGCGTAGCGCACGCTGTTGCTCTCCTGCGCGCAGGCGCCGCCCAGCGTGTCGTGGCGCCCGCAGGTGTCGGCCACGATGGTCAGCAGCGGGTTGCCGAGGTTGGAGTACAGCACGCTGCCGGTCGTCAGGTAGACGTTGTTCTGCCGGCGCAGCGTGCGCTGCGGGTCGTAGCGTTCGCGCGGGCGCGCGGCGCTGTAGAACAGGGTGTCGACGGCCTGGTTGCCTTCGAGGTCGAGCAGGCGCAGCGTCTGCCCCGCCTTGAGCTCGAACAGGTAGGGCTCGCCGGCCGGGATGACATGGCGGAACACGGCGGTCTCCGGCGACCGCGCGCTGGGCGTGAGGGACGTGAGGGGCGTCGTCATGGCGTTCACAGGTGGAAGCGTTCGGTGTTGTGGAAGGCGCGCGCGTTCTCGGGGCGCGACTGCCGGCAGGCGGTGCTGATGCCGTCGCTGTGCGATGCGGTCCAGCTCAGCTTCACCGGCCGCGGCCGGTACTGCGGCTCGGGGTCCATCGGGTGCTGCAGCGCGGTCAGCACGACCAGCGTGTCCATCGGTGCGTAGAGCGCGACGTGGTCGCCGGCCTTCGAATGGCCGGGCACGAAATGGAAGGCGCCATTGGCGTCGACCGTGACCTTGCTGAACAGGTTGACCACCATCAGCAGGTCGGGCAGGTCGAGGTTCCACTTGCCGAGCTCGATCAGCAGGTTGTCGGTGCCGTTGCGGAAGAAGCCGTTGCGCAGCTCCTGGTAGCGGCCGCTGCCGTACTTGGCCTGCACCTCGTCGGCATTGAGCACGCCGCCCACGCTGTCGTGCCAGCCGCAGCTGTCGGAGACGATCGCGGCCAGCACGCGGCCCATGTCGGAGTACAGGCAGTGGCCCGCGGTCAGGCGGAAGGTGTGCTGGCCCTTCAGCGTGTCGGGCAGGTTCAGCCGTTCGCTCGGCTGCTGCGCGTTGAGCAGCATCATGCTGACGTTCGCGCCGCCTTCCAGGTCGGTCAGGCGCAGCACCTGGCCGCGCTTGAGCACGAAGGAGAGCTGGCCGCCGCCCGGCACGGTCTCCTCGTACAGCGTGGTGTGCAGGTCGAGGGTGTCGTCGTTCATGTGGGGCTCCTCGCCGGTGTTGCGGCCGCCAACGTGGCCGGCAGTGCCGGGGCGCCGCTGCGCCCGGGGTTCAGGGGGATGTCGTAGGTGATGCGCGCGCCGTAGGCCAGCGGCTCGTGCGGGTCGATGCGCAGCTTGTCGAACACCAGCAGGCGCGTGCCGAGGTGGAAGCCTTCCGACAGGTCGTGCGTGACCATGAAGACGGTCAGCCGCGTCTCGCGCCACAGCTCCAGCAGCAGTTCGTGCATGTCCTTGCGGATGCCCGGATCGAGGGCGCCGAAGGGCTCGTCGAGCAGCAGCATGCGCGGCCGCGTGATCAGCGCCTGGGCGATGGCCAGCCGCTGCTGCATGCCGCCGGAGAGCTGGTGCGGATAGCGCTCGAGAGATGCGCCCAGGCCCACCCGCTGCAGCATCTGCGCGGCGGATTCGCGCGCGGCGCGCTTGCGTGCGCCGAACAGGCGGCCGAGCCACGGCGCCGCCGGCAGCTCCAGGCCGATGGCGACGTTGTCCAGCACCGTCAGGTGCGGGAACACCGAGTAGCGCTGGAACACCACGCCGCGGCTGGCATCCGGCTCCGCCGCGAGCGGCACGCCGTCGAGCAGCAGCTGGCCCTTGCTCGGCTGCTCCTGGCCGAGCAGCAGGCGCAGGAAGGTGGACTTGCCGCAGCCGGAGGCACCGACCAGCGTGCAGAACTCGCCTTCCTCGACGCGCAGGTTCAGACCTTCGAGCACCACGTGGCTGCCATAGCGCTGCCACACGTTGCGCACCTCGACGAAGCTCACGATGCGCCGCCTTCCGACCACGGGAAGATGCGTCGGTGCAGCCGCTTCAGGCCCTGGTCCATGGCCCAGGCCAGCAGCGTGATCCACGCGACGTAGGGCAGGATGATGTCCATCGACATGTAGCGGCGCACCAGGAAGATCCGGTAGCCCAGCCCGCTGGTCGCCGAGATCGCCTCGGCCGAGATGAGGAACAGCCAGGCCGCGCCGAGCATCAGCTGCAGCGAGACGAACAGGCGCGCCAGCAGCACCGGCAGCACCACGCGCAGCACCACCGTCCAGCTGTTCGCGCCCAGCGTCTGGGCCTTCACGAAGGTCTCGCGCGGGATCTCGCGCGCACGCTGCTCGAGGTCGCGCGCCAGCACCGGCGTGATGCCGATGACGATGAGCATCACCTTGGACAGCTCGTCGAGGCCGAAGACGATGAACAGGATCGGCAGGATGGCCAGCGGCGGGATCATCGACACCACCGCGAGCAGCGGCGACAGCGTTGCCCCCAGCAGCGGAAAGGTGCCTGCGGCGATGCCCAGGCACAGGCTCACCACGGCCGCCACGCCGATGCCGAGCAGCAGCCGCTGCAGGCTGGCCGCGGTGTCGGACCACAGCAGCACGTCGCCGGTGCGCTCGTCTTCGGTGAAGGCCAGCTGCCGCATGGCCTCGACCATCGACGACGCGCCCGGCAGCAGCTTGTCGTCCGGGTTCTCCGCCAGGCGCACCGACGACGCCACCGCATAGACGGCCACCAGCAGGATCAGCGGCAGCAGCGCGAGCAGCCACCGCCCGCCGGCGCCGGGTTGGCGATTGATGAAGCGCATGGCGGCGTGCCGGCCGCTCAGAGCTTGCCGTCGACGGCCATCTGCAGGTAGCTGGCGTCGAAGCGCAGCTTCACGTTCTTCGCGTTGCCGTTGACCTTGCCACCGGGGAAGGCCACGCCGATCGCGTCGGCACTCTTCGCGCCGTCACCGAGCAGCTTCTTGTCGAACGAGAACTGCGAGACGCGCTTCATCGTCTCGGGCAGCTTGGGGCTGCTGACGAAGGCGAGCATGTCCGCCGGCGTGTACATCATCTCGGTGGTCTTGAGCTGCGCCTCGTAGCCGGGCAGGTCGGTGCCCGAGGCCTTGGCCATGTGGGTCAGCGCGTCCTTGTCCTTGGCCTTCATCAGCGCCATGATCTCGAACCACGCGCCGGTCAGCGCCTTGCCGAGCGCAGGGTTGTCCTTCAGCGTCGCGGTGTTGACGACCATCAGGTCGATGATCTCGCCGGGCACCTTGCTGGAGTCGAACACCATGGTGGTGCCGGGCGTGGCCGTCATCGTGGACAGCTGCGGGTTCCAGGCGACCGCCGCGGTCACCTTCGGCGTGGCGAACGCGGCGACGATGTCGGCGTCCGACGTGTTGACGACCTTCAGGTCGCGCTCGCGCAGGCCGGCCGCGTCGAGGCCGCGCGCCAGCAGGTAGTGCGAGACGGAGAACTCCACCAGGTTCACGCTCTGGCCCTTCAGGTCCTTCAGCGTCTTGCCCTTGCCCTTCAGAACGATGCCGTCGTTGCCGTTCGAGTAGCTGCCGGCGATCAGCGCGGTGCTGTCGACACCGCCGGCGGCGGGCACCGTCAGCGCGTCCATGTTGGTCATCGTGCAGCCGTCGAACTTGCCGGCGGTGTACTGGTTCAGCGACTCGACGTAGTCGTTCAGCTGGGTGACCTTGATCGTGACGTTGTACTTCTTGGCCCACTTGTCGATCACGCCCTTGGCCTGGATGTAGTCCCACGGCATCCAGCCGGCGTAGATGGTCCAGCAGACGTTGAAGCTGGTCTTGGGTGCGGCGCTGGCCGGGGTGGCCAGCAGGGTGGCGAGGCTGAGCGAGGCAGCAGCCAGGATTCGGCGGGAGATCATCGGTGGCACTCCGGTTGGGGTTGGCGGGCACGCGGGAGCAGCCAGACGCCGTTGACGCCGCTCTCCCGGGCTTTTGTCCCGCCGTGTAACCCCCAACCTGGAGGTCGTCAGCTCTCGGACCAGCATCCGCGCGAGGCGGATCGGAACCCTAGCCAACCATTCGGACTGCAGCACTGACGCTGCTCCCGGCCAGTGGGTTAGCAGGGAGCGTGCCAATCAGCGCCGGCCGCTGGCGCGCCGGGCGCCCCAAGATGGCGCGAAGACCGCTCGCCGGCGGTGCGGCGGCCCGTGGTTGCGGCGCTCAGTAGGCGGCCGGCACGATCATCTCGGGCGGCACCGGGTGTCGCTCGTAGTCTTCATGGCGCTCGCGCTCGGGCATCGCGATCTCGTGGCGCGCCACTTCCTCGTAGGGCATTTGCGAGAGCAGGTGGTGGATGCAGTTCAGCCGTGCCTTCTTCTTGTCGTCGGCCGGCACCACCCACCACGGCGCCTCGGGGATGTGCGTGCGCGCCAGCATCACCTCCTTGGCGCGGGTGTACTCCTCCCAGCGGCGGCGCGACTCCAGGTCCATCGGGCTGAGCTTCCACTGCTTCAGCGGGTCGTGGATGCGGCCGAGGAAGCGCAGGCGCTGCTCGTCGTCGGAGATCGAGAACCAGTACTTGATCAGCTGGATGCCCGAGCGCACCAGCATGCGCTCGAACTCCGGCGCGGAGCGGAAGAACTCCTCGTACTGGTCGTCGCTGCAGAAGCCCATCACCCGCTCGACGCCGGCGCGGTTGTACCAGCTGCGGTCGAACAGCACGATCTCGCCGGCGGCCGGCAGGTGCGCGGCGTAGCGCTGGAAGTACCACTGCGTGCGCTCGCGGTCGTTCGGCGCCGGCAGCGCCGCCACGCGGCACACGCGCGGGTTCAGCCGCTGGGTGATGCGCTTGATCACGCCGCCCTTGCCGGCGGCGTCGCGGCCCTCGAACAGGATCACCACCTTGTGCTTCGTCGCCACCACCCAGTCCTGCAGCTTGACGAGCTCGCCCTGCAGGCGGAACAGCTCGCGGAAGTAGGCGTGGCGCGCCTCGCGGTCTTCGGTGCTGCGGCCGGTGCCGTCGTCGGCGATGCGCTCGAGCTGGCGGTCTTCCAGCTCGAGCTCGATCTCCTCGTCCAGGTCGTCGCGCAGGTCGCGGTGGATGCGGCGGATCAGGTCGGCGTCGATCGATGTCATGGCGGTGTCCGTCGTGCAGGCCGCTTCAGCGCAGGCCGGCGCAGTTGGCGTAGAAGGTGGTCGTGGCCGGCCAGTCGGAGAAGATGCCGAGGATGCCGACCTCGCGCGCCAGCACGTCGAGCACGGTCATCATGTCGCCTTCGCGCTGGATGGCGCTGTCGAAGCTCTGGTAATAGAAGCCGTTGTTGCCGTCGGCCAGGATGCCCGAGCGCTCCAGCGTCCAGGTGATGATGTCCAGGCCGGCCGCCTTGGCGTTGCGCGCGTAGGCCGAGGGCACGATGCGGCCGCTCGGGTCGGTGGTCAGCAGCGCGAAGATCGGCGGGGCGACGATGTTGATGCCCTGCGACTTGTAGTTCGTCAGCTCGCCGTAGCTGGGCAGGTCGGCCACCGTGCCGGCATCGTCGAGGAACACCGCCTGGCGGCCGAAGGCCGGCTCGTTGCGCACCCAGTACAGCACGTCCGGCTGGTTGAACGACTGCGGCCACACGTGGCGCGGGCTCACGCCGGCGGCCTTGTACTCGTCGATCATCTTCTGCGCGTAGGCTTCCTGCGTGAAGCCGTCGAAGGGCATGGTGACGCTCGGGAACTTCAGCTCCGGCGTCATCTTCACGCCCAGCGACTTGAACAGTTCGATGCTCTCGCGGTGCGTCAGCAGCGTGCCGCTGCTCGGGCCGGCGTAGAGGTCGGTGCGCCAGTTCGCCGTGCCGCCCAGGTATTCCTGCGGCGTGCGCGCGCGCGGGTCGAAGGCGTCCATCTTGCCGCGCAGGGTCTTGAACTCGGCCAGCGTGATGTCGCTGGTGCGGCACTCGGCGGTGGCCGGCGTCAGCAGCTTGCCGGTGGCGTCGTAGCTGGCCGGCACGAACGGCTTGGTGCACTTCGACGCCAGCGGCGTGACGAGGATGTTGGTCGTCGTGTGCAGGTCGTTCTGCGCGTGGCGGCAGACCAGTTCCTTGTCCTTCGTGAAGGTCACGTCGCACTCGACGATGCCGGCACCCATGCGCGCCGCCGCCACGTAGGACTCGGCGGTGTGCTCGGGGAACTGCAGCGCCGCGCCGCGGTGGCCGATCGACCATTCGCGCGTGGTGTAGTTGCCGCGGCGGGCGCATTGCTGCAGCTCCTGCTTCAGCGGGCCCTCGCTCATGTCGTCGACGAGGAAGAACGGGCGCGGGCCGAGTTCGACCGGCGTGCCGGCATGGCGACGATCGTCCTTGTGGGCGCAGGCGGGCGCCGCGAGCACGGACAGTGCAAGTACGGCGGCAAGGGGCAGTCGGAGGATGGCCATGGTCTTTCTCCCGGGAGGTCGTAGTGTCGTCGTGGCCGCTCGAGGACGGTCTGCGAGGCAGGCTAGAGCCCTCATGTGTCAGCAGCTTGACGCATGGCCGCGACCCTCTTCGCCGAGGGGCCGGCCGTGCGGGCGATGTTCGACGCGAAAGCGTCTTGCCGAGGTCATGTCGGCGTCATGCGCGTGCGCGAGGATGTGCAGCCATGCCCTTGACGGACCCCCGCATGGACCACGACGACACGCCCGGCACGATCCACGTCCGCACGGTATGGATCTCCGACCTGCACCTCGGCACACCCGGCTGCCAGGCCGCTGCGCTGCTCGATTTCCTGCGCGACGTGCACTGCGAGACGCTCTACCTGGTCGGCGACATCATCGACGGCTGGCAGCTGCGCCGCTCCTGGTACTGGCCGCAGGCCCACAACGACGTGGTGCAGAAGATCCTGCGCAAGGCGCGCAAGGGCACGCGGGTGATCTTCGTGCCGGGCAACCACGACGAGTTCGCCCGCCGCTACGTGACGCACAGCTTCGGCGGTGTCGAGGTGATGGAGGAGTGCATCCACGTCACCGCCGACGGCAAGCGCCTGTGGGTCACCCACGGCGACCTGTTCGACGGCGTGATCCAGTGTGCCAAGTGGCTGGCCTACACCGGCGACGTGGCCTACGAGTTCATGCTGAAGGTGAACCGCTGGTTCAACCGCGCCCGCGCCCGCCTGGGCCTGCCGTACTGGAGCCTGTCGCGCTACGTCAAGCTGAAGGTCAAGCGCGCGGTCAGCTACGTCGGCGACTTCGAGGCGGCGGTGGCGCGCGAGGCGCGCAAGCGCGGCGTGCACGGCGTGGTCTGCGGCCACATCCACCATGCCGAGATCCGCGACATCGACGGCATCCTCTACTGCAACGACGGGGACTGGGTCGAGAGCCTCACCGCGCTGGTGGAGTACCCCGACGGCCGGCTGGAGATCATCGACCGCGGCGAGATGGTGTGGCGGCCGGCACCGGCCGCCGTGACGACGCCGGCCGCTCGGCCGGCCGACGTCATGCCGCCAGAAGAGACGGCACCGGCGTGATCGCCACCGGCGTGGCCGTGGCGTTGCCGCGGCCGATGCCCAGATACTCGAAGCCGAAGGCCTGCATCAGCTTCGGGTCGTAGAGGTTGCGGCCGTCGAAGACGATGCGCTGGCGCAGCAGTTCGCCGAGCCGGTCGAAGTCGGGGCTGCGGAACTCACGCCACTCGGTCAGCAGCAGCAGCGCGTCGGCACCGTCGGCGGCGTCGTAGGGCGTGGCGGCGAGTTCCACGCCGTCGCGCTCGCCATGCCGCGCGGCGTAGGCTGGCATCGCCACCGGATCGAAGGCGCGCAGGCGTGCGCCGCGCGACAGCAGTTCGTCGATGACGGCCAGGCTGGGCGCCTCGCGCAGGTCGTCGGTGCCGGGCTTGAAGGCCAGGCCCCACAGCGCGAAGATCCGGCCGCGAAGGTCCTCGCCGAAGCGGTCGACCACACGCTGCGCCAGCAGCCTGCGCTGGTCGTGATTGACCTGCTGCACCGCGCCGAGGATGGCCATGTCCAGCTCGTGCGACTGGCCCATGCGGCGCAGCGCCTTCACGTCCTTCGGGAAGCAGGAGCCGCCCCAGCCGCAGCCGGCGTAGAGGAAGTGCGTGCCGATGCGCGGGTCGCTGCCGATGCCCTGGCGCACCAATTCGATGTCGGCGCCCAGGCGCTCGGCCAGCGCGGCCATCTCGTTCATGAAGCTGATGCGCGTGGCCAGCATCGCGTTGGCCACGTACTTGGTCATCTCGGCGCTGCGCACGTCCATCAGGAACAGGCGCTCGTGGTTGCGCTGGAACGGCGCGTACAGCGCACGCATCAGCAGCGTGGCCTGTTCGTCGTCGGCGCCGACGACGATGCGGTCGGGCTTCATGAAGTCCTCGATCGCCGCGCCTTCCTTCAGGAACTCGGGGTTGGAGACGACGGCGAAGGGCAGCACCGCGGCGCGACGCTTCAGCTCGGCCTCGATGGCCTGGCGCACGCGGTCGGCGGTGCCCACCGGCACGGTGCTCTTGTCGACCACCACCTTGTAGTCGCGCATGTGCGTGCCGATGGTGGTGGCGGCGGCGAGCACGTGGTCGAGGTCGGCCGAACCGTCCTCGGCGGCGGGCGTGCCCACCGCGATGAAGACGATGGTGCCGTGCGCCACCGCATCGGCGGCGTCGGTGGTGAACTGCAGGCGGCCGGCTTCGCCGTTGCGCGCCACCAGCTCGGCCAGGCCGGGCTCGTGGATGGGCATCTCGCCGCGCTGCAGGCCGGCGACACGTTGCTCGTCGATATCGACGCAGACCACGCTGTTGCCCATCTCGGACAGGCAGGCTGCCGTCACCAGGCCGACATAGCCGGCACCGAACACACAGACCTTCATGAGGGTTCTCCTTGGAGTTGGTTCCAGGCAGCGCGGGCCGGGACGGCGGCGCGCATCAGCAGTTCGGACAGGATCTGCGGCACTTCGAACACCGCTTCGTTGCGGATGCCGCGCACGCGGGCGCGGTAGGCCGGCAGTTCGGCGAGCAGCTCGTCCACCGCAGCGGGCAGCGCCTTGAGCGCCGGGACGACGAGGCCCACGCCCTGCTCGCGCACCCAGCGGGTGTTGAAGCGCTCCTGCGGCATGGTCCAGGCGTTCGAGAAGGTGATCACCGGCAGGCCCATCTGCACCGCCTCGCTGAGGCTGCCCGGGCCGGGCTTGCCGACGAACCAGTCGGCCAGGGCCATGTAGCGGCCGACCTCGCGCGTGAAGCCGACCACGGCATGCGGCGCACGCCGATGCAGGTGCCGCAGTTGCTCGGCCAGCAGTGCGTTGTGGCCGCACATCAGGATCAGCTGCCGGTCGCCGAGTAGGCGGGCGATCTTCAGCATCTGCATCGAACCCTGGCCGCCGAACAGCACCACGCCGGTGGGACGACCGGGGTCCAGGCCCAGCGCGATCAACTCACGTTCGCGGTCGACCGTGACCGGCCGGTGGAAGGCGGGGCGCAGGATCATGCCGCTGGTCAGCGAGAGCTGCTGGTCGCGGTAGCCGGCGGCGCGGGCCTGCGCGATCGCGTGGGACGTGCCGCAGACCAGGTGCTGCTGCTGGCCGGGCTCGATCCAGAAATGCGGCGGGTGGTCCGCCATGTCGGTGAGCACCGTCACGTAGGGCACGCCGGGCAACGTGGTGACGAGCGACTCGTACAGCGCGCGGTTGAAGTTGGGGATCAGCGAGACCACCAGGTCCGGCTCGGTGTTCAGCCAGTGCTGCTGCAGCGTCTTGACCAGCGAGCTGTGCGCGAGGCGGATCACGCCTTGCAGCAGCTTGAGCTCCTGCGCGAGGCCGAGCGTCCAGCCGCGCGCGAGGCGCTTGTTGTAGAGGTCCTCCGGGTCCATGCCCGTGGCACGGCGGAAGCGGCCAGCCGGGTCGAGCACCTCGGTGAGGTTGACCAGCCGCACGTTCCAGGGCCGCTGCTGCTCGGCGATGGCTTCCTGCAGAGCGAGCGCCGCAGCACGATGGCCGCCGCCGGCGTTGAAGTAAACCAGGTCGACCGTCTTCATGGACGGCGATGCTGGTCGCGAGGAGTGACGTGGGCGTGAAGGGTGTGCGACAGGGCGATGACGGTCGCTTGGTCGGTGCTGAGCCGGTGGTGGCGTGCCGTGGTCTCAGTCGGGCAGCCGCATCAGCGCCTGTCCCATGCGGATGCGCGCCCCGCGCTCGATCCCCTGTGCCAATCGAAAGCCTTTCGGCGCGAAGACGATGATCGTCGAGCCGTGCTGGAACCAGCCGAGTTCCTGGCCCTTCGTGACCGTCGCGTCGCAAGGCATCTCGTTCGGCCCCTGATACTTCAGGTGCAGCAGCACGTCGAGCGCATGCAGTCGCAGGCTCGCCACCAGGATCGCCGCCACCGGCACGATCGCGATCGGCTGCCCGCCGCGCGCCAGCTTCAAACGCAGCACCGCGCGTTCGTTGCGGCAGAACAGCCGTTCCACCCGTGCCAGCGCGATCGGATTGACGTTCCAGGTGTCGCCGCTGAGGTAGGTCACGTGCTCCAGCCGCGCGTCGTGTGGCGCGTGGAAGCGGTGGTACATCGCCGAGGTCAGTCGCAACGTCACGTAGACGCCGTCGTGGAACGCCGCGGTGTCCTGCGTCGGCCCGAACAGTTCTTGCATCTCGTACGGAAAGCCCTTGGCCTGGAACAGCCGCGTGCCGGCCACCTCGCCGCATTCGCCGACGATGGCATCGCAGGGGCTGCTGAACACCGAGGGGTCGGGGTCGACCGTGCGGGCGCCCGGCACCAGCTCTCGCGTGAAGCAGTCGTGCAGGCTCGCGAACTTCTGCTGCTTCGCGTCGCTCAGGTCGAGGTCGGTGAACAGCCGCCACACCGCGATCGACAGCCGCGCCAGCCACGGGCTCTCGATGCGGCTGAAGCGGCCCATCAGCCGGGTCAGGGCGATGCGCGGCACCCGGTTGGTGAGCAGGAAGTTGAGGTCTTCGTGCTGGAAAAAGCGTCGCAAGGCGTGAACATTCATGAGCGTGTCAATTCCTGCTGTTAAACCGGCGCGGTCTGCAACGGACCGCACCATGGACGAAACCTTCGCTCTCTCTGCACTCGCGCTCGGCGCGCTGGCCTGGACCCTGCCGCGCGCCAAGCGCCGGCTGGAGCTCTCGCGCGCCAAGCACCGCTCGCTGGCCGGCCACTCGCGCATGGCCAAGCGCATCGCGTCGCTGATCCCCGGCTATGCCTACGACGAAGAGCGCTTCTTCGGCTCCGACGGCGCACCGGCCGAGGTGCAGGCGCAACGCCGCGCGGCCTTCCGCCGGCTGTGCGCCGACTTCGCGCAGCGCTTCCCGAAGAGCATCGAGATGACGGCGCAGGCGCGCGAGGGCCTGTCGGACCTGCAGTTCACCGGCAGCTACCGCGTGCCCTTCCAGTACAGCCCCTACCTGCGCGAACACCTGAAGACCGGCAGCTTTCTGCAGGCCTCGTCGGGCGTGACGGTCGAAGACCTGGACGGCAACCGCTTCTTCGACCTGACCGGCTCCTACGGCGTCAACCTGCTCGGCTACGACGCCTACAAGGAATGCATCGCCGAAGGCGT
Source organism: Chitinophaga pinensis (assembly GCA_943370595.1). GTDB lineage: Bacteria > Pseudomonadota > Gammaproteobacteria > Burkholderiales > Burkholderiaceae_C > Piscinibacter. The sequence continues at coordinate 297,962 of CALRRO020000005.1, forward strand.
GGCCGCCGCGGGCGCGCTCGGCCCGGTGCTCGGCGCCTATCACCCGGCGCTGCTGCACAACGTCGAGCGGCTGCGCAAGATCTCCGGGCTCGACGAAGTGTCGTTCCACATGTCGGGCACCGAGGCGGTGATGCAGGCGGTGCGCCTGGCGCGCTACCACACGCGGCGCACCCACCTCGTCCGCTTCACCGGCGCGTACCACGGCTGGTGGGAGGACGTGCAGCCCGGCCCCGGCAACCCGCTGCCGCCGCGCGAGACCTACACGCTGAAGGACATGGACGAACGCAGCCTGCAGGTGCTGCGCACGCGGCGGGACATCGCCTGCGTGCTGGTCAACCCGCTGCAGGCGCTGCACCCGAACGGCTCGGCGCCGGGCGATTCGTCGCTGGTCGACAGCACGCGCCGCGCCGGCTACGACCGTGCCGCCTACACCGCGTGGTTGAAGCGGCTGCGCGAGGTCTGCAGCGAGCGCGGCATCGTGCTGATCTTCGACGAGGTGTTCGTCGGTTTCCGCCTCGCGCCCGGCGGCGCGCAGGAGTACTTCGGCGTGCAGGCCGACATGGTCACCTACGGCAAGACGCTGGGCGGCGGGCTGCCGGTCGGCGTGGTCTGCGGCAAGCGCGCGCTGATGAAGCGCTTCCGCGAGGAGCGGCCGGCCGACATCTGCTTCGCGCGCGGCACCTTCAACGCCCACCCGTACGTAATGGCGGCGATGAAGGCTTTCCTCGAGCGTCTCGAGCGGCCCGAGGTGAAGGCCTTGTACGACGGGCTGGAGGCGCGCTGGAACGGCCATGCCGAGGGCTTCAACCAGGCCTTCGCCGACGCCGGCCTGCCGCTGCGCGTGGCCAACCTGTCGAGCATCTGGACAGTGCTGTACACGCAGCCCTCGCGCTACAACTGGATGCTGCAGTTCTACCTGCGCGCGCACGGCCTGGCGCTGAGCTGGGTGGGCAGCGGGCGGCTGATCTTCAGCCTGAACTACGGCGAGGCCGAGGTGCACGAGGTGCGCGAGAGGTTCGTTGCCGCGGCACGGCAGATGCAGGCCGACGGCTGGTGGTGGCACGACGCCGCGCAGACCGACCGCGGCATCCGGCGCAGCATCCTCAAGGAGATGCTGCGCCAGCGCTTCTGAGCCTGCGCGGGGCGCGAGCGCCTCAGCGCTCGTGCCGCACGTGCGGCATCGGGTCGACGAGCTCGCCGCGCAGCAGGTACAGCGGTGCCTTGTGGTACAGCATCACGTCGTGGAACGGGTCGGTCAGGATCTTGGTCATCCAGGCCAGGCCCTTCATCGGCCCCTGCGTCAGCCACAGCTGGCCGACGCGGAACAGCAGCCCGGTCACGCCCAGCGCCAGCCAGGCGATGCCGACGTCGTGCGCGAAGCCGTTGAAGCCCTGGGCCGGCTCGATCAGGCCGAACAGCGAGGGCTCGAACCACAGCAGCGCGGGCAGCAGCACCCACACGGCCATCAGCACGATCTTGCGGCGGATGTTGTAGCCGACCTTGATCTCTTCCTTGTACTCGTCGCTGACCTGGTTCACCTCGTCGAAGCCGCGTGGCTCGAAGAAGAAGTGGCCGGCCTGGCGGCTGGTCATCGACACGCACCAGGCGAGCAGGGCGGCCATGGCCGGGTCGACGAACAGCAGCCCGTAGGCCACCAGGAAGCTCAGCGCGCTGATCAGATGCAGGCTCTGGTTGATGCGGCTGTGGTGGTAGAAGCGGTGGTCGTCCCAGCGCTGGGTGCGCAGTTCCTGAAAGAAATCGTTCACGGTTCCCCTCGAAAGTGAGTGATGGGTGTCGGGATCGTGACGGCGTCGCGTGAAAGCGCCGTGACGGTGGCGCTGTCATCGAACGGTCGTGTGCGGAGTTCAGCATCCAGCCATGGATGCGATGCCCGACAGCGACCTGATCGTCGACCACTTTCCGGCGGCGTCGCGCTCGATGCGCATCGCCTGCGTGACCGAGACCTACCCGCCCGAGGTCAACGGCGTGTCGCTGACCGTGGCGCGCATGGTCGAGGGCCTGCAGCAGCGCAACCACGACGTGCAGCTGCTGCGCCCGCGACAGAACCGCGAGCAGCTGGCCGGGCAGGGCGACCGCTTCCACGAGGTGCTGCTGCGCGGCATGCCGATCCCGCGCTACCCCAGCCTGCGCATGGGCGTGCCGTCCAAGCGTGCGCTGGTGCGGCTGTGGACGCTGCAGCGCCCGGACGTCGTGCACATCGCCACCGAAGGGCCGCTGGGCTGGTCGGCGCTGCAGGCGGCGCTGCACCTGAAGCTGCCAGTGTGCTCCGACTTCCGCACCAACTTCCACACCTACACCCAGCACTACGGCGTGGGCTGGCTGCGCAAGCCGATCATGGCCTACCTGCGCAAGTTCCATAACCGCACGCTGTGCACCATGGTGCCGACCGACGCGCTGCGCCGCGAGCTGGCCAGCGAAGGCTTCCAGCGCCTGGAAGTGGTGACGCGCGGTGTCGACACGCGCCAGTTCGCGCCGTCGCGGCGCAGTGCCGAACTGCGCGCGAGCTGGGGTGCCGACGACGACACGCTGGTGGTGTGCTGCGTCGGCCGGCTGGCGCGCGAGAAAAACCTCGAGGTGCTGCTCGAGGCCTTCCGCGCCATCGAGCAGCGCGTGCCACAGGCCCGGCTGGTGCTGGTGGGCAGCGGGCCGCTGCAGGACGAGCTGCACGGGGCCTGCCCCGGTGCCATCTTCGCCGGGCAGCGGCGTGGCGAAGACCTCGCCGCGCACTACGCCTCGGCCGACCTGTTCCTCTTCCCCAGCACCACCGAGACCTTCGGCAACGTCACCACCGAGGCGATGGCCAGCGGCCTGCCGGTGGTCGCCTTCGACTACGCCGCCGCAGCGCAGGTGATCGCCGACGGCGAGCAGGGCGTGCGGGTGCCCTTTGCCGATCCGAAGGCCTTCGTCGACGCGGCCGTGGCACTGGCCTTCGACCCGGTGCGCCGCGAGCGCCTGGGCCGGGCGGCGCGCGAGCGCGCGCTGCAGCTCGACTGGGAGGCCATCGTGCAGCGCTTCGAGGCGGTGCTCGCCGCCACCATCCGCCAGCAGGCGTTGCCGGGTGGGCTGGCGATGCCGCTGCCTGCGCAGCCGGCCGCCTGAGTCAGGCCGGCAGGCGCCGCGCGCGCCACATCAGCAGCCCGATGGCCGCGGCGATCATCAGGCCGAAGCCCCACATCAGCGGCACGATCGGCAGCTCGGCGGCGACCAGCGCCGCATAGATTCCCAGCATCGCGAGGATGCTGGCGTTCTCGTTGAAGCCCTGCACCGCGATCGAGCGGCCCGCCGTCAGCAGCTCGCAGCCACGGTGCTGCAGCAGCGCGTTCAGCGGTACCACCATCAGCCCGCCCACGGCGCCGGCCAGCACCAGCAGCGGCACCGCCCACCACAGGCTCTGCGTGCTGGCCACCACCGGCAGCATCAGCCCCAGCGCCACGCCGAAGGCCAGCATGCGCCGCGCATCGGCCAGCGCGACGAAGCGCCCGGCCGCGGCCGCGCCGCCCACCACGCCGACCGCGACCGCCGCCTGCAGGTAACTCGCCTGGTGCAGCGACAGGCCCAGGTGCTCCTGCGCCCAGCGCAGCACGATGAACTGCAGCGTGGCACCGGCACCCCAGAACAGCGTGGTGGCGGCCAGCGACAGGCCGCCCAGCGGGTCGCGCCACAGCGTGGCGTTGGCAGCGCGGAAGTCGCGCGCCATCGCCAGCGGGTGAATGGAGCGCGCTGCGTAGCGCGCACCGCTGTCCGGGATGCCCAGGTTGAGCAGTGCTGCCAGCGCATAGACACCCAGCAGCAGGTGCAGGTCGGTCCAGCCCAGCTGCCACAGCGGCGCGAGCAGCGGGCTGACCAGCACGCCGCCGAACACCGTGCCGAGCAGCACCGCGCAGACCACCGTCACCTCCAGCCAGCCGTTGGCCGCCACCAGTTGCTGCGCCGAGACCAGCTCGGTGACCAGGCCGTACTTGGCCGGTGCATAGGCGGCCGCGCCGAAGCCGACCACGACGAAGGCCGCCACCGGGTGCACGTCGGCCAGCAGCGCCAGCACGCCCAGCACCTTGACGCCGTTCATCCAGGCCATCAGCCGCGCCTTGGGCACTGCGTCGGCCAGCGGGCCGACCAGCGGCGCGAGGAGCACGTACGACAGCGTGAAGCCGAACTTCAGCAGCGGCGCCCACCAGGCCGGCAGGCCGCGGCGCTGCAGCAGCGCCATGGTCACGATCAGCAGCGCGTTGTCGGCCAGCGCGGAGAAGAACTGCGCGGCGATCAGCCGGTGGAAGCCGGCGGGCAGGCGCTCGGTGCCGTCGGCGGGAGCCGCCACCTCAGGCGGCGGCCCGCTGCCAGGACTTCAGCGCACGCAGCAGCGGCCGCTTCTTGGTCTGGTGGCCCTGCATGCGGCGCAGCACGTCGTCGAGCGTGCGCATGGCCTCGAGGATGTGCGGGCCCTTGTTGAGCATCACGCACTCGGCGCGCTCGCCCATCGCCGCGTCGGTGATCTCGGCGCGCGAGGGCTGGCCCCGCTTGGCCAGCGACTCCAGCACCTGCGTGGCCCAGACCACCGGCAGGTGGGCGGCTTCGCAGGCCCACAGGATCTCTTCCTGCACCTCGGCCATGCGCTCGAAGCCGCATTCCACCGCCAGGTCGCCGCGCGCGATCATCACGCCGGCAGCGCGGGCGCCCATCGCCGCGAACAGCAGCTCAGGCATGTGCTCGAAGCCCTGGCGCGTCTCGATCTTCAGGATCAGGCCGAGTGATGACGCGCCACGCGCATCGAGTTCGTGGCGCAGCTGGTGCACGTCTTCGGCGCGCTGCGCGAACGACAGGCCGACCAGGTCGGCATGGCGGGCCGCCACGTCGAGGTCGGCGAGGTCCTTCTCGGTCAGCGCCGGCAGGTCGAGTGCGCTGTCGGGCAGGTTGATGCCCTTGTCGGCGGCGAGGTCCTGGCCCTCGTCGGCGACCTCGGTGATCTCGACGTCGACGCCGCGCGCCGCCACGCGGCGGATCACGCCGCCGATGCGGCCGTCGTCGAACCAGACCCGCTCACCCTTGTGCACCTGCTCCAGCACCTCGGGCAGCGTGCACGAGACGCTGGCCGGCGCCACACGCCGGTCCGACTCGCCGTGGCTGGCGCCGTGGCCCAGGCCCTCCGGCGTGAGCCGCAGCGTGTCGCCGCGGAACAGCCGGATGCGGCCGGCCGCGGCGGGCAGGCCGTGAATGGGCGTGTCCGGGCGGCGCACATCGCGATCACGCAGGCGCAGCCAGGTCTGCGGTGTCAGGTAGGCGGTCTGCCGGCACTCGAGCAGGGCACCGCCGGGTCGTTCGTCGATCACCGTCAGGCGACGCGTCGAAGCCCGCGCGTCGACGAACTCGATGCTGTCGCCGGCGCGCAGCTGCTCCAGCCAGTCGGGCTCGACCTCGACGGTGGCCGAGGCGCCGTGGATCGGCATCGTCGAGCCGCGTGCGCGCAGGCCCACCAGCGCCGATGCGGTGACCTGGCCGAAGTCGTCGCGCACCGGCTTGATCTTCAGCACACTGGGGCCGGCGGCGATCGGGCCGGTTCGGATCTTCGGGCCGGCCAGGTCCATCAGCACCTTGACGGCGCGGCCGCTGGCCGCCGCGGCGCGGCGCACGTGCGAGGCCATCGCCATCCAGGCCGGCGCGTCGTCGTGGGCGCAGTTGATGCGGGCCACGTCCATGCCGGCATGCACCAGCGCGCCGATCAGCGCGGGGTCCGTCGCGGCGCTGCCCGGCAGCGTGACCATGATGCGCACCCGGCGCTCGGCCGGCGGCTCGCCGAACAGTGCCGCGGCGTGGGCGGCGAGGCGGTCGCGGCCGCTGCCGAAGCCGGCCGGTTCCTCCTCGGCCTGCGTCTGCCAGGGGCGGCCGGCCAGCACGTGCAGCAGGCCCAGCACCTTGTCGAGGTTGGCCAGCACGTGGCTTTCGCCACGGCCCAGCGAGGACAGGCCCATGCGGGCCAGGCGCTCCTGCAGCGCGCGCAGGTCGCTGCCGCGCAGCGCCAGGTAGTGGGCGAGGTTGCGGGCGCTGGCATTGCGCTCGTCGCCGGCCTCGGCGATCCACGGTGCCAGGGTGCGCTCGTGTGCCTGCATCGCGTGGCGCAGGGTCTGCAGCTCGTCGATCAGCGCCGCGCACTGGCGCGGATCCCAGGGGCTCGCCGGCGTGGCGTGGAGCGCCGGATCCATCAGCATGTTCATGCGCGCGAGTCTCGGCCGCGCATGTGGCAGGCGTGTGACGGACGGGCACTTTGGTATAAACTGTATAAACGATTTATACCAATCCAGGAATGCTGACGATGGCAACAACGACCTCGACCAAAGCCTCGACCAAGACCTCGACGAAGGCCGCAACCAAGACCACACCGAAAGCCACGGCCAAGCCGGTGGCGAAGCCCACCCCGAAGGCAGCGGCCAAGCCGGCTGCGAAGCCGGCGCCGAAGCAGGTCGCCAAGGCCGCCAAGCCGGTGGCGCTGCCGAAGCCGGCCAAGCCGCCCAAGGCCAAGCTGGTGCGCGACAGCTTCACGATGCCGCAGTCCGACTTCGCGCTGATCGCCGCGCTGAAGGAGCGCGCGCTGGGCTTCAAGCGCCCGACCAAGAAGAGCGAACTGCTGCGCGCCGGCCTGCAGGCGCTCGCCGGCCTGAACGACGCGGCACTGCAGGGCGCGCTCAACGCCCTGGCACCGCTCAAGCCGGGGCGGCCGAAGAAGGCCGACTGAGCGACGCGGCGCCCGCCAGCGGGCGCCACCAGCGGTCGAGCTGCGACACCGCGTCGGCCAGCGAACCGCTGTTGTCGATCTGCAGGTCGGCCTCGATCGCCGGCAGCTCGCGCTGCAGGCGCGCGCCGAGGGCCGGCGCATCCTCTCGGCCGCGCGACTGCAGGCGGACCTGCCGCAGCGCGGCCGAGGCCGTGACCGCCACGATGCGGGCCTGCGGCGCGGCCTCGCGCAGCGCCGGCAGGTGTTCGCGCGATCCGTTCAGCACCACCCAATGGCCGTCCTTCAACGGCGCCAGCTCGCGGTGGCGCACACCGTAGGCGAGGCCGTGCGCGGTCCAGCACAGCGCGAAAGCGTCGCGTGCGCGCTCGCGTTCGAAGTCGTCGACGTCGATGGCTTCGTGATCCTCGTTCGGGTCGGCGGCGCGGGTGATCGTGCGCCGTGCCCGGTGCGGGCGCATCGCTTGCGGCAGGCCGTCGAGCCAGATGCGCAGCAGGCTGTCCTTGCCAGCGCCCGAGGGGCCGACCACGACCAGCAGGCGCTGCGAGCCGGCGATGCCGCTCATCGCGCCGCCAGGGCGAAGCGGTGGCGCCACTCGAACGGCGCGCCCGGCGCCGGTTCGACGAACACACACAGCGCGTCGCAGCGCAGCGGTTCGGCCAGGGCGGCGGCGAAGTGCCGATCCGCCTCGTCGCGCACGCTCGCGACGGTCTCGTCCGTCAGGCCGCCGAGGCTGTCGGTCAGCGTCATGTGGAAGCGCCAGTCGTCCAGCACGTGGGCATAGCCGAGACGGCGCGCCTGTTCGCGTTGTCGTTCGCTGATGGCGCCGCGTTGCTGCCGTGCACGCTCCGCTGCATCGTGCGGCGCGCGAAAGCGGTCCAGCGACAGCACGCAGTCGTCGGCCAGCCGCCGCAGCGGATGCTGCGCTGCCAGCGTCTCGCGCGGCTGCACGGCCAGGAAGTCGGCCAGCGGGGCGATGTGCAGGGCCGGCATGTCGAAGGCCGCATGGCGCGCGGCGAGGCTCGCCACGGCGTCGAGCCAGGCCACTTCGCTCGCGCCTTCCACGAGCTGCATCGGCGCCTTCAGCGTCGCATGCCAGCCGTAGCGCCAGGGGTGCAGCACGCCGGGCCGGGCCGGCGGTGGGGCCGGCACGGTGCGCGCATCGCGGCCCAGCCAGGCGCAGCCGGCCACCCACAGCGGATGCCGCGCATCGGGCGCGAAGTAGACCGCGTGGCGTGGACGCACGTGTGGCACGTGTGCGTTCATGCGTCGTGCGCCACGCTCAGCTGCACCGCATCGGCCGCGAACAGCGTTCGCCCGGCCTCCACCGGCTCGCCGGCACTGTCGACGCTGACGAACTGCACCACCAGTACCGGCTCGGTCGCGGCGCGTGCCAGCGCATCGGCCTCCGCCGCACTGGGCAGCCGGCACGACACCGTGCTGCGCGAGCGCTGGTAGTCGGCCACGCCGAGCGAGCGCAGCGCCTCGGTGATCGAGCCGCAGGCGGCAAAGGCCTCGGCCATGCCCGCCAGCCGCGCCGTGGGATAGACGGTGGTGCTCAGCCCCACCGGCCGCCCGCGAACGCTGGCCCGCGTGTGCAGCACCTCGACCGTGGCGCGCGCCGGGATGCGCAGCACCTGCGCCCACTCGCCGGCGGGCACGCGCTCGCTGGACAGCAGCTCGCGCTGCGCCCGCTCGCCGGCCTCGGCCAGGTTCTCGGTCAGGCGCGTGCGCCGCTTCAGCGCGTAGTCGAGCACCAGCTCGCGCACGAAGGTGCCGCGGCCCTGCACCACGCGCAGGTGGCCTTCGTGCACCAGCTGGCGCACCGCCTGGCGCAGCGTGTGGCGGTGTACCTCGAAGCGCTCGGCGAGCAGCGATTCGTTGGGCAACTGCGCACCCGGCGCAAAACGCCCGGCGGCGATGTCGTCGCGCAGGTGGGCGGCGATCTGCGACCAGCGCGGCACGCTGGCGGCCGGCTCGTCGGTGCGCGGTGGCGCGAGGTGAGGGTCGTCGAGCATGGTCAATAAACTGTCACGGCTGCTGCGGATACTGGCCGACATACTGAGTCGTCTAGATGACATCCGCATGACCGCATCATCCCCTTCGCTGCAGGCCGACCGCGCCGACTGGTTGCGTGTGCTGGCGCGCGCCCGGCCGGCCGAGCTGGCCGAGCGGGCGGCGCCGGCGCTGGCCGACTACCGCTTCGAGACCCTGCGTGCCCCCGAGGCCGGCCTGGTGATGGTGCGCGCGCGCATCGGCAACCACGGCGACCGCTTCAACCTCGGCGAGGCCACCGTCACGCGCTGCGCGGTGCGCCATCGTGCGGCCGACGGCAGCGTGGTCGCCGGTGTCGGCCATGTGCTGGGCATGGACGAAGCGCGTGCCGAACGCATCGCCCAGCTCGACGCCTTGCTGCAGCGGCCCGAGCTGCGCGCACTGCTGCAGCGCGAGGTGATCGAGCCGCTGCGCCGCTCGCGCGCCGAACACGACCGCGACGAACGCGCCCGCACCGAAGCCAGCCGCGTGCGCTTCTTCGCCCTGCAGCCGGAGGCCGCATGACCACCACCCTCGCCGAGATCGGCCGCGGCCTGGCCCGCCCGGTACACGACGCGCAGCAGGTGTTCCGCAGCGTCCTCGAGGCGATGTCGCGCCCGGGTCGTGTGCAGACCTTGCCGACCGCGGCACTCCACGACCTCGACACCGCCGGCCTCGGCCGCGGCACCACGGCCCTGCTGCTGGCGCTGCTCGACGCCGAGACGACACTGTGGCTCGAGCCCTCGCTGCGCCGCCAGGGCAGCGTCGAGCACCTGCGTTTCCATAGCGGCGTGCGGATCGTGGACGAAGCGGCACAGGCGGCGTTCGCCCTGACCGACGCCCCCCACGCGCCGGCCAGCCTCTGGACCACGCTGGCCTCGGGCAGCGACGAGGTGCCGCAGGACGGCGCGACGCTGATCGTCGAGGTCGATGGCTTCGGAGCCGGCGCAGCCCTCGAACTGCGCGGCCCCGGCATCCAGACCACGCAGGCCCTGCGCGTGGCCGGGCTCGACACCGCGTTCTGGCAGGCCCGCATCGCGCTCGAGCCCGCCTTCCCGCGTGGCATCGACCTGATCCTGTGCTGCGGCGAGCGCCTCGTCGCGCTGCCGCGCAGCACCCGCCTGCGACTGGAGGCCTGAGCCATGTACATCGCAGTGAAGGGCGGCGAGCAGGCGATTGCCGCTTCGTTGAAGCTGCTGGCGCAGGCACGGCGCGGCGGTGCCGAGGTGCCCGAGCTCGAGGCGGTGCAGCTGCGCGAACAGCTGCGGTTGCTGGTCGACCGGGTGATGGCCGAGGCTTCGCTCTACGACCCCGACCTGGCCGCGCTGGCCCTGAAGCAGGCCCGCGGCGACAGCACCGAGGCGGTGTTCCTGCTGCGCGCCTACCGCACCACGCTGCCACGCTGGGGTTTCAGCGACCCGGTCGACACCGCGCGCATGCGCGTTCGCCGCCGGGTCTCGGCGATCTTCAAGGACGTGCCCGGTGGCCAGCTGCTCGGCCCGAGCTTCGACTACACGCAGCGCCTGCTCGACTTCGAGCTCGCCGGCCAGGCCGGCCTGCCCGAGCCGGTGGATGCGGTGAGCATCGCCACGGACGCACACGAACCGCTGGCCAGCCCGATCGACGAGCTGGCCGCCCAGGGCCTGATCGAGCCCTGCCTGCCCAGCGAGGGCGACCCCGAGCCGCCGGACATCACCCGCGACCCGCCGGCGCACCCGCTGCCGCGCACCGCCCGGCTGCAGATGCTGGCGCGTGCCGACGAGGGCTGGGTGCTGGGCATGGGCTACTCGACGCAGCGCGGCTATGCCTACACCCACCCGTTCGCCGGCGAGATCCGCTTCGGCGCGGTGCCGCTGGAGATCGTGCCCGACGAGCTCGGCTTTACGATCGAGATCGGCGAGGTCGAGCTGACCGACTGCCAGATGGTCAACCAGTTCGCAGGCAGCGCGACGCAGCCGCCGCAGTTCACCCGCGGCCAGGGCCTGGTGTTCGGCCATGGCGAGCGCAAGGCGATGGCGATGTCGCTGGTCGACCGCGTGCTGCGCACCGACGAGTTCGACGAACTGCCCACCAGCCCGGCACAGGACAGCGAGTTCGTGCTCAGCCATGGCGACAACGTCGAGGCGTCCGGCTTCGTGCAGCACCTCAAGCTGCCGCACTACGTGACCTTCGAATCGGAACTGCTGCTGGTGCGCGCGCTGCGTGAGGAGCGCAAGGCATGAATGGCTACAACTTCGCCTACCTCGACGAGGGTACGAAGCGCATGATCCGCCGCGCGCTGCTGAAGGCCGTCGCCATCCCCGGCCACCAGGTGCCGTTCGGCTCGCGCGAGATGCCGCTGGCCTACGGCTGGGGCACCGGCGGCATCCAGGTCACGGCGGCGGTGATCGGCCAGGCCGACGTGCTCAAGGTCATCGACCAGGGCTCGGACGACACCACCAACGCGGTCAACATCCGCCGCTTCTTCGCGCGCACCACCGGCGGCCGCACCACCGAGCGCACCGCGGACGCGACCATCATCCAGACGCGCCACCGCATCCCCGAGCGGCCGCTGACCGAGGCGCAGATCCTCGTCTACCAGGTGCCGCAGCCCGAGCCGCTGTACAAGCTCGAGGCGCGCCGGCGCGAGACGCTGAAGCTGCACGCCTTCGCCGAATACGGCCTGATGAACGTGAAGCTGTACGAGGACATCGCGCAGTGGGGCCGCATCGACACCACCTACGACTACCCGGTGCGCGTCGACGGGCGTTACGTGATGTCGCCCTCGCCGATCCCGAGCTTCGACAACCCGAAGATGCACCGCATGCCGGCGCTGCAGCTGTTCGGCGCCGGGCGCGAGAAGCGGCTGTACGCGATTCCGCCCTACACCGACGTGCACAGCCTGGACTTCGACGACCACCCGTTCCGCATCGAGCCGCAGGGCCACGCCTGCGCGCTGTGCGGCTGCACCACCAGCTACCTCGACGAGATCGTGATGGACGACGGCAGCACGCAATGGACCTGCTCGGACAGCGACCACTGCCGCGAGCAGCAGGAGGCCCGGTCATGAGCACGAATCAACCGCTGCTGCGCGTGCAGCAGCTCGGCCACCGCTTCGACGGCGCGCGCGACGGCCACTGGGCCGTGCGCGAGGCCTCGCTGGAACTCTTTCCCGGCGAGGTGGTGGCGATCGTCGGCGAATCGGGGTCGGGCAAGTCGACGCTGCTGAACTGCATCGCCGGACGACTGACGCCCGCCGAGGGCCGAGTGCTCTACCGCCGCCGCGATGGGATCGAGACCGACGTGCATGCCTGCGGCGAGCGCGAGCGCCGCGAGCTGGCGCGCACCGAATGGGGCTTCGTCGAGCAGCATGCGCACGAGGGCCTGCGCATGAACGTCAGCGCCGGCGCCAACGTCGGCGAGCGGCTGATGGGGCAGGGCGAGCGCCGCTACGCCGTGCTGCGCGACACCGCGACCCGCTGGCTGTCGCGCGTCGAGCTCGATGCGGCGCGGCTCGACGACTCGCCACACAACTTCTCCGGCGGCATGCGCCAGCGCCTGCAGATCGCGCGCAACCTGGTCACCCGGCCGCGCCTGGTGCTGATGGACGAGCCGACCTCGGGGCTGGACGTGTCGGTGCAGGCGCGCTTGCTCGACCTGATCCGCCTGCTGGTCGGCCGGCTGCACCTGTCGGCGCTGGTGGTCACGCACGACCTCGGCGTGGCGCGGCTGCTGGCCCACCGCACGCTGGTGATGCGGCACGGCCGCATCGTCGAGCAGGGGCTGACCGACCGGGTGTTCGACGACCCGCAGCACCCCTACACGCAACTGCTGGTGGCTTCGGTGGTGTCCGCATGAGCGCCGTCCTGCAGGTCGAGCGCGTCAGCAAGCGCTTCACGCTGCACCTGCGCGACGGGCTGCAGCTGCCAGTGCTGGACGGCGTCAGCCTGCAGGTGCAGGCCGGCGAGTGCGTGGCGCTGGTCGGCCCTTCGGGGCGCGGCAAGTCGACGCTGATGAAGTGCCTGTACGGCAGCTACGCGGTGGATGCCGGTGCGCTGTGGCTGCAGCGCGAATCGGGCGAGCGCATCGACCTGGCTCAGGCCGCACCGCGCGAGATGCTGGCGCTGCGCCGCCGCGAGATCGCCTACGTCAGCCAGTTCCTGCGCGCACTGCCGCGCCAGCCGGCGCTGGACGTGGTCGCCGAACGGCTGATCGACGCCGACCCGGCCGACCCTGAATCCGATGCCCAGGTCGATGCCGACCCGCTGGACGACACCCCGCACCGCGCCGCCCTCGACGCCGCACGCGCACGCGCCGGCGAGCTGTTCGCGCGGCTGAACCTGCCGGCCGGCCTGTGGGGCCTGCCGCCAGCCACCTTCTCCGGCGGCGAGCAGCAGCGCGTCAACATCGCGCGCGGCTTCATCCTGCCGGCCCGGCTGCTGCTGCTGGACGAACCCACCGCCTCGCTCGACGCCGCCAACCGCCGCGTGGTGATCGCGCTGATCCGCGAGGCCAAGGCACGCGGCAGCGCGGTGGTCGGCATCTTCCACGACGAGGAAGTGCGCGACGCGGTGGCCGACCGCCGCATCGACTTCTCCGCCTGAGCGCCCGAACAGGACCCGCCATGACCGAACAGATCTTCAGCAATGCCCGCGTGGTGCTCGGCCACGAGGTGCTGGCCGGCGCCACGGTGCGCGTGGCCAATGGCTGCATCGTGGCCATCGACAGCGGCGCCAGCGCGGTGAACGGTGCACTCGACCTCGGTGGCGACTGGCTGCTGCCCGGCCTGGTGGAGGTGCACACCGACAACCTCGAGCGCCACGTGATGCCGCGGCCCAAGGTCAGCTTCCCGATGCGTGCTGCGCTGCAGGCGCACGACGCCGAAGTCGCCTCGGCGGGCATCACCACCGTGCTCGATGCGATCGGCGTCGGCGACCCCTACGGCGACGGCTTCCGCGCCCGCGACCAGAGCGCGCTGCTCGGCGTGCTCGACCAGCTGGAAGCGGCCGGCGTGCTGCGCAGCCAGCACCTGATCCACGTGCGCTGCGAGCTGCCGGCGGCCAATGCGCTGGATCTGTTCGAACCCTTCGCCGGCCACCCGCGCCTGCGGCTGATCTCGCTGATGGACCACACGCCCGGCCAGCGACAGTGGACCGACGTCGAGCAGGCACGCACCTACTACACCGGCAAGAAGGGCTGGAGCGATGCGCAGTTCGACGAGGAGGTGCGCATCGCGCCGCAGCGCCAGGCGCAGTACGCGCAGCCGCACCGCGACTGGTTCGCCGAATTCGCGCGCCGCCATGGCGTGGCGCTGGCCACGCACGACGACACCACGCTGGAGCATGTCGACGAGGCCCGCGCGCTCGGCGCCTCGATGAGCGAATTCCCGACCACGCTGGCGGCGGCGCGCCGCGCCCACGCGCACGGGCTGAAGACGATCGCCGGCGCGCCGAACGTGGTGCGCGGCGGCTCGCACTCGGGCAACGTCGCGGCGCTCACGCTGGCACGCGAAGGCGTGCTCGACGGACTGTCGTCCGACTACGTGCCCGGCAGCCTGCTGCAGGCGGCCTGGTGCCTGCATCGCGATGCCGGCTTCTCGCTGCCCGAGGCCCTGAAGGTGGTCAGCCGCGGCCCGGCGCTGGCCTGCGGACTGGACGATCGCGGCGAGATCGCCCTCGGCCTGCGTGGCGACCTGCTGCGCGTCTCGGTGATCGATGCGCACCCGGTGGTGCGCGAGGTGTTCGTCGGCGGGCGGCGCGTGGCCTGAGCCACGGCGCTGCGCGGGCGGCCTCGCTGTCTGCCGCTTCGGTTCAGGACAGGCTGGTCGCGCCGATCTCGAGCCGCTCGGTGATCTGCGAGCGGTCGCGCACGTCGTGCAGCAGCGCCAGGTACCAGTCGAGCGACGGCGTGCGGCGGCCCGGCGTCTTGGCCTGATCGTCCCAGCGGCGCAGCATCACCGCATCGCGCGCGAAGGGCAGCTCTTCGAAGGCGTCGATCTCGGCATCGTCCATCGGCCCGCCCTGCAGGGCCAGCGAGTGCTGCGAGGCCGGCGAGAGCTGGCGGGCGTAGTGCGCGTCGGTGCGCACCAGGAAGCGCTTGGCCTGCACGTGCAGGCGGATCGGCTCGGTCACCGCGGCGTCGAAACCGGCGGCGAGGAAGGGGATCGCGATCATCTCGTGGCGGTCGTCGATGCGGTCGTCGCGGGCCACCGCCTCGGCCGCCAGGAAGTGGCCGATGTCGTGCAGGAAGGCCGCGGCGACCAGCGACTCGTCGGCGTTCGCCCATTCGCCGAGCTGCGCACACTGCAGCGCATGCTCCAGCGCGCTGATCGCCTCGCGGCGCGCGCCCTCGTAGGGCGCGTGGCCGTGGCGGACGAACAGCTGCTCGATGGTCTCGACGATGTCCATGGCGGAAGCTCCGTTCAGATCAGTCGTTTGCGCAGCTGTGCCGACAGCACGTCGATCACCGAGACCGACACCACCAGCATCAGCAGCACCGCCGCGGTCTGGGCGTACTGGAAACCGCGGATCACGTCCCACAGCACCATGCCGATGCCGCCGGCGCCGACCATGCCGACCACCGAGGCCGAGCGCACGTTGGCCTCGAAGCGGTACAGCGCATAGGAGATCCACAGCGGCATCACCTGGGGGATCACGCCGAAGACGATCTCGGCCAGCGGGTGCGCGCCGGTGGCGCGGATGCCTTCCACCGGCTGCGGGTCGATGGCCTCGACCGTTTCGGAGAACAGCTTGGCCAGCGTGCCGGTGGTGTGGATCCACAGCGCCAGCACGCCGGCGAAGGGGCCGAGGCCGACCGCCACGACGAACAGCAGCGCGAACACCATCTCGTTGATGGCGCGGCAGGCGTCGAGCACGCGGCGCACCGGCTGGTGCACCCACCAGGGCGAGATGTTGCTCGCTGCCAGCAGCGCCAGCGGCACCGAGCAGACGATCGCCAGCGCCGTGCCCCACAGCGCGATCTGCAGCGTGATCACCAGCTCCGACAGGTAGTGGCGCCAGTCGGCGAAGTCGGGCGGGAAGAATCCCTGCGCGTACTGCGCCATGTTGCCGGCGTCGCGGAACAGGTCCAGCGGGCGCAAGTCCGCGCCCTTCCAGCTGCCAGCCAGCAAGGCCAGCAGCAGGCCCCAGCCGAGCAGGGCCGGAAGTGAGGATCCCGGCCGCTCGGGCGCTGCGGGTCGCAGCGGCGACGGGAGGCTCGTCGAGTTCATCGGGCGCGGGGCGTCACTTCGCCGCGCTGGCGAGCAGGCGGCCCAGCTCGGCGAGGCGGGCGTCGATGTCCTTGAGCTTGCGCGACTTTTCATCGGCCGAGATCGTCGTGTCGGCTTCCACCTTGCCGCGTTCCGCGGCCAGCGCCAGCTGGCGGATCGGCAACAGCTGGTCGTTGCTGGAAGCGATGAACCCGCCGATCGTCAGCTTGGCCAGGATCTCCTTCTCGCGCGCATCCTTGCCGTAGGCGATGAAGAAGTCCTTCACCTTCTGCTTGGCGTCGGCGTCGAGGTCCTTGCGCCAGGCCATCGGGTCGCTGGCGATCTGCGGCGAGCGCCACACCACGCGCAGCTCGGCGTGCTTCTCCGGCATCTTGATCTTCATGCGGTCGACGCCGTCGCTGGCCACGGTGGCCACGTCGATCTGCTTGTTGGCCACCGCGAGGATGTTGGTCTCGTGGTTGGCGCGCACGGTGCGCTTGAAGTCCTTCACTGCATCGACGCCGTTCTGCGCGAAGGCGTAGTAGCCGGGCACCAGCGCGCCGCTGGTCGAGTTCGGGTCGCCGAAGCCCAGCGTCAGCTGCTGGCGCTCCTTCAGCACGTCCTGCAGGTTCTGCAGCTTGCTGTCCTTGTGGACGATCATCAGGCTCCAGTAGCCGGTGCCGCCGTCGGGTTGCGTCATGCGCGCGAACACCTCGGCGCCGGCGCGGTCCACGGCTTCCATGGCCGACTTGTTGCCGAACCAGGCCACCTGCACCTTGTTGAAGCGCATGCCTTCGATGATGCCGGCGTAGTCGGTCGAGAAGAAGGCATTCACCTTGTAGCCGGTGACCTTCTGCATGTCGTCGAGAAGCGGCTGCCAGGAGCTCTTCAGGTTGGCCGACGACTCGGTGGAGATGATGCCGAAGCTCAGCTCCTTGGGCTGTGCGCCGGCGCTGGCGGCAAAGGCCAGCCCGGCGGCCAGGCCAAGCGTGGTGATCCAGGTCTTCTTCATGCGGGACTCCTTCAGCGGATGTTCGAAAGCGGGTTCAGGCGGCGCGCAGCGCCGGCACGGCCAGCGGCACCTGGCGCTCGTCGGCGGCGTGTGCGTCGGTCGGTGCGAACAGTTCGTCGCTCTGCGCGCCGTACAGCGCGCGCAGGCGCTCGGCGCTCAGCGCGGCGGTGGGGCCGTCGTAGACCACCTCGCCGGCGCGCAGCGCGATCGTGCGCGGGCAGAAGGCGAAGGCGTGCTCGACCTGGTGCAGCGAGACCAGCACCGTCACGCCGAGATCGCGGTTCAGCCCGGCCAGCAGCTCCATGACGCGGCGGCTGGAGGCCGGGTCGAGCGAGGCCACCGGCTCGTCGGCCAGGATCAGCCGGGCCTCCTGCACCAGCGCGCGCGAGATGGCGGCGCGCTGCTGCTGGCCGCCCGAGAGCGTGGACGCGCGCTGCCAGGCGCAGCGCTCGATGCCGACGTGTTGCAGCGCCTGCCAGGCACGCTGGTGCTCGGTGGCCGGGAAGCGCCGGGTCATCGCGCGCCACAGCGGCAGCCGGTGCAGTGCGCCGGCCATGACGTTGACCATCACCGGCAGGCGGTCGACGAGGTTGAACTGCTGGAAGATGGCCGCCACGTCGGCGCGCTGGCGGCGGATGTCGCGGGCCAGCACGCCGCCGCTCTGCACCGTGCGGCCGAGCACGCGCACCACGCTGCCATCGCCGGCGTCTGCCCGGTGCAGGCCGTTGAGGTGCCGCATCAGCGTCGATGTGCCGGAGCCGGAGGCACCGAGCAGCGCGACCATTTCGCCACGCTCGACGCGCAGCGACACGCCGCGCAGTGCCGGCGTGCCGCCGAAGCTCTTGCGCAGCGACTCGACCTCGATCGCGCAGTCGTCCATGGCGTTCTCCCAGGTTGGAACGCCCGGATCATCTAGACGGGTCGTGACGGCCGCATGACGGTTGTGCGACAGCCAGCGCAGCAGGCCCGACGGGTGCGGGCCGGGGGCTGCGGTGCACCGCCGGGGGCGGCCCCGGGGTGCTCTGCGGCGCTCAGCGGCGCAGCGAGATGCGCGTCTGCGCGAAGCCTTCCGCGGCCGGCTGGCCGACCAGCGGCAGTGTGTCCTTGAAGGCCGAGGGCTTGAAGGTCTGCGCCAGTGTGGTGGCGGCATCGGCGGCCCAGATGGCCACGGCGCGTGCACTCATCGGCTTGGCGAACAGGTAGCCCTGCAGTTCCTCACAGCCCAGTTGAACCGCCAGCGCGCGCTGCGGCTCCGATTCCACGCCCTGCGCGACCAGGCGCAGCTTCAGCGCGCGTGCCGCCTGCACCGCACTGGCGAAGGCCAGGCGCGCTTCGGGCTGGCGCGCCACGGTGGCCAGCAGCGCTCGGTCGAGCTTGAGTTCCTGCGCCGGCACGCCGTTCAGCGCCGCGATGGCCGCGGCACTGGCAGCGAAGTCGTCGATCGCGATGCCGACGCCGAGCTGGTGCAGCTTCTCGAACGCGCGGCGGGTGGCCTCGGTGTTCTCTACCGCCGCGTCCTCGGCGATCTCGCAGATGACCGAATCTGCCGGCAGGCCGTGGGCCTTCAGCGCACGCTCCATCTTGGTCGCGAAATCGTCCTGGCGGAACTGCCGGCCGGAGACGTTCACCGCCACGCGCAGCTTGATGCCGGCGGCGCGCCAGGTGCCGGCCTGCTTGAGCGCGGCATCCAGCGCCCAGCCGCCGATGGAGTCGATCAGCCCATGCCGTTCGGCGATTGGGATGAAGCGCGCCGGGCTGACGAGGCCGAGTGTCGGGTGGCGCCAGCGCAGCAGCGCCTCGACGGCGCTGACCTGCATCGTCGCGGTCTCCAGCCGCGGCTGGAAGAACAGTTCGAGCTGGCGCTTGACGACGGCCTGCTGCAGCTCGCGGGCGATGGATGCCTCCTCGCCATGGGCGGCCTCGATGCGCGGGTCGAACAGCGCGTGCGAGTCGCCGCCGTTGCGCTTGACCGACTGCATCGCCGCGGCCGCCTTGGCCAGCAGACGCAGGTTGCTGCCGTGTTCCGGCGCGACGGACAGGCCGATCGACAGCGCGACCGGCACCGCGTGGCCGTCGACCAGCAGCGGCGCGGCAAAGGCCTGCACCAGCCGCAGCGCCAACTTCTCGCCGGCATCGCGCGGGGCGTTCAGCCACAGCGCGAACTCGTCGCCGCCGAGGCGTCCGATCGGTGTCGAGGCGCCGCACAGTTCGCGCAGCTTCGCGGCGACCGTGGCCAGCGTGCGGTCGCCCACCGCCTGGCCGAAACGTTCGTTGACCAGGCGCATGCCGTCCACGCCGAGGCACAGCACGCAGCTGTCGCTGCCGGTGCGCTCGCTGGCGGTCAGGCCGTCCTGCATCATCAGCTCGAAGCGCACGCGGGTGGGCAGGCCGGTCAGGGTGTCCATGCCGCTGTCGGCCGCGACGGCGGTGGTGGAATGCTTGGCGGGACCGCGGCGCGAGCGCCAGGCCCAGACCGCGGCCGCACCCGCGGCAACGGTGCCGGCAGCCAGGGCGGCCAGGGTGGCGGGGGTCAGGTCGAGCGGCATGGCGTTCCTTTCGGTTACCAGTATCGGCCGCCGCGACGCCGAACTGAGGCCGCCGCAACGCCCAAGCCGTGCTGCCTTGCCGGATTTGGAAACTTCCGACCACCTCGGCCAGTCGGCGCGCCTGATCTCGCAGGCGCTCGGCGGCGGGGCCGAGCGCGTCCGGCAGCGGCGGGCCCTGCCTCATCAGCGCTTGCTTTCGGCGCGGTGCCCGCGGGCTGAAGGAATCCGGCTGCGAGCTATAGTGAGCTTCCTCATGTCCGAACTCCGCGCTGCCGCCATCCACCACGACGGGAGTTGTGACGTCGATGCACTGCTGGCCGCGGTGGTCGAGTCGCAGCGCCAGCGCGGCCGCCGCGTCAGCGGCCTGCTGATGGCGCCGGCGCCGCAGCGCGGCGACTGTCTCGCCGAGATGGTGCTGGTCGACATCGACAAGCGCGACGGCTACCTGGTCTCGCAGCCGCTGGGCCGCGATTCGCAGGCCTGCCGCGCCGACCCGCAGGGCTTCGCACGCGCCAGCGCCGTGCTGCGCGATGCGCTGGGCAAGGCGCCGGAGCTGATCGTCTGCAACCGCTTCGGCCGCCTCGAGTCGGAGGGTGCGGGCTTCGCGGCCGAGCTGCTCGAGATCATGTCGAACGACGTGCCCTTGCTGACCGCCGTATCGAAGTACCACGTCGACGACTGGCAGCGCTTCACCGGCGGCGCGACGCTGCTCCCACCGCAGCGCGAGGCGATCGACGAGTGGCTGGAGCGCACGCTCGCATGGACTTCCACACCTGGCTGATCTACCTGCTGGCGGCGCTGGGCCTGTCGCTCTCGCCCGGGCCCAACGGCCTGCTGGCGCTGACACACGGTGCGCTGCACGGGCGGCGCAAGACGCTGTGGACGATCTTCGGCGGCTCCTGCGGCTTCATCGCCGTCATCGCGCTGTCGATGTTCGGCATCGGCGCGCTGCTGCAGACCTCGCTGCTGTGGCTGACGGTGCTGAAGTGGCTGGGCGGCGCCTACCTCGTCTGGCTGGGCGTGCAGGTGTGGCGGGCACCGGCGATCGGCGTGGAGCTGCAGGCCACGGCGGCGACTCGCGGCGGCTGGTCGCTGTTCCGCCAGGGCGCGCTGTCGGCGGCCACCAACCCCAAGGGCATCCTGTTCTTCGCCGCCTTCCTGCCGCAGTTCATTGACCCGTCTTGCAGCCTCTTCCTGCAGTTCGTGATCATGGCCGGCACCTTCGCCGGCATCGAGGTGGTCACCGAGTTCGTGATCGCCAGCACGGCCCACCGCATCCGCCCCTGGCTGCAGCGCAGCGGCAAGCGCTTCAACCAGGCCTGCGGCGGCGTGTTCGTCGCGATCGGTGCGGCGCTGCCGCTGCGCGCCTGACATATCGCTCCGGCGAGCATCGCGGCAGGCGCTGCCCGCTGGGGGCTCATGCGGCGGCGGTCGGCGCTGTGCGCCGACTCCACTGCGATGCTCGCGCCAGGGGGCAGCCGCCCAACTCACTGCGTTCGCTGCGCTCACTCCGTTCAGACAGCCGGCGGCAAGTCAGCCTACGAAGCGCGCTTGCGCGCGCTGCCCCCTGACGCTGCGCTTCTCGTCGCCGCCCAAATCGCCCCCAGCGGGCAGCGCCTGCCGCGAAGTCCACCCCCGGAGGTTCTCCACCGGCAGGCCGCCGCTAGTTCAGCAAAGGCGCGTGCGGGCAGGCTGGTGCACGCCTGTTCGGCGCTGAGCAGCGCAGGGCTTGCGGCAGGCGCGCGTCAGCGCGCTTCGTAGACTGACTTGCCGCCGGCTGTCTGAGCGCAGCGAACGCAGTGAGCGAAGCGAGTTGGGCGGCCTGCCGCGAGACCGAGCAGCGCAAGGCAGTCGGCCCATCGGGCCGACCGCCGAAGCGGCGTGCGCCAGCCTGCCCGCACGCGCCTTTGCCGCGCGGAGCCCCACCGTCAACGCCGCCGAGGCTCAGCGGCCCGGCTGCACCGCCGAACAGAGCCAGCGATCGAGTTCGCGCAGCGTTTCGGTCGGGCTCAGTGGCTTGGTCCAGTAGCCATCGAAGCCGGCCCGCCGGGCTTGCAACTCGGCGTCGGGTCCGGCGGACGCCGAGACCGCGATCGCGGGGATCGCCGACAGCCCTGGCATCAGGCGCATCCTGGTGAGCAGTTCGTCACCCGTGCTGTCCGGCAGGTTCAGGTCGAGCAGGATCAGGTCGGGCTGGCGCGCGCGTATGCAGTCGATCGCATTCGCGGCATCCACCGCGACCGTCAGTTCGACCGCCGGCCGCGCCGCCAGGATCGCCTGCATCAGCAATGCATTGACCTCGTTGTCCTCCACGTACAGCACGTGACCCGAGCTTGCCTCGGCATGGTGGGGCGACGCCACTGCCGCCACGGCGCCGGCCGGCGCTGCGTCTGCGGCCAGCAGGCGCACCGTGAAGGTGGAGCCGACGCCGGGCGTGCTGTCGACATCGATGGAGCCGGACATCAACTCGACGAGGTGCTTGGCCAGCACCAGACCGAGGCCGGCGCCGTCGACGCCGGTCCGCTCCGCGCCGAGGCGGTTGAACGGCTGGAAGAGCGAGGCGCGCTGCGCTTCCGTCAGGCCCTGCCCGGTGTCCGACACCCTGATCGCCACCACGCCGCCCTCGCGCCCGGCCTCGATGTCGACGCGGCCGCCGGCGCGGTTGTACTTGATGGCGTTGGATAGCAGGTTCAGCAGCAGCTGCTGCAGGCGCTGGGCGTCGCCGCTCACGTACAGCGGCAGCGCCGGCACGTTCAGGTGCAGCTCGATGGCGCGTTGCCGGGCCGCCGTGTCGACGACCCGGCGCGCCTGCGTCAGGGCGTCCTGCAGCAGGATGGGTTCGACCGCCAGCTGCACGCGGCCGGTTTCGATGCTGGTGACGTCGAGCAGCTGGTTCACCACCGCGAGCAGGTGATGGGCCGAGGACAACACCACGTCGAGCCGCTCCCGCTGGCGCTGGCTCGGCGGCGACTCGGCGTCCTCTCGAAGCAGCTCGGTGAAGCCCAGGATGCCGTTCAGCGGCGTGCGCAGCTCGTGGCTGACGCGGGCGATGAACTCGCTGCGCATGCGGGCCAGTTGCTCCATCGCTCGCGCATTGGCCACCGCCTCCTGCATCGTGATCCGCTCGGTGACGTCGGCCACGTGGCCGTGCCACCAGATGGTGCCGTCGGCGCGCTGCCGGCTCAGGGCCTGCAGTTCGTGCCAGCGCAGCGGGGCGTCCACGGCGTCGTTCGAGGGCTGCAGCTTCATCATGACCCGCACCGGCCCGCCGACCCGCCCCGAGGCTTCGAGCGCGCGCATCAGCTCGCGACGATCGTCAGGCGCCACCCGGGCGAAGATCGCATCGGCGCTGCGCGCGGCCTCGTCGGCCGAGACGCCGTACAAGTGCAGCGCGGCCTCGCTGACATACGGGAAGCGCCACTGTCCGTCCGGCGTCCGCTCGAGATGGAACACCATGCCCGGCGCCTGGTCGGCGGCCCGCTTGACACGCGCCAGCTCGAGCTCGATGCGGCGGCGCTGGCGGATCGGGGCCAGCTGGACCTGGATCTCGCCCGACTTTCCCGGCACGGTGGCCGCGTACAGCAGCACGTCGATGGGCTGGCCGTCGTGCACCTTGACCGACAGCGCGATCTCGGCGACGTGCCCGTGCAGCTTCAGCAGTGGCTGCAGCAGGGTCTGGTAGAGCAGCAGCGAGGGCCCCGTCAGCAGGCGCTCGAAAGGCCGACCGGCAAGTGACTGCGTTGCCGCCCCCACGAGCTGTGCGGCTGCCGCGTTGTGCGCGACGATCGTGCCCGCGGCCGACAGCTTCAGCCAGGGGCAGGGCAGCGCGTCGAGCTCGGGACTGGGCGTCATGTCGTCCGGTTCTGCGGTGCGGCTACAGCCTGGCGAGAAAGCCCCGGATGGCCGCGATGCAGGCGTCCGGCTGGGTCAGGTGAGGGCTGTGGCCGACGCCTTCGATCCAGGTGAGTTCGCTGTGCGGCAACTGGCGCTGCAGGTATTCGCTGACGGATCGCGGCGCGATCGCGTCGTCGGTGACCTGGATCAGCAGGCTGGGGTGCGTGGAGCCGCCGAGGTCCTGGCGGTTGTCGGCGAGAAAGGTCACTTCCGCGAAGCGGCGCGCGATCGTCGGGTCGAGCGCACAGAAGCTGGCCTTCAACTCCTCGGTCAGCACCTCGGGTGACTGCGAACCCATGACGATGGGCGCCAGGAAGTCGGCCCAGCCCACCATGTTGGTGTCGATCATGTCGAGCAGACCGTCGATGTCCTCACGCTCGAACCCGCCGTGGTAGTCCGGCGGATCGTTGAGGTAGCGGGGCGACGCGCCGATCATCACCAGCGCGCGGACGCGTTCCGGCAGGCGGCGGGCCGCGAGCAGCGAGATCATCGCGCTGACCGAGTGCCCGATCAGCACCACGTCGTGCAGGTCGAGTTGCTCGAGGATCTCGGCGAGATCCTGGGCATAGCCGTCGAGTTGCCCGTGGCGCTGGAGGTCGAAGGCGGAAAGGTCGGAGCGGCCACAGCCAACGTGGTCGAAGGTCACCACCCGATGCCCGGCCGCGAAGGCCGGCGCCACCAGGCGCCACATCTGCTGGTCGCACCCGTAGCCGTGGGAAAACACCAGCGGGCGGTCGCCGCTGCCCGTCACGATCACGTGGTTCCTGGTTACTGCATCCATGACATCCCCGGTGACGGACCCCCTGGCGGATTATGGGTCTCCCACTGCCGCCAGGCATGCTCGTGAACCCAGTGCGCCCCGTTCGTCCGTGCACGACGCGGGTCGACCCGGCGTCACGGCAGCCGGCTCACGCCGCCGTCAGGCTGTCGCGCAGCGCAAGGGCCAGCAGGTCGTGGACCGGTTCGATCGTCGTGTCGCCGCCGTTGGCGTTGCGGCTCGCCAGCGCGGCCAGAGCGCCCAGCAGTGGCATGGCAGGCGTCGGGCCGGTCTCGCTCTCGTCCTCCGCGACCAGCCCGGCAGGTGCCGGCGACACCGGCCGCGGCGTCAGGTCGACCATCGTGCCGACCATGCGGGTGGCCTGGCCGAGCCCGTCGCGCGCCACCACGCGCCCGCGCGAGAGCACGGTGCGGTAGCCCGAGCCGTTGCTGCGCAGCCGGAACTTCGCCTCGTACACCGGGGTGTGGCCGTCGAGGTAGCGGCTCAGCGCATCGAGCATGGCCTGGACGTCGTCGGGATGCACCCTGCAGCGCCAGAACGAGGTGGCGTCCGGCGCATGGATGCGCGGGAAGCCGAGGCGAGCCTTCCAGCCGGCCGAGTAGTGAACCATGTCGCCGGCCGGGTCGAGGTCCCAGACGCCGAACGCACCGCGTTCGATCGCTTCGAGCCAGTGCTGTGCTTCAACGGAGAGGGGCATCGTGGACGGGTGCAGAGACAGGTCAATCAGGCGATGCGTCATTCTCGTGCGCAGCCACCCACGCCGAAACCGCAAGTCACGTGGCCTCGTGGCGTTTGTCGCGAGAAAGCTCAGCGCCGCGCCAGCGGCAGTGCCGTCTTGTAGCGCACCTGCTTCAGCGCGAAGCTGGAACGGATCTTCTCGACCTCCTTCATCGGCGAGAGCTGCTCCAGGATGAAGCGCTCCAGCGCCGCCATGTCGGGCACGGCCACGCGGATCAGGTAGTCGGCGTCACCGGTCATCAGATAACACTCCATCACCTCGTCGCGCGCGGAGATCTTCGCTTCGAAGGACTCGAGCGCGGCGCGCGTCTGCTGCTTCAGGCTGATCGAGATGAAGACGTTCAGGTGCAGGCCCAGGCGCTGCGCGTCGAGCAGCGCGACGTACTGGCGGATCAGCCCGCCGGACTCCAGCGCCTTCACGCGGGTCAGGCAAGGCGAGGGCGACAGGCCGACGCGCCGTGCCAGCTCGACATTGGACAGGCTGGCGTCGGACTGCAGTTCGCGCAGGATGCGCAGGTCAGTGGTGTCGAGCTTCATCGTGCGCTGGGCGACCGGGGCGGCGTCATTGTCTGCCGTGTTGCCCGGCGCACGCCCTGTCGATCAGGCGATCAGGCGCCCACCGTCGCCGACCACCGCCACGTCCACGAAGCTGCTGCCCAGCCGGTTGCCGGCGCCATAGCTGACGCGGAAGCCGCCCAGGTCGAGCATCTCGATCTTTTCCAGCGCGGCGATCAGGCTGTCGCGCGTGGCGCCGGCGCCGGCGCGGCGCAGGCCCTCGGCCATCACGCGGGCGTTGATGTAGCCCTCCAGCGTGGGCAGCGAGAACTCTTCAGAGCCACTGGCGCGCATGTCGGCCTGGTAGCGGCGCACGATCTCGTACTTGGGTGCATTCGGCGGCGGCACGGTGATCGCGAACCCGATGCCGCGTCCCATGCTGCCCAGCGCCGCGAGGTTGGCAGCGGAGGCGCCGATCGACAGGCCATAGACGGAACTCGTGCCACCGGCATCTCGCAGCGCCTTGACGAAGGCAGGTACCACGCCGGCCATCACCATCACCACCATCTGCGGCCTGGCCTTGACGATCGCCTCGACGGCGGGCTGCACCTCGGGGCTGGTGGTGCCGGGCGTCGTCGCCACCACGCTGGGCTGCAGCTTGGCTGCTTCCATCGACTTCATGAAGGCCGCCAGCACCGACTGGCCGAGCGGGTCCTTGGGATGCACGATGCCGATCTGGTTGGTGCCCAGCGTCACGGCCGTGCGGATCAGGCGGTCGACCTCCTGGTCGTAGCTGGCTCGCACCCAGAAGAGGTTGGGCGGGCTGCTCTTGCGCAGCCCGGCGGTGCCGGTGTTCGGGCCGACGATGGCCATGTCCTTGACGGATTCCATGATCGCGGCGGTCTGGCGCGTGCCCAGCGGCGTCAGCAGGCCCAGCACCGAACGGTCGGCGGCGAAGGCCAGCGCGTTCGCCTTCGCGAGGTCGGGCTTGAACTGGTCGTCGGCCTGCACCAGTTCGACCTTCTGGCCCTGGATGCCGCCGGCCTTGTTGATCGCATCGAAGCAGGCCTGGGCCCCCTTGAAGTTCGCCGTGCCGTTGGCACGCTCGACACCACTGGCATCGAAGGTCGCACCGATGCGCAGTGCGCGCGCCTGAGCCCAGCCCGGGGCGGCAACGGCGGCGGCCAGGCCGCCGAACAGCTTCAGGCTGGTGCGGCGGGAAACTGAAGGCTTGCGCATGCGGGGTGTCCGTCCAGGTGGGGTGGTTGCGCCGTGATTGTGCGTGGGGACGACGACGCACGAGCCTGCTGCGCCACCAGTGCCGAGAACTACTGCGCACGCTGACCGCCGATGTGCCGCGCGGCCATCACAGGGTGTGACCTGCGTCATGGCTGGCGCCTTGATCGTCTGCTGCGCAGGACGCGGGGCAAGAAGCAATGTGCCGCCGGATGGGCGTCACGCGGCATCGTGTGCCGACATGTGGCATCGATCGCGCTGATTGCAGCGTCCCATGCTGGGCCGATGCGCCTACAGTGCAACGATCAGGAGAACACGATGAGCGACCCGTCCATCCATCCCCGGCTCGCGCCGGCCGCGCCATTCAGCGACAGCGACCCGACCGAGAGCGCCGAATGGCGCGACGCGCTCGCCTCGCTGCTGCAGGCGGCCGGAGCGCAGCGCGTGCGCGAGATCATGGACATGCTCGCCGCCAGCGCCCGCGCGCCCGAGATCGGCTGGCAGCCCGCGCTGGGCAGCCCCTACGTCAACACCATCCCGGCCTCCCGACAGCCTGCCTTCCCCGGCGACCTGGCCATCGAGGAACGCCTGGCCTCGCTGATGCGCTGGAACGCGCTGGCGATGGTGGTGCGTGCCAACCAGGCCTATGGCGAGCTCGGCGGCCACATCGCCAGCTATGCGAGCGCGGCCGATCTGTTCGAGGTCGGCTTCAACCACTTCTTCCGCGGCAACGATGCGGCGGGCGGTGGCGACCTGGTCTTCTACCAGCCGCACTCGGCCCCCGGCGTCTATGCGCGCTCCTTCCTCGAAGGCCGGCTGAGCGAGGACGACCTTGCCCACTACCGCCAGGAGATCAGCGCGAAGCAGCAAGGCGCGCGCGGCCTGTCGAGCTACCCGCACCCCTGGCTG
Organism: Chitinophaga pinensis; assembly: GCA_943370595.1. Classification (GTDB taxonomy): domain Bacteria; phylum Pseudomonadota; class Gammaproteobacteria; order Burkholderiales; family Burkholderiaceae_C; genus Piscinibacter. Next base: position 325,532 of record CALRRO020000005.1, read on the forward strand.
ATGCCGGACTTCTGGCAGTTCCCCACCGGCTCGATGGGCCTGGGGCCGATCAGCTCGATCTACCAGGCGCGCTTCATGCGCTATCTGCAGCACCGCGGCCTGCAGGACACGCAGCAGCGCAAGGTCTGGGGTGTGTTCGGCGACGGCGAGATGGACGAGCCCGAGAGCATGAGCGCGCTGACGCTGGCCGCGCGCGAGAAGCTCGACAACCTGGTGTGGGTGGTCAACTGCAACCTGCAGCGCCTGGACGGCCCGGTGCGCGGCAACGGCCGCATCATCGACGAGCTGGAGGCGCTGTTTGCCGGTGCCGGCTGGCGCGTCATCAAGCTGGTCTGGGGCTCCGACTGGGACGGCCTGTTCGCGCGCGACAGCGACGGTGCGCTGGCACGTGCGTTCTCGAAGACCGTCGACGGCCAGTTCCAGACCTTCGCCGCCAAGGACGGGCGCTACAACCGCGAGCACTTCTTCGGCCAGGACCCGCAGCTCGCTGCACTGGCGCAGGGCCTGACCGACGAGCAGATCGACCGCCTGAAGCGCGGCGGCCACGACCTGGTGAAGATCTTCGCCGCGTACCACGCGGCCGCGCGCACGGTCGGCCAGCCGACGGTGGTTCTCGCGCAGACCAAGAAGGGCTACGGCATGGGCGATGCCGGCCAGGGCCGCATGACCACGCACCAGCAGAAGAAGCTGGAGCGCGAGGACCTGATCGCCTTTCGCAACCGCTTCGACCTGCCGCTGTCCGACGAGCAGGCCGCCTCGCTGCAGTTCTTCCGGCCGGCCGAAGACAGTGCCGAGATGCGTTACCTGAAGGAACGCCGCGTGGCGCTCGGCGGCATGGTGCCGGTGCGGCGCAGCACCGCCGCGGCCGTGCCTGTGCCGGCGCTGGCGCGCTATGGCGAGTTCGCGCTGAAAGCCGAGGGCAAGGAGATGAGCACGACCATGGCCTTCGTGCGCATGCTCACCAATCTGCTGAAGGACGCACAGCTCGGGCCGCGCGTGGTGCCCATCGTCGCCGACGAGGCGCGCACCTTCGGCATGGCCAACCTCTTCAAGCAGGTCGGCATCTACTCGAGCGCGGGGCAGACCTACGAGCCCGAGGACATCGGCTCGGTGCTGAGCTACCGCGAGGCCACCGACGGGCAGATCCTCGAGGAAGGCATCAGCGAGGCCGGCGCGATCAGCAGCTGGACGGCCGCGGCCACCAGCTACTCGGTGCACGGCCAGGCGATGCTGCCGTTCTACATCTACTACTCGATGTTCGGCTTCCAGCGCATCGGCGACCTGATCTGGGCGGCGGCCGACCAGCGCTCGCGCGGCTTTCTGCTCGGCGCCACCGCTGGCCGCACCACGCTGGGCGGCGAGGGTCTGCAGCACCAGGACGGCTCCAGCCTGCTGCAGGCCGCGGCGGTGCCCAACTGCCGCGCCTACGACCCCTGCTTTGCCGGCGAGTTCGCGGTCATCCTCGACCACGGCATGCGGCAGATGATGGAGCGCCAGGAGGACGTCTTCTACTACGTCACCCTGATGAACGAGAACTATGCGCAGCCCTCGCTGCCGCCGGGTGTCGAGGCCGATCTGATCCAGGGCCTGTACCGCTATGCGGTGCATGCGCCGGCCACTGCGGCGAAGGGCAGCGTGAGGCTGCTCGGCTCGGGCACCATCCTGCGCGAGGTGATTGCCGCCGCCGAGCTGCTGGCTGCCGACTGGGGCATCACCGCCGAGGTGTGGAGTGCGACCAGCTTCGCCGAACTGTCGCGCGAGGCGCGCGAGGTCGAGCGCTTCAACCGCCTGCACCCGGCCGAGGCGCCGCGCACGAGCCACGTGCAGCGCTGCCTGGCCGGCGATACGCCGGTGATCGCCGCGACCGACTACCTGCGCGCCTGGCCGCAGCTGGTGGCTTCCTACATCGATGCGCCGTTCACCGTGCTGGGCACCGACGGCTTCGGCCGCAGCGACACGCGCGCCGCGCTGCGACGCTTCTTCGAGGTCGACCGCCACCATGTCGTGCTGGCCGCGTTGACGGCACTGCGCGCGCAGGGTGTGGTGGACGCCGCCACCTGCGCCGAGGCGATCGCGCGCTACGGGCTGGATGCCGGCGCAGCGGCGTCGTGGAACGGCTGACGCAGGACCACGTCGCTGATCGGCAGCGCGACACAGGGCAGCACGCAGCCCTGCGCCTTCTCGTCCGGCGACAGGCCCGGCCACTCGACGCGGTAGCGCACGGTGCCGGTCTCGAGCGTCGCGATGCACTCGCGGCAGGTGCCGTTGCGGCACGAACTGCGCAGCCGGATGCCGGCGGCCAGTGCGGCCTCGAGCAGGGTCTGGCCTTCGGCCACGTCCAGCGTGAGGCCGAGCGGCTCGAGGCGCAGGCGCCGGCTCACGAGCGCAGCCAGTCGCGCAAGGGCTCGCCCACCAGCGCCTGCGCGCGGCCGAAGCCGGCGACCAGGCGGGCCGAGAGCGGCGCCAGCGCGACGATCGAGAAGTCGGCCAGTTCGAAGGTGACGGCGCTGTCGGGAAAGCGCGCGAGGTAGGCTGCCTTCGCGGCCTCGTACTCGCCGCCGTCGCGCGCCAGCGTCCGCGCCTGCACCTGCAGCGACACCCTGGGCAGCGCCTGCGGCGGTGTCTGCGCATCGGGCTCGGCCATCACCAGCAGGCCGGCCTGCGGATGCGCCTGCAGGTCGCGGGTGTGCGTGGCCAGCGCGCTGACGTGGATCAGCAGTTCATCCGCCCCCGCGGGCAGCACGAAGGGCACCATCGACACCGCCGGCTCGCCGCCGTGCAGCGTGGCCAGCGAGGCCACCGGCCGGGTGTCGAGCAGGCGGCGCAGCGCAAGGGTGTCGTCGGTGGTCATGGCAGGTCTTCGGTCGGTGCGGCGCGGCTGCAATGAAGCATAGACCAGCGTGTGCCGGTCTCGCGGCGCTGCCCGTCGCGTGTCCGGGCGGACGGGCCGCGCCGTGCGTTGGCTCAGCGCAGGCGCCGCAGCGCCGGGTGCAGCAGCTCGGGCGAGGGCGCGCCGGCCAGCGTGTGCGCCAGCGTGCTGAAGGCCGCCTGCGGCAGTGCTGCCGCCAGTTCGGCGGCTGCGCCGTGCAGAGCCTCGACGAGCGCGCCGGCGCGGGCCTCGTCCAGGTCGTCGCGCGCGAGGATCCAGTTCATCGAGCCGACGCTGGCCAGCGGCGCGGCCATGCCCCGGTAGGTGCCGGCCGGCACGTCCATCGGTTGCAGCAGCGGGTGCTTCGCGACGATGCGTGGGATCTGCTCGCGGGATGGCGCGATGAAGCGTGCGCCACCGGTCGACTGCGCCAGCTGCACGAAGCCGGGCCAGCCTTCGCCGGCGCCCCAGAGCGCGTCGGCGCGGCCCTCGATCACCAGTTGCGGCGACTGCGCGGCCTGCTCGACGTAGATCGCCGCGAAGTCGCGGTCGATGTCCAGGCCGATGCCGTCGAATACCTGCCTCGCCAGCGTGACCAGTCCGCTGGCTCGCACGCCGAACACCACCGGCCGGCCGCGCAGGTCCTCCAGTCGTCGCGCGGCGGACGCGGCGGGCACGGCGAGCAAGCCGGCGCTCGGGTACATCGCGAACAGGATGCGCAGCCCGCTGGCCGGGCCTTGTGCGAGCAGTTCACTCGCCGCGGTGCCCTGGATCAGCGCGGCGTCGAGCTTCCCCTCACGCAGCAGCACCAGGTTCTCCGCCGTGCCGCGCGTGCGCTGTGTGCGCAGCAGCGTGCGGCCGCTGCGCTGGTTGACGATGCGCTCGAGCGTCTCGCCGTACAGCGCGAAGCCGCCCCCGGCCGTGGAGGTGCCCAGCACCACGGCCGGGGTCTCCGCACGGCTGCGCAGCGGCAGCAGGGGCAGTGCGGCGGCGAGGGCCAGCAGGTGGCGGCGGTGGGTGAATGTCGTGGCGTCCATGGCGAGCAATCTACTGCCGTACCGTCGGCAACGCTGCCGGCGTGGAGAACCGATTCACTGCCGCGTCAACGAGCGTCATCGGTCATGTCCACCGTCACGGCCTGGGGTGTGCGGTGGGAAGCTGAGCAGGCTCACGTGCGCTCTGCACGCAAGACCCGAGGCGGGCCTGGGACTCCGTGGAGCGCGTCATCGCGCGCGCCTGCGCACTGCTTCAATCGCGCTCCTATTGATGGAGTCATCGCCATGGCAGTCGAAGAAGTACTCAGCACCCGCTACGACACGACGCTGGTCGTCGTCTCGTTCCTGATCTCCGCATTCGGCGCCCACGCGGCGCTGGCCGCCAGCACGCTGGTGCGTGCGAAGGGTGGCGGTGTCAACCGGCTCAACGCCGCCTTCGCGGGCGTGGCGCTCGGCGGTGTCGGCATCTGGTCGATGCACTTCCTCGGCATGCTCGCCTGGGACACCGGCATGGCGGTGGGCTACGGTCTCGTCGGCACGCTGCTGTCGCTGCTCGTCGTGGTCGGCGTGTCGGCCTTTGCGCTGGGCTACATGGCCGCCGCCGACTTCTCGTGGCGCCGTCTGGCGGTGGCCGGGCCGGTCGCCGGACTGGGTGTGTCGGTCATGCACTTCATGGGCATGGGCTCGATGAGCTTCGGCGGCTACCTGGACTGGAACTGGGCGCTGGTGCTGCTGTCGGTGCTGATCGCGGTGGTGGCGGCCAGCGCGGCGCTGTGGCTGGCCTTCCATGTGCGCAGCGGCTTGCACCGCATCGCCGCTGCGCTGGTGATGGCCGCGGCCGTCTGCACCATGCACTACACCGGCATGGCCGCGGCCGACGTGGTCTGCACCACCACCAACCGCTTCGAGCGCATGCACGGCCTGCTCTACGGCGAGGAGTTCCGCCTGCTGGTGATCCTGGTCGCGCTCGGTGCCGGCCTCATCGTCGCGTTCGACGTGTTCATGCAGCGGTTCACTGCGCGGCCGTCGCACTGAGGCGGAGAGGGTCTCACTCCAGCCGCCGCAGCGCCGGCTGGGCACGCAGCAGTTCCATGGCCTCGCGGTCACCGGCGCCGGCAGCGCGAGTGACCCAGCGCGCTCCGGCGTCGGCATCCTGAGTCAGCCAGCGGCCCTCGAGCAGCAGGCGTCCGTAGTAGCTCTGCGCCCATGCGTCGCCGAGTTCGGCAGCGCGTTGGTACAAGGGCACGGCCTCGGGCACGCGGCCACGCTGCTGCAATGCCCAGCCGAGCAGTGCGTGACAACGCGCGCAGCCAGGGCTCAGCGTGAGCGAGCGGCGCATCAGCGCCTCGACCTCGTCGTAGCGGCCCGCGAGGTTCAGCAGGTAGGCCTCTTCCGCCATGGCCCAGGCCATGTCCTCGTGCCACGGTTTCAGCGCCTGGGCCTGCCGGAAGGCGGCCATCGCGTGGTCGGCACGCCCGGCGCGCGCATGCGCCTTGCCCTCGTGAACCAGCAGAATGGCCCGCAATGGGTCGGTCAGGCTGGCCGGCGAGCCCGAGGACTGAAGCGCCGCCACGTGGGCGCGCGGTGCGTCGAGGCCCTTCCAGGACAGCAGGAACACCGCTTTTCGGTGGAGCGCCAGGTCCACCGGATCCAGCGCCATTGCGCGCGCGAGCCAGGCTTCGAACTCGCGCCGCTGGCCGCGGTGATTCGCTGTGTCGAGCAGGTGCAGGTAGGCCAGACCGGGCTTGGGGGTGAGCTGCGTGGCCTGCAGCAGGTCGGCGACCTGCCGTTCCATCGCGAGCTCCTCGTTGTGTTCGGGCGAGACCCACCGCGCGAAGCCGGCGTTGCCCAGCGCGATCGCCTGGAACTTGCGGTGTGTGCCGCGGGCCAGCCGGGCGGGGTACGAGCTCGGGTGGCGTGCCACCCACTGATCGAGCAGATCGTCCAGATCGGGGTCGGGGTCGTAGAAGTCGCGGTAGGCCGTGAGCAGGTCGGTAGACATCGCCTCGCCAGCCTCGTAGCGATGCTGCAATGCCTTCAGTTCGGCATCGACCTCGTCGATGCGGCCGGCACGCAGCCACTGCGCCAAACGCCCTTGGTCCTGGGCTGCATGGGCGGCAAAGCGCAGCGCGCGGTACAGCGGCTGTGGCCAACCTGCGCGCGCCACCTCGGTCTGCGCGCAGGGCCGCACCTCCAGCCACGGCCAGCCCAGCCGCCCGACCCGTTCGTTGACGCACACGGTCTCGCCCGGGCTGACCTGGTTGAACACCGCCGCGGAGACACCCACGTCGCGCGGCGCCTGCCCCGGCGCCCAGGGCTCCACGCGCAGGAACAGTCGCAGCTGTTCGCCCAGGCGATAGCCCTTGTACGAAGCGATGGTGCGGTGGGTGGTGGCGGCCGACATGTCTGCCGACTGGTTGGTCCACAGGGCCACGCCGCACAGGTACAGCGCAGCCAGCGGGATCACGCTGGCCAGGCGGTCGGTGCCCAGCGCGGGCCGCCGCGCGAGAAACCACCACAGCAGCGCCGCACCGCACAGTCCCGCCGCCGCAGCCATCGCCGTGCCCCCGACCGGATGCAGCAGCGTGATGTCGCCGGCCAGCCGCGGCCACGGCGCGGCGCAGGCGATGCCGAACAGGCCGAGCAGGCTGGGGCGCACATCGTGAGCGGAACGGTCCAGTCGCAAGGCTCCCCGGCTGGCCACAACCCACAGGATGACGGCGGGCGGCAGCAGCATGAGCAGGATCCAGGCGGCATCTGCCGCCGTCGGCCAGCGGCCGAGCGACAGCACGACCAGGCAGGCCACCACCGCCACCGCGACACGCACCGCGCGCTGCACGCGGGCGAACCGGGGCATCCAGTCCGCCACCGACCCTCGTCCCAGCGCCTCGAGCGTGCGCATGCTTGCAGCCCTGTCGGCAGCATCGAGATCACGCAGCCGGCCCATCCACAGGTCCCAGGCGAGATCGGTAGCCAGCCCGTCGGGAAGGGTCAGCGCAGCGCCCCGTTCCTCCCGCGGCTCCAGCCGTACGGCTGACGCACCGACGGCACTCGCGGGGCGCCGGCGCCCCGACAGTTGCGACAGCGACAGGGTGCGCGCGCGGCCGATCGACTGCACTTCGATGGACTCGGCGTGCAGCACGACCGCCCGGCGCGCCACGCTCTGCAGCGACGCGAGTGCCACACCCAGCAGTGCCAGTGCCGACAGACTCCATGCCGCAGCGCGCGGTGGCGAGTGCTCGACCTGCCAGGCCAGGCGGGCCAGCAACAACAGAGCGATGGCACCCGCCATGGAGGCCAGCGCGACGACAGCATGCACGGCCCACGAGGTCGGCCCGGGCCGGTATCGACGCGGATAGTGCGAAGCGTTGAATGCGGGCGGCGCGACGCCGTCGTCCCCTTCGTGCAAGGGCTGCGTCTCCTGGGCCTCGGGCTCGTTCATGGCCCGCGAGTATGCCGACGCCGTACCGCAGAATGCGGGCGTGCTTCCCGGTGCCCGATGAACCGACTCGTTCTCTTGTTCGCCTGCGTCGCCTCGCTGCTGGCCGGCTGCGCCATTCCCGGCCGCATGGCCGAGCCGCAGGGCATGGGGCCGACCGAGGCGCGCGAGGCGATCCTGCGCGTGCTGCCGGCCACGCTCGACGACCGTGCCGGCTGGGCGGCCGACGTGCACGCGGCGCTGGCCGCGCAGGAACTGCCGTCGACGGCCGAGAACCTGTGCGCGGTGCTGGCCGTGACCGAGCAGGAGTCGGGCTACCGTGCCGACCCGGCGGTGCCCGGCCTGGGTGCCATCGCCTGGAAAGAGATCGAGCGCCGCGCCGACGCGGCGAACGTGCCGATGCTCGCGGTGCGCGCGGCGCTGGCGCTGCCGTCCGGCGGCGGGCGCAGCTATGCCGAGCGCATCGATGCGGTGAAGACCGAGCGCCAGCTCAGCGAGGTGTTCGAGGACTTCATCGCCATGGTGCCGCTGGGCCGGAGCTTCCTCGCCGACCGCAACCCGGTGCGTACCGGCGGGCCGATGCAGGTGAGCATCGCCTTTGCCGAGACGCAGGCCAAGGCGCGGCCCTACCCATACGCGGTCAAGGACGGCATCCGCCGCGAGGTCTTCACGCGCCGCGGCGGCCTGTACTTCGGCGCCGCGCACCTGCTCGCCTACGACGCGCCCTACGACCAGCCGATCTACCGCTTCGCCGACTTCAACGCCGGCCGCTGGGCGAGCCGCAATGCCGCGTTCCAGAACGCGCTGAGCGTGGCCTCGGGCCTGCCGGTGGCGCTCGACGGCGACCTGCTGCCGCGTGCCAGCGACGCACCGCGCGGAGAGACCGAACGTGCCGCTGCCGCATTGGCAGGGCGTCTGGGCCTGGGCGAGTCGGCGATCCGTCGTGACCTGGGCCAGGGCGAGGACGCCGGCTTCGAGAAGACAGTGCTCTACGAGCGCGTATTCGCCTACGCCGAGCAGCTCGACCGGCGAGCGCTGCCGCGCGCCGTGCTGCCGAAGATCGACCTGCACAGCCCCAAGTTCAGCCGCAAGCTGACCACCGAATGGTTCGCGCGGCGTGTCGATGAACGCCACCGCCGCTGCCTGACCCGCCTGTCACCGCGCGACGACTGAGTCGCCACCCGACACGCCCCCGGGCTTTCCATCACGACAGCGTGGGGCGGCTCGCGCACACTCGGCCGGCCCACTGCCCTGAGCGCGGGCCGCCGATGCCTCACCCGGGAAGCCGCCATGCCCACGCCCTCGTCCTCAACCACCAGCTTCCGCATCCGCGCGCTGCTGCTCGCACCGGTGCTGCTCGCCGCGCTCTGGCCTGCCGCTGCGCCGGCCCAGGCCTGGCCGGGCAAGCAGCCGATCCGGCTGGTGGCGGTGTTCCCGCCGGGCGGCTCGGTCGACCAGGTGGCGCGCATCCTCGCGCCGGTGCTGCAGCAGCGTCTCGGCCAGAGCGTGGTGGTCGAGAACAAGGGCGGCGCCTCCGGTTCGATCGGCACCGCCGCGGTCGCGCAGGCACCGGCCGACGGCTACACCTTCGCGGTGGTCTTCGACACCCACGGCGTCAACCCGGCGCTGCAGCCCAGCCTGGCGTACGACACGAAGCGCGATCTCGCTGCGGTGTCGCTGATCGGCACCGGCGCGATGGTCATCGCCACCGTCGCTTCGTCGCCCTACAAGAGCTTCGCCGACGTGGTGAAGGCGTCGCAGGGCGGCACGTCGTTCGCCTACGGAAGCATCGGCAACGGCAGCCTCGGCCACCTGGCGGTGACCATGCTCGCCAAGGCCGGCAAGATGGACCTGACGCACGTGCCGTACCGAGGCGGCGGGCCGTTGATGAGCGACGCGATCGCCGGCCACGTGCCGCTGGCAGTGGGCTCGGTGTTCCTCGCCAAGCCGCACATCGACAGCGCCAAGCTGCGCGCGCTGGCCGTCACCACCAGCCAGCGCAGCGCCAACCTGCCTGGCGTGCCGACGATCGCCGAGAGCGGCTTCGCCGGCTTCGACGCGCCGGCCTGGTGGGCGGTGCTTGCACCGGCAAAGACGCCGCCGGAGATCGTCCAGCGCATGAACGAGGAGATCAACGCCGCGCTGCGCCAGCCCGAGGTGGCCGACAAGCTGGCCGCTCAGGGCATCGTCACCAACGTCGGCACGCCGGCGATGGCGCAGACCTTCATCGAGAACCAGCTCGACACCTGGGCCAAGGTGGTCAAGGCCAACGACATCAAAGCCGACTGATGCTGCTGACCGCCGCCGACCTGCGCGCGCTGCCGGAACCCGCGCTCACCCCCACCGACTGCGCCTGCGCGCGGCTGCAGTGTGCAGGCTGGGAGTCGATCGGCCAGCCGCTCGCCGAGCCGCTGCTGAAGCACCTGGGCACGCTGCGCGACCCGGCGATCGAAGACCCCACTGTCGAGGAATGGCCGGGCAGCCGCTTCTGGGCGGCCGATGCGCCGATCGCGCCGACGCACTTCCCGTACAACCGCTGCGAGGTCTGGGCCTGCGCCACCTGCGGCCGCGGCTTCCTGCAGTACACCGAGTACGGTGGCTACTACGTCGACCACCGGCTGCGCCAGGTCGACCCGGCACGGGTTGTCTGAACCCGAGTGCACACCACGCCATGGCCCGCATCCCCTACGCCGACCTGTCCGCGCCCGAGGCGCAGCCGCTGGTGCAGCGCATCGTGGCCGAGCGCGGCAGCGTGCTGCACCTGTACCAGATGCTGATGCACAGCCCGCCGCTGGCCGAGGGCTGGCTCGGCTTCATGACGCAGGTGCGGCAGAAGCTCGACCTGCCCGGCGACCTGCGCGAGCTGGTCATCATGCGCATCGCCCACCTCAACGGCGCGCCCTACGAGGCCGAGCAGCACGCACCGATCGCGCTGAAGGAAGGCCTGGTGGCGGCGCAGCTCGACGCGCTGGCCGACTGGACGGCAGCGCCCGAAGTCTTCACGCCGCTGCAGCGCGAGGTGCTGGCGCTGTGCGACGCGATGACGCGCGAGGTGCACGTGGCCGATGCGATCGTGCAGGCCGTGCGCGAGCGCCTCGGCAATCGCCGGCTGGTCGAGCTGGTGGCAACGATCGCTTCCTACAACATGGTGTCGCGCTTCCTCGAGGCCCTGCAGATCCATTCGGACGACCCGCGCTGAGGGGCGCATGTGTCATGGGGTGAGAGGCGCACCGTGGTCCCCGCTGTCGCGAGTGCCTGCCACCCACAACCTACAGGCTGCCGCGCCGCCGTGTGCATCGAGGACATGCACAAGCCATTGCCACCGGCCATCGATACCGGCAGTCGGCCATAACCGGCCCTTGGTGATCCGCTCAGAATTTCACCCGCCGGCTCGCCTTGGATGACCAGTTTACGGCGGACAACTAGAGCCCGGCTTTGGCCTGTCCTGGCCACAAGCCGTCCTTCGTCGCGGCTCCGGACAGCCGACATTCGTTCAATCGCGGCGCTCAGGGCTGTACCTCCTCCACGTACCCGCTGCTGTCTTGCGAGAGCCGCCCGATCTCGAACGTCCTTACGAGAACCTGGCCGATGACTTCCGAGGCGCGGCTCAAGTTCCCGAGCTCCGGTGCACGCAGCAGCCACAAGTCGAGCTTGAGCGTGAAGTCGGCCACCTCGACGGGGCAAAGATCCTTCAGGAAGTGGCTGTTTGCCAGCAAACGCGTCGGCGCCAGCCCGAGCCCGAGGCCTGCCGCAACCAGCCGCAGCTGGGTCTCGGTGCCATGCAGGTCGATGCCCAGTCGCACTTGCTTGCCGACGCCCTCCATCGCGCGCTGCAACGCGGCTCGATAGCCGCAGCCCTGGGGATTCAGGATCCATTGCTGCTCGACCAGGTCCGCGATCGTCACGGGCTTCGAGGCAATCGGGGCATGTCTGCTCTGGACGACCAGCACGTCCATCGTCGCAATGAAGCTGCCGCGCGTGCCAGCCGGCGGCGTGCTGCCGGTCGGGACCATGACGGCAGCGGCATCCAGGTCGCCGCTGGCCACTTGTAGCTGCAGTCCGCTGCTCCACTCTGTGCGACACCTGAGATCGAGCCCCGGAAACGCGGCCTTCAAGCCCACCGCGATGTCGAACAGCGCCACGTCCGCCACCACCTGCGGCAGTCCCAGGCGAAGCGTTCCACTCGGCTCGCCATGGTCCTTCGGGATGCTCATCAGCCGGTCGAGGTCTCGCAGAAGCACTGTCGCCGCCTGGTAGACGCGTCGACCAACAGCAGTGGCGGTCGGCGGCCGGCTGGAGCGGTCCAGCAAGGTGGCGCCCATCATCCCTTCGAGCTGCTGGACGCGTCGCGAGACCGCCGACTGCGTCAGCGCCAAGACGTCGGCAGCTTTGGTCAGGGACGCACTGTCGACGACGGCTGTGAAGGCCTTCAGTTCTTCCAGCATCGAGACCTCCGACATGACGGGCACGTCTGCAACATTCTCAAGTCGCATGCTATGCATGAAAACTATGCGCTTGAGAGATTCTAGGGGCGCTCTTACCCTCGGATCGTCCTTCTGCCGTTCATCGCAGCACCATGCCACTGGTTCGAATCGACATCGCGAAGTCGGCCCCGCCGCAGGTCGTTCGCGCCACCAGCGACATCGTGTACGACGCCATGACGAGCGTCGCCAACGACCGTTTCCAGGTCATCACGCGCCACGGCGACGACGAGCTGGGACGGGTACCTCGGCGTGACCTACAGCCCCGGCATCGTGTTCATCCAGGTCACCTGGAACACCGGCCGCAGTGTCGAGGTCAACAAGGCGTTCTACCGCGCGGTTGCCAGTGGCATTGCCAACAACGCAGGCATCCGCATCCAGGACGTTTGGATCAGCCTCATCGACGTGGCGCGCGAGGATTGGTCCTTCGGCAACGGCGACATGCAGTACGCGCCGAAGGTCAGCTGATGGTCCACCTGATGGTCCGAGGAGCGCGGCCACTGGCCGCCAAGAGCACCTCATGAAAGTCGAATCCTTGACCTACGAGTCCGTACGGCTGCGCGCCGTGCTCGTGCCGCTGAAGCGCAAGGTCGTCTCGCGTGTCGGCTTCTTCGACCGCTGGCCCTTGATCCTCATCGACCTGCAGACGAAGGAAGGCATCGTCGGCACGAGCTACCTGGAGCCCTACCTCCACACCTCGCCGCGGTACATCATGCCGGCAATCAGCGACCTCGTGGAAGCGCGCAAGGGCAAGCCGCTGGCGCCGATGGCCGACTTCCAGCCGGGCCGCAAGTCGCTCAATCTCATCGGCTACGAAGGCGTCGCGATGATCGCCAACGCCGGCATCGACATGGCTGCCTGGGATGCGTTGGCGAAGGCGGCCGACGTGCCGCTGGCCGTGCTGCTGGGCGGCACGGTGGGAAGCGTGCCTGCCTACAACAGCAACGGACTGTGGCTGACCGATCCGGGTGGCCTCCATGACGAAGCCGCGGAACTGGCCGCCGAGGGTGGATTCGATGCATTCAAGCTGAGGCTCGGGCGCGACAAGCTGGCGGATGACCTGCTGGCGATCGCGCAGGTGCGCGCCGCCGTCGGTGCGGACGCGAAGCTGATGGTGGACTTCAACCAGGGGCTGACGCTCGGCGACGCAATCCGGCGCTGCCACGCGCTAGACGACCTCGGGCTGTATTGGTTCGAGGAACCGACCACCTACAACAACCTCGAGGGCTACGCGCAGCTGGCCCGCGAGCTGCGCACGCCCTTGCAACTGGGCGAGAACTTCTACGGCCCGCGCGAGCTGTACCGGGCGGTCACGGTGCAGGCCGGCGACTACGTGATGCCCGACATGATGCGGATCGGCGGCGTGTCAGGCTGGCTGCGATCGGTGCCGATCGCGGCGGCGGCCGGCATCGAGGTGTCGACCCATCTCTATCCCGAAGTCTCGGCACACCTCATGCGGGTCACCGAGACGGCGCACTGGCTGGAGTGGCAGGACTGGGCCGACCCGATCCTGCAGGAGCCATTTCCGGTGGTGGCAGGGCAGCTTCAGATTCCGGATCGCGCCGGGATCGGCATCGAATGGGACGAGGACGCGGTCAGCAGGTTTGCTTTCTGACGGTCGACTTCACCCGTGTCGACTGGGCCGATCTTCGCGATAGACGATAGACCTCAGCCTGCGTTGCGTTTGCGAGCCTTCGCCTTCTCGGTGCTTGGTGGCCTCTGCGAACTGAGGATGGCGTCGCGGCAAGCCGCCAGGATTTCGTCGGCGAGGGGCGAGTCGTCTGGACAGGCCCGCGACAGGACCAGGGCGCCCACCGCGTGCGCCAGTAGGTCGAGGATCCGGGCCCGCGCCTGAGCCCCGTCGGCCGGGTCCGAGGTCAGGCCTTTCTGGCTGAGCAGGGCCAGCAGATTCTCGACACCCTCTTCGAAGGCGACCCGGACCGGCTCCGGCTGCCGCGCAGCGTCCCCGCTCAGTGCAGCCATCGTGCAGCCGGTGGCGCGGCCGTCCCGGTGCTCACGAGAGAGGTAGTGGCTGACAAACGTCGCTGCATCCACCCCCTCGGCCAGCGCTGCGGTCTGCGCGAAGCCGCAAGCCGCAGACTCCGCCATCAAGTCGGCCTTCGAGCCGAACTGCTTGTAGAAGCCGCCGTGGGTGAAGCCCGCCGCCGCCATGAGATCGACCACGCCCACCCCGTCGAACCCGCGCTCGCGAAACAGCCTTGAGGCCGTCTCGACGACGAGGGCTCGATTGGCTTCTGCCTGGGCCTTGGTGACTTTCATCTCTGCCTGCGGTGGGTTGGCTCGATCTGTGGAGCCCAACTATACATTGATGACGTTCGTAATTAAACGCTTGACATCAAAGATGATGCTCGTCATCATTGAGGCAATCGAACTCACCAAGCCCGGCGAGACGTGCACTCTGAACCCCTGCGAGCTCCCATGAAAGCACTCACCTTCAAACGCTATGGCAAGTCGCCCGGAATCGGGTTCTCAGAGGTCCCGCGCCCTTCGATCAGGGCCGATGAGATGCTGGTCGAGGTTCACGCAGCAAGCGTGAACCCGATCGACAACATGATCCCGACGGGGCTCTTCAAGGCCGTCGTGAAGTTCCAGCTTCCGGCTACGCTGGGCAGCGATCTGGCAGGTGTCGTCGTCGAGGTCGGCAGTCGTGTGACCCGCTTCAGGGTGGGCGATGCAGTCTTCGCCAACATCTTCGACCTGGGAACGGGCGCGCTCGCCGAATTCGCGGTCGTGCCCGAGAGCGTCGCCGCACTGAAGCCGGCCAACCTGGACTTCGTGCAAGCCGCGTCGATCCCGATGGTGGGGTTGACCTCTTGGCAGGCGCTGAAGGAGCGCATCGGTCTGCGGCAAGGGCAAAGGCTGTTCGTTCCGGCGGGCTCCGGCGGCATAGGCACCTTCGCGATCCAGCTCGCCAAACTGCTAGGCGCCCAGGTGGGCACAACCACCAGCACCGGCAACGTTGCCCTGGTGCGCCGCCTGGGCGCCGACGAGGTAGTCGACTACAAGGAGCAGCGTTTCGAGACGGTGCTGCGCGACTACGACGCGGTGTTGGGCACCGTCCGCGGTGTCGCCATCGAGAAGGCCATCGGCATCCTGAAACCGCGCGGCAAGATCGTCTCGCTGGTCGGCCCCCTGGACGTCGCCTTTGCTCGCGCTCGCCGGGCCAACTTCGTACTGACTGTCGTGTTCGCGCTGATGAGCCGCAGGATCAAGCGACTCGCCAAGAAGCGGGACGTCGACTACTCGTTCCTCTTTGCGCGCGCAGACGGCGAGCAACTCGACCAGATCGGCAAGTTGCTGGAGATGCAGCGCGTCCGGCCGGTGATCGACAAGGTGTTTCCGTTCGAGCAGGCCAAGGAAGCCCTGCTCTACCTAAGTCAAGGACACGCCAAAGGCAAGGTCGTCGTGCAGATGCGATAGCCGATCCCGCGACCACATTCACCCGGAATCACCATGAGCAAGTCTGAGAATTCGTCTTCACACGCAGGGAAGATCTCCGTCCAAGCCCACGGGGCCGTCCTCGTCGCGCGTCTCGACGGCGGGCCGCACGCGCTGTTCGATGCCGCCATGGCCGAGCAGCTACAGGCGTTGGTCGATCGCGCCGATCGCGATCCCAGGATCGGTGCCGTCGTCTTTGTCGGCACACATCCCGACCGCTTTCTCAGTCATTCCGACGTGCGCTGGCTGCAGGAAGGAGGCACCGGATTTCCACCGATCAACACGACTCTCGCCAAGCTCTCGGCGCGCTCGGCAAGGCTGATCAATCGTCTGCCAGGAATCAGAACACTCGCGCGGATGACCCGCCTGAAGACGCTGCTGCAACTCGACAGCTTTCACGCCACGTTCCTCCAGATGAACGCGAGCGGCACCATCTTCATCGCGGCGATCAATGGCTCGGCCCTTGCCGTCGGTGCCGAACTGGCATTCGCCTGCGATGTGCGCCTCATGGCAGACGGGGACCACGTCATCGGCCTGACGGAAGTCCTGCTCGGCTTGACGCCTGGCGGCGGCGGCTCGCAGCGACTGCCTCGCCTGATCGGCACGCAGCAAGCGCTGCTCGCCGTCCTCGAAGGCCGGCCGTTCACACCGAAAGAGGCACTTGCGCTCGGGGCGGTCGATGAAGTGGTGCCACGGGACAAGTTGCTCGACCGGGCGATCGAGCGCGCGCAGTACCTGAGCCTGCGCACGAAGAAGTCGCTCGGCGCCATCAAGCGATCCATCTACTTCGGCAACACCCTGTCGCTCGAAGACGGCTTGCAGCTCGAGCACGCGGAGTTCCTGGTGAGAGATCAGTCGAAGGACGCGCAAGGGCGGATGCTCGAGTACATCGCGACGACAGCGACCACCGGGGAACTTCCGCTTCTCAATCGTCAGAAGTACACGCACGCCATGAGCGTCGGTCGCTTCGGTGGCCAGCCAGGCAGGTAGATCCGATCTGCCTGCCCTTCCGCCACGAAGAAGCTCCGATTCCACCCCGTCCACGACCCAACAACCACTGCTATGCACAACGCACTGAAAACAGCTGTCCTGGCGTTCGCACTGGCCGCAGCGCCGCTGATGTCTCTCCCAATTGCCGCCCATGCCCAGCAGTCCAGCAGCACGATGGCGAGCCCGCCACCGGTCGAGCAGGCCCAGGCGGCCACCTGGGCGAACGTGCCCACCCAATCCATCACGGCCGGCGGCGTGGACTTCGCCTACCGTGAACTCGGCAAGCAGCACGGCGGCACGCCGGTCGTGCTGCTTGTCCACTTGGCTGCCGTGCTGGACAACTGGGACCCCCGGATCGTGGACGGTCTAGCTGCCAAGCATCACGTAATCGCTTTCGACAACCGCGGCATTGGAGCGTCCAGCGGTTCACCGTCGAATTCGATGGACCAGATGGCTGACGATGCCATCACATTCATCAAGGCCAAGGGCCTGCAGCAGGTTGACCTGCTCGGCTTCTCGATGGGCGGAATGATCGCCCAAGAAATTGTGCTGAAGGATCCGAAACTCGTGCGCAAGATGATTCTTGCGGGAACAGGGCCTGCTGGCGGCGAGGGCATCAGCGGCGTGGCCGGCGTGACCTTCTACGACATGCTTCGGGGCTTCTTCACCGGGCAGGACGCGAAGCAGTTCCTATTTTTCACCCGCACGCCCGGCGGTATCGAGGCTGGCAAGGCATTCCTTGATCGCCTCAAGGAACGGACGCAGAACCGCGACAAGGACATCAGCGTCAGTGCGTTCCTCGCCCAACTCGAAGCCCTGCGCACCTGGGGTCTGAAGCAACCAGCGGATCTGTCGGTCGTCAAGCAACCCGTGTTGGTCGCGAACGGCGATACCGACCGCATGGTGCCGACGACGAACACCTACGACCTGGCCCGGCGTCTGCCCAACAGCACGCTGCTCGTCTACCCCGACGCCGGCCATGGCGGAATCTTTCAGTTCCACACCGACTTCGTGCCCAAGGCACTCGAGTTCCTGGCCCGTTAGGCCCTCCCAAGAAGGCACACGTCATGACCGATACCCATCTCACAGCCCCAACCTGCTTCATTGAAGTCGACGGCGACAGATTTGCATACCGACGCTGGGGTAACACTTCGACCGACCAGCCGCCGCTGTTCTTCTTCCAGCACTTCCGCGGCGGCATGGACCACTGGGACCCGCTCATGACGGATGGCTTGGCTGCCGGGCGAGAAGTGATCCTCTACAACGGCCGCGGTGTCGCGTCCTCTTCCGGCAAGCCGCGCACACGCATCGAACACATGGCTGACGACGCGGCCGCGGTGATCCGCGCACTGGGGCTTCGCCAGGTCGATGTGCTGGGCTTCTCGCTCGGCGGTTATCAGGCGCAGGACCTGACACGACGCCACCCTGATCTGGTCCGCAAGCTGATGCTGCTGGGCACCGGTCCACGCGGCGGCAACGCTGATTCGGACCCCGGCGTGCTGGAACGGGCGCCACGGCCGGTTCCCACGGTGGACGACTTTCTATTCCTGTTCTTCGGCCGCTCCGAAGCAGCGCAGCAGGCCGGGCGCGACTTCTGGCAGCGCCGTCACCAGCGGGTAGACCAGGATCCGCCGAATTCACCCGAGGTCATGCAGGCCCAGATCGAGTCGAACATGCACTACCTGCCGAAGCTGGACCCCCAGGATCCGTTCGCTCACCTTCGTGAAATCAAGCAACCGACGTTCATTCTGAACGGCACAAACGACGTGATGATCTCGACCGTCAACTCCTGGTTCATGGCACAGAACATCCCGAATGCCCAGCTGTTTGTCTACCCGGATGCCGGCCATGCGGCGCAATCTCAATACCCGGATCGCTTCCTGAAGCACGCGATCCAGTTTCTCAGCGAGTGACAGCCATGCTGAAGTTCAAGTTCCTGCTCTGGATGATGCCGAAGCTAATGCAGAGGGCCATCAACACCAAGTCCGCCTGCGCACGCTACGTGGCCGGGAAGCGTCTGGAATTCCAGATCCAGACGCGCGACAAGGTCGGGCGCTACTTCCGCATCCAGGACGGCCAGGTGAAGTCCTTTGCCGGCTTGACGCCGACGCCGAAATTCACGCTGACCTTCAAGAACGCGGACAGGGGCTTCAAGACACTGTCCGCCAAGGACGGCAAAGAGGCCTTCCTGGCTGCCCTGCACGACGAGGACCTGGTTATCACCGGCGACTTCGTCGAGGTGCTGTGGTTTCAGGGATTCACAGAGTACCTCCAACCCGGCAAGTAGGCCGTGCGGCTCGTTCGAGCCGCAACGTGTGTCGGCAGCCGGGGCAAGACGGGCAAGCACTTCGTGTCCGAATCAAACAAACACAAGGCGGTTCACGCCACTTTGGAGCACGAATGGATCGTTTGGAGGCAATGCAGGCGTTTGCCCGCGTGGTGGAGGCAGGCAGCTTCACCAAGGCGGCTGAAACGCTGCACATGAACAAGACCACGGTGACGCAACTGATCCAGTACCTGGAGGCACGGTTGCGCGTCAAGCTTCTGAACCGCACGACGCGCCAGGTCAACCTCACGGCCGATGGCGCGGCGTACTACGAGCGTGTAGTGCGCATCTTGGGCGACATCGAAGAATCCGAGACAGTGCTGTCGAGCAGTGCGGCAGCACCCAGGGGCCGGCTGCGCGTGGACGTTCTTGGCGTGGTCGGGCGCCACATGCTGCTGCCGGCGATGCCGCAGTTTCATGCGCGCTACCCGGAGATCCAGATCGACATGGGCGTGACCGACCGCCCGATCGACCTCATCGGCGACAACGTCGACTGCGTGGTCCGAGCCGGCGAGGTTGCCGATCAATCGCTGGTCGCACGGCGAATAGGCACTGTCGGCTACGTGATGTGCGCCAGCGCGACCTACCTGGAGCGGCTGGGCCGGCCTTCGCATCCCAGCGAACTGGCCGACAGTGCCCATCGCGTGGTCGGCTACTTCTCGGCGCGTACCGGCAAGGTATTCTCGTACTCGATGCGGCGCGACGGCCAGACGGTCCAGGTCGATGCCAGGTACGTGGTGGCCGTCAATGATGCCGGCGCCCTGCTGGATGCGGGCCTCGCGGGCCTGGGCATCATGAGGCTGCCCCGGTTCATGGCTGACCCGCACCTCGCCAGCGGCGAGTTGGTGCTGATGTTGCAGGATTGGCAGACCGAACCGACTTCAATACACGTGGCATTTCCGCCCAACCGCCACGTCAGCGCCAAACTGCGCGTGTTCGTGGACTGGGTGGCCGAGACGGTGGCATTGCACGCACCCTTGCCAACCCCGGGAACGCCGCTTCAGCGCGGCGGGTGAGTTTGACGCGGGCGGCCTGGCCGTGTTCGCTCGCCTGGTTCAAGTCTCAGGCTCTGGCGAGAACCGCCGTGAGCAGGGTGTCGATGCGGCCCCTCATTGCAGCGAGCGCCAATGCCTATCCGGCGCTGTCACCCGTGCACCGCACGCTGGTGGACCGCCTCGGCGACGTACTGGCCGCCAGCCAGCAGCGACTCGATGCAGGCGCGGCGCCCGTCTGCGGTTGATCTCCGGTCTGTACTGCCCGAGAGGCCTGGCGGCAGGCGGCCCGAACTGCCGCGAGAAGCCGTCGCGCGAGCGCGCGCGATTTCCTTGAGCTTCATCGCCACGTATTCTTCGCGGGTCATTTCGTGCAGTTGGCGCGCGTACCGCTCGGTGCCGTCGAACCAAGCCCGCAACTGCGCCAGCGTTTGCTCGGGCGTCGAGGGTGGCCCGCTTTTCAGCACTACCTCGATGGCGAGGAAATAGCGCATCGCATTGCGCTCGATGACGCCGCGCAGGCCGTCGACGTAGACCGGCTTGCCCTCGGCATCGCGCTCGACAATCGTGAAGCCGACCTTGGAACTGCCGACGGTGGCCAGATAGGTCTGCATAGACAGCCTGGCCACCGCGCCGAAGCTGTAGGAATAGGCGAAATGCAGGTAGCTGTGTTTCGCGTCGATAGCCACCGCGCCGACCGAGATGCGGTAGTTGCGCGTCCCGAAGGGACCAACCTCGGCGCTCATCGCTGCGGCCAGGTGATTGGCACCGCTGGACGAGGGACGGAAGATGAAGTCGATCCTCTGCGCCGAGTCCAGCGCCTGGTCATGCCGGGGCCCCGCGGCCACGGCAAGCACAGCATCGGCCTCACGGCCGCGCAAATCGCAGTCCTTCACATTCAGATGCAGCAGCAGGATCTCACACCAGCGTGTTGAACTGCGCAGCGCCGACAGGATGGCTTCCAGCGGCAGATCGATCACCGCGTGGACATCACCGCGCACATTGCCGGACTCTTCCTGCGAGGTCACGAGCAGGGGTCGGCCGAAGGAACTGGCTGAGAGTTTGTCCCGGACGGCCGCCCAGTTGTCGACCAGACTTTGAGCGTCCTCGACGCCAGCAGCCGCAAAAGCGGGTGATGTGGGTACGGCTAGGAATGCACTCAGCAGCAGTCGCCGCAGGCCCGTGGCCAACCAGTACCGGAGACTTGGGCCAGACGTGTCGCAGCGGCTTATGCACCAAGGCAGCGCATGTCGGGCGCGGTCCCGGGAGACCGCCCACCGAAGCCGATACCATCGAGTGCAAGTCATACTGTTCCCTGTGTGTCCGCTGTAGCAACTGCGCCGGGCGGGTCGGCTCGAGCGCCGATTCGTCGAATCGGCGCAGCGGCTTACTTGATCTTCAACGTCCAGGTTTCCGAAGCTTCATCGAAGCGATGTGTCTTCAGGAAAGCAGCGGTTTCGGCCTTCACCTGCGCGCGGGTCAAGGTGCTTACGTCACGCGGCTTGCCCTTCAAGGGTATCCAGGTGGAGCTGCTTTCTTCCCAGCGGTTGTTGCGCAGGAACTCGTCCCGTTCGGTCTTGATCTGGGCCCGCGACTTCATGCCGGCCGGCGCGTCCACGCCGGGCTTGACCATCCAAGTCTCGCTCATAGAGTCGTAGACGTGGGTCTTCTTGAATTCGGCGGTTTCCATCTTCACTTCGGCGCGCGTGGCGGCAGAAGCAGCTGGGGCGGGCGTCTGCGCCAGCAGGCTTCCGCTGCCGGCGGCAAGAAGCAGTCCGATAGCCAATGACGATGTAGTTTGATGCTTCATGGGGTTCCTCTGATGGTTGAATGGAGAGCGAAGCCAGCTGGCGATGAAGAGGCTGGAGGAGGTTTTCATGCTGATTTCGTTGGAGGAAGGTTCGGACTGGCGAACCGCTTGGCGACGTGATCGGCGCACGCCAGCGCCTGGAGGGGGAATCCTTCCTTCGCAGCGCGTCACCTTGTTGCGTGTCGTGTTGCGATGGAATGAACTTTAGGGATCGGTTGCCTGCAGATAAACCGGCAAGACGGACAAGGACTGTTTGGCCAAGCCAAACAAACTAAAGGCCATTCGAAGCCAAGCTGAGCAGGCCGAAAGCAGCTTTGGTGCTGCCGGGCCCCAGGCGATCGGAATGGCCGGCGCGTCAAAGATCCCGCTCATCCACCAGCAGCGAAAGCAGGCGCAGCTTCAATCGCAGCCACCAATCGCTGGCCGGCTCGACGGTGGTGGTGGTGGTGCGGCCGTCTTCATCCAGATGAGCCCATTCGATCGTCTGACCGTCTTCCTTCAGGCGCACCTGATAGACACTGCTGAAACGGTCACTGTCGAGCAAGCCGGCGAAGGCCCCGGCCAGCGCCGGACTGTCAATGACAACGCCCAACTCGGTGTTCCCTACCGCCGACCGTCCGTCGAGGTTAGCGGATCCCACCAGCAAGCGTTGCCGGTCTACGACCGACACCTTGGCATGCAGCCGCGGTGTCGACCGCATGAACTCCCCAAAGCGTCTCACCCGTCGGGTTTGCGTCGGACTGAGCTCGAACAGTTCTACGCCCAGGCGCAGCATATCCAAGCGGTAGGCCGCATAGCGGTCGTGCACCAGTGGCTCGTCGGTGGATCCCAGGGAGTTGGTGATGACCATCAGGCGGATGCCGCTCGTGCGGGCCGCTCGAATCAGCGGCATGCCCACTTCGCCAGGTACGAAATAGGGCGAGATCATCACGACCTCCTGCCGCCCAGAGGTCATCGCGGCGAGCAGCCCGTTCACCGCCTGCGTCGGAGCCGTGGCGAGCGATGTGTCGCGTGCCTTCTCTGGAGGGTCGATATGCACCTGTGCGGATGCGTAGGTCATGGTCAGCCGGCCTTCGCCCAACTGGGACCCGATCGTCGATTCGGCCAAAGGATCGGTGGCCGTTGGCGGGGGGGTAACGTTGGCATCTTCCACTGCACGATCGAATGTCAGGCGGGCCGCAGCAGCATCGGCTGGCTTGCCAAGCAACGCCTGTATTGGCCACGCGAACTCGCTGTTCCAGTAGAGATCGAACGCCGCCGACAAGTCGGTCACCACGCGGCCGGTAGAGATGACATCCATATCGATGAAGTTGGCCTCGCGGTTCTTCATGAAGTATTCGTCCGCGATGTTGCGCCCGCCGTAAATGGCCATTGCGTTGTCGGCCACGAACAGCTTGTTGTGCATGCGATGGTTGTGGCGCTGGAAGTCCCCCGGCGACAGCATGAGCCGGAGCAACGGAGCACCACGGCGCAATGGCATTGGATTGAAGAGACGCACTTCGACGTTCTCGAAGGACGCCAACCCGATCAACAGGTCATCGATCTCCGCAGCGAAGAAGTCGTCCACCAGCAGGCGAACGCGTACGCCGCGCAGGGCGGCGTCACGAAGCTCCCGCAACAGCGAGCGTCCGGCTTCGTCGCGATGGATGTAGTAATACTGAAGGTCCAACGACCGCTCGGCCCGACGCGACAGTGCCACGCGGGCATCAAAGGCGAATTCGCCGACCGGCAGCAGGCGAAAACCCGAAGCTTGAACCTCGCCCACAGGTCGGCTGGCCGTCGCCACTCGAGCCAGTTCCGTCTGCGCGACAGCCGTGGTGCTGAAGGCATGCGACTGGGTCACATCGCCACGCGGCGGCAGGGAACTGCACGCTGCGAGCCATGAAACGAGTGCCAAGACCAGCAGGCGCCATGCCAGGCGGGCCGCTGTAAGGCTGCCTGAGCCAGCATGGGAGTCAGGGCCGAACATCGCTTACCGTTTCGAGAGCTGGGAACAACTTGGTTGCACAGTCGTTTCGTCGTGGGACTTCTGTTCAGGCATTGAGCGTCGGATAGGCTGTGTAGCCCTTGGGGCCGTGTGTGTAGAACGTCGCCATGTCCAAGGGGTTGAGTGCCGCATCGGGCTGCAGGCGCGCCACCAGGTTGGGGTTGGCGATGAAGGGGCGGGCATGGGCAATCAAGTCCGCCTCACCGGCCTTGAGCGCGCGCTCGGCACGGCCTTGGTCGAAACCTCCCGCCAGGATGAACACGCCATTGAACGCGGCGCGCATGGCGCGCTTCATTTCGGCGGGCACGGTGGCGGGGTCGCGTGCGACAGCGTAGACCTTGCGGGCACCGCGCGCGCTCAGCTCGCGCGCAAACGCGAGGGCGATGCCGCGGTTGGCGCCTTTGACGAGGACGACGGAGTTTTCGATGTTCATGGGAGGCCCCCGGGAGGCTGATTGGGGTTTCAAACGACGATCGTAAGTTTCGGGGGTATGGGATGTCGTTCCGATGGAACGCTTCATCGGACCTTGATGACCACCTTGCCCTTGGCTCGGCCGCTTTCCACATAGGCCAGGGCTTCGTTGGTGGCTTCGAAGGGGAAGACCTTGTCGACCACTGGGCGGATCGCACCCGACTCGATCAACGAAGCGATCTGCTTCAGCTGGCTTCCGCTGGCCTTCATGAACAGGAAGGCGTAGCTGAGCTTGAGGCGCTGGGCTTGCCTGCGAACACCAAAGCTCAGGGCTCGCATGACCTGCTTCACCAGCCATGGGGCCTTGATGTCTTCGGCGAACCCAGGGTCGGGTGGCCCGGAGATCGAAATGAGGTGACCACCAGGCTTGAGCACGCCCAGTGACTTCTTCAGGGTCTCGCCGTCCTGGCTGTTCAGCACCACGTCGTAGCCGCGCAGCTGCTCTTCGAAGGCATCTTTCTTGTAGTCGATGACGACATCCGCGCCCAGGCTCCTCACCAGCGCGGCGTTCCCCACGCTGGTGGTGGTGGCCACCGTCGCACCCAGGTGCTTGGCCAACTGGATCGCAAACGTGCCCACGCCACCCGAGCCCGCCTGGATGAAGACCTTCTGGCCCTTCCGCAGCTTGCCCCTTTCGACCAAGGCCTGCCATGCCGTCAGACCGACCAGGGGGATGGATGCAGCCTCTTCCATCGTGAGGTTCCTGGGCTTGATCGCCACTGCGTCTTCCTTGACGGCAACGAACTCGGCGAACGTCCCGATGCGCAGGTCATCGGGCCTGGCATAGACCTCGTCGCCCGCTTTCAGCAGGCGCACGCGGGGTCCGACGCGAACCACGACGCCTGCCACGTCGTGCCCCAGGGCGAACGGCGTGCGGTACGGCAGGATGAGCTTGAACTCGCCGTCTCGCAGCTTGGCGTCGATGAGGTTGACGGCGGCCGCATGGACTTGGATCAGTACCTCGTCGGCACGCAGCTCCGGGTCAGGCAGATCGCCGAGCCGCGGTTGTTCCCGCTTGCCGTAGCGGTCCACGATGAAGGCTTTCATTGCATTTCCTTGTTGTTGCCGACGTCAGGGGTGAACGGAGCAGTAGCAGAGCTTGATTCGATTGACTGTAGGGACTTCAAATGCTCAACGGCTGGCGACCTGAGCGCTGCGGGCGCGTTCGCCGGCTTGTTCGATCAGGCGTTGCTGCTCGGCGGTCGGCGCAGCGTGCGGGTAGTCCATGTCGTTGCGCAGAATCAGACCCAGGCGGGCGGCCTCGCGGGTCTCGGCCACGACCTGGGCACGCGACTTCGTCGAGACGAAGTCGGCGACTTCCATACGCTGTTCCTGCAGATCGTTGCGTGCGATGCCATGGTGGGCCACGGCTTGCATGAGTTCGGCGCGAACTTCAGCGCGGGTCTTCTGGCTGACGAAGCTGCTGAACTCCGGCGCGGTGGTCGCTTCCTGGGCGGAGGCGGCAGCCGAGGCGAAGCCGGCGATTGCCACGACGAGGGTGGAGACGAACAGATTGGAAGAAGTCTTCATGATGATGTCCTTTGGGGAAGGTTCGGGAGACCGAACCGCGCGGCGACGTGATCGGCGCATCACCAGCGCCCGGAAGGGGAATCCTTCCTTCGCAGCGCGTCACCTTGTTGTGTGTCGTGTTGCGATGGAACGAACTCTAGGGACCGGGCACGCGCAGATAAACGAGCAAGACGGGCATGCACCGTTTGGTCAGACCAAACAATCACAAGACACATTCGATGTGACTCTGAATGAGAAGAGAGTCAGCCTTGGCGCTGCAATGCCGCAGCCGTCCCGACTCGCCGTCTTGGCGACGGGGCGCCTCGACGGCCGCTGCCTCACGCTGCGGCGCCGAGAGTTGCCTGTTGCGACCGGCAGCTATTGGCCGGGGCCTGGTGGCCATGAACGACTGCTTCCCAGACTCCCGGCCCGCAAGTGGTCGGTCCGGACGTCCGGCAGCTTCCGGGGAGCTCGAAGGACGGCTGAGGGTCGATAGCGACCCGCCACCAGCCAGCCCGGGCTGTCGGCAAGCAGTCCTTGTCCGCAGTGCTTCGACCATCCGAGCGAGACGACTTGGCTCACCGGCATTGACTCCTTGCAGCGTGGCACGGCCTCGTCCTGGGTTGGGCACGTGCGCCCCGTCCGTCGCCGACTTGGTGCTGCGCTGCCTCGAGGCGTTGCAGATCCATTCGGACGACCCGCATTGAGGCGAGGGTGCTTCGATCAGACGCTGTCGATTCCACGGGGCACCATTCGTCGTCAGAGCACGTCGGCCCCGGGACCCGCCCGGGCGGACCGACGCCATCAGGAGAACGCCATGCAACACCGAAACTCGATCTGCCTGTGGTACGACGGTACGGCGCTGGACGCCGCCCGCTTCTACGCGGCCACCTTCCCCGACAGCGCCGTGGGCGAGGTGTTTCGCGCGCCCAGTGACTACCCGATGGGCAAGGCAGGCGACGTGCTGACCGTGGAGTTCACCGTGATCGGCATTCCCTGTCTGGGCCTGAACGGCGGTCCGCTGTTCAAGCACAGCGAGGCCTTCTCGTTCCAGGTCGCCACCGACGACCAGGCCGAGACCGACCGGCTGTGGAACGCGATCATCGACGGTGGTGGGCAGCCCAGCGAATGCGGTTGGTGCAAGGACCGATGGGGCCTGTCGTGGCAGATCACGCCGCGCGCACTGACCGCCGCGCTGGCCGACCCCGACCGTGCGGCGGCCCGGCGTGCCTTCGAGGCGATGATGACCATGTCGAAGATCGACATCGCCACCATCGAGTCGGCACGCCGAGGTTGAGGCCGCGGTGCATGGCGTACGCTTCGGCCGGCACCGAAGCTTCACCGTGGCGTCCCGCGGCACAGTGCAGCCATGAACCTGACCTGCTTCATCCGCTACCAGATCGATCCGTTCCAGCGCGATGCCTTCCGTGCCTACGCCGAGGCCTGGGGCCGCATCATCCCGCGCTGCGGCGGCCACCTGATCGGCTACTTCCTGCCGCACGAAGGCAGCAACGACGTCGCCTGGGGCCTGATCGGCTTCGACAGCCTGGCCGCCTACGAGCGCTACCGCACGACGCTGAAGACCGATGCCGAGGGCCGCGAGAACTTCGCCTTCGCGCAGCGCCAGCGCTTCATCCTGCGCGAGGAGCGCAGCTGGCTGGAAGACGTGGCCGCCACCCGCGAGCGGCCCGCGCTCGTGCAGCCCTGAACCCGATGGCCAGCGAGCACGAACCCCGCCTGGCCCGTGCCGCCGCGATGGTGGCCGACACGGCGCGCTCGCGCATGCTCAGCCACCTGCTGTCCGGCGACTTCGCCACCGCCGGCGAACTGGCCGCGGCCGCGTCGGTGACGCCGGCCACTGCCAGCGGCCACCTCGCCCAGTTGCTCGAGGCCGGTTTCGTGGTCTGCGAGCCGCGCGGCCGGCACCGCTACTACCGGCTGGCCGGCGCTGACGTCGCCCATGCGCTGGAGGCACTGGCACTGGTGGCCGAGGCCGGCGCGCGCGAATCTGCCTGGGCGCGGCCCGGGCGCGCACGGCTGCGCGAGGCGCGTTGCTGCTATGGCCACCTCGCCGGGCGGCTGGGCGTGCGCCTGTTCGAGACGCTGCTCGCGCAGCAGGGCCTGCGCGCCGAGGCGACTGGCTTCCGGCTCACCGAGCAGGGCCAGGCCTGGCTCGCCGGCCTCGGCATGACGGCGCCGCCCGCGGCGCAACGCCGCTATGCCTACGCCTGCATGGACTGGTCGGAGCGGCGCGACCACCTCGCCGGGGCGCTGGCCGACGCGCTGTTCGCGCACTGTGTCGCGCAGGGCTGGTTGCGGCGGGGCGAGGGCCGCGCGGTTGCGCTCACGCCCGCCGGTCGCAGCCAGCTGCTGCCACGGCTGGTCGCCGAGGGCCAGGGCCCGTCCACGCCCTAGAGCGCACGCAGCGCCGCCTGCACCGCGTCGAGGTAGCTGTCGAACGCCTGCAGGTCGTTGTGGCCGGCGCCGGGAACCAGCACCAGCCGCGCCTGCGGCGCGCGCGACTTCAGCGCCTCGCTGTGCGACGGCGGGATCAGCGTGTCGCGCTCGCCGTGCAGCAGCATCACCGGGGTGCGGACGCGCGGCAGCTGCTCGTCGGTGCGCAGCGGGTAGCGCAGCAGTGCGGCGGGTACCCAGGGGTAGTGCTGCGCGGCCAGTGCGGCCATGCTCTGGTAGGGCGAGACGAGCAGGGTGAGGTCGGGCTGCACCTGCGCGGCCAGTGTCGCGGCGAGCGCCGTGCCCAGCGAGCGGCCGAGCATCACCACCCGCTTGCCTGCGTAGCGCGGCGCCACGTCGTGCCACACCACCTTGACATCGGCATGCAGCTGGGCCTCGCTCTCGATGCGGCCGCTGCTCTTGCCGTAGCCGCGGTAGTCGAGCATCACCAGGTCGAGGTTCGCCTGCCGGTAGAAGTCGACGTTGACGAACCAGCTCTGCAAGTTGCCGGCGTTGCCGTGCAGGAAGAACACCACGCCCTTCGGGTCGGGCAGGCGCAGCTCGAGCAGCGACAGCCGCGCACCGTCGACGGTGACGAAGCGCTCGTGAACGTCGGGCGCCGTGCTCAGGGCCTGCGAGGCCGGCAGCGCCGTCGGCTGGAAGATCAGCCGCTCCTGGGCGAACCAGATCAGCGCCAGCAGCGCAAGGTAGAGCAGGGCAGCGGCCAGGACGACGAGGCCCAGGGTTCGGATCGAAGGCGTCATGCGGGCGGTGTACGAAACCGCCGCATTGTCGGATGCACGGCGGCTTCAGCCGCCGGCGGCCTGTGTCGCTTCACACAGCTGCGCCATTTCGTCGACGTCGAAGGCCTTGCCGGGCTCGAGGATCACGACGAAGCGGCCGGCCAGCCGGCCGATGCCCTGGATGAAGTCGCGCCGCACGGTGCCGCCGAACTGCGGCGGCGGCTCGATCGCGTCGGCGGCGATCTCCACCACCTCGCTGACGGCGTCCACCATCAGGCCGAGCTCGATGCGCTCGCCGTCGCGGATCGCGTCGAAGATCACCACGCAGGTCTTGCGGCCGACGGTCGAGGCCGGGCGGCCGAAGCGCGCCTGCAGGTCGATGACCGGCACGACGGCACCGCGCAGGTTGATGACGCCGCGCACGAACGCCGGCATCAGCGGCACGCTGGTCATCGGGCCGTGCTGGATGATCTCTCGCACGCTGCGGATGTCCAGCGCGAACGCTTCCTCGCCGAGCGAAAAGGTGAGGTACTGCGCGGCCACGGTGGCGCCCCGCGCCTCCAGGAGGGCTTGCATGGCGGCGCTCCTCAGTACGGGCGGAAGTTGGACGTGCCGGTGGCGGCAAGCCGGCCCGGCACCGCGGCCGCCGGGCGGGGCGCGCCAGCACGCATCGGCGAGTTCGAGGCGCGCCGCTCCTGGAAGCTGTCGCTGCGGCCCTGGCCGGCGGCGAAGAAGCTCACCGACTGCTGCAGCTGTTCGGCCTGGCTGTTCAGTTCCTCCGACGTGGCGGCCAGTTCCTCGGAGGCCGAGGCGTTCTGCTGCGTGGCCTTGGACAGCTGGCCCATCGCCCCGCCGATCTGCGTGACCGACTGGCTCTGCTCGCTGGAGGCCGCGGCGATCTCCTGAACCAGCTCGCTGGTCTTCTGGATCGACGGCACGATCTCGTCGAGCAGCTTGCCTGCGCGCTCGGCGGTCGACACGCT